>NZ_JAKRGH010000011.1 GCF_022347565.1 Vibrio sp. Of7-15
TTATGCGTACCTTTTGAACGCTACCGCCACTTGGCAAAGAACTGATTGGCCAAAATAATCTAAAAACCAATTCTAATTGACCAGCCTGAATTAAGCGAACCAAATAACCCACAGACAACACACTTTGTGAACAAAAACAAACGACTGCCAATAGTTGAAACTGAAAACAACGCCACTCAAAAATACGAATTTCACGGCTGGAATCTACGAACCATAACGCCAGAAACTCTCGCCTAAAAGCCATGAAATTAAAAACACCATTAAGCAGCGAGAACTAAGCTGAACCTTCGATAAGCCCCAAAAGAGAGCCTCTCATTTCAACAAATAAAAATGCTTCGTTTCTATCGTTGAACAGAGAGAAAGAATTCTGACTTAGGACGCATAACGCCCAATTAAGGGGTGAACAACGCCTCCGCCCAACCCTAAAGCATTGTGCAATAAACACTAAATTTGAAGTAGAAGCAAAAATGCCGAGCGTTGTGAATCCCTCTTAAATTGCTTGTTATGTGCTAGTTACAATCGAAAAACCAATATTTCCGTTTACCAAGGCTAAACAAATATACTGATACATTACCTGCCTCTGTGTAATTCTTAAGCCTTTCATTCGGTAACGTTGCCCATAACCAATCTAAGTCTACATTGATATCTTCTGGAATATGAGCTTCAATGAACTCTTGTTTATCTGTGAAGTCCTCTTTTGAAGCTATTCGCTCAAAAACTGGATACTGGCCACTAATTAATGGCCACTCATGGTCTTGCCAACAAGGTAAGGATGGAGTTTTATAGGTGATAGTCTTTGAGTCTTCTGTATCACTCTCAGCGCAATCGTTAGGTTCAATATCTAGTTCTATCAAAGCGCCAGAAGACAAACAAGAATCACAAATACACTCGATGTCAGTTTGCCCTGGGTACATTCCAGCGTCGAACCATATGCCTACTTTAAAACAAACTGAGCACTGTGTTGGCTCGTCAACCTTGAATGCAAAGTTCTCCGTATCAGAGAAAAACTCAAATTTCATTTGTACTCCTTCTGGCACATAACGCCCTGTTAAGGTGTGAGCAACGCAATACCGAAGCCCCTGCATACCACCTTAAACACTAAACGCGACGCATAGCAAAAATGCCAAGCGTTGCGAATCACTCTTAAACAGATTGTTATGTTTGTTGTTCAGCCTTTACTGCCCTCTCGCTTTCCAAGTTAGATAGATACACTTGAAGACCGATTTGCCCATCAAGAACTCTTGGGGAACTAGCTATGGTTTTTTTATAATCATAGGAATCTATTGGGTCTTCATAAGTTTCAGACCAACGCGCAAACTCAATAATTACAACAGCCGAGTTTGGTTCAATATTCTCAGAAGACTGAAGCATATGCTTCCCCGAAAAGTACCCAGGGTTGTTGAACTCATTGCTTTTTAGCAACTTATAAAATTCATGCCTCCACTGTTCCGCATTTTCATCACAGATTAACTTATACCTTTCTGTCTTTAAGTTTTTACGAAGGGCATAGAACCGCATTATATAACGAGCAGCAGTCAACCAATTGAGACGACTCGCTTTCGGAGGAGATACACTTTCACCATTGTCTGTAAGTGCCTTATAAGCACTTTCTAGCAAAGATATAGCATACTCGCTAAGCTCTTTGTCTTCTTGTATCTGAAAATCTAGCTGATTTTTCCTTTTAGAGTTTCGAAAACTCATCATCGATATTACCAAGGAAAATATTGCTATAACCGGAGTCACTACTTTAAATAGAATTTCAATATCCACTAATTTATCCCAATTTCGAGAAAAACATAACGCCTGCAATAAGGTGCGCCCCGCTGAACCAGCAAAGCACACTAAACTCCAAACCAAAATCGCCGAGTGTAACGCGTCACCTTGATTGCTTTGTTATACCAATTGTTCAAAGATCGAAGAGCCATCCTTTATTTCAACGCCATCTCCAGACTTACAAACTGTAAACACATGACTAATACAGGGTGTAACTTTTGATGATGAAAACATGCCATATTCATTTGGATGCTCAAACTCATAACTTATATGAATAGATTTTATTTTGTTTTCATTTGACAATTTTACTAAGCTTTTCTCTAACTCAGAATACTCATTTTCTTTATTTCTGGTTTGATTCATAGAATCAAAGTAGAATATAAAGCATTTTTCTAATATTTGTCCTTCTAACTCAACATCTATCTCATTTGTCATTGAGTTAGGTATAGTAAAATTCACTAGCTTATCATTGTTTTTTGCATGCGAAAGCACCTTAAAAACATTGAAATAAATCAGAGAGTCTCTTTTTTCTTCAGCTATTTTGTACAAAACATCACTTAATCCAGTGTGCGAACCATTTGTTGGTCTCGTATGTGGATTCTTGGTATACCCTACATACTCAACTCTACTATCTATACCTAAAGGTATATTTGTTTGCTCCAAAAAGTCATGAATGGGATAAGTAGTCAAATGCCCTGTCGAGTCTTTAATAGTGATGTATTTTTCTGTCAGAGTTAAATCTGGATTGCATATCATTTGTGTATTAACATCGACAAACTTGCACTTGATGCTTCTTTTTGCACCATGTTCACCAACCAGAAGATGTATTTTCGTGTTTTTTGTAAACGGATTATACGAAGGCTTTTTCTTAGTATTGAATCGAACTCTTTCTCTTGAGCAAATGAAATAAACAAAGCGCTTCTCTAAATGTTCCTCAACTTCTTTCTTGATTCTTTTTAAGTGATTAACTACTAGTTTTCGAGTATCAAAGTACTCTGCGACATCGTCTGGATTGACGACTAAGTCGTACCAATATCGATGGTACTTCTCAAGCTCTACGACCCATTCTTTTTCACAGTTTCTATACATTTCATTGTTAATAAAAGATGAGTACATTCCTCGATTCAAAGTCTGATCCTTTTATTTATTACGTGATTGGTATAACGCCTGCAATAAGGTGCCCCGCGCTAAACTAACAACACACACCGAACCTCGAACCAAAATCGCCGAGTGTAACGGGTCACCTTGATTGCCTTGTTATGTGCTGACACGATTGCATGCTTCAATTTCTATTGCTTTTAGATGCAGACAACGTTCAGTACCACTCAATGATAACAAGTTTGGACAGTTATACAGGTCTAAAACCTCAAGGTTAGTTAGTTTTTCGATACCCTTTAAAGATCCGAGCTTCCTTGATGTAAGGTATAACTTTTTGAGTCCAGACATTGCCGAAATAGCCTCTAAATTACTCTGAGGGTAATTTTGGATATTTAGATGTTCAACCGTAGAAAGGTCAAGCAACGAGCTTAAACCCTTAGACCACGTAACCTTAGCTACTTTTAATTTTGAAAACGATGAAAAATCAACTTTCTGAGCCGACTTATATTGCAAACCAATGACCTCTAATTGCGGCAGTGATTCAATGATCTTTACACCTTTGGACTCCCAGCAATAAAGTTCTAAGCTTCTTAAGAAAGCCAACTTTGAAAGAAATGAAAGATCATGTCCTTTGAACCCGAATGAATCAGATAGTCTTAGTGCAAAAATACCGTGTTCTTGCATGTAACATGCGTAATCATCACTCCATGCACCTTTTAATATGAGAACTTTCTCGATTCCATTCTCATCATTCCTTAATTCAAAGTTATTCATAACCCCTCTTTAGCACATAACATTAACTATATGACTGAGATCCGTATATATCTCTGATTTGGGGAGATATACGGATTAAAACCATATATACCGAACTCAGACCAAGACAAAGAAAACAGCCATAAATATATTTTTAATTGTACAGACAAATAAATGAGGGCTAAACAATGCACATCAAAAAAACCGGCATTCCGTAAATTATTTATCTATCTGGCGTAAGTTCCCTCTTGATCGAGTTCTTAAAGGCGAGTTTTTATACAAGTATCGTCAACTATTCGAACTGAATGGCCTTTTATCAAGACTGATTCATAATCTGTGAAGTCAATTCCGTGATGAACAAACACCACTACCTTCTATAGATACAATCAGTAAATACTGACCTTCCCTATCACTAAGTCATCAAGACAACTTCACCCCACGTTATTAAATGGAAAGTGTTTACAAGGAAGAATCAATGAACAAACCAAAAAAAGTCATTATCGATACTGACATGGGCTGGGACGATGTACTCTCCCTACTCTATTTAATGAAAAACCCTACCATTGAAATCATCGGTATAACGGTCACAGGATGTGGAGAAACCGACTTACGCTGGGGGACAATCATTGCAAAAACTCTGATGGAATTGGGCAATCAAACTCAAGTTAGCGTGTGTGTCGGAGCCAGCTCGCCCTTAGAGTGTTCACACGTTTTCCCACAAGCATTTAAAAATGACATGAACGATATGATGGGGTTACTCGGCACTTTAAATCCCAAAACAAACATAAACATTGACGATCGCCCTGCGTGGCAATACCTCGCTGAGACACTGAGCCGAACCGACGAAAATATTACATTACTCTCTTTAGGTGGCTTTACGAACATTGCCAAAATGTTGGAACAATACCCAGATACAAACATCGGCAAAATTGAAGCCATTTACGCAATGGCAGGCGCAGTGTATGTTGATGGTAACGTCGATTTATTAAACAACGCACAACCCGATTGGGGGCAAGGAGCCATTTACGCCACTAACCATGCTGCCGAATGGAACGTATTTATTGATCCGTTAGCTGCAAAAATGGTGTTTGAATCGTCAATTTCTCTCACCCTAATTCCACTCGATGCCTGTAATCACGTTATATTAGGTCCGAGTTACGTTGGTAAAATCACCGCTTCCGATCCCATTGCTACCCTTGCCAAAAACATCTTTAAAAAGAAAATTGGCGCTAGCAACGAAGGGATCCCTGTGCCTATTTTCGATCCACTAGCGACGGTGATCATGACAAAAGGCATCAAAAATATTCAGCAAAGCTCGCAATTTTTGGGTGTTAATATTACAGACTCTGAACACAATAATCAGTGCGGTAACACTTTTGTTGTCCCTACTGGTTCAAGGCGTATTTCAATTGTTCAAGGAGTGTCTCAATTTGAGTTCGCAGAGCATTATTCCAGTGTCCTCAACAGTGAAGTTTTACGCTGATGTTATTGCGTATCAACGTCATTCATTAAAAGACGTAGCGAAAGAATGCGCCTAATGCATGATACCCTTTTCTCAAATAGCGTTCTTTAATAGAAAATGTTTACCCTCATCAAACAGTTTGTTGAGGGCTTTGTTTGGTATCTATTTGAACTTTTGAAATAGAAAATCCAAAAACAGCCGAAGCCTCTTTGGTTGATATTGCCTACTTTGATATATCACATTCAAATCTGCACCAGCCGAAGATGTTGCCGTGTTAAAGTTCTTCATATACCCATCCAAAACGGTAACTAAACGTTGATGCTCAATGTCTTCTTTCACATCTAAAATCGACTTTAAAGCAATGCCAGCGCCATCCAATGCCCACTGGCGGATCACTTCTCCATCATCAGCAAAGCGCTTAGGTGCCAGTGTTATCGTGCTGTGCTGATCATCATCTTGAAAGTGCCAGGTTTTCAGCTCTTCATTACTGCGCACCATGGCTAAACAATCGTGATTGACCAACTCTTGCGGGGTCATCGGCGTCCCTTTTCTCGCCAAATATTCAGGAGAGGCACACAACACGCGCTTGCTCAATGCCAGCTTCCGCGAAATAAGGTTACTGTCAGCCAACTCTCCGTAACGAATCACAAGGTCTAACCCAGACTCAGCCAAGTTCGAGAGATTGTCATTAAGATAAAGGTAAGGAACCACATCAGGGTATTTTTCAGCAAACTCCGACAAGATAGGCGCAATGTATTGCTTGCCGATGTCTCGCGGAGCAGACACTTTCAGTGTGCCACGGACTTCATGAGTCCCTGTGTGTAACAAATTTTCTGTTTCTTTTACGCTATCAATAATTTCCAAACAAGCTTGATGGTACAAAGATCCGGCATCAGTCAAGGAAAGGTGACGAGTACTCCGGTTAAGCAGTTTTACCCCGTAACGATCTTCTAATGCCTTTAGCCTTGCAGTCACTGTTGCAGGGGATAAACCTAACTCTCTGCCTGCCGCCGCAAGACCTTGGTTTTTAACGATGCTAACGAACAGCGTCATGTCTGCAAATTTGTCCACATTCCCTCCTCACTTCTTCATTCTTCATTCTTCAGCTTATCTAAATAATCAATTCATATATTACTCAATTATCAAATCAAACCTAAACAATATACTGGCTTCATCAATACAAGATTGAATGAAATCAGTAAATCAAAAAACAACGCAACCACTGAGCGAAGGAAACAACGATGAACAAACTATTTGAATCAACGCAATTAAAACAATTAACGCTTCACAATCGAGTGGTGATGGCACCAATGACTCGCGCACGCACAACTCAACCGGGTAACATTCCGAACCAAATGATGGCAACCTATTATCAACAAAGAGCCAGTGCCGGACTCATCATTTCAGAAGCAACACAGATCTCTGATGACTCTCAAGGCTACTCTTTCACGCCCGGAGGATACACAGATGAACAAGTGGCAGGTTGGAAAATGGTCACTCAAGCGGCAAAAAAGCAAGGTGCCGCAATGTTTTGTCAACTTTGGCATGTTGGGCGAGTATCTCATCCACATTTTCAACAAGGGAAATTACCTATCGCCCCTTCCGCACTGGCTCCTGTCGAAACTCAAGTGTGGATTGCCGATAAACATGGTAATGGCAGCATGGTCGACTGTGTTAAGCCAAGAGCTATGCTCCAGACTGACATTAATCGAGTAATTAAAGATTTTGCAACGACAGCCCAACGCGCCATTGAAGCTGGTTTTGATGGCGTTGAAATTCATGCTGGTAATGGATACCTGATTGATCAGTTCCTACGCACAAACTCTAACCACCGCACGGATCATTACGGCGGCCTTCGTGAAAACCGTATCCGCTTTTTATTAGAAGTGGTCGATGCTGTGATCAATGAAATCGGTGCGAATAAAGTTGGTGTCCGACTCGCCCCATTCATCACCTTCAAAGACATGAACTGTCCCGATATCGTACCGACAATGATAGAGGCTTCTCAGCAACTTCAAGCCCGCGATATTGCTTATCTTCATTTGTCTGAAGCCGATTGGGACGACGCACCTGTTATTCCTGAAAGCTTTCGAGTTGAGCTGCGCCAACACTTCACCAATACCATTATCGTAGCTGGGAGTTACACCCAACAACGCGCTAATGAAATATTGGAAAAAGGTTATGCGGATTTGATTGCGTTTGGACGTCCGTTTGTTTCCAATCCCGATTTAGTTTCCCGTTTGAAACATAATCAACCATTAACAGCACTAGATAGCTCAACGCTATTTGGTGGTAACGAACGGGGCTACATCGATTACCCAACATTAAATTCACCGTCATCAACCCAATAAAAAACCAATCGAATGCCCAAGATTGCCACTTTAGAGACCTAACAAAAAATCACCACAATAATGAGCTATTGTGGTGATTTTAACTAAGTTAGGCACGAAAAGAGCCAAGTGAAGCAGCTGAAATTAGCCCAAACTCAAATTAGTTGTAGCTGTAGTCTATGGAGTCCATTTTTAGCGGATCATTTTTAGGCTTCTCTAAACGAAGTTCTCGCAACTTGTTTAAACCTTCATTACTGATCCCCCCCGTATAAACTTTTGTGCCATCTGGGTTAGTTATTGATGTTTCACCTACATTCCAAGTACGGAAGAAATCACTTAAATCGTAACCTGAAACATATGAGCTGCATAACATCATCAAATCAGCACCCGACAACCCCGTGGCGCGAGAATCACAATAATTGCTCCCTTTGTCACCCTGTTTGTCGCCGCGTGCTTTACGATGCATTAACTTAAACATGTTCCAACCTTCATCAGCGCCATAAATAGATGACTTTTTAGAAGAGTCAGCATACCAATCGTCAATGGCGAAATTTGACTCTGCCCATACTTTAAGCTGGCCGAACATGACAAGGCGCATGCCAGCATTCCCATGAGACCAAGCATGTCCATCATTGGCACTTAACCACCTTGGCGCTTTCTTGATATCGAAAATAATACGATCCATACGAGGGTTTTCATTACGCCCTTCCAGCTCTTGCATGTATAGAGCCAGTAGGTTGTTCGTAACTTCAGTACTGCCCGGAGCCAAGAAAGGGGCTGACGCTAAGTTGTGGCCAACTTCATGCCACAGCAACCAGTCATTTAATGCATTCGTAGGCACGGTGGTCTTCTCTGCATTAAAGCCCGTATTCATAACAGGGTAACCAGAATGAGCCGCACCAATGGAAATTTGCACGTCATTAACAAAACGATGACGGAATTCTTCAAGCGAAGAAGACGTAAAACGGCGATGTAACCCATTTTCGCTCACTTCATCACGGCCATAGAAATCACTCGCGGCTTCAGCAAAACGGTTCATGTCAGCAGCAAATTTGTTGAGATCCATCGTTCTCACGTTGTTTATGGCGGTGGTGTAGATGAACGATCCCGTGTCGACTTCGGCAATTGGCGCTGCGGCGGACTCAGGAGTGTGAACCCATTTGCCTTCTTTCCACCACGCCGCTTTTTCTACGCCCTGTAAGTCATAAGTGACTTCACCCAACTCCTTCACTTTAGGCTGAATGTAGATTAAACCGCCATAAGGCGCGCTAAACGTTAAGCTAGAGCCGTCATAACGGTAGCTGGTTTGCATACGTGGCGGGCGTTTTAGACTGGTTTCATGTTTTGGTTTCCCAGTCAGATCATCTGCCATCATGACGGTGATGGTGGCTGCTACCCCATTACTTACCGTTACCTTTTGTAATTGAGGTGCCCAGAAACCGGTAGATTGGTTGTTACCTGCTGAGTAAGTAACCGCATTACCGTTAGTTTGAATAGTGGCAGAGCCGTTGGAAGTCGTACCGACTGTACGTCCGGGATACATCGTCGTATCAACGGTAATGTCATGATCCCAGTAAGAGCGACCAAGCATAATCCGAGTGAGCGGTTTCTCCATGTAGTTTAGCGGATAGCTTGGGTTCAATTGACCATTAAGTTCGCCTTGGCCATGAATCATACCATGGCGAACAAGGGATGCCTTTAGGTTCGCTGGGCATTGCGCTTCTACAGCGTCAGTCTGATGTTGGCCGTCGGTGTAACAGTTTAAGAACTGAACCGCTTGCTTGAAACCAAGTTCATCTTGAACATCGATTTCGAAACGGTATGGGTTATCATTCCACATCCATATTGATAAGTTATCGTAGATCTGGTTTAGCTCAACTGCGGGTAAGCGCTTACCTTGTGCACCTTTGCTACGGTAATAGATCTCATGATCGTATAACGCAGTAAAGTTTGAGCCAAGGTTGGCCGATTTCACCATGGACTCAATAACGTCTTTGCTCACTTCATAACGATCAAAATCAGGACGATGGTAGTTACCACGAACGGTATACCCATGGCCTGGACGTGTTTCAATACAGTTGAACTCGTATTCGTATTTATTGCTGCACACTGGTGCCCCTTCAAACGCGGCTTGCAGCTCAGCAATAGCGGCTTCACGTTCTTCAGGAGAGTCAACGAAGATACGGGCATGCTTAGTGACCATGACCGACTGACCATCGCCATCGAGTTCACGCTTTTCATAAGTTGGGATTTCGAACTTGATCTTGGTTTCATCTTTGATCCATTCAACGCTACCATCTTGGTTTACGGTGAAAGGTTGCTCGCCCTCATGATCTTGGAATCGCTCAAGAACCACCATCTCCTTTTCGCTTTTAACATGTAGGTTTGGATACATACTTTGGCAATAGTATGAAGATCCACAGAAGGCTTGGCTTGTTGGCGTCACATTCTCTCCACCCACCGATATACCCGCTGCATCAGCTAAGCGACCAATAGGCTCAGGGTTCAATGTTGGGATGGCATCCATAAACAGCACGCTACCACCTTCATCAACGTATTTAATGAGGGCTGTGATGTCGTCTTGGCTAAGATTTGGAGAACTTAAGTCAGAGATAAATTGATTGGTTCGGCCATCTTTTACTACCTTAGGTGGGTAAGCTTGTAAAATTAAGATTGGCGTATCGGAAGCTGAAATAGAAGATAACCCGCTGTTACCTAATTTTACGACCTCACCAAAGCCATATTCTGAACTGATAAAGAAGTCATATTGTTGCCCTAGCTCGGATTGGTGCTTGGCAGCATAGGCAACATCAATGTTTGTCGCCACTTTCAGCCCTTTCGTTGACGCTCCGTTATTAAACCACTGAAAGAGATTGGAGAAGAACTGCTTCATGCTGCCCTTATCGTCATGCAGTTCGTTTTCAGTGTTCTGTATGGTGCAGCTTTTAGCAGAGCTATCTATTCGAAGTCCACGGTTCGCCCAATAGCTATTAGGGCATGACAGAATACTTGGGTACAGGCCGTTGCCCATAAAGACGACTTTGCCTGAGCCTATTTCACCAGCTGTCACGAATGGGAGCCCGAACGTTACAGTGTCTTTAGAAACAACTGGGATATCAGGCATAACAACCCCAGGCCACTCCGCGATGTATGGTTTTCCTTCACGAGTCCATGCTTGCTGCTCACCGATATTGATTTCACGGTTTTTATCTGCACGCGCCATCATCACAGGAAACGCTCGATTAGAGATGTTTAACGCCCGCATACCACGTGTATAACCCGTTGAACCGTAGAAACTGCCATTGTCATTAAATACATGAAATGTTTCAACATTACGGAAAATTTGATTGAGCGATTCCGTCACGTATTGGCCGTTATGTTGAGCTAAAGCGACTGGTTGACGCATTGAGCGACTATATACCGCGGGTTGGCGTAGTTCACCGTCAATTTCTGCGGTTAAACCGTTCTGAAATTGCGCTTCAAATTCATTAGGCAACTCAAAATTAGAGCCAACTAACCTACTGCCATTAGGTAATGAAACATTGATCAGTTCATTGATAAGGTTCGGGTATTTTGCGAACGTGTTTTGAACTTTTTCAGTAATAACAAGACGGTCTGAGCGACGATCGGCATAACGCTCAACCAAAGCCTGTATGTTCGCTTGTGTTACGGTATTATCAGTCACATCCGTTATTTTGTAGCTAACCTGATTACCCGTTATTTTCCCAAATTCAAACGTATCAATGCCAAATGTTATGGCATCACCCCATAGGTATTCAAACTCCCCATTCTCATCAGTGATCCCGCTAGCGTTGCTAGAAAAGAAACTCACCCCTGAAATAGGCACACCGTTAATGTCAGTGAGCTTAGTTCGCGTGAGAACCTTAGCTTCGGGTGAAGGTTTATAAGCATAAGTCGCTTCCGCCGCCGCAGAAACAAAATTCGAATTCAGGTTGTTATTCGCATCAGGATCAACAACCGGGACAACCGTATCATCAACGTGAGAGCTAGGGGCATTACCGACCTCATCGGTTGACTTTTCTTTCACTGATATTAAATATGCATCCACTTCGGCATCATCTGAGAGGTGTTGATAGACCTCTTCAATATCAAAAGCATCCATATCTTGAAGACAGATGGCATCATCCGTTTCGCAAGAATCTACCGATTGCAACACTTTAGTGGCATTTTGGCCATGCTGAGTGACAAGATCAAATGACACAGAAGTTTTGTCATTAAAAGCTTGGATACGATTTTCACTTGGGAAAGAAGCAGTAAATTGGCCAAGCTCGATATGGCCTAAGTTACAACTGAAAGTCGCCCCTTGCATCACTTCGAAGGTGCCGTTGTTTACACGAGCACCATTACAATCAACCTCTCCAGTAACAACCTTACCTGATGTTAAGAGCGTGCCCGTATAAGTTGTAGGAGAAGTGCCGCCTGTCGGTGGGTTTAGATCATCTCCGGTAGGGGTTGAATCCTTGTCATTACAACCAGTTACGGCAAGCGATACCAATGTGATTAAAACTAGCTTTTTACTCATTAACTTATAATTCTCATAATACAATGATGTTCAGGGTTTAAATGCAATATGTCAGACAAATTATATCTACCTATCCTTTCAAATAATAAAAGTACGTTCATTTTAACGATGTTTAGAGCAGATCTGGATTGAGGATCACTGTTTATCTTACGTCGCTTCCATTAGCACGAACTCGATGGCTGTCCACTCCCTTCATAAACAAAATCTATCCACCCCTTGAAAGCGTGATCAATTAAAAGCAGCGACGGTGGTGAAAACAGTGAAAAATGAGAAAGTTAACTTTAATAACTTCAGTGACTGTGACTGATTATATACAGAATTCCTCAAAGCACAGAGTGACAACGTCACATAATCTTGTGTTATATTGATTTATCGTAAAATAGAGCCAGAATTTACTCTCATCTCCCACATTTTAAAATTCTTAATATTGAAACAATAAGTTTCCTTTCACAGACATAAATTTCTAACCTGCATCATTTTCATTAATAACAGTAAGTTATAAACAATTCACTACTCGATAAAAGAGTAGCCTTCCAACAAAGAACACTGTTTAAGCAGTTTTTAATTACCACTTCAAATGAAAATCATTTGCATATGGGTATTCTGAGACTACGCTTTTATTAAGTAACTTGATGTGTATTGTTGTGCAGAGTGGATGAGAAACCACTCACAGAAGAACACCTAACTTTAACGTAATCATTTAAAGGAATTGCTATGAGTAACTCTACTCCCCTACGAAGAAACGGTATTGGTACGGATACAGCTGTTTATGCACCACTAATGGAAGAAAGATACACGTCGGCAACCAGAACATTCAGTAAAGTGGAAGATATCTCTGAACTAAAAAGAACTTCAGGCGCCACAGATCACACATGGCTTGTCTTCACTGAAACCGTTTCATGGCCAGGTCCAGAATATAGACTTGTTGGCGGGCCAGCTGAAATTCCTGCCCGATTAGGGATCAGAGGGATACCGTTCGATCAAGTTAAAGTTGATATCAAAGAAGCATTCCAGCTAGCCGCTGATTTGCTCCACAGAACAAATTGTGGCGATAAGTTTGTAGGTTCTATTGACTTATATTGGCCGCTGACGGCACCAGGGTTATGCCCAGAGCCAAACTATGTATTTACAACAAATTGTGACGCCGTCATCTCGGTGGGTGCCTTTACTGGAAACGTCCACTTCAATTAAAGATGGTTTCTAGTAGCAACAGAGATCATGCATCTTGTCGTTAATTATCGCCCAGAAGCAGGCTGATGCTTGTTTCTGGGCACAGCTACAATACAAAAATACGCGAATGACTACACAGCTATATCAGCGAGAAATTAGCGCACAAGAATATCATTAACCTGGTAATGGGCGATGTTACTAATGATACTTTCCCATCCACCTTTCACCAGTGATTCTGCGTTTGCTTGCAGTGCAGAAGCAACCTTGCCATTAAAGTGTGCATTTAGTGCCTCTTGATTTGAGAAGAAATCAACAATCGCAAATTTACCTTCGCCTAAGTCCAAAGCGAACCAATGTAGTGTGCCTGGCTCAGTTTCCGCAACAATAGACTTTGCACTTTTAAGAAGAGCATTTAGCTCACCTTTTTTATCTTCTTTAGCTTCAAAATAGATAACACTCGCCAATGTCGGCACTTGGTTAACGTCTACAGTGTGGTTTTCGGCCAGAATATGTGAATCTTGAATGTTTGGTAATACGCCTTGCTCCCAGCCGTTGACGATCAGCGCTTTAGCTTGTGCTGATAAAGCTTTAGGTACTTCACCCTCAAAGTGCGCTTGCTGCGCTTCTTCACTGCTAAAGGTGTCGAAAATCACCGATTGATTTGGATTGGTTTGGCTGGTAATCGATGCCCAAAACAGCGTATCAGGCTCTGTTGTTTCTACCAGTTTTACACCTTGTGACAGAAAGTGAATTAACGGTTCTGCTTTGTCTTGGTTCGCTTGTAAAGTAATGATATTGGCTTTTGTCATCTCTTTATCCTCACTGGCTTGAGTGAAAGTCATTGGTACTAACGTTAATGCGATAGCGCAGCATGTTGTTATAAGTGGTTTCATGTTAGTGCTCACCTTTAATTTCAAGCAAGGCCTTGTTGGCATGCTTCTAGGGGATTTGTATTCATCTTGTTATCTACTGTTATTGCTAAGAAGTGATGCAAGTATATTTATCTACATTTGAATAAAAACAGAGTAAAACTAGAAAGACTGTTCTAGTAAAACGAACAATTATTTTTAAGCATGATTAGGCATAAAACCCAATATACAACCAATTTAACAAGGTTTTTTACTACGGCTGTGGAAAGTAACTCGATAACAAAAAACTACAGATGATTAAATACTGGGTTTATTGCACAAAATTCACTCCAGCACCCGATTTATGAACAATTGAGCTTAGATCAGTCTCGGCATGGTGCTGCGATAATGGTGATAAAATTTGCTCGTACATGAACAGCAGAGCAGCTAAAAAGACACCTTGAATTCATGGCTTATTTCAACACCCCTTAGCACACATGATATTTTTTTGCGACTCACTACTAATTTTTTTGAAATAGAACCTCATTACACCAGACCGGAACCATACAATATGTGACATATATCCACATTGTATGCATAGCGATGTTGATATCAATTTTTTTGTATGTAACCTTCTGGCACTAAGATTATGCGTTACAACTTGCGTAAGTAATAAATAGAATAAATCAATACGTAATTTTTAATATAACCATTCCAATTCAAACAATGGAATTTAAAAGAATAATAACCTTTATCCAATATAGGAGGTGCGACAACATTATATTTGAATAATATATTATCTAAATGCCCCCCCTGATGAGTGAATTACCTCAGGGCATAATTATTAAGACTCAATAAAAGTCTAGTTAATTTTAGAGTACATGATTACATATATTTACAACATCTCTTGTTAATATTTTTAATTCATGCCTTTATTACGCTTGCTTTATAATTCTGCTTATCTCTTTTAATTCACCCAAGAACCCAAGAGATATAAATAATAAAAAGAATAATTAAGAAGCCTTACATTTAGCTAAAAACATAAAAACAACAAGCCATATGTTATTTCATTGACAATTAAATCTACCTTACTTGTAGCTTTATTAGAAATGTAATTTCTTAAATAAAATTCATTATGAAAATATTACTTTGTCCATCATGAGCTAGATGACTTTTCTTTTCTAGCTTTACCTTATTGATGATGAAGCTAATATTTTATAGGACAAAACATGAAAAAGCAGTTAATTGCCGTACTTGTTTCATCTCTTATCGGCGCAGAGGCCCTAAGCTTGGCTCATGCCTCGCCCGCACCTGTTATGACCATCAGTACCGCTGATGCGATATCCAGCTTCACTTACTCACCACGCGACTTTTTAAACCAATATACCGTGGATGTGATTGAGTTAATCAAAAATGGCGGACTACCGACCCAAGGCCAAGTCAGGCTGGAAACTGCCCCACAAGGATTCAAACTTAGGTATGCCGAAACACCCGCTGTGGATACGATGTCGGCATATTTCCTCGGTTTTAATGGCCGTACAAACCCTATCCCCGCCTATGTAGACGTACCGAAACAGGTTGCTGAGGGCACTTTATTGCTTACTGGCTCCTTGACTGGGTGCTCTGTGGTTGTCACTGAGCTGAACGACACACATTATCGTGTTTTCCACGACGGTCGAGTCGGTAGCTCAGTTTTATATGACAATGTGGTCATGGCCGTAGACTACGCCGATTATCAAGGACAAGGTGTATCAGATGAGGTAGCCGGTGCCTATATGATTTTCAAAGACGGTCAATGGCAGTTGATGCTCCAACGTCAGGAGCAAATTCCTCATCCAGAGAATCCTTTGCTGACAACTTGGGTAAAACGTAAAGGCGCTAAAGGTGATGCATGGATTCAGCGCCCTGACACCATTGACGACCAAGCCAGAATTGAAGCTTTTCGTCAGGAAAGAACACAGGCTCAGGGACGTTTGCTCAAAGACGCTAAAGCTCTAGGACTTTCCGTTGAGCATATACCTCAAGATCAAGACTACCAAACGGGAAGCTCCCTAAAAGTCGATGAAAACCTCGCCTTAGTACAATGGCAAGATCTCAGAAATGCTCTTAAACAAAAAACCGATGAGGAACTTGCCCCTTTACTTGAACGTAAGTCATTACTATTTAAAAAGCTTGACCAAGCAACAGGTGAACGAAAGCAGCATGTGCAGGCACAAATTGATGCTATTAATGCAACCAAAGCGTTTTATCAACATAGCTATCTGGATGGTATTGAAAAAAGCATCGACATGGATCGTTTGTGGTTATGGTTGGAGAAAAAAGACCGTGAGGGCATAGCGTCTGTGATTGCTATCGATGCCAATCTCAAGGCCAGCCCTAATCAGCGATTGGTGGATCAGTACAATACCCAGAAACAAGCCTTAGAAAGCCTAAAAGGACAACGCGGGGAAGACTATCAGTTCGGTAAAACGAACAGCCAAGATATTGAAATACCAGGCTACAGTCAGGGCATGAAAACCCTAGACATGATTAGCCTGATGTTTGATGAGAACCACCACTTGAACTTTAAGCAAAAAGGCGCGCTGGTGGCTCATATCAAGCAACAATTCCAGCAAGATACGATGCGCTTTGCGTTAGATAAAAGTGCCGAAGTCAGTAACTATATGACAGCTAAAGGCGCTTTTGTTACCCAACTTGTGCCACAAGATTTTATATTACTGGGTCGGCCTGGGCGCTGTTTACCATTGTCCCGTGTGATGGCGACAGCGATAGCACAAAAAGGTGGACCTGGAGCGAGCGAGTTTGCATCCGTGCTATTCGATGCGGCAGCCAACCCAGATTCCCAAACCGCGCACAATGTGTATAACACTGTGGGACATTTGCACTCAAATACCGACGCTGGCCTAGCAGAGTCAGACGAAGGGCGCATGAGTATCAAGCAAATTGTATCAAACCTAGAAATTGAGTCCCTAGCAAATGGCAGCAGTAAATTCATGCTGATGAATACCCAAGCTCATACGATGTTGGTGGGTAAAAGACATTCAGAAGGCAACATAAGTTATTTCTACTACGACCCTAACTTTGCGGTGTTCCGGTTTGATACCCCAAAAGCATTGAAGGCGTCTTTGCAGGAACATTTAGTAAAGAACAAATTTGCGCGTTTTTATGATGCCTATGGCAATACAAGTCAGCCGGAATTTGCTATGCGTTTACTAGACACTGCACAGATGGCAGAAGTACGTTTAAGCACAGGGCTTAGCGTGCAAGATCTGGCGAGCCCAAGCGAACGAGTGGCAAATGTAACAACTGCAGACAATGCCGCCCGCCTAGCCCAAACCAGCGACAGTTTATCCACTGATTTACAGCTAAAATCGGCCCTAAGTGTATTACAGGGAGCAAACTTAGCTCAGGATTTTTTTGCTGCGGCACAAGATTTATACCGTAGCAATAATCTAGACCACTCTTGGATCCCTGTGTTTGAAAACATAGAGCAAACACAAAGCGGTAAGTACCGTATTCCTCTGATACACAGTGAAGACAGTCGTGAAATCAGTGTGTTAACTTCAGACGAAAGAATTTGGAAATTCAAGCATTATTACGAAGATGTCCTAGGTAAGTTGAAAAAGAGCTACAGCTTTAGCGAGGGTGAATTAAACCGCCTTCCAAGTATTAGCGATGTAGAGCATGTGGACGGCTTGAATGCTGCGTTTGCGGTACAGGCCATTCTTTCTTGGTTTAATAACCACAGCCGCACAGCCGCAGCTGACGATGCCCTGCCCCAAGGATTAAACAAAGCGCTGGAAGTACACACCTACATTAACTTAGCTCAAATCGCTCACGGCACCGTAATGGATGCCAGTAAGATAGTCGGTTTATATCGCGCCGCCCTACAAGAAGGTCGAAGCGTGACTAGCTCTACCCTGTCTGCGGTGGGGCACGTTGCCAATGAAGGTATCGGTCTTGGGTTAGGGTTTGCCTCTGTGGTATTGGACTCTTATGAGCTGGCTCATGCACAAAATGACGTGCAAAAAGCCGTCTTTGGTACTCAGTTAGCCTTTGATTCTGCGTCTTTCGTTACTGGCGCCGCTGGCATAGGTGCAGGCCTTGCCGGAGCAGGAACCGCCAGTGCCGTGCTAGGCGGTGCAGGCGTCATTCTCGGCGGGCTTGCAGTCGGTTTTACAGCTTTAGCGCAGGCCTTTGGTGAAGTAGCAGAAGATGCCAAAGCCGTCGGTCGTTACTTCGCTGCAGTAGACTCGGCTTATCATAGCGGTGGTTACACTCTGGTGGATAAAACCCTAGATGATGGCAGCCGATATCACGCCCTTGAACCCAAAGATGGTGCAGTGATCAACCAAATAGATCTTCAAGCCGGCCTGGTAAGTTTTGATGGTCAATACATCTACCGTACCCACCACGGCAGCACAGGTTCTGGCGAGATTAACTATTTTTTCTGGGCCGGTGATTTCCCAAGGGTGATCAGAGATAAATCCCAAGCGATCAATGTCCGATCGGGGATTGGCTATGACGACATTGCGAGCATTAACGCCAGTGATAGAGCGTTGATCTTACCTGCTACTCCAAAATCGTACATCAGTTATGAGTATCAGATCCTGCCAGGGTCAACCACACGTAATGATTCAGGCTTTAATGTGATTCGTCGCCTGGAAGAGGATTATAGGTTTGATTATGACTTTTACGTATTTCCTTCTGAATACACCATACGCAAGATCACTCAAGAGTATGTGCACACCAATATCAATGTGAATCTGGATGAGCAAAATCGTCAAATCCTAATGCGTAAGCTGGGCAGAGAATTAAGTGGTAAATTACATTATGCCTTTAACGGTAAGGGTGGTGAATATCATATCAGTCTGCAATCGGGAGCCAGCCTTTCTTTGAATGTAACCTCACGCAGGGACAGAGGTACTCGCTGGATTCTGGATGCACGCCAGTTATCATCAGATCACCTTGAAATCACACGTGATCACCTCAATATTGGTGGCGTTAGAGTCAACCTGCCAGGGCTATCTTGGGGCAGCATCGCGGTGATCAACAAGCATAATGAGGTAATGATTGTTGACCCAGAAAGTAGCAGCTACCAAGTAACGTCAGAAGATGCCTCTTCTTGGCAAGATGCAGAACAATTGCACCAACATATCCAGTCTGAAGTGGCTCAGCATCATCTGGAAAGCGATTTTGTGGCCGTTGAGAACTTTGTGCCTCAAGATCAGGCTCACTCTGTTGGCCTTGCTTACTATCAGGTTGATAAACAGAGATTTATTTATACCCCGTCGCCCTCTCACAGCGATTTTCTAAGTGATGCCAAGCTAGTGGCACAGAAAGATGATCTTGCTTGGTTTAACAAAGACAACCAAGTGTGGTTGGTGAATATCGCCGAGTCACGTATTGTCGCTCAGTACCGCGCCTTCGGTTGGGACTACGCCCATGGCAATGCGACTAGTCAAGTATGGCAAGAAAATCAGCGCCTCTATTGGTCGATTGAGCAACAAACTAACTCTGGTCATCCGCCTAAATGGACCTATGTATTGGACAAAAACAGCATGAAGTTGGCCGATGTAAACGGCGACATTCAATTGCTCGATAACTTAATGTCTGACACCGCATCGAATCACACCGGTACTAGCTCTTTCTTCCAGCATTTCCAAGCTGGCGTAGGTGGTGAAGTTAACCTTAGAGCAGACAGCTGGATAGATGCAGACCTAAGCGACGTCATTTCTGTTTCGGCCAATAAAGAAGGACAAAAACACAGGTACTGGGTTCTAGTAGGACAATCAGATGAATTAGGCGTGTTCAAAGCCAACTTGAGCAATCAGCCTGATGATCTGATCCTTGCCTTGGTTCAAAACAAGGGAGAGCCAGACCAAAGCTACTTCTTCTATTCCCATAGCCAACAGAATTTATATCACCAAGCGAGTAACGGTGCCCAAGCTAGCTTGATTGCTTTGCCTGAATCCAGCGGTGGTTTAAATAAGGTATTGAATAACCAAAATCAGCTGTTTGCCATTGCCAACGATCACACCCTGTGGCTCGCTGAACAAAGTGCCAAATTGGCTGGGGTAACATCCCATTGGCTACAGAACAACCACCAGCAGGTACTGGCGCAACTAAAGGCTTTAAGTGACAATCAATTCGCTAAGCTTGCTCAGCTTGTACTGCTCGGTGTTAAAGACAGCCAAGGACAAGCGGTAAATCTATGGTACGACAATAAATCCGCGACTCTGATCAGAACTGGTAGCAACCTCAATGGTAAACACTTAAGCCTACTGGGCCTAACTTCAGACCACAAATGGGCTTGGCTATACAATCAAGATGATGCCAGCCTATATCGTCAGGCCGTCGTAACGGATGATCTAGTACTGGACGAAAACCTAGTCTTACAAGGTGACGTTGCCGACGCTGAGCAATTTACGACGCTGGCAGGTGAATTAACCAACGCTTCTTGGCAAGGACAGTCTCTACAACTACTCACCCGTGATGGCCTAGTGGTTGAGTTAAGCGTTAATGCCGCCCCTGAGGACAAGCCGATACTCAGAGGCGTAACCTTGGAGTGGCAAAATGCACACCTTAATCGCAGCAAAGCCATCAAAGCGCTAGAAAGCGAGTATCAGCTACCACAGCAGATCCGTCTGCTGGGTTCAGATCCGAGTTGGTATTTACGTAATTCCGGACGTACAGTTACGGCGCTAGGGCTGGATGCCGATCATAGCCTGACTTACTTAGGACAAAGCATTGACGGTGGCGACTATGTGTTTGATGTCGATGATCAAGTGCTGTATCTGCAACACTTGAGCGACCACTCGCCATTAGGGTATTTCTCTATGGCACTCACCGAAGGAGGAAACAATTTAGTGTTGCAAGGCCGTAAAGGCGATAAGATCCAAACTCTGCCGAGAATCAAGGGAGTACGTTCTTTATTATGGAGTGGCAATAGTAACGACTATCGTTATGCCTTGGAAGCAAAAGACCTTGATCACTATCAGCAGGTGTTGATTCAAAGCCGTAGAATTGGTGAGACGCTGGAATTAGCACTAAAAAATCCAGACGCTTTGTTTTTACAACGAAGAGGGGAAGATCTAGCACTGTACGATCCTGAATCCCAAACCAGCATCCTGATTCAACAAGTTGATACCGCGGCACTGACCAACAAAATGAAGTTGAGCACTTCTCTAGGAGAGGAATACTTGTATAACATAATGATGCAAGTGGATCGTCTATCAACAACACCTGGTGAAATCATCACCTATGGGCAGCTGAACTAAATCATCCACCTAGCTTAAACTCTCATGGCCAATCTATTTACACAGATTGGCCTAATAACCCATACCTTACCAATTTAACGATACTAAACGCCCCCTGCTTTAGTGATCCCTTACCTGAAAACATTATTAAAAGCCGTCTCTTCCCCACAAAAAAAGATTGAAATCATTTAACAACGACCAAGGTCTACTACGCTGAATTATGTGAATTTTAAAATGGAGCAATACATAAATGTATGATTTTTTGGTGCGAGATTTCAGTAGTGATTCTGGGTACATGAAGAAAACGTCTCTTAATGGCGCTTTGCCTAGAAGTCAGGAGGAATCCTATGTCCCTTGGGGAATGACGTTAGATTCCCAAGTGGTTTACGCAAAAACTGGCGAGCATGTCGGGTTTAATGCAGGACGCGGAAAGTACAGGTTAAAATCTTATGATAATAACGTCAGTCAAGAGCGTCGTGCCGAAGCTCAGTCGGTACTGGGCGTATTAGCTCTCAATACTCCTGAATACACCGCGCAAGCCGTCGATAAAGTGTCTGCTGGAGTGAAACTTTACTTACAGTCGCACCGCCGTAATGATTCAGACAATGTCGCTGAACTCGTCAAAGCTCAAATTGGTCACTACTTTTTCACTGGCGGTCGCATGGGGTTTGGGCGGATCAGTGAAGACAAAGCCAAAGAGATGTCAGCGGATGTTATTTGGGACAAATTAATGCTGGCTTTAGATCAAGGCGCATTAGAGCAAAAACTGGCCATTCATGATGCTGTTGGACGTAAGATCCTTCCTAAACTCAAAGGGCCAGAGGAAAGAAAATATGACGTTTTAGCCAACTCAGTACGAGAAACTTGGTTCGATGATAAACGTTACCGAGGACGCCGTGCCAAAGCCGGAGGACCAGCCCAAGCCAATGCAATTGGTGGTATTATGTCAGCTTCATCTCAAAACGTGGTTGATGCAGTGAGCCAAAGCCGAAATCGAGGTGTGGACATGTTTGAACGAGATCCAAACCGAGAGGCACACGCCACTGCTGATGACTTTTATGATGATGCAGATGTTCGTAATTTACTGTTTGGCGCAGGTATTTCGGGGACGACAGGCACCTTATTACAAGCTGCCTGTGCTTTTGGTGGCTTACACACATGGAGCAGCGAGCTCGCAAAACAATATATGTTGGCTGTTGTGGGCTATTTAATTGGTGGAGGTATGCACAGCTTTCATGAGTCGATGGTCATCGCTCAAAAAGCAGGCATTGTGAATTATAACCCTGGTTCCTACGTGGAAGTGTTGCCGACCTCTTTCTTACACAGTGCTCAGGGCAAAGCCTGGGCTGCGAAGTACTATGATATCTCTATCTTAGGTGCCATTCACTGGCGTTATAATTCAGGCACGCTACCTTCTCATATTCAACGTAGCTTAGTATCCGATTAAATCGCCATTAACAACCTTGTTGACGCGCTTCGTGAGGAATCCTGACTTATCACTGGCTCGTCAACTTACTCCGTTTATTTTCTTTAGAGACAATAGTAGCTCACCGCTCCACCAGCGGCACTTCAATATGCGAATGCTTTCGAGCCGTGAAAGCATTTGCACCATCATTTAATAGCTTCACCTTCTTATTGAGCTTTCAAAAGCTCGGAGCAATGCGATGACATTTACCTACACAGCACGACTTCAAAAATACCTTATTCGCTGGCTCAGTTCACATACATAACTCTGAGTGATACTATTTATAAACTCAACTACATGTATCAATACCTTCTTAATGAATAAGATCATCAATGACTCAAAATACCGCATCTATACCTAAAGAGACTCTTTCTAATTCACAACTCGACTCTTCAGAACCGCAACACAACGAAATAGTGAATGACACTGCACCAAACAAACCCTCTAACTCAATGACCATTCGAGCTCCGCGCTCTCCATGGTGGGAGTTTTTTCTCCACTTCTCGACATTCGGTGTTTACACTTGCTTCTGGCTCGTGGCCCGAGTAAAAGAAGTGAAACAATTATCAAACCAACCTTTAAAACCATGGTTATGGTTCTTTGTTCCTAATTTCATTTTCATTCAACCTTTTGCTTTACACAAGCTCAAAGGAATTCTTCTGCAAATTGAAAAAGAGCACAATATTCACTATCCAGAGAACTATTCCACCCTCTGGATGCTCGCCGTCACCATACTTTCAGCGTCGTTTTGGGTACACACGAATTACGATCTACCAAGCTGGTTAACACTTGTTGGCTGGGTGGTATGGTCTGCCCTTTTTTGCGTACTCGGCCAACGTCTGAACGGTATTAAGAAAAAATTAACCAATGTCGACTTTAAAGGAAAGCCATCTGGATATGCTTTTTGGGAGTGGTTAATCGTCATTCCATTCTTTCCAATAGTTTTGTGCTCGCTGCTCTATATTTCTATCGCCCCTTATACGGTTGAAGAAATCAGTTCATTACCGGATCAAACTGTCTATACCGACCCGGATAACCAATTTCAACTAACAATACACGGTGAGGGTTGGCGTGAAGTCGAAATCGGAACGTTCTCAGATGGTAGCGCTGAGCTGGAGCTAGCAGGTACTGGGCAAGAGTCTTCTTTTATCGTATTCAAAACTGACAATCAAACGACCTTAAATGGAGTGATCAAGTACAGACTTAACGAGATTCAAGCTGAATGGCCCAATAGCCAATGCCGTGAAGAAAGAAACTTAATTGAATCCAAACTCAACGTCATTGCCTATGTCATTTGTGAAGAAAAAGATACGCATGACTATTACTTAAACACGGTGACGGTTTTCGAAAATGGCGACGACCGTTATGAGCTGTTTGGCTCTCTAAGTGCCCGCAAACATTCATACCCTGAAAAAGCTAATAATTTCAAAAAAATAGCGAAGGAGTTCCAACCGCTATGAAGAAGATAATCTCGTGTTTTTTCCCTATACTTACCGCATTCACGCTGACAGGCAACGCGCTAGCGGCTGACACGATTCACTGGAAGCTTTCTGAGTCGGGTGAACTGTTTGATGTGGCACGCACGTACCAAAACCAAAATGAACAGCCCGATGAAGTCACACAAGTGTTGCGCTCAACCGATGTTCACTTCACAGATGATCATGTTATTCATCACGTAAAGTCCATCTGGTTTTACCCGAGTTCACGTGACATTGAAAATCATGGCGACCACTCGATTTATTTCAATGAGAAAATCGAAAATCTAACGCTTTTATCCGTTGCCTCAATTGATAAAAGCGGGGGAGTTAAGTCAATAAATCCTTCTTCACTACAAATACTGGATACCGATAACTCCCGTAGCTTTAGCGATACTAAAGAAGTGGTTCTGACCATTCCAGGACTAACAGGCGGAAGTTTAGCGGTAATCGAGTATGAGATTGTTCGCGATCACTCTAAACAAGAAACTGACTGGTCTCAGGTTTTCTTCACACAAAGCGGTTATCCAATACAGAAGTTTGATTTGGCCATCAGCTGGACAACGTCGCAACAACTTTATTGGTCATCAAACAGCAATGATGTGGAATGTAAAGAAACAGATCATCGACTTCAGTGCTCCGGTGCCGACATCCCCGTATTCAAAAATGACAACAACATATACTGGCGTGATCATATTGGCCAAGTATCCATTGGAGAATCGCAAGACTGGCAACAGGTTATTGAGACTTCAGATAATGCAATGAATAGTGCCTTATCTGATACGGCTGGCGTCGATGAGTTACTTAAAAAGATCATTTCTGACACCGAAGACATTAATGACAAAATCCACCGCATTCATGAATTTGTTGCCAGAAACATCCGTTATGTATCCATGTCAGAACTTGGGCATACAATTACCCCCCATAGTGTCGCTTCAATCATCAAAAACCGATACGGTGATTGTAAAGACAAGTCTATTTTGCTCCATGAGTTATTACGGCGTATTGGGATTGAGTCGTACCCTGTTTTAGTCGCAACAGATAGAACAGATCCAAGCGAGTTGATCCTACCGACATTGAGTTATTTTGATCATATTGTGATGTGCTTTGACCATCGAGGGCAGCAATACTGTTTAGATGCCACCGATCAAGACACACATTGGAAATACACCCCCGCTTGGATCCAAAACAGTGTTTCGTTAACTCTAAAACCGAATCAAAAACCATCGACAATCGCGAACAGTCAATTCCGCTGGAAAATGGATGTCGATACCCGGATCTCATTTAATAAAGAAGGTGGGCAAACAGAAGCACAAGAACGTAAATTCTACGGTGAATATGCGGCGTCTATGCGTAACTTACTTCTTGATAAAACATCCGCAGATCGAGAGAAATGGCTGACCAAAGAATACCATGATGAAGTATCGACTTACGCTGATCCTCTGTTTGATATTGTTGAGTTGCCTAAAATGAAACCAGAGCTGGTGATCTCCTCTAATGCAGACATAAAGCCTTTTCTTGATACCACAAGTGATTTAACTTACGAAGAAAATGACGCATGGATTAAAGACGAACTTGAAATCATGCGTTTGCAAAATGATCATTACGATGAGCACTTCTCAGGTCTGAAAGTCCAATCCAAGTTCGAATATGATACTAATGGAATTTGGACAATCACCAATATTCCTCCCAATCTAGATTTTGTGCACCAATTCGGTTCCATGAATCGCCATGCAGAACTGACAAAAAATGGCAAACTGGTCATCACAACAGATCTGGCGATAGCTGAGCAAACCATCAAGCAAAACCAGATTGAGTCATTTAATGCGTTTCTAGATTTACTGAACCGTGAATCTTTAATTCGATTTAATGGCAAGCTGACCAAGAAAACCAACCAATAAAAACACGAAAAGTTCACCCAAAGTGACATTTTAGAGATCAATAAGTGCAATGTGGTTAATTTGGCTTATTGATCTCGACGGCTCAGTGACCAAAAAATGCATATACATTGTATTAAATAATACTTCACCAAACTAAACAAAGGTCCAATCTTCCAACCCTTATATTCCCAATGCACGGCAATCATTCTAATACAATGGAACATTGGCGCGATTTGAATGCACAATGTCACCTTTAGATGTCTCATGGCATGAATTGATTACTTAAACTACCTCCATAAGCAAATGAAACTAAAAATAACGTTCTATGAGGTAAATTATGATGTCAAATACAGCATTAATCACAGGTGCATCTGGTGGTATTGGTCTTGAACTTGCAAAAATTCACGCTCAAAAAGGTCGAGATCTGGTGCTAGTCGCACGCTCTGAAGCAAAACTTATCGCCCTAAAAAATGAGCTTGAAGCAGAACATGATGTCAACGTGCATGTCATTACTTCTGATCTGTCTCAACCGGAAGCCGCACAATCTTTATTTGATAAAACTGAAGCACTTAGCTTACAAATAGATATATTAATCAACAATGCTGGTTTCGGTGGTCATGGTAAATTCCATGAGCGCTCCCTTGCGGATGAACAATCCATGATGCAGGTAAACATGGTGACACTAACTAATCTTACTTACCTATATTTAAAAGGCATGATCGAGCGTAACCATGGAAAAATCATGAACGTTTCCTCTACAGCATCATTCATACCAGGGCCTTTGCAAGCGGTATACTACGCAACCAAGTCGTATGTAACTTCATTTAGCCAAGCGATTGCTGAAGAAGTAAAAGACAGTAATGTAACCGTGACAGCTCTTTGCCCCGGTACGGTTGCCACAGGTTTTGCTGCTGCGGGTAATTTGGAAGAAGTTGATGCATGGAAAAATGCAAAATCACCTCAATCTGTCGCAGAGTGTGGTTATAATGCGATGGAAGCAGGTGAACTAGTCACATTCAATGAATCATCACTAAAATTCCTACTGAACTGGATCATCCCGCTGTTACCACGTAAAACAGTGCTTAAAATATCACGCCAATTTATGGAAAAGAACTAGCTTAGGTTGAAGTATTGAGATGAAAAGAGCAGATAAATTTGTCATTCCCCCCAACTGGAAAGTTCTATGCAAAGATTTAGGGGTCGATCTTCAAGTTGCTCTGGGTTATGCGGATCTCCCCTTAGCCCTGTTTGAGCAAAAAAAAGTACAGCTGTCTCCTGCTCAATACTTTCAATTGTGGTACGGAATCAATAAGGCCAGCCAGGTACAAGGAGTCGAGTTTGCTCTAAAGCTTGCAGAAGTGATGAGCTTGGAGTCCTTTGACGTGCCTATTTTTGCGGCGATTTGTAGCCCTAACTTGAATTCAGCGCTTAAGCGATTACAAGAATACAAACCGTTGATCGGCCCAATGGAGCTAAATTTAACCATCACCGACATAAGGACTGAACTCAATATTAGCTGTTATGGGTATACTGGCGCACTGCCAAACTGCGTGAACCTGAGCGAATTGGTATTTTTTACACAGCTTACACGCTTAGCAACTCGACAAAGTATCAAACCGATAAAAGTGGTTTTACCAGAGCTACCGCAAAACTTAGCTGCCTATACTGACTATTTTGGTTGTGATATCACGCTAGGTAATGAAACTACACTGGTGTTTTCCAATGAAGATGCACAAATCCCCTTTCTGACTGATAACCAAACTATGTTAAACGTCTTCGATCAGGAAATTCGCAAAAACCTTGATGCGATGACAAAGAATCAAGCAACATCTAGCGCGGTTTATACTCACCTTCTAGAGTTACTCCCACAAGGAAAAAGCTCCATCGAAACGTTGGCATCACGCATGGCGATGAGTAAACGAACTCTGCAACGAAAGTTGTCCGCAGAAGGAAGCAGTTACCAGTTAATTCTACATAAAGTCAGGGAAGAACTGGCTCATTACTACTTGAAGGAAACGGAACTACCGATTGGTGAAGTCTCTTTCTTATTGGGTTTTCAAGAATCAAATTCGTTTATTCGAGCGTACACTTCCTGGACAGGGGTTTCACCTGGGCAAGTGAGAAACTAATGCATGGGATATTTGACCAACTCAAATTGATGACAAGCAATCCGTGAATCAAGCGACCTGCCTTAGTCATCTGCGTACCGTCATTTTTATGAGGCACGCAGAATGCGCAATAAATTACCCCCTAACGCTCATTATTATCGATGATGAAATAACGCGGGTAATATTAAGCGAGCCATGGGGCGAAGATTTATCGCTCTGCTGAATACGGGTCTTCCGCTAATAGATAAGCTCGAAGATCAGATTTATTCGGGTGATTATCTATCCATTTTCGGATCTCTTGAGCTTTGGTGTATGACTCTTGACCAAACTTATCCGCATACAGAGCACTAAAGTTTTCTTTTGCTGCATTCATACGGATATTTTTTTGCCACTGTACAGTCAGCACGGCATTTAATGAACCAGCCAAGCCATCTTGTTTGATTAAATCCCATTCGCCTTTATCTAGCCATATACCACCGACTGGGCTGCTGTAATCTAAGCGATGAGAATTTTTCGAGGTTATGCGGAATTTGCGCATAATGGTTCCCGATTGTGGACAAAGCAAAGCGGTTTCGGTATCAACAACTTCACAAGATACTTCTTCTGTCGCAGGGTACTCTGGATTATTCTCTTTCCATGACACGTAATCTTCAACTAGGATCCAGTTACCACCGCACTCTGTGCAAGTATGAGCCCTGAATAAACCATCAATAAAACTAGGTGATAAGACACCAACCTTACAACTTGTACATTTCATTATTCAATACATCCTTACTTCAAAATAACATACCGTGGAGCTACCCATACTTTGCCATACCACGCTTTTACTTCAGATACTGGCAGGCAGGTAATTCAGCTTTAGCCCTAATGTAAACGCATGATATTACTTGTTTTAATCTTAGTAAACCACCAAAGTCCACGGCGATGAAGGAATAGACAGTCCGATTGATGATACAAAGAGTACTATAA
This sequence comes from Vibrio sp. Of7-15, assembly GCF_022347565.1. Taxonomy (GTDB): domain Bacteria; phylum Pseudomonadota; class Gammaproteobacteria; order Enterobacterales; family Vibrionaceae; genus NORP241. Next base: position 29,134 of record NZ_JAKRGH010000011.1, read on the forward strand.
ACTGGCTTTATGGCCGTTTGATAACAAAACCCTTTTCAATTCTAGGCTGAAACCCCACTTTCTCATACAGCTTATGAGCAGAAAACCGTGTTTCGCCGGAAAGTAATACCACTTTATAGCAATTTAATTCCCAAGCTAGCTCTAACGCTTTTTCTAAAACCCGCTGACTTAGCCCTCTTCGACGATAATCTTCACTGGTAATGACGTGTTCAATAATCCCAAAAGGCTTACCTGCGTTTGTCACGGTAGGCACGATTGCTAACTGACAAGTAGATACCAATTGACCATCGATTTCTGCAACCACCAGCTTTGAATGAGGATCGCTTTGCATTTCAGACCAGATAGAAGAAACATCGTCAGGGCTCACAACGGGATCATGACTGCGCAGCTCGCGGTACAAGGTTAAAACACCATCGAGATCGCCCTTTTTAGCAAACCGAATCAATTCCATTTCATTTTTCCTTTTTTAAGCCCTGAAGCACAAACTGTGAGTTATTGTGGGTAAATAATGCTTAATCTTTTTTAATATCAAACAGCTGACACGGCGTTCCTTGATGGTATTTCAGTTGCCATTGAACCCCTGTCAACACCCAAATGGATGAGCGCTTAGCAAAGTCACTTATTTCACCACGTTCATTCACCGACGCTGATTTATACAATAGTAGCTGAATGGACGGTTCAAGTTGAATACACTCAAAATCTTGCGAGTGAATACGACTTAATGATGGATCTTCTGCTTCCATCATCTCGACAATACTTTGAAAGTCGTAACTGCTTCCAGATTTACCGACCTCTTTAAAGCTCGGGTGCAATAAACGAGCAATTTCAGCCTTGTTCTGCCGAATGTCATATTGATGAAGGGCGATTTCCTGCTCAATTAAAATATCCATGTTACCTCCATTCAAGCCCCGCCATGTAATCTACACACTTTGTAATGAAACCTCATGTAAAGCCAATTTATACGCCGAACATGCATCAACACTTAAATATCGTTTCATACTGTCAAATAAGTGAAATAGCTCTGCGCCATACTGAGCTTTAAACTCATCACTTGTATAAACGAGTTCAAGTTCATTGGCTACCGTTAGTTCACACAGTAATCTCGCCTGCTCTATGGTTAATTCAAATAATACACCGCTAAATCTGTCTCTAAATTGAATAAAGCGAGACTGACCAAACTGAGGAAAGACATAATCTCGGTCGCACGAGCAATACAAATAGACCAATGCTTCAGCTTCTATACCAATGATTTGTGCAATATCCTGTCGCTGGGTTAACGACACCATTTTTTCATCAAAACCGGCAGTACCGTAGGCAGCATGAAATAACCCAGCAACTCGCAAAGTTTCATCTGCGCCCCAGCTCTTAAGTATCGATTCAGTTCCTTTTAGATGCGCTTCCAACGATCCATTTATGTGCTGAAAATCACCGGCACCAATGGCTTTAAGCGCTGCAAATTGTTTATCCATAGACTCTGCCTTTGTTTCTACTCTCTTAATGAGTACTTTTGATTAATTACCCAAACGGCTTATAAAATAATTTATCCTATACTACCCAGTAATTCTCTTTGACATATTATACCCACTAATCGAAAAACCAACGTCTTGATACAATTTCAACGCCCTTTGGTTATGATAAGCCACTCTTAGAATCATATTTTATCCTTTTCAAATACTTTATTGCGCGATCCATCGATACTCAATATCTTGCAGCCCTTCTTCATTTTCAGTATTTCCACCACCAGCAATAAAACCATGGCGTTCATAAAAAACTTGGGCTTTTTTGTTCACTTCAAACGTTCTTAATGTCAAAGAACCACTTGAATAAGATTTGGCTAAATTCAATAAGTAGGCGCCTATTCCCTGTTGCTGAAACTCTATCCCGACATACAGTTGACTCACTTCATAGGAATTAGAAGCTATGAATGCAATTGGTTTAGAGGATGTCACCTCAACAACCACCCGCACATCGTGACTTTTCGTCAAAATGTGTTGTAAAAAGTAAGCTTGTGAATCAAATGCGTGGATAGGCGGTTGCCTTATGGCTTGCTCCATTGACGTGCGCCATAGTTCTGTTACTTCAGAAATGTGTTCTTCTTTTAGTTTTTCAACATTGAACTTGATCAAATCCATTTTGTCCTCAACTGGCATTCCTGCAATATATTTCCTTATCGGGCTTACATTTTCGTACTTTTTGTCATGGTAGTTTCTGACACGGAGTTACCGTCAATTCGATAGTAATCTTGAATTTCGCCGATGGTGTGAAAGCCGCACTTTTGATACAGTTTTTTTGCAGGAAAGTTGTCGGAAAGCACATTTAAATCAAGCCAATCAATGCTCGGAGTCTTATAACAAAAAGCGAGCACCGTACTCACCAACCGCTCACCGATCCCTTGTTTACGGCATCGACGATCAACACCCATTCCTAATAGCACACGATGGAAGGAAAACTCGTCACCATGATGACGTAAATCAATATGACCTTTTATATTTCCTAAACTGTCTTTTGCTAACCAGAGTTTACGCCAACCAGAGCAACCTATATTGACATCAAACCCATTTCTAAACTTATTGCGAGTCTGTTCAGAAACCTGCTTTTCACTTTTCGGTATTGGCTGAAATAAAAAAGAATGAGATTCCCCATTCTCTTCTAAATGAGTACTAAGGTATGCAAAGAAAGCTTCTAAATCAGATAATGAGGCTTCGACAATGTTCATCCTCTTCCTTTTTAATTATTGACGATAATACGTTTTCACTTTCAGGCTTATACTAAAAGTGCCAAGTTAAATATACGTATTTACTGTACTAAGATTGATTATTGAATTAAGCACAAATAAAAGTAAGTACTGTCTCTTTTGTCACAGAATATTGTCCCTGTATTTTCCAGCCCTCACTGAAATCTTCATTCAGCCCCCAAACTAAAGCAATTTCAAAGCGTCCTGTATTAGGGGCTATCCAGCTGACCCTAGCATATTCAAACCCAAAGAACGTTTTAACCAGTGGGTATAATGCTTTATAAAGGCTTTCCTTCGCCGAGAAGATAATAGTGAGCCCTGCTTCAAAAGTCAGTCCACTTTCCGTTATCGCAGCCCTCTCTTGTTCATCAATAATCTGATAAGCCAGATCTTGAGCTAAATTGGGGTCTATCCACTCTTCTAAATCCAGCCCGAGTAACTGGTGATCTTTACTGTAAGCCACGGCCGCCATTGCTTCTGTATTCGTGTGAGTGATAGACCCTATAATACCTTCAGGCCATATAGGAGCACGATCTACGCTCGTCGGAATTTGAGCGCTATATTGAGTTAACTTTTTCAAGGCATCACGAGCAACATAACGCCCAGCTAAATATCCAGCCTTACGCTTGATAACTGCGTTATGTAAAATAGCTGGTGACTCTATTTCATATTCACTAAAAAGTTGTTGATGATATTCAGACGCCTGAAACTTAGCATGAGTACAAACCACACGCTCAGACTTGAAAAGAAGTGGATTATCGAAGGACTGTATAAACGGGGGTTGTGCCATGTTATTACCTAGTTAATAAATAGAGATCGGGTGCATATTTTTTGATGTGTATTGAAGGTTATCACCGCCAATCAATATACCTTATTGATAATAAAAATTTAAGTAACCACTCCATCAAAATAAAAAGCAACCAGCCTTTGAATATAAGGCTGATTGCTTTTTAGAGCAGTTATTACTAATACATTTTTGTCAATACTTGCTCCATTTTATCGAGTCCTTTTGTTAGCGTCTCAACTTCTATGGTCAGGGGCGGCAGTATTTTTAAAACGCTGTCTTTGGCACCGCACGACTCAACCAAAAGGCCATTAGCAAACAATTCATTAGCAACTTGCTTCGCGACATTCGCTTCTGGAATTTCTAAGCCCCAAACTAAACCTCGCCCTCGAATTTGCAGGTTCAGAGCGGGATAGTCCGCTTGCCACTGGCGTAACTTGTTATGAATTAGCTCACTTTTTATCGCAATATCTTGGGCAAGATCTTCTGTTTTCCAAAAACTTAAAAGCTCGGTTGCCGCAACAAATGCCAAATTATTTCCTCGGAATGTTCCAGTGTGTTCGCCAGGCAACCATTTATCCCACTCCGGCTTGATCAAGTTTAAAGCCAATGGAAGACCACCACCGATCGACTTGGATAAGCACACAATATCGGGCACAATTCCGGCGAACTCAAAACTAAAGAAGTCGCCCGTTCGACCGTTACCCACTTGGATATCGTCCACAATCAGTAAAATATCGTGTTTGCGACATAAAGCCGCTATCGATTGCAGCCACGCTTTTGAAGCAGGATAAATACCACCTTCACCTTGAACGGTTTCCAAAATAATGGCCGCAGGCAAAGCCACGCCACTGCTGGTATCTTCAATCAACTGCGTTAAATGTGCCGCAGTATCAACCTCTGCCCCAAAATACTGATCGTACGGAGCGTGGTACACATTACTCCTCCCACCATAAACAGACTGATGATAATAATCATTGGCCGTTAATGCCAACGCACCAGCGGTCAGACCATGATAGCCACGAGTGAATGCCACCACATTTTTACGACCAGTTACTCGACGAGCCAGCTTTATCGCGGCTTCCACTGCATTTGTCCCAGTAGGGCCAGTAAACTGAATTTTGTAATCCAACCCACGTGGTTGAAGAATCACTTGATCAAAACTTTCAAGAAATCGCTGCTTTGCTACCGTCGCTTTGTCCAAGCTGTGCATGATGCCTCGTTTCTCCAAGTAGCTCATAATAGCATCAAGCATCGGTTTGGGGTTATGACCATAATTCAACGTCCCCGCTCCGGCAAAAAAATCGATATACTCTCTGCCCCTGTCATCCCAAATAATGGCATTTTCTGCTCTATCAAATACCGCAGGAAACGATCGGATATAACTTCTTACTTCAGATTCCAAACTTTCAAAGGCTTGCATGCTATTCCCTATATAATATTTTGTTGTGACTATTAATAACGTTGAATTGAACTAAGCGAAATTATTGGCGCTTAGAAAATTTATAAAACACCCCAACACTCAGGATGATCATGATCCCGCATATGCCGTATAAAAAAACAATACCTCGCCCCGGGCCAACACCAATAAAGTGACCTAAGCTGTCGGTTAAAGGTCCATTTACCGCAAACAAGGGTTCAAAAAGGTAATCCGCCATTGGCCCAGCAATTAGAAACGCCAACGGTAAAGAAATTTGTGACACTAAGGTTTGAATACTCAATACTCGACCTTGCAGCTCTTTTGGCACGGAGGTTTGCCAAATCACTTGATTTACGCTATCCACCATCACAAATAACATGGTGAGTGACAGCACAATGCCTGTCAGTATCCAAATCGTTAATTGAGGATCGACAAAAATAACGGTGGTATTGATAAGCAGTAACCCTATAACAAAGAGCAACCCACAGAGCAGAGCAACCTTGTTATTCATGTCATTAAATAACACTAATAATGCACTGCCCACTAAGGTTCCGACCCCTGCTGCCGTCATCACAGTACCTAGCTCTACAACACTAGAGAAGCTCAGTACCAAAGGCGTTAGCAAAACATGAACAATACCAACACTAAAGTTAATCGCTCCCATAAAGAGCAACAAGGTTAAGAGCTTAGTATGGTTCACTAAGTAACGAAGGCCATACATAAGTTGGCTTTTTGTGCTGGTTGGTTGGTCCGTGTTCGGCTCTGCCCTGCCATCTGATTTATTGATTTTTTTCACAATCAAAAGCAATAAACAGATAGCCGAAACAAAGCTCACAACATCGGCGATGAAAACGCCTTCCAGCCCGACAGACACAAGAAAAAAAGCCGCCAAAGCTGGCACCGAAAGCTCAACAACCCCCAAACCACCTTGAATGAAGCCCTGAAATTTAATCAGCTTGTTCTCTGGGATTAAAGTCGGGACCAATACCATAAAGCTTTGACTGATAAAGCCATTAAAAATCGAACCTATTCCGACAAATATCAAGATATACCAAAAATTGAGCACATCACTCGCGTACAGCAAGACTAAAGATAAAGTACAAACACCTGCGCCAGCATGCCCAAGTACCATCAATGTCCCTCGTGGGTAGCGATCGAGCAAAGTTCCAATAAAAGGGGAAAAAAGCAATTGTGGTGCCAGTGCTGCAAACCCAATAACACCGTATGCCGTTGCTGAGTTCGTTTGCTTATAAACCCATTGGCCCAAAGCAAAGTCGGTCATCAGCGTACCTAATAACGAAATGAGGGTCGCGCCCAACATCATAAAGAAAGCGACATTTCCCAAATAGACCCCATCATCTTTCTCCACATAAACCGCTTCTGTTTCATGAGACATAGTTATTACACTCGCTTTAATGAACTTAGCATCAGCCTCAACTACTTTGAGGCTGATGTGGGTTGAATTACTCTATCTCGTGATTGCTCATCGTTTGTTTCACTGCATGTGCGATAGACGCAACATATGGCGCTTTCAACATCGAATTATGCTCTCCGAGCACCTCTTGATAGGTGACTGGTTGAGTCATCCAACGCTGATAATCCGCCATGACAGGCTCTAAGATAGGCTTGAGTTCATCACAATAAAGTAATGTCACACGTCCATGAAACTCCCCTTGAGGTTCGTAGCTTCGGTTCATCAAAGATTGGTTTTGATATACCGCCCAAAAATCCTCCATTGAGAACGTTTGATCCACACCAAACCCCATCTCTGACAGTCGCTGACGTACCTCATGCGTAGCTAGCGTTAAATCAAAAGCCTGCTCAGAAGGCAACGAGATACCAAGCCAATCACATAATCCGGCGATGAAAGCCGATTTCACATCTGACTCGCAGTCCTCTACTTCCTCCCCAGCAAAGACATCATTGGTCAAAAGAACGTCCAATAAGAATACATTGACGCTTATCCCCGCAGACTCCAGTTGCCTCCCGACTTCCAGTGCAACACGCCCGCCAAACGAATGCCCCATCAACCAAAGTGGCTGCTCACTCTTCTGGCTTTTAAGCTCTTCGACATAATTGGCTACCATGGCATTAAAATTGTCAGACGTTTCCCCTTTACCTAACATCCCTGGGGCATCGAATGCATGAACATTAACCTCACCGGCTAACGCCTGTGCCAAAGCAGAAAAACCAATCGACATGCCACCTAGGCCCGGGAAACAATACAGCGACTGCCTTGCTCCCTCACTAAACGTTACCCTATTCGTGACGGATTCATTCACAATATCGTTGGTCGTTCGCCCATCAATAACCAAGGCCAATTCAGTTAAAGTCGGAGCAGAAAACACATCTTTAACGGCTAACGTAACCTGCATCTGTTGAGCTATCTGAGTAACCAAACTGACAATGAGCAGAGATTGCCCTCCTATTTCGAAGAAGTTCGCTTCTCTGCTAATAAGATCAGGATACTCTAGAAGATTTTTCCAGATCTGAGCCAGTTTCATTTCTGTTGGCGTAACAGGTTTAACATACGCAGCGCCCACTGACTCTACAGTAAGCTGAGGGAGCGCTTTTCGATCAATTTTCCCATTAGGTGTCAAAGGCAACGCTGCCAGAATATGAATGGCCGCAGGCACCATATAATGTGGTAAATGCGTCTGCAATCCACGTTGGATGCTATCTTTTATGGCACGATGATTGTCCGGTGCAGAGTCACTGTCAGCCAATACCACATAACTCACTAAAGCTGGCTCCGCATTTGCTCCTATGTGTTGAATGCAAGTCACAGCCTCACTTACCTGTGGGTCTCGCAATAGAACCGTTTCAATCTCGCCCAGCTCAACCCTAAAACCTCGAATTTTAACTTGATTGTCTAAGCGCCCCATATATGCGAGTGTATTTGGCGTTAACCAACGGACTTGATCCCCAGTCCGATATAAACGACTTGATTTTTCATCAAATGGATTCGGGACAAACGCTTTCTCTGTCAGATCTTCACGGTGAAGATAATGCCGAGCTAATCCGTGCCCCCCAATATAAAGCTCCCCAGCCACTCCAGCAGGGACAGGCTCCATCATGGCGTTCAATACATAAAACTCGGTATTATCAATCGGCCCACCAATTACCGCCGCTTCATCAGCCAAACTCAAACGACGCACAGCTGACCACACACAAGTTTCCGTTGGGCCATACATATCCCAAAGAGTGTGTTGTTCACTCAGTAACAGTCCAGATTTCAAAGCGGGGCTCATCGCTTCACCACCACACATCATGGTTAGGCTAACCGGAGGCTGCCAACCAATGTTAAGCAACATTTGCCATGTAGCTGGGGTCGCTTGCATTGCGGTCACATTATGCTGGGCATGTAAATGAGAAAGCGCGTATGGGTCCATCACATCATCCGAATTCGCCATCACAATCTGTGCCCCACTGATCAGCGGTAAAAACAGCTCTAGCGTATGAATATCAAACGACATTGAGGTGACGGCTAATAAGGTATCTTCGGCCTGTAAGCCCGGCTTTTTTTGCATTGATAACAAAAAGTTCACTAACGAACCGTGCTCAATGGCAATGCCTTTCGGTTTGCCCGTTGATCCAGAGGTATAAATCACATACGCAAGATCCTTCGCCTGAATTGTGGGAAACGCCTCTTTAAACGATGAACCATCGGCATCAAGAGTGTTAGGTAGCTTATCCATGCATACCGCTTGAGTTTCTTCAGGCAAATGTTCACATAAGGAAAAAGAGGTGAGAGTTACCTGCGGCCTCGCATCCTCAATCATATGACCGATTCGTTCATTCGGATAGCGAGGGTCAAGCGGAACGTACGCTCCGCCAGCTTTCCCAATCGCTAACATCGCCACCAGCATGTCAATTGAGCGCGGCAGGTAAACTCCTACTAAGCTATTTGTTTCTACCCCTTGTTTTTGAAGCGCATACGCCACTTGCGACACTCGATGGTTCAGCTCTCCATAAGTCAGTGATTGTCCGTCACACGTCACAGCACAGCGCTGTGGGTGACGTTGAGCTTGGGCTTGAAACAAAGCTAAAAAGCTGTGTTGCTCTGGCTGAATTACTTGAGTCTGATTGTATTCAACGAGCAAACGTCGACGCTCATGATCATCAAGCATCGGTAAACTAAATAGATTACGATCAGGGCTATGGATCATGGCTTCAAGAAGTTGCTCGAAACACCCTGCCATACGTTCAATTGTTGACTCTTCAAAAAGGTCTCGACAAAATTCCCAACCCAACACCATCTTTCCGTCGCTCTCTATTGCGTGAAGCGTCAAATCGAATTTCGCAATTGCGTTGTGAGGATCACTCAAATCAACAGCTTTAAAGCACGACACATTATTGTCCGTCTCACCACTTTCTTGGCTAGTTAACGACAACATGACTTGGAAGAGCGGATGATGACTCAGGCTTCTTTCCGGTTGGATCACCTCCACCAAACGCTCGAAAGGCACTTGCTGATGCTGGTAAGCGTCTAACGCTGTCGTTTTACATTGCTCAAGAAGTGAGTTGAAGCTTGGTGATAGACTTAAATCACAGCGTAAAACTAAGGTATTAGAGAAGAAACCAATCAAATCGGCCACCTCGGCTTGTTCACGGTTAGCAACAGGCGTACCGATCACAATGTCATCTTCACCACTGAATCGGCTCAGCAAAGCAGATAAGGCCGCATACAACCCCATAAACATTGTCGCGCTGTGCTGCTTGCACACCGAGTCCAATTTGGCTGTCAACGATTCGGACAACTCTGAGGTAAACAAAGACCCTTGATAAGACTGAGTTAATGGTCGTGGTTTATCCAATGGCAATGAGTGTATCTGAGGCAAACCCGCTAATTGGCTTTTCCAGTAGTCTAACTTGTCTTGTAACAACGAGCTGTTGAGCCATTGCTGTTGCCATACTGCGTAATCTCCATATTGCAGCGACAGTGGAACCAATGGATTGGAAGAACCAGAAAGATAAGCCTCATAGAGCTTGGTAAATTCTTGAGTAAAAATCTCTAGTGACCAACCATCCGCCACAATATGATGGCATGTCAGTAAGAGCAGATTTTCGTTATCTGAAACATGCACTACCTGAGCGCGAATCATGAGATCTTTTTCTAGATCAAAAGCGATACTTGATTCTTGTGATGCGACGGTTCTTATCTTTTCTTCCTGCTTTATTCCCTCAAAATCACTCACATCGGTATACGTCACGCCCACTTGTTCTGGTGTAGGCTGAATGATCTGCCATCCCTGACCATCACGTTGCAAAAATGCGGTCCGTAGGATTTCATGCCGATCAATCAACGTACGTAAAACGGATGAAACAATCGACGGCTCCAACCTTCCCTGATAACAAAGCGAAAGGGACATGTTGTAGTGCGCACTTGCTCCTTCCATTTTGTCAATAAACCACAGCCGCTGCTGAGTATGAGACAAAGGAAGCAATCCTGAGCGATCAGACGGGTGGACTGCTTTCTCATTTCCCCCCTCACCTGTTACCTCCGCCGCTTCAATGAGCTGTGCCAATTGCGACAGAATCGAGGTGGAAAAAAGATCCTTCACCGTCAATGAAGTATTAAAGTTCTGTCGAATAAGACCTAATAATTGAATCGCTTTTAAAGATTGTCCGCCAATATCAAAGAAATTCGCCTGCCTGCTGATCTGATTTTCTTCTAGCGACAAAACCTCTGCCCATAAACCGACCAATGTATGCTCTGTTTTTGATACTGGTGGTTCATACGTTTCTTTACCCACTGTTAACGCGGATTTAGGCAGCGCACGACGATTCACTTTTCCGTTAGGCGTTAAAGGCAGCGCTTCCATGAACACCAAATCCGCTGGCAACATATGGTGTGGTAGTTTCTGATTAAGTGCAGCTAAGAGTTCCTCTTTCAGAGTTGGAGCCACGTCTGAGGAGGTTGGCACCAAATAACTCACCAATTGGCGATCAAACGAAGTTTGACCTTCCACATCGATGGTGATGACTTCTGCGACATGAGGCTGTGCCAAAATTTGGGCGTCAATCTCGCCCAATTCAATTCTAAAGCCGCGAATTTTCACTTGATGATCCAAGCGGCCAAGGTATTCCACTTCACCACTGGCGTTCCATCGCGCTAAATCTCCAGTTTTATACAAACAAGCATTAGGCTGATCACTGAATGGATTTGGAATAAAACGCTCTTTGGTCAGCTCTTCTCGATTCAAATAGCCTCGTGCGACCCCATCACCTCCAATGTACAGCTCACCGGGTACACCTAATGGCGCTAATTGATGCGCTTCATTAAGAACATACAACTGAATATTATTGATCGGTTTGCCAATAGGGACGGTGGTATAGTCCTTATCAGCACGACACGCATGCCACGACACATCAATGGCCGCTTCGGTTGGCCCGTACAAATTGTGCAGTTCTGCGGTGTGTGTCTGCGTCCATTGTTTTGCAATTTCGGCAGGCAATGCCTCTCCGCTGGCAAATATACGCTTAACACTTTGGGCTCGGTTTTGATATTGGCCATCAAGCATAAATGCAGCTAACATCGGCGGCACAAAGTGCAACGTGGTTATCGCGTGTTTATCTATTGTATCGAGCAAATAATCCACGTCTTTATGGCCGTCTGGTTTAGCAACAACGAGCTGCGCCCCTGTCATTAATGGCCAAAAAAATTCCCATACGGAAACGTCAAAACTAAACGGCGTTTTCTGCAATACTTTATCGGCACTGGTCAGCGGAAACTCTTGCTGCATCCACAATATTCGATTCACCACCGCTTGATGTTCGTTCATCACCCCTTTTGGCAACCCGGTCGAACCTGACGTATAAATCACGTAAGCCAAATGGTTCGAAGTAAGCTCATTCAGAACAGGATTGGCCATTAAATCAAAGCCAACATCGGGGGTATCTAAGCAGATCGTGGTAACCTCAGCGGGTAATAGGTTCTGCACTTCTTTGGTCGTCAGAATTACGTCTGGTTGCGCATCCGACACCATAACGGCCAACCTTTCATTCGGGTAATCCGGATCCAAAGGCACATAAGCCCCACCCGCCTTCAATGTTGCTAATAAGCCAATCACGAGCTCTAGTGAACGATAACAGCACACCCCCACTAAGCTGTCAGGACCAACACCCCTGTCAATAAGCTGGTTTGCTAAGTGATTCGCACGCTGGTTCAGCTCTGCGTAACTCAGAGATTCCCCCTCAAAATGAACGGCTGGGGCATCGGGGTTTTTTGCCACTTGCTCTTCAATCAAAGAATGAATCGTGGCCGACTTCGGATAGTCAACCTCCGTTTGATTAAATTCACACTCAAGTAAAGAGCGCTCCGTTGGCGTAAGTAAAGGCAACTCCATGACACAACGATTCGGAATAGATAATAGCCCCACGAGCAATTGAATAAAGCTTTCACTCAACCTGTAAATGGTCGCTTCATCGAAAATCGAGGTCGCATATTCCCACCCCAAGGTGATCTCATCGCCTTCTTCAACAGCATGAAGAGTCAGATCAAATTTTGCGACTCGATTTTCATTGCCTGCCGTCATTGAGGTGACTGGCAATAAATCAATGGCCTCTGATTTTGTTTCACTTGCAAACGTCAACATGATTTGAAACAGCGGTGAATGTGCTGGGTTTCTTTCTGGTTGTAACACTTCCACCAATTGCTCGAATGGCATTTGCTGATGCTCATAAGCCCCTAATGCTCTGTCCTTGCATTGAGCCAACAAGGCATGAAAACTGGGTGATGCACTCAAATCACAACGCAATACCAATGTATTGGCAAAAAATCCAATTAAGTCGCTGACCTCAAACTGCTCCCGGTTTGCCACTGGCGTACCAATCACAATGTCGTGCTCGCCACTAAAACGAGAAATTAACGTAGCAAAAGCAGCGTGTAAGCCCATAAATGTCGTCACCGACGCTTGCTTACAAAACATTTTGAGCTGTTGTACTAGATGGCGAGGGATCACCGATTCCACAACATTGCCTTCATAGCTTTGTGTTTTTGGTCTTGGGCGATCCAAAGGCAACCCATGTACAACAGGTAGCCCTTCCAATTCCCCTTGCCAATAACTGAGTAATCTTTGCTGTGTTTCCCCTTGTAGCGCCCCTTGTTGCCATAACGCATAATCACCATATTGAAGTGCAAGTGGTGAAAGAGGATTTTTCTGGCCTTTTGTAAACGCAAAATACAGCTCAGAAAATTCTTTCATGAGCACATCTAACGACCAACCATCCGCTGCGATGTGATGTAGCGTTAACAATAAAACATGGGCGTTATGGTGTTGAGTGAGCACCTCAGCTCGAATCATTAAGTCTTGGCTTAAATTGAATGCCTGCTGAGCCTGATTGTGACGTGACATTGAAATCAAACGCTGCTGCTCAGATTCACTCTGACTACGTAAATCAGACACCGATAAAGGAAATCGCTCAATACGTTCACCGACCTGCTGGACTGCTTCATTTTCTTCTGTCACAAATTGGGTGCGCAGTATCTCATGTCGATTAACCAAGGCTAACAACGCATTTTCCACCGCGATGAGATCACACTCCCCACTCCATTGAAAGGCCAAAGGCATGTTGTAGTGGCAACTCCCGCCCTCTAGCTGATCGATAATCCACAATCTTTTTTGCATGTGAGTCAGAGGCAGTGATCGCCCACGATCAGCCGCTTCAATCATCAATGGTTCCTGGTGCTTAAGCACCTTGCTCTCACAGTTAGATTCACGTCGAGATTCAATGAATAGCGCTAACTCTCTAAGCACTGGATACACAAAAATATCTTTCATTACTGCATCAACAGTAAAGGTTTGGTTCATGCGCCCCAGCAATTGGATTGCCTTGAGCGATTGGCCGCCAATTTCAAAAAAATGAGCATGACGGCTCACCGACTCCACATTAACATCAAGAACTTGCGCCCACAGTGTTGCCAGCCTGTGCTCTATTTCGGTTTCGGGGGCTACGTAATTGTCATTGAGCAACTGGGTTGATGGCTGAGGCAGTGCTTTACGATCAACTTTGCCATTGGGTGTCAAAGGAAACGCATCCAGAATAACAATTGCGGAAGGCACCATATAATGAGGAAGCTGCGTCTTAACATGCTGAAATAAAACGGCGTTAGTATCAAGGTTCGACGCATCTTTAACGGAAGCGATTTCATCACAAACCACTTGATTTAAAATCACATAACTTATTAATTGAGCGTCTCCATTGCTCTTTCCTTTCGCAGCTACGCTGATCACCTGATTCACCATATCGTGAGATTGCAGCGCGGCATCAACAGCCCCTAACTCAATACGAAAACCACGAATTTTCACTTGATGATCAAATCGGCCTAAATACTCAAGTTCACCGTTTTCTAATCGTCGCACGCGATCCCCAGTTCGGTACATTCGCTCACCCGGCATGTAGGGATTGGGTAGAAACGCGGCATTTGTCAGATCATCTCGATGCAAATACCCTCGCGCTAAACCATCACCAGCAATATACAGCTCACCGGGAACACCGTCTGGGGTCAGTTGCCTTAGCTCATTTAAAACATAAAACTGGGTATTGGCGATGGGCGTTCCGAGGGTAATGCGTGACTCAGTATGCAGTTCCTTAGCCGATGACCACACTGTGGTTTCCGTTGGACCATACACATTCCACAACTGATGTTGATCGCTGCTAAGCAACGCCGACTTTAAAGCCTCGGGCATTGCTTCCCCACCGCAGATCATTCGAAGACGAGCTGAGCTGCGCCACCCTTGATTCACTAGCATTTGCCAAGTTGACGGTGTTGCCTGCATTAAGCTCACATCATGCTCAACAATCAATCCCGATAATCGTTCAGGGCTCAAAGTATCCGGTGTTGACGCAACAATTAGATGAGCACCAGTTAGCCACGGCAAATAAAGCTCTAACACATGAATATCAAACGAAATTGACGTAACGGCCAGTAAAGTGTCGTCTTCTTTTATCCCAGGCTGTTGTGCCATTGATTGTAAAAAATTCACGACGGATTTATTTTCAACCGCAATGCCTTTGGGCTCCCCTGTCGAGCCAGAAGTATAGATAACGTACGCCAAATCATGGCTACTTGAGTGACGGCGTAACGGGTTAGCATCGTATTTGATGTCAGCCTGCACCATTTCATCCACAAGCATGAAGTCAACCTCACTGGAGAGACCACCAGCCAATTCCTTATTGGTGAGCACCAAACGAGGTTTACTGTGATGCAACATACCTTGGATTCGCTCTGGAGGGTAGTTCGGATCCAACGGTACATAAGCACCGCCGGATTTTAATACCGCCAGCAAAGACACCAACATGGCCATCGAGCGCTCAAGATACACACCGACTAACGTATCTGGGCCGATCCCGCGAGTTTGAAGCTCTAGAGCCAGTTGATTGGCTCTTTGGTTGAGCGCTCGATAAGTCAAGGTTTGAGAGCCGAAAGTGACAGCGTCAGCATCTGGTGATGTGGCCACTTGAGCTTCAAATAAACTCGCTACGCTTTGAGAAGGCAACTCAACAAACGTATCATTAAAAGCCTCTACCGCTCGGTACTGCTCTTTATCCGATAGCATAGTAGCACTAAAAACGGCCTGACTAGGCGACTCTGCCATTGCGGCCACTAGCAAGCTAAAACTGTGTGCTATGCGTTCAATGGTTTTGGTATCAAACAGATCGGTACTAAATTCCCAATCCAGTAGTAGCCCTTGATCTTGTTCTTCAACATTTAATGACAAGTCAAACTTCGCGTTTTTGCCCGCAATGCCCACATCAGAAAAGCGTAATCCATCAAGCGATAAGTCGCCCACCTGATTATTTTGCACAGCCAACATGATCTGGAACAATGGGTGATAACTAAGATCTCGGCTCGGATTGAGATGCTCTACGATTTTTTCAAAAGGCGTCTGCTGGTGGGTAAAGGCGTCCAACGCAATACGTTTACTTTCTTTAAGCACATCGTTAAAGCTCGCATCAGAAGGCAGTTTTTGTCTTAACACCAACATATTAACGAAAAACCCAATAAGACCTTCGATTTCATGCTGATCTCTGTTTGCCGCCGTGGTCCCTATCACAACATCACGCTCGCCACTATAACGAGCAATTAAGACACTCAGTACACCATAGATCCCCATAAACAATGTGGCGCCCTGCTCAGCACAGCACGCTTTAAAAGCCTTGGCAACACTGGATGAAATTTCGGTTTGTAAGTGTTGGCCTTGATAAGAAGGCTGGCTCGGCCTTTCTCTATCCAATGGCAAGCCATGTAAACTGGGCAGATCTGCTAAACAGCCTTGCCAGTGTTCCAGCTGCTGTCGGAGGTTTTCACCGCTCAGCTGCTCCCGTTGCCAGGCAGCATAATCCACATATTGAACTGTTATTGGTGCCAATGTGTTTGCTTTATCATCGACACATTCTCGATAGAACTGATTCAACTCTTCGGTTAACACCCCCATCGACCAACCATCCGCGGCGATATGGTGGACAACGATGAGCAAAATAGCATTCCTCTCATCGATCACCCATAAGTGGCAACGCATCAAAGTATCTAACGATAAGTCAAAGGTATAGCTGGCTTCTTTTTCAAGATCAGGCTGGATGTTCTGTATAACATCATCAATGGTCTGATCATCACCCACACGAAAACGCGGATCTTCTGTCAGAGACAGATCGGTTACTTCAAAGGAAAAATCGACGGGGAGCGCTTTAATTTTTTGCACTGCGTGCTCGTTTTCTCCTTGAAACACTGTACGTAAAGCACTGTGGCGAGCAATGATTTTTTCAAATGCCTTATGTAATCCTTCCCTGTCTAACGATCCGTTAATATGCAATGCTGTCGGAATGTTGTAATGCGAACTTCCCCCTTCTAATTGATCCAACAGCCACAGACGTTGCTGCGCAAAAGACAGCGCAGATTCTGTTCTCTTTTTGTCTGGGATCGCAATCTGTGAGTCTCGATGTTTTGCCTGTTTTTGCTGCTTCTTTTTTGCCAACAATTTCTCTACTAGCGCACGTTTTTCCGGCGATAAATTATCGAGTTTATTCTTAATTTGAGTAGCCATACTCTGTTCTCATTCCATTAATTTTGTGTGGCAATATGGCCCTGCCGATAATCGACAGAGCCTTTGCGTATTATTCCATGAGGGATTAGGTCATTGATTTTCTAGAGTGAAACTCAATCTTGGTTGTCATCACCTAAAAGCGCTTCCAGATCACTGAGTTCATCAGCATCCAAGTCGAGTTCAGACAAATCTAAATTATCCATATCTAAACCTTCAACCTGCTGTAAGATCTCATCTAACATGCCATCTTCTTCGAAGGCTTTCTCATCATCAATTAACACCGATAGCCCTTTGATGGTCGGTTGCCTAAACAACGCCTCTATCGGTAAGTTAACGTCAAATTTCGCCTTTATCATGGCATTTAGACGCATCAAGAGCAGTGAGTTACCACCAATATGTAAGAAACTGACATTGATGTTCATTGGCTCCGTCACTTGCAGAAGCTCTTGCCACAACTGACTCAATGCCACTTCCGTCTCAGTTTCTGGTGATACGAATTCACTCTCTTGCTGAAGTGCAGGCTCTGGTAACGCTCGGCGATCAACCTTCCCGTTTGATGTCAACGGGAATTCAGTAAGCACAACAATATGTTCAGGGTGCATGTAATGAGGTAATTGAGTGGCTAACCAATCCCCAATTGCTTTTTCAAGCTCTGCGGATTGATCTTGCGTTACAACATAAGCAACCAACTGTTTGTGTGATACACCACCGATGAACCTGTCTTTTGCCATGACTAAGGCACTATCTACCTCGTTATGGCTTAATAACATGTTCTCAATTTCACCTAACTCAATGCGATAACCACGAATCTTCACTTGATCGTCGGCCCTTCCAACGAACATTAAGTTGCCGTCTTCCTGCCAACGAACCAAATCCCCGGTGCGATACAAGCATGCATCGTTTTCCCCACAACTCCACGGGTTTGGTACAAAACGCTGCTCTGTCAACTTGTCTTGATTCAAGTAACCTTGTGCCAAGCCTTCACCGCCAGTGTATAGCTCCCCAATACCACCGATTGGTAATGGCTTTCTATTACTATCCAATACATACACCGTGGTATTTGAAATAGGCTGCCCTATCGGTAGCGCTTGATCGGCTTCCCACTCTCTCGGCACAGTAAAGCAGGTCGTGAAGGTCGTATTTTCCGTCGGACCATACCCGTTAATGACGGTGACTTGAGACTGCTGTTGATAGAACGAATGCACGGATTGAGGATTCACCACATCACCTCCAGTCAGCACATAAGTCAAACTTGGCAAGCGGCGATCGTTAATGGCAACAAACTGATCAAATAGTCCTGACGTTAACCACATCGTATTCACACTATAGCGATCAATCACATTACCAAGTTGCTGAGCATCAACCAAAGAGTCTGGGTACAGAACTAACTGCCCACCATTCAATAATGGCCCCCAAACTTCAAGCGTCGCGGCATCGAATGTAACGGAAGCGCACTGCAACATCACCGTATCGCTAGACAATGGCAATGAGCGGTTATTAACAGCCAATCGAGCAACACCACGCTGGGTCACCTTCACTCCTTTTGGCGTACCCGTTGATCCAGAGGTGTACATCACATACGCCAACGACTGCGATGGATCACCAATGATATGGGGAAGGTTCTCGTCACTCTGAAGGGACAACGCACTTTGTAAATCAGCATCATCGAGGCACAGAGAACGATAACTTCCACTTGGTAACCGCTCTGCCAGAGCTTTATTGGTTAACACCAGCGGCAATTGTGTATCTTCGAGTATGTGCTTTACTCGTGCTGCTGGGTAATTAGGATCGATCGGCACATAAACTGCTCCCACCTTCACAATGGCCAACAAAGCCGTGATCATATCGATGCCAGATTCAAGACACAGACCAACAAACTGACCGGAAGAAACCTTTTCTGCCCGCAACTGATGCGCTAAGCGGTTCGCTTTCGCATTCAACACCTGATAACTAACCTGATCTTCTCCATGCACCAACACAGCCTTAGACGGTGAATGCACAACATTCGCCTCAAACAACTGGGCAAGTGTTAACGTACGATTGTAGTCCGTTTGCGTTTTATTCCACTGAACCAGAGATTGCTCCGCTTCTTCTTTTGTCAGTAAAGACACACTCTCAAGTTCTTGTTGTGGATCGTCTAACATCAATAGAAGAAGTCGCTTGAAGTCCTTGGCTACTCGATCCATTGCATCGGCATTCACTTGCTCGGACTGATACAACCATTTAATTTCGGTACTTTCATCCGGCACCACCATCAAAGTAATTGGGAAATTAGTTTGTTCCTCTCCTGAAGATTCAACAAGGCGAGGCATACGCGCTTCTCCCTCTTGCGCAACCGATGTATCAACAGGGTAGTTTTCCACCACAACCAAGGAATTAAACAAAGCATCCCCTTGTGGTACATCACTCCACGCTTGAATATCAGTTAACGAGCTGTAAGCATAAGTATCGTGATCCTGCTGCGAAGTATGTAAGTGTTGTAACCAAGCGCTGAGTGCCAACTTGCCTCCAGACACGTCAACTTTCACTGGCAGTGTATTGATAAACAAGCCAATCATGTTATCGACACCTTGAAGCGGAATATTACGACCAGAGCGAGTCGAGCCAAACACCACCGTATTTTCACCGCTGTATTGGCCTAACAACAATGCCCAAGCGCCCTGAATGACTGTATTTAGAGTCACTTGGCTTTGCTTAGCAAACTGTGTCAGCTTGTCTGTTGTTGCCACATCTAACCAATGCGTTAAGGTTTTTTCGCCCTTGACTAACGCCCCTTGATTCCGCTCGCTTCTTCGATTGAAACCGCTTAGAGAAGTGGGTGCCGTAACGCCAGATAAATAAGACTGCCAGTACATTTTGGCGTCCGATTCTGACTGCTTTTGCAACCAATCGACGTAATGACGGTAAGGTCTGACTGTTGGTAACGAGACAAGCTCACCCGAACCTATTGCCATGTAAGCCTTCATGACCTCATCAAATACAATAGGCAGACACCAGCCATCTAACAATGCATGATGGTTCGTCCAAACAAAACGGCTTCGATGCTCCGACTCCGCTATCAAAGCAAAACGCATTAACGGGGCTTGCCCTAATTCGAATGACGTAACACGTTCATGATTCAACAGCTCTTTTAACTCTGATGTTTGCTCATCTTCATCCAATGCACACCAATCGAATTCCTGCCAAGGCAATACAACCTCTTTCATCACCACTTGCAACAATGAACCCGATTCATTCTCCGTAAAGCCCGTACGGAAAATATCATGGCGTGCAACAACCTGCTCCCAGGCCAACTTAAAGCGAGTAAAGTCCAATTGCTCTAATACCATCTGCATTTGACACATGTACATACCAGCGCCATCGGCCATTTCACTATGAAGCAATAGCCCTTGTTGCATGGCAGTACTTGGGTAAACGTCCACCAAGTTCGGGTACTTCATGTCTAACGCATTGATTTCTGAAGGCGTTAACGCAGCAAGCGGGAAATCCGATGGTGTATGACCACCAGCCTGAGTCACACAATGCTCGATAATATGCTCTAAGTTCGTTTGATACTGAGCGGCAAGCACTGACGCTTGTGGGAAAACGTACGCATCATAATCAAAGGTAAACTCTAGTGCGCCGTCCACCACGATTCCAGTCACTTCAATGCCGTGTGTACGCTGCCTTAATCTGCTGACTTCGTCTCCAAGGACGCTGAAAGCCTTATCTTCCTTACCATCACTGCTAAATTGCCCTAAATAGTTAAAGACAATTTCAGACGGACGATCAGCGTGAATAATGGCCTCGTCTTCCACCAAATAACGTAATAGACCGTGTCCGATCCCTTTATTTGGAATGGCACGTAATTGCTCTTTCACACTTTTGATCAACTCGCCGATATCTTGATGACGCTCTTTACGAAGTAAGACTGGATACACATTGGTAAACCACCCCACCGTTTGGCTAAGATCAATCTGCTCAGAAACATAATCGCCAGAAGAAATCACCTCCACTTCACGGCCATGCCCTTCAAGATCCAGCCTCATGTTTTCTTGACCAGTGATGGCACCATAACTGGCCACAAGAGCTGACAGGAGCAAATCGTTAATCTGCGTGTGGTAACACTGGTTTGCATCAGAGAGTAACTGCTTCGTTTGAGCTTTATCGAAGCACAATGTCACTACGTTTCTCTGTGCTTCCAGCGTCACGACGTGGCTCTCTTCAAGTAATGATGAAACGGTTCCCGTTGGTGTATTCAGCACAGTTAACCAATGCGCTTTTTCTTCCATCAGGGCTTCTGATTGACTGTAGGACTTGAGCCATTCACCCCATTGCTGGTAACTGTGGGTTTTACCAGCAAGCACAACGGGTTGTTGACGCTGATTTTGCTCAAGAGCGGTATGCCAATCTTGCGCTAAAATTCGCCACGAAACACCATCAACAATAAGGTGATGCATTACCCACAACAATTTATCTTCTTGACCTTCCGGTAATTGGCACCAGACCCAACGGCACAAGGTTCCATTTTCACGCTGGCTTAGTGATAAGCTTGCTTGTGCTCGGTTGGCCAATTCAAGAATATGGTCGCTCAGTTCGTCTTCTGATACATGGCGACAATCTTCTACCCACAAAGCCTTGGTAAATACGTCACTTGGGCTGTTCTCACATTCTGGTAAGTACTGACCTTGCCATTCACCAACCTCATCCTGGCTAAAATGGAGTCGCATCACATCATGACGCTGATACAAGCGCACAAAGAGTTCCCTTAAAAAGGCCTCCGTTGAGCCATCAGGTAAACTGAACCATTGGGCCTGATTAAAGTGATGACGATGTTGCTGATCTCCTTCGAAGAAATAGCGCTGGATCGGCAATAAGTGTTGATCTCCACTTACGCTAGACTGAGTGATTTGCGTACTGACTGCTTTCGCATTTTCCGCTAACCCTTTCACAGTTTGATATTCAAATAACTGGCGAGTAGTGATCTGATAGCCAACCGCTTTACACTGAGACACCACCTGCATGGCAAGAATGGAGTCCCCGCCTAGGCTAAAGAAATTATCATTCACGCCGACAGCCGAAATCCCCAGAACTGACTTCCAAACATCGCACAGTGCCACTTCCACGTCATTGCTTGCTGCTTGATATGACACCCCAAGTGCCGAATAATCAGGTTCAGGTAACTGCTTTCTGTCTACCTTTCCGTTCGCGTTAAGTGGCATTTTGTCAAGTTTCACCCACGCCGACGGCAACATATAACCCGGAAGCTGATCTTTAATGGCGCTTTTCAGCTCGTCTGAACTCATAGCAGACATTGCAACCTCTTCAGCAGAGCTTGCTTCTGACCAATAAGCCACCAAACGTTTATCCCCGGTTTGGTCTTCACGCACCATGACATACACTTCTTTGACGCATGGCTGCTGCAAGATCACCGATGTCACCTCACCCAATTCAACCCTAAAGCCTCTGAGTTTCACTTGGTGATCGACACGACCTTCAAATTCCAATTTACCTTGGCTATTCCAGCGCACCTTATCTCCGGTACGATATAGAGTACGACCTTCTTTAAATGGACTTGGAATAAAGCGCTCCGCCGTCAGTTGCTCTTTGTGTAAATAACCGCGTGCTGTCCCTGTTCCGCTGACATAAAGCTCTCCAGTAACGCCCATTGGCACTAACTGACGCTGAGAGTCCAGCACATACACGGCCTTACCAGGAATGGCGTTACCAATATCAAGCTGCTGACAATCCGGTTCAATACGCCCAAACGTAGCACACACTGTCGCTTCTGATGGACCATATCCGTTGAACAAACGACGTCCTACAGCCCATTGTTGTGCTAATGGTAGTGGACAGCTGTCTCCTGCAATGATCATGTGGCTCACGCCGCCCCAAGCGTTAACATCCAGTGCTGGCAATAGCGCTGGTGGAAGGGTAATGTGGCTGATCCCTTGATTATTGACGGTTTCGGTCAACAGCTCAGCCGAATGAACCACCTCTTCTTTAATTAAAACTAAACGAGCCCCAGAACACAGCGCTCCAGCCCATTCAAATACAGCGCCATCGAAACTAAATGATGCAAATTGCAATACACAACTTTGCGCATCAACACCGAATAACTGCTGCTGTGTGATGACCAGATTCACTAAACCCTCGTGTGGTAACATCACCCCTTTCGGCTTACCGGTTGAACCCGATGTGTAAATAACGTAAGCCAATTTACTCGGTGAAAGCCCGATAACCTTCGGTGCAATATTACTCACAGGCTTGTTGGTTATTTCTGGTAAAAGCGTTTCAAGCACCACCAAACCTTGATGGGTGGGTAGCTTAGATTGCCACTTCATTTGAGTCACAATTAGGCTTAACTGACTGTCATCAACCATGTAAGCCAGACGTTCTTCCGGATAACTAGGATCCAGTGGTAAGTAAGCTCCACCCGCTTTCAACACCCCGAGCATCATCACCATTAATTCAATGGATCGCTCACAGCAAATACCCACTAAACCATCTGGTTTTAAGCCTTGTTCTATGAAGTAATGCGCGACTTGGTTAGCACGTTCGTTCAGCTCTTGATAACTGACGTCCACCCCTTCAAAAGACAATGCAATTGTATTTGGATACTCGCTGGCCTGTGCTTCAATCAATTGATGAACGCATTGGCCAGAGACTCGATGATGATCATCTGTTAGCAGGCATTGCCCCTGTTCAATAACCAACTGCTGCTCCTGATCACTCATGAAGTTGAGGTTTTGTACCGGAACATTTGGAGCACGCAGCGCTTCTGCCAACAACAACTCAAAATGAGCGGCCATCTTAGCGATTGTGCTACGTTCAAACAGGCTCGTATTGAACTCCCAGCTGAGTGACAAGCCACTCTCGGTTTGCTCAACATTAAGCGTTAAGTCAAACGATGTGGTCTCCGTTTTAATTGCCAAGCTTTGACATGTCACTCCTTCAAACACAGCATCATCTTGAGGCGTGTTCTGTAACACGAGCATTACTTGGAACAGCGGATGATGGCTTAAATCCCGCGTTGGCTTTAGCTCGTCCACAAGGTGCTCAAAAGAGATACTTTGATGAGCATAAGCCTCTAAAGCCCTCGTTTTCGTTTGCTCGATCAACGCATCAAATGAGCTTTGTGGCTCCACCTGAGTGCGCATCACCAAGTTATTGACAAAGAATCCAATCAACCCGGTCAGCTCTGGTTGCTCACGATTTGCCACTGGCGAGCCAATAACAATATCGTTATCGCCACTATAACGGCTGATTAACAACGAAAATACCGCATTTAGACCCATATACAGTGTTGCATTGTGAGCTTGGCATCGGCTCACTAAGTCGCTTGTCATGTTTTGGCTTATGGAATGTTCAACCACATCGCCGGTGTAACACTGTTTCGCAGGTCGCGGCTTATCTAACGGCAAGCCGTGAACTTCTGGCAAATCAGCTAATTGTTGACGCCAATAACCTAACTGCTCTGACAAAGCCTCTTGACTTAAATTACTGCGCTGCCAATGAGAAAAATCGCCATACTGCAGATCCAACGCTTTCAAGCTAGGTTGCTTTCCACGACATAACTGGTTGTAAGCCTGGCTAACTTCATTAATGAAAATACCCGCAGACCAGCCATCACTGGCAATATGGTGCATCACCACAAGGAAAACCGATTTAGTATTAGACAACTTGACCAAACTTGCACGAACCATTAAATCCGAGCTTAAGTCAAAATCTTGCTCAATAAAGGTGTGTTGATATCCCGCTAAATGCATGTTCTGCTCGGATTCATCCAAGAAAGACAAATCATGCATCATCAGATCAACCTTCTCTGGCATAGCACCAATACGCTGATACGCAGTACCACTGTCGTCGTTGTGATAAGTCGTTCTTAACACTTCATGACGTTGAACAACGTAAGTTAGCGCACCTTGCAAGACCCTCGCATCTACCTCACCCGACATGGCTAGCACCGCAGGCATGTGGTATTGGCGCGTAGTCCCTTCCATTTGTTGTATAAACCACAAACGTTGTTGGGCATAAGACAATGGCAGCTGATGACCACGATCAGCCAATATCGCAATTGGAGTCTGATCGGCTTTACCCGACAGATGCTCATTGTGCAGGCTAGCGATCTCGGCAGCGAGATCACTTAGCACTGGAGCTTTAAATACGGCAGAAAGTGGTAGCGTGACGTACATTTCTCGTTTGATGGCGGTGATCAATTCAATCGCTAATAAAGAGTGCCCACCGCACCCGAAAAAGTGCGCGTGCCGCCCAATGGGCTTATCCACATTCAGTAATGATTGCCATACTTTTGCCAACGCTTTTTCACTGTCGGTTTCTGGCGCTAAGTAATCGTCAACACTGTGTAATTGCGGCTTAGGTAAAGATTTACGATCTATTTTCCCATTTGGCGTCAGCGGCAAGGCCTCCAAGATCATCAAGGCACTTGGCACCATATGCTCAGGTAACTTTTGGGCTAATTTGCTCTGCACTTCCATCAGCCACGTGCTTTCATCGGTAACCTCAACCGATGGCACCAAATAACTGACCAGGAATTTATCCCCAGACTCCGCTTCACTGGCAACAACAACGTTTGAACAAATGTCATCAAGACTGTCTAAAGCGGCTTCAATCTCGCCAAGTTCAATTCGGAACCCTCGAATTTTCACTTGATGATCCATACGCCCCAAATACTCTATCTCGCCTTCAGGCCACCAACGCACGAGATCTCCTGTGCGATACATGCGCTCACCTTCACGATATGGGTTATCGAGGAAAGCCACCTCAGTCAAATCGTCACGGTGTAGGTAACCTCTTGCTAGGCCATCACCAGCAATATACAGCTCTCCCGGCACGCCTGACGGTACTCGCTGTCCGTTGGAATTTAGGATATAGAACTGTGTATTTGCCACAGGGCGCCCCAGTACGATGGCTGATTCTGGTGTCAACTCAATAGCCGAAGACCACACCGTCGTTTCCGTTGGACCATAAACATTCCAAAGGTTGGCTTTGTTTGACGACAACAACCGCGCTTTTAACGACTCTGGCATGGCTTCTCCGCCACAAATCATTCGAAGCCCTGAATCACTTTGCCAACCGCTGTTTACCAGCATCTGCCACGTTGACGGCGTCGCCTGCATCACAGTGACATGATGCAGAGACATGAGCCTAGCAAGCTGATTTGGATCATACCTTTCCTCTGTTGAGGCAATCACAACATGGCCTCCAAATAAGAGTGGCAAATACAGCTCTAGCACATGAATATCAAAGGACATTGAAGTCACGGCCAGCAACACATCATCATGGTTAATTCCCGGCTCCTTCGCCATGGAATACAAAAAGTTCACCACGGATTGATTTTCTACCGCGATGCCTTTTGGCTCCCCAGTCGAACCAGAGGTGTAAATCACATAAGCCAAATCATGACAGCTTGCTTCTGTACGCTGTGGATTCGTGCACACTACGTGAGCATTAACAGACACGTTATGTTCTTCAATAAGCACCGTATTAATATGCTTAGGTAGATGCACCGCAAGTTCAGGGGTGGTGATCACACGCTGTAATTTACTGTGCTGAATCATTCCTTGAATACGGTCTTGCGGGTAATTTGGGTCTAGCGGTACATACGCAGCACCCGATTTAAGAACAGCCAGCAGTGACACCAGCATGGACATTGAACGATCCAAATAAATACCCACCAAGGTATCGGACTGAACATCCATTGCTTGTAACTGGCTTGCAAGGTGATTCGCACTGTGGTTCAACTCGGCATAATTGAACGACATAGAACCAAACGTTGCAGCAGTCGCTTCAGGCGTCTGCTCCACTTGAGCTTCAAACAAAGATGCAACGCTCTCTTTATCTGGGTACTCAATCTGAGTCTGGTTCAATTTCGCTAACCCATCTTGCTGTTCAGACTCATCAAAAACGGCCAAGTGCTCAATCGTATGCTCTGGCGAATCCACCATAGATTGAAGTACATGAATAAAACTCTTCGCCATTCGTTCAATGGTTTCTGATTGGAATAAATCCGTGCAGTACTCCCAATAACACGTAAAACCTGTTGTATTTTGGGTACGACTTGCCATTACATTCAGAGTGATATCAAATTTCGCCGTGTGATTTGCAATTGGCCATTCTTCAAGCGTGGCATGGCCAAACTCTACACTATCTTCAGTTGCAAACTCATTGACGTTTAAAAACACTTGGAACAATGGATGATGGCTCATCGCACGATTTGGCTGAAGGGCTTCCACTAATTGTTCAAATGGCAACGTTTGATGTTCATAGGCAGCCAAAGCCGTTTCCTTGCTGCGCTGTAGTAGCTGCGCATAGCTCGGGTTACCAGAAAGATCGCTACGCATCGCCAAGGTGTTCACAAATAGGCCCACCATGCTCTGTTGCTCCAACAGCTCACGGTTTGCAACTGGCGTACCTATTACAATATCCATTTCGCCGCTGTAAGCACTTAACATCAAGGAGTAAGCCGCTTGCATACCCATGAACAAGCTCACGCCATGCGATTGGCAAAGCTGATTAAACCCACTTGAAAGCTGCTCTGGGATATCCAAGGTATGAACAGCGCCGACATAGCTCTGTTGCTGTGGCCTTGGTTTATCAAGCGGTAATCCATGCACATCAGGGATCCCCGCTAATTGGTTTTGCCAGTAGCTAACTTGCTTGTCTAATACTTCTCCCTGCAAATGAGTGCGTTGCCATAGCGCATGATCCGCGTATTGCACCGACAATGGGGCCAGTGTTACGGGGTTATTCTGATTTAACGCACCATATACATGACTAAGCTCTGATAATAGCAGCTCTGATGACCAACCATCGGACGCAATATGATGCTGAGTCAGTAGCAATACCCAAGACACGTCATTCAACTTAACCAATTGAGCACGAAGCATAAGATCACGTTCGAGATCAAACACGGCATTTGCTTCTTGCGTAATCAGTTGCTTAAGTGTCGTATCTTGTGCGGCCTTATCTAACCCACTTAAATCATGCAGTGGTAACGCCAACAATTCAGGGCTTGAAACTATCTTCTGACACAACACGTCATCCACTTTGGTAAAGCAGGTGCGTAAGGATTCATGTCGTTCCACTAAGTGTGTCAATGCTTGGGCCAGTACTGTTGGACAGATCTCTCCCGAAAGTCGGTATACCCCTGGCATGTTATAGCTACTGCCACCTTCAAGTTGCTGCATGAACCACATACGCTGCTGAGCAAACGACAGAGGTAATGACTGACTACGATCCGCTTTTGGTATCACCTGTTGAACAGATTTTGGCGTGTCATCAATAACTGCCGCCATTTCAAGCAAAGTTGGCGTAACAAAGATCTGTTTCACTGACAGCTCACATCCTAACTGAGCACTGATTTGTGCAATAAGACGAACAGCCAGCAGTGAATGACCCCCTAGACCAAAAAAGTTTGCTTCGACACTGATCGGCGACGCCATACCCAGTACATCTTGCCAAATGTTCGCCAGCTGATGTTCCGTTTGTGTCGTCGGTGCAACGTACTCATCTTCTAAGCCATATGTAGGTTCAGGTAGCGCTTTTCTGTCTAATTTACCATTGGCGTTAATCGGCAAAGCCGCAAGTACAGACCAAGAGCTTGGGATCATAAAGCCAGGCAGCGATTGTTGCAGTACCTGCTTTAAGTGAACAATAAGAGCGTTCTCATCTACGGCTTCAGCCACTAAATAAGCCACTAACTGTTTGTCGCCGTATTGATCTTCACGCACAATAACTGCCGCGTCTTCCACCTCGTCACTCTCGCGCAGAGCCGTTTCAATTTCCCCTAACTCAATTCGGAAACCACGCAATTTCACTTGGGTATCAAAACGGCCAAAAAACTCCAGCTCTCCGTTTGCCATCCAACGAACTCGGTCACCAGTGCGATAAACGCGGGCTTGCGAATCATTCATAAACGGATCGGCAATGAATTTCTCTGCAGTCAGTTCTTCTCGGTTTAGATAACCACGAGCAACACCCACACCGCCGAGTAATAGTTCACCTGGGACGCCTTCCGGCACCAATTGCATCTGTTCATCCACAACATACACACGCGTATCCAAGGTGGCTCGGCCAATCGGCACACTCGAACTGACAACCTCTTCCCCAAGCCAATGCAGTGTCGATGAAATCGTGGTTTCCGTCGGCCCGTAGTTATTAATAAGCTGACACGCCTCTTGCGCAGGGCCAGTTTGCCACGCGCGTGCAAAGTCAGCGTTAAGCACATCACCACTGACGATCAACCTCGACAACGACGTCGTTCGCCAGAAATCGACATCCGCCAAGACGGGCTCAAGCAAAGCTTTAGCATACAGCGGAGGAAATTCCGTAATCGTGATTGGGTTGTCTTTTAGCCACTCAACAAATTCTGTCGATGTCCATAATGTTTCTGGACGAATGTATAGGCTGGCACCAGTGATCAAAGCTTCAAACACTTGCTCGACAGAAGCATCAAACCCTATGTTGGAGAATTGCAGCACCTTGTCTTGCGCACTAATGCCATACGCCACACAAATGCTCTTGATGTGGCTGCTTAGTGCGCGGTGCTCAATCATTACCCCTTTTGGTTTACCTGTTGAACCTGAAGTATAAATCACGTACGCAAGGTGTGACGGCGTCACCTTTTGGTTTAATGATGAAATATTTTCTTCGGAGTATGGATGCAACATGGCTTTTGTATTAGCCGTATCGAGTAAAACAACAGGCACGTCTGCACCAACCAACTTACCTTGATGTTCGGTTTCGCTGATCACCAATTTACAATCACTGTCTTCCATCATGTAACTAAGGCGATCCACTGGATAACTCACATCCAGTGGAACATACGCACCACCCGCTTTATGAATCGCCAAAATGGTAATGATCATTTCAGCCGAACGAGACAAACACATCCCAACTAAGCAATCTGGCCCAACCCCTTGCTCAACAAGATAATGCGCTAACTGGTTAGCTTTAGCATTCATTTGGGCGTAACTCATCTGCTGCCCGTCAAACACTAACGCCGTTGCTTCTGGCGTTTCTAAGACCTGTCGCTCAATCTCTTCATAAAGACAATCTGTTACTGGCCAAGTCTGAGCTGCGCTTCCTTTCACTAACAACTGCGCTTGTTCGGTTTCATTTAACAAAGAGAGCTGTTCCACTTTCGTCTCAGGCTGTGAAACAATGTCAGACAGCAATTGGATCAAGTGGCCAGATAAACGATGAATGGTCTCACCTTCAAACAGATCCGTGCTGTATTCCCAACACAACGTCACTTCAGATTGTCCTTGCTCATTAACCCCATCGACAACATTCAACGTTAAATCAAATTTCGAGGTAGACGTATCAGACTCAAGTGCTTCCAGTTCCAATGTTCCTAGAGAGCGTGTTGTTTCTAACTGAGTATCCACAACCAACATAATTTGGAACAAAGGATGATGGCTAAGATCTCGGTTCGGTTGAATAGCTTCCACTAATCTCTCAAACGGCAGCTGCTGATGAGCATACGCGTCTAGCGCATTATCACGGCATTGTGCCAGCAATTCATTGAATGAGAGACGTTTGTCCACATCTGTTCGCAATACTAAGGTATTCACAAAAAAGCCAATCAACGATTCAAGCTCTTTTTGCTCACGGTTTGCCACAGGGGTTCCCAATATGATGTCCGACTCACCACTGTAACGACTCAGCAATAAACTGAACGCGGCTTGCATTCCCATAAACAAACTGCTGTTTTGCGATTGTAAATACGCGTTTAAGTCCCTCGCTAATGCCGCAGGGAGAGCCTGTTGAACCAAAGCACCAGCGTAAGACTGAGTGTTCGGTCTTGGCTTATCAAGTGGTAAACCATGAACATCAGGCATACCTGACAAGCGCGACTGCCAATAACGCAGTTCACTTTCAAGTCGACTCCCTTGTAAATAATCCAGCTGCCATAAGGCATAATCTACGTACTGGATCGGCATTGCCGCTAATGCTGGTGTTTGCCCTTTCTCATAAGCAAGGTAAAACTGGTTCAACTCTCGCAGTAGAATGTCCAACGACACCCCATCGCCAGCAATGTGGTGCAAGGTGAGTAACAAAATATGCTGAGGCTGCTGGCCCTGTTCATCGTCGCTCAGCATCAGTAGCGTCGCTCGGATCATCAGATCGCGATGCAGTGCAAAGGGCGCTGATGCTTCTTGTTGACGAAGCTCCATCACGCGCTGTGCTTGCTCTGCCCCCTGTAGATCACTGAGATCAATCATACTGAGTGGCAAAGACGTTTCCGCACTTAAGATATGCTGTTCAACCTGCCCTTCTTGACTGATAAAACAGGTTCGTAAGCTTTCATGACGAGCCAAAATACCATCAAGAGCGTATTGCAGTGCCTTAACGTTCAAATCACCGCTCAAAGACAATGCCAATGGCATATTGTAAGTGTCACTTTGCTCTTCCAGTTGCTCTAAGAACCACAAACGCTGCTGTGCATAAGAGAGAGGAAGAATATCCGGGCGTGTCGAGACACCAATTTCAACCGATTCGGTGTTCAGATGGCTACCATCAATAAGAGACGCCAACTCAGATAAGACGGGATGCGTGAAAATATTCCTGACACTTAGCGTGACATTAAACTGCTCACGAATATCCGCAATCAGACGAATCGCAAGGAGTGAATGCCCCCCCATTGAGAAGAAGTTCGCTTGTCTGCCCACGTCATCATCTGTGTTTAACACCAACTGCCACAATGCCGAGAGCGCTCTTTCAGTCTCTGTTTCTGGCTCAACATAATCTACCTGACGTTGCAATTCAGGAACCGGAAGCGCTCGCCTATCCACTTTGCCATTAGGTGTTAATGGTAATGCTTCTAGTACCATCCAAGCACTCGGAACCATGTGCTCCGGTAAGCTTTGAGCTAAACCTTGACCAAGCATATTGAGCCATTTATTAGCGTCATCAACCTCTTTCGCTGGCACTAAATACGCAACAAGATGTTTGTCTCCTAGGGATGTTTCATGAGCAACCACCACACTCTGGCTCACCTCATCAAACTGACCTAAAGCCGTTTCAATTTCACCCAATTCGATCCTAAACCCACGAATTTTAACTTGATGGTCGATTCGGCCTAAATATTCAATGTCCCCGGTTGGCAACCAACGAGCGAGATCGCCAGTACGGTACAGCCTAGATTCTGTCTGATTTTCTGCGTGCGGGTTGCGAATAAAGCGCTCTTCCGTTAGATCGGCTCGATTATAATAACCACGGGCCACACCAACACCGGCAATAAACAGTTCGCCAACAACCCCAACAGGTACAGGGTTCAGTTGATTATCCAAGATATGCAGTTTGATATTATCTATCGGCTTGCCAATAGGTACAGAACGACCAGTAAAGTCTGGCTGACATTGCCATACACTAACATCAATGGCGGCTTCTGTTGGGCCATAAAGGTTATGAAGCTCTGCCTTATGATTGGCTAAAAAGCGATTTTGCACGTCAACAGACAGAGCTTCACCACTACACACCACTAAACGCAAGCTGTCCGTTTGGTCTTTATAACGACCATCAGCCATAAAACTCGCCAGCATTGGGGGAACAAAATGCATCACGCTGATGTGTGAGTGGTTAATTACCTCAATGAGATAATCAACATCTTTGTGGCCTTCAGGTCGGGCCATTACCACGGTAGCACCCGTCACCAATGGCCAGTAGTACTCCCACACAGACACATCAAAACCAAACGGTGTTTTCTGTAAAACATTGTCAACTGGCGTTAGGTTGTACGCCTTCTGCATCCAGTGAATACGGTTCACTAAGCCAGAATGTTGATTCATAACCCCTTTAGGCTTACCCGTAGAGCCAGAAGTGTAAATGACGTACGCCAAGTTGTGTGGACTCAGGTCAGCGACGTGCGGGTTGCCCAGCTTGCCATAACCATCGTCTACCTGCTGCCAAAATTCATTGCTATCCACTAGCACACGCTTATCTACGGTCAGCGCGAGTGTCGACTCTAGCTGGCTATCGGTGATCAACACCTGTGATTCGCTATTCTCTAACATGTAAGACAAACGCTCAGCAGGGTAACTCGGATCAAGTGGCACATAAGCACCACCCGCCTTGCTCACAGCTAAAATTGACACCACCATATTAAATGAACGATTAAGGCAAATACCCACTAATGTCTCTGGGCCAACACCTTGCTCAATGAGATGATGAGCCATAAGGTTCGCACGATGGTTCAGCTCATGATACGTCAGGCTTTCTTTCTCAAACGTTATGGCCACTCTGTCAGGCGATTGTTTAACTTGCGCTTCAAACAACTGGTGAATGCAGGCATCTGACGGGTAGTCTGCCGACGTGTCATTCCAAGTTATCATCAATTGTTCTTTTGCCGCCTCTTCCAGTAATGACAAGCTACCAATATCTTGCTGTGGCGCGGCAATAATACTGTCGATCAACTGGTTGAACTGACTTGCCATTCTCGTAATAGTGTCGCCATCAAACAGTTCGATGTTGTACTCCCACGACAAAGTAAGATCGTGCGCTTGTTCGTCGACGGTCAGCATTAAATCAAACTGAGATCGGCTTTCACTTAAGGGTAAAGTCTGCGTTTCAACTCCATCTAAAACCAGTTCAGGCTGCTCCGTATTTAGTGCCAACATCACTTGGAACAGCGGGTGATAACTTAAATCACGTTGCGGCTGAAGTGCCTCAACGATTTGCTCGAACGGCACATCTTGATGCGCATACGATTTAACATTAGTGGCTTTACTTTGATTTAAAAGTTCGCTGAAGCTTGGGTTACCCTCAAGATCCAAACGCAGCACCAAAGTATTCACAAAAAAGCCAATTAACGACTCAAGTGATGGCTGATTGCGGTTAGCAATAGGAGTACCAATCACGATGTCAGTGTCATTACTGTAGCGACCCAGTAACACTGAGAAAGCAGCATGCAGCCCCATGAATAAGGTTGCCCCTTGATCTTGACACAGTTGCTTAAACGCGGCAGTTCGCTTCTCGCCCAACAGTTCCACATGCCATCGACCTTGATAACTCTGCTGCGCTGGTCGAGCAAAATCGAGAGGCAAGTTGTGTACCGCCGGTAACCCAGCCAAATGATCTTTCCAATAACCCAACTGATCTTGAACAAGAACCACCATATCATTCTGGCGCTGCCAAACCGCGTAATCACTGTATTGAAGAGGCAAAGAGTTCAACGCAGGTGTCTGCTGATTTCGCTCTGCATGGTAGTACTGACTTAGCTCATCAAACAAAATACCAATTGACCACCCATCCGACGCAATATGATGCATGGTGATCATCAATACCGCTTCGTCATCACTCAAACGAACCAAAGAGGTACGCAACATGTAGTCACAGCTTAAATCAAATGAAGTTTCTGCTTCTTGCTGCTGAAGGCCATGTAGTCGTTTCTTCTGCTCCGCGTTTTTCAGCGCAGACAAATCCGTAACCGTTAACGACCAACTCTGAGGCTCAGCTTGTAAACGCTGTCGTACCTCACCATTGTCTGACACAAAACACGTTCTCAAGCTCTGGTGCCTTGTGACAATGTGTTTAAATGCCACACTTAATGCATCAAGATCAACTTCACCCGTTAGTTTAATGGCCATTGGCATATTGTAATGGCTGCTCGTGCCTTCCATTTGGTCAATAAACCAAAGTCGCTGCTGGGCAGAAGAGAGAACCGTCTTTTGCTCTTCACTCGCTGTCGGTATAGATGGTAATACCGCCTTCCCTGTGCCCAATAGCTCTTCAATCACTTTCGCCTGCTCGGAAAGCACGCTGTGTGTGAATACCTGGTTGATCGGACATTCAACCTCGAACTGATCACGAATTTTAGCAACTAATTGCATTGCTAACAGTGAATGACCACCAGCACTAAAGAAATTCAGCTGACGATTGTCGACCACTCTTTCAAGCAACGAAGACCAAATGTTAGCCAACGTAATTTCCGTTAGCGTCACTAACGGTGTGCTTTCGATATCATCTTGATACGCATCTGGTTCAGGTAAAGCACGAAAATCCACTTTACCATTCGCATTCAGTGGCAAACTCGGTAGTACCTGAAAAGCCGATGGCATCATATAATTAGCTAGTCGATCCGATAGACGGTTTTGGATCACATTCAGTGCCTGCTCGCTGTCAGACCAGAGCCCTTGCGCTTTCTCCGAATCCAATACTACGTACGCCACCAATTTTTTATCGCCGTTCGACTCACGTAGCATAACAAAATTATCGATAACACCCGGGATCGCATGCAATGCAGCCGAAATCTCACCCAGCTCGATTCGAAAACCTCGCAATTTAATTTGCTTATCGACTCGTCCTAAACACACGATCTGGCCTTTCGCATCCCAATAGGCCAAATCACCCGTTTTATACAGACGATCACCGTCTCGGTTCGTCATACAGTCTTGAACAAAGCTGTCAGCCGTTAATGTTTCGCGTTGCCAATATTCTCTCGCTACCCCAGGTCCACCAACGTATAGCTCACCGATGACTCCCGTCGACAATGGTTTCATTGCCGGATCAAGAACATAAGCGCTCGCCGTTTTTAATGGTCGGCCAATAGGATACACACTTTGTTGCTCGGTAATCTCATACCATGCACTGAACGTGGTGTTTTCTGTCGGGCCATAGGCATTCCAAAAATGCTCTGGTTTACCGTTTGCAGCCAGTAACAGATTTACATGCGGCACCGAAATAGCGTCCCCGCCCACCAATAAATGGCAAAGTGAAGAAAAGGCTGTCGGAATCTGATCAACCGTGGCATTAAATAGGGCCGCCGTGACAAAAATGGTATCGATGTTGTCATCAACCAATTGTTGCTGCAATTTTTCTGGTGACAGTAAGTGTGCCTTTGGCACGTACACCATGCTTGCCCCGTTGAGCAAAGCCCCCCAAATTTCATACGTAGCCGCATCAAAGGAGTGATTCGATGCCTGTGCAAACACATTCGCTGTACTGAATGGCGTATATTGATTGTCCGTAACAAGATGAACAATGCTGCCCTGCTCAACCGCCACGCCTTTTGGCTTCCCTGTGGAACCCGACGTATAGATAATGTAAGCCAAATCTTTGGCCGTCGCAGGTTGTGCGCGATTCAGAGGCTCTAATGATGCGGAATCAATCTCCATGAGCGTTTGAGGGTCACTTAGATTGACCAACTCGTCATTATTCTGTTGCATGGATTCTGCAAGCTGACGGTGGGTTAATATCAGCTTCGCTTGGCAATCTTGCATAATAACGCTTAGTCGATCTGCACCTTGTTCTGGATCCAAAGGCACATACGCAGATCCTGTTTTCAAAATCGCCAGCATTGAAACAATGAGTTCTGCTGAACGCTCCAAATAAAGGCCAATACGATCACCGTGCTCAACCCCTTTTGCTAATAAGTAGCTTGCTAGACGATCCGATTGTTCATCCAGTTGACGGTAGGTTAGTTCAATGTCGCCATAGGTTAAGGCCACTTTATCTGGGTATTGCTGAACGCTTTTCAAAAATGGCGCGACCACGCCTACATCTGAATCCGTCAATTGCAACGGCTGCCAGTCATGTGAGTAGTGCTCTTTATTTGTCAGCGAAATATCATGGATACTCTGCTCGACACTGTTCGCCACCGATTCAAGAATTGTGTTCAGATGCAGAGACACTTTATGCACAGCATCAACACTAAGCTTTTCACCATTGAATAAAACCTTAATCTCAATCGTATCTCCCGGTATCACGACCACAGACAACGGGAAATTGGTCTGCTCAAGGGCACTAAGGTCTTTAATACACAACCCTTGTTCTGGTTGAGAACTCACCTCACTGACCTCAAACGGGTAATTCTCAAACACCATAATGGAGTCAAACAACGGGTTTTCACTGTCCACATCACTCCACGAGTGAATATCCACTAATGCACTGTGCGCGTATTGATCATGGGACAATTGAGACTGATGGATTTGCTGAACCCAACGAGAAATCGACAGATCATTCTCAGGTAAAATAACTCTTGTCGGTAATGTATTAATAAACAAACCGACCATATCTTCTACACCAGATAAGGCCTCTGGTCGACCAGAACGAGTAGTACCAAACACCACATCTTGACTACGACAGTAACGGCTTAATAAGAGTGCCCAAGCCCCTTGGAAAAGAGCACTTAATGTCACGTTCATCTGTTTAGCACGTGAACGAAGCTGCGAAGAGAGCGACTCATTCAGCTGAACATGATGCTCCCCTTGTCCATTCAATGCCTCTTCCTGCTCAATAAGCGTTGGTATTGCTTGGGAAACTGACGTTGGCGTGGTGAACCCTAACAAGTACTCCTGCCAATAGGTTCTTGCTTTCGACTCATCTTGCTCAGACAACCATTTAATGTATTGCTTATAAGCAGGTGTACTCGGTAAATCCAGTGTGTTTGAACAAGCGATACTTTGATAAATCGTACTTAAGTCTTTCAGCAATAAAGGAAGACACCAGCCATCAATCAGCGCGTGATGGTGAGTCCACACCAATCGATAACTCTCTGCAGACTGCTGTACCAACACAAGCTTCATTAACGGAGCCTGTTTCAAGTCGAATGGCACTTGCTTTTCAGCCGCCAGTAACTCACTCCAGCGATCTTCAAACGCCTGATGTTCTAACTCCAACCACTGCTCTTCACGCCATGGGACCTCGGCTTTAACTTCTACAAGCTGCAAAGGTTTATCGAGCCCAGTGTGAACAAACGCGGTGCGTAACGCATCGTGTCTATCCACCAACACTTGCCACGCCTGCTTTAGAACCTGAGGCGAGACTTGGCCTAACTCCAACACCATTTGGGTAATGTAGAGGCCCGTTTCTGGTGCCAACTGAGAATGAAATAACATACCAGCTTGCATAGAGGTAGCGGGATATAGCTCGGCAATATCATGCTCTGCTTGCAGTTGATCCAGCTTACCCTGGCTGATCAAGGCTAATGGATAGTCACTTGGCGTACTTTGGCGAGGCGCAGCGACACAGTGTTCAATAATGCTGTTCAGATGATCATGATAGCGATTCAGCAGCGCTTCCATCGTGCTACTTTGGTACTGCTGCTGATTGAACTCCATACTCAAGTGAAGCTGATCGTGCTGAACAATGCTTTCAACACTCAGACGATGGGTACGTTTTCGCTCGGAACTAATGCAAGCCTCGGCCTCTTCAAAACGGCCATTGAGTACAATTTCATCACCATGTTGCTTCTCTTCACTGTGCTCAAATTGGCCCAAATAGTTAAAAAGAATATCCAAGGTTGGCGCAGCGTTTAAACCTTCATCTTGACACAGGTGTTTTAGCACACCGAATCCAAGGCCTTTGTTAGGAACCGAACGAAGCTGCTCTTTTACCGCTTTGATCTGGGCGCCAAGATCATCGAATTCATTGGTTAAAATAACTGGGTAGGTCGTCGTAAACCAACCAACCGTGTCGTTCAAGTTCAACGTATCGTCCAGCACCTCTCGCCCGTGGCCTTCCAGCTCTAAGCGAATGGCTTGGCTATGTTGCCACTCTGTGATCGTCAGCAATAGAGCAGTAAGGAGCAAATCATTTATCTGAGTGTTATAGCACTGGTTAGCCTGGTGCAATAAAGCCAGACTGGACTCTACTGTTAACGCTAACGAGACCGTTTCACTTTGACGCCAACTTTCATCGGCATCTTGCTCACTCGTCACCAACTCAGGCGTTATTGCTTCCACCTCGGCCTGTACGATGTCATGCCAATAAGCACGTTCTTTCTCTACATCTTCAGACGCTGCATAGGCCTCAAGCCACTGACCCCACGCTTGGTAACTGCTACTTTTTGCTCCGAGATCAACCGAGCCACTGTCTCGTAATTGGTTCAGAGCAAGTTGCAGATCATCCAACAAAATACGCCACGACACCCCATCGACGATTAAGTGATGGATCACCCAAGTCGCAGACAATGTCTGCTCACCTTCCAGCAGCACCAGTTTAGACAACGGAGCTTGAGTTAAATCAAACCCACTTTGCGCAGCGCAAACTTCAGTATCGTAATCCGCTTGTGTGGACACACGGACAAGATTTTTTTCAATTTGCTCTTGTGAGATCGCACCATAACAAGCTTGTAATTCTTCACCCTTAGAGACAAAAGTCAGCCTAAAGACATCATGACGCTCATAAATGGCTACCAGCGCTTGAACAAGATGTTTTGTGCTAAGCTCTTTTGGCAATGAAAACTGCATCGCCTGATTAAAATGATGCTGATCAGTGACATCACTTTCAAAAAACCAGCGCTGAATAGGCAGTAAAGGTTGCTTTCCTTTAACGGTAAAATCCCCTTCCGACACGGTTTCAATAGCAGCAATATGCTTTGCCAGCTCATGAATCGTCTGATGTTCAAATAACTGTCGTGTCGTCAATGAATAGCCTGCACGTAAGGTGCGGGATGCGACCTGTATGGCTAAAATCGAATCCCCGCCAATGGCAAAAAAGTTCTCATGAATACCAACTTTAACGATCCCCAAAACATCCTGCCAAATGGCGCACAATATACGTTCATGATCCGTTTGCGGCGCGACATACTCACTTTGTGATTGGTAATCAGGCACTGGTAACGATTTGCGATCTATTTTTCCATTCGTAGTGAGAGGCAACGTCACCATAGCGACTATTGCACTTGGCACCATGTAATGTGGCAGCTGCTGAGTCAGCGCTAAACGTAGCTCACTTTCATTCAACTCATGGCTCGGAGACATAACGACATACGCCACCAAACGTTTATCTCCAGGGTGATCTTCACGAACCGTGACGTGTACTTCACTCACCGCTGACTGGCCAAGCAGCGCACTTTCAATTTCACCTAATTCAATTCGGAAGCCACGAATTTTCACTTGATGATCAATACGAGCCACAAATTCTAAATTGCCGTCAGGTAACCAGCGAACCCAGTCACCACTGCGGTACAACTTCTTGTTGTTATCTAAAAAGTGTGGAACAAATTTTTCATTAGTCAGATCAGCTCGATGTAAATAGCCTTGCGCCAACCCTTCGCCACCAATATAAAGCTCCCCAAGAACCCCAACGGGTACAGGTGACTGATTTTCATCTAAAACATATGTCTCAACACCCGGAATTGGTTGACCAATATGAATTTGTTCCTCATTTGGCTCCATTCGGCCTAATGTTGCACACACAGTACTTTCAGTCGGTCCATAGGCGTTGATGAAGTCGCGATCTTGTCCCCACCGAGCAACCAGATCCGATGGACACGAATCACCTGCTACAACCAATGTTTTCACACTGGCCCACTCTTTCAAATCCAGTGCAGGCAATAATGCTGGTGGTAATGTCGCGTGAGTAATTTGGGCTTTATTCACCGCCGCCGACAATGCCGTGCCCGATTTAATGCAGTCTTCATCATAAATGAACAGTTGCGCGCCTGAACACAAGGTCATTACCCATTCCCATGTTGCGGCATCAAAACTGATCGAAGCAAATTGCAGCACTCGGCTTTCTGGTGACACATTTAATAGCGTTTTCTGACCATAAGCGAGGTTCACCAAACCTTGATGTTGCAGTAACACGCCTTTGGGTTTTCCCGTCGACCCCGATGTATAAATGGTATAAGCCAAGCTTTGTGGTGTTAAGGAAGACCCTTTTTGTACTTTCTCATTATTGAGTGAAAGCAGTTGCGTTTTCACCTCTGGAGTATCTAAAGCAATACACTGCGCATCTGTTTCTGGCAAACGATCACGTAAGGCATGATGCAATAAGATAACCCGTGATTGGCTATCGGTGATCATATGCTTAAGGCGATCCTGTGGGTAACTTGGATCCAGTGGCAAATAAGCACAGCCTGCTTTTAAGATCCCTAATACTGATACAAACAAAGACGCAGAGCGCTCTATACATACACCAACTAACTCGCCTTCTTGTACACCATGTTCAAGAAGTAAAGAAGCAAGTTGATTGGCTTTTGTGTTTAATTCAGCGTACGTGAGTGTCTCTTGGGAGTGCTCTCCTAGATATGACAATGCAATGGCATCGGGTTGACGTTGTGCCTGTTGTTCAAACAAGTGGTGAACACAATCTGCGTCTATGCTGCTTTCTGGGCCATGTGCCCACTCAGATACAAGCTGATTTTTTTCATGGCCAGTCAGCATTTCACACGTCAGAACCTTTCGCTCAGGCGCTGCCACAACCGATTGCACCAAAACGAGTAAGCGTTCCGCTAAGCGTGAAATGGTATCTGGTAAGAATAAATCCTCGCTGTATTCCCAGTCGAGTACTAACTCATCATCTTGCTCTATGGCATTCAAGGTGAGATCAAACTTCGCATGTACAGTGTCGGTCTGAACTGGTGTTGCCACTACATCATGTAAGTCATATTCCGTTTGTTCATTGTTTTGTAATACCAGCATAATTTGGAACAATGGGTGATAGCTCAACGAACGATCGGGCTGCATTTCATCCACCAAACGTTCAAACGGCAATTGCTGGTTATCAAACGCTTCTAATGCACTTTCTTTGCATTGATCCAATAAATCATTAAAAGAGGGATCACCAGAAAGGTCGGTTCGGCAGACTAATGTATTGACAAAAAAGCCAATCAAATCGGCCAAATCTGCGTGATCACGGTTGGCCGTTACGGTGCCTATCACGACGTCTTTTTCTTGGCTATGACGACTCACCAACGTAGATAATACCGCTTGTAAGCCCATAAATAGTGTCGCACCACGACGTTGGCACAAGCGCTTAAATTCACCAAGTTGGCTGCTCTTTAAGACATTGCGATAGCGTCCACCACGAAAGCTTGATGTCGTTGGCCTCACCTTATCAAGTGGCATACTATGCAGCTCTGGGATCCCTTGCAATTTGCCTTTCCAGTACTGAAGCTGCTGCTCAAGAAGCGGTGCATCTGACTCGGTTCTCTGCCACTGAGCATAATCCGCATACTGAATGGGTAATTGAGGTAAGTCGTTTTGTTGCACTCCGAGTCTGGAGAGGTAAAGCTGGCTTAATTCTTTCTCAAAGACACTCAACGACCAACCATCTGCGGCGATGTGGTGAAACACAATAATAAGTTGATGTTCACTGGCGCTGACTTCTATCAGGTGGGCACGCAGCATTAAATCGCGTGTTAAATCAAACTCACCACTAATGACTTCCTCTTGAGTTTGGGCAATTGCCTGCGCTCGTTGAGCCGAAGTGAGTGTTAACACTGGAGATTCAGTTAAAGGAAATTGCTCAATTTCTGGCAACACAATCTGCTGAACGTGAGCGCTTTCTTGTTCACCATAAACAGTACGAAGCACTTGGTGACGATTAACAATGGAAGTGAGCGCCTCAGAGAGTGCTGCTTTATTTAGCACTCCCTCTAATTTAATCACCAGCGGAATATTATAGTGGCTGGATCCTTGAAGCTGATCTAACACCCACATTTGTTGCTGAGAAAATGACAGTTGAGCTGGTTTTTCATCTCCATGTGACACAATTGGCGATACAGCCGAGCTTTGATTGCCTAGATCAATAACAGCCGCCAACTCATGTAAAACATGAGCTTTAAATACCTCGTGGATACTCAATTGAACATCAAAATGCGCTTTAAGCTGAGTTAATAATCGCATGGCCAATAAAGAGTGACCACCTAGTGAGAAAAAGTTGGCTTGACGACCAATGGCTTCTTCAGATTTCAATACCGTTTGCCAAATGTCTGCCAACGCCATTTCTGTGGCAGTTTGAGGAGCCTCATAGCTTTCTTGACGAGGCAATGCAGGCTCTGGCAACGCTTTTCTGTCCACTTTTCCGTTGGGTGTTAACGGCAAACAATCGAGCATTACCCAAGCCGTTGGGATCATGTGCTCTGGTAAATTCGTTGCTAGATCCGTACTTAAACGGTTAAACCAAGCTTTAGAGTCCAAGACCTCATCTGAAGGTACAAGGTAAGCCACCAGCTGCTTGTCACCTAAAGGGGTTTCATGTGCAATAACAACAGCTTGACTCACTGTATCTAGCTGACCCAATGCCGTTTCGATTTCCCCAAGTTCAATTCGAAATCCGCGTATTTTTACCTGATGATCAATACGGCCAAGATACTCAATCTCCCCTTCAGGCAGCCAGCGCGCTAAGTCTCCCGTACGATAGATGCGAGAGTCTGATGCATCCAGTTGGTGAGGGTTATCAAGAAAGCTTTTTTGGGTCAGGTCCTCTCGATTGTAATACCCACGAGCGACCCCAACACCCGTAATAAACAACTCTCCGACAACACCAATGGGAACGGGATTGAGCTCGCTGTCTAGAATATGCAATTTAATATTATCTATTGGTTTACCAATCGGCACAGAGCGCCCAGTAAAATTAGGCGTACAGTGATGATAGCTCACCTCAATGGACGCTTCTGTCGGACCGTATAAATTCAATAATTTTGCACCATGCCCGGCAAGAAAACGATTCTGCACATCGACAGAAAGAGCTTCACCACTACACACCACCAAACGTAAACTGTCTGTTTGATGCTGAAATCGCCCATCCGCGATGAAACTTGCTAACATTGGTGGAACAAAATGGATCACACTGATTTTCGCTTGGTTAATCACATCCAATAGATAATCAACGTCTTTGTGCCCATCTGGTCTTGCCATTACCAATGTGGCTCCGCTGGTTAACGGCCCATAGTATTCCCAAACGGAAACATCAAA
Organism: Vibrio sp. Of7-15; assembly: GCF_022347565.1. Lineage (GTDB taxonomy): Bacteria > Pseudomonadota > Gammaproteobacteria > Enterobacterales > Vibrionaceae > NORP241. The sequence continues at coordinate 72,767 of NZ_JAKRGH010000011.1, forward strand.
CCCAAAAGGCGTCTTTTGCAGCACATTGTCTTCTGTTTGAAAGCCAAAAGCTTTTTTACCCCAATGGATACGATTGACTAAGCCCGAATGCTGATTCATCACTCCTTTTGGCTTACCCGTAGACCCTGAGGTATAAATGATATACACCAAATTTTGAGAGTTAAGCCCTTCAACTTTTGGATTGTAAACGTAGTCCGACTTTTGGCTTAACGATTGCCAAAGTTCACTGTCATCAACAAGCACATGATGTTCTGCCTTGAGCCCAATTTGAGATTCCAGCTCACAATCTGTGATCAAGATATCTGCCCCACTGTCAGTGAGCATGTAAGACAAGCGTTCACTTGGGTAGCTCGGATCTAATGGAACATAGGCTCCCCCCGCTTTATTAACGGCGATGATCGATACCATCATTTCGATAGAACGCTTAAGACAAATCCCAACACGTTTTTCTGGTCCAATACCAAGGGCCACCAAATGATGAGCTAATTGATTGGCTCGTTCATTTAACTGTGTGTAAGTCAGACTTTTCTGTTCAAACTGAATCGCAACCTCATCAGGAGTAATGACAACCTGCTCTTCAAACAAATGATGGATACATTTATCCTGCGGATAATCCGCCGCTGTTTGATTCCATTTTGTTAAAATTTGCGTCTGATCGTCACGGCTCATAAGCGATAAGCTCGCTATGCTTTGCTCAGGTGACGAGATAATGCTTTTTAATAAGTAGGTAAATTGCGACGCCATACGAGACATTGTATCGGCCGTAAATAACGCCGCATTGTAGTGCCAATACAAACCAAGGCCACTTTCCTGCTCATCAAAAATAAGCTCAATATCGCACTGAGCCTGAGCCGCATTCCTCACCATGACTTCGGTATCAAGGCCGAACAAGGAACACGTTTTGGTTGTAGGTCTAGTGGATAATTTTATTTGAAAAAGAGGCTGAAGTGGTATCGTGTCTGTTATTTGAAGCGAATCCACAACTTGCTCAAAAGCAACGTGTTTATGTTGTTCTGCTTGACGGTAAACAGACTGACTTTGTTCAAGCAAAGTACTAAAACTCGGAAATCCTTCTAAATCTAAACGAAGTGCCAATACGTTAGAAAGGTGATTAATAAAAGTGTGATGTGATGGCTGACTTCGAGTATCAACAGACGTTCCGATAACAATATCGGTATCATTACTGTATCGACTAATAAACACGGACAGAGCAGCATGTAACCCACAGAACAAACTCACTTTTTGTTCCTGGCATAGCTGTTTAAAGGCAAAAGCGCTTTCACTCTCTAGCCCAATATACTGCATTTTTTCTTGGTATCCGTGATTCACTGGACGCGGCAGGTCTAGAGGTAGGTTGTGAACCTTTGGTAGCCCTGAAAGCTGCTGTTTCCAGTAGTTTAGCGAGTCCTCTGTTTTCTTATCCAACTTACTTTGCTGTAAGTACTCTGCGTATCCAGCGTAGTGCTCACTAAGTGGTTCTAACTTTGGGATCTGCCCTTGTACTATTGCCGAATAAAAATAGCTCAACTCTTGAAGTAACACCACCATGGACGATTCATCGCATGCCAATGGGTGCACCGTGATGAGTAAGGCTGCCTGATCGCTACTCAAACGAATAAGTGAAGTACGCAGCAGAAAATCAGATTCTACTTTAAATGGTGTATTGGCTTCTGTGCTCTGAGCCTCTTCGATGTACGTCGCCTGTTTATCTTGGCCCAGATCAGAAATATCCGTTTGTACCATTGACCACTGTGCTGGTAATTTCTGTACCACCCTATTTTTTTCTTCACTTGGATCAACGCAGGTCATACGAAGACTTGGATGTCTAACAACAATTTGTTGGAATGCCTTTTCTAAAGCGTTAACGTCAACGTTGCCGCTGAGCTTGATCGCGACTGTTCTATTATCATAGCCGCAACTCCCCTCACTCAGCTCATTCAACAACAAATCCTGTTGTCTAAATAACAATGAATGTTCTTCACCTTGACGCATACTTTCCTTTTTCAAAATCTCTCTCCTAAAACTTTTATTAACATTCCGTGTCACAGCAGGTCATTAACCGGTTATTGTTGTTGTCGGAATAAATCTATCAATAATTCTTATGAATCAAAGCGCGCAATATAATATTCAATGCATATTAATATGTAAATATAAAATAACTGTGAATTTATAGTTAAATTAAACACTTACTAATGAAAAGGATTTGATTGAAACTCATTCTCAATAACAGGTAGCACATAAATGTGAAGGCTTCTATTAACATAAGAGTTAATAAAACTAATCTGAATAACAAAAGTATGGAGAACACTTACAGCAATAAAACTGCCTTTAGTCCCATCAAGAGGCACAAAAACAACATCATTTCAGCCAGTTTACCGCCGCTAGATGCTCCGTTAAATCGGTGATATTTTGATCGCTAGAATGCTTCGTCTGGTAAAATGCAGGAGTAGTCAGGCACTGCCAAGCTGGCAGATGAAATGGATGATTAGCGCGTAGAGGCTTTTCTTAGGGTGCCGTTTGGACCAGTCACTCTCAGCATCATGGTACGCAATATAGCGGCTATTTTATGAAACGTTATAAATGGTAGGAGTAAAAATTCTTTTTCGTCGTGAGCTCACAGGCTTGCTATGTGTCTCAATGAAGATGAAATACTTGGAAAGTAGAGTTAAAAAATTTTCATCAGCCACAGAGTGCCCAAAGCAAAGCTTGTGTAGCCCCTAAATATATTTAGGAGCTATACATTACTGATTGATTACAATGGGCTAAAGCACAGTAGCCAATAGGCTACCCAGCATACGCTTTCTTCTTTTCTGGCTCTTTAACTGCCTTCGCAGGCCAAGAAAGCCAAATACAGGCGACAACAATCAGTGTGCCCCCTAATGCCGTTAACCAATCTGGAACTTCATCCCAAAAGATGACGCCCCATAAAATGTTAAACGCTAAACCTATATAACGAGTAACGGCCACAACCGCTGCATTTTCGTGAGTAAACGCTTTGGTTAAAAAGATCTGACCAAGTAGAGAAACCACACCGATCGCGATCAAATACAACCAAGTAATACCCTGTGGCATAACAAATTCATCTTTCATTAACACCGCCGAAATAACCGTTGCTGTGGCTAAAAAATAAAAGATGATTTCATAAGTATGATGACTTTTACTTAAATGACGGATCGTGATTGATGCCCCAGCAGCAAAAATAGCGCTCGCAACACCCGCTAGGGCGTAGATATTAAATGCACTGAATCCAAATGGATCGATCACCATACCAACGCCAATCAAGACCAAAGGCAATAAAAATTTCGCGCGTGCAGGTAAACGCTCTCCCAGTACAAGACTGGATAACACAATCACAAAAAAGGGAGAAAGATACGCTAAGATAGCCGCATCAGCCAGTGGAATATGCGCAATTGTATACACAAACGCCAACAAATACAGTGCGCCAAATACCCCCCTTAATACCAATAGAGGAACGCCTTGGGTTGAAAAAGCCACCCGAGCTTGACACATTAATAGAAGCACTAATACCGTGCCAATAATACTGCGAAAGAACACTATCTCTGCGCTTGGAATGGTCAAACTTGCGGCTTTAATCAACGCGTTCATGGCACTAAAAACGAGGGCTGACGCAATGGCCAGCAAAACACCTTTGTTCATTATGCTTCCTTACTTTTTTCTGAGTCACTATCCAAGTCGAGTGAATGTAGGATGATCTCGGCAACTTGCTGTGAAGACTGCTTTAATTGTTCAATAAGCTGATGGTTTTGTGTTATTGATTCATGCTGAAGATGCGTTTCAAACCATTGTTCAAATCGCTCCACAAATCGAGAGACGGCAACCACAGGTAGTTGAAAGGCTTTCGCCAAATCGTAAAACACATACATGGCCTTCATGTCTTCTAATGGCACCCTAGGTACAATAAGTACATTATTTTCGTCCACAGCTTTTGGGAAAGGCACGGCGGAAAAATCAAAGTAGCGTCCTTCTTTATTCGGCTCTGAAAACGGATCAACCAAAATAGAGGCATAACGCACATACAATAAATATTCCTGTTTATCCGCAGTATATTTATCAAAGTTGTCGATATCAAAACGCCGAATACTTTTTTCTAAAACTGGATAATTATCATCATTTAAGAACTTTAATAAGTTAATAGGCTCAGCATGTACGCGCCTGACAATACTAGATATGTCTTTCCACAGCTGCACCATTTCTTTCATCACAACCGGGGTGATCGGCCCTTCAGGAAACAGCTTATACATGTATTTTGGCGGCCCACTTTGATCCAATAGTTGATTAAGAGAAAACTCATTAACAAACAAAGGAGGATGGACATAAGCGGTAATGCTTCTGGCTTCTACACTAAAACAATCTGATAAGATCACGACATCAATACCAACAGAGCCCCACATATGAACTAAAGCGGCTTGTGTGTTTGATATGGTTGACGGTTCAGGGCTCGGGTAAGAGGCAAGATAGATCCGCTTTTTACGAGCTTTAGTGATCACATTTACTCGGCTATTTGAACACTTACCCTCATTATTTTCTGTGCGATCCCCTTTTGTTGCCGCAAAATATGTCGACAAACTAACTACTTCGACGTGTTGCCCTACACATTGGAATTGATGATTCACCACCAAATGAGCCCCAAACGAAGACGACAGCAGTATGACGCGCTGAATTCTATCCAGCTTCTGAAGTGGGATTTGCTTTAGCACTTTCTGATAACCATCGGCTGGCACACACAGCACCATGGTATCCCACTGATTTTCTATCTTGTCCAGTTGTCCATAGCAACACTCAAAACAAGCCACACCCGCCAATGAGGTTAACGTCAACTTTGCAGGCACCACACTGACTTGACCCGCAGCCTTGTACTGCGCTTGAAAATCAGACCAATGGTCAGAACTTCGGCTGGCAATACCCAGTTGTTTCACCCATCCACCAGCGAGCAATACTGCCATTTGAATGGCCGCAGGACCTGCACCAATGAGCAGTGTATTACCTAAGCTTTCTCTGGCTTGCTGTTGACGGCGTTCAATAGTGGGGTTTTGCTCACTGCGCCCGGCACCTAGAGGTGAATTATTTATATCGCTTGCGTACACATTGTTTGCATAAAGACTGCTCATATCAACATTTCTCCATCATAACCACGTCATAAATGGCGTGCTGATTGTCAATCAACGTACTAGACCAACCAAGGGACAGATTTGGATTAAAAGGGTAATTAAAAGCGGACTTTATCCCATTGCCAAACCGCACCAAAATACGAGTACTGTCCGATATTAATGGACGAAGCTCTGCTAATACCTCCCACTTGTGTTCAACCAAAGAAGCAATGATCACATGAGTTGGCGTGTAACGATGTAATACTTCTTTTAGTGGTTCATGCGTAAACATGATTTGTTGGGATTCCTGTTTTAGCTCGGATGCCAATTGCACAGCTCTTTCATCAATATCAACCCCCAATACATTCGCATTCGTTAACTGAGCAATGGTAAACGCGGATAATGGGTATGATCCTGAACCAATAAACAACACTTTAGAATCATGATCGATCTTTGATTTAGCTAACTCCTCTGAGGCACTGACACTTAATCGTTCTAAATACTGAGTGATGTCTAACGAATGGGATTTCGCACACTCCGATTGGTGCCTTTCTAACAAACACAGTGACTGACTTGCTGTTTCTCTTAACTTTTTTAATTGTCTGTCCACTTCACTGCACAATACGTATTTTTGCCAAACTGCATGATGCGTTGGCTCACGAATAAAATCGCATAACTTGTCCAATCGCTCTTGAACAAGGGTATAACATTCACAACTCTCTAAACTGTATCGAGATAACGATGAAAGCTGCGCTTCAAAGGCGGTGATCTCCGCCAACAATTGATATTTATCAGTAGACATGATCTCTGCGTCTTATCCATTTATGATCTTAAAAACATTTACCAAACGACATCATGGCGTGTTGGCCGTGTAGGGGTAACGTGCCAATGACCTTGGCTACATAGCCCCACATCCACCTCAACCTGATAAACTTGTTCTAATAACTCAGAGGTCAACACGGATTTGGGCTCACCCGATGCCACTACATTGCCGTGGTTCAATAACAATAATTGATCGGCGTAACGCGCAGCCAAAGACAAGTCATGTAACACCGCAATTGTGATTGCTCCACTCTCGCGGGTGTACTGCTTTGCGAGATCCAACACTTGAACCTGATGGCGCAGATCTAAGGCACTGGTTGGTTCATCAAGTAACAGAACTTTAGGAGTTGAAATCAGTGCCTGTGCCATCGCAACCATTTGTTGCTGCCCGCCACTCAAGGCGTTAAATCGCCGTGTCGCGATAGACCATAAACCAAGTGACTTGAGCATTTCTTCGGCACGCGATTGCTGTTGCTCAGTCACCCGCCACGTTAGCTGATTCACAAGCCCTAACAACACCATTTCAATCACCGTTAACTGACTGGGCGATTTATTAAGCTGGCACAAATAAGACACTTGATTTATTGGGCCAGAATCCATTCCGGTATGAAGGTTCACCTCTCCTTGATAAGAAGTAACGCCCATAATGGACTTCAGTAAAGTGGTTTTCCCCGTGCCATTAGGTCCTAAGATTGCCGAAAACTGCCCACCGACAAACTCAGCAGACAGATCCGATAAAATCCGCTTTCCCCCAAGTGAAACAGACAAGTTTTCTACACCAAGACGATTCATGACGCGAACCTCTTACTCACCAACAAATAAAGAAGAAACGGCACCCCAACCAATGAGGTCACAATCCCAATTGGAATAATGGTGCCCGGCACCACTAATTTAGAAACTAAAGAAGCCAGCCCGAGAACCAAAGCCCCCATCATGGTCGCCATGGGTAAGTAGAACCGCTGATCTTCTCCCACTAACATGCGGGACAGATGCGGAGCCACTAACCCCACAAAGCCAATCGTTCCAACAAAAGACACCGCGCCCGCGGTTAGCAAAGAGCACAACAGAAACATACGAAGCCGAAGTTTATCGGTTCGAATCCCTAAACTTTGCGCCCTATCATCACCAGCAGACAACGCCGTCAGCGACCACACTTGTGGTACTACACACATAATAGAGAACACTAGAATTGCACCAGCCACTCCTACCGAGATCCAACTGGCCTTAAGTAAGCTCCCGAATAACCAGAACACAATTTGTTGCAGAACTTCAGGAGAAGCCATGTACTGAACAAGAGATTGTAATGCTTGAAAGAAGAACAGCACCACAATACCAGCCAAGATCAGTACCTTGGCGTCCATATTTCGCCCTTTACCTATAAAGAAAATGGCAAAGCTGGATAACGCGGAGGCCAAAAAAGCGGACACAGGCACACCCAGCCAAGCATGCCCAAAAAAAGTAAGACCCGATAAAATAGCAACAGCAGCACCAAACCCGGCAGCAGCCGAAACGCCCAAGGTGTAAGGGCTTGCCAACGGGTTAGCCAATAGCGTTTGCATGAGCCCACCGGCTAGCCCCAAAGAAGCCCCTACCACCAAACAAGTTAACGTTAATGGCAACCGTAACTGCCAAATAATTGTGGAATGAAGCGAATCTCCACTCGGACCATTCCATAACGCATAAAGCACGTCACTGATGCTCATCCAAGAAGAGCCTATGCCTAGATCGGCAATCACAATCAAACTTAAAACAATGGAAGCCAACAGTATTAAACGAAAACGTGCTCGGTTTAATTCTGTATAAATACGGCTTGACTGAACTTTTTCTGAAGCCAACGTATTCATGACGCTTTTCATCACCCTTCAACTTGGATCATAAACGTACCATCAAGCTTTAAAGGCATAAATTGCTCAAAAAAGGCTTGATGATTCTTCTTTGGATCCACATCTTTAAACGCTTCTGGGTAAATGGATTTAGCCAAGTATTGTAAAAATACGTGATCATAAATGGTTCGTGTACCTGAGTGGTACATGCCATAAAAGTCATTGTTTTTTATGGCGCTGAGCTTGTCCCAACCTTGACGTTTCAAATAAGGGGCATATCGCGCTTGAGCCTGAGCTTCCGTCGTACCAAAACCTAATAGTGCACTGTCGTTATATTTTGACCAATGAGCACCAGACACAAAAATTACTTCCGGATCTTGGCTTAATACATATTCAGGAGTTAGGTGCGCTGAGCCTTTGAATTTACCTGTTGCAATATTATTGGCTCCTGCCAACGCTAACAGTTTACCCCACATGGAGGTGCTATAGCTTTTCCCATATTCATCGGCCCCGCCTGTGCCAATTTCAACATACACACGCTTTGCTGGATGTTCATCCAAATAGTTAGCCACCCGCTGCTGAACATCAGCCACTGTGGTTTCATATTCGGTTGCAATTTTTTCGGCTCGCTGTTCTACCCCCATCACCTTACCGATCACACGAGTACTGGCGACATGCTTTTCCACTGTTTGTGCATTAAAATCAACCACCACCACTTTAATGCCAACTCGCTCAAGCAACGCCACTTTGTCACCCAGAGATTTATATTGCCAAGCAGCAAGCAACGCCACATCGGGCTTCACGGTTAGCAACTTCTCAAAATCGAACGTTCCCGTGTAAATTGAGCCCGAATCTGCAATACTTTCTAATTCTGGAATAACTTTGGTATAAGTTGCCCACTGAGACTGGCGATAGTCTTTCCAAGACGCACGCGGGAAAATAGCGACTTTACTGTATGCTTCAGGCCCTGCAATCGCGAGAAAATCTTCAAAATAGAAACCAAGAAAAATGCGTTCTGCTGGTTTTTCTAATGTCACTTCCCTATCGATCACATCTTGAAATGTGATCTCAGCGTGAGCTGATGCAACAAAAAATCCGCACGTCATTACGGCAGATAAGAATAACTGCTTAATTCCCTTCATCATTTATCTCTTTTTATTTAATCAAAAACCAACTGTAACGTTATAACATTACCAAAGTAGACCAAATGAGAATGAATATCATGAAAATTAATGACGACGATAAGAAAGTGGGATTAACATCAGAAAATAAAATGTAACTGATAGAATTAAATGTTACCTAAGATGTAGGAAGCGAGGGTATAAGGTGTGTTGACTGAGAAAGGCGATTTAATCCGGTTTAATATAACGATAAGTAAGGTTGATCCTTTCTGACTTCGGCATCTTTGTTTTAGGTACGCAATGTTGCCAATCGCGCTGCATGTCCCCTGCCATAATGAGTAAACTACCAGATACCAGATCAAACGTGATTTTCTGTTTGGTTTCTTTATGTTTAATATGAAACTTACGCGTTTCCCCAAAACTCAATGATGCAATGATGGGCTGCTCCCCAAGCTCTGGTTCATTGTCGCTGTGCCAGCCATTAGAGTCATTACCATCTCGATATAAATTAGCAAGCACTGAATTGAAATTTGTCATTGCTACTTGCTCACATCGTACTTTCAGATCCGAAAGAAGAGCAAGCCAAGGTCTCGGTTCCATGGTCAAATTTGAATAACGGTAACGCTTATCCCCATACCATGACTGTAATCGAGGAATGGGCATCGTTTTACCAAACAGCGTGATATTATCCCTTTGCCATTGTATTTGTTCACGGAGGCTTTCAAAAAGTCCATATGACTCTTCAAGTGCAATAAACTGAGGGTCCCAGTAGAGCTTCCCTCCCTGCAAGCTATGCCATTTCTTGACTTCAAGATCCATATAATTTGCCCTTAACGCACTACAACCAAAACCACAACTGACACGAGCGTAAGCTGTATCAACCCAGATTAGAACAGTACCTATCGTTTATATTTTTTGTATAAAGAATCAACAGAGTGATCAAAAAACTCTTTTAAGTGCCGCTTTGCTTCCGGAATTGAAACCACATCGAAACTTTTAGAAACCGCTTTACGATTAAAAATATTGAGAAATCCAGGCTTAACCACGATATCCAGATCAAGCAATCCTTCATCATACCCCATAGGTGTAAATTGATAAGTGGCGTACTTACTGTCTTCATCGCCCAGAATAAAGAAAAAGCCACCTCCCTCACCTAACTCTTCAAATAACTCTGACTCTCTAACCCAAGGGTAATTGTCTATAATGTCACATAATTCTCTGTGCAATTTTACTTCTTTTTCATGATTAACCAGCTCAGGTCCATCAACTCGGTGCTGATAATATGCTTTTACTGAAACCATACTGTTTCCTTATGCCACTAACGGAGAATAGCTACCTTTTCCTAAGTCACAGCGTGCCATATTGAGTGAAGGCGCACAAAGAGCAAGAGATGAAAATGCTACCTACCTTCAGAGTAAACCGCCAAAATGTCCCTAAATACTCAATCCCAGCAAAATAAATACATTGGTCTGATGACTTACTGGACCGTATTGTATTAACTGAGAGAATAATCAATAATGCATTTCATAAAATCGCACTCCTTTGAGATGCACGTCACATAAAATGCTCACTTTCGCATACCTTAGGTGTAACTGTTTTGAAATCATTATCTTGGACGATTGTTTCCCCTGCAATCATAATTGCCCTGCTCTGCACATTGTTTTTCTCTCTTGCATCACCGTTTGTGTTAGAGCGTTTTGCCAAAGAAATTGCTATTGATAATGCCCAAAATTTGGTCTCTACGTTTCGTAATGTCCGAAATTATTTTTCAACCCATGTCATTAATAAAGTCGTGGAAAATGGTAATTTTCATATTACCCCTATGCATAAGGACGATGAGTTTGGTGTGCCTGTACCTGCCACTTTTTTAATGGAGATGGTGGAAAATGACACCCACATTACCACGTCATTAAGCAGCCCTTACCCTTTTAAGAATCGCATGGATCGTATCCAAGATGATTTCCAAAAACGCGCTTGGTCAGCCCTTAGTGACAAAGCCGATGATTTTTACGTCGAGTTGATCAGAAAAAACAACAGCACCATTGTCCGTGTGGCTCAGGCAGACAGGCTCAGCGCCCAAGCTTGTGTCGACTGCCATAACAATCATCCCTATTCTCTGCGTAATGATTGGGAGCTCAACGACGTACGAGGGCTATTGGAGGTCAATACCGTTGTTGATGGATGGCTTGAGCGAGGAGCAATGGTCAGCAAAAGCTTAACGATCATAACCTTGCTTGGTTTGATCATCATTATGTTCATCAACTACCGAGTCGCTCGTAAGGTATCAACACCTTTAGGAAAAATTACTGACTCCTTGAGCCTACTCGCACAAGGTAAAGATACTGACATTAAAGAAGTTTCAGGGGATTACCAAGAAATCGCAGAGCTTCAACACGCTTTTAATGGGCTGCATAAAAAAGAGCAACAACGACGCTGTCTAATCAAAGAAGTCGAACATTTAGCGTACTTCGATCCCCTCACCAATTTAGCCAATAGAACTGGGTTTATCACCTCGTTAGATCAATTACTCGTGGCAGAAAAAGCCCAGAATGGGGATGTGAGCGTTTTGCTTATTGATATTGACCGTTTCCGAGATGTAAACAACACCTTAGGCTATGATGCTGGTGACGCCATTTTGATCTCAGTAGCCAAACGTTTATCGGCTCTCGTACCTGCCGATGGTTTACTAGCCCGTCTTGGCGAAGATAAATACGCAGTTGCCTTACCACGGCGCGCGCACAGTGGCTGCCAGGGCATTGATCCTTTTATAAACACTGTGATGGATGCCATTTCAACCGAAATTGTATGGCAAGAGCGCACAGTAAAATTAATGCTCAATATTGGTGTTAGCTGCAGCTCTCATGATGCCCAACACGGTGACGATATGTTGATCCAAGCAAACATCGCTTTACACGCTGCCAAAGCAAAAGGCAAAAACCAAGCGGTCCGACATATTCCTGAATTATCGCAAATGGCACGGCAACGGGTCGACTTAGTTAAACAAATCACCCAAGCCATCGACAATAATGAATTTGTGCCTTTCTATCAGCCACAATTCTGCGCTGAAACAGGCCGTATTATTGGTGCTGAAGCCCTGATGCGTTGGAAGAAACAGGATGGTAGCTTAATCTCACCAGGGGAATTTATCCCTTTAGCCGAGCAATCTCACCTTATTCTCCCAATGGGAACTAAGATTTTTGAAAACGCCTGCCTAGACTGTCAAGGTTGGCAACAATACAGCGCACTAAAAGGCGTAAGAGTTGCGGTTAATGTTTCCAGCGTGCAGTTTGCTAATCAAGATATTTTGCAATTAACCAACAACATGCTGACCAAAACAAACATTTCACCAAATTTGGTCGAATTGGAGGTGACTGAAAGTGCGATGCTTGGTGATCTTTCAAAAGTCATTTCTATTCTGGAACAATTAAAACAACTTGGAGTGGAAATTGCGTTGGATGACTTTGGCACTGGGTATTCATCCCTCAGCTACTTAAAGTCGTTACCCATCGACCGCTTAAAAATCGATCGTGAGTTTGTCAAAGACTTACTCAATAACCCAACCGATCAAGCCATACTGAGTATGATCTGCAATCTAGGCAGAGATTTGTCGCTGAAAGTATTAGCGGAAGGTGTCGAAAACAAACACCAATTAGACATGTTAAAAAAGTCAGGTTGCGAAGAAGTTCAAGGGTTCTACTTTGCCAAACCAATGCCACTTGAGGAATTTATCGCCTTTGCTGTTTCTTATCAGAATAAACTGGCAAGCGGCACAACCTCTCTTTGAGCTCGTCCTCATACAAAATCAGCCCAACATGAACATTCATGATGGGCTGATTCTCATCTTATTGATGTGATTACTTATCGAAGGTCACGTCTAACTTCAAGCTCGCCCCGTGACTTTCTGGATCACTTTCCACCGTAATGTATTGCCAACCAAGCTGAGGGTTATTGATGGTAATGGATTCCCGATTACCCTCATTCACTGACTTTAACGTGTAAGTATTACTGTCTGCCCAATTTGATGGGTGATAGAACATATTAACATTACCTTCACCGTGATCACTGTTGATGTCGATGCGTGTTATGCCATCTTGAACATAAAAGAAATAATGTGCTTTTCCACTGCTGATGCACGCTGTTTCACCATAATTAATTTGGCCATACTCGTAAGGTCCATGCACTTTACAGCTGTCTGGAACCACGGTGTTAGTTGGCTTCTGAGTCGTAAGCGGCGTATCGTCACTTTGCACCGTTTGCAACCAGTCGTACCATCTTTGATCTAAAGACGTTCCAATCGAAGTATCTAAGTAATTCAACCAACCAGTAACGTCCCCCACGCGTGCGTATTGCATCAACTGGTCAACCGATTCAGGAGAAACTTCAAATAGGAAACGTACCGCAAGGTATCCCCAACGATACACACGCTCATCACCACTGCTGTAAGTATTGGTCAAGATTTCACTAAAGGAGTAATTTGCTTTACGACCAATTTCAACCGCCTCATCATAACGATTTTGATGCGATAGGTATTCTGCTAGTCCTTCTGACCACCACACTGATTTATCACCGTCAGTACGGAAATAATTAAATCCACCATACATATTAAAGTGACCATCTAAGTAGTGAATATATTCGTGTTTTAGGTTCCAGACTAAAACATCATCAAGCCAGGTCGCCTCATAAGCAATGAAACGAGCTTGGTTATCCATTTGAGACGGATCACCTTCAAGGTACATACCGCCATTATCGGTACTGATGTTAAACAAGGTTCCCGCGTAATTTTGATACTCTTGTGCCGAATCAAAAATATTAATTTCTAAATGCGTATTAAAATCATCGCTCACTGGCTGATGGTTTGTTTTTAGCACAGCGTGAAATAACGTTTCTTCTTTGGCTAATAAATCACACGATTGTTGTAGCTCGGGTGTGGTCATACTTTGAGCGCGAATTTTAACCGTATCGCTACAAGAATAATGAACGCTTAAAACTTGCTCTTCAAGCTGACTTTTCCAACCACAAATATTGTATTTTTCGCATTGATTTGGATCGTAAACATCCAATTGTTTTGCTGCGGCTATCCATGCGCTGGAGTAAGGTTCAAAACCAGACATAAAATCAACAATACCGCCCGTCACTTCTTGTGCAAGGGCGTCGGACAAGTTCCAATACTGGTGGTATTCCAAAAAGCGTGCGTATTCTTTTAATGCATCTGTCGCTTGATAACCATATTCAGACTGATGAATATAATCCGAATTGGCCACCTTTAATAGCGCTTTACGTAATTCTGTGTGCTCTTCGGCGGCTTTTGTGTAAGTGGCATCCCAGCTGGCACGATACAATAACGTTAACGCACTAGTAAGGGCATTTCGATGTGAATAACTTTGTAAATGCTCTGGGCCAAACTCATTTAAATAACGAGTGACCACATCAATACTCTGTACAAAGTTTTTACTGCTGTCCCAAGCGGTAAAATATTCCCTTAACGTATCACCTTGAGCATCGGCGACTTTTGAGAAATTCGGGTTTAATCGATAAGTTTCCAATAAAGACAGCATCGCTTGGTGAGGGGCTTGGTCTTGATATGTCAGCTTATCATTGGTGGATTCCACATAAAACGCACCACGTAAATAATGGAACAAACGATACAACTCATCGCCTGATGACGAATCGTACGATTGCGCTATCTTCTGAGCACGTTGGGCAACATCAATGACATTCTCCGCTTGATAAGTGTTTACCGCGATATCATCATTACTACGCATTAACTCATTCACGCACTCAGCCGATGTGCCTTGAATATAATTAAATAATGCCTCAGAAGATAGGCCAGAAAAGTTCGAATATGAACCACAGCCTTCCACATGACTTTCCATCATTCTGAATGCCGTAACAGGTTCATCCATATGATCAGCCAATATTGGCGAGGAAATGCTAATTGGAGCAAATTCAGAAGCCGCCTTTTGTCCTCGTTCAGATAGTTCTGTGACATGGCTGTCAGCAAAAGCCGAATTTGTAGAGAGCAAAAGAGAAACCAACAAAGTGAGTTTTTTCTTTGAAATAGACATTCTATTCCTTTATTTGTTATTAAATTTTTATATCAGTGAGTTGTATATGAGCGGGCATGTTCAATAAGAAGCCATACACGCCATCGTGAATAGTAATGAATATCGGTAAGATAAATAACTTATAAAACAACAATTAAATAATAAATAAAGCGTTTCTTGATATCTGTTCCATAATATTCATAGGTCAAATACCTAAACATAAAAGGTTCTAAACAATTTATATGCATAAGAGATACAAACTCATGAAATAAAAAGACACATCACTCTTTGTAAGTGTGCCCCTTACAAAAGCGTACACAGCCTGACTCTAAAAAGTAATACTTTACGTTATGATGATTCTATTGCTTTTACTACATTGAGGTCTTAATAATGAACAGCGGAAAAACACTATTACTAACATCACTAATCAGTGGTGTATTAGCAGGCTGTCACAGCAATAAGACTTTATCAACCACAGAGTCACACACGGAACCACGCTCATTGTCCGTGGCTTTTCCTCAGTATACCGACGTCTTTGGCATCAGTATTCGTGCCACCCCAACCACTCCACCAGAATCGATAAAGCACGCCGCCAATATCATGGCTCAGTATCTCGACAATAATGAAGATGGCACCCCAGATAACCCCCACGTTGTGAACAAAATGGTTGAACAAGGAGCCACCCTCTTAATCGGCACCACAGATGCCGACTTCGATGCAGCGGCAGACAAGCTGGATTCCCAGTCGGGAACTTACCAAGATCTCAAAGTGTATGAAATGCATCCCAATGGTGCAAAATCGGGGCAATTTGATGCCACTTTAGAAGAGGTCTTACACTTAATTACCCATGTCGGTTATGCCAATACCTACCCAGATGTATTTGGTGAGCAAGCCCATTCCGAAATCGCCAACGCCATGGATATTGCTCGCGGTGGTTATTTTGCAACAATACCGTCTAGTTACCCGCAAAACGCTTGGTATCGCTATGACGATGAAACTTGCGAGTACGACTGTATGGTCACGGAATACACCTACTGGGCATTAACTTCGATTTTAGGCGCACAAGACTTTAGTGGACGTTTAGAAGAGATTCAGCACGAATGGCAGCTCAACAACAAACAAAAAGTGGCGAACCAAGACCCGGCAGTGTATCGCATTTTAACCAATCCAACCTATTTACTGCCTACAGTACTGCCTGATGGTAATTACCAAGCAATAGATTTCAAAATCAGTAAAACCACCAGCGATCCGAAGTAACTCAAACACCATTGAGGCAAAGAAACATGCAGTTCAGGTTTATAGTACCAAATACTTCACAGCTAAAGTTCTAGTGAGTAGACACCCAACTTTTGATCTTTATTTTCCACATCAATAGTATTTGGAACGTAACGAATCAGAGCGGCACCGATCTTATTCACGATTTTTATACTGGCTTCATTGCTTTCAAGACAATGGAACTCGACGGTTTTCGCATTGGTACAAGAAGCCATGTAAGGTAAAATCACCTTCAGAACTTGATAGACGATCCCATTTCCGCGCCCGTAATTAGACAACCAATAACCAAGCTCAGATACTCGCGAATCAGGTTCAATGTATTTAATACCAAAAACCCCCGTGAACTGTCCTTTAAAATAAATGGCAAACCACTTTGAGCCATTATCTGTAATCTTAATTCTTGACCGAATATAATTTTCAGCGCTCTTCACATCGGTGAGGAGGTTGGCCCAAGGCATATAAATGGACAGATTCTGCCTGCTGCTCTCTACAGCATGAAATAGCTCATTAGCATGAGAGACTGCTAATGAATACAAATGGATGTCATCAGAGACTTTTAATTCCATATAATATTGTTCCTTTAAATTGCTGGCGACTTCCTAATCATTTATTAGTGTCTACCTTCTTTAATAAACCATAAATGGCATGATCAACAATACGGCCATTAAGGTTTTCACTGTTCGTAATAAGCCCTTCTAACTGCATGCCTAAGCGCTCACACACATTACGACTGGGCTGATTATCAACAGCCGCAGAAATTTGGACTTTTTCCAAACCCATCTCAGAAAATGCAAAATCAATCAATTTACTGACTGCCCTACTCACAATCCCGTTTCCCTGATGGTTCTCACTCAACCAATAGCCAATTTCAGCCATTTTAATGTCATGATTAATAGTATTGAAACTAATATTGCCGACTAATTCACCACGAAAGATCATCGCGCACACCATGGATTTTCCATCAGCATAATCATGCAATGACTTTTTAATAAAGCTAAGAAAAAACGCTTCTGACTCCGCGTGTACAGGCCATGCTAACCATTTTGATAAATGCTCCCTTTGGGCTGTCACAATCTCTAAGTATTTGGGAGCAAAAGAAGGCTCAACAAGAGCTAATTTTAAATCGTCATCAACATTCAATGTAAACATGTGCTTTCCTTCTTAAGAAATAAACGATAAATAAAGATCTGAACTTTCTAGGAACTACAGCTGAAAAGACCAACGAAAAACGGAAACGTCTAAGATTATTAGCCTTAGACGTTTCTTCTAACAAATTCGGTGATCAACTACCGATCACTCATAACTGCATGTGTAAGATTGGAAACGGTTTTCCCATATCGTCAACAGGTGAACGCGAAATAACACGAAATCCCATATGCTCATAAAACCCGACAGCAAGTGGGTTCTGCTCATTCACATCCACCAAGTTTACCTTCAAATTATCTATCGCGTATTGCAACAATAACTTTCCGATCCCTTGGCCTCTGGCTTGGTCTAATACGAACAGCATTTCAACTTTCGCATCATGGACACCCACAAACCCCAAAATAGAACCACTTTGGCTTTTCACACATTTTAAAGTCACTGCCGGGAAAGCCTGCTCGACAATCATCGGTTTAAAAAACGCAATGTCCTCTTCAGTGATGAAGTCATGAGTCGCTCGGACTGAATTTTCCCAAACATCAAGCATTTCTGCGTAATATTCAGGAAGCACATTTTCTACAATCATATCAATCTCATTCAATGAATAGTGGTGTTATGTGCAGCCGCGAAACTCGATATTATCAATGGCAAAGTTCAATGTACACACATGATGCAGCAAAGATTAACTATCCTTAACGATTTAAAAACGCTTTCTCAATCCAACCTAGTCTATACTCACATCACACTTTGCAATACAGCTCAAATCACCGAATTTGCGGTTTACCCCCTAAACCGCATCTGGCTCGCATTAGTCACGCGAGCCTTTCTTTTTTCGCTCCCCTAATGCACTGAGTTCGATAATATGTAAGCTCAAGAATTCAGGGGGATACAGTGAAAATACTTATTATTGAAGATGACGCAACAACCAGAGAGTTTGTCGCTAAAGGGCTACAAGAACATGGTTATGCTGTTGATCAGGCTGAAGATGGCAATAAAGGGCTAATGATGGCGATAAGCTGCGATTATCAACTCGTCATACTCGACAGAATGCTGCCCTACCTTGATGGCATGAAGGTACTGTCAGCCATCAAAGCGACACAAGAAAACCTTCCCGTCTTAATTTTAAGTGCCATGGACAGCGTAGAAGATCGCGTTAACGGCCTACAAGCGGGCAGCGATGATTACCTAATTAAACCGTTTGCTCTGGCCGAACTCATCGCCCGTGTCGACATCATCATTAACCGAACTCAACGGCAAGTACCCATCCAAAGCACGCTAAGTTATGATTGTTTACACATTGATTTACGTGCTCATCGTGTCACTTGCAATAACCAAGAGCTCAGCTTACAACCGAAAGAATTTCAGCTTATCCAACATTTCATTGAGCACAGCGAACAAGTGGTTTCTCGCATGCGCTTATTTGAAGCCATTTGGAGCTACCATTTTGATCCAAAAACCAATGTGATCGACGTGCATGTAGCGAACCTAAGGCGAAAACTGGAAGATGCAGGTTGCAAAGATTTATTGCACACGGTCAGAGGTGCGGGATATGTCCTTCGTCGATGATTACGCGCTTACCCGCTCATCTGTATTCAAAACGTTAATCGGGCTGTTTATTCTCATCGCTGTGGTGAATATCATGGTGATCCGGCAGGTCTATATTAATTCTGATGCCTTTCATCGGCAGCAGCTCACCAAACAGTTAAATGACGAAATTTTGGAATTTAGCTATGTGGCCAAACAGAGCAAGGAAGAGGTCGAAAAATTACTTCAAGCCAAGCGAGCTTCTGAAACCCCTTTTTATTACCGAGTAATTGAACATATTGATCCCCCTCTTAATCAGCAATACTACCCTGTTAGCACTTTACCTCTAAATAGCACCCATGTTGCTATTGGCAAGACTCATCAGTTGCAGATCGGCGTTGATGCCAAGACGGTCGAAGCCTTTCGCCAATCACTCATTCCCATCGTTTTTTCTGGGATCATTTTGCCTGTCGCAATGATGCTCATAGCCGCTCTCCTATTCACTCTATTGATTTTAAAAAGGCTAGAAAGAGTCAATCAAGCCATGAACCGCGTTTTATGCGGTGAGCGTGATGTAAAAATTGCGGTATCAAAACAAGACGATGAATTTGATATTTTGGCGATTCACCTCAATTTCATGATTGAGCAAATGGCCAAAAATGAATCCACCTTAAAATCATTAACTGTTGGCATGGCTCACGACATGAGAACCCCCATGGCAAGATTAAAGCTTCGCCTAGAAGATGTTTTAGCACATAACGATTTAACGCCCTCACAACAGGATCAGTTTTCTGCTTGCCACGATGAGCTTGAGCTTATTTTATCTCTATTTAATAGCATGTTAGAAATTGCCAAACTCAATAGTGGTCAGCTTACCATTGAAACCGAGGCGGTCGACTTAGGGAGAGTCGCACAAGATGCGTTGGATTTTATCTCACCGCTTGCCGAACAAAAACATCAATCGCTATTATTTAGACAAGATCAAGCATGTACTGTTGTCGGTGATCCCTCATTGCTATTTAGAGCGGTGTTTAATCTGATTGAAAATGCCGTGAAATACACTCCAGAGCATGGACAAGTTGAAGTGATCATCGACCATTTTGGTGTTGTGGTTGCGGATTCTGGAATTGGTATTTCTGATAGCGATAAACTGCATGTATGCCGCCCCATGTATCGTGCTGACAAAAGCCGAAGCGAGCATGGTAATGGCTTAGGGTTGTCTCTGGTAGATGCGGTAGTTCATCGTCATAACGCCCACTTAATACTCAGAGATAACACCCCAGGGCTTAGAGCCAGGATTTACTTTGATTCGTAATATAGGAAGAATAAACACTGACATATGGAGGCCAAGTAATACTTTAGCCTCCATGTTTCATTGTTTCACTTTTAAATTAATGACTTGGTAATGGAATGTGAGATAAGTCATCGGATGGTGGGATCTGTTTCATCGTATGAGCGATCTCTTCGGCCTCCGTTCCTATAATTACTTGCAAATTATTCGCACCAATTTTCACAACACCCATTGCACCAATGGCCTTTAATGCCGCTTCATCAGCGATTGTGATGTCTTTCAGCGTTAAACGTAATCTGGTGATGCAAGAATCAATGCTGGTTAGATTATCGTGTCCACCTAACGCTTTTAGAAATTGCGCCGCTTTTTCATTAGTCCCAACCTGAGCAAGTTCAGCAACATCCTCTTCTTCACGCCCTGGTGTTTTTAAATCAAACTTTAAAATCGCAAAGCGGAATACAAAATAGTAAATAGCGGCAAAACACAAACCTTGAACAATCAACATATAAGGTTTTACGGCAAGTGGAAGGTTAAACGACAACACAAAGTCAATAAGACCACCACTGAAGGTAAACCCGGCTATCCATTGCATGTTTGCCGCGATAAACAACGAAAGGGCTGCTAACAACGCATGAATCACATAAAGCACAGGAGCAACAAACATGAATGCGAACTCAATTGGCTCTGTAACGCCAGTTAAAATCGCTGTTAATGCAGATGCACCTAAAATACCGCCAACTTTCTTTTTGTTCTCCGGTTTTGCACAGTGATACATGGCTAAACAGGCCGCAGGTAGACCGTATCCCATCACAGGGAAAAAACCACCTTGATAAATCCCTGTAACGCCTAACTCACCCGTACCAGACCAAAACTTTGAAATATCATTAATGCCCACAAGATCAAAGATGAAAACTTGATTCAGCGCGTGGTGCAGACCAACGGGGATCAAAAGGCGGTTAAAAAAGCCATACAAACCCGCACCAGTGGCACCCATTTCTGAGATTGCGACGCCAAAATCAACCAAAGAGCCATACACCACAGGCCATACATACACCATGACTAAACTTATGGTTATTGCCGCCAATGACGTCACAATGGGAACGAAACGTTTACCGCCAAAAAAGCCCAGTGCTGCGGGTAATTTAATGGTGTGGAAACGGTTATACAGTGTTGCGGCTACCAAGCCCATCATGATGCCTGTGAACGCACTCACTGAAGCTTTTGAAGCAATCACTTCTGAGCTGCTCATTTGATCGACAGGGATCCCAGTAATTTGCGAGATCACCGCCGTATTCCCGACGATCATTTCAATAATCATCAGCCCAAGTAAGCCAGAAAGAGCCGCGGCACCGTTATTGTCTTTTGCCAAACCATAAGCGACCCCTACTGCAAATAGCCAAGCTTGATTATCCATAATACCTTTACCGCCATAAACCAATATGGTTGCTAAGGCGCTGTTTGCTCCCCACCCAGTCGGATCAATGGCGTAACCCAAACCAAGCATTAAACCACCAGCAGGCAGTACGGCAATAGGCACCATCAAGGCTTTACCGATTTTTTGTAAATATCCTAATATGTTCACCTTAAGTCCTCTTTACGTTGTAGTGATAAGCTCAGGCTACACAAAGCAGAATTAAGGTAAGATTGTGCTTAGATTAATTATTATTAATGAAAAAAGCCTGAGAATATTCACGCATATTCTCAGGCTAAGACATAAAAAACATTGAAAATTTACATTGTAAATCAGGTAAGTAAATTACGGCAGTTTCGCTTCTAGTTCCGCAATTCGAGCTTCAAGAGAAGCAATGTATGCCATCACGTTACGTCCGCCAACAATTGCCATTGGTGTGATAAGCATTTTCTCAGCTTCAACCAAAGGCGTAACCACCCCTTTTGCTTCTACTTTGGTCACGTCCGTTTTTGTTGGCATCTCCTGCACCAACTCAATCTTGTCTGCCCTAACCTGAGCTTTAGAATGACTCATAGAAAGCTGCTCTGTCAGCACTACATTAGCAGGCTTAACATGCGTTTTGAACTTACCGCCTTCTAATTGAACCACCACATTAAGGCTGTTTTGAGTCAACTGTGTGTACGTTGTGATACCATCGCCAGCGATCACCTCCGGTGTTTTCACCCCTTCCAAAAAGCGTTGAGGGTGCTCATGACGTAACGTAGTTAACCCTTTTGTACACTCTGGAATATTTTCCCAATACCATGAGCTAGTGACTTCAGCGCCTTTGTGAGGGTTATTTTGAGCCTGATAAAACGATCCAGACACTTGAATTTGATCGCCATTCACATATTGGGTATTTGGATTGAACATTGGGCAATCAGCGGCAAATAAAGGAAAACTAAGTAAGCCAATGATACCCGACGCGATTAATTTAAGTTTCATTTAATGTCCTTATTTATGATGTTAGTTAATTGAATTTAATAACAAATCATAAATACCCTATGTAAAAGTAAGCAGTGCTTCAAACTCGAAACTACTGATATGCTGCTCAACCACACACTCATTTTATAAAATGCGATCGGTAAAACATAAAATGCCGAATAATGAAAAATAAGCTCAAAATTAATACACTCCCTTTCTCATCGTGGAGCAAGACCCTAAAAATTTTACGTAAATGATTCAGATAGTTAAATTAATATTGTGCTAATGAGCATAGCTACGTATGATGCGGCGCGAAATTCCACCTATAGTGAATAAGATGAATACTATAAATATTGTTAACATTTCAAAAGACGACATTGCACCAGTCGCTGAACTGGAGTCCATTTGTTTTGGTGAGCATGGCTATCCACCTTTCTTTATAAGACAGGCTTATGATTGCTGGGCAGCCTCATTTTATGTCGCCAAAATAGATAACCGCGTTGTGGGTTACCTTTTACAATCCCCAAAAACCAATACTAAAGATGCATGGATACTCTCTTTAGCTGTTAGTCCAACTTCTCGTGGGCTCGGCATAGGCAAAGCGTTGTTAAAACATTGTATCGCCCACTCAACCATGTACCACACTTTATTTTTAACCGTTTGCCCCAAAAATACAGCCGCCGTTAATTTGTACGCTCAACTGAACTTCACATTGCATGATGAAGAAAGCAATTACTTTGACATCAACGATTCAAGACAAGTATTACAATTGGCTCTGCCCACTCCAGCTCCGCAAAGCAAATAGACTATACTCAGTGTTTTAAAAGAGACCATCATGGATGTGAATAAATGAACAGGGAGTAATGCAGCATGGAGATAACATTAAGGAAAGCGACTCAGGAAGATATTAGTTTTTTACTTGATTTACGTGACATTACGATGAGAAAGTACCTTGAAGCCGCGAGTATGCCAACGGATCCTCAAAGCTACCTTACACGGATTTTACTCCACTTTGAAGACGCTCAAATCATACTCGTGAATGGTCACTCCGCTGGTTTATTTAAATCGCGCTATTTATCTGAACTCAATCAATGGTACTTATTCCAAATTCAAGTTCATTCCGACTTTCAGAACCAAAATATTGGCAGTACTTTAATCAAATCCCTCATTGATAAAGCGAAGCACGATCAAGCCAACGTTGGTTTAAGCGTGATTAAAAGTAACCCCGCGCGCCACTTATACACTCGATTAGGATTTGAGCAAACCGGAGAAAGTGAATTTGAGTATAAAATGGCGTACCCATTTAAAAATGATTGTTAGCTCAAATAAGAACTTTTGCCGAACAAACACAGGTTCATCCGGCGTTATTGATTAAAACCCTACTGTTTTTGCCAAGTGAGTCCCGGCTCGATACAGGTATACGTTTGACCGATCGCTTCTTCGTTGTCAATCATCCCCATGAGTAAAGCGGCCACATCTTTGCGATTTACCAACCCTTGCGCCGCTGAGCTCTGTGTTAAAATCGCTTTGCCGGTCGCGTCACCATTCAATAACCCACCAGGGCGAACAATGGTGTAATCCAACCCACTGGTTTGAAGCCAGCTTTCTGACAAGGTTTTCTCTCTTAATGCCACACCAATACTAGAGCGAATATTTTCCGGCAACTGCGTCCAACTGACACCACACCCCACAGAGGTGATCATGATAAAACGGCCCAAACCAGCCTGCTCCACGGCATCAATCACGTTACGCTGCCCTTGATAGTTAACCGAAGGACCTTGGTTTAATTTATCACCACTTCCACCTAACGTCGAAAATACGTGACTGTCTTTCGGTACTGACTGGCATGCTTTGGCAACGTCTTCTGGGTTCAACGCATCCCCTTTCGTTACAATCACACCCGCTTTAGTCAGCTCTTCAGCCGCTTCATCTCGGCGCACCAAAGCGTGTACTGCATACCCCTTTTCCAAGCACAAATTCGTTAGCAATTTACCAAGGCCATTACTCGCCCCAAAAATCAAAATTGTTTTCATACAAGCCTTATAAAGAAAATAAAAATCATTATCAATTATGATAAGACGAACAGTAAAACGGATCACTAACATTGTAAATACTCCGCCTTATTAAATTGATCGAAAAGACATACTTGCTTTACGTTATCGTGCTGGTTAATTCATTGAAAATTAAATAAACTGAATCATAGAGGAAGATGTATTTTATGGGGAATGTAAAATGGCAACGATACTGGTAAGCTCATGTTTATTAGGGTGTAAAGTCCGTTATAACGGCAGTGATCTCAAAGCACAAAATACCGCTTTTCACACGCTAATTTCAGAGCATACTCTCGTTCCTTTCTGCCCTGAAGTTTCAGCTGGCCTTCCTATACCAAGAGCCCCCGCCGAAGTTCAATTTGGGGATGGAGTAAATGTTCTCACTGGTGACAGTAAAATACTGACTCATGATCATCACGACGTCACTGCTGAATTTATCCGAGGGGCAGAATTGACTTTAGAAAAATGCCTTTCAGAGCGCATCCAATTTGCAGTTCTTACTGAATCTAGCCCTTCATGCGGCAGCCAAACGATCTACGATGGCACCTTTACGGGCATAAAACAGCAAGGCGTTGGCGTAACCACAGCCCTATTAGAGCAAAATGGTATTAGAGTTTTCAGCCAACACAATGTCGATGAGTTAAATCGCTTGTTATCAGACTAAAATGGCTTTCCTAATCCCCCCTTTAACCGCTCCACATAGTGGATGAGATTTCATGAAAAACCAACAAACCATTGCCCGTAATATCATCTCCGCGCTCGATAACAGTGGCTTATTTCACTCCGTTAAGTTAATCAGCAGCGTTGCTAATGGAAGCTTTGTTGCACTTTCTGACATTGACATATTGGTATCAAACACAGCTCGAACGC
This sequence comes from Vibrio sp. Of7-15, assembly GCF_022347565.1. Classification (GTDB taxonomy): domain Bacteria; phylum Pseudomonadota; class Gammaproteobacteria; order Enterobacterales; family Vibrionaceae; genus NORP241. The sequence continues at coordinate 98,213 of NZ_JAKRGH010000011.1, forward strand.
CAAAAGAAAATGTAGAGCTGGCTTCCCGGATTATTGAATCCCACGTAGGTGTTCTTATAAAAGGCTGGTCACTTTCTTTACTGCCAAATAAATACCTCCTTCATCATTTCCTACCTAACACCTCTCTTTTCTGGTGGATAGACATCAGCTGCTTACCCGCTTCAACAGATCAACCACTGCACCGTAATGACATTGATGAGTGCCCAAATACTCATATCGCTACATTATGGGTCATGAACGCCAAACACATGCTCAGGGGAAATACACAAAGATTAAAAATAAAGGCGTTGCACCAAAAGGTATTTGATCAAAACACAATGCAATTAACGGATATCTCGGCTTTCATTAGCGTTTATCAATCCATTGATTTTTCTAAACTACCCCAACATTTCCATGAACAATGCCAAGCGATTCTGGAGCAGCTATTAAATAGCTCAAATACATCGTTGCTTTCCACTATGAATACTTAAACCGCTATATATATTCTTAACCAGTTCCGTAGCCGTTCATAAACAAAGCCATGTATACTCAGAAGCCCTACGTAGAAAATAGTCTGCACCCATTGAAATTGAATAACTATGAGAAGTCGTGAGCGATGCGTAAAACAGATAAAAAATTAGATAACCAGATCAGAATAGCCCTTACCGAGGTCTGCGACGTGGCTCTTAGAGAAATTGATGGATTTCAGTGGCTAACCCATCTTGTGAATTATTCCAACTTCCCTCAAAGCCTACGCATTGTTTGTGTCTTTGATACGAACGACAGCCTTTCTCACGCCTCCACGAGTAACAGTAAAATCGAGTTGCTCTCCCTTATTCAAAAACACTTAAACCAAGCAAATATTCACCTTAAAAAGATTGACTTTCATGTATCATTCGACAGCGAAGAAGATTGCGATAAAGAACATAATGGTAAATGGGCAGATAGGCTCAAATAGCGCCAAGTGCTGGTTATTCATTGATTGATGATAGAGAAAGAGCCTGCGAAAAGGCAGGCTCACATAGACTAAGTGATTACTTTATACCATCTATATAACAAGTAATTTTAATTTGAAGTGCTCGATGCGTGCTTCTGACGTGTCTTTGAAGAAAGGGTAAGGCTAATATGCCCAACAATTTTTTCATCGTACGCAGCAACTAAGGCATAAAAGTCGGTATTATCAAAAATACCTTTAACAGTCACCGACACTAACATAAGGTAACATAGCTTAAGCGGCTACCCATTGAGACCAAATTTCGTTGTCTACAATTAACCACCCAGACACAAGAAATAAACAACTAGCATAAAATAAATTTAACGCTTTTTCATAGCGCGGGCTGCTGGACACTTTAGAAAGTAACTCCCCCGCTTTTACCCACACCAAATGTATCGAAATATTTAACAACGCCAGCCATATCACCAATACCAAAATACCTTGCTCACCAAAAGCCTGTTGAGCTTGCTCGGTAAAAAGGGTAAACATGAGCAACACCATTAACCAGCCTTTACTGTTTAAGACTTGTATAAGCAACCCATCGAAAAAACCCAGCTGTTCTTTGTTGTTTTCAGATGAACCACCGCTGCTTCTCATGAATTTTATCGAGAGATACACAAGATACGTAGCCCCTATAAGCTGCAAAATATTCATGGCTCCCGGGTAGGCATTGATCACCTGCCCCAGCCCATAACCGATGATAACTGACTTAATAATGAAAACGAGATCGACACCAGCCACCAACGGAATAGATCGCTTAACGCCTACCTGAGCACCCGACATGGCAAACACGATATTAGCAGGGCCAGGGCTAAACACTAACGGAAACATTACCCCTAACCACATAATAAACAAACTCATACTGATTAACCTCCTGAATTGAATTCACTTCAGATTAATCAAATCTAATTAGGGGATCTTGTACAAAATTGCAGGTGCATTTATTGGCAAACATAATTTGACGGCGTGACACCAAAAGCACGTTTGAAGTTACGAGTAAAATGGCTTTGATCATAAAAGCCGCAGGCAAGAGAGGCATCCACACAAGTCATCCCATTACTCAAAAGCTGTTTGGCTTTTTTCGCTTTCACCAACAATAAAAACTGATGTGGTGTTATACCAAATAGCGCCTTAAAACTACGAATTAACTGAAATCGAGTACAGCCTGAAACCGACTCTAGCTCCAAAAGAGAAGGATTTTGATCCCAATGTTCATAAATAAAATCTCTCGCGACATAGGCACTCTTAACATCATGTTTTTGCGTATTATCAATGGCATTAAGTGAGCCGTATTGTGTAAAGAGTTTCTCTAAAGTGATCGTAAGCAAGGTATCTTTGGTTAAATCAAAACTCGACATTTCCAATGAAAGGTGTAATTGCAATAATTCATTGAATAAATAGACATTATCAATAACGGATTTATCGATAATAGGGTCAATGGGAAGTGCCGCGTTTTCAAACAATGTAGCCAGTTCAGGAAGATCAAAGTAAAACATCCGGTATTGCCATCCCGTAGAGCCACCAGCATAACCAGTATGAACTTCTGAAGGGTTTATCGCTACAATATGGTGCTTAGGTACAATCAGGTTATTTCCTCTGTATAGCAAACCCTCAGCGCCTTCTTCAATAATGCCGATGGCCAGTTCATCATGCCAATGCTTTGAAAACTCGAACTTAGTATAATTGGCTGATAGCAGTTCAACGCCAGGTAATGTCTGATTTTTCCATATTTTCGAGCTTTCCTTTCCCAAATTTTATCCCTTTATAAAAGCAGTCGTCTCCCTTAATCAAGTATATCTTTATGCCTCAATTCCCAACCTTATTTCAGAAAATACAACAGATTTTGCGAGCTGAAACAAAAATGATGAACACCGAAAAAACACTAACGAACCGTTTGAAGTCAAGACGTTCATGGAAGCTGGCCCAATAACTGTAAACGAAGATCAGGGTACGAGGTATTTTTTGACAGCCAGATGGATAAAAATGCCCCACCGAACCTTTTATCATCAATGCTTCCAATTAGACTGTCGTTAAAATAAAAATGGCTGTCGTGTTTTTTAACCACAACGGTCAATGTATTACCGACCCCAACATCTGGCCAGATTTTTCTCAGCTTGTCGACCCAACTCTTTATCTCTGTATTGGGATACCCTAACGATTGCCATTGGTCTATGGTGGCATCGATCAATACCTGACTTTTAATGGCTTTAAAATACTCAATCTTGAGCGCTTTTACACGATCACTTTCAAGTACATAAGGGGAAGTTTTTTGAGACCTAGCATCAATATCTTCAAGGTAGTACTCTGCCCGATAAACAGTCCAGAAAAGATAGTCCATTTCCCCTACCCCGACCTTAGTTAAGTTTTTTAACGGCGAAGCGAAAACATTAAAACTCATAAATAGAAAAAATAGCCATTTATACATAAGTTCCTCGCTAAGTTAGGTTTCGGTCTTCTATTACGTAAGTCTGTAGTCTTACCAAAATAGGTAACAATCCTCCCCATACCACCATTAAAGAAGTAACAACGTAAAAAGTAGATAATTCAGATTCTAATACGCCGAGCTTAATTCCTCCCCAGTAGCTGCTACTTCCTCCTAATGCCCCGATGAGAATCAAAAAAATCAACGAGCGGTCACCAAGCCACTTCAGGCTATGATTCAAACTCAGAATAAACATTATCCATAAGTAACCTAACCATAATGGGAAAAAGCCATCCCCCGCATTGAAGATGCCAAGCACCAACAAACCTTTGTCAATAATCAAACCCAGCGGCAACAGCATCAGTACCTTCAAGTCTTTTCGCCGTATGGGAGACAGTCCAAAATGCACCATAAGCAACATGGGCATGACTATATGGGCAATGTCAGTAAAAACCGCCGCACATAGCCAACTTGCTTGAAAAAGAACCAGATTAATAACCCAAAACGATTTCATCTTGTTGCCCTCTAAAGCGAGGCTTTCTGGCTATGACATGGTGTGTGCTGATGGTTCTTTGTAAAAAGGCCCCTTCGCAGTAACAGAGGTAAAACAGCCATAAACGTCTGAATTCTTCTGTGTAGCCAAGCTCTTTTAACTGATCCCATCGCTCTTCAAAGCCAACCCGCCAATCAAACAAAGTACGGGCATAATGCAATCCAATATCGTGCATTTCATGAACCACTAAATCAGTATGTTGCGCCATTTTATTAGTAATAATGGCAACCGAAGGTAAGCAGCCTCCTGGAAAGATATACTTTTGTATAAAATCCGTACTTTTTCGATAGTTTTCATAACGACCGTCCGCAATGGTGATGGATTGGATCAACATCTTTCCGTCATCTTCAAGCAATTCAGAGCATTTATTTAAAAAGGTGGCTAAATACTCATGGCCTACTGCCTCAATCATTTCTATGGACACTAGCTTGTTGTACTTACCACTCAGCTGTCGATAATCTTTGTTCAGTAACGTAATGCGATCATTGAGCCCTAACTGTTGAATTTTTTCTGCCGTATATTGATACTGAGCGTCTGAAATTGTGGTGGTGGTGACATGGCAGCCATAATGCTCAGCCATATAAATGGCCAACCCTCCCCAACCTGTGCCGATTTCGATAATGTGATCATCAGCATTAATTTCCAACCTCTCACATATCGTGTGCATTTTATGCTGTTGGGCCTGTGATAGCGTGTCTGACTTTCCATTGTATATAGCACATGAATATTGCATTGACGGATCAAGAAAACGCGTATAAAGCTCATTGCCCAAGTCATAGTGAGCAAGAATATTGCGTTTGGAACCTTGCTCTGTATTCATATTTTTACGGCGTAGCAGCCACTTTTGCAGCCGATTAAACCATTTTATTTGACTGTCTACTTGATCCAGCTGAGCCTGATTTCTTGCCATCACTTGAATCACAGCCGTCAAATCAGGACTGTCCCACTTTCCATCAAGATAAGCCTCCGCCGCACCTAAACTGCCGTTCAACACGACATCTTGATAAAAGCTAGGATCACGCACGATTATTTTGCCATGAAGCACAGACCCTTTTTCTCCCCAAAAAAAGAGTTCATTGTCCTCCATAACTTCCATACTGGCTCCCCTAAGGTTTGCTAGGACGCCAAAAATAAAATCTCGATATTTTCCAACGACTTTATTAGAAAGCGTCCCTTTTTTATGGGCGATAGTGTTAACTTGTTTTGTGATCTGTTCCATGTAAACCTCTCTGGAGATTTTCCTAAAACGTAACTTATTGGTAGCTAGGCGTTAGGCTTTGTGTCTGGATGAGAAATAAAAGGCACACGCTTTAAAAACAGCTTTAATGCTTGCCAATAAATACCTGATACGATTTTGATGGTCATCAAAGGGATCGCGGCCACAGTTCTGAGCATTTCTTTATGGCTGAATTCACGCTTCACCAATGCTAAAGTCGCATCAAACATTTTGCGTTGTTGATGATTTTCAATATGCACAAGAAGCTGCTTATCTGGAGGCGATATATTCCAGTGATACACCATGTCCATTTCCATAAATGGGGAAACGTGAAAGGCTTTTGGAACTTTCATTTCCGTCTCCATATCCACTAAATAATAATGCGTTTGTTTCCATGGGGTATTGCTGACTTCCGCTAACATGTATTGGCATTCACCCGACTGGGAATAGCAAAAATAAAAATTAACAGGGCTAAAATACACCCCAAAGCAGCGGCCTTGGATCAACATCACCACTCGGTTATCCATTGACCAAATTCCCCCTAACTGCTGAACCTTTTGGCTTATCCTTTCTTTTAATTCACCCGATTCGTTTTTCACGTAATCTTGTTCATTAAAGCGGATAGGATGATACCAGCGCTGACCAAATACAGAGCTAGACATCATTAAGCTCGGCAACTCGTCTAAATCAATGCCTAGCATGTAAAGACGGTAATTAAACTTATGTGGAATAGAGCCAAATCGCCGATGACGTACGTTCCCCCAATAAATACCACTTAAATAGCTCATAGTGATACACCAAAACGTTGGGTAACATCGAGGGCACTGCGCACACCATCTTCATGAAAACCGTTATACCAATAAGCCCCTACAAAGTGACAATTATTCTGTCCACATATCAAACTACGTTGCTGCTGTGCTTTGACACTGGATTCATCCAACACTGGGTGATGGTAAACAAAACTACGTATCACTTTATCAGGATCGATGGCCTCAGTTTGGTTTAAGGTGACACAAAACGTGTGCTCATCGTTTATGTGCTGCAGAATATTCATATTGTATGTCACGCACGCTGGCCGTGAAGCATCGCCATCGAGCCTATAATTCCAACTGGCCCACGCACGCTGCCTGTCCGGCAATAAACTGGTGTCGGTATGCAGCACAACCTCATTTCCACTATAAGGAATCGCTGATAGCACCTGGGTTTCAAGCTCAGTTGGATTAGCCAACAAACCCAGTGCTTGATCTGAATGACAGGCGAAAATAACCTCATCAAATCGACGTACCTCGCCATTTGTCATGACAACGTCCACACCACCATTTGCACGGTTTACCTGTTCAATGGATGCGCTCGTTACAATAGCGTTACTCAATGTCGTTTGAATCGCCTCAACATAAGAGCGAGAGCCACCTGGCACCACATACCATTGAGGTCTATCCACAATATTTAATAAGCCGTGGTGATAAAAGAACTGGATAAAAAATTTCAATTCGAACTGTGCCATTTTAAGCAGGCTGGTAGACCAAATTGCCGCTCCCATCGGTAAAATATAATGTTGGCGAAAAAAATCCGAAAAACGATGACGCTCTAAAAAGTCACCTAATTTAGCTCCCTCAGGAATGGCCTCTTTTATAAATAAGTCTTTGCATAATTCATTAAACTTTACTATCTCGACAATAAGCTTCCAAAATCTAGGCTTTATTAAATTACGTCGCTGAGCAAATAAAGAATTAATACTGTGTCCATTATATTCAAATTGAGTATGTCGGTTGTGAACACTAAAACTCATTTCGGTGTCTCGCCTTTCAATACCTAACCGCGATAAAAGCCGGTTAAAATTAGGGTACGTTCGGTCATTAAAAACAATAAACCCCGTATCAATAGCGTGCTCTTTTCCACCATAATTAATGTCAACCGTCGCGGTGTGTCCACCAACATAATCGTTTTTTTCAAAGACAGTCACGTCGTGCTTTTCATCCAGTAAATACGCACAAGTTAACCCTGAAATGCCCGAACCAATAATGGCGATCTTTTTCATTCTGAAACCATCCTTATCGCTATTCGATTCCAAATTAGCGAAGGTAAACAGCGCAACATTTTTATCACTAATATAAATACACTCGGAAAACTAATATCTCGATCACCATTGTCGATGCCAGTGATGATCCTTTCTGCCGCTTCTTTACTTGAGATAAGCATCGGCATAGGAAATGTGTTTTTGTCCGTCAGTGGGGTCTCAACAAAACCTGGATGTACCACAGTCACGTTTATATTTCTTGGGCATAAACTGATGGTGAGGGTTTTACCCAAATACGTAAGTGCGGCCTTAGAAGCCCCATAAGCTTCGGCTCTTGGCAAGGGCAATTGGCCTGCACTTGAGCTTATCAACACCACACGCCCACCCGGCTTTATGTGTTTCAGCCAAGCTTGTAGACAGTAGCCAATTGAGATCACATTAATATTCATAACACGCTCGAACATCTTTGCATCAAAATCAACGACGTTGTCCATGTATTCACAATCCCCTGCATTTAAGATCACAACGTCCAAAGGGGCCGCATTGTCTTCTAGAGCTGGGTAAGCATCATAGTTAACTAAATCAAAGCATAAGGTAGAAATGGATGGATATTGCTGAGTCAGTAGCTTTAATTTACTTTCACGTCGTCCACAAGCAATAACCTCATGGCCCGACTTCGCGTAGCTGCACGCTAACTCTTTCCCTATCCCCGATGTTGAGCCTGTAATAAGTACACGCATTACTTACCCGCCTTTGTTTTAATACTTTTAATCACAACACCCAACAAGGGAACATGCTCATAAATCATCGCTCCCACATCGAGGTAGTCTCTATGAAAGATAACCAAGTCATGGCGTGCTTTTAAATGAGAGTGACCAACCACAGTAATTGGTTTTTTGCCATTCAGCTTCTCATGACTAAAAGTCATACTCCAATACACCGACGCTTCATCTCCTGATTCAAATACGTGATCAATAACAAAAGTACATTGAAGAATATTCGTGTAGCTGTTTTTAAAACTTGCCAATAATGAAGCAAAGCCTTCCACCCGGTGCAAAGGATCGATAAAAACAACGTCTGGGTGATAAATAGATTCCAACGTTTGAAGATTATCGGTTCTTAATTCGCTGTATATCTCTATAAACTTTTTTAGCCATAACGAGCTAACCATATAAGTAGCCTCTATAATTGCTGCTAAGGAATATCACATTCTATTCGTTCAATAAAAACGAGTTTAGGTAACAAGCAGTCAAACTCTTGCCGTTATTCACTTAATATAAATTGCGATTTTAAAAATAAACGTTAATAAATGAGTTTTCCTAGCGGGTTAAATAGCTGACTTATTCCTTGAGTAAAATGCAATGCATCACTCGACACGGTTAAACAAATACAGCCTTCATAAGTCGTCGGGTTATGGGTATGAGCACTGTTTAACCACATAAAATCGCCAGCTTGATACGTACCCATTTCATCTTCAAAACTGCCATGGAGAAGCAGCGTAATTTCATCCCCTTTATGAGTATGAGAAGGCACTTTGCCATTTTTATCAATACAAAGCAGGCTCATACGTCGCTTATCGTCCTCCACACCTAATCTTGATCTGGATATTTTACCCACACCTTGCCATTCCGTTAATGGAATCGTATTCAAAGCCCTCGGCAGTGCCACTTTGGTATTTTGAGCGGCAATCTCCACCTCAATAACACGTGTGGATACCAGTGACCGCGCTTCGGCTGGTTGAACAATAATTGAGTCAAGAACATCCTCTAGCTCTTCATCCAATTGTTCATTGTGTTCCTCATTTGTCACTCTATTGTCAGGACACTCAAAAAACTCGCGATTCAGTGATTCAGTCTCAATACCAAAGGCCTCTAAAGCTGCATATTCAGTGTATAACTGAACTAACTTTTGGCACTCTGAACACATCTCAACATGACTGGCAACAATAATCGAAACTGACAAAGGTAAATTCCCCTTTGCGAACTCTTTTAATACAGCTCTACTGGGATGATGATTAATCATGGTCTTTTTCTCCCATCTGCTGAGCAATTTTTTTTAGAGCCAATCGAAGCCTTGATTTTATGGTGCCGATGGGAACGCCCAATTGCTGTGATAGTTGCTCTTGCGATAACTCTTGGTAATACATTCCTTTAACTACCACTCGCTGAGTTGCTGGTAAATTATTCACTAAAATTGATAGCTGCTTTGTCAATAAATGATCATGTTCGATCGGTGATGTTGCCTCACTTTCACTCTGCACTTGCTCTAATGGCCATATATCGTCACCGATGTTTTGCGCTGCGGTACTTTTAAGTTTTCTGAGTTGATCGAAAGACGTATTTCTCATCACTGTATAAACCCAAGTGGTTGCCGCGCCCTTACTCACATCGTATAAATGCGCTTTTTTCCAAACATTGGCCATCGTGTCTTGAACCAATTCATTTGCCTGGCTCTCATCGTTATACTGCTTAATACCAAAATTTTTGATTTTAGGAGCAAAGAAACCAAACAATTTTGTAAAAGCATCTTTATCCTGACTTAAAGCAACCAACGAAAGCCACTGCGATAGCTTTTGAGACACAGGCTGATTTGTAAGCTGAGTAATCAAATGCTCTCCCCTCACCAATGCGGCTTTTCCCTCTTTCTGTTGCATCTGTACCTGCCCGTGCTTAAATACATATTCAGTAATACGTAAGTCCAAATGGAAAAGATCACTTTATGTGTATTTTTTCGCACAAAGAACCCAATACTTGTTCAAGTTGCATAAATTCAAGCTGATAAACAAACTTCTCTTTTTCATTCAATGAAAGAGGAACAATTTCCAATAAACGAGCGTATACCCATTCAGCATAGTTAAGATAGTGCGTTTGGTATAAGCGGCTCAGTTCACGATTATTCAAAAAAACATTTTCCAAAATTACGGCAAGTGAAGAGTGGACTTCGGTCAGGGAATGAACGTGATGACAATAAAAACTCAATGGATCATGATTACATGACCAATGAGGAAGCGTTGTTGCTGTTGCGACTAATATGCCTTTCTTCTGGGTTTGGAAGTCTGACAGCATCACCATTCTTAGTCCCAAAACATCAATGGTGAGAATACCATCGCTGCCCAGCCCAAAATCCACAATTTGAACATGCGTCCCCCATTTGGGTTCAACAATCTCTTCTTCATTTTGACGAAGGGTAATAATAAAGCCATTGCTTTTTGTGGCCTCGGTGATCATGGATAGAGCGCTCGGCTCGAAGATACGTAATCTCTGTACGCCACCAGCCAACATAAAAATGGGGAGTGGAAACACAGGAAACTGATCACATTGAGCTTGGTCATCATTAGACTTATCACTAGTCACAGGCGTATTCTCGTTACGTTCGATAATGGTTATACGTAACAACAATTCAATTCGATCATTTTTAAGCACTATTTTCTTATTCGGCTATTTTCCACTTAGCCCTGCCACAAAATGTAAATAAATCGTTACAAAATATAAAAAATCAATAATTCGCCAAGTACTGATATCGTGACTATAAATAAAGGCGCATATAAATCTAAGATGCTAATTATAAACACAATAAACTTAATTTTATAAAAAACCGTTATCACAAGGAGTGAATAATGAGATCATTACTGGTTGGTTCAATGCTTGTATTTGCAAGTGCTACATACGCAGAGCAAGAGCCTTCTTATTGGATTACCTTAGGATCAGATGCCACTGATGCTGCCATTGAAGCGGGCTTTGTCCAGCCGTTGTTAAATTTTGGCTTGACCAATACATCCCCCGTGACCGTTAACAAGGTCAATGCCAGCGAGCTAGCCAACCTTTCACAGATGATGCACACAAAATACAACCGTTGTGGCGGTTATATGGTCCATGAAACACTGGCCAGTGCGATGGCTGCCAGTGAGCAACCTCTTGCTCTTCAATCTTTTCACATTCCCCCTATTGAGCAGCAAAATAAAGTTTACCCTTTATTACAACAGCTCAACGCTAACGAAATTACGTCCACCATCACCACGCTGTCGAATTTCACAAACCGATTTTACACCACCCCAACTGGCGTTGAAGCGTCGAACTGGCTTGCGCAACATTGGCGAAGCTTAGTACAGCACTTACCTTACGCCCGTGTAGAACAATACAGCCACTCAGGTTACCCGCAAAAGTCGGTGATTTTAACGATAGACGGCTCAGAGGCCAGCGATGAAATCGTGATTGTCGGCGGTCACCTTGATTCCACCATCGGTTCTTCAACAAGCACCCATAGTGTGGCTCCCGGCGCAGATGATGATGCCTCCGGTATCGCATCAGCCACCGAAGTCATCCGGGTTTTAGCACAAAGTGGCACACAGCCTAAACGAACCATCAAGTTCATGGGCTATGCCGCAGAAGAAGTGGGACTACGCGGTTCACAAGACATTGCGAACAACTATAAAAGCCAAGGAAAAAACGTCATCGCCGCCTTACAGCTTGATATGACCAACTACCCAGGCTCTGCGGATGATATTACCTTCATGCAGGATTATACCGATAGTAACCTCACTCAGTATTTGACCAAGCTTATTGATCATTACACACCTGAGATTTCATACGGCTTTGATAATTGTGGTTACGGATGTTCGGATCATGCGTCATGGCATCGTGCGGGATTTCCTGCGGCCATGCCATTTGAGTCACGATTTAGTGAATACAATCCGCACATCCATACGCCGCACGACACCTTAAGCAACTCCGATCAAAGTGGTCAGCACGCGTTAAAGTTCAGTAAATTAGCATTAAGTTATGCCATTGAATTGGCCAATGCCTCAGGGGGAAGCAGCACGCCGGAGCTAAGTGATGGCGTACCCGTCACAGGGCTAGCTGGAAGCCGAGGTTCACAAATGCAATACACATTTACAACGACAGATTATCGCAACGTGAATGTAAAAACCGTCGCTGAAACCGCCAGTTTAGGGGATGTGGATTTATACGTGAAGTTTGGGCAACCAGCCACGCTGAATAATTATGATTGTCGTCCGTACCGCAATGGCAACAATGAAACATGCAGTTTTACCAATAAAGGGCCTGGCACCTACTACATCATGTTAAATGGCTACCGTGATTATGACAAAGTCACCCTCATAGCCAACTCTCAGTAATAATTTACTGTCTCTATAACCACAGTAACGTGTAAATAAGTAGCAGCTATATCTATGGCTGCTACTTCCTTACACACAGTATTAAACCCTATTTGTCTTTTGCATGAATCACGATCGGCGTTGGGCTTTCTTCCCGCTCTTCTAAATAGTGTACCGCTCTATTGCGACCATAATCTTTGGCTTTATATAAAGCGACATCCGCATATTTAATTAACTCGGTTTGTTCGACTCGGCTATCTGGGTACGTAGCAACTCCGATCGACACCGTCACTTTGCCTAACGATAATCCTTTTAAGCTTAAATGTAGCTCTTCGACATTGGCGCAGATGGTAGCCGACAATTCCATGGCTTGCTGTGCATTAAGCCCAGGCGCAATAATCGCCAGCTCCTCCCCGCCTAACCGGCACACCACGTCGTCTTCACCAATGGTATTGATCAATACGCCGCTGATTTCTTTCAACACATAATCGCCAGCATCGTGACCAAAATTATCGTTAAAACGTTTAAAGTGATCCAAGTCCAACATTAAAAGTGACATTGGTACACTGTCACGTTTTGCCACCATTAACAACGAGTCAATCGATTCTTCAAAGTAACGACGATTGAATAACCCCGTTAACGGATCGCTCAGCGCTTGTGATCGGAGCTTTTCTTGCAAGCTCAAATTGGCTAACGCTAACCCCAAATGTTCAGCGACAGTAAAAGCAAGCTGTCTGGTGTCTGAATCTACGATGGTATTTTTATCACCAAAATACAGGTGCAACATGCCAATGGTATTACCATGAGCCGTCAGTGGAATACATAACGTCTGATCCTCTCCCGTTGCCGCCATGTGAGCACATGGCAAGCTGTGGTACTGATCATTGGATAAATGGTGCTTACCACGCCTTAACGCCCAACACTCATCCGGAGAGTAACTCATGGCAGCTGGCCAGCTCTTTCCCCAGTCAAGTTTAATAGACAACTGATTTCTAGAAGCACGCATTAACGCAACACTGCCGTTTACGTGTCCTAAAATGCGCGGAATGATGTCTTCCACCACCTTTTGCGCTTCATGCAAAGAATTACATGCCGCCAGCATATTGGCCAAACGGTGCAACAATTCAATTTCAAAAGTGCGTTGTTGAATGCGCTCTTCCTGAAGCGCCTGCTCAGCCAGCACATGGTTTTCAATACGACGATGGCTCAATACGGTTGTAATGAGTAGGATGATTACACTCAGCACCATTAAAATGACCAAAATCGACATCAACTCAGACGACATCGACACCAATAACGTCATCGGCATCGAAAGGCGGATAACATAGGTGGTATTCTCAATTACTGTGGTTCGAGCCACATACAGCATATTCACTTGCAAGGTATTGCTATACCGAATGTCAAAACCATAGCCACTGTCAACGGCGGCCATGATTTCGGTTCGATTTGCATGATTATCCAACGTGGATAATTCACGGTGCGATAACGAGGTATCCCCCAACACAATTCCGTCTAGGCTAATGATTGAGATGCGCCTTTCCGTTGAAGCCTGAGATAAATGGCTCAGATAATCGGCAACGCCTTCAATATTTAACGCTTGAAAATCAGGTTTATCTTCCTTAACTTGATAAATTACGTCCTCTAACAAACCATTTAGATAATTCTGCATGGTGTCGTTCACCCATCTTTCGATAGTCGTATTAAATACGTAAAGTCCCCCAACCATTGAAATTACTAACATGATCACCGGCAAATAATGCCACTTCTTGTCTACTTTTACGGTCATCCTGTCCTCGCAGCTATCCTAAAAAATACGGGCTTTGAAAATAATGAGAAGGATTCATTCATCTCATTCCAACACCTATTCTTATTTCCGCTTAAACACCCGGCTTTGGCTGTTGCAATTCTACGATTGTTAAACATCAAGCAAGCGATACGTCAATAAGCTAACAAATAAGTTAATAAAACTCCTTTCATATGTCGATGGATTTTGCTCAAAACTCCCACTTCGCTATCAAATATAAGATACAGCGCCCCATAAATAAGTGCATTACCAACGATCACCATCATGTTCTTCACCTGCCTCACAGCGCAAATCACCTTCAGGCGAAGCAAAGACCTACCTAAAATGTGGTTGAATACCGAAGGCAATAAGACTATCGTGCCGCCATCGGAAGAATGAGATAACGATTAGCATTGCGTTTTTAGCTACATCAGTCATCAGGACTCCACTGTTACTGCCCTTTAGGGTTTATTACTTGCTCTGGATTTACGTTCCAGCCCGCAAAAGGAAAGAAAATGTCTCAATATGTCGTATGTGCGTTGTACAAGTTTGTCAGCTTAGAAAACTTCAAAGAACTCCAAAAGCCGCTTCACTCCTTTATGGAAGAGCACAACATTCGCGGCACCCTATTACTGGCTCATGAAGGGATTAATGGCACCGTCGCTTCTACCCGTGAAGGGATTGATGCCCTACTGGCATGGTTCAAACAAGATGAACGTTTAGCTGATGTGGTTTATAAAGAATCTTATGACCAAGAGCAACCTTTCAACCGAACTAAGGTAAAGCTGAAAAAAGAAATCGTCACCATGGGTGTCGAAGGCATTGACCCTCTGCAAGTGGTTGGCTCATACGTAAAACCAAAAGACTGGAACGACCTAATCTCCGATCCTGAGGTCGTGGTTGTTGATACCCGTAACGATTATGAAATTGAAATTGGTACGTTTAAGCATGCGATTAACCCTAAAACAGACACGTTCCGTGAATTCCCAGAGTACGTCGAGCAAAACCTAGATCCAGAAAAGCATAAAAAAGTCGCGATGTTTTGTACTGGCGGTATTCGCTGTGAAAAATCAACAGCCTACCTAAAAGAGCAAGGGTTTGATGAGGTGTATCACCTTGAAGGCGGTATTCTTAAGTATTTAGAAGAAGTCCCACAAGAAGAAAGCTTATGGGAAGGTGAATGTTTTGTTTTTGACGGCCGTGTTGCCGTTGACCACCAGCTGAATAAAGGGCAATACTCCATGTGCAGTGCGTGTCGCCTTCCAATTACTGAAGCCGATATTCAGCATGAAAAATACGAGCAAGGCGTAAGCTGTGGCCGTTGTTACGATAAACACACCGAAGAGCAAAAAGCACGCTTCCGCGAACGCGAAAAACAAGTCCGATTGGCCAATGAACGCGGTGAGCAACACGTAGGTGGTGATGCCGATAAAGTCATCGCCGCTCGCCGAGAAGAAAAGCTAAAACGTAAAGAGCAACAGCGTCAAGCCAAGCAAAAATAACCGCTGAATAAACCGCTATTCATATTCATCACAAAGCCTGCCAGATACATTGGCAGGCTTTTTAGTTTTGTTTATCTCGTTTACTTTAAAAGCGTATCTAGAGCTTCAAATAAACGATCAATCTCCGCTTTCGTATTGTAATGCATCATGCCAATACGCAAAATCCCGCCTTTGTCGGTGATCTTGAGCGCATCCGTTAGCCTGTCGGCATATAAATGACCACTCCAAGTATAGATTTCTTGTTCGCCTAAATGCGCTGAAACCTCTGCTGGTGAAAAATCATCAAATCGCAGAGCAAAAGTCGCGGTACGATTTTCAACCTCTTGCATGCCATAAAGCGTCACACCTGATAGCGCTTGCAGCTTACTCAAAAAGTACTCGGTCAATGAACATTCATATTGGTGAATATTGTCATAAGCCGATTCAAGTTGTGCCCTTAGTGTTTTCCCTTCGCCAAGAGACGCTAAGTAATCAATGGCTTGTGAAAATGCCGACAGCGCTTCAAAGTTAAGTGTGCCCGTTTCCCAACAGTTCGGCGCATACGTCGGTGCTGGCTCCACCTTATAAGGCACCAACGATTCTAGGTGCTCTTTACGGCCATACATCACCCCAAGGTGCGGGCCAAAAAACTTGTAAGCCGAGCCAGCAACAAAATCAGCACCTAGCTCTTTGACATTAACAATCTGGTGGGGCAGCAAGTGAACCGCATCAATAAAGGCCATAGAACCATTCGCTTTGGCACGCTGAACCACAGCCTCAATATCAACCATGGTCCCTGACAGATTACTGGCGGCCGTCACCGCCACTAAGCGTGTTTTTTCATTTAACAGCTCATCCAATTTACTTAAATCAAGCTCACACGTGTCACCAATAATAGGTAAATAATGCACTTTCACACCGCGATCTTTAGCGGCCATGGCCCATGAAGATCGGTTAGAACCATGATCAATATCACTCAAAATAATTTCATCACCCGCCTGCCACGTTTGGCTAATGGCGCGGCTAAAGTGAAACACCATGGAAGTCATGTTCGCGCCGAACACAATTTCATCTTTCGATTCCGCCCCAAACAGCGTCGCCCCTTTTTCACGGCAGATATTCACAAGATCAACGGTGTCACGGCTCACGGAAAATTGACCACCAAGGTTAGAATTCCCTTGCTGAAGGTATTGAGCATACGCACCAATCACTTGTTCTGGTAACTGAGTGCCACCAGGCCCATCAAAATACACTGGACTTTGCTCATTTCTTAGCGCCATCAACGCTGGAAATTGCTGTCTCAGTTCAACAACATTGGAATCATTAAGCGGTAAAAACGAAGACATCACGAATTCCTTTTTCGTCAGATAAGTTAGATAATGTTTCTGAAATATGATGGAAATAACGAGCATCATCGAGGATCACAAACTGATTCTCTTCCAATACCGTATTTAAGTGAGGGTGTTGCTCTACAGGGGAGGCAAAAATTTGTGTAAACCCGCCTGAAATATTCTTTCTCTGTACACAAAAAATCCCGACAAAACGGTAACCATCTTGATGAATACCTTCAGGGGCAGGAGCACTGGTGATCCCGTCACTACACGTTACACGAATTTGGTGAACATCGACGATAGATTCATCCAAATCTACTTTGGTTCTTTCAATAAATGACGCTAATAAATGCTTAAACTCAGGCGTCGCGACCATGTCATCATCCATTGGTCCAAAATGACGCTCCACATCACCCACCACACGGTTAAATTCTGATGACTGAATGAACGAGCTATGCGGCAAACGCTCTACACCATTCTCAAAAGCTTGAAAACGAGCATAAGAACGAAAACGATGATCACTGTCTACAAAGTCATCACACGGCAGATCATCAAAATAGCCAGCTAAGTTTTGTGCGACTTGATCCGGCGTCTGAAAAGCTTCAATCAAAAATTTATTTTGCATTTATTTTTCCTCATTCCATGCTGTGAAAACTGGCCGCTTAAATGTTAACACCCTGTTAACTTAAATTTATTATGCTGTAGAATTTAATATATGCAATATATGAAGCTAACTTCGACATTAGATACCAGAATTTAATCCCAAACACCTCTGAGATTAGATAATAAATCCAGATTAATGTTAATTTTTGGTTATTTACTTCCCAATCAAGACCTAATTTAGTATTACAGACTATAAATATGAGCTAAGTCTAAGTTTTCACCACTCACTGCGTTCTTTTACTTACTGTCACTTTTAACTATTACTTTTTATTTCATAAATATTCGACCCACTTCAAAAACCAATGGAATTTCCTAAAGAAGTGTAATTTTATCCTTACAATTCAATCACCTCTTAATTATCCGTTCACCATGGCCTTGGGTTGATGGTATCTATTTGCAAGGATTATGATTCTTGGCAAATTTATAATTGAAAGGATGCTTTATAAGCCATGCCATTATCTCAAACAGATCAAAAAACCATTGATGACTTTTACCAACAATGTAAAGGCCTGCAATACACTAACCTGGGCTACCCTGTCGCAGCTGACTTTAACTACCAAGACCTTGATAAATTTTGGCAGTTTTCGATAAACAATTGTGGGGATTGGGCCAAAGAGTCCAATTACCGCTTGAACACATTCAAATTTGAAAAAGAAGTCATGGCCTACTTTTGTGACAAATTCCGCATTTCATTTGAAAAATCTTGGGGGTATGTCACTAATGGGGGGACAGAAGGAAACATGTATGGCTGCTATTTAGCGAGAGAACTCTTTCCTAAAGGTATTTTATATTTTTCAAAAGAAACCCACTACTCCGTTGCTAAAATTGTCCGTCTGCTTCGAATTGAACACAGAGTAATTAACAGCCAACCTAACGGCGAAATAGACTATGTGGATTTAAAAAAACAGCTCAAGTTAAATGGGCAAGCTAACCCCATTATTTTTGCCAACATTGGCACCACCATGCATGGTGCCACCGATGACATTGCACAAATCCAACAAATCCTGACCGATCTGAATTTTAAACGCGAAGACTACTACTTACACGCCGACGCAGCCTTTCATGGCATGATCCTCCCTTTTGTCGATCAGCCACAACCTTTTACATTTGAAGATGGCATTGACTCGGTGTCGGTATCTGGCCATAAAATGTTGGGGGCACCAATACCTTGCGGCATCGTGTTAACCAAAAAAGCTTATGTCGAAAATATCAGTGTTGAAGTTGATTATATTGCCGCTGTCGACAAAACCATTACTGGCTCACGTAACGGCATTACCCCGTTATTTCTGTGGAAAGCCATCAAAAGTAGCTCTGAAGAAGAAAAAGAACTCAGAGTTAAACGCTGTTTAAGGTTAGCTGACTACGCTGTTGAACGCTTACAACAAAAAGGAGTGCCAGCATGGAAAAACAGCAACTCCATTACGGTCGTATTTCCAACGCCTTCCGAGCATGTTTGGAGAAAATATGGACTGGCAAGCTCTAATAAATACACCCACCTCATTACAAGTGCGCATGTGATCGAGCATAGAGATCTTCTTGATCAACTCATTGATGACATTGCATTAGATATTTGTGAAACGGCCGAAGTGGACTAAAAACTAGCCTCCGACTCGTATCGGAGGCCATTACTTTCACATTTGCACGTAAGTTTGAATTGGCTCTGTTTTTTTGCATTTATTCACGATGCGTTTTGATCACACTCAAAGCGTTGTTTTAACCTTTACCCCAAGGTTTAATAACAAAAAATCAATTTGTGAGATTCTTATTATTGAGTTTAGCACTCATCATCACTCCCGCTTCGGCAATGAGAGTCGTTGGTTTCTATTCTGAATGGGCAGTTTATACACCTAACTACCACGTATCTGACATTCCGGCCAATAAACTCACCCATGTCGTTTATGACCACATTATTTTAACCGAAGATGGTCGTTTACAGGTTCATGATGATCATGCCGCGTTAGCCCTTGTTGATCATAACCACCGACTTTCACACACTGGTAACCTCGCCCAGTTAGCCGAATTAAAACAAATGTATCCTCATTTATCGGTTTTATTTAGCATTGGCGGATGGAATAAATCATCCGCATTCAGTGACGCTCTTTCTGATCCTACACGCCGGCAAACTCTAGTTGAAAATATTAACCACTTCGTCGAAAAATACCGAGCTGACGGAGTAGTTATCGATTGGCGATTTATTGGTCTAAAACGAAAAGATCATATGATCAGCCGCGATAACGACGCAGACAACTTATTAGCCTTACTCAAAGCGCTGCGCGAAAGTAATCGTAACTTAGAAATCACCGTCACGTTCCCAATCTGGCAACAAGGGATCCAACGATTACCAGCTTTGGAGATATCTCATTATGTGGATTTTATTAACTTATTAAGTATTGATATGAGCGGTTATTGGCAAAATAGCACGGCTCATGCTTCCCCTCTATTTTCTAAACAATCAGCATCTTCTTATGACTCTGTCAGTGTAAATTCAGGAGTGCAAACCTTGCTCGAGATGGGGGTTCCTGCCAATAAAATTCTGCTCAATATTTCCGCCATGGGAACCAGTTGGGGCGGAGTAACCTCAAAAAACAGTGGCTTGTACCAACCTTCTCACTCCATACCTCTAGGCAGTTTTGATCGTGCGGATCAGCCAACGACGGGGTTATTAGCCGGAAAAGACATTCTTTCTAAGCTATATCAAAACAACTATCAAATGAACTGGGACGAGAAAGCTCAAGCCAGTTATCTTTATAGCCCAACGGAACAAGCTGGGCACTTTATTAGCTTTGAAAGTCATCGCTCCTTAATATCAAAAATGAACTATATTCAGCAGCATAATTTGGCCGGAATTGGCGTTCAGTACCTATACGCTGATGAGTTTTTGATCGATGAAATTGAACACTTTTTATCAGCGCCCTCAAAACCTTGGATATCGAACAACCAAACCTATTACATGGCCCTGTTTGCTCTTTTTTGCCTGATTAGCTTCTGTCTACTGTGGCGAAAAAAACGACTTAGCAATAGAAACAACATCCATAACCAAGTTCAATCTGAGCTAGTGGATAAACAATCTGAGCAACTAAAACAATTGATGGATCAAGTCGCTCACCTATCGAACCAGCAATCAAATTTGGATGATCTCATTCAACAGTACAAAAATGATCGCTTTCTGTCAGATTTACTCATACCTGAACAACAAAGCTCTGAGCAAATTCAACACCTTATACAAACACTAAAACAGCAGTTTAGCGATCTCATTGCCAGCCCAGCTTTACTGGCTGAACTTCACAAAATATCCAGTCAACGATCCAAACTCAATTACATTAAAGGTGAACGAGGATATTCCGGTTTATACTGCACCCAAAACAAAGAGCCAGAGTACATTTATAGCCGATTACGACAAATCCTGTTTTATTATGATTTCTTACTACAAGTTCACCGTAGCTACCTCGTTAATAAAGAAAAAATCGAATACCTTTACCAAGATCATAAAGGAAAGTATTTTATTAAGCTCCAAGGAAATATAGAGATCCCCGTCGGTGGTCGCTACCTCGCTGATTTAAAAGAATATCAAAAGGCAGCATAACCACTCGCCTCGTGCTTAGCGATATTCATAAGGGTACATGACACGTATAAGTACGACACTAAACACGAGGCAAGGCTCACCGTTTTGACTCTGCCTTTAAGCTTTCTGCCATCACAGGTAGGATTGAATCTTGATGTAAATCATCAAACGTCATTTCCCAAGCAAATGCACCTCCCAGCCCCTGCTCTTTAGCCCATTCTAGTTTCTCTTTTACAGTACGAATATCATCAAATTGAATGAAATGGCCATCTTTCTTAGTCGGGTGATATAAATACGAGTTTTTAGATATATCATCCCAGCCTAGATAGTACCCTTCGTTTTTGTGGAGGGTAAGCGCATCACGATAAGAGATCACAGAATCGGCCTGAATAGTATTGTTGTGTTGCGCTAAGCCATTATTAAGATCAGGCACGTTACGCCAGCTAGAACCAAATAAAGGGATACCTAAATTAAGTTTATGACGTGGGACGCCAGCATTAACGTATTGCTCAATGCTCCACTGAACCGACAGTTGTGTGGCAAGTGGCTCTTCTATTCCCACTTGGTAATTGGGTAGCAAAGGGGCATTATGGAAAGTAAATGGGAACCAAGTACCATGATACAAATAGGTCATGATATTGACTTGATCAACATATTGATGAAATTGCGCTAAATCGATGTATTCCATCTGGTAAGCGGCAATAGGTAAATCCGCTGAAAGGGTATAATACTCGCCATCTTGAAGCCCCTTTTCATCCAGCTGGTAACGTAATTCTTTCAAAAGTGCGGTAAAGCCAAGCTGATCGTCTTTACTGCTTGGAAACTCCCAATCAATATCCACGCCATTAAAACCATATTGATCGATGAACGAAAGAATGGATTTCGCGAACGCTTGACGGTGAGCATGAGTCGACGCAGCTAAAGAAAAGTTGATACCTGCATGATCCACTTCGGCAACCGAAATCACCAAGCTCATATCAGGGTTATTTTCCTTTAACTTTTGATACTGATTTAAATGGCCAGTAAGCGGCGAGGATTCATAAACATAGCCTAAGTCAGCATACACATCGCCCACTTCAGCTAGGCCCTTCTGATTGACTATCGCAAAAGCATGAATGATCTGATTAACATCATTAACTGGAATGTCATCCATATCATAGGCCGCCTCGCCATCTCTGTATATGGCCCAACTGGTAAAAAAGCCACCAGCGCGCCTTTCTGCACAAGGTTGACCATTGACTAACAAATTAAATGGCTTGTCCATATTCATCGAGCTGATCTCTACTCCTACCGTCATGGTTTCCCCGGGCATAAGATCACGATTCCACGCTTGGCTTAACACATTAAATCGATTGCCATTTTCGAATTTTTGAATAGTGTTTAGAGTCGCATTCCATACCTGATCCAGTTCAAAATTACCTTCAAACGACACATCAATCTTGTGAATAGGCTTGGAGTCTAAGTTTGTTAGTGCAATCTCTCCCGTATACCCCCCATTCCACTCAGTGTTCACTTTAAAATCTAACTGACATTGGCGGTATTCACTGTTATCTAAATGGCCTAACGAAGGTACTTGTGCCTGACTCATACTGGCAAAACCTAAACCTATCGCGCTGACGATGAGTTTTTTTTTCACTAATGAAGACATAAACATTGTCATAAGTAGTCCTATGTTTGTTGATTGATTTTTATCCGCAAGGTGATGCCGACAAAAATAAACTGACATAGGACTTCTTAATTAAATAGCCCAAGGAGTGAGTGGCCTCACTAAAAATGACTCTATTCCCATAAATAAAGGCTTGGAGCACACAAAGTATTTATGATGTTTTCATCAATTTCGGTATAAATTGGTAGAGCCACTGATGAAAAACAATAGATTAAGGCATTGATTTAATGAAAATAATTAATCATTTCGTGAAAATTCCGTTTAAAACGTCAAAAATGGAGCCTATATTAAAATTTCCCTTACCCAGTCCACAGCAGCTACTTTCCATCCCACAATTAAACAGAGAGCGTTTAAAAAATTAAAATGCTTTCACTATATTGTAATAAGAAGTACAGCTTCGAAGAGGAGCAAGAAAAATTACCCAAAAAAAGAAAGGCTATCGCTTAAAATCCATGCTTAGACAAAATGGCTTCAATGGTCCCATCTGTTTCCATGCTTTTAAAACTATGATTAAAATCACTAAGCGCATTCTCATGGTATTGCGACTGATGAGAAATTAAAATATACAGCTTTTGCGAAATCAAAGGGATCTCTGACATTTGTACACGACTTTGTTCTGAGAAATGATTTTCTTCCAAGATCATGTTAATGACCTTTTTCGAACCTACCAGAATATCAATACGTCCTTTAAGCAAAAGTAAAACATTAGACTCCACATTATAGTTTCCAATTTTATTCAGATAATTTGCACGCTCAAACTCATCGCCATAATTGTAGCCTTTCACAACCCCTATTTTATAGTTCACCAGGTCTTGTAACTCTCGGTACTGAATTTCGCGATCTTTAAGCCAAAAAAAATGCAGTTGATCTTCCGTAATTGGTAAAGAATAATGAAAATACTCTTCTCTCTGGTGAGTATGATAAGCACCTAATATCCCATCATAAATGCCTTTTTGGGCTAACGTCATTGCTCTTTCCCAAGGGACAAATTTAATTTGACAGTCGTATCCAGCACGGTGGAAAGCTTCTTTGGTTATTTCAGCCAAAAAGCCTTGTTGTTTAAGGTGACGACTGTAGTAAGGGGCCCACTCATCCGTAGCAAGAACAATGGTTTTTTCTTTTGAAGCAGCAGGGATTGAAAACAAGAATGAAAAAAGTTGAAAAGAAAAGACACTAAGAATCCAGAACCGCTTCGTACTCATATGGCCTACCTCGAAATACTCTTATGTATTCAAAATAGCGCAATAATAAGGTAACGACTAGGTGCATAAGCCACCAGTTTACACACCCGCTGGTGGCTCCATCTAAAATTAATCAATAAAACGTGTAATCACACAAAATTAACCAACGCGCCAGAGATGCCTTTCGTAGCAAATATATTATTACCTAAAACATCACTGTGATGGCGGTTAATCGCCGTTCCGTAATCATTGTTGATCCCCGGAAAGTTAAAACGATAAGTCGGTATCCCCATCCAAGACTCGCGTTTTTGGCCAATACGATCTTTACTACTCCACAAAATTCGATTTTTCATGGTGTAAGTTATACCATGCTGAGCTTCGTAATATTCGTGGTTAGTTTGAATTTGTTGATAACGTTCGAGAATACTTTCTTTCGACAAGTTAAGCATTGTGCTTTGTTTTAGCCGACTCCCCCAACCCGTTAATACTTTTTCCATAAAATCACGAGTAATAATACCTGGGCCAGTAAGTAGCTCATTGCCTTTTTTCCCACCGCTTGTATGAGCGTTACCAACAAGAGTGCCATGTCGTCCCGGCATGAAAGTGGTGTAATATTTAGTGGCTTTGTTTAATCTTGGCATACGAGCTTTGAATGCTAACGAACGCTCATCTTCGGCAAAGACACACACTATCTGTTTGACATTAGCACCTAAAGTTTTGTAATCGGTAAACGCATTCATTCCTCCTGGTACCGGATCACAAGCAAAAATATTGACTGGGATGTGTTTTAATTTTGGATCTTTTCGCATTCTGTTGGCCAGTTCAAAACAACTCACTCCCCCTCGACTCCATCCCACCATATTAACTTGGGTAATTGGGTTAGTAACACGCTCAGCAGCAATATTGGCGCGTTGTAACATCAGAGCGTGTCTGAGATCTTTTGCTAGCGCTTTGGCTTCATCCTGCCATTTTAAAAAAGCATCCGTTTTGCTAAAGTGCCAGAACCTTGCTTTTTCTTGTGGTCTTGAGGCGCTGAGCATGTCTTCTGCTCGGCTTTGATAATCGCCTTTGTCCATCCTATCACCACGCAAAACGCTCATGATATGGTTCATGTTACTGTCAATTCCTCGCCCTCCAAGAGTTCCCAACAGCGATCCATAAACATCGTCTTTTGAATGCTTCATCCATTCACTTCGATTGCCGCTTCCCACCCCATCAACTAACGCAAAATCCAGTAAATCCTGCCCTATCGCATTCTTGGCTAGCGTTGATATCAGCTCGCCATTAATGTAATTAGAGTGACTATGATCTTCAGAATGAGATCCCGTCCCACAAAAAAACACAGTAAAAATAGACATCCGTATCTCCATATTATCGTGTAAAAAATGACCCTAAGCCTATTAATATTATGTATAGATAGATTAAAGGCAAAAAATCAACCGATAACATTAGAGATAAAACGGACAAGACAAATACTGCGTAGTGCCACCGATAAAAATGACACTGTAACGAACTAAAGACGAAAAAATATGAAATGTATCAACAAGCTTAAAACTCTTTATTTAGCGGGCTAAACATCAAGATTTTTTCATTAGACTAATGGGAAATGGAGCCTGTGATGACACCTAAGAAATATGAGACAGATAGATTGATAAAGAAACTTGCTAAAGTATGTTGTCTGCGACAACACTTTATACATATTGAAAAGATTAAAAAATAAATGCATAACAAGTGGAAATAAAACTCGTTATGCACTCAATCAAAAAGACTATTGGTAAAGAGATAATAACTGGCTGAACCGGATATCTATCGTAAAATACGTTGCCGTATACATTGCCGCAACCAAAACGGTAGCAACACCAATAATTAATTTAGGAGACACCACTCTTTTTAGCGGTTTAGTGACATATTTTGCTTTAAGGTTAATTAGCTGAATATTTTCTTGTTCTGCTAAGCGATCGTCACGAATCAAACGATAAATCGTGTTCGCAATTTCAGCCACTTTCTCATCCCCGCGTTCAGCACGGCCATACTTACCCTTAAAACCTAATTGTAGTAATAAGTACAGAAATTCAATGACATGCCTGTATCGTTTGGGATCTTGCTTAAGGCGTTCTAGGATCACGTAGACTTTATCACCACCTGACGTTTCATTGTGAAACTCAGACAATAAACTCTGCTGACTCCAGTTGCTGTTTGCTCCCCACTCCTGACGACAAACAGCTTCATCAATAGCAGCACAAATACAGTAACGGATCACCAATACCGTCGCTCTATCGACTTCCATTTCATTAAGTTTGCGCTCGCCCTTTCTGATCTCGCGCTCCATTTGTTCCCGTAATGGCATAGGATCATCTAGCCAAGGAATGGAAGACATACAAGAAAGACTAGCAATTAGCCATGAAAACTGATCGACAAGAGGGTTAACACCAATCGATTCGATTTCAAGATGACTAAGGGCCAGATTTCGAGAGAGATCCGGAGCGGGCATAACCTCCATCGGCTTGCCCGGCTCAGGCTGAAATAAGACAATCGTTACATCATCATCTACTTGACTCATAAGCGAACAGCCCATAATTGCAATGATAAGTTAGCAAAATCACCAGCAACATGGACGGCAATGGCTGCCGAGTTTTTCAGAGCCTGCCACTCCTCGCTGGCTTTATCCAGCTCAAAGTAGGTATAACCAGCATGGTAAGGCAACTGGCGTGGCACAACAGGCATTGGAGTAAAGCTGATGCCTGGTAGCTGAAGGTTAATTAACTCACGAATATTATCAACAGAACCAATTTTAGTTTGAGACACAAAACGGGTATGAAGAATATCCAAAGATACATCAGCTTTAACAGCTAAGATAAAGGTTGTATTATCCACGAGCTTACTGTCTGGAATGGCAGCAATTCGGATTCCGTAATTTTGCTCTTTCAGAACCAGCGGAATGGCTCTTTGTTCCGACATAACGCTCAGCGTTGACTTAACTTCATGTAACATACCAGACATGCATTCAGTGAGATCCGCATGATTGTACTTTACAAAATCGCGAGGTCGACGACTTGCGGAACATAGCGTAGCGAGCTCACCTTCCGCCTGCAACAAAAATTGGTAGAAGGTTTCCGGGTGAACCCCTTCCGTTGTTGAAAAATGCCAGCATAAAGGTTCAAGTCTATTTAAAGCTTGCAATAACATGAAGTCGGCAACAGAAGAGACGCCTTGTTGGTCAACAACACCAAGACGCTGTACGATGGATTCCGCTCTGTGTCGTAACATAGACGCAAACTCAGTTGTGAATTTACTCAACACATCCGAGGCACGAATATCGATACACGTTGGAATAAACGTTTCATCAAGCATGACCGTACCGTCTGGCTTTACTTCTTCTATTTTTAAAATAGGGATAGAAGCATAAGAACTTTTATCTTCGTGCTCATACATTAAACGGAAGTTCAGCTTACCAACACTGATGCTTGTGGTGTCTTCACTGTCATAGCTTGAATCTGCTACTTCATGTAGGCATGGGGTATAACGAGCCCCCGATGAACTACCACCAAATAACTCCGCACGTTCAGACGGTAATGGGCAACATAAGTAAACCACTTTACCAACAATTGAAGAGTCAACATCACGTACATCAGGCACATCAGCAGTAAGAGGTAGCTCAAAAGAAGTACGATCGTGCAAAATACCTTCGGCATGAGTAATACCGATTTTGCCGAGTGACAGTAACTCTCGGTTAATTTCGATTTTCTTCACTCCCCAATACAGAGGTGAAGTAAAAGCATTCAATAAACCAGCATGTTTACTATGAAAACGATCGAGCTGTTGAAAGTGCTGGGGCTTCATGAACATCCCATCTTGCCAGACAACAGGGTTAAACAAAGACATACACTTTTCCCTTAAAAATAAACTTGCTCAATACCGCGTGTTGCATCTGAATGTAATTCACTGCCCTCGATATTAAGTTTTAGAAAATAACTGGTGCGCTCTTCTATAATTTGAACTTTACGCCATGCTGATCCATTAATATCACGAAACGCTACTGAAAACCCAAGCGCTCGTGTTGCAGGATCTAAGGTGATCAACTCAGTCAGTGATTGATCTGGCTGCAGCTCATACTCATATCGTTTGATGTATTCATCACCCAACGATGATTTGTCATTTTCAAAAAGAGCGAAGAAATCAAGGCTGCGGTATAAAATAGGCGAACTCAATTCGTGAATTCTTAAGATAACTGGAGATGATTGACCTCCTTCACGAACATTCAATATTGCGTCTGTGGTGATCACTAATTCAATTTCAGAGCTATCTGGAAACAAACCAGCAGAATCTTTAAATTGATCCCAAACACTACAGCCTTGAATCATGAATAATGTTGCTATTAATAATATGCTACGCATTTCCTACCTTCGATATTTTTTTATACTCTTCTTTCAAACGACGATCAAAATAGTCCTGATTTTTATCCGAAAAACCTTTTGAATTACTTTGAAAGTGTTGAGTATAAGATTGCCATAGCTTTTTCTTAGAAAGAAAGCGAGAGGTATTTTTAGAGTTTTCTTCAAATAAAATAGGATCGCACAGCTTACTTTGTTCATAGATAAGCTGAGCAGACGCTTCTTTTAAAGCGACTTCATGAAGTTCAACTTCTTCGATAACTTGTTCAACTAACTCTAACGGCATTAAAGCGTCTTGAGCATACAAATCGTTCATCACTTGAATAAGATCTTCAGGTAGCTGCTCTTTATCAAATTCTGTCTTTGATAAACGGCTCGCATTATGCAAGTCGTGGCTAAACTTCGCTAAACACAGTTTTAAACAACCTGCCATTTGCTCAAAAAACTCTTTCGTCATGAGTTTTTCATTGCCAACATCGCCACCTAGAGATTTAACGAACCCATGAACTAACTCACTGTACTGGCCTTGAGATAGAGTATCTGTTGAGTCCGTCTTATCGAACGCGTTACGTAAAGGCGTTTGTTGTTGCGTAAAAGGAGGAATAACTTCAGTCCCCCTAACACCACTAGGCTGATATGTTTCCGCTGGTGCTGGTTCTGCAACAGGCTCCGGCACTTCTTCCCAATTTGAAGGAATAAGCTGTTGAGTCGCATCCGGTTCACGATTGAGATCGTGCTTTATAACTGGCTCAGAATTGGGAATAACAGTATCAGCAGGCTTATCATCTAGAGATGGGGCAATCTCTTCAGTTTTTGATGGACCAGTACTCAACTCAAAATTAGGTACTGTGATGTCCTCTGGTTGTGAGGAGGTTTGCCAATCTTCTGGGATTAAATTGGGGATATCCATTTCAGAATAGATACTGTCGGTATCGTCTTGAATCTGCCTTTCATTTTGAATAACAATCGGCTCTTCAACTTTTTCGGGCTCTAAAAACGACACCTCTTCACGAGCTGAAAACCGCAGGTGTGCGATAGGATCCTCGGTATCAATGTCATCACCTTCTGTTTCAATGAACAGATCTTCAATACGCCCTGTCTCTTTAGGCGACTCTGGAGGCAGGTAATTATCTAAAGATGCTAGGGGATCTTGACTGTTCCCTTCAGGTGCAATGTCAGCGGCGATATTCGTGGCTGTTAATTTACTTTCGATTACCGCTGTTATTTCATAACGTCCCATCAAGATAACATCGCCATCATGAAGAGCAACAGGCTGGTTTTTCAGAATTTTGGTGCCATTAACGAACGTGCCATTGGTACTTACGTCGCTAATATAGAACA
Source organism: Vibrio sp. Of7-15 (assembly GCF_022347565.1). GTDB lineage: Bacteria > Pseudomonadota > Gammaproteobacteria > Enterobacterales > Vibrionaceae > NORP241. Next base: position 127,906 of record NZ_JAKRGH010000011.1, read on the forward strand.
TGCCGCCATAGGTAGTGATTAACGCATGAGTTCCTGAGATGTATTTATTATGATCGGCTAAATGAAAAGGGCAGCCAGAACTGCGTCCAATCGCACCGCCTGCCTCAGGCATATCAATATGCTTTTGGCCCGTATACTCTTCTGGACAATCAACAATATTAAATTTCAGTAGTTTTGAGCTCATGCTGACACCTAAAATAACAATGCAAAAGAAAGTTCAATACCACCTAAACCATCGTTCATTGGCTGGATATAAGAAACATTAGGGATTAGCTGTAAATGGGCATCAGGATTAGATCCAATTTTTATAACTGTACCAAGATTAAATACAGCACCAAATTCAAACTTAGATTCATCTTCTAATTGGTCGCCATATTTGAAACCGTCGGAATCAACAGGGAAGCGGTTACTGTACTGGCTATAACCAGCAGATAAACCAACACCGATATATGGTGTCAGCCACTCCAATGTACCAAAAGCATATTGTGGCACAAGGCGAAATTCTAAGTTTGATACTTCTTGGTAAACACCATTTTTAGGGGCTTCAATGTCAGTTGCTAGATAATTCAAGCCAAACCACCAACGCCAACGGTTACTATTTTCATCAATTGGACGAGTGTGAACTAACCCAAAACGCAATACGTCACCAGATCCAGTTTCTCCGGCGTCAATGGTTGTCCCGTCGAAAGATAGCTGCTGAAACGATGCACCGTATCTTTCCCCTTTTGCTAACGCGGGACTTGAAGCTGATAACACAATTAACGCCAAAAACCCTTTAAATAGTGACAGCTTCATATACATTATCCTTAAGTTGGTGCTGATACATCTGAACTGGATTAATGCGCGAAGATAGACACTCAATAGACATTTTTCAATATCAAGATGGTTCAAACATTAAAAACAATCGAAACAGCAATGACTTTAGTCATAACGACTAGGAAATAAGTGTATATGAAAGATAATTTATCAGCCGAATACCTTAAAGATGGAAATAAGATCTCATTATATATTTACATATAACCGCCAACCATGATGATTTTTTTGTGATCTTGCTTCCATTCAATTAGAATTAGTAAAAAAGATAGTCTATTGATATATTTTTAATTATATTCATCAATTATAGTACGGGAAAAGTGGTAAAACAGGTTGTTGTACTGTCAAGTTCATAACTATAAAATATAAAAAACAATACAAGATTGTGAATTATATAAAACCAATATTCACGATGAACTTCTTGTTTGTTGTCGCATACTTATTTGCCAGCTGTTGTTTTTTTAAGCGACTTTACCGTATAAATTCATAGTTACTTATTACTCTAATAGCGATTTATTTTATCTAATGGATGACAGATGATCTTTACAGAATTAGCAAAACGACCAATTAATGGTGTTAATCCTGCGGGCTCCAACCCAAATGACACGGACGACTTTTTAAACTTAAAGCGTCAAATAAATAAAATGAATGCCGTTACGGCCTCTTTTTCTTGGCGAAAAATATACAGCTTGTCCGAAAAGATTCTAGCAAAATCCAGTAAAGATTTTCGGTGCGCAAGTTACTATACTGCTGCAGCAACACATATTAACGGGCTTAAAGGCCTAGTTGATGGCCTGCAAGTACTTCATGATCTGTCCGTTATATACTGGCATTCTGCCACACCTGAGCACCACAAAGAAAAAGCGAGAATCGATGCCTTTGCTTGGATGATTGAGCATACTGAAAAGAATCAAAAAAAGATAAAAATAAAAGAAAATGATTTACTTCTGATTGAATCAGGCCATCGCCTAACCCTTAAAATAGATGAAGAACTCAAGCTTCATTATGGCATTAGCGCCCCATCTCTTGGCCCCCTACGTCGCATTTTTTCAACTTGGATAGAAGAAATAGAAGACCTAAAAGAAGCGAAGCGTAAAAAGAGCGCCCCTATTCAACAACCTCAACAGCAGCAAGAACCGATCAAATTAGATTTGAGCCTTACTAACGAAAAAGTTGAGCCACCTATCAGCAAAAAAATTGAAAAACCTGCACCACCTAAAAAAGAAGCGCCTGTTGAATCAACAAAACCTACAACATATATTTTTGGTATTGTTTTGTTATTAATATTAACATTTTTTGCAGTCCAAAAAACTCGTGAATATTATTATATCCATGAAATTGAACAATCTAACGCTCATGATCTGATTAAGACGTTAAATAAAGTTCAAAAATTTGATGATGAACTGAAACTACAATTAAAAGATGCTTCTCTGCGTAAAACAGAGAGCATGGTTAATGATTGGACAATAAACCCAGAACTTATCAGTCAATCAAATGAGCTTCGTGTCATTGTAAATAAACTCATCGAAATATACCCAGATTCTTCCATCGCACAAAATATACATAAAGATTTCGAGCGCTCTGAAGCGACGCTTACGACTGAATTCAATACATTATTTTCTCAATTTAAAAAGTCTCGCACCGTTATCGCGAACGCTTATAAAGAAACCGAGACCAAAAATTTAGCTCATGCTTATAAATTGAGTAATACACTGTTCCCTCTTTTAGCTCGCTTTGAATCAATAACAAAAGATTATGATTCAGAACAAAAGATAAAAGCTCAACGATTACTGAATATTTATCAGTATCAATTAAACAACATAACTGAAGGTTCAGATCAGAGACCTTTAAAGGATGAATCGTGAACGATTAAAAGTCATTCATCTGGAACTCTGACTTAGCATCGCACACGATGCCAAACGCATTTTAATTTGCAACAATGATAATAAAAGCCTGATATGAATATTTTGAAGTTTTATAAAAACCCTATTGCTCTTTCTGTAGTACTGACATTAGTGATTGCTATAAGTTTTAGTGTTACAGCGATATATGTATTTAATGTTGATATCTTTTCTCCTCTTTTTTGGGGACCAAACCTTGCGCTAGTGGGTTTTCTCATTTTATTCAATTCAGTTCTTATTTATCGTCGCAAACAAGTAACAAAAGAACATATCGTTGATACCGAAGAAGAAAGCCTGACGGCCTCGTTATCCGCTTTGATCGCGAAAACAAAGAAGAAGCCTATCTATCTATTGTTAGGAACAAAGGGGGCGGGTAAAAATGCTTTACTCAACTATTCAGGTGCCATTAAACCCATCGATCGCAAAAGAACAGTTCAAACCGACTTTTTCCTCTGGATGGAATCGGATGATGCTATCTACGTAAAACCAAATAACCGCTTAATTTATCAAGAACAATCAAATACCGATGAAGTCCTATGGAAAGCGTTTATCCAACAATTCATCACCAGTAACCCAAGAAAGCCACTTGCTGGCTGCTTGCTGTGCTGTGACTTAGAATATTTGATCACTCATGAAGATGAGCAAGTCGAGTACACACTAAACCTTTTAAATAGTCGATTGATTCACATTGTAGAGTCCATCAGCTGCTCTCTGCCACTGTATTTATTTATGACAAAAATAGATAAATTACATGGCTTTAAAGAGTACATGTCAGTAAGCCCAATAAAATCTCAAATCGAGCATTTAACGATTCCGCTTCGTGATGCCAAAGGGGCAATCAATGACTTCTTTAACGATAGCTTTGAAAATATTGTTACTAGCTTAGAAAAACACGTTCTTGAGTGTACGTCTAAGCTCATGGATACCGACGAAAAACAAGCCGTTATTTCTTTTCCAAAACAATTTGAACTGTGTAAACCAGAAGTACTTAAAACGCTAAACTTCATTAACAATATCAATAATGGCATGTATTTCATTGACTTAAGGTCTATCTTCTTTACGTCAAGTCTTCAAGGTGGCCGAAAGTACAATTTATTAGCCAAAAGTTGCAGTAACTACTTTAATTTGCCTATTATCGCTTCCGAGTACACTCAGCTTAGTGAAACCCCCTACTTCACTCGATTTGTCATCGATGCCCATGTTTTACCGGAAAGTGAATTTGCTGGTGAAAATAAACGACACCTTCAAAAACTAATTCGTAACAGCCGCATCGTCTTTGTTTCATGTACCGTTGCCACAGTGTCTATTGGTTACCTGTTATTCCAAACTCTTAATAACAATCTTTTTGTCATCAATGATCTCATCGAGACTAATGGCATTGAGCAAAATATTGATAAAGTTAACTTTAATAATGAGTTTAACACCACCGTAGCCACTATTGCTCCATATTATCAGGCTTGGATCAATGCCAACGACAAGCTTGAAAACGAACTACTTACGATGAAAGTCAGCAAGGTGGAAGAAGTCACAAAAATGGCTCACCAACTGTTAATGACAAAGATTGAGCAAATACTTATTCCTTTAATCGAAAAAAGTTTAAGTAAAAAGCTGGTCGATAACCCTGCTAACTACGTAAGCACGTTAGATACCCTAAAAGCGTACCTAATGCTGTCCGAAGTGGACAAAAGGGACACAACTTACCTTATCAACCAAATAGAGCTGACATTACGTAAATCAGCTCGAGATCAAGATAATGTTGATAAAACACTAAAATTCTTAAATGCCTACATGCAGCAAGATTTCATGCCTGTAGCCATTAACATGGATCTTGTGCGCTCAACACGACGCCATTTACTTTCTAAATCAAAAATCGACATGGTTTATGGTCAGATCTTGGCTCAAGCCCAAGAAAATGATCTGGGTGAATTAAACCTACAACGCGCTGTTGGCTTTGAATTTAATGATGTCTTTAGTGATCGTGTGGATAATAAAATTCTAACTATCAATAAAGTATTTACATCGACAGGCTATAGTACTTTCTATCGTCCACGCTCTGAGCTACTTTCAAAGCAAGTGATTACTGATAACTGGGCTCTTGGTCTTTCAAATAACCTTGTTCCTTCTGATAAAGAACTACAAAGCTTCACTGCGGATGTTCGTAAAAAATACACCGATGACTATATCAGTTACTGGCGTAATGCCCTCAGTGAAATCAAATTGCGTGAGTTTAATAATATTGTCGATTTAACAAATACCATCGACCTGATGTCTGGCCCTTCCTCGCCACTGACCACAGTATTAAAAGAACTCTTTACCAATACCAAGTTTTCTCCAAATGAAGATCAGCTTGCGCTGTTAGCGGAAAAAAACACCCTACTTGAAGCCGCAATTGAAACTGCAAAAGAGAAAACAGAAGAGATTGTACAGCCCGATTACATTTTAATGTCTCGAGTAGAAAAAGCCTTTGAGATCGTCAACCAACTAAGCATAAGTGAAACTAAAAATTCACCAACGCCATGGGACCAAATCATCGAGTCTCTGAGCAAAGTTAGAACTTATATGAAGGATATTACTGATGCACCTAATATCCAAATTGCAGCCTTAAACGCCGCAAAAACTCGAATGCGTGGCACTCAAGCGGATCCATTAATTCGATTAAAACAAATTGCCCAAAAATCGCCTGAGCCAATCAGAAGCTGGTTATTAGATGTGGTAAATCAAACTTGGAGATTACTACTGGTTGAAGCTCAAAAAGGCATTCAAGACAATTGGTACAGTGAAATTTACAGTGAATTTCGTAATGTTGGCTTAAATCGTTACCCATTTAATAAGAAAAGCCCTGAAGATATTTCTTTAATTGAATTTGAAAAATTCTTTGCACAAGGCGGAACATTAGATGCGTTTATTAAGAATAACTTAGCGCCTTTCTATGATACAAATTTATGGCAAGCGAAGCGTGTGGATGGAGAGTACCTACCACTCTCACAAGAACTTATAGTACAATTGAAAAACTTCAATACAATTAAAAGCACGTTGATCGACCATACAACAAACACATTTAACGTACCATTTAGTATTAAAGTAGTTGACCTCGACTCAAGTGCTATTCGCGCAAATATTGATATCGCAGATCAATCAATTAGTTACTATCACGGACCAAGTAAGATTAAAGAACTTACATGGCCACCATCAAATGGTAATTTTGATGTGAACTTAACAATCCAAGATATTAGCAAGGAGGGTAAACAACATACTCTAGCAAAAGAAGGACAATGGGCCTTATACCGTTTATTTGATGAATCAAATCTTACAACTGCGCCAGATGGTGGCTTCATCACTGAAATCAAAGTTTCAGGGCGTGATTTGACAATCAAGGTTAAGCCTTCAGCACCAAAAAACCCATTTACTTTAGTTGAGCTATTTAATTTCACAATACCTGAAAAAATAAATATCTAAAAAATAGCCGCAATAATTAAAAATAATAAACAAAGACAGAGGCAGTTATGATCGGCAATAACATTGAATCGTTAGACAAATTAGATCGAAAAATCGTATCTTCATTGCTCTCTAACGGACGCGAATCTATCGCCAATTTATCACGTCATATCGGTTTATCGCGCACAGCAATCGCTGAACGCATTAACAGGCTAGAAAGAACAGGGATAATTAAAGGTTATACCGCACAAATACGATTAGATAATGATGAGCCGCAAACAGCTTGTTTTCTACTGATCATGTGCGGTAAAGGGCAGAAAACGAATGTCTGTGAGTACCTTAAAGGTATTCCGGAAATTAAACTAAGCAGTATTGTTGGAGGAAGTTTCGATATTATTGCTTTAATGGAAGCATCGTCATTACATAAAATCCATATGCTATGCGATGAAATTGAAAATATACCAGGTATTGATCAGCTGAAAACAACGGTTGTGTTGCATCAGCCGATCAATCGCTAGTCTGTTATGTTTCTCCTATGATGATAATTTCTTCATTATGGCCTTGATGATTTCCTAACCACAGTGTTTGCCCGAGTATATTGCCCTCCCCTCTGCCAAGATTGTTGGTGGGTAATGACTCGGCTGTTACTTCTAATTTGAGATCCCACGCCATGGGATCTCTTAGAATAAAGCGCATTAATTCCTTCAATACATTGTAACCAGGTGCCCCTGGTAAAAAATCCACGTATTGCTTAAAGTTCAACTGTTTAAAGCATAAGTTAAATTTACCGGTCACATCGAGAATGGTACTGCCCACATGGTAGTCTTCTCCGAGAGTACAATTAGCCCTTCCTAGGTTATTTCGTTGAACTGGCGCAATCGTCACTCTTCTTAACACCCACTCTTCAATGCTGACATCATCTAAACCAAAACAATGGGCAACAATACCTGAAACTAACTTAGGTGAACGGGTACGCGTCGATAACTGACCAACATAAGACAAGAGCTTAGCGCGATCTAAATGGTTAGATTCACTCTCTTGAATGTCTGATGATAAGCCAACAAAATTAAATAACTGAGAGGAAAGAGGATCTTTCGCCCCACTTTCATACAAAATATGATATCTGTACTTCTTCCAAATCTGATATAAAAACGACAAATGGCGATTATGAAAGAAATCAAAAAAATGACGAACCGGGTTATCCGAATCCTCACGACCAGCCAACTTTTCACTATACGAGCTTGGTAACGGTGAGTTAGTACCATGTAACCCTGAAAAGTTCACTTCAATTCGAGTGTATTCTGTATTGTCACGTACCGACTGAGTCACACCTCTAATATCGCTTCGAGGGAAACCCAGCTCAGGTGAGATAGCAAACTCGATTTGCTCATCTCTTGGGTACATGCCGGCTCCAATACGCTCAAAGCTGTTCTCTGGTTGCTGACGATATTTTTTTTCTAAAAGATAGACAGCTTGAAAGAACGAGAAGTCATGATTGTCTTTATAAATATCACTAATCATATCACTGTCTGCTTGCCTAGTTGGCTTGGCCAATTGTATACCTCACCATTTTGCTCATTGACCACTTCAAACTCCGTAAAAGAGTTAATGCTCGCGTATAACGTAATGAACTCGTTCAAAATAGAAGATAAAAGATACATATCCCCTTCATTAGCAAACATATTTGAATCCATTGTCATGCTAATTTTTATACCGCGTACTGCAACGCCACGATAGATGCGATCAACAGGTTTCATTTGAACACCTTTGATCCCATCTAAACGCTGTTTTGAAGCCCTTTGTGTCTGCCTATCAATCCTAGAATGGAAGTCATAGGTCCCTAATAAGGTTTTTAATACGTCAATATTACTCAGTGACAAGTAGTTGAGGGACATATTAGCAATCAATTGCCAATGCAAGCTGCCATCCAACTGAGGACTAACAGACGGTGTTGGCTTCGTAATGTTTGTAAATGAAGCATAATTAGGCGATTTGTGTGTGGTATAAGTGATATCACCTATAGACAACCTTTCCGGCAACTGTCCATTACTGCACACCAGCTTCATCAATACGGTTTCCGTCGATAAAGAAGCAACATCCGTATTATGTGAGATAAAGGAAATGTAAAAATCTAACCCTTTTCCCGAGATGCGCTCTGCCACTTTGGTTTTATAAAAAGCTTCCTTATCGCTACTTCCAACTTGGTGTTCAAACGACTCAAAAGGCAAAATGGTCTGTTTTCGACGCTCTTTTTTACTCCACCCTTCTACATTCTCTACCGAATAGACTTCAAAGTGATCCTGCTGACGGCTCTGAGGGCGAACTCTGTATTCCGTCTTTTTCAAATCGTAATTCAGTGGATCGGCATCTTTATCAAAGAGATTCACCGTCGGTGTACAATGCAGTTTGAAATGCTTATCTTTGACAATCACTTCTGATGGAAGCGCACGATTGAACACAAACGATAGTTTCATTGTATTTCGCTGTGGAACGCCTGAAATCCACTCAAGACCGCTTACATCAAAGAACATATATTTTTCAGGTAAAGCAAAATATTCTTGTAAGAAACGATAACCAGAAAAAGAGTTTTCACTGTATGGCAGCAGCGCTTCACCATCATCAAAACCAACCTGCTTCACCGATTTGGGTGATAACGTTCGAGTGACACCACCACCTAAATCGACCTCAATACGCTCCAAATAGCGAAAGAGCCATAAATACAGCAAACGAGAGATGTGCAGCTCGCCATTGATGTAAAAGCGTAATTTATCTAAACCAATTCTTGATAACTCTGTCCCGTGTTCAGCGGCTAGATTAATAGAAATAGTTGAGCTAGAACGCGTATTTTCTTGAGTGATGGAATTAATTTCAATTGGAAATAGATCAACATCATAACAAGTATTAAAAATACATTGTGTTCCTTCTACTTGCTCACTCCCCATTTCGGCACCAGACTTGACTGTCGTCTTTTCAGTAACGCTACCAACATGCGGGGTCAGCTCTGCTATGCACATCGAAGGGATCGAACGTGTATAGTGCGGCCATAACAAAGTCATCAAGGATTGAGTTAGCTCTGGTAACTCATCATCCAGCTTTTGACGTAACCTACCGGATAAGAATGCAAAGCCTTCCAGTAAGCGCTCTACGTCTGGATCATTGGTACTTTCAGATAAAAACTGAGTCAGCTGGGGGTGATGCTTAGAAAACTCATGACCCGATTCTTTCAAATAAGATAATTCATCTTGAAAGTATTTATTTGTATTCAACTTAAGCTCCAGTTACACATTAAATTGGCCATCTACACCCATAAAAACATCAATGGCTAGAGGGACTTGATTTCCGTTATGGAATATCTCGCCTTTGATAGCGAAATTTAGCTGCAGAGGGTTATCATTTAAAGGCTGATAAATAACATTGACATTTCTAATTCGTGGTTCAAATCTTTCAATGGAAGATTTTATATTTGCACGAATTTCTCTGACTACGTTTGAATTATTCGACAAAACATCATTGAAATCCGGTAAACCATATTCTTGGTCTATCATCGCATTCCCAGAATGCGTATTCAGTAAATCGGCTAAATGCAAATGAATCGATTCAATAAAGTGTTTATGAGAGACAACCCGTTCGAAGCTGTTTTTACTCTCACCAAGTTCAATTCGTTCGAGTAGCCTATATCCTTTTTCCATCACTAATTTTCCATAAAACAAGCGGCAACCGAAGTTGCCGCAATAAGATCTTAGTTTTGATCTAATTTACCAACTAGTGATAGATCAAAGCTCGCACCCATGTATTTGAAGTGCGGACGTACTGATAGAGACACGCGGTACCAACCTGGATCGCCATCAACATCAGATACTTCTACGCGTGCAGCACGTAGTGGACGTCGACCACGAACTTCTGCTGGCGGGTTTTCCTGATCAGAAACGTACTGACGAATCCACTTGTTCAACTCAATTTCAAGATCTGTACGCTCTTTCCATGAACCAATTTGTTCACGTTGTAGTACTTTGATGTAATGAGCTAAGCGGTTAATGATGAACATATAAGGCAGCTGCGTACCTAGTTTGTAGTTCATCTCTGCTTGCTTACCTTCCGGTGAGTTACCGAAGAACTTTGGCTTCTGAACAGAGTTTGCAGAGAAGAATGCCGCGTTGTCTGAACCTTTACGCATTGTTAGTGCAATAAAGCCTTCTTCAGATAGCTCGTATTCTCTACGATCTGAAACTAAGATTTCAGTTGGGATCTTAGTTTCAATTTGTCCCATAGACTCAAAGTTATGAACTGGTAAGTCAGAAACCGTACCACCACTTTGTGGACCGATGATATTTGGACACCAACGGAATTTAGCAAAAGACTCACTGATCTTCGATGCTAATGCGTACGCTGAGTTACCCCATAGGTAGTTCTCATGGCGATCGGTAACCGTTTCGTTGTAGTCAAATGCTTTGATTGGGTTGTCTTCAACAGAGTAAGGGCTGCGAAGCATTAATCGAGAAGCACAAAGACCTAAGTAACGTGAATCTTCATGCTCACGTAGGCTACGCCACTTAGTATATTGAGGGCCTTCAAATACCGATTTCAGATCTTTTAGGTTTGGTAGCTCTTCATAGCTATCAAGACCAAAGAATTGCGGAGAAGCCGAAGTAATGAATGGAGCATGAGACATAGCACCAACATTCGCCATGTATTCCATTAACTTCATGTCTGGTGATGCCGCAGAGAATTGGTAATCACAAATTACCGCACCCACTGGTTTACCACCAAATTGACCGTATTCGCGAGTATAGATCTGCTTGTATAGACCAGCTTTCACAACTTCAGGTGCATCGTCGAAGTCTTCTAGTAGCTCATCTTTTTTCGCAGAGATCAGCTCAATCTGAATATTTTCACGAAAATCAGTATGGTCGACTAAGTATTTTAGTCCTCGCCACGTTGATTCAACCGCCTGAACTTCTTCTGAATGCAAAATCGCATCCACTTGAGATGACAGTTTTTGGTCAATTTCTGAAATCATAAGATCAACCAAAGATTGATCAACTTTTTCAGATACATTTTTGCTTAGTAATTCTGAAATAAAGGCTTCTACACCACGTTTAGCAACATCAAAACCTTCATCTGTTGGCTTTAAACGTGTTTCATTTAAAATACTATCTAATAGTGAGCCAGATTCAGCTACCGCTGCTTCCTGCTCAGGCGCTTGAGCTTCCGTTGTCATTTTTACCTCTAACCTTCTTTATCTTCGCCGATGTTTAGTTCAGCAAGTAGCTTGTTGCGAGCTTCTTCGTCTTGCAGTACTTGTGCAATACGCTTACGGAATGCAGGTGCATTACCAAGCGGGCCTTTAAGTGCAACTAATGCTTCACGCAGTTCAAGTAGACTGTTTAGTTCAGGTACCTTACGAGCAACCGCTTCTGGAGAGAAGTCACTCATGTGGTTGAACGTTAAGTCCACACCAAGCTGGCTGCCTTCTTCTTCAGAAAGACGATTTTCAACATTTACTTTTACGTTTGGTGCATAGCCATCAAGCACGTCGTTAAAGTTATCTTTATCGATATTAATTGGTGTACGATCTTCAATTGGTGTCTCATCAGCACGGGCTGTAAAATCACCAACTACCATCATACTTAGAGGCAGTTCAACCTCTTCACTTGCGTCGCCTGTCGCAGGTACATAGCGAATATTAATACGCTCTTTTGGCGCAACTGAGCCATCTCGTGACATAATTATTCCTTACTGTTTATTGATCGTTTGTAGCCAAACCTGATATTTCTCTGGCACCATTTCATCTTTATCATACAAGTGACGTAAAATAGACAATGCGAGATCATCAAATTGTCTGCACAATTGGGGCTCCCAATGGGCAAGATTCATTTCTATACGTGTTGGCCAGTTCATTTCTAGATGCGGTAAGCATAATTGGTATAAACCAGCACGTTGGTAAACTTCTGTTAGCTGTAAGTGATTAATAAAGCTACTCCGGCCAGAGCCGTCATTATTGAATAACTGAGAGATCTTAAAAATCACTTCACCGATATTGTCAGGCGTTACAGTGTCCAGCGAGAACTCTTCAAGCATATCGACTTGTGGAGAAACTTTAGCCGCTGATTGTTCTTGCAACCAAGCAAGTGTCGCTTCATCAGCAAACGGTAAATCATCACTAAAACACAGCTCCTCAAGCCCAGGCCATTTCTTCACCACACTTTGAGCTTCCTGCTGCACCGCTTTTGCAGCGTCTGAATACCCTAAGTGTTCAAGCATATCGAATTGCAATTTATGCCCAGTAAGCCAAAATGGTGAATTCACTAGGCTTCTTTCTAATTTCTTAATTAAAGAGGCACAGTCTTCACTTTTACTGCCCTCTCGATATTCCGCGCATTGATCAGCTGAAATAGGCAAACGTAATGGTGTTTTTTTACCTGATATGACAGGAGGTAATTCATCCAGCTCATGCCAAGTAACAAATCGATAAATTCGATAAGCCAGAGGACTTGAAGCATCCAGAGACAATAAATATTCAGCGGTGCGCTCAAGGGTTTTTCTTGCTTCACTAGACGATGAAAAATCCGTTTCAAAATCAGGCTTTGCCGCCACCTTTTTAACCACAGTAGCTTTAGGCTCTGGTGCCGGAGCCACTTCCACAGGGGCTGCAGGTTTAGCCACTGCTGGCTCTACCTTTGGCGCTTCTTCCGGAACGGGCGTTTCAACAACACTAGCGGCTTCATTCACAATCGGCGTATTATCTACAGGTGCCGAGTCACAAGGCTCTACTCGATTAGACGCAGTAACTAGGCCATCTCTTACTGAAAAGAAACTTACCTCACTGTCTTCATAATACTCACTGATTTTGAAATGAATATCCTGACTCAATTTAGCCGCGTTATTGATGGTTTCAAGATCGTCAGAAGTCAGTTCAAGTTTAGAAATAACACTCTCAAGTTGGCTAACTAACCACTCAAGTGCCCCGTCTCGGCCACGTTTTCTTTTCGGATAAAGGCCAGAGTGAAATTCCTCTAGTGTTTTATCTAATAAAGCAAGACCATTCGCGATCCCTAGAACAGGAGCTTCTTCAATCCAAGCACGAATTAAGTAGCACGTGGCTTTCAAGTCTTTACTGTAGTTAATAATGACATCGGCAGCATTGGTTTTCACAATGTTCCAGTCAACGGTCTCACCAAACAAAGACCCAAACTTTTTAACTTCAACTTCCATGACTTCATAGCAAAATTCATACTTAGAATCTTCACCACAAGGAGAAGCATCTGAAATAGGAACCAAAAAGTCATCAATGCTCGGCAATGACATGTTAAACCTCAGTAATATTAAGCGCTTTGTTGATACTCATTACGCCATCTAATTTGTTATTGATGTACCCTTGTGACAGTTTTTTAATCACTTTTTCAGACACATCTTTTCTAATTTGAATTTCTTTTTCTGGAGATATTTTTTTGATGTCATTGAAAGCATTTTTAATCACATTTGGATTATAGGAATACTCACCATCAAGAGCGGTATAAATAATATACTCACTGCGTGCAATAAGCAGTTCATCTTGTTTTAGATCCAACTGTTCATTGCTTCCAAATGTTGCTTTGGTGTTTTCAATCAGCTTAATAGCGCGAGTATATAAATTACCTTCCGCAAGCTCATCTGCCCTTTTCATCGATGCTAGCGTTATTTCATTAGCCAAAACATGAGAATAATAAAAAGATTCTGCCTGTGATCTTTCCCAAGCGTTTCTAAGGTATTTCTGGACTACCTCACCTTTTCCTTGCTCAATAGATAAAGCTAATTCAGAAGGCTTTAGATCATAACCTAAAGAGTAATTTTCCATCGACTCAATGGAATTACCAACGTTAAACATCAAAGATAGCATGATTTCTTTCGTGATCTGGTCAACATTCACTCCAGACTCAACTAAATATTCATTCAAGTTTGAAACATTGCCTTTTATTTTTGTTAAATTTGCATGTTCCGTTTGATTGTATTTTTGGCGTTCAGTCACCCACTTTTCATGCTTTTTATATCTATTTTCTTCTGACTTATTTTTCAGAGCATAAAAGTGCTCAATGGCCTTAATGTCTTCCTGGCTATCAGGCGATGCTTCAACTAGGGGTAAGTTATGCAAATTCGTGATTTTTGTATCCGCAGACCATGGATCAGCCGAAAAAAGTACGCTAGAAAAGTGACTTGCCTTTTCTAAAATCGCCGATTGTGTCTGTACACTGGTGTCCTCGGCACTTGGCCCTAACATGTCAAAGTTACGATCAAGCAGTAACACAACGAAAAGAACCACAGCAGAAACGAGTGTCAGCTCTAAGTATTTCCAGCTATTGACCATCTCAGACTTCACTGAACGAGTCTGTGCTAAAACGAGATCTGCATTACGTAGGTTTTTAAATATCGGAACGCCACCCCACTCATGCTTAATGTCAATCTGACCTAAGGTCTGAGCAAAAGTAATGGGGGAGAAACCATGATTTCTCGGCTGAAGAATAACTTTGGTAATAAGTGACCACACATGTTTCGGAATGCATTTTGGTCGTTTACTGCCTTTGAAGTCTTTAATGAAGCTAGCATTTGATGTTGTACCAACAAACAGATGATACGTCATTACCGCGAGGGAAAACACATCATCTTGTGGGGTTCCATCACCATGCTTTACATAGTCTGGAGAGGCATACCCTAGACTTGCTTCTATAACGGTATTTTTTTCACCAATATATTGAGCGGCACCAAAATCAATTAATTTCAAAGAATCGTCTTGAGAAATAATAATATTGGATGGTTTTACATCTAAGTGGCACACACCATTCAAATGCATGTATTCAAGTGCACCCGCTAATTGATAAACCAACCACGCAATATGATCATGCCTAAACCCTTTCTCTTTATATCGTTCTATTTTACTGGATAGAGTTTCACCATCTATCCATTCGCACATAAAATATGGCGTATTAAATTCACTGCCAGTTTTTATAAAGCTAACGATATTTGGGTGCTGACAGATTTCAATCTTAGAAGCTTCATTAACGATTAAAGAAGTACTGGCTTTATTATTTGCATTACTGACCGTTTTACAACATAACTGCTTGCTA
Organism: Vibrio sp. Of7-15; assembly: GCF_022347565.1. Classification (GTDB taxonomy): domain Bacteria; phylum Pseudomonadota; class Gammaproteobacteria; order Enterobacterales; family Vibrionaceae; genus NORP241. The sequence continues at coordinate 143,153 of NZ_JAKRGH010000011.1, forward strand.
GGATCGTCTTTTTTTGCCAAGTGGTAAATAACTGTGTCACGTTCTGGCTTAGTTATAATATCTAAGATATCAAACTGAGAAAATAAGATCTTTTTAAAATCAGGGCGTCTTGATAGCTCTAGATCTAGCTTACGCTGCTCTTTTTTCTCAATTGCTTTAGTAACAAGAGAACTAATTACATTGGAAGTCGAGCTTTTTTGTTCAGACAAAACGATCCCTTTGAATAACACAGTAATAGCATATTCCACCACTTTACATTTTATGGTGTCATGTTATCAATAGGCTATTATTAAAGGCTCTTTTTGAAGGTTAGTTTAGGCATTTTGACTATAAAATACATCGAAAGAAAAGCCACCGTTTATTAAAACTCACACTCTATGTTAGAGACAATGAGCGACCATACTTCGCTGGCATCACCATAAACTCTATTACAATGGAAAAAACACTGAATAGACTAAAGTTTCACCTAAGGGGCGTTTTCAGGGTTCACCTGTGGAACAGAACCAGATTAAGGGTAATGACCAAAACTGTCACTATCAATGCTAAATAACTGAATAAAGATCGCTTTTCTTCATAAGATTTAAATCATAGCTGGAGTTCTGGCCAATAAAGAGAGGTTAGATTATTGTTAACGAGGGCCTGATTTATACACCATACTTTGAAATCGTCATGATGGCTCTTGTCCCTCGGTCGCCAAAAAGAAACAAAGTTGAGCACATTTCAGAAGACACTTCATTACTGGCTAATGTGAGCGTGGTTAAACTGGAAGCATCCCCAAGGTTCCCCCACATTTCATTAATTAAGTTTACTGCTTCAGGGTTCGGAAATAATTCGCTTCGAGCACCGATAGCAAAACCATAATCCTCAACATGATGGCGTTGATTTGTCATATCACTATATATATAGCCAAAATTGGTACTCGTTTTGCCATTAACCCTAGCTAATCGAGAACAAGCTCGTCCATCATCTGCTCGCCTATCGATAAAAAATGAGTCCACTTTTGATTCCGGTTGCAATTTCAAAGTATCAACCACCGCGCGCTTGGTAAACACTAAGCCAACTCCACCTTCGCTGGGTATGATCCCCCATGGGGTTTGGCTTGAAAATAACAAACGCTCTTGAGCATATTCATCAAATCGACGAATAGGATCATCTATAGCAACACACAATATCGCATCATGGTCGGTGATCTCATTTAACGCATACTCAAGGAATTGATTTCCCTTTTCTTGTCTTAGGCTTACATGAGAAATGTATTTACTAAACTCGCTCTTTTCTTTCCAGTCGGCTAGAACGGCATCTGTAATGCAATCCGGCAGCGTTATATATAAAGGCAATGGCTTTAAATTAATGGTCAATTTACCCATTATGTTAGTCATCACCATATCCAATATAGCGAAGATACGAGAAACGCTTTCTTCCTCTGCAATAAATGGGATCCTCGCCACCGTCTTCATTTGCCCATCAACACTGTCTTTTTCAGAGTCAAAGTTCCCTAGGTCAGCTTGATACACAGCCCTGGCCAAATCTAAATTAAAGCCAGTTGGAACAACTACATCTGAACACAAAATATATCTATCTAGCAAAACTAAACCTCAAGTGACTTCACTATTTTTGTTGATGCCAACAAATGCTCTCTACCTTGACAAGGGAAAGCAGCAGACCAGCACGCAGCGATCATTTCTTCTTCAGTATCTATAAATACCGTTTGTAAATTCATCGCTTTGCTTGTCTTGTGCTCTTCATCAGAAAATGAGGCTTCAGCCCTAAAATGATCTTTTGGTAAGAAAAATGACAAAGCATCTTCATGTGAGAAACCAGAAACTACAAATCTCTCTCCTCCCAAAAGAAAGCCATCACATTGCTGATCTAGTGGTGCCGATTGATAAAATTGCTTATCGAAATCTTTGGGGAATAAAGGGCGACGTTCATCAAACCAACGTTGATCAAACGTTCCCGCATAACGAGAACGCAACTGACTAAACACAGGTAAAGGCCCAAAGCCGGCTACCCGAGTTTTAAGGGCATAGGCGCTCCAGTCTTCATTAGGATAGAAAACAGAAGGTATATTTTGTTGCATTAATTGGGAAACCTTATCATCAACACCGCACCCTAATCGGTTACGTTCATCGTTTCCACCCATTGCATGTGATAAATCGATCTCTTTCTCTATGAACGGGGCAGGCACTGAAGGAAGAACGCTTCCAGCTTGGCTCACCCACTGTCTATCCCCTTTGATCACCAGTGATTTATCAACATGCCCTTCCACCAAGAGCCGACAATGATGTTGTGTAGCCGAGCGCTTTAGAAGCGTTCGCGCTTTACCGTGCAAAATAATATCAGTGTTGGTTTTCTCGATAGAAAAGTCATGATCTTGTATTAAGCTGGATAAACCTGGCTCTCCAGAATACACAGGATCGTCAAGAACCTCTGGATGAGTTGTTACTTCGTGCCATTCACCTTTTGTATGCTGCCAAGCTTTTTTTAAGCATACAATCCACACTTCGTGACCATTCTTATCACGCTGAAACCGCCCTTTTACTGAATAGGGATAAGCGCACTCAATATCCCACAATTGCATGACGACTCCTTAGGTTAAAACGTTCTTTAGCCGCTGCGTTCGCTTTAAAGCGCAACAACGACGGCATTTGTTTTTCAGGCATCAAATAAGGGCTCCATGGAAAGTAGGCTCGTGAAACAATGCATAACTCTTTCCAGACCCATAATCTAAGCTCAGCATGAATATGTGGGCTCAATAAAACGTCCACCGAAGATTCAAAATGGATGCGCTTGCCAAGCCGTAATTTAGATCCCCCACCATAAGAAGATTGCTGCCACCATTCTACTAACAAATTGATTGCTGAATCATATTCGATATCAATACCTAGCTGATTTGGTTGCAAAGGCAGTTGCTCACCAAACATAACGTAAAGTGTATTCACCCATTGATCGATCGTATTTTCATCTGCACTTTTTAGGTAAGTTAAGATATCAGCAACTCGGGATGTATCCCCAGATAACGCAAATACTACATGCGCAAACTCATTTGCTATCTCTATTTTACCCGTTAAATCTTCAACTTCAGGGAGTTCAAGAACCGTGGCCCAACAGACCATCTCAGTGTCCATGTTCTGCTCGGTATTGATATAGAGCTCACGAAACCATGCCGTTCTATCACTACGTACCAAAATATGTGAAAACAAATTGTCTTCTGCCTTGGTATTTTCAAGTAGCCATTCCACATTATCTGCAAGATTCTTGGTCGCTAGGTACTCATTAGCACTGTGTTGAACGTCTCGTCGTTCATTTTTCAGCAATAGTTGTACATATTGAGTACTCAACTCATTTTTATCTTTCTGGATAGAAAAACAAAACGGTGAAAATTTAGTTTCTCCATGCACCATCAGCTCTAGTGAAATCTGCAAACCAACCGATGGAGAAAGATAGGCTAAAGAGCGCCACTCCTTTTCACCCAGAAGATCTATCCATAACAGGCTGTATTGGCTGCTTAACTTATCCACCTTTTCTAAGGCAAGGGATTGGCACATCCAAACGGCGGAGTCTGGGTATTCTTCCGCTAATAAATAGACATAACCTGGATCAATTTTAAATAATTCGACTAACGCATTTTCTACTTTGTGAATATTCTTTTTTACTAATTTCCAATATGGCTGGCTTTCTTGTGGTAACCCTATACTCAACTGACGTTTTAACTGTTTTACGTAGAACGACAGCGCTTCTCCCGCTAGGGTCGCTTTTTCTTTACAAAAAACAGAAACGGCGGATGAATCTTCATTCACCCGCCCAATAGCTTCGTCGACTTTTTGTTTCAGAAGATTTAGATCTTCTTCTGAGATTTTTTTTATTTCATCCTCTTGATGAAGAATCATCCCATGAGTCATGTTTACCTTAATTTATTGATACTGTAGAACCACGAATAATCTGAGCTTTTTCAGCCTGACTGGTAACATATTTCGCGTTTGTACTGACCCGGCCATCACGGCCACTGTAACGAGTCGAAGTTTGGCCACTTTTTACAACAAGCTCTTGCTCGGCTTCTAAAGTGATGGACTTAGCCTTTATTATCAATTCATCGCTTTTGTCTAACAATGAAAAAAAGACATCCGTAATAATAGGAAGATTAATATCACCACCAATGAATTCCACCCGGCATGCAAATTCATTATCAATGGCTAACTGCAGCTCAGAGGCGCTAAATGCACGCCCTAATCTCGCATTAATAGGCATATCATAAGGATTTCCTTCAAAATCAATGCGCACACTTTGGTTAGACTCATTAATTGATACTATTTTGCCAAACCGAGCTAGGGTGATAGCACCCTCGCCCGCATCTTCACGGCTTGCCTCAAGGTTTACCGTTTCTTTATTAGTTGATTGCAACTTTACCGCCTTTAACAACAACTTTATCACTGCCTTCTAGTGTGATGGAAGAGCCTGATAGTTTAATTGAACCATCGCTGTTCATGACTAACTGAGCGCCACCCGTTTTTAACACTATTTTATCACCACTGATAATTTGTGTGGCTTTATCTGCATTAAAAGACGTATTACCAGTAACAGCAACCGTTAAATTACCACCAACTTGCGTGTTATCATCCGCACTAATGTCTGCGGTACGTGAAGCACCAACTTTTAAATTACTGTTGGAACCAACATCCAGGTCATCATTTTTTCCAATTTTCGATGTTCTGTTTTCACCAATATCTAGCGTACTATTCTTAGCAACCGACTGCGTTTCATTGGCGTTATAAGTTACAGTCACATCTTGTTCAACCGTTTCAGTAAAGGTGCTGTTTACTTGGGTTGTTTTATGGCCATGAATGGTTTCTTTATGATCAGCCTGAACCTCATTGGTTTGGTGGCGTCCTACTTTCAAAAATTCATCGTTACCGATATCACGAAAACGGTTATTGAGCACTTCCGTAGACATGTCTTTTTGAGCGCGAATGTAAACTTCTTCTCGGTTCGCCTCATCTTCAAAACTCAGTTCATTATACCCGACCCCTTTATGGGTTTGTGTTCGGATGGTCGTACGAGTTTTATTTTCCGGTAAAGAATAAGGAGGAAAATGCAAACCGTTATAAACAGCACCGGTAACCAAAGGACGATCGGGATCCCCATCCAAAAAGTCGACAATTACCTCATGACCAATTCGTGGTAAGTAGACTGCGCCCCAATTCGGTGCGGCCATTGACTGACTAACCCGGATCCAACAACCTGAGTTTTCGTCATTTTCACCATAGCGATCCCAGTGAAATTGCACCTTAATGCGCCCAAGTTCGTCCGTGAAAATTTCCTCTCCCGCAGGACCAACCACCACAGCGGTTTGTGGACCATCAATCACAGGGGCTTTCATCGCTGGTGCTCGGAAAATCACATCTCTAGGAATACAAACAAAGCTGTTTTCATAAGTGGTCGGCATACCACTGTTTTCATCTTCATGGACTTGAGGATCATGACCTGAATGATGAACGCTCACTAGGGTAAAGTCGCGGTTTAGGGCTTCACGAGGATGACGCTCAAAAACAGCAATATAACCCGGTGTTAAGCGCATTACACAGCTTTGACCTTCTATTTGACTATTATCAACCACGTAATCAGATAGGTTATAGCCAACTTCAGCTTGCCCAGATGCAGGGTTTGTGTACCGGCCTGGGTAATCGTAAAAAGCCAGATCAGTATCAATTAACCCACTTGATGTCACTTCTTGAGGGATCTGAGGGTAATTGTAGTTATAATCGGATTTCGTCACTTCTCCGGTTTTAACTCTGTTCACACTTTCTAAATTAAAAATATGCTCACGATCAGCCACACCCCCACCATCGGCATGATAAATGATCGGCCCATCGGTTGATGCATTTTCAGCCGTGGTAGGTAAATCCAATAACACATCATTGTTATCAACAATGACCATGGTATGAACTGAGTCGGTATGCTCAAAGTAGTACCACATTCCATGTTGCGCCATTAAACGCTGGATGAAATGCAAATCACTTTCTCGATATTGAAGAATATAATCGTGTGATAAATAAACCCTGGAAAGCTCTAAACGATAATCTGTAACCCCTGCTCCATCTAATACTTCAGTAATAATGTCACTGATGGATTTTTCCTGGAATATACGGAAATCTTGTCGCTGAGATAAGAACCAGGCCTGAGGAACAAGAACGAGCTGGTATCGGCTAAAACGACGACCTGTTCCTAAAAACCTCACTTCACTGATCACACCGTGAAAAAAACGAGCGGTGCCTGTGCCTTGGCCGTTTACTTTTAAGATAGCTGGCTGTCGAATTAAATCATCAAATTGGATATCAGCATCAAGTGAAAGCAATGACAAATTGATTTCGAATGGCTGCGATAGTCTCTCTTGTACTTGGAAGCTTTCCACACGGAACTCGTGTTCTGCGCCTTGTACGTCAAATTCAAAGTGAACTGCATTTATCATAACTTTTACCTGATACAAATAACGACAAAGGGCCAACTAATTGGCCCCTGTAAACTAATTCGCGATTAAGCTTCGCGAGGAGCACGCCAGTCGTCGTTACCAGCCGTACCACATTTCTCGTGTGTTACTTCGATTGCACGGTAAGTCAACTTAAGTACTTCTTCAACAACACGGTCAGCAGTCACTTCATCTTTACAGTGAGCCATACGAGTTTGAACGTCAACCAATAGAGCATCGATTAGTTTGATTGAGTAGTAGTGCTCTTGCTTACCTTGTACAGAAGTACGGTAGAAACGAATCACACACTCAGGAAGTTTCTCACCACTTACAAGTGCGTTGAAAAGTAGTGGAGAACTACGGTCTTGTTCTTTAGTCACGATCATTGGTTTGTGAACACGTTGACCAGTAGGCTGACCACTTTGAGGATCACGTGGAACCGTTAGGATGTGATCAAGTTCTTGAACTAGAAACTCATCGATGTGCGCTTCTTGCCATGTGTTACCTACAGAGTCAGCAGAGTAAACGTCTTTAGTGATGTGGCCTTGAGTTTCACCCGTAATAGACATATAAGCAGGAGTTGGCATAGTGTTATCCTTATTTCTTAATTAATAATATTTTTCAAAACGAAATCGCTAATCACTGCGATGATTAATATATAGCACCATCCGTGCCAACTTTTAAAAACCTTTAAAATCAAAGACTTAGTTAAAATAACTTATTTTTAACCCTAGCCTAAAAACAATTACTTGGATATTTTAACAAAAAATTGGAAAAAAAATATATTAATCCATTTTTCATTGAAAATTTATCATATAGATGACTAGAATAAAGAAAGAGAACTTTTCATAATTAATCATTTCAGATCAAATAAAACAAAATAAGTTATTTCACCTATCAAAACCGTCATTATGAAATATAAAAAAAACCTTTTATTTAACTAAGGAAAGTTTTAAAAGTCATATTTAATATATATGGTTTTATTTAGCCTAAATATAGCTTACCAAACACGGTTGCTTAATAAGTTAAATTTCTACTTCGTCTATAATGGCCCTCTTTTTAATATTACGAAGTAAAGACATGATAAACGTAAATCTATCCTCTCTGATTCAGCGTCTACACCCGCTTGCTAAAGTGGCTTTAGAAGACGCAGCAGCCCTAGCCGTTTCTGAGCGCTCCGCAGAAGTTCTTATTGAGCATTACTTTTTAAGCTTACTAGAGCGCCCAAGTAATGATATTGATGTGCTTTTAAATCATTTTGATTGTTCAGAAAATTTATTACGTCAGTCTATTAAATCAAGCTTAGAGCGCTGTGAAAAAAGCAGCAGTGGAAAGCCAGTATTTTCAGCACTACTTATTGAATGGCTGCAAGAAACGTGGTTAATGTCTTCCATCGATTTAGGGCAAACTCAAATCCGAAGTGGTGCTCTGCTACTTGCGTTAGTCAGTAACCCACTTCGTTATGGCCAGCATTCATATTCCTCTCTTTTAGAGAGCATTAATGCAGAAAACCTAAAACGTAACTTTACCGAGCTAACCTCTTCTTCCATCGAAGCGCAAGTCGCCAGCTCAGACAGCGAAGATTCACGTCAAGAAGGTTCTGCACTCAGTAAGTACACCATCGACTTCACTGGCAAAGCACGCAACGGCGAGATTGATCCGGTTTTTTGTCGCGACCGTGAAATCCGCCAAATCATTGATATTTTAGCGCGTCGTCGTAAAAACAACCCAATTGCCGTGGGTGAGCCTGGTGTTGGTAAAACTGCCGTTGTTGAAGGCTTAGCACTAAAAATCGTTGAAGGCGATGTGCCAGACATTCTAAAAGGTGTCGAGCTATTCGGCCTAGACATGGGCCTACTTCAAGCCGGTGCTAGCGTTAAAGGTGAATTCGAAAAACGTCTAAATGGCGTATTAGATGAAGTGAAGAACTCACCAACGCCTATCATCTTATTCATTGATGAAGCGCACACCTTAGTCGGCGGTGGCAACCAAGCGGGTGGCAGTGATGCAGCCAACTTATTAAAACCAGCGCTCGCTCGTGGTGAAGTAAAAACCATTGCTGCAACTACTTGGTCTGAGTACAAAAAGTACTTCGAAAAAGACCCTGCTCTGGCTCGTCGTTTCCAGCTTGTTAAACTCGATGAACCATCACCAGAAGAAGCGGCTCTTATCATCCGTGGTTTACGCCCTGTATATGAAAAATCACACAGCGTCTACGTTCGTGATGATGCCATCTCTTCTGCGGCGGCTTTATCTTCGCGTTATATTTCTGGTCGTCAACTGCCGGACAAAGCCATTGATGTATTAGACACCGCTTGTGCTCGTGTTAACATCAGCTTAAACGCTACCCCAGCGCCAATTGAAACCCTACAACAGCAAATCGCCGCGTGTAAACGTGAACTGCAAGGTTTACAACGCGATGAACAACAACAAACGGGCGATAAGCGTAATGCTGCTTTGATCCCTGATCTAGAAGAACAAATCGCTGAAAACACCGAAGAGCTAAAAACCCTTACCAGTCAATGGGAAGAGGAAAAAGCGCACATCCAAGAAATGATTTCGTTACGTGAGCAGCTTCATGCCATCACTAACCCTGAAGAAAATCACGCGAACGAAGCAAGCGAAGATGATGCAGCACTAGCGGAAGAGACATTAACAGAGCCTGAGCTTCGCCAAGCCATTCACGCTTGTCATGAAAAACTCGATGCTTGTCGCGGCAATAACCCACTTGTTCATTTCGAAGTTGGCCCAGAAGAAGTTGGCCAAGTTATTTCAGATTGGACAGGCATCCCAATGGGTAAAATGCTGCAAGATGAATCGGCGACTACCCTCAACCTGAAAAGTTCATTAGGTGATGAAATCAAAGGGCAATCTTTTGCTATCGATGCGCTAGCACAAGGCATTCAAACCGCAAAAGCAGGCCTAACTAACCCAGATGCACCAACGGGCGTTTTCTTACTGGTTGGTCCAAGTGGTGTAGGTAAAACAGAAACCGCACGTGTGATTGCTGACCAACTGTTTGGTGGCGAACGCTTTATGACCACCATCAACATGTCTGAATTCCAAGAGAAACACACCGTGTCTCGTTTGATCGGCTCACCTCCAGGTTACGTGGGTTATGGTGAAGGCGGTATGTTAACAGAAGCGGTACGCCAACGCCCTTACTCTGTTGTTCTGCTTGATGAAGTAGAAAAAGCCGATCCTGAAGTACTCAACCTGTTCTATCAAGTATTTGATAAAGGTACGCTAAACGATGGTGAAGGCCGTGCAATCGATTTTAAAAACACACTGATCTTAATGACCAGTAACCTAGCAACACAAGAAATCGAAACCATCACACAACAAACACCAGATGTGGATGCAAGCACGGTGGCAGAAGCCATTCGTCCAACCCTAAACCATCACTTTAAGCCAGCTCTGCTTGCTCGTATGAATGTGATCCCATTCCTACCGTTAGCAGACGAAGCAATGACGGCCATCATTCACCACAAACTGAATAAGTTAAGTGAACGCCTACAAAACAACCACAACCTGAACTTAAGCTACGACGAGCGGTTAGTTGAGTTTGTGTTAGGTAACTGTCGCCTAAGTGAAACGGGTGCCCGTAACATTGATGCAGTGATCAACCGTCAGCTATTACCACAGCTTTCAACCCAACTATTAACTCAAGATCGTGATGATTCACACACCACCATCACGGTTTCAGTTGATGAACAAGGAAACATTGAGTATGCCTTCAGTTAATACTGGAGAACTGAATAATGCTCTACTTGCTATCAGCCACTCGTTGGCTGATAGGAGTCAATTGGCGTCCACCATGGATGCCATTTTGGCTGCTGCGCGCCAGCTCACTTTAGCCAGTCACGGTATTATTTATGTTCTGAATCAAACAGGAGAAGCGCTGGTTCCTACAACAGTTCATTATAAGGAAGCGCCCTTACTCCAACACCCTTGGACGCCTCTGGCTCTTGAATCGCTAAAAGAAAACGATCCATTTGGTTATGCAATCACAACAGGTGAAGTCGTACTGATCAATAACCTTTATGAGTACAACGGCTACGATTGTGATGCCATCTACAATGCAGAACAGGCACTTGGTTCTAAAAGCGTAAATTTACTGGTGTGGCCTTTAAGTGATCATCAAAAACAAACGGTCGGATTACTGGTTTTATTCGATCTTAATGTTATTGATGATGAACAAAGCCTCAGCGTATTTACCAAACTGGCCGCAACCAGTATCCGACAAGCTGTTTTACTAGAACAATATGGCAGTTCAATGAAGGAATTAAGCGCAGATAACAAAGCACTAAGTACGGAAAACAAACGATTAAAGCAACGTAAACAAAAAAACTACAACGGCCCTATTGCCGAAAGCGATGAAATGAACGAAGTCCTTTCTCGCTTACAACGAATTCTCGCTCTCCCTGTGGATGTTCTACTGCGAGGAGAGACCGGCACAGGTAAAGAGGTGATCGCCAAGTACATCCACGAGAACTCGGATCGTGCAAAAGCGCCTTTTATTGTTCAAAACTGTGCCGCCATTCCAGATCAATTACTCGAATCTGAACTGTTTGGCCATAAAAAAGGCGCTTTCACTGGCGCTGACAGGGATAAAGTGGGGCTTTTTGAAGCTGCCGATGGCGGGACGCTGTTTTTAGATGAAATTGGCGACATGCCATTGTTACTGCAAGCGAAGCTACTGCGCGTACTGCAAGAAAGAACCTTACGCCCTATAGGCAGTAATAAAGAAATCACCGTTAATGTACGAGTGATCGCTGCAACCCACTGTCATCTAATGGAAAAGATTCAGAACAATGAGTTCAGAGCGGATTTATTTTATCGACTGAATGTGTTCCCGGTCACTTTACCCGCTTTAAGAGAGCGTAAAGCCGACATTATGCCGCTATCAGAACACTTTATTACCATGACAGGTAAAAAGCTAGGCTTAGAGCAATTGCCCGTGCTTACTCAAACAGCCAAAAAGCAACTTATGGATTACGCATTTCCAGGTAACGTGCGAGAGCTGCGTAATGTCATAGAGCGAGCTGTTTTATTATCTGATTTCATCAGTATTGAAAATGTTGAACTGGGTGATGAAAACATGAACATTACAGCACCAGAACCAAAAACGTTCAACCCAGAAAAAACCGCCACCTTTGGTGACGAATCGCCTATAGATTCCTCGTCTCCTGCATCGTTAAAAGACACGGTGAATAACTACGAGCGCAGTGTGATCATCGACTTTTTGAAAACAAACAACTGGCAAACAAAAAGAGTGGCGGAGCAACTTGGGCTACCCATGAGTACCCTCAACCACAAAATGAAAAAATACGCGATTAGCCCTTCTAATTAACAGCCAATAAAAAAACCGCCGAAAGGCGGTTTTTTTATTGGCATAATTTCCTATATATCTTAAGGCTCGATGGTGAAGGTACGCGTGACTTCTGTTGCCGTTGCTCCCAGATTATTGTCCCCGCGGACTGTAACCACTACAGCACCGTCATCCCAACTGCTGAGATCTTCTGCTCCTAAT
>NZ_JAKRGH010000012.1 GCF_022347565.1 Vibrio sp. Of7-15
GCCCGTCGCGAGCTCCACTTTACCGTTGATGACCAAGGTATTATCGTTGGTAACAAAATCACTCCCGCTCTCACCACGGTCTTCCGTGATGCCGTCGATACTTACCGCTGACGTTTTATCGTCACCGTCGGTGCCAACATGTAAATCAACTTGGGTAGTATCACTACCTGTATCTGATAAGCCACCTGATGGTACTTGTACCTGAACATCAATTTGAATCGTATTTCCATGCACTAATTCAGAGACAGGGATCGGTAAAGTCACTGTACCATCAGTAATCGTCAACTCATTAAGTGGGAACTCTTGAGGACCATTGCCATCATTAAAATCTACAACTAAAACATCAGTCGAAGTATCAGTACGATCTGGTAATGTAATAACAGCTTCAACAATACCGTCTTTTACTTCTTCATTATTAAGGTAATCATCACCACCATCAATAATTGATACTTTAGGAGCATCTAATTCACGGCCATCATCAGTTAACACAGGTGCAGCGGTAGAGAATAAGCGAAGAGCTTGCGCCAATGCCACAGATTGTGTTTGTGATAATCCTTGATCTTCTAAGCTTGCAGTGTCAAATGCTGTTTGGGCTAAAGTTTCAGCACCAGTACGTTCAATCGCTTGTGAAGTGGTCAGACTTGAACCTTGAACTCCACCAGCCGCAGTAGCAAATTCTTCAGACAATTGAGTAGGATCTTGCCCAGACTCTAAAGCCTCAAAAATTTGTGCAATATCATCATCTAATGCCAGAGCTTCTAAAGCTCCATCCTCTGTAATACGAGTAATACCGGCACTCTCAACAGAAATTTGAGTATCATCATCTGCTTCGATACGACCTTGCCCATCAGTGATCAATACGTCACCAGATGTTATTGTCATACCTTCTTGCAAAAACTGAATATTGCCATCTTTATCAATAACAACATTATTTCCATTCAAACCTGAAATTGCTGCTACGACTATTGATTGCATCGATGCCATTCTTTCCCTCTGTACCTAAACACTGAAAACTGATATTTCGCCCTATGCTTTATAAAATACTCATATAGCGTCAAAATTTTTACTTTTAACTAAATTATCATTTTAATTTATATAAGCCCACCGAATTACAATCATGAACAACATACTGCTAACAAAAAAGCGAGCTTACGCTCGCTTTTGTCAAAATAATGTCAGTATGATTAGTCTAAGTTAATGAGATTTGATTCATATTCCTTAAACTGGTCCTGAACTTTTTGTTCTGGCTCTTTAGTGGCTAGGCTTGTCACTATAATTGCAATTGTCGCTAGAATAATGCCAGGGACAATTTCATAGAGATCAAAGATTCCGCCTGAGAATTGCTTCCAAAGTACAATGGTAATACCACCAACAAGAATACCTGCAAGCGCACCATTACGATTCATTCGCTTCCAATATAAGCTCAGTACTAACGCTGGGCCAAACGCAGCACCAAAACCTGCCCAGGCGTATGACACTAAACCAAGAACAGAGCTTTCTGGATCCATCGCTAAGAACAAGGCAATGAGTGAAAGTATGATTACAGATACACGTCCAACCATCACAACTTCTTGAGCTGAAGCTTCTGGCTTAAACACTTGTTTATAGAAGTCTTCCGCCAATGCAGAAGAAGACACCAATAGCTGTGAATCAGCAGTACTCATGATTGCCGCCAAAATAGCAGCCAATAAGATACCAGCAATAACAGGATGGAAAATTGCGTTCACTAGTAACATGAAAATTTTCTCACCGTCAGCCAACTCACCTGCTAGTTGATTATCAACGTACAATAGCCCCACTAAACCAACCAATACTGCACCTGTCATTGAAAGAGCAGTCCATACCACGGCAATACGACGAGCTGTTGTTAAATCACCATTAGTACGCGTTGCTTTAAAACGTGCCAAAATATGTGGCTGACCAAAATAACCTAAACCCCAAGCTGCCAGAGAAATAATAGCAATCGCAGATAAAGGCTCACCCTTGGCATCATTCCAAATAGTCAAAAGCTCTGGATTTTTCGCCGCAAGATCAGCACTTAACTGACCAAGGCCACCGTCCATTGCTGCAATTGGTACGATTAGTAAGGCTGCAGACATTAGTAACCCCTGAACCAAGTCAGTCCAAGATACCGCAAGGAAACCACCAAACAGCGTATAAGAAACCACACAAGCAGCACCAATGATCACCGCCATGGTATAGTCCAAGCCGAACACAGTTTCAAATAATTTACCACCAGCCACTAAGCCAGAGCTCGTATAGAAAAGGAAGAAAAGCAAAATGAAGAAAGCAGCAATGGTTTGCACAAGCTTAGACTTATCATTAAAACGACGCGATAAAAACTCAGGTAACGTTAATGAATTGTCTGTCGTAATACTGTACGTACGAAGACGCTTTGCACAAATCAGCCAGTTTGCCCATGTACCTAATAGTAGGCCACCAGCAAGCCATAATGACTCTAAACCTGCTGCGTATGCGTAACCTGGCAGACCAAGTAGTAACCAACCACTCATGTCTGATGCACCCGCAGACAAAGCAGCAGGCCATGGCCCTAAGTTACGGCCACCTAAGAAATAATCCGTCGAATTTGACGTTCGTTTATAGGCATATACCCCTATCGCCAGCATCATTATCAAGTAAGCGATAAAAGTTCCGGTAATAGCAAAGCTATTTTCAATCATTGAGTTTCCCTCATTGTATTCCCTAATCCTATTTAGGGTATTGTGTTTGACTGTCATCTAACAGAAATCCCACCATTTCCTTTCATCATTAAAGACAAAATGAAACAGTGGGATTTCAAATTAGCTGATTTAGTGGCTACCACTTCCTAGTTCAAGCAAAGTCGCATTGCCACCAACAGCCGTTATATTAATAGTACGAGTACGCTCAGTAATAAACCTCAAAATAAAATGAGAATCCGTCACTGTCGTTAAATGCTCTAAGTCCGTTTCCGCTATCAGCTGGGCTAATAACCCGGCTCTTGCCGCTAACTGACGATTCAGAGCTAAAGCGGTAGTATTACTACCAACATACGCAACCCCTGACAGTTTTTCATGGCTCACCACATCGGCAAGCACACTGTTCTGAATTAATTGGATTGCAGATTCAGATACCCCAGTAGCGATTAGAGTGCGCTGTAAAACAGCGGCTAAATCTGCCTGCTCTGAGCTATACGATAAAATAACGCAGTTACCCGCTAACAGAGCCGCACTCATGTGAGCAACTAACCCGCTGATTGGTGATCCATTGTCCACCGTAACCGCAAATACACCTCGACCAGAGCTATACAATTCATTAGTTTCACCCGTTGGCCCAGGCATTAACTTGTCTTCTGCTAATAAAGCCACTGCCTGGCGAGCTTGATATTTCGCCATTTTACTGGCCATTACACCCAATAATGGCTCTTGCGCAATACTGTCTGCCCAGCGCATTATGATGTCACTGCGCACTGACACACCTAAACAATTCCAAGCTTCCCAGTTACTTAAAGCAAGATTAATGTGATTCTGAATTTGTTCTGCCATCTGATTTATCCTCAATGCAGTATTTTTAATAACTTAAGGTTTGATAGCTCAGCCTAAGCAGAGACAACTTCTTTCGTAAAGCGGTACAGATAGTGTGGTCCACCTGCTTTTGGTCCAGTGCCGGATAACCCTTGACCGCCAAATGGCTGGACACCTACCACTGCACCAACTTGATCACGGTTAATGTAGCAGTTACCCACTCGTGCACGACGCTCAATATGGGCATAGGTTCTTTCGTTACGACTATGAACCCCCATGGTTAGACCAAAGCCCGTGTTATTAACTTGATCGATCACCTTATCAAGCTCATTCGCTTTAAAACGAACAATATGTAAAATTGGACCAAACTGCTCATTTTCTAACTGATCAATACTATTGATCTCAAACGCCGTTGGTGGAACAAAATCACCATGTTCACAAATAGAACCTAGCTCTACTTGACCAATCAACTTGTCTGAGTTTGTCAACTTTTCGATGTGAGCAAGTAACTTCTGCTTCGCTTTATCATCAATCACAGGCCCAACATCCGTACTGTGTAGATATGGCAAACCAACATGAAGTTCTTTCATTGCACCTTGAATTAAAGTCGTGATTCGATTTGCAATGTCTTCTTGCACAAACAACACACGAAGCGCAGAACAGCGTTGGCCAGCGGATGCAAAAGCGGAACGCATCACGTCACGTACAACTTGCTCTGGCAGCGCCGTACTATCAACGATCATGGCATTTTGACCACCCGTTTCAGCAATCAGTGGAGCAAGCTCAGTATCTCGATTCGCCAAAGAGCGGTTAATGAGCTGCGCTGTTTCTGTTGAACCAGTAAAAGCAACACCAGCGATACGCGGATCTGACGTTAATGGGGCACCAACTGTCGCACCATCGCCAGGAAGCAAATGAATAGCCTCTCCCGGAACACCAGCTTCAAGCATTAATTCAATAGCACGAGCCGCAATCAATGACGTTTGCTCCGCTGGCTTAGCAATAACGGTATTACCACTCACAAGTGCAGCCGAGACCTGACCTAAGAAAATCGCTAACGGGAAGTTCCACGGGCTAATACACGCAAATACGCCACGCCCCTGACGCTCAATCTGACGAGACACTTCATCAAAGCCCACAACGGTCTTTGGCGCTAAGAAATTGCTTTTCGCCTGTACAGAGTAGTAACGACAAAAATCAACGGCTTCACGTACTTCATCAATACTGTCATGAATGGTTTTACCCGCTTCTTTGTGGCAAAGCGCCACCAGCTCAGCTAGGTTCTCTTCTAATAAATCCGCCAATTTATCGAGATATTGCGCTCGCTCATCAGCACGAGTTTGAGACCATACCGAGAAATACGACGATGCAGAGTCCAGCGCTTCGGAAACATGATCAGGGTTAGCCCAAGCAACCGATCCAACAGAAATACGGCGATCATAAGGAGCGGTTACTTCGAAGATCCCCTCTTCCTTGATCATGCTTTCAGATCTCTTGATCATTGTTCCGTTCACGATAGGACCAGCAGACCATGTTTGATCCATATATTCTGCGATCTTTTCTTCAAATGGTTTTGCTTCACTTTCAATATCAACGTTAATGCTGAATGAATTTTTACGATCCGAAAAGATTTGATCCGGAAGTGGGATCAAGGTGTTATGCAGTGTACTACGGCCCATTAACGTATCGACCGGGTGCTGAGTCAGATCAGAAACAGGGCATCTTGCATCCACTAAACGGTGTACAAACGAGCTATTAGCTCCATTTTCTAGTAAGCGGCGCACTAAGTAAGGCAGGAGATCTTTATGGCTGCCCACTGGCGCATAGATACGCACGTCTGTGCCATACATATCAAGCGCGTGATCATAAAGCGCATCCCCCATGCCATGCAGACGTTGGAATTCAAAATCAGAATGGGTTGCCATTACCGCGACCGCAGAAACAGTATGTGCATTATGACTAGCAAACTGCGGGTAAATGCACCCTTTTACATGGTCACTTAATAAGAAACGAGCACACGCTAAATACGCCACATCCGTCGCTTCTTTACGTGTATAAACGGGGTAAGCCGCATAGCCATTTTGCTGAGACAATTTCAATTCACTGTCCCAGTACGCGCCTTTCACTAAGCGAAGTGGAATCACATCCCCTTGCTCTTTTGCTAAAGCCGCTAGCCACACTAAGGTTGGCAGAGCACGTTTGGAATAAGCTTGAACCACAAGGCCAAACTTACCCCAGCCTTTTACTTTTTCATTTCGATACAGTTTTTCGAACAGCTTAAGAGACAGCTCTAACCGATCCGCTTCTTCCGCATCAATAGTAATGCCCACATCCAGCTCACGAGCACGCTCTAGCAGGGTTAATACAGTATCGTGCATTTCCGTCATGATGCGTGCTTCATTCGCCGTTTCATAACGAGGGTGTAATGCGGAAAGCTTAATGGATACTGTTGGGGCTGGTGTTTTGTCGTTAGCGTAGCTATCGCGTCCAACCGCTTCGATAGCCATGATGTAATCTTTAAAATATTTATTGGCATCAACCGCAGTCAATGCCGCTTCACCCAGCATATCAAACGAGTAGGTGTAGCCTTTATCACGTGAAGAACGACCATTTTTTTGTGCTTCACCAATATTACGTCCCAAAACGAACTGGTGACCCATCACCTTCATCGCTTGGTTCATTGCTTGACGGATCACAGGCTCAGACAACTTGTTGACTAAACGGTTAATCACATTTGCCGAAGAACCATCTTCACGCGTGTCCATGCTGACCACTTTACCCGTCAGTAATAATCCCCAAGTGGACGCATTAACAAAGGTCGAATCTGAATTTTTAAGGTGGGACTTCCAGTCAGCAACACTGAGCTTATCGCGGATTAACGCATCCGCCGTCGCTGCATCTGGAATTCGCATTAACGCTTCTGCCAGACACATCAGCAAAATACCTTCTTTAGTATCTAAGCTGTACTCTAGCAAAAGCGCATCGATCATTTGAATGGCTTGCTTATCAGCGCGAACACGCTCAATCAGCTCTGTTGCTTTGGCACTGATTTGCGATTTTTCTTGCTCTGATGGGGTTGCCATCGGAAGGAGTTCATTAAGCCATTTAGACTCATCAACAATATATAAAGGTGAAATTAACTGCCAAAGCTCGTGCAATGGACGTTCAATAAATGATGGCGAAAGCGCATCTATCGCTTTAAACATTTTGTATCCCTCATAGCTTTCCCGATGACATAAACGGGAAATGTTACACCATTGTTTCTATGAGGAAGGAGTTTATTTTCGAAATCTCGTAAAATCTTGCCAAAAACTCCGAGTAAGTTGTAAAAAAGTCGGATTTTTAACAAAATGAGAACGCAGATACCGCATTATCTGCTACTTTTAGATGGTCATTTTTTTACGATACTGTAAAGGGGACACCCCATATAGTCGGCTGAATGTGTGTGTAAATGCACTTTGTGTAGAGAAGCCGGACACTTCCGCGACCTGACTCAATGTCATGACTCCCTGCTCTAATAACTCTTTGGCAAAGTCCACTCGCTTACCCAATACATACTGATGTGGTGTCACGCCCGTTTGCTGCTTAAATAACGCATGAAACTGACTCTCACCTAAAAAAACACTACCAGCGAGCTGCGCTACACTGATCTTACGACCAATATGCTGAGCTACATATTGATCAATAATGTCCATATTCAGCCGCTTTTCACGTAAGGATTGATTAGCTGGCCTAAAATGCCGCTGTAACAGAGCGATCAATGTATCGTTACACGCACGACTTAATAAATGATCATCAGGGCTGGCCTGCATTTCCGACACCAATAAAGAGATCAACTGCTGGATCTGGTTATCAAGCTGAAAATAACTGTTACTTGAAAACAAAGATTGCAAACGATCTCTGCAAGCATGATCAAGGAGATTTTCATCCGGCAGATTCAACACCAAGATCTCAGAGCATCCAATCGCTCCGAAAGCATGATCAGAGCATGCCGTTACCACGCAGCCCTGCCCAGGTCCTACTAAGTTACCTAAACCTTCAATGTTAAATTCAGCCTGCCCCTTTAAACCAATCACGATCTGATTGTAATGGTGATCATGGTGGTCCATTTCACTGGGTAACAACAAAACCTCTGAAGGTTTAATTGGATCTTCAGGCATATTCTTTCTCTTATCTTGCCATTTTATCATGACGGGGATTGTAACTTAGTAATCCAGCCAGGTAAAAAACCGCTGCAGCCCTTGATATATAAAGGAACAATGATCAAGTGGCGTTGAAATACGGACCATGTCATTTCAACTTCATTCTTCTTGGTCTCACCACAAAGATTAAATTCTCACGATCATTGTAATACAAGGATCCTTAATGAGTTTTTTAAAAGCTTTCACCTTTATCGAACAAGATCACTCCTTGATCATAGTTACGATTTTTTCTGGAAAGATGATCAAGAAAGAACATTGAACCCCATTCTTCCAACACTGTACTCTCTAGTGAAAATCAAACGCCATACAATTTTACCGCCTAATCTTTATCTCAAAAAATCATCCATAAAGTTCGCCAGTACATTGATTAAGCTATTTTTATTATTTTAATTTCATATTAAGAGAGACTTTTTGATGTAATAAATTTTTTTTCGCTAAAAAAGCCATTTTGTTTCAAAAAAACGCAAATGTAAGCAGTCTTTATTTCGATGAAATGATATCCTACGAGGTCAAATGAACAGTTAACACCTTATGCACAATAGTTTGCATACTAGAATACAAAAGCAAGGGACTTATGATTCGTAATGGTTTTCCAGCGCTTCTTGTCGCGCTGTCACCAATGCTTCTGCCAAGTACAGCTTTAGGAAATGAAGCCGGTCTAAAGGTAGACCCTGTAGCCTCTCTCGAAATGAAGCTAACCAACAAGCAAGGTGAAATAGACACACTTGATACAGGACTTTCTGAGAAGAAAGCGGCCTTAGAAAGCTTAAAGAAACAACGTGCTCAGCACAGCAAGCATTCTTTAGAGCTAGAAAAGCAACGCCAGAAAGCGCAGTCCGACTTAGATAAGCAATACAATCGTATGTTAGATAATCCGGACATCGATATTTCTGCTTATCATAAGCAGTATCAGGACTCTTGGAATGCCGTAAAATCAAATCAAGTCGAGATTTTAACCATCACGCAAGATATTGAAGAACAGCAGCGCCAAGTAACCAATACCACTCGCTTACGTAAGCAACTGCTTAATGAGTTGGAGAACTTAGCAGAATCTAAGCAAGAAGCACGCGTACGTCGTGCTCGCGCCGAGCTTGAATTCAGTGACAATCTAGAAGTCATTCATACCATTACGTGTAACACCACGATGACACTGGCTGAATGTGCAAATCAGGGTAAAACACTGACAATGCAAAAAGCGGTAAGCACATTCCAAGATCAGCTACTAACTAACCTAACTGAAGCGGATTTAGCGCAGCAGAATTCAGGAAAAGTTGCTTTTAACATTCACGTTCTGAATAACCGAATCATCGACAGTGGATTTAGTGGTAATAACCGTTACATCACGCGTCTTGAGTCTGAATTGAAAGCTCGCCCAAGTGAAATCGCAGCCTGTCAGCTACTTGGATTAGCGAATCGTTACTGTGTGAAATCTGGTGATCGACGCTCGTCTAGTGATGTGCGTGATAATGAAAATCGCTGGTTAAGTATGACCATTCGCTCTAATCGCCATGAAGATAAAGTCACCGTTAACGGCGTTGATTACGGTAACACGCCTGTTGATGTCATGCTTCCTGCTGGTAAACACCAAGTAACTATTGAAAAGCCGGGCTTTGAACCTTATAGCCGTCAAGTTTCCCTTGGCAAAGATCTGACTATTTGGGCTGAGCTTAAAGAGCAAAAAAACCGTCCAAGTCCAGGCAAAAACTTTTCAGATACGCTAAAGAATAACTATCAAGCACCAAAAATGGTAGTCATTGGCGCAGGACAATACGCCATTGGTCCAAATGCAGAGCAAAGCATTTCATTAAACAAAGCTTACTCAATTGGCGCAACCCCTGTCACCGTTAAGCAATTTGAATTGTTTGTGAACAACACAGGGTATATCACTGAAGCGGAAAAAGGCGCAGGTTGTAGCACCATTACAGAAGGTGGTGAAGTTACTCTGAAAAAAGAGCAAAACTGGCGTAAGCCGGGCTTTGTACAGCAAGATAATGCACCTGCTGTTTGTATCTCTCGTAATGATGCTGAAACTTACAACAAGTGGCTGAGCAAGCAAACAGGTTATAACTACTACCTACCGTCTGAAACACAGTGGGAAGTCGCAGCACGAGCTGGAAGCAAAACCGCTTTCTGGTGGGGCAATGACATTGGAGCAGGTAAAGCAAATACAGGTTGGAGCGGCTCAAGTTGGTCAAATAAGAGCACTTCTCCTGTAATGAGCTTTGCGGCTAATCCATATGGGATCTACGATACTGCTGGCAATGTTTGGGAATGGACAAGAACCCAATCAGGTATCGTTCGCGGTGGCTCTTGGAGCTATGCCCCAAGCAAAGCCCGTGTCTTTGAGCGCTTAGAACAACGCCCAAGCATAAGTGCAAATTACATCGGCTTCCGAGTTGTTCGAGAACTGTAAGCCAGATAAACCAACGATAAAAACGCGATCAAGTATCGCGTTTTTTATTATATTTTTCATAAAAAGACATAACTTGTATTCTTGCGTTCTTTATTTTCAATAAAACCGGAATATGCATAAAATTGAACAAGAAACAATAGGTTAATTCCCCCTTTCTCATTTGTAGTAAAAGAGGTATATTCTGCCCCGTGAATTTGCTTAGTGAGTGATAGAGCTAATGCAACTTCATTGTATCTATGTGATACATGTCAATTGGGGAACAACTTTATAAACCCTCATAAAGCCCTATTTGACAACCTCTTCTACACGTCGTACAGGATTAGCTCTTCGGAGCCAAACTCTTGTCTTTGCCGGCTTTTAGCCGGCTTTTTTTTTTGTTACTCTAACCAACTGAACTAATAGAGTTTTCTTCGAATTAACCACCATAATTGGTTACCAAATAATAACAATCTTTCAACGGTAGCCGCTATAAAGAGCAATAGGTCAGTTGGTGACAAATAAAAAATTAGATCCTCGCCTCCAATCCATGTTTAATCAACTTCCTGGTTGTTGGGGATGCAAAGATCAGAACTCGGTATTTGTTTATGCAAATGAAGAGTATGGCAAGTTGGTAGGCGTTGAGCATCACTATGACTGCATTGGGCGTACCGACTTTGACATGCCAAGCCCAACAACAAACTGCGCACAATTATTCCAAGAGCAAGATCAGATGGTCATGAAGGAAAATATTAAGCTGCGCATTTTAGATATTCACCCATATCCAGATGGCCGCTGGCGTGCTCATATTTTTACGAAAAAGCCATGGCTAGATGATAACAACAACATTCAGGGGACTATTTTTTTTGGCCAAGAGCTGACAGATACAGCGATTTTAGAAGTCGGTCACTGGATTTGCCGAGCAGCAGGACTCAGTACTTCGACTCAAGCTTCTTTTAATGTCCATAAGCACCCTCTCCAAACGGCGCTTAACAAACGGGAGTCGGAAGTCCTGTTTTTGCTCCTTTATGGTAAAAAACCACAATACATTGCACGCGCATTAAAAATGACCGTAAAAACCGTTGAGAATCATGTGCTAAAGTTAAGAGTTAAATTTAACGCCAATACAAAAAATGAATTGATTGATTTAGCTTTAAACTCTGGTTTTGGCTCCCATATTCCAGAAAGTATGTTAACCAAACAACTTTCCATCATCTTAAAAGAATAACTTCCTTTACATAAAAACGAGTGAGGCAGTCTCCAGCCTCACTCGCTATTTACACTGTAAATACAACGCACAATTTCACTATGGCGCTAGGCGTTCAATGTCCCAACGGCTGTCTTGTTTACTATACAAGAAGCGATCGTGTAATCGGCGCTCTCCACCTTGCCAAAATTCAATGGATTTCACTTCTACTCGGAAGCCTCCCCAAAAGGTTGGAATAGGCACTTCACCTTTCGCAAACTTTTGTTTTAGTTCTAAGTACTTACTTTCTAAAGCACTACGGGCTGAAATTCGACTGCTTTGCTTACTGGCCCAAGCGGCTATTTGGCTTTCTTTAGGACGAGAACTAAAATAAGCCATGTTTTCCATTGCCGTTAATTTTACAGCTTGACCTGTGATATGAACCTGTCTTTCGAGAGGATGCCAAGGAAAGTGCAAACTGATATTGCCATTGTTCTGTAGCTGTTGGGCTTTTCGGCTACCTAAGTTGGTATAAAAAACAAATCCTTTGGTATCAAAATGCTTGAGTAAAACAATACGTTGAAACGGTTGGCCAAATTCGTCTACTGTTGCAATCGTCATAGCTGTCGGATCCGTTAATTGCGCATCAACAGCTTGCTTTAACCACTTAGTAAACAATTCAACGGGCTCTGTGGGTAGATCATCACGACGTAAACCACCCTGGCAATACTCACGACGAATTTCTGATAACTCCATTTTTCACTCCAACTATTTTTTTTAAATTGTGCTCTTAACCACTCATAAACTCAAGAACTATGCGAACAGTAAGGTGATAAAGTAAGCGAAATTTCATCACCATTATAAATGAGAACAACTTAATAATATGGATGTTACTTAGCTCTCTAATAAATAAACCAGTTTCTGCTATTGTCATCATTAAAATCATTGCTATTGCGACTGACTGTGTACAAAAAATACCGCACTGTTTTATTTCTATTTTTATTCGGCATAACCTTAACGGGTTTTATCGGCTTTATCACTTACCAACAAGCTAAGAATCATGTGGAATCCAGTATGTTTAATGACGTACAAAGACTGGGAGAGAAACTAGAGGCAGAGCTGTCACGCTACAGCCAATTACCTTCCGTACTTAGCCATGATCCACGTTTAAAAGCCACCCTAGACGTCAAAGCCCACCATGATCATGCTCCCACCAGCCAACTGTTATGGCAATGGGCCCAGGAAACAGCCGCCGATACCATCTATTTATTGAATGAAAGTGGCGAAACTATTGCCTCCAGTAATTGGCAGGAAGCCGACAGCTTTGTTGGTTTCAATTTTGCGTACCGCCCTTATTTCTCAGAAGCCATCAAGGGGCAATTAGGCCGATACTTCGCACTAGGACAACACTCGGCACAACGGGGGTACTATTTTTCGGCTCCTGTGACAGTACAAGGGCATATTCGTGGAGTACTGACCATTAAGGTCAATTTGGAAGAGATTAGCCAACTTTGGGGCTACGATACACTTGATTTCACTTTGATGGACAAACACTCAGTAATTTTTTACAGCTCTCGACCATCGTGGCTCTACAACACACTTGTACCTTTGGATAAAAGAACCAAACAAACCGTGATTGACTCTAGGCAATATGGCAATGCGCCTCTTGCTGCGGTATCCACGCTGGACTTTTTAACACAACTACCTTTAGCAGAGTCTCTAACGCTCAAGGATACCGATGATCACGGCTACCAACGCTACTTCTTTGCGCAGTATCAGATGCAACAAGCAGGGATCAACATTATTGCCCTCTCTAATGTAAAAAAAGCCTATAACAACATCGCCCAAGCCATTTTTCTGTTTGTGGTGTTTTACAGCTTGCTTGTTTTAGTCATGGCCTCTTGGCATCAAACTTTAAAAGCCAAGAAAAAGCTCGCTACACTCAATGATCAACTGGAACTACTGGTGGCTGAACGAACTAAAAACTTGTCGGAAACGAACCAAGAGTTACGACGTACCATCGAACAGTATGAACATTCCCAAGCAGAGCTTCGACAAACCCAGTCAGAGCTGCTGCAAGCGGCCAAATTAGCCATGCTAGGCGAGCTGTCTGCGGGCATTAACCATGAAATTAACCAGCCTCTTGCCGCCATCAGAACTTATGCTGAAAACAGCCAACGCCTGCTGGCACGTGAAAAATATGCAGTAGTAGAAAGCAATCTTAAACAGATCGTTGATTTAAATATCATGGTGTCTGAAATCATTGCCAAATTTAAGGTCTTTGCTCGTAAAAACACACAAAACAACATAGGCCACGCCGCTGTTAATGACTCCATTCACTCTGCACTTGGCATTATCCATAACAAGATCATTCAGCACGGAGTAACGCTACGTTTGGAAGATCCCTTACCATCACTGGTTGTCAAAGCTGATCCTGTGCAATTTGAACAAGTCTTAGTTAATTTGCTTCACAACGCCATCCAAGCATTAACTCAATCTCCTTCTCCACAAATTGCCATCTCTACTCATCGAGATAAAAACATGGCAATCATCGAAGTGACCGATAACGGATCTGGCATGACCGACGAGCAACTAAAACACATATTCGATCCCTTTTATACCACGAAAAGCGATGGCCTTGGCCTAGGTCTAACAATATCAAAGCGCATTATCGAATCCTTTTCAGGCCAATTAAACGTACAACACGCACCTAAAGGCGGCGTCATTTTTTCCATTACACTGAATATTATTGAAGAAGGCACCAAGTGAACAACCCAGTAATTTTTATCGATGATGAACAACACGTTCGTGATGCACTCGCTCAAACCCTTGAAATCGAAGACTACACTGTCAGCTGTTTCTCCAATGCCATTGATGCTTTAAAGACTATCGACAGTTTTTTTTCTGGAGTGATCATCTCCGATATCAACATGCCCATGATGGATGGTTTAGAGTTTCTTAAAAAAGCCCTTACCGTGGATCCGGATCTGCAAATCATTATGTTAACTGGACATGGCGATATTTCCATGGCGGTAGATGCCATGCGAGCAGGCGCTTACGATTTTTTGGAAAAGCCATTTTCTACCGATCATCTATTAGATGTGGTTAAACGCGCTTCTGACAAACGCTCACTGGTACTCGAAAACCGAGAGCTACGCAAAGAATTAGAAGCACAAAGTGGCCCAGGCCCAAGAATTCTCGGAAATAACGAACAAATCAAGCAGCTTAGACGTATTCTAGGGCACATCAAAGACAGTACTGATGATGTGATGGTACAAGGAGAACCGGGCTCAGGAAAAGCCTTAGTCGCACGTTTTTTACATGATCACAGTCAGCGCCATATTGGGCCTTTTGTCACCCTAAATTGCCATACAATCCCTTCACACCTTATTGCAAGTGAACTATTTGGGTACGACACCATCACACAAACCAGCAGTAAGCAGCAAGGGAAACTCATCAACGCTAATGGCGGCACTTTATTTATTAATGGGCTTGATCTGCTGCCTTCTGATGTCCAAACCAAATTAATCAACATTTTAACCACTCGCACCTTCAAAGCACACAATGGTCAATTAACCGATCTGAATGTTCGTATTATTGCAGCCAGTTCTGCAAACTTAACAGCAGCACTAGAAGTTGGTACCTTGAATCAGGCTCTCTACTATCAACTCAATGCCATCAATATCATGATTCCGTCACTGAAAGAACGCAAAGACGATATCCTGATGTTATTTAAAAACTTTGCCCGTGATGCTGCCACACGCTATGGCATCGAGCCCCCTGCGATCACCCCCACTCAGCAAAACAACCTACTCCAACATGATTGGCCGGGTAATGTACGCGAGTTGAAAAACTTTGCAGAGCGTATGGTGTTGATGGGAGAAACCCCCGACTTTAATACCCATTCAAATTCAGAAGAAGACAGTGCCCCCCTCAGTTTAGCCAAACGCATTGACAGGTTTGAGCTAACACTGCTTTCCAATGCTCTTAACCGCCACAATGGCCGTTTAAAAGAAGTCCAAGAAGAATTTGGGTTAGCCCGTAAAACCCTATACGACAAAATGAAAAAACATGGGCTCAATAAAGACGATTTCAAACCATAATCCATACAACGTATGGTCACAAAATACAATCATATAAATAATAAAACTTAACATTATTTTGAAAAACGACTAAGATTGCGCGTCAACATATTGGCGCATCCATCAATAGCCACCATATAATGAAAAACAGGATGTATTTTATAGTGACTATCATGAGTAGTAACGTCATATGAATAAAGACAAACCTCAACGACTTTCCGCAAAAGAGCTCGACTTTCTTGATGATAAAACCGCGGCTTTACTCCTCAATACGCCAACAAATGGGCGCATTCTGCTGTGGGTCATCGTTCTTTTTATGGTCTGTGCCACAATATGGGCATCATGGGCTCAAATAGACAAAGTTACCGTCGGCTCAGGTAAAGTGATCCCCTCTTCTCAACTGCAAATCGTGCAAAACCTAGAAGGCGGGTTG
This sequence comes from Vibrio sp. Of7-15, assembly GCF_022347565.1. Lineage (GTDB taxonomy): Bacteria > Pseudomonadota > Gammaproteobacteria > Enterobacterales > Vibrionaceae > NORP241. Next base: position 15,796 of record NZ_JAKRGH010000012.1, read on the forward strand.
GTCAAAGAAATGCTGGTCAAAGAAGGGCAAACGGTACAAAAAAACCAGCAACTCCTGCTGATTGATGACACTCGTTTTCGTTCTGATTTTCGAGAAAGAGAACAAGAAGTCATGAATTTATCTGCCGAGGCCACACGCCTTACCGCAGAAATTGCCAGCATTACCATCGACAAGAATAAAACGAGAACCAACTGGCGAAAAAGTATTGTGATCGACGATACTCAACTCGCGTATGACGAGGCTTTCAAGCAAGCTAATCCAACTCTCGTCCACCGCCATCAAGCGGAATACCGTGATCGATTAAACAGCGTAAAAAACCAAATTACGGTTTTTGATCAACAGATTAACCAAAAAGAACGTGATTTAGTTGAACTGAATGCCAGAGTTCGTAATTTAAAGCGCAGTTACGATTTTGCCAATAAAGAACTTAGCATCACAAAACCCCTTGCCGATGAAGGCGTTGTTCCACGCATTGAACTGCTAAAACTGCAACGACAAGTGAATGACACTCAACGTGAATTAGTCTCCACGGAATTAAAAATCCCGACGCTGAATGCTGCAATAAAAGAAGTGGTCTTTAAACGCATTGAAATCGCACTAAAGTTCCGTTCAGAACAGCAAGAAGAGCTTAACAACATTCAAGATAAACTGTCGTCTCTTACCGAATCCAAAGTGGGATTAGAAGACAGAGTAAATCGTACTACGGTGTTGTCTCCTGTCACGGGTACCATTAAAAAGATCCACGTAAATACCGTTGGTGGTGTTATTCAACCAGGTATGGATTTAATCGAGATTGTTCCCACTGAAGATAACTTATTGGTGGAAGCAAAAATAGCGCCGCAAGACATCGCTTTTTTACGCCCAGATCTGCCAGCAATTGTAAAATTCAGTGCCTATGACTTTACTCGCTACGGTGGCCTCAACGGCGTATTAGAGCACATCAGTGCCGATACCATTCAAGACGAAGAAGGCAACAGCTTTTATTTAGTTCGTATTCGGACAGAGCAAAACAGTTTTGGTAATGATAAAACCATGCCGATCATTCCTGGCATGACCGCTTCTGTGGACATAATTACCGGTAAAAGAACCATTTTAGATTATTTATTAAAACCTATCATCCAAGCCCAAAAAACGGCCTTAAGAGAATAGTAGGAGCATTACGTTGAATTGGAAGAAGCTCACTTTAGCCGCCAGCATTAGTACACTTAGTTTGGCGACACAAGCACAGTCTCTTGAACAAGCAGTCGCCATTACATTGGCAACTAATCCTGAAATTCGCAGCGCATTTCATGATTTTAAAAGCCGCCAGCAAGACATTAATGGTGCCATTGGCGCTTACCGACCAAGCTTGGATCTGGATGCTGGCATCGGCTACGAAAATGTAGATACCGTGAGAGGCACTGAAACTGATCTTACCCGAAAAGAAGCCACGTTAACCTTAACTCAACTTATTTGGGATGGCTCGTCTACCTATAACGACATCAATCGCACTGAGGCAGAAACGGAGTCTTTACGTTATCAACTGCTCAGTGACGCTCAAGATAAAGCTCTTAATGTCGTAGAAATTTACATCAATGCGATAAAAGCAGAAGAAGTATTGAAGCTGTCTGAAAACAACCTTTTCATTCACAAGAAAATCTATAAAGACATTAAAAAGCGCACAAACTCAGGGATTGGTTCAACGGCAGATTTGGTTCAAGTTGAAGCCCGTTTGTCTCGTGCACACAGTAACCTTTTAGCCGCTCAAAACAATTTGTTTGATGCTCATACTCAGTTTCGACGCGCCGTTGGCCAAGAACCTCAAGATTTGATCAAGCCCGAAGTTGATGAACTGGCTCTGCCCCTGTCTTTGCAAGATGCCATTAAAACCGCAACCTCAGAGCACCCAGTTTTAAAAGTCTCAGCAGAAGACATCGAAGCCGCACAATTCCAATATAAGCAATCGCAAGGCGTTAACTACCCAACCATTTCGTTTGAAGCCAGCCAATCATGGCAAGAAGACGCTGGTGGTTTAGAGGGACAAACTGACGAGTTCACCGCAATGATTAGAATGCGCTATAACTTGTATAATGGTGGCGCTGATCGCGCAGCCTCGGTAAAAGCAGCATACCAAGTAGATAAGTCCAAAGATCTACGTGATAACGCCCTACGTATGCTTGAAGAAGGGACCCACCTTTCCTGGAATGCATTGAATTATACCCAGCAACAAAAAGAGTTTTTAGCTGAACATGTCGATGCTGCAGCAAAAACCGTTATTGCTTATGAAAAACAATTTAGAATTGGTAAACGTACCCTGCTGGATTTGCTCAACACCGAGAATGAGCTATTTGAAGCGCGTAAGTCTTACCTAGACGCTAATTACAGTGAAGACTTAGCCAAATACCGCGTTCTTAACGCCACAGGCAGCTTACTAAACGCCTTACGAGTAGATATTCCCGACGAGTGGAGCAAATCAGTGAAAAACAGCGCGGAGGACAAATAATGAAAGCTCTCACCATCGCCATAATTGGATTGGCATTAGCAGGTTGTACGTCACATGAAGCGACTTCATTTACCCCTGCAAACCAAAGCGCTGATTTACGAGATGACGACGAAGACGGCGTAATTAATGCCCGTGACTTGTGTGAAAACACCCCCTACATTGCAGAAATTAATAACGATGGCTGCCCACAAAACATCGAAAAAACAGCAACAGGGAAAGTACACATTTTATTTGATGTAGATTCTACTGAGATCACCGCCGCTTATCAGAGCAACTTGGATGAAATGGCAGTTTTCATGAAGGAATACAAAGATACCAAACTTGAAATCCAAGGATACGCCAGTAAAACAGGCAAGTCGGCGCACAACTTAGAGCTCTCAGAGCAGCGTGCTCAAAATGTAAGAAAAGCATTAATCTTCAGGGGTATCGCGCCAAATAGACTGACTATTGTTGCTCATGGTGATAACTTGAAGGCGGACAATCAATACGACTTAATGGATCACGCCGCCAACCGCCGAGTCTCTGGCACTGTTGTCGGCCAATACAGAGACGTTGAACAAGAGTGGACAATTTTTACAACCAAAGACAAATAAATCATAAAGGCAAAGTATGAAAGCTTGGCCTCTGATCATCATTTTGCTTCTTGCCTCCGTTAGTGCCATTGCGCTAACGGACCAAGAACGCACCTGGATTTCAAAAGTCTCTCAATTTTATGGCGATCGAGCCGGAAAACGCGTCACCGCTTGGCGCGAATTGATTGAAGACTCGAAGAACTTACCTGAATCAAAAAAACTCGAAGCCATTAATGATTTTTTCAATCAGCTCTATTTTGTTAATGACATCGATTTATGGGGGAAAACAGACTACTGGGCAACACCACTCGAATTTCTTGGCAGTAACGCCGGGGACTGTGAAGACTTTAGTATTGCCAAATACTTCTCTTTACGCGAACTAGGCGTTGACGATAAAAAGCTAAGATTAGTGTATGTAAAAGCCATTGAGCTGAATCAATTCCATATGGTTGTTGCTTACTACAAAACACCATCCTCAGAGCCAATACTGCTCGACAACATAAATGGCACAATTAAACCTGCGTCACAACGTACTGATTTACTTCCTATTTATAGCTTTAATGGTAGCCAACTGTGGCTCATGAAAGAAAAAGGTAGCGGTACGCTTGCAGGTAAATCTTCCCGCTTGAAACTTTGGAATGATCTTCGCTCACGAAACAAAGCCGAGCAGTTTAATAAACCTATTCAAAACTATGATGGGTAACCACTATGACCTTGTATAAACAACTTCTAACATGGATGCTCGCGGTTTTCATACTGCTTGTTACCTCTGTTTTTGTTGTCGAGTTTAATACCACTCGCCAATTTTTAGAGTCTCAGCAAATGTCTGAGATCAACAACACCGTTAACTCCATGGGGTTAGCGCTATCACCTTACCTTGAATCAGACGATACGGTGGCCGCGGAGTCCGTGATCAATGCCTTATTTGATGGTGGTTACTACAAAGCCGTACGGTTAACCATGCTTCGCACGGGCGATGAGATCATCCGAACCTACCCAACCACTATCGAAGGTGTGCCTGAGTGGTTTACCAACCTAGATTTATTTAGAACCATCACCGACAGTCGCGTCTTAACCAGCGGATGGTTACAGCTTGCCGAAGTCGAGATCATTGGTCATCCCGGCTATGCTTATCAACAACTATGGCAAGCAATGAACCAGCTTGTGACAGGGTTTCTCTTTATTTTTGCCTTAACCGCTGTCATGGTATCGTTATTACTGGGTTACGCTTTAAAGCCACTCAAAGCCATTACCTTAAAGACACGTCAAATCACTGAAAATCAATTTGGTGAGCCACTTCCTCTACCAAGAACATCAGACTTAGTTTCGGTAGTAAAAGGCATTAATAAAATGTCGAGCCAACTGCAACTGCACTTTGAAGAGCAAGCAAAAGAAGCCGATCGTTTACGTGAGCGCGCTTATCAAGACCCAATTTCAGGGCTTGGAAACCGCAGTTATTTCATGGGGCAGCTAAAAACGTGGTTAGCCGAGTCGGGTCATGGTGGTATGGCGTTACTGAAAGTGGACCACATTCAGTCGCTTTATGAAAACCAAGGCTACCAAGCTGGCGACAATGCCATTGAAAAGCTCGCAAATAGCTTAAAAGTGGCAGTAAACATGCCTGAAGCCACTATCGCGCGCTTAGGTGAAGCTGAATTTGCCTTTCTCGCTCCCAGCGTCTCCATTGAAGAACTGCGTATCTTAGGAGAGAACATTCTTTATTGTGTTGATGATTTACAACCAGACCCAACAGGCTCAGCCCCACTGAATGCTCAGGTCGGTCTCGTTTTTAACACAGGTCACAAAGAAGTGGGCACCCTACTCTCTTTGGCCGATAACGCGCTATCTCAAGCAGGTCAAAACCCGAGTAACCCGGTAGCTCTCGTTCAACAGTCAACAGACAGCCAAGCTATTGGTAAACAACAGTGGAAAACCATTGTTATGGAAGCCATTGCTAACCACCAATTCAGTTTCAAATTCCAAAAAGTATCAGACAGTAAAGGGACTTTAATCCACAGTGAGGTCTTTACTGCGATCAGTAAAAACAACACCTATTACTCAGCGGGGCAATTCCTCTCTGCCATAGAACAATTAGATCAAGGGGAAATGTTTGACCGTTATGTCATTGAGCACATGGTGCAAAAGCTTCATAACGAAGAAAATATAGGCCCTGTTGCCATTAACCTGACTCAAAGCAGTGTCACCAACCCTACTTTTGTTCGTTGGTTAAACCATTTCTTAGATCATCAAGCCGCCTTAGCGTCTCAAATTCAATTTGAAATCCCAGAATCTTTGTTTGTGAACTACGCCGACCATGCAGGCTTACTGTGTGATGTGATCAGACAACGTGGTTTCACCTTTGGTGTCGATAATTACGGCCGTCATTTCCATTCTTTGGATTATTTAACCGAATTTAGACCGAATTACGTAAAGATTGATTTTGTCTACACTGGTGAGCTTGAAAATGAGCAGCAACGTAATGTGCTGGCTTCCATCTCTCGTACCGCGCATAACCTAGATATCACCACCATCGCCACTCGTGTAGAAACAGAAGCCCAGTTAACAACACTATCAGAGCACTTTGTGAATGCTTTCCAAGGGTTTATTTTTGAGCAGAAGCAAATGGAGACCAGTGACTAAATGAAAGATGCGCTGTTACATTCTTTAGTTTATGTCAGCCGTTATTATGGGTTAGCAAACTCACCAGAAGCTCTGATTTCGGGGCTTCCTCTAGCGGATGGTAAATTAACGCCTTTTCTTGTTCCGCGTGCCGCTGAGCGCGCCGGACTGATTGCCAAAGAAAATCAAACCTCATTAGAAAACATATCCCCTCTTATACTGCCTGCCGTTTTACTACTAAAAGACGGTGAGTCGTGTGTTTTGTTATCCATCGATCATGAGAAAAAAGAAGCCGAGGTGGTACTTCCGCAGGCCGATCTCATGCAAAAATGGTTACCGTTTGAAGAACTAGAGGCCCTCTACACCGGCCGTTTGTTTCTGTTAAAAAAATTATTTCGTTATGATGACCGTTCCCCAGAAATCCTAAAAACGCGTGATGGGCATTGGTTTTGGAGCACGTTATGGGAATCAAAAAGTATTTACCGTGATGTCTTTATCGCGTCGATACTGATCAACCTATTTGCCATTGCCAGCCCCATGTTTACCCGCTTGGTTTACGATAAAGTCGTTCCGAACCTCGCCTTCGAATCTCTTTGGGTATTATCTTCTGGCATTGGGATCATCTTTTTATTTGATCTGATCTTAAAATTACTTCGCAGCTACTTTATTGATGTGGCCGGTAAAAAGTCCGATCTTCTGATCTCATCCAATATTTTCAGCAAAGTGATGGGGGTGCGAATGGAATCTCGCCCTGAATCAGTTGGGGCATTTGCTCGTCACTTACAAGAATTTGAGTCTATTCGCGAATTTTTCACTTCTGCTACCGTTTCTTCACTGATTGATCTGCCTTTTGCCCTATTGTTCCTTTTTATTATTTGGTTAATGGCAGGCCCACTGGTACTGGTGCCGATCATTGGTGTATTACTTCTTATAATTCATAGTTACTTAATACAAGCACCTCTAAGACGTTCAATAGAAGAAGGTTCCCGTTTAGCCTCGCAAAAGTACGCTAATCTAATCGAAAGCCTGATGGGATTAGAAACCATTAAGCTGTATGGTGCGCAAAGCCAGTTTCAGTACCGCTGGGAAGAAGCTGTGGCTCATATGTCAAACTGGAACATCAAAACTCGCCGGATTACCGATTCCGTTCAAAATGTGGCTGGTTTTGTTCAACAAGCCGCTAACGTGGGAATGATCATTTTAGGCGTCTACTTAATCTCGGATGGTGAGTTCACCATGGGTGGGTTAATTGCCGCAACCATGCTAAGTGGTAAAGCCATTGGGCCTTTGGTACAGCTTTCCTTACTATCGACTCGCTACAACCAAGCCAAATCCGCCATGACCATTATTGAACAGTTAATGGCAATGCCTGATGAACAAGAAGAAGGAAAACGCTACATCCATAGGCCGATCATCCAAGGTAAAGTAGAGCTTGATAGAGTGAGCTTCCAGTACCCGAACAGTGAAGTGGCTTCCGTTCGAGATCTCAGCCTTACCATTCAACCAGGAGAAAAAGTAGCGATCATCGGTCGTATTGGTGCAGGTAAAACCACTCTAGAACGTCTCATCATGGGCCTATACAAGCCCACAAGGGGCTCAGTGCGTATTGACGATACGGATATCTCCCAATTGCATCACATCGATGTTAGACGCAACATTGGCTGTGTACCACAAGATCTGATGCTGTTTTACGGTTCAATACGAGACAACATCACATTAGGTCGACCACTGCTCGACGACCGTGAAGTAATGGATGCTGCCAACCGCGCAGGTGTCACCGCGTTTACCCAAACGGATCCGGCAGGCCTTGAGCGTCAGGTCGGTGAAGGTGGCCAATTCCTATCTGGTGGCCAAAAACAAGCTGTTGCCATTGCACGTGCTTTATTAGGCCGCCCGCCAGTTCTCTTACTGGATGAACCAACCAGTAGTATGGATAACCGCACAGAGCTTCACATCAAGCAGCAATTGGCTCGACTGAAAAAAGAAGAAACTCTGATTTTAATCACTCACAAAACCAGTATGTTGGATGTGGTTGATCGTGTGATTGTAATGGAGCACGGTTTAATCATTGCCGATGGTCCAAAAGAAGCCGTATTGCGCAGCTTACGAGAAGGAAAAATACGAGCAGTCAATCAATAATACACTCCATATTAACCAAACAAAAAGGGCGATTACGTTGTCACGTAATCGCCCTTTTTATTTTCTCAAATTAAACCTTTTCAGGTACTTCACCCTCTTTGTCCTGAATCCGCCCAGCGATATGCTTAAATTCGTCTTCCACAGTCAAGAAGGCAGTAATCACATCAGGATCAAAATGTGTCCCTTCCCCTTCTAAAATAATTGCTTTTGCTTTTTCATGGCTAAAAGCGGGCTTATAAACACGTTTTGAGATCAAGGCATCATACACATCGGCTAACGCCATCAAACGCCCTGAGAGCGGTATGGCATCGCCAATTAAGCCCTGTGGGTATCCAGAGCCATCCCATTTTTCATGATGCGTATGAGCAATCTCTCGTGCCACACTTAAAAAGGAGCTTTCTCCCATTTGCTGCTCTGCAATCGAGAGTGCCTCCGCACCGATCTCTGGATGTTTTTTCATAATTTCAAATTCATCATCGGTCAACTTACCCGGCTTTAATAAAATCGCATCAGGGATCCCAACTTTACCGACATCGTGCAAGGGTGCAGATTTGTAAAGTAGATCAATATAACTTGGAGTCAGCAATGACTGATACGCAGGTTTCATCGCCAGCTCTTGAGCCAACGCTTTGACGTATTCCTGCGTACGCAAAATATGTGCGCCTGTTTCATTATCACGAGACTCAGCCAAAGCCGATAAACCGATAATAGCCACATCTCGCGTATCCATCACTTCTTGTTGGGTTTGCTGAAGTTCATTCAGCATATTATTAGTTAACCCAGCAATATGTCCTAGCTCATCATTGGCAAACACAGGTACTCGAACGTCCATGTCACCATCAGCCACTTTCTGCAACACTTCTTGTTGTTTCAATAAGGTCAAATCCAATAACTTGACCCAGCTTGCCATGATCATGATGGTATAGCCCACCATGACAGCGGTAACATACACAAACTCTTTAATCACACTCACGCGTGCTGAGCCATCTAGGAGTTTGTCGACATGCTCTTGCAACCAATACAAATCTTTGACTGCGACCATGGTAAGTACCGTAGTCAAAGTCAGTAGCAATAAAATAATTAACATCACCAGTTTTTTTGCAATGGATTCTTTAGCGCCGACTTGCAACATCGTAAGTTGGTTATGTTTAATACGGCAAACAAACTCTTCATAACGGTGCATTAAAGATAAATTACTGCCCGTCAGAATTCCTAACGTCACCATACCAAAAACAACTTTCGCATTACTGTCGATAGGAAAGTCATGATAAGTATTAAACCAAACCGCCAGTACGACTCCCATACTGCCAAACAACAAAATATCCAGCTTTAATAGATCGGTGTGCTTCATGGAAAGCCAGTGTTGAGTCACCATAAAACGCATACTAGTAAGAATAAAAAATACAATGGCCACATGACTTAGAATGTATTGCAGAGATAAAGTATCAAGAAATGGGCATACTTTTCCCCCGTAAGCACCGTACAGCCCTCCCGCAAGCAGATAGTGAAATAATGTCGCCTTTTTATTGTATTGTGTAAACGCCATAAAAATCCCCTAGACCAATCTGTCATTGAGTTATTATTGTTATAAAAACAGTAGACACGATCAGCCAATATTTTATTTCAGAGTTGGTATGAATAATTATTATGAAGAAGCCTGATTTACAGTGTAAATCGAAAGAACGGCATGGTGCCATTCACTGAGTCGTTCATTGTTATGTTAGTAAAGTGCAGTGTATCAGCAGAAAAGAAAAGGTGAGAAATAGTTTAAGGCTTCTGCTCTTCTTAGATTGAAAGAGAGAAGCCTTATTAGGAGGAAATCAATTAAGGCGTGTTATTGCGGGGGTTGCTGATTTGTCTTTTTTGTTGTCATCGGATCAATTTTAATTTCATAACCATCAAATAATACTCTGCTCGGGCTGTGTTCTCGTTTAGTCATCAAACGTTCTTGAGAGAACTGGATCATCACACCACTGTAAATCCTATTTTTCACTTCAATGATGTTTTCACGCATCATGGTATCGAGCTTTTTCTGTTGCAAGCTTAAACGGCTATGGCACGCAGCCAGCTCACTTTTATGATGACTCTTAAACTGTTTAATCTTTTCAACGAGCTCTTCAGATCGTTTATTTTCAGGTAACTTTGTTAATTTTAATTCGGCTTCAGTCGCCTTGGCTAACTGTTGTTGCTCTTCATCATACGCTTTTTGAAAAACAGACAGCGCTTCACGATGCTCATTATAATCCGTAAAGGCACTTACGGTCGTGTGAGTACCAGCCAAGGATCCCAAATTAACCGTTGTGATGGCCTTAGTTACTTCAATAGTGCCCCCACTTAATGTTCCACTTTTTTCTGTGGCGTCCATCACCACTAGGCTACCACTGCAAGAAATTCGGCAATGCATGGCATGCAACGTCAACTTAATATCCAACCCAGCTTTAAGCTCCGCGTACTGAGAAAACTTCGCCGTAATATTATTGCCCGCTTCCAACTTACACGACATCGGCTCGTCTTCTTCCACTTGATGACCTATGATGCCTTTCATCACCACAATATCACCACCGGCTTTAATCAAGGCCGACTCAACAAAGCCTCCTACCATTACGTTGCCTTCAGCTTCTACCTTCATCCCTGGAGACACGTCCCCTTCAATAATGATACTGCCTTTAAATTTCACATGACCAGTACCAACATCTACACTCTTCATCGTTAAAGAGTCATCAATCTCAATACCGTCTTCGTGTATCCAAGGTAACCCTGCCATGGTGGCTATCAGCATATTGGTATCATCTTCACTCACAGCGGTGCCATTATTAAGCTTAAATGGGACCTCTTTACCATTTTCAGCTTGAAGCACATTACCAGTGACACTCATGCCATCCACGCCCTTAGTGGCCTGAATACGCTTCATAACAGGCGTACCTTCAGCAATGGTCGTAATGTCACCCAAGTCACGCATATCCACTTGACCATCTTCATCGCCTTGCGGACGTAACACACGTTCACGTACATCATCCACCAAAGCCACAAACGTTGAATTTGTGCCTGCCTTTGCGGGTTTTCCTCGGGCAACCTCAAAAGTCTTTTCTTCACCGGGTGCTAGCATCTTACTTTTCTCTAACACCATTTTTAACGCTTTCTTGTTCACTCCTTTAGTGATGCGATACTCAGCCAATAACGCCAATAACAAATTGCCTGTTGGTGGGTTGCCACCATAAGCCCCTGTAACATGAAGGGATGCAGACATTTGATCATCATCCATCACGACGCTAACTAAAGTATCACGGCGCTCAGCAATAGTAAGTGATTCGATGGAATCAAACTCACCCGCTTTAACTGCCGCTAATAACTCAGCGACAGCCTCTTCAACCACATAAAAACCGCCCGCCTCAAACAGAGGAAGCGCATTTACTACATCTTCAGGTTGGTAAGAGTCTTCTAATTCAATATGCTCAGGTAAGTGAACACATAATGAATTTTTATCCTCAGAAAGCCGAAGCAATGTATCTATCATAAAACGTCCTAGTTGTTCTCACTTATGGGACTAGCGGTACTAACTGTAAGTCTAATCAATAATCCCAATTTTGGTATTTCAGTTCTTAATAATAAAACAGCTTCTCCGTTAAACTCCATTTATAAAGCGAGACCTTGGTTCAAGTAGTGATCCTGCTATCAATATCAAAAATGAAACTATGAGCTGTCTCGTAAGTGTGACAATTTAACGATGGAACTTTAGGGGGATTTACAGTGTAAATTGGTTCAAGAATTTACACTGTAAATTAGAGAAAAAGGAAAAACTAAAGCAGAGGTAATAGAATATCTTGGGTAAACTTTCTTAACTGGCCCTCTGCCTGGCGTCGACCTTGAAGCGAGAACTCTTCACACAACTCTCGCCAACTGTGACGCTGGCATATTTTTCGTATCGCTAATAAGGAGAGGCTGTCTGATGAGTCTAAATGTTTTGCAGCACGATAAAACGCAGGCTCTAACGCCCCAATCACTAAATCATACCCTAACCGCCCATCTGCGTAGCCCTTTATTAACCTCTGTAAAGAGGAAGGTAAAGGCTCCGTTGAAGCTGCTGGAGTAGCAGTCAATAATATATTCACGAGCTTGGGCTCTAATGCGCGGTACTGCTCCACAAGCTGAGAAGAAAACATAAAGCCAAATTGCTGCTGAGCCTCCACAAGCCAGCGTGATGATGACGAAGAAAGTGGAGAAACGGCTAATAACGAAAAAGTGCCGCTGGCCTGATCTCGACTCACCCCTAAACGTACTGGGGTAAAACCATTTGAAAACCAAAAATTCAATAAATCAGCTGTCGCGCCAAAGCTGGTACCAAGATAATCAAATCCCATAATGCGGTAATGCTGCGCTAACTGAGTCAATATTGACGAGCCAATACCATGGTTCTGAAAACGAGGGTGAAGAGCGATTCTCATGATACGGACACATCGTTCTATGGCAGCTTGAGGAAGCTGCAGATAATTAGCAATGGACGAAGGAATCAAGTGACCGGCAGGACGGCGAGCTCCCAACACGATTTGTTGTACTAACTCCGGCTCTAGCCCCCCTTCTTGGCAAAGAATGCTGCACCCAATAATATTTGAGCCAGCATACACTGCCCATACATCAACAGCTTCGTCATTCAGCATCTGCACAAGATCATTGGGAGAGGTTTGATAATGCGCATTCACCAAAATAGAAAACAGCTGACCTAAACGTTGTGTATCAGCCACCAAATCTGATTTGTCCATTAATTCAATGCGAATATCAGCAAGCTCCCTTTCTGTAGGCTCACCCAACCCAGCCAAATCAGCATTAAATAAAAACACATCAAATAACCATTGCTCTAACGGATCATGATCAGCCCAACGAACAGGAGTCGATAACGACACTTTTCGCCAGTTAGGAGTCAGCTCATTCAAAGATTGCTGAAACTTAATCGCAAACCCTCGGCCAGTTCCCTCATAACCATGAATGGTGCTAGAAAAGGCCATTCGGCTGTATCGATTCAGAAACTGAGTCAACATCGCTTCTGGGATAACAGCTGCTTCATCAACGAGAACCAGATCCGCTTCTTGCGGAGACAATAGCAATTCATCAGGCGCAATAAAATCAAGTGTACTGCCTGCAAAAGAAATGGTTTTATTTTGACTGAAAGCAGTCGAAGGCAGTAAACGAAGCGCATGCTCGAAAACAGAGCCGACAGCTTTGAATGAAGGGGCAGTGATCAGAATACGAATCGAACGAGATTGCATTAATTGCGCGGCAGCGATACCTAAGGCTGCAGATTTCCCTCGTCCTCGGTCTGCCGTTAATACCAAAGGACGCTTGCGATGCCCTGTCACCACTCGAATGATCCCTTCAACAGCATCTAACTGCTCTTGATGACAACACTGATATTGCAATGGTTCATGAGGTTGATGGTTGGGTAGCGACGGAGGCAATTGTGGTAATGGTAAACCCTGCTCAACAATCACAACATTGTGCGCTTCCATTTGACGCTCAAACCACGTCGAAAACCTGTCAGGCGACGTATTTTTCTGTGGTGGCAAACATAAAAAACATAACCCGCCCCCCACTAAAGTTCCAGTGGCCGCATTAAAGCTGTTAGCATCAAAGCCTTCATGCGCATCATAAACAAGCCCCATTGACTCTCTTCCTAATAATTGAGCGCCTTGTTTAATGGTCAACGAATGAAAGTCATCAGTACGTTTCTTACCTAACCACGCCACAGATTGAACATCATTGAAGGTGGTGTCATAAAATTCAAGCAACCATTGTTCGGCCCACACTTGCTCTCCGCGTAGTACGATGCAGTAACGAACGTTCGCCATTTGGGCTTGCTGATGAAGAGAAGAGAAAAAAGAAAGATGGGCTTGCATGGAGAAAATCTCAGTAAATAGGAATGTTTGTATAATAACAAACTACTGAGTTGAGTATTACGGCCACTGAAATAAAAAAGGCCGCAGAACGCGGCCTTAGAAATGAAAGTTAACCCAATTGAGCTTGGATGAAATTCAAAATATCATCCATTTGACTGTCGTCTATTTTTTTCAGATCAAGCGTCAACGAATCGCCTTTTCGGACATAGCTTGCACGCCCTTTGATCAATTCAGATTTGCTTGTTTTTGGTTTTTGCTTTGGTGGCTGAAGCTCTTCAATCCACTTTTCTATCAAGGTTGTCACTTCTTTGGTAATTCGAGCAACACCTTGACCATCAATTTTTTGCCATGCATAACCGTGTTGATCATAACATTGTGCCAGTAGCATCTCTTTCTGTTCGTCAGTTAATCCAGAATAGAGTTTATGCAGCTTCACTATGGTTGGGCGACCAAGTTCGCCAACTGATGGATAAGCCTGCAATAAAACCAACGGGAGCGTAGCGGCTTTTAAAGCCCCACTCACTAAGGCTTCACTGCATTGACACAATTTGGCTAACTCTTTTTGATCCGATGCTTTGCCGCTGGCCAACAGCGCCTGCATTTCTTTACCACGTTCAAACAAAGAAAGCGGCTTATGGGCATTAGCCACATCTGACAAAAACTTGGCATGCTCAGAATTTATGTCTTTAGCCACATAAATTAAGAAATCTTGCTGAGCCAAAATACATGACATTCGACGGCGACTACCATCAAGAACTTCAATCATGCCATTTTGACCAATCCGCCCTACTGCCGGATATTGCTGACCGCGCTCTTTTAAGGTCGTTAAAATATCAGACAACGCATGCTCAGTTAAAAAAGACTGCTCACGAGAATTCTGGGCAAACACCACGGTTTTTGAATCAATCTGATCAGCTGGGATTTTTTTTAATTCAAACGACACTAAATCTTGGCCAGCAACGGCTAACTCGATAACTTGGGTCTGCGCTTTGACTGCTTGCTGTGCTTCCACGGGTGTGGTTGCTCGGCGTTTATTCGCTTTACCGAAAAGTTTGGCATTAAGATCGGAGGTTTTTAGAGCCATAATCTTTCATCTTACTCCTGATTTAATGAAGCCCAATTACTATGAAGCACACGCTCTAGCTCAAGGGCACTCTTTTGAACAGCATCTTGCGCTGTTGCTAACGTTTTTTTACCACCTTCAAAATCACTCGCTGTTAAATCAAAGACAGTACTATAAGTGTCTGCACAAGTTTCAAAAGCACGACTACGAGGGATCGTAGCCATCATCACTTGCTCACCCAGTAGATAATTCATTTCCGTCAGAACCGAGACTTGCTTTTTATTATCATCTTCAAACATGGTTGGCATCAAGCGTACAAACTCTAAGCCATGCCAATCTTCAGGGAACATCTCATACACAGTAGGTAAATGCTGGAAAAAGTTCACCGTAGAAGCCCAGTCTAAACGTTTAGCAGCACAAGGAATGATCAATGAATTGGACGCGTACATGGCGTTCCATACTAATGGATCCACATGAGGACCGGTATCAATCATGATAATGTCAAAATCGTCCGAAATAGGATCGATAACTTTTTCTTTTAATA
Source organism: Vibrio sp. Of7-15 (assembly GCF_022347565.1). Lineage (GTDB taxonomy): Bacteria > Pseudomonadota > Gammaproteobacteria > Enterobacterales > Vibrionaceae > NORP241. The sequence continues at coordinate 31,103 of NZ_JAKRGH010000012.1, forward strand.
ACTGAACAATGTCGAGCGATTGATTCATGGACAAGTGCTGCCACGCTTCGGCATTAAACATGGCATCTTCAGGGAAAGCAGAAATGGTTTTCAGGTTCGGGTATTGGGTGGATAACAACACATTGCGATGAAGAAAATCACGATCGACAGGCTCGTCTTCAGGCACATTATCCAGCATCACATCCACAGCTGAATAGATAGTATCATGCTCGTTAACACTGATTTGAGGGTTCAAAAACAAACGTAATGAGCCCTGGGGATCCAAGTCAATTAAACAAATACGGTAGCGCTTTTCTAAGTTTAACGCCAAACAAGCGGCTAAATGTACCGCTGTCATGGATTTACCTGTACCACCTTTTTGGTTCTGTACGTTAACCACCCAAGGCTTATTATTACTGTTTCTTTTTAGCTCATGGAAAGCAGGCACTTTTGCCGCGTCCATCAGCATGTGAGCTTCACCTAAACTAATTGAATAATGGTTTGCGTTATTTTTAGTAAATTGGTGCCCTTCCGCTTCCATTCTAGAAATAGCTTCATCCAGTTTACGACGAGTCAGACCTGAGCGAGTTTCCATCAAAGCTTTGGACATCGGAGGAAAGTGATCATCTTTGCGCTCTTCGAGCACAATCTCAATTCGATCAGACTGAACTTGTTTGGTTTGCTCGGCTATCGTGAGCAAATTGTCAATTGTTTGTTCTCTATTCATAATCGCCACCATTTTCAAATTAAAGAAAATTGTACAGCAATTATTATCATATTCAATAAAAAGGTGCTCAGATTAATTAGAGCGTGATCTAATTAATAAAGTAAATATCTTGGTGTAAAGCTTATTAATAACGCGTAAAAATAAATCAAAACAATGAAGTAAAAGACTGGGAAAAATAAAAACAATAAAATTGTTACAGCGTCACAATACGAGCAATTTACAGTGTAAAACTCTCGGAAGTGTATGAATCAAACACTGTCTTACGGGAAGTGTCATTTCAACTAAAAATCCCCATCTATTGAAAAATGAGCAACCACCACCTTCAGCTGATAGCGCCTGCTCCCTTTATCAACAAAAGATCATAGACATTATAAAAACAAGAAAATAGCCAACTCCCTCCCCATCATTACTTGATCATTGTTCCAGCCGATAGGGACGATGATCAAGAGGAAAAATGCGACAAAATCAAACAAATAGGAAGAAGAAAAAAGATCCAACTTCCAGAACGATGATCAAGTAATATCAACCCCTCTTTTTTATCCGGAAGCATACTCGATAACGACTGGATTACGGAGAGTGTAATAACAATAAGGTGTTAGTTACTCCTTTTCGACCCACTCAACCCAATAAATACATTAGCAAAAAAATTGAAATACACATAACTTCACTTGATCATTGTTTCAAAATCTCCGGAACACTATCAAAGAGCGTCTAAATTACTCTCAGTGTCATTTCAACTTTCTTTTTAATCTTACTAAAAGCCAACCAAGAGACAAAAAACGCATTACAATCAGGAAAAAGCAAAAAAAGACCATTGATCGACACCAACATGATCATCGGTCCCAGCACTTTTCAGCTCAAAACCCCCAAAAAGCCTCAGTAAGATCCTCAGAGACCACTCGCCCTGTGGATAACCTGTGCGCTTATCATGATCATTTTTCCATTCCATTGATGATCATGGTTTCTGCCCTATTATGATCACACTTCCGATTAAGTAATGATCATGCTTTCAAGTCTTTGATGATCATGGATCCATGGGTACCTTGATCAGTGTTCCAAGATGTCTGTTTTTTAATTTCATATAAATCAGTATGTTAATGGTGATTTAAAATTCAGATCATAAGATCATATTAATCATTTATATCAAAATAATCTTAAAGATCAGTGAAAAAGAATAATAAAATTTTTCTTTATTTCCTTAGATAATTGATTTAACCTTTTCGGAAATATGACAAAATTACGCTTTATGAGTAATGGAACAGAATAAAAAAACCAAACCATCAGCAGCAGAAAAGATCCACATTCCATCACCTCGATCTCATAAAGACGGACATTTATTTGAAATCCCACCGAATCTTGTTGATTGGATCAATCAATATCAACATTTTAAAGGGGTAACAAAAAGCATTCTTGAACTACTGAACTTGATCTCACTTCGTGGTCTATCTTGCCAAGATGGCATGGTATCAACCACAGAACTTATTATTGCTACAGATGGACAAATAACACGTGCTGCTATTCAGCAACGTTTACGTGCAGCTGTAAATATTGGTTTATTTCAACAGTTTCCAGTGAAATTTGAAGAAGGCTTGGCAGGCAAAACCATGCTGCATCGCTTTATTAATCCTTCTCAATTAATTTCTTTATTAGGTACCGCAGGGTTACGTTCAGAGCAGAGCCAACAACAAGACAAACAACGTCGTTCCAAAGCACTAGCACAAACCCAAGTAAATCGCAGTTTATTAAATGAACATGGTTTAGGCACTCCTCCTTCAATTCGTGATGAAGCGGATCAATTTGTTGTTTCTCCTACTAGTTGGGCCGGGATCATTGATCAAGCGTTAGCTCCCCCACGAACTCGTAAGAATTACCAGAAGGCCATGGTCGCCATTTCAGGTACTAAAGCGATCATAGAAACAAGATCATCAAAAAATATCATGACCGTTGATGATCTCATGACTCTGTTTGCCCTGTTTACACTCACCGTACAATACCATGATCATCATCAAGAGGATTACCAGATCCAAGCTCGGGCAATGGGAAATAAAACTCCTATTTATATTACTGATATATTGGCATTACGTGGGAAAAAAGACAGTGGACCTGCCCGAGACTCCATTCGAGAAAGCATTGATCGTATTGAATTTACAGACTTTCAACTGCATGAGTTAACAGGTCGTTGGTTAAGCGAAAATATGCCTGAGGGGTTTAAAAGTGATCGTTTTCGATTCTTAGCGCGTACGATCACTGCTTCTGAAGAAGCCCCGCGTGAAGGAGATAATGGTGAGATCAAGATCAAACCCAATCTCTATATCTTGGTATGGGAACCGTCTTTTTTTGATGAGTTATTAACTCGAGATTACTTTTTCCTATTTCCACCTGAGATCTTACGTCAGCACACTTTGGTATTCCAATTATACACTTTCTTCAGAAGTCGCATGTCACGTCGTGTTAATGATGCCATGTTATTAAGTGAATTAAATCAAAAGCTTGCCCGTAATATTGAATGGCGACGTTTTTCAACTGATTTAATACGTGAACTTAAAAAACTGGCGGAAGGAACCGTGGCCGATGAAGTCTTTGCTGTTAATTTATGGGGTTACCACCTAACGGTGCAAAAGCTGGTTCAAGATAGTAAAGTCATGGATTATCAAATTGATATTCATTGTGATGCGAGTGAAGTCATTCGTTACTCGCGTGCTCGAACCACCAATGAGGGCAAACGTAATATGGCTCCTACGATGCCAAACCCATTACGCAATGAGATCATTCCTCGTAAAAAATTGGATCAATTATCAGAGATCATTGATGGAGAATTTGAACCGATCCAGAGAAAAGCCCCTAAAACAGGAGGCCGACTAGGGCGTCGGGTGAAACTGCGTAAGCATTTGGTAGAAATCAATGCTGATGAGTTAACTATCGTATTATCAAAATATACGCCACCAGAAGCCCTAGAGCGCAGTATCACGGCATTATCTGCTATGACTGGGCATTCTGCGACCTCAATTGCAGAAGAGTGCCACGGCTTGATTGAGAAGCTTGATTGGCTGCGTGTGGGAGGGGAAAAGATCCCGTACGAAACGCTAAGTAAAACTGTTGAACTTTTTAATAATCAACCTAATGAGCGTCATTTGTCGATTGAGCGCTTAATTTCAGGTTTAGCAGTACGTCGCAAAGTCTGTAAGTTGGTGTTTGAGGGGCATATTGATCAACAAGTATTGTTGGCATTGGATGAGGTCGCCAAAGAATTATGATAATGGGAAAATAAGCAAGATTGACAGAGTACTGTCTTGTCTCTGACTTAATGCTGACATATGGTGCAATCGGCTTTGGCATTATCAGTAGCGAATAGACAACCTTTGTCCTTTCTAACTAATAGATTGGCTCATATTGTTATATTTTCTAACTTCATTGTTGTGCAATAGTATATTCGCGAGCTTTTAAAGCTCGCTTTTTTTTTGCTGTTAAGGGTATAAAGAAGATAAAGATGGATCACAGTGTGTCTTGATCATCTTTCCGGGCCTTACTGATCTCCCGTCATTGGAAGTCGAGAGATCATTCTTCATTTACGGAAAGATGATCAAGGTTACATTGATTAAACCGATCCTCGGGTTAAGCGGCGTACATGGTGCCCTCTAGGTTAATATTGTGCAGTGAATTCATGAATGCAACGTGTAGCTCGATCTGGTTTTGACTTTCTGCCTGCCAGCTTGCCGATTGTTGCTGATTACAAAACTCAAGCAGTAACACTATTAAATGATCTAGACGTTTAATGGCCCATTGTTTTATATCTTTATCAACGTGTGGCTGAGTGGCGACAAACTGAAGTTTTGAATACGCCAATTGTAGATAGCCATAGGCCTTATCGCTTTGAATGTCTTGATGGTAATGCTTATATAGCCTTAAGCACCCATCTAACCAACAAGCAATGGCTTTACTTTGCTCATCGCTGAGCTCTGGCCCCCATACCGCTTCTGGTGGGGAGTGGATCAGAGGGCTAAGGGTATCCATATCTTGCATATCAGTTTGTTGATACCAATTACTTATCTCACTTAACCAATCTGACAGTGTTATCATGCTGCGTTTTCCCATACTCGAACAAAATGATTGTCGGACACTTGTTCGAATTTAGGTTGCGCATGGCCACTTTGTTCTCGAATAAGATCCGCTTGCTCTGAATAGTTTGGTTCAGTTTTAACTAACTCACCAAAAGGAAGATCGGGATCCGGAACGGCAGAGATCAAGAGTTTGGTGTAAGGGTGCTGTGGGTTTTGTAGGATCTGTTGGGTATCTCCCCATTCGACGATCTGACCGCGATACATTACTGCGGTTTCTTCGGCGATGTAATGGGCGGTCGCTAAATCGTGGGTTATGTACAAAAAGCCAATGCCCATTTCTTCTTTCATGCGTTGCATTAATTGCAATACCCCTAAACGGATGGAGACATCCAGCATAGAGGTGGGTTCATCGGCCAGAATGACTTCAGCACCTACTGCAATGGCTCTGGCTAAGTTCACACGCTGACGCTGCCCCCCACTGAGTTGATGTGGGAATTTTTCTAAGGTGTCTGGAGCTAACTCGACTAAATTGATCAATTCTTCTAGTTTTGGCTGAAGTTCACTGTCTGAGCTGATTTGTTTATGAATTTTTAATGGGCGGGTTAAATGGTGTGCAATGGTGTGAGTTGGGTTGAGTGATCCAAATGGGTCTTGGAAAACCATTTGTACTTTGCTGCGATAAGCCAGTAACTCTTTACGACGGTGGATCTCGTCAATGTTGCGACCGTTAAACAGGATTTCTCCTTCAGAAGCTGGGTATACCTTGGTGATCAAACGTGCACACGTGCTTTTTCCGCAGCCGGACTCCCCCACCAGCGCTAATGTTTTGCCTTTGTGAATGTCGAAACTGATCCCTTGTAATGCTCGAAAGGTTTCACTTTTGCCAAACCCACCGCCGACAGAGAAATCTTTCACCACGTTTTTTAGTTGGATGATTGGTTGACTCATGCGATTGCTCCTTGTGGTGTGCGGTTGTGTTTACCTTCATGAATGTTAGGGAACGAGGCCCATAGTTTTTGAGTGTAGGTATGTTGAGGGTTATTACGGATTTGATGAGCGTGATTCACTTCGGCGATTTGCCCGTGGCGCATCACGGCAATGCGATCACACAACTGGCTCATTAATGCCAAATCATGGGTGATGAAAAGTACAGAAAACCCAAACTCTTCACGTAAGCTGTAAATTTGTTGCAGGATTTCACGTTGTACCACCACATCTAGCGCGGTGGTTGGCTCATCCATGATGATCAATTTAGGGTTTAAACTCAGAGCAATAGCAATCACAAGGCGCTGGCGCATACCGCCACTAAACTGGTGGGGATACTCGGATAAGCGGTGTCTTGGAATATTCACCAGATCAAGTAATTGCTCGGCTCGTGCTCGTGCTTCTTCGTTGTTCATGCCCATATGGTGGCGAAGTACATCCGCAAATTGCTCTTCCACGGGAAGCACTGGGTTGAGTGAGTTCATGGCACTTTGAAATACCATCGCAATTTGTTGCCACCGTACGATGCCCAGCTCTTTATCGGATAGCTTCAGTAGATCTTGGCCTTCAAAGATCAGCTGGCCATTAGAAATAAACGCTGGCGGCTTATGTAATCGGGTTAAGGCAAACGCGATGGTACTTTTCCCGCAACCTGACTCTCCGGCTAGTCCAAAAATCTCGCCTTTACCAATATCAAAACTGACATTATTAACAGCTCTGAAATCGCCACTATCGGTAATGTAATCGACGCACAAGTTTTTCACTCGGATCAACGGATCTGAATGCATCGCCTCCTGAAGAAATTGTTCTTCCATGGTGTTCTCTCCCAAAAATACAAAGTAATGAAAACCATTATCATTATCTTTTATGGTTTGAGAGAGAAGAAGGCATCTAGAATTAATTGAACTGAGTCGAAAAGTTTTACAACAGCAATGAAATAAGACATATGAACTTAATAGAAAAGCACAGAAATCATTTGGCTCTTAGAGTGAAAAGTGTGTGCTTTCTTAGACGGCGGATAAATTTTAATCATAAATAGAATATGTAAGATCAGATGTACAAGAATGTGCATAAAAACTGTAAAAAAAACTGGCGCTTTAGGCAGAGGAGCTACACTTATTATGTGATTGGATTTATATCTACTTGTTTGGCACTTGTGGATGGAAAGGGAGGCACAATGGAGTACGTTCTTACTGAATCAATAGACATTACTCAGGTGCTAGAAATTCGAAAGCGCTATTCAGATAGCATTGCGAACACCAAAAACATTATGTTGGATGGCAGTAAAGTACAAAAAACAGATGCGGCTGGATTACAGCTTTTATTGTCTTTGTTTGTCACCTGTCAGAAAAAAGGCATAGAGATTCGTTGGCAAAGCATATCGGATGAATTGGTACTTGCTGCCACTGTATTGGGCCTTGATACCGCATTATCTTGTAATAATAAAAATTAAATACTTGGCTAAGGAAAGAGAGGTGAACTTATGCCTAGAATATTGGCAGCTGATGACTCGGTGTCCATTCGACAAATGGTCAGTCATACATTAAAAGAAGCCGGCTATGATGTTGAGACCGCAAACGATGGTATGGATGCTTTGAAAAAAGCCAAGGGACAGCGTTTCGATGTGGTGATTTCAGATGTCAATATGCCGAACATGGATGGGTTAGAACTGGTTAAGATGCTGAGAACCAATCCACAGTATAAATTTACTCCCATACTGATGCTAACCACGGAAACGTCGGCAGAGAAAAAATCGGCAGGCAAGCAAGCAGGCGCAACAGGTTGGATCGTAAAACCTTTTAACCCTGATACCTTACTAAAAACGTTAGATCGTGTGATTTAATCTCCAGAAGGAGTCTGCCATGGCCTTAGATATGGATCAGCTCCGTAAGGTGTTCTACGAAGAGTGTCGTGAAAACCTTGAAGTACTGGAGAACCAACTGGTTTCAATGGATCCTGGAAGTGTGGATCTTGAAACCATCAATACAATATTTCGCGCAGCCCACTCGATCAAAGGTGGTGGTGCAACCTTTGATCTTCTTGATATCAGTGAATTTACTCACTTAATGGAAGCGTTTCTTGATGAGGCTCGTGAAGGGCGCCGTCAGCTGGATCATCAGATCATTGATCTGCTCTTAAAAGGGGGCGATTGCATCAATGATATGCTGGTGGCACATGAAACTGGCACTGAGCATAACACTGCAATGCGAACAGAGCTGATGGCAAAATTTGAGCAGCTCTTGTCTGGTGAAGCAAACCAAGAGAAGGCCCCTGAGCCAGCAGCAGAGATGAATAAGGTCGTAACAGACGATGGCAGCAGCGATTGGTTGATCCAGTTTATCCCTCATAAAGACATCTTTTTTAGCGGTAATGATCCGGTTCGTATTATTAAAGAGCTTCGGGAGCTGGGTACTTACAGCTCGGTGGCTTGCCAAGTGGATTCTTTGCCAGATCTGGACATCATTGAGCCTGAAATGTGTTTTCTCTCTTGGCGTATTACCTTAGATGGCACGGTGAAACGAGAGCACATCAATGAAGTGTTTGAGTGGGTGGAAGACGAATGTGATTTGATCATTACTCGTCTGGTTCATGATGCCCCATTGATGATGCCAGCCCCATTAGGGGAGCCACCAGCAGAAGATGTGTTACCTGAAATTAAAGAACCAAACATCACACTGACATCGGAGCCTGTTGCTGCTACCCCGAACTCTAATGCAGTCGCACCGTCTTCTCCTGTAGAAAAACCAGCCTCGAAAGTTGAGAAAGCAGAGAGAGTGCCAGCACAAACCCAAGTTAAGAGTGACACCAGTGTCAGCTCAATTCGAGTGGACATTGAAAAAGTCGACAATTTGATCAACTTAGTGGGAGAGCTGGTGATCACTCAGTCCATGCTGACAGAGCTGGGTACCGATTTTAGCGCCGAGAAAATTGAGCGTTTGCAAGCAGGGCTGGATCAGCTACTGCAAAACACCAAAGAGCTGCAAGAGAGCGTATTGAATATTCGTATGCTGCCCATCAGCTTTGCGTTTAACCGCTTTCCACGCCTTGTGCGAGATTTATCCGGCAAATTAGGTAAGAAAGTTCAGCTGAATGTCCAAGGTGAGCACACGGAATTGGATAAAACTGTATTAGAGCGTATTGCCGATCCATTAGTGCATTTAGTACGTAATGCCATTGATCATGGCTTGGAAATGCCAGCAGAAAGGCTCAGTCATAATAAAGGGGAAGTGGGAAACATTGAGCTCAATGCCTACCATCAGGGAGGCTCAATTGTGATTGAAGTGGCTGATGACGGTGCTGGGTTGAATAAAGAACGTATTTGGCAAAAAGCGGTGGATAAAGGCATTTTAGCGCCTGACAGTCATTTGGATGAGTTTTCTGATAACTATATCTTTAATTTGATTTTTGCTCCGGGGTTTTCAACGGCTGAGCAAGTGTCTGACATTTCTGGCCGAGGGGTCGGTATGGATGTGGTGAAAAGGAACATTGAAGGGCTTGGTGGTCAGATTGATGTGATTTCGAAGGAAGGTGAAGGGAGCCGTTTTACAATCAGTTTGCCATTAACCTTGGCCATTTTAGACGGCCAGCTAGTGAAGGTAGCGGAGCAAGTGTTTGTTATTCCTTTGATCACGATTATTGAGTCCATCCAAATAAAATCTGAGCGAGTAAAAATTGCGTCTGGTGGCATTGAATTATATCGACTGCGTGATGAAAACATTCCCATTATGCGCTTACATGAAGAATTCGAGCTAGGCACCAGTGGCAGTTTAGCGGGGCGTTTATTGTGCTTTGTGGAAGCAGGGGGCAATAAAGTGGGTTTATTGCTTGATGAGCTATTGGGCCAGCAACAGGTGGTGATTAAGAGCTTAGAGTCTAATTACACCAAGGTTCCAGGTTTTTCTGGTGCCACGATTTTAGGGGACGGCTCTGTTTCTCTTATTTTGGATATTCAAGGCATTATTTCGGGTTACCTGCATCGTGAGGGACTCGAACGCAAAGATAACTCTCCTTATATTGCCGCCTAACAAAGAGGTAGAAAAGAGCCATGGAAGTGCAGCAAGACAACACATCCCTTGAATCGAGCATCATGGATATGAACGGCAACCACGGGGCGGATTTTTTGAGTTTTCGTATTGCCGATGAGTTGTATGGTGTGGAAATTTGCTCTGTAGAAGAAATTCGGGTTTGGGAGCCACCAACCTTGATACCCAAAGCGCCATTTTACATTAAAGGCGTAATTAACCTGCGAGGCATGATTGTCCCTATTATGGATTTACGTTTGAGGTTCACTGTACCCAAAGCCGAATACCTCGCCACTACGGTGGTACTGGTGTTAAAAACCAGCTCTGGCAATGGTGAACGCTTAATGGGCGTGGTGGTGGATGCGGTTTCTGATGTTGTGAGCAGCACCAATCAAGAGAAAACGGCAGTGATCGGAGAAACCTCCGTCACTCCATTTATCGACGGCTTATTCAATGTTCAAGATCAGGTGATGTCGTTATTGAACGTGGATGAACTGCTTAATTTTGACCATATTTTTCAGCCGGAGGCAGGATGAGTATAGCAACGAAAGAATACTTAACCTTCTTATTGGATCAAGAAGAGTATGGTGTGGATATTTTGGATGTCCGAGAAGTTCGAGGGTGGACAGACGTTCGTCGAATCCCGAACACAGAAGCTTATTTATTAGGTGTATTGGATTTAAGGGGAGAGTACGTCCCTATTATTGATCTAAAGCAGCGGTTTGGCATGGGGTCTGCTGAGCTGAAAGCCACCACGGTCGTGATTGTGCTGCATTGTGCCGATCACGGTTCGTTAGGCATTATTGTTGATGCTGTCTCCGAAGTGTATCAACTTTCACAAACAGAAATAAAAACAACGCCCCAACTAGGAAGCAATGTCGAGCACCGATTCATCGAAGGGATCGCGTCAGTAAATAATTGTCATGTGGTGTTAATCAAAATTGAGCAGCTATTTGATTTCAGTGTTCTCCACAAAGTGATTGAGTCTAATGTCAGTGAAGAGGAATTTTAGATGTCGTGGTGGAAAAGAAATAAAAATGAGCTTCAAAAGCAGCGTGAAACTCAATTAGAAACAGAGCCATCGGTATTGTCACCAGATCAAGGCGGTATTTCAAACAACATGGAGCATATGCTGGCTGCCCTTGATGGTGCTCAAACGGCGTTAATGATGGTGGATCGAGATTTCACCATTACATACGTTAATAAAAAATCACTCTCTTTACTGCAAGAGCATGAAAGTTTATTTCGTACGATGTGGCCAAGTTTCTCTGCAGAGAAAGAAGCGGTGATTGGTGCGTGTATTGATATTTTCCATAAAGACCCTCAGCACCAGCGTCGTTTATTGTCAGATCCAGGCAATCTACCTTATGAAACAACAATTAATGTTGGCGGCGTGTCACTGAAACTTAATATCGGCGGCATTATCGATGCTCGTGGTAATTACGTGGGAAATACCCTTGAGTGGAGTGATGTGACGGCTGAACTGGCAAAAGAAAACGATGTGGCTCGTTTGCAGTCAGCGGTAGATCAAGCCCAAACGGCGATGGTGATGGTGGATCGTGAGCTCAACATCACGTACGTCAATCAACAAACCATCGCGTTATTTAAAGAGTGCCAAACCGAATTTAGAAAGGTATGGCCAGGCTTTACCGCCACAGAAGAGTGGTTAGCAGGGCGTTGTATTGATGAATTTCATAAAAACCCCGCTCATCAGCGTCAGTTACTCTCTGATCCAAATAACTTGCCCTACAGCACAGACATTAAAATTGGTAACGTTCTGATTGAGCTTAATGTGGCGGCGATCATTGATGCTCAGGGAGAGTACGTTGGTAGCACTTTAGAGTGGGAGAATGTAACCGAAAAGCGCCATAAAGAAATTGAAGTTGGTCGTTTAGCCTCTGCGGTGAATGGCATGACTACTAATATGATGATGGCGGATTTGGATGGCAATATTCAGTATTTGAACCCTGCTTTAACAGAGCTGCTAAAACGCCGTGAACGTGAACTGCAATCGCTGTTTCCTGGTTTTAAGGTGGATACCTTAGTGGGAAAAAGCATTGATATTTTCCATAAAAACCCCGCTCATCAGCGTAGTATTATTGATAATCCAGATCGCCTGCCTTTTACAACCAACGTGAAAGTAGGAGAGCTGGAATTTACGTTAACCTGTATTGCCATGCGTGATGCGAATGGTAAGTACATAGGGCCTGCCTTACAGTGGGTGGATATTACCGAACAAATGGACGGTCAGCGCCAAGTAGAAACCCTGATTGCAAATGCTGCACAGGGTAACTTGGATCACCGTATTGATACTGCGGCTTACAGTGGATTCATGGCTCAATTGGGTGATGGCATTAACGGTTTGTTGGATGCCGTGGTGGATCCAATCCGTCAATGTATCGAGGTAATGTCGAGCGTGGCGGAAGGTGACTTAAAGCAAACCATGTCGGAAGAAGCGCAAGGTGAATTTGGTGAATTATCCAATGCGGTGAATTCTTCAATTGTGAATCTGCGTGACATGGTTGAGAAAATCACCAGTTCTTCAGCACGGGTGGCAACGGCATCCACTGAAATTGCGGATGGCAATAATGATCTCAGCCAGCGCACAGAGTCGCAAGCTTCAAGTCTTGAAGAAACCGCAGCCAGCATGGAAGAAATGACAGCCACGGTACGCCAAAACGCAGAAAGTGCACGCAGTGCGAACACCCTTGCCAATGATGCCACTGGAAAAGCGAAAAAAGGTGGTCAGGTTGTTGGTCAGGCGGTGGCTGCGATGGCGGAAATCAATTCAGCCAGTAAGAAAATTGCGGACATTATCGGTGTTATTGACGAAATTGCCTTCCAAACCAATTTGTTGGCTTTGAACGCTGCGGTGGAAGCGGCGCGTGCTGGTGAGCAAGGTAAAGGCTTTGCTGTGGTGGCTGGCGAAGTTCGTAACCTTGCTCAGCGCAGTGCGGGAGCGGCAAAAGAAATTAAAGATCTCATTAAAGACAGCGTGGAAAAAGTCGGTGAAGGCTCCCGTTTAGTGGATGAATCCGGTGAAACCCTCAATGAAATCGTTGAAGCGGTGGGGGAAGTGTCTGCGTTGATTGGCAGTATTGATCAGGCGAGCCAAGAGCAATCTACCGGCATTGATGAAATCAGTAGAGCGGTAGCGAAGATGGATGAAATGACCCAGCAAAATGCGGCGTTAGTTGAAGAAGCGTCTGCCGCGAGTCAGTCTCTGCGGGATGAAGGGGGCGAGCTACTGAATCTAATGAATTTCTTTGTGACTGACAACAATGTATCAAGCTTATCTTCGGTGAAATCAGTGCCGAACCGAGGAAGACATTCGACGGTAGTAAAGCCGACGTTTGGCAGCGAGAGAAGTGGGTCAGCAGCAGTACGAAAAAGAAATGTTGTGAGTCGAAATCTAGCGGAGGATGGAGATGAGTGGGAGGAGTTCTAATCTTTCCGTTAGAGCACAACCTGCCGAGGAAACGACGTTAACCCAGGAATTTTCTTTTACGGAAAAAGACTTCAAATTTGTGCAATGGTTTATGCATAAAAACGTGGGTATTTATTTACCAGAAGTAAAGCGTCGTATGATTTATGGCAGGTTGTCTCGCCGCGTGAGAGAGCTGTCTTTAACATCAGTTTGTGACTATTTGAGTCTTGTGAAACAGCAGGCTGAAGAGCAGGAAATTTTCATAAACTTATTAACCACTAATAAAACGGACTTTTTTAGAGAGAGCCATCACTTCGACTATGTCGTTAAAACACTGGTTCCGAAATGGAAAAATAAGGGACAAGAGAAAATCAGGGTGTGGTCAGCAGGATGTTCCACAGGGCAAGAGCCTTACAGCTTAGCGTCAGTTTTGGAGTCGGCTGGGGCGTTGATGTCCCCTTTTTTGCAAGCCAAGGTATTAGCATCAGATTTAGATACAAATGTTCTTAAAAAAGCACAAGCAGGCATTTACCCAATGGAGCTTGTTCCTACTATTCCAGAGGTGTACTTAAAAGCGGGCTTTGTGAAAGGGAAAGGGGCGAATCATGATGTATTTAAAGCCAAAAATGCCATTAAAGAGAACATTCGTTTTAAACAGATAAATCTACTTGGGGAATGGTCTTTTAAGCATAAATTTGACCTTATTTTTTGTCGTAATGTCATGATTTATTTTGATAAAGAAACTCAAGAAAAGTTACTAAATAGCTTTCATAGGGTGTTGGCTGATGACGGCGTTTTGATCATCGGTCATTCGGAGAATGTTGGCTCATTAAGTAATAAGTTTGAACACATAGGGCACACCATATACCTAAAAAATTAATGGGTGTGTAGCAGGCTGGGCAATGGCACTACCTAATATCATAAATAGCAATATGAACCGAGTGGGTCGTACCTCACGCTTTTTTCATTCAGGTCGAGATCGAATGATGGTGAAAGTGTTTCCAGGTGGGGTGTATACCACGCATGATCCTGAAATTATTTGCACTGGTTTGGGATCGTGTATCAGTGCGTGTGTATGGGATAAATACGCACAGGTGGGGGGCATGAACCACTTTATGCTTCCTTTTGATGAAACCGACGACATTGAACATTGGCATCCAACAGAGATCCTTTCTTCAGCTGCGCGTTATGGTAACCATGCGATGGAGCTACTGATTAATCAAGTGGTTCGTCATGGTGCGTCACGAGATAACTTAAGTATCAAATTGTTTGGCGGAGGCAGTGTGATCGGGAAGCAAATCTTGGTTGGTGAAAAGAATATTGAGTTTATTCTCGATTACGTCAAGCAAGAGCATTTTGAATTGGTTTCTTCGGATCTGGGGGGGACATTACCCCGAAAGATAATGTTTGATCCCATAACAGGCCAGGCTTGGGTCAGAAAGCTGAGTATGGATTACGCGCATACGCTTGAGCGGGATGAAGAAAAATACAGCCGTGCTTTGTATGAGGAAACTCATGCCCCTCACGATAATGATGCGGAGCTATTTTAATGACAAGACAGGAAAAATACAAAGTATTGGTTGTGGATGACTCGGCTGTATTTCGCTCTTTACTCACCGAAATTTTGAATTCTGATCCCAGCCTAGAAGTGGTTGGGGCAGCCGAAGATCCGTACCATGCACGTGACTTAATAAAGCAGCTTCAGCCTGATGTATTAACTCTCGATATCGAAATGCCTCGCATGAACGGAGTTCAGTTTCTAAAAAACCTAATGCGCCTTTACCCGTTGCCTGTGGTGATGATTTCGACCTTAACTCAACATGGTGCGGCCGTAACATTAGAAGCTCTTGAATTAGGGGCTGTCGACTATTTTCCCAAGCCCGATCAAAGAGTCGTATCAGAACTAGTTGCTTATCGTGAACTGGTGATCGAAAAGGTAAAAATGGCAGCGGAAGCCAATATCCATAATGGCCTGACGGATTCAATGATACCTAATTCAATGTCTTCTAAGGCGAGTGCTAAAAAGTCGAAATCGAGTTTTGATTTGATTGCGATAGGTGCATCTACTGGAGGAACAGAAGCCATTCGTAGCGTTTTTAGTGTACTGCCAGCAAGATTGCCGCCTATCGTGATTACACAGCATATAAATGCAGCGTTTAGCAGGCCGTTTGCCGAGCGCCTTGATGCGCATTCAGCGATTCAAGTGCAAGAGCTCTCCACGCAATCTGCCCCTTTAATTGCGGGGTGTGCCTATGTGGCTCCGGGGGATAAACACATGATGGTGGTACGGCGTGGTGGTCGGTTGTATGGCGAACTGGAAGATGGCGAGCCAGTGAATCGCCATAAACCTTCCGTGGACATTTTATTTTCTTCTATTGCGCATTCTGTTGGTCCTAAAGCGTTGTCTATTTTACTTACTGGAATGGGCTCAGATGGTGCGCAAGGTTTATTAGATATTAAAGAGCAAGGTGGTATGACAGTGGCACAAGATGAAAAGTCATCGGTTGTATGGGGCATGCCTCGTGTGGCTGTTGAGTTAGGTGCCGCACAATCTGTATTACCACTAAAAAAGGTGGCCTCGTTTATTGTGGAGCAATGTTATGAGTGAGTTGGAATCGAGTTTGAAAAGCGAAGCGGTATTGAACGACAGTTCATCTTTTAGCATGCCAGATCTTATTGTGAGCTTTGCGGTGACAGTAGCTGGTGGTATTGCGTTCATGGAAGCGCAAAGTACTTTGGTGATGGTCATGTTGTTTATTATGGTGGCTTTGTCATGGAGTCGTGGTATTGGTCGCCATTTACTAAGAGATACCGAGTCTGTTGAGCAAGCCCACGTGCAAACCATACCGAATGAAGATGAATCTACCCGTCGTACGCTTGAAAAAATTGATCACTTCTTAATGCTGGAGATCCATCCTATTCGGGCCTCATTAGATAAGCAAAAAATGATCATGGAAGACTCTGTGGTCACCTTGAACAATAGCTTTTTTGGTATGGAAAAAGCGTGTCAGAAGCAGGCTGGTATTGCGGAAGGCTTGGTGACTGATTTGCTGAATAATCGAGAGAGTGAATTTAATTTATCTAAGGTGGTTCCTCAAACGGAAAAAATCATTGATGAATACGTCACTATTTTGGTGAATGTCAGTGAAAAAAGCATTTCAGCTGTTCATAGCATTCAGGACATGTCTGAAAAGCTAGAGTCGGTGTTTAAGTTACTTCATCAAGTTCGTGGCCTCTCCGATCAAACGAACTTGTTGGCGTTAAATGCGGCCATTGAAGCCGCGCGAGCTGGAGAAGCTGGGCGTGGGTTTGAGGTGGTTGCTCAAGAAGTACGTAACTTATCGGTAGAAGCGGGGCGATTAAATGATGAGATTCATAAACAAGTGAAAGTCGCTCAGCACACGGTGGGGGAAGTGAATGCCACGGTTGGTGATATTGCTTCTTTAGACATGACCATTGCTATCGAGTCTAAGATGCAGGTCGATAAGATGCTGTCTGGAGTCGAAAAAGTAAACACTCAGGTGACAGAAGAGGTCGATAAGGTCAAACAGATTGGAGCTCAGTTATCCGATTCGGTAGGACAATCTATTCGAGGACTGCAGTTTGCAGACATAGTGAGCCAACAAGGCGATCATGCGGCTCACAGTGTGCGCTTGCTAGAGCGTCTGCATGAACTTGTTCAAAAACATCTTCACCGCTCGACGATAGATCTGAGCTTATTTGAAAAAGAGTTAGATGCATTGATTGCTGATGCAGGTAAAGCGGTGCATACCTCTGCCCAGCAATCCTCAATGGATGAAGGGGATATTGAGCTTTTTTAGCGTGATTTAATTCATTAGGTATAACGGAGAAGGGAATATGCCAATAACCAGAGAAATTAATGAAAATCTTCAACGTTCTGTCATTTTTGTTGAAGGGCAGTTTGATTTTAGCTCGGTACAAGATTTTCGTGATTGTTACGAAGACCTCACCGATCACGAGATAATAATTGATTTTCGGAATGCAGATTACATGGACAGTGCGGGTCTTGGTATGTTGCTGAATATGCAGACCAGTTTAAAAAAACCGGACAAAAGTATCCACATTGTGAATTGTATGCCTCAGATAAAAAAAGTCCTTTTAATTTCCCGTTTTGATAAGAAGTTTGTTATTGAGTAAAAAGAGAGGCATTCAATGAACGTGATGATCGTAGAAGATCAGAGGATGAATCAGGTCTTACTGCAAGGGATGTTGAAAAGCCATACTGAGCGCTTAATTGTGTGCGATGATGGTCAGCAAGCAGTAGATTACTTTCATAGTTCCTCCGAATTACCTGATATTGTGATCATGGATGTGATCATGCCAGTAAAAAACGGGTTTGAAGCGGCAAAAGAGATCAAAGCTGAATTTACTAGTAAACACATTCCTATTATTTTTCTTACCGCGCTGAGTGATAAAGAATCGTTTGGTAAATGTCTGCTGTATGGCGATGACTTTATTCTTAAACCGGTTGATCGCACTACGCTCATTGCAAAAGTACAAGCTCATTTCCGTACGGCTAAAATTTACAGAGAAGTGGCGCAGCAACGGGATGAGCTTACTAGTTATCGTGAGCATGTAGACTATGAACATTCTGTGGCTGAAGGTATTTTTGGCAACTTTATGGAGAAGTGCTACAAAGATGCTCGCGGTGTGGATTTTTTAAGCAGTTCATGTACGGTATTTAATGGCGATCTTGTCCTTATCTCCCCAAGGCCACAGGGCGGTATTTACGCCATTCTTGCAGACGCGACAGGTCATGGGCTGCCAGCGGCTATTTCAACCATTCCTGTGGCCCGTGGCTTTTTCTCCATGGCCGCAAAAGGCATGTCTTTAGGGACTATCGTCAGTGAAATTAACGGGGCGCTATTACGTTTTTTACCCAGCAGTATGATGGTGGCCGCCAGCGTGGTGGAAGTGTCTGCCAACGGATTAGAAATGAACTGGTGGGGAGGCGGTTTACCGGACGCATACGTTATTGACAGTGATGGCAGTATAGTGGAAACGCTTGTCTCAAAACACATGCCATTTGGCGTATTAAATGACGATGAGTTTGAAGCGGATATTGTAAAAATTCGCTTTGAGCCCGGGCAAAAAGTGCTGTTCTATAGCGATGGATTAACCGAAGCGCCCAATGTGTCGAAAGAGCAATTTGGTGAACAAAGAACGGAAGCGGTGATCAACTCGGCACCAACCGACTTAATTGCCGGGTTAATGGACGCAGTGGTCGAGTTTACTGGGGAAGAAGAAGCAAAAGACGATCTGTCTTTGCTGACGTTAACTTTTCCTATTAGCGCAGATAATATTGATGAAACGCTGCAAGCGGAACTGCATAATCGAACTTCTAGACTGCCCGTTTCTTTGTCGGTGAGTTTGGATCATGAGGCCATTAAAAGCTTGTCCATTATGGCTGAGATTCGTTTGTTACTAACGGGAATTATTAGCGGAGGAGAAGATTTAGATTTATTGTGCTCTGTGCTTTCAGAATTAGTGGCCAACACGGTTGAACATGGTTTATTGGAATTGGACTCGAATTTAAAGCAGGGAGAGAACGGTTTTCTGGTTTATTACCAATTGCGTGAAGAGCGGCTTGAACAATTGGCCGTGAGCGCAGAAATACAATTTGGTTTACAGTTTGCCCCGAAAGAGAAAAAGATCACCATTTCATTGCAGCACAATGGGTCCAGTTTTGATCCGAATGTCATTACTCAGGCGGGGGATGATAAGTCTTATGGTCGCGGTATGATGCTTATTCATCAACTATGTGACGGCGTCACGTACTCGGAGGATGGGCGCTGTGTCACCATTGATTATGTGTTAGATCAAAACAAAAATGAGTTCTGATAAGCTGGGCTTATTATCCAGATATTATTGCAATACGCCCTAACGTGAAGGCAGCTCTTTTGTCTTCATTTTAGGGCGTATTTGTTGGATTACTGAGTGGATTTGGCTTTATCTTCGGCATACTCGCTGAGTTGAAGTGCTTCAAACCACGCTTGGGTTTGGTGTTCAAACTCTTCAATACAGAAACGGTCTCGTTCTTCATCGATTTGTTCTTGCTCAAACATGGTGGCGTATTTTTCAGGGTCGCTACCATAAATTAAGCACAACGTACTAAAGTAACGCTGGGCATCTAGGCTGTGCTCATCCCAAAAGTGGCTTTCGGTATATTCACTGGTGTCTTGATCTTCAAGTGCAAATAAATCGGCGGCGCTATAGGCAATCTCATCGCCATTTTCAAAAAAATTGAGCAGTAAAATTGTGGCTAAATTATCAACGGCATCCTCTTCTTTTCCCAATACAGGGACTTCATTCGCAAACACATAGGCATGGCCGTATTCGTGCAATAAAGTATGCATAATGGCATCGCCAGTGGCTTGAGCCTCATCAATACCTTGTTCATGGTATTTGTCGGTAGTGAAGCGTCGGTAGACTTCGTGTACAAACTCATACGGTATTTGAATGCTCATGGTTTTGGGGTCAAATAAAGGGCCATCTTCAGCACCGTAAATGATGTCCAAATCTCCATGTAGATCTAATTCTGCATTCACGAAGTTCAGTACATGCTCTGAAGGTGCAAGGGCTAAATCTTTGGCTTTTTTATCTTCAGGGTTATTTGATGCCTTAAAAATTAAATGAACTTCCGCTGTACTTGGTAAAGCGAATGCGAGTGATGAGCATAAGAGAAAAGTCTTTAGTGGCTGCGACATCATAAATTAGATCCCTATAAATAATTCCGTCTTCACTAGTATATGAAAGTAATGACGAAAGAGTACGAAACTAAGGGCGACTTTCTAATTCTGAGTTAACCATGTGGTTGAAGCAGGCCGCTGAAGTTAGAAAAGTGGAAGTGGAGTAAGCTGTTTACTTCTCTTGGCTTTATGCTTATTAGTGCACGATGTTTTCTTTGTGGGGGAACCTCTGAAAGTACCTGTTTAAAACGAAGAAGGACAGTAAAAAAAGAAGAAAATCGGTCAAACTTATTCTAGGTCACAAAGTGGTTTTATTGATCTTAACAAGGTGTCGTCCCTTTGGTACTGATACAGTGAATTTGACGCAAGGTTTCGCAGGAGGTAACTGTGTCTATTAACTCTTTGGATCATACTGAAATTACATCGGTCTCTTCAAAGTGGGACTATAAAGATGAGACCGCATCCAGCATTCCCACTAGCCAAAAAAAGAAGGCGGAAACGAGAAGGCGTATTGAAATATTACGCGATATCAGGGCCAGTGGATTAACGTTAGAAGAAGCTGAAGATCTCGGTTTATTACACTGAATCCCCCATCCTTTTTGATGCCTAAGACACAAAGCTAATTGTCTTAGGCATTCTATGTTCTTATTGTTCTTTGTACGACTGCCTCACCCTTCCTGTCATGCTTTTAATTATGTGAATTATTACTAAAATCTTTCTGGGTGATATTCCTTTTCTATACTTACTGAATTGGTGCAAGTTCGCAAAGGTGACAGCCACGCATGAGCATTTCTATTGGTAAGAAAATCAGTCTGGCCTTTTCGATCATTTTAGTGCTGATTTTACTGATGGGTATTACCGTTTATACATTGAATGCTGGCGTAAAAACGAATGCGCTCGTGATTACTGAAGATGATGTTCCTGGCGTTATTCTTTATTTAAAAATTTTAGGTAAATTAGAAGACATGCACAGTAATGTGCTGGAATACACAACTGGTGAATCTGATGAGCTTGAAGAATTTAAACTGAATCATCAAGATTTTCGAACCCTCCTCGAACAGTTACGACCTTTAGAATCGGATACGGATGTTGATGTCGCCAAATTAAAACGGATTGAATTTTTGGTACGTGACTATATCAATATCATTAATAAAGAGGTGTTTCTTTCCTATAACCCCGATGTCGATATATGGGCAAGAAAGCGGGTGGATGATCTCGAGCATAATCAAGGGCGATCACTAGAGTTCTTATTAGATAGCTTAAAAGAAAATGAGTATGAGGAAGCACTTAAAACCCACAATTTAGATGATGCGCTTGGGGATGATCTTCCTGGTGTTCGTTATTACCTAGAGCTGGTGGATGAAGCTGGCGATATGCTGGCATCATTAAGTGAATACGTTGGGGGAGAGCTGGATGAAAAAGAAGAGTTTGAGCTCAACGCCAAAGATTTTGAAAAGTATCTACGTTTGCTTGAACCGCTTGAGCAAAAGCCACAAGAAATTCGCGATTTAATTAATATTTCTCGCTTGTATACGGTTATTACCGATACCGCCGATGATGTTTTTAATAATTACGATCCTAGCCGACGAACCCAAGCTTTATCGGCGATTGATCGTCTAGAGCACACCACCCTACGTGAGCTTGAAGAGATCCTGACCTCATCTTCGAATGAAGAGCAAAAAGACGCTCGTGATGCGCTGTATTTGCTAGTAAGTACCTTATCTACTATCAACCTTTTCATCTTTGGGTTGGTTATTATTTCCATGATTTTATCGGTGACCATTACTATTTGGGTCACAAATACCATCATGAGAGCGGTAGGGGGAGAGCCTGAAGAAATAGAGAAGTTGGCGTCTCAAGTGGCACTCGGTGATATTAATTTAAAGATTGAAAGTTCATCTGAAAGGCATACGGGGATTTATGCGGCTTTAATCGACATGATTGCCGCGTTAAAAGAAAAAGTCAGAATCACTGAAAAGGCAGCGCAAGGGGATTTAAAAGACGACATTACCTTGATCTCTGACTTGGATGTATTAGGCAAAGCTTTGCAGCAGATGCAGTTGAATTTTCGCGATATTGTTGAAGAGGCTAACGGCTTTGCGGCTGGGGATTACAATCGGAAAATTTCGCCTCGATCAGCGAATGATGAGTTAGGGATTGCTCTATTACACATGATGCAGCAAGTGACGGATCGAGTGGTGGAAGTAGAGGAGCAGAACTACAACAAAACCAAGTTATCAACGTTAACGGATATTGCAGCACGTGCGACGGATATGCCCATGCTGGCCCAATCGGTATTGTCTGAGATTGCGAAGGTACTTTCTATTGGTCAAGGTGTGTTTTATGTGCTGGAAAAAATAGATCTGGTGGGAACCGATGTTCATCACGATAAGTATGTCTTGCTCGGAAGTTATGCGTATAAAGAGCGCAAAAATTTATCAAACAGCTATCGCCTTGGAGAGGGGTTGGTTGGGCAAAGTGCACTAGAAAAAGAGATTATTTTATTAACTTCCGTACCAGAGAATTACATTCATATTCATTCCGGCCTTGGTGAAGCTGAGCCTTTAAATATCTTGGTTCAACCTATTCTGTATGAGAACCGTTGTATTGGTGTATTGGAGCTGGCTTCGTTTAAAGCGTTCACGCCTCAGTACTTAGAGTTATTGGATCAGCTTGCTTACAGTTTAGGTGTGAACATGAATAACTTAAGCAGTAAGCAACGTATTAGCGAGTTACTCAGTGAATCTCAGACACTAGCGCAAGAGTCTCAGGCACAGCAAGATAAATTAAAAATCTCTAATGAAGAACTTGCGTCGCAGAAAAAGCAGCTAGAGCAATCAAAAGATGAGCTACAAATTCAGCAAAATGCGTTAAAGCGTAGTAATGAAGATTTAGAGCGTAAACAAGTAGAGATCAGCGACAAAAATGACGAACTTGAAAAATCGAGAAAGATCCTAGAAGAAAAAAGTGCGGCATTGGCACTTAGCAGTAAGTATAAATCCGAATTTCTTGCCAACATGTCCCATGAATTGAGAACGCCATTAAACAGCTTACTGATTTTATCGCAAACTTTGGCAGACAATAAAGAAGGCAACCTGAGTGAAAAACAAATAAAAGCGGCTCAAATCATTAATGAAGGCGGTAAAAGTTTGCTAGAGATGATCAACGATATTCTGGATCTCTCAAAAGTGGAAGCGGGTAAGCTCGACATCAATTTAGAAGAAGTGTATATCCAAGACTCTATCAGTAACTTAACGTCGCTGTTTGATCCTGTTGCGAAACAAAAAAATCTCAACTTTTATTGTAGCGTGGATGATGATGTACCAGAGTTTTTTATTTCTGACAGTCACCGCATGGAGCAAATTCTGCGCAACTTCTTATCTAATGCACTGAAGTTTACCGATGCTGGCTCTGTGACGGTACATGTTCATCGCCCTGATCAAGAGGTTACTTTTTCTTGTGAATCTCTAACAGCGGACTCTTGTATTGGTATTACGGTCACTGATACTGGTGTTGGGATCAATAAAGAAAAAGTCCATATTATTTTTGAAGCTTTTCAGCAACAAGATGGCTCTGTGTCTCGTAAATACGGAGGTACAGGGCTTGGTCTTACTATCTCTCGTGAGCTTACTCGGATTTTAGGTGGAGAAATTCAAGTACATAGTGAGTTGGGTAAAGGCAGTGAGTTCACCTTATATCTGCCGTTGCAGGGGCCTGAGGATATGGAATGTTCGTCTCAGTATTCTTCCTCTTCTTATTCAGAAAAAGACTCTTTGGTTGGTCAGCAAGACATTATTCAAAATCAGTTTGAGCTGACCCCTATTGTTAAAACGCAAGAACCCAGTACCAGTGCAGATCTATCTAACTTACGGTCTATTTTGGTGATTGAAGATGATGTGCATTTTTCTGAGGTGCTCAGAAACATTATTGAAGATGCCGGTTTTGAATGTTTACTCAGTGGTACAGGCTATGATGGCTTGTACATGGCGTCTCACTTTTTGCCTTTGGGTATTTTGCTGGATATTGGCTTGCCAGACATGAATGGTTTTGAAGTGCTATCCAAGCTGAAAGAGTCTGACACCACCAAAATGATCCCTGTTCATGTGTTATCGAGTGATAATTATCAAACGGATTCTATGGAACACGGTGCGCTGGACTTTACCATGAAACCGATCAGCGAAGAGATGGTAAAAAAAGCATTGTCAGGTTTAAATGTGGAGCGCTTGCAGCAACTTGAGAAAATCTTGATCGTAGAAGATGAAGCCAATGAACGTGTTGCGTTGGAAGCCCTGTTTGCCCCTTTATCTGTTGCTGTGTATTTTGCAGAAACAGGGGAAGAGGCGATTCAAAAAATGTCGAACATCGACTTTGATTGTGTGGTTTTGGATTTAGGTTTACCGGATATGACGGGTCATGAACTCTTGCTTCATATCGCGAAAGACAGTGACTACAAACCAAGGGTGATTGTTCATACTGGCAAAGAATTAGAAGACGAACAACGGGAAGAGATTAGCCAGTATTGTGCTGATGTTGTGATTAAAGGGCCTGAGTCACCTCAACGTCTGTTGGCAGATATCGAACAATTTTTGCGAGGCTTAACGGCTAAAGACACGAGTGAAGACATTACGTTTGAAGCGGGTCATGAAGATAAGAGCGTAGCTGGTCGCCGGATCTTATTGGTGGATGATGACATGCGTAATACTTATGCGCTTTCTAGTAAGTTGGAAGAGGAAGGCATGGACGTGGTGATTGCCGACAGTGGCAAAAGTGCCCTTGAAGTGTTGGACCAAGACGCCAATATTGAGTTGATTCTAATGGACATTATGATGCCGGAAATGGACGGCTTTGAAGCCATGGAAATCATTCGTAAACGCTCGGACTATCAAAATATTCCTATCATTGCTTTAACGGCCAAAGCCATGGCGGAAGACCGAATTGCGTGCTTAAATGCGGGGGCTTCTGAATATTTAACTAAGCCGATTGATGTTCACCGTTTGATAGCCATGATTAAATTATTTCTCTAATAACCGTGCTATTCCAGACATTGATTTTTTAGCCATTTGTTCCTAGTTTTACAGGTATAAGTGAGGGGATTGCTTACATGTTGTGATGATATGAGTGGTTTTAATGAATGACACAACAAGTTAAACAGAAAATCTTAATGGTTGATGATGAGCCTAAAAATCTTTTGGCGTTAGAAACCTTGCTGGAAGATATTGGGGCAGAATTACACACCGCTGCTTCAGGCAATGAGGCACTTAAGTTATGTGCTCGCCATGAGTATTGTCTTGTGTTACTTGATGTGCAAATGCCAGTCATGGATGGTTTTGAAACGGCGGAGTATTTGCGATCAGTTGGGCGGACTCGGTTTATTCCCATTATTTTTGTTACCGCCATTAATAAAAGTAAACAGCACATTTTTAAAGGCTATGAAGTTGGTGCTGTTGATTATTTATTTAAACCACTCGATACCCACAACCTTATTTCAAAAGTGAAAATATTCATGCAGTTGGATCAACAGAAGCAGCATGTTGATTTGCTGAAAAATGAATTAGAACAAAAAGTGAAAGAGCAGCAGAATGAGATCCGCGAACGCATCGCGGCCCAGCAAGAGCTGCAAAGTTATAAAGAACAGCTTGAAACGAAAGTGGAAGAGCGAACCAGAGAATTGCAACTTTCTCAAAAAGAAGCGTTATTATTTGCCGAGAGAGCAAAACAAGCTTCGAAAGCAAAAAGTGAATTTTTAGCGACCATGAGTCATGAAATTCGCACGCCTTTGAATGGCATTATCGGGATGACCAGTTTTTTGTTGGAATCGAAACTCGATAAAGATCAAACGACGTTTGCTGAATCTATTAATAGTTCAGCGGATGCGCTGTTGAATGTGATTAACGATGTGCTGGATTTTTCAAAAATAGAAGCGGGCAGCATTGAGCTGGAAAAAGTCCCGTGTAATTTACATTTTTTATTAAATCATTTAACGGAACTCTTGGCTTTTGGTTCTGAAAAAAAAGGGCTGCACTTTTCCTGCTTTCTTGACTCAAACGTGAATCCTTTTGTTCTTGGGGATCAAGTTCGTCTTAGTCAGATTTTAATTAACCTTGCAAATAATGCCATTAAATTTACCTCCAATGGTGAAGTGACCGTACATGTTTCATTGGATGGCACTGCGACCATTGCGGGTAATCAAAAATTGAAGTTCATGGTCCGAGATACAGGCATTGGTATTTCCCAGCAAGGGCAAAGTAAATTATTTAAAGCGTTTAGTCAGGTGGACTCTTCCACCACACGCCGATACGGGGGGACAGGTCTGGGATTGGCCATCAGTAAAAAATTGGCGGAGATGATGGGGGGAAGTATCTCCATTGAAAGTGAAGAAGGGAAAGGTTCTGTTTTTATTGTTCACCTCACGATGCCAATCGAACCCGATAAAGTTGTGGCTGGGTGTGTTGAATACGATGTCGATATGCGTTCAAAAACCGTGCTGCTCGGTGAGCCAGAATTAGTTTATCAACGAAACCTGAGTAAACAACTTGAGCAGTGGGGCTGCAAAGTGACGGTGATGGGTAATGTGAATGACAGCAATATGCTTAGCCATCATTTTGATTTGGTGATTATTGAACAGTCATTTTTACAAATGTTGCCGTATGAGTTTAAAAATCGTTTGTTGTCAGAAAAAACGCCGATCATGGTGATGTATCAAGCTCAGCGATTGAATGAGTTAGACAGTATCTGCCAAGGGTTTACGGTTATTGATCGCATTACACGCCCGATTAAACAGATTGAACTCAGAGACAGTTGCGCCGACTTTTTAGGTGTAGCAAGAATCCGCCCTATTGAACGTAAATCTCAGCAGCTAGACAGTGTGGCTTGCATGTCGGTGTTGTTGGCTGAAGATGATGTAGTTAACCAAAATGTCTTCACGCGTATGTTGAAGAAGCTTAATCATAAGCTCACTGTGGTTGATAATGGTGAGTTAGCGTTGGAAAGGCTTCGTAGCGGTGAGCAATTTGATTTGATTTTAATGGATTGCCAAATGCCAGTGATGGATGGTTTTCAAACCACGCAAGCCATTCGTAAAGATGTGGCGCTGGCTCACATGCCAATTATTGCGCTAACGGCAAACGCGACCAAAGAGGATCGGCAGCGCTGCTTAGATGCGGGAATGGACGATTACCTTTCTAAGCCGACCAAAGTGAATATGTTAAATGACATGCTTAATACGTGGCACAATCGCCAACATCCAGCGGACATGTCTTCGGATCACCATGGTCAACTAGGTTAGTCTTTTCGTCGCGCTGAGTTAGACGGTTTGTGTCATGGGCTTTTGCTCTTGTTTTTTCACCACGTAATTGGTTAAAAATAAAATAGCGATAGGAAAAATTGACACGATTAACATCCACTCCCACCCTTGGGAAAATAGCACCATGCCAGCCCCTAAAGAACCTGAAGCTTGAAAAGCGGTAATGGAAAAGTCATTGGTGGCTTGTACTTTAAAACGCTCACTGGCTTTATATACTTTCGGCAATAAAGACGTGCCACAGACAAACAAGAAATTCCACCCTACCCCGAGTAAGATTAATGCCCACCAGTAGCTGTGAACACTGTGGCCCGTTAGGCCTACCGCAATGCATGCCAGCATGATCAAACAGCCAATACTGATTAAGCGATACAACCCCAGATGTTTAATAAAAAAGGCAGTAAATAGTGAAGGTAAATACATCGCGACAACATGGCTTTGGATCACCCATTTGGCGTGTTGAATATCGTGACCGTGGTGTTGCATGGCCAGCGGAGTAGCGGTCATTAAAAAAGCCATGACAGCGTATGCGGTTAACCCTGAACCTAGCGCGAGCCAAAAAATGGGTTGTTTTATAATGGTGACGAGTGAACGAGCTTCAGAATCTGTTTCTGCTTTTTCTTGAATTTGAAGTGGCTTCATCCCAAACAATAAAATCAATGCACCTATGATTTCTAATACTCCGAGTGCCACGTAAGCGTTGGCATATTGGCTATCAAAGATATTCACAAACTGGCCTAAATTCAGAAGCTCTGGCCCTACAATGGCAGCCGCTATTCCCCCTAATAGCACCAAGCTAATGGCACTTGGGTGTGCGCTGGCGTCTTTGCAGCTCTCAATGGCTGCAAATCGGTATTGCCCTACATACGCAAGCTGAGTGCCCAAAATAAAGCTGCATCCCACAAATCCCCAGAACGATTCTTGCTCAATAGAAAACCCGGCTAGAAAAGCGACCAGTGAGCTGATAGTGGCTGCGGTAACAAAAGCGGTTTTTCTCCCCCACTTCTTTTGAATGTTTGCAGCAGGGAAAACATTAAGGGAGACCCCTAAAATTAATGCCGTGACCGGAAGAGTGACAAAGTCAGTGTTTGTAGTCAGTTCAGTGCCAATAATGCCACCAAGGAACACATTCAGTGCGCCAACAGAAAGGACAAAGGGTTGGACTAAAGCGAGTAACCAGGAATTCCAAGGAAGTTGTTTCATTCGAGTTCTGTGATTAAAGGTAACGTGTTGGAATTGAATCACAAAAACGGAATTAAGTTAATAAAATGTTATTAGCTAAGTTGCTTAAAAGAACGGTCTTATCTAAGTTAGATAGAGCAAACCATGAAGATTTGCTCTGAGGTAGAGTTGGTGATTAGGTTATAAAATAGTGGGTTTAAATGTGCTCATTTAACCATTGATTAAATTGACCTTTTGGTAATGCACCATTGATTGTGGCCACCATTTTTCCTTGTTTAAAGACCATCACCGTTGGAATGCTGCGAATTTGGTATTGAGCTCCTAGCGCTTGTTGTGCTTCGGTATCAATTTTTACAAATCGGGCTTGGCCTGTACGCTCTTTTGCAACATCTGAAAATACCGGGGCAAAACCAACACATGGATTACACCACGGTGCCCAAAAATCCACTACAACGGCTTGTTCGCTATTAAGTAGCTGACTGAAGTTCGTGCTTGTCCCTTCTAATGGCGCACCGTCAAATAAAGTATCTTTACATTTTCCACAATTGGCCTGTTCTGTGACACGCTCGTTAGGAACGCGATTTAGTGCTTGGCAATGAGGACAGCGGGTCGTAAAAGTTGTCATGGTTGGCTACTCTTTTATTTCCATTTAATGGCCCCAAGAGTAACGAATTTATCAGTGAAAGGGAAAATGGAAAAAGTGATAGCAGCAATCGATAAAATCTATTAAAAGATTGATTAGGTGAGCTGTTGCACCCACGAGACTTAACCGTGATCGCTTGTTTTTACTGTGATATATTTTAATTAGATATGATTAAAGAGGCCAACATTTCTTTGAATGTATTCAATATGTATCAAAGAATAAGAGGGACAAAGTGGCCTTTGTGTTATTTTTTGGTACGACATACTTGGCTTTGTGTTGACTAGGGAAGTGAAAATTCTGTATGTGGCAATCTCTAATAAAGCTGTCTGAGGACAGTCAACAAGTTATTACTCAATTACCGGAGCAGTTCCAACTAGAATCAGAACTTACATTAGTGGATCTCGATGTTGCTTTAGAAGAGATTGGCGCAAAAGATTTCTTAGTGGATAAAGAGGCGGTAAGTAGTTTTGTTACTGAGTTAAAGGGCAGCTTAAGCTGTGAATCTCGTGTTATTGCTGAGCGTAAAGATGCGTCTTTTCGTATCGATGTTGACGAAGATGAAATGCAAGCCACGATGACGGTGACTGGAGCTTATGGTGGTGGTCCGTTACAAGGCAATTTAATGATAGCGGCATTAGCAAAACAAAAAATTGCGAAAGGGATCATTAAGGTAGGTTTACAGCGTGTTCTGGCTGCCAGTAAAAAGTTAGCACCTGGGGAGGAGTTTTCTCATCTTGTTGCGAAAGGCGTATTGCCTAAACATGGTGCAGATGCTCAATTCCATCCATTGGTTGAAGATTTTAGAGAGCAAGTGCTACAGCCCCAAGAAATCGAAGGGGATGATCAAGGCCGCGTGGATATGCGAAACCTTGGTGAAACCATTACGGTGAATGAAGGGGATAAGCTCATGAAGCGTACCCCAGCGACGCGTGGCAAACATGGTTTTACCGTACTTGGCAATGTGCTCGAAGCCGAACCAGGGCGGAACACGAAATTAAAAGCAGGTAAGGGAGCCAAAGTTGCGGAAGATGATCCGAACTTACTGGTTGCCACCCTCTCTGGCATGCCGTGGATTCATGAACATGGTGCAGAAGTGGATAATACCTTATGCCTAAATACTATTGATATCACAACAGGCCATATTAAATTCAAAGGCAGTGTGGTGGTCAGTGGTGATGTGACGCCAGGTATGATGGTTCGAGCCACTGGCAGCGTGACTGTTGGTGGGTTCATTGAATCTGCTAATGTACAAGCACACGGTGATGTGGTTGCCATGAAAGGGATCATTGGCCACCAAGTCGAAAAAGGTGAAGAGTATTCTTGTTTTGTTAAAGCTGCGGGCAGCATAACTTCTAAGTTCACGCAATACGCCGATGTTCAGGCCAGCAAAGACATTAACTTAGGCCTTCACGCCATGCACAGTTTAGTGCGTAGTGGTAAATCGGTTACTGTGATGGACAGCGCAGAGCGTAATGGCACCATTTGTGGTGGTGAGGTGTTTGCTGCGGAGAATATTACCACCGTCAATCTGGGGGCGACGGCGGGTACTGAAACATTGGTGAATGCATTTACTCGTTATGGTAAATACAAAGAGTCTATCGAGAAGCTGCAAGAAGCGTATAAAGCCGCGCAAGATGATACCATGAAAGTGGTGCGTGCAGAGCTGGATTTGTCGAAGGTACCAAAAGCGGAACGTACTCAAGAGATGACGGATAACATTCAGCAAATGAAGGCAAAAAATGCCGAAGAATTATCCAGCACCAAAAATCGTTTGGAGTTGCGAGAGCAAGAATTTAACGATTTATTGAAAGACAATGCCATCATCGCAAAAAATCATGTTTTTCCTCGGGTGACATTGCAGTTTGGTGACGATCAAGTGGTGACGAAGCGCGATCATGGTCCATGTCGCATTAGTTTTAATCAATATGAGATTAAACTGACTCCAATTATGGGGACGAAAAAAGAGATGGTAGAAAGCGAATAATTTCTGCTATTCAGATAAAAACCTAAAAACTTCGCTGCCATTTATGGTTCGCGGAGTTTTTTTACCTTCTAACTTTCTTGAAAACCTCTTTAACCCTTCTCTTAACCTCATATTTTATAAGTATATATTTCTATTTTTATACACGTGTGAATGCATACAAACAGAGGTTTTAATCTATAGTTAATAGAATTATATCTATTGATGAAGTTAGTCTGTTGAAGTGTGTGGTAGCAGCTTACTTGAAATAAGGGGGCGCTATGCACTTTTTTCTACCCGCTACCATTAAAGGTAAGCTGTATTTCACATCGTTATTGCTTGTTATTTCTTTGGTGTTATTTGGTTTTGTATTTGAATTGTCATTTAGGCAGCTCGATACGTTGCAAAGCTCGTCCAAAATGATGCTACAAAGCCAGAACGACATCTTAATGCTGCGTCGCCACGAAAAAGACTTTTTATCTCGCTTGGATGAAAAGTATGTCGGGAAGTTTGAGCAAACTCTGACAGGCTTACAATCGACGCTTACTCTCATGAGCCAACAGTTAGATGAGAGAGGTGTCGAAGGGACTCGTGATATCCAACACATGCAGTCTTTGCTGGATGATTATTGGCGTGATTTTAAGATGATTGCCCAATATAAAATGAAAGCAGGGTTTGATCATCACTCTGGATTACATGGTGATGCTCGTGATGCTGCTCACTTCTTAGAGAACATTATTCAAAAATCAGGCGATGATAAAATATACAGTCATCTTCTGACGTTACGTCGTCACGAAAAAGACTTTTTACAGCGAAGTGATAAGTATTATGCGAGACAGTTCGAGAGCACGTATCAAGCGTTGTTGCAGTCCCTTTCAGGATCGCGTTTGACACACAGTGAGCAAGTCTCTTTAGGGGCTGGATTACGTCGTTACCGAGACACATTCACGTCTTTAGTTGATGCCATTGAGGTGATTGGTTTTTCTCATAACTTAGGTCTTCAAGGTCAATTACGCCGCTCGGTTCATGAGGTCGAAAAAAACATCGAGCTTCTCCATCAAAGTTTGAGTTTGGTAATAGCCGATAAGCATCAATTGGTCCGAGTTAGGCTGATGGCATTTGGCATTGTTTCTGGGGCGATTCTCATTGGTTTGCTGTTTTTGCTGACACGTTCAGTCACGTCTAGAGTGAAAAGTGTTAATGCGTTAATGAAAGATATTGCTTCTGGGGAGGCTAACTTATCAGTCAAAATGGATGAGTCGGGTAAAGATGAATTATCGGAACTGGCTTGTTCGTTTAATCAGTTTGTCAGCAAGCTACAGAAATTAGTTGGCAGTGTTGGTGTTATTGCTTCGCAGTTAACCGATTCTTCATCGGAAACCGCTGCATTAGCCACTCAAACTCAAGAAAATGCTGAAGCCCAGCAGTCTGAATCTGAAATGGTTGCTACGGCGGCAAACCAATTGGCTGCAACTAGTCGAGACATTGCGGTTAGCGTAGCGAATGCGGCCAACGAAGCTGAAAAACTGAACATGACCGCTAAACAAGGGCAAGAGATAAACCACCTTATGTTCGAAGGCGTGACGGAGTTGGCTGCTCGGGTTGAGTCGTCACAAAATGCCATTGTTGCGCTTGAAAAAGAAAGTGATCGTATTGGCTCATTCATTGATTTGATCCGTGATATTACCGATCAAACTAATCTATTGGCACTTAATGCCGCCATTGAAGCGGCGCGTGCGGGTGAGCAAGGGCGAGGCTTCGCGGTTGTGGCGGATCAAGTGCGTGAGTTGGCCATGAAAACCCATGATTCCACCGATGAAATTACGGTGATCATTGAGCAATTGCAAAAAGGGATTAAAAACAGTGTTGATCTGATGCAGAAAAACAAACAGTGTGCCGATGAGAGTGTACTGCAAACAGAGAAAACCCAAGAAGCCATGGCACTGATGATGGAGTCGATTACCAGTATTTTTGATCAGAATTTGCTTATTGCTTCGGCCTCTGAGCAGCAAACAAGCGTAACAGATAATATTGACCAAAATATTGTCGCCATTGCTGAATCGGCACAACAAACGTCTCAAGCGGCTTCTCACGCCAGTGATACTTGCGATCAAGTAAAAGATTTAGCCGTAGAGTTAAATCAGCTGGTGGTTGGGTTCCAGCGTTAGTGCTCGTACACCCTGTGGCTATACTCTGTAGGGTGTATTTTTGAGTGATGAGAGATGTGAAAAAGCTGAAGCGTTATCAATACGAACGTTACGCTGTGTTGTGTAATTTAGCGTATTCAGAACAATTCTCCCAAAGTCGTTATGCTTTTTCGCTTCAAGGGCACCGAATCGTGAAAAATCGTTGGGGGAAAAACATGATCCGCGTTTTGTGGAGCCAGCATAAACAGGAAGTGATTGTGGTTATCAAAGGCTCTCACAGCGTAACGGATTGGTTACTTAACTTTTTTTTGTGGCCGTGCCGTTGTTTGGAGCATGGTTCTGATTATCATATTCATGCTGGATTCTATCGCCTTCTAAGGCAAGAAAGTCGTCCCAGTAGTAATGAAGAAGCATTGGGTTTGTCTGTGCATGAACGTTTGTTTGCGATACTAATCCCTTTGATTCAAGAGGGTAAGCGTGTTTCTTTTACTGGGCACTCTTCTGGTGGTGCTATTGCGTTAGTGATGGCGGATTGGTTGGAGCGTTTGCACCCAGGTGCCATTAAACGTGTGGTGACGTTTGGGCAGCCAGCCATTGGTTGTAAAAATTTTGAACGACGTTATACCCTTTCTCGGTGCACTTATCGCATTTGCTGTGATTTAGATGCTGTGACTTTCATGCCACCAATTCCTTTATTGTATTGGCATGTGGGGCGCATGTTGTGGCTGTATAATGGTCGAATTTATGAAAATGTCTCCACTCCAAATCGACTGTGGCGATCAATACTGAGTTGGATATTACGCCCCTTTTCCTATCATTTTATGAGTAAATATATTCGTAATAAAGACTTCTTTGATGAGCATTAATGTTGTTTTTATCAATATTGTTTTCATGTTTTTGGGCTCATTTGTTTTTATGTAACTTTTTATTTCTGCTCACCAAATCATAAAATTCATTATAAAAACAATACTTAGCCTAGAAATGCTATCTACCCTTTGGTCATATCATCTACAATTTGCGTACATTTAAAATAATCAACTCGGTTGGCGGGTTTTATGGTAATAACCAGTAAATTGGAGAGATGTATGGCGACGAGGAGAACTATAGCCCTGTGGGTGAGTACTCTGTGTTTTTTACTTTTGAGTATGGCTAAGGCTTATGCAGCCGAAGTGACATTTGTTGGTAATTATACCCACCAAGGAAAACCTGCGATTATTGTGCAGTTTGATGGAAAAATTAATAGTAAAAAATTGGCAACGATTCAAAAGCTGCCTACAAAGTCTTCATCATCTCAGTCATCTAAAAAATCGACGGATTGGATTTTTAATGGGGCTCAAAATGCCCTTATTTATGACCAAGTCGCGGTGAACCAGCGTTATAAAGTGATCATTGCTAAAGATGTTGAGACCTTGGTTGCGAGAGAGCAAGAAGTCACTATTTTTGAGCGGGAACCGCAAGTGAGTTTGGTGGGTCGTGGTCCGGTGGTGCCTGCGAAAGGTAGCCGAACACTACCGATTACCGCAGTGAATGCGGAGCAGATCTCCGTGGAAGTACTGCACGTTACCGATCCTTCTCGACTGCTTAATGAAATGTATTATCAAGAAGATGTGAGTCCTTGGCGACTTAACCGAATGCGTAAAAGCTATCAATCGGTGACGACATTAAATTTTGATTTGCCCCATTCTGCAGTAAACCAAGATGTACAGACCGCAATTACTTTACCAAAAGAGTTAAAAGACGGCTGGTATATCGTTGTGATGAAAGTGGCTGGCGATTTTAATAGCAGCAATTACACCATTGCTCATGTGTTGCTTACGGACATTGGTGTCCAAGCCAAGGTATTTAAAAACCAGCTCAATGTTCAGCTGAGTTCGCTGTCTACAGGCAAAGCCATTCGTGGTGCAACCGCGTTTATTTTACAAAAAGATCAAAAGCGTGTTGAGTTGGGGGGAATGCCAGGAAGTCAGCATCAGTTTAACTATGACGTCCAAACTGGCGATTCATTGGTGATTCAATACAAGAACCAATATAGCTTATTGCCATTAAAAGAAGTGCCGCTGGACTTATCGGGTTTTAAAGTGACTGGGCGTGAGTGGCAAGAAGTGGAAGCGTTTGCCTATTCCAACCGGAACTTGTTTAAGCCAGGTGAATTGTTACCGCTTAACATCATACTTCGTGATCAAGATGGTGAGGCGTTACCCAAGCAGCGTTTGTTTGTGGAATACGTCAAACCTGATGGTCAAATTGCGACATCTCGCTGGCTACCCGAATCGGATGCGACAGGCTTCTATCAAGATCATTTCTCGATCCCTAAAGGCGCTCCGTTAGGCCGTTGGAGTGCGAATATTAAGCACCATAAAGACGCCAAACAAACGCTGAATCAATTTTCATTTAATGTCAGTGAGTTTGTGCCTGAGCGCATGGATTTACTGGTGGATGTTGCCACAGGGGTACAAACCAAAACCGAATCTTTGCCTGTGGGTTTAGAAGGCATGTACCTATTTGGTGCGCCAGCAAATGGCAATAAAGTGGGTATTTCATCATTCTATCAACCAAAAAATCATTTTGAAGGTCCGTACAAAGACTTCTTCGTGGGTGAAGCTTTCTCGATCAGCCATTGGCGAGATGTGCCTGATATTGATGCCGTTAAATTGGATGAAAACGGTCAGAAAGAGATGTCGTTGCCTCTTATTAAGCAATCGCTATTGAAGTCGCCAGTACTGACGCGCTTCAATTTTGAATTGTTTGAAACGGGCGGTGCGACGGTTCAGCGCAACAAGCAATTCATGTTGTGGACGGGCCAACCTTTGGCGGGCATTTTACCTACGGGTGAAGAAGTACCGTCATACAGCAAAGCGGAATTTGGAATTGGTTTGCTGGATGGTAAAGGGGAAGCCTTGCTGTCGGGTAAAGTGAACTACTTGCTTGAGCGTAATCGTGGTGGCTACTACTGGACTTACAGTGAGTCTGATGGTTGGCAGTTACAACACGATAATGAATGGCAGCCAGTGGTGTCTGACTCTTTAACTTTAACGAAAGATAAGGCCAGTTCGATCTTCTTAGACGTTGATTGGGGGAGCTATCGTTTAACCGCGACGACCGAAGCTGGGTTAGTGACGCGTTATTCTTTTTGGGCTGGATGGGGTGCATCAGAAGAGTTACAACCAGCAAAGCCTGATCAGTTGTCCATGAGCTTAGATAAAACCCATTATCAAGATGGCGACACCGCAGTGGTAACGGTTCAAAGTGATGTAGCAGGTAGCCTGTTCTTCTCATTAGAATCTAACCATGTGGAATGGCAGAAAGTACATGAGATCAAGGCTGGTGAGCATCAGTTTAAGATCCCATTAGATAAAAATTTAAAGCGTCATGATGTGTACTTGAGTGCCACGCTGGTCAGCACTAATAATGGCATGCCGCGTCGTTATTTTTCGGTGATGCCTGTTAAATTTGATCGTCAAGCACGTCAATTGGCGGTGAAGGTAGATTATGAAGACACTTTGATCCCGCTTGAACCTGCCACGTTTACGGTTACTTTACCTGAAGCCACAACGAAACCTGCTTGGGTGACGTTGTCTTTGGTGGATAAGGGCATCATTAATCTGGCTCGTTATAAAGTGCCGAGCATTAACGATTGGTTCTTTGCTCAGCGTCGTTACAGCTCTGATGTGATTGATCTGTATTCTCGTATTTATCAGCAACGTCCCGACTCTTTCTTAACTCACCGTTATGGTGGTGATGCGGCGTTAGACAGTAATGCGCAGCTAGACGACACGGTAGAAAGCAAAACCATTACCATCATGAGCGATGCTGTGCAGTTTGATGAGCAAGGCCAAGCACAACTGACAGTGGATATTCCTGATTATAATGGTCAGGCGCAAGTGGTGGCGACGGTCTTCAGTGCGGATCAATACGGGTATTCTGTGTCGGATGTGGATATTGTTTCTCCGATTGTGGCAGAGTTGGCGGTGCCTCGATTCTTTGCACCAGGAGACAGCAGTCAAACTCTACTGGAGGTATTTAACCAATCTGGTAATACCCAGAAAGTGACGGCAACGGTATCTGGATCAGAGCAGCTGATGTTTACAGGTAAGCAAACACTTACGGCAACATTGAAAGACGGAGAAAGGCAGTTCTTATCTGTCCCGTTTGATATTAGTACTGCAGGTAAACCTCATTCGCTGGCTTCATTAGCCATTGATGTTTTGGCAATTGAAACAGGAGCAGACGGCCAAGAAACGGAAAGTTTTAAGCAAACTCGAGATTGGTCTATTCCTGTTCGTGTTACTCAGCCTGTGGTCAGCAATAAATATGGATTAACGCTACCAGCGCATCGTTCAACATCTGATGAAGAAAAGCCATTTGCCAGTGTGACGGGCAAATATTGGTCAGGTCTGCAAAAATCCTCAAACCCTGTGGCTACGGTGAGCTTCTCACGAACGCCACAAATTAACGTGCTCGATCACAGTGAAGATTTGTTCCGCTACCCTTATGGATGTGCAGAGCAAACCACCAGTAAGGCATTTCCTTGGTTATTAAAAGATGACAGTTTAGTGCCGTTGAAAAAGCAACAAGCTGAAGAAAAAACAGAGCGAGAGATCTTAGAAGCGGCAATATTAAGACTGGCGACCATGCAAAAAGCCAATGGTAGCTTTGCAATGTGGAATAAACACGGCGTAGAGCAACCATGGATCAGTGTGTATGTGACGGAGTTCCTGTGGGAAGCTTCGCAGCAATACCCTAATCTTGTGCCACAAAACATGTTGGAAAAAGCATTAAAGAATATTGTGCAGTACCCACAGCGCAGTCAGCTTTCTTCAAGCCGTTATTATGCTGCGTGGTTAGGGGCGAAAACACAACGTTTGGAATACACCACGTTGTGGCAGTTAGATAAGTTCAGTCGTGAAAAAGGCATTAGTTCACCATTATCGGCGGCTTATTTAGGTGGTGCATTTTTACTTCATGGTGCGCAGCCACAAGCTAACTATTACTTCAAACAAGTGAGTGATTTGTACCGAACAACCAAGCACGAAAGAAGCCGAGATTACGATTACGGTTCGACGATTCGTGATTACGCAAAAATCGTGACGCTGTTGTCAGAGCTAGAGCAAGTGATCACATTAAATGACAAACTGCAAAGCTTGCGTAATGAAATGGCAGAGCGCATTGTGAATTTGTTTGCGGAACGACGTTACCTGAGTACTCAAGAGCAAACTTCACTGGTTCAAGCGGGTGTGGCGCTAAGTGCACTAAACCAACAATCGGTGAGCATGGAAGTTTCGACGGGTGATAATGAGTTTTCACTGCTAAATGCGATGGGATCTGGCCTCGCGTCGGTGGAGCAAGATGGCACGATCGTAAACCCGAATGATCATGACTTGTATGTGCAGATATTAACGAAAGGGTTAGCTGATCCTAAGGCCGCTGAGTCGACTTTGCCGTTTTATACCGCAGTGAGAGAATATCGCCGCAGTGATGGCAGCATGTATCAAGGCGAAGCGTTAGACATTGGTGAAAAGTTGATTGTGACGGTGCGCTATAAGTTAAGGCAGACTGTACGAAATGCCATGTTAGTGGAGTTTTTACCAACTGGTTTCGTGTTAGAAAACCCAGATCGTACTGATAGTGCCGATTTGATTTTAAGAGCGGAGCTAAAGCCAATGAGCCGCACTGAAACTTTGGAATACCGTAACGATCGCTTAATGGCGGCATTTAATGCCAGATCCGGGGACGAATATCAGTTTAACTATGTCATTCGTGCTGAAACGCCAGGAAGTTCAGCGGTGCCTGCTTTGTATTTAGAGGATATGTATCAACCAGAAAAATTCATCTATGAAACAACCAAACCATCTCGTTTTGTTATTAATGAGGTGAAGTAACTTTTGTTGTGGATGAAACGTGGCGCAGGCGCTCTTATTGGATTAGTTGCGGTTTGTTCTGTGGGGTTTGCTGGCCTAAATCAGGTGTACCCGCTTGATTTGGCCAGCCGTACTGATCAATCAACAACGGTGTTTTCTCGTGAAGGCGAAGTGTTACGCCAGTTTGCTAATTCACAAGGGGTATACCGTATAGCGACAACCCATCAAGAGGTGTCTGCTTTTTACTTACAGGCCTTACTGGAATACGAAGATAAGTATTTTTATTATCACCCTGGAGTAAACCCGTTAGCGTTACTGCGAGCGCTTGGTCAGCAGTTGTATTATGGTCGAGTGATCTCTGGTGGCTCGACTTTGACAATGCAAGTGGCTCGCATGTTTTACCCGCATAAAAGGACTTATGCGGGGAAACTTGAACAAATATTTCGTGCTTTCCAATTAGAGCTTACTTACAGTAAATCTCAGATCCTGGACTTGTACTTAACTCATACCCCAATGGGAGGCAATATAGAAGGGGTAGAGGCGGCGAGCCAACGTTACTACGCCAAACACGCTGATGAGTTAAGTCCTGTTGAAGCGGCTACGTTAGTGGTGGTGCCTCAAAGGCCGAGTTTATATCGCCCAGATCGTCACCCAGAGCGCGCGCTTAAGGCTCGCAATAAGGTGCTACGCCGTGTGTATGAGGCGATGGATATTCGTACCTCTGAGCTTGAACGTATGTTGGCCTCGCCGTTACACGCGGATCGTCATAACAGTGCTCTGTTTGCTCCTTTATTAGCTCGACGTTTAAAAGCGCATGCTGATAATGCCACGGAGATCCAAACCTTCATTGATTTTACGATTCAATCGGATGTAGAGCAGGTGATCCACCAACGCAGTCAGCAGTGGTCAGCACCTTTGTCTGCGGCTGTGTTAGTCATGGATAATAAAAACGGAGAAGTGCTGGCATACAAAGGCTCTGCGGATATTAATGATCTCTATCGCTATGGTCATGTGGATATGGTGCAGGCGGTTCGTTCGCCTGGCTCTGCGTTAAAGCCTTTTATTTATGGTGTCGCGTTAGATAAAGGGTTAGTGCACTCAGCCAGCTTGTTAACGGATGCGCCGCGTCAGTTTGGGGATTATCGCCCTCATAATTTTGACAGGCGCTTCTCTGATGCAATTCGACTCGATCATGCGTTGCAAAAATCGAAAAACGTGCCTGTTGTTCAGGTGCTAAATCATGTTGGGCCACAGCAGTTTATGGATCAACTGAGTGGGGCCGATATTGATTTGAAAGTGGCAGAAGCCAACCTGTCGATAGCTTTAGGTGGGGTTGGGATTCGGTTGGAAGATCTCGTGACGCTGTTTTCGTCGTTAGCAAGAAATGGGGAAAGCATGTTTCCTCGTTTCAAGGCTCAAGACCGTGTGGTGAGTAAACCGCTGCTATCACCAGCCAGTAGTTGGATTTTATATGAAATACTAAAAGACATTGCGCCACCTGATCGGGTAAGGGCGGCCTATCAGCGTAATGTGGCATGGAAAACGGGCACCAGTTATGGCTATCGTGATGCTTGGGCCATTGGAACCAGTGCCGATTACACGGTAGGGGTTTGGATTGGCCGACCTGATGGTGCGCCTTATGTTGGACAAACTGGGGCAAACCAAGCGGCACCACTGTTGTTTGATGTGTTCGACCTTTTGCCCAAAGATCGATCTTTTGTTACCAAGCCTGATCAGGTCACTCAAGAGAATATCTGTTGGCCAAGTGGCTTGCATGCGGCGTTGGTGAACCCAATGGATTGTGTGGTGCGACAATCTGCGTTGACCATTAATCATCATACTCCCCCGACTCTTCGGCAACAGAGTGGGTTTGAAGGACTGCATCAGTGGCCTCAACCTTTGTTGAATTGGTCAAAAAAAACAGGGAATCAATTAGCAAGCCAAGCTTCTGTTGGCGTTGAAAAAAATATCCACATCATCCGCCCTAAACAAGGTATGCAGTTATTCCCTTACCCAGGACAGCGATTTACTTTGATCGCCAATTTGGAATCGGTGGTGTGGTATCTCAATGATCAAAAGCTGCCAACCAATCAATTGAAATTAGACGATTTACAAGCAGGAAGTTATCGATTGAGTGCTTGTAATATTGGTTGTGATACGGTGCAGTTTGTCATTAATTAACGTTGTTATTAATTAAAAGAATAAGGCAGTTTTCATGTTTATATCGTTATACGCCGCTGTATTAGGGCTGTTATACATAGGGTTAAGCGTTAAAGTGATTAAAGCTCGGCGTCGATATCTGGTTGCGATTGGTGATAATGATCAGCAAGTCTTGCAGCGAGCGATTCGGGTTCATGGGAATTTCTCTGAATATGTACCGTTTGCTTTAGTGTTATTGTTTTTTTGCGAATATAGTGGTCTAGCGTCTGGCTGGGGCCATGTTTTGGGTTCGATATTGGTGATAGGACGATTGTTACACGCTTATGGTGTTAGCTCAGTTAATGAGAACTTGAAGTTTAGAATCTCCGGGATGGCGATGACCTTCAGCGTTATTATTGCTTGCTCTTGTTACTTGCTGTGGCAGTCATTGATTTAACCGCAGCGCAGTACGGAGCATAATTGTGTATGCTCCGTACTGATTTTACCGTTTATGTTTTCTTAAAACTTACCGTATTGCTAAAATTTGATTGCTCCACGGCCAGTCTGGCTGTCGCGTTTTATCTCTTCTTTTGGTGCGGTTGTTTTCTTTTCTTTTTTTGATGAAGACTTTTTATTGTTGTTTTTGTTCGACTTAGCGGCTTTTTTCGGAGCTGGTTTAACTTGCTCAGGCTCTTCTTGCACCGGTGCTTCACAGTAGACGTAATAAAATTCACCATTAAATTCAATGACATCACCGTCATAAAGCTTACGACGTTTTCGTTGCTCTAACTCACCATTTACGGCGACGTAGCCTTCACCGATAGCATGCTTTGCTTCTCCGCCACCGCTGACGGCATTGGCGATTTTTAGCACTTTATACAGTTCTATGGGTTGCGAAGACACTTCCACTTCCAGTGCTTCTACTTCATATTCTTCTTCTGACATCTTGTTCACTTAAACTGGTGATCACTGCCACTATTGTAACGGGGTTCGCTTCGATCAGGAAAGTAATAATCTTACGGGGTGTGTTATCATTTAGGGCTGTTTAATCGTGTTTATTATTAGGTTACACACTATGAATTTGTCACTGCTTCCGGCTAAAGAAAAGAATCGCATTGAATTAGATAAGCAAGCGGCTTATGCAGTATGGAAGGTAAAAAACAGCAAAGCGGGTTATGAGATCTTTGTTACTGAGGTAAATAAGATCAGTGATGAAGACGATCAAAGCTTTTATAACCAAGCGGTGGAGAAGTACAAACGTAAAATGGGTGTGCAGTAGTCAGTAATAAATTTGGTTTAATCTTGAAAGTTTTTACTGCGCTGCCAGTTCTATTGATACAACGAGGCTAACATTCATTAAGACTGGGAAGACGAATTTATGACCACACCAATTAAGATGACGCTATATCGCTGGGCTGGTAGCTGGGGACCGTTTAAGGTGAATATTCCTTGTGGCGAATGCACGTTAACCAAAGATATTCTGCAAGATACGTTTGATAATGAGTTAGCGGGTATTGATATTGAACTGGAAGTGAAAGACTGGTTATCTCATTGGTGGGAGCCACTGAAGTTAGGTTCATGGCATGCACCTATTTTGGTTGTGGAAGGTAAAGTAGTCAGCCAAGGAGAGGCACTTAACCGAGGGGTCCTAGTGCAATCGGTGATCAGCGAAGTGGCCAAATCTTCTGAGCTTAAAGGGAATATCGTATATGGCAAAGCCACTTGCCCATATTGTGTGAAAGCCAAAAAAGCCTTGGATGAAGCGGGTATTGATTATCAGTATTATGATGTTGTGAAAGACAGTGCTGCGCTTTATCGGATGATCCCTGAAACCAAAGCGATCATTGGTGAAAAAACACCAGTAACTGTGCCTCAAATCTGGCTTGATGGTCAATATGTTGGTGGGTTTGATAACCTAGAGCAACATCTTGCTAATACGTCATCGCTACCTGCTGAATCAATATCGGCAAACACAGTGGCTTAGAATGGCAAACTCCCCCTTTAATTCGGGGCGACTTTCAAGCTGCTCAAACACCGACTAAATTTATAGAAGCGCATCAGTGCAATTTAGTCGGTGAGGTCACCATGAAAACAGTGGTAGCTAAGCTGGATCTGGTGGCTGAACTGCCTTCTGGGCAGAGGAAGTTAACGGTGGTTACGTTATATTTACCTGATGAAAACGGTTGTCCAGAAAAAGGTTGTGCCACGTGCC
The DNA here is from genome assembly GCF_022347565.1 of Vibrio sp. Of7-15. Classification (GTDB taxonomy): domain Bacteria; phylum Pseudomonadota; class Gammaproteobacteria; order Enterobacterales; family Vibrionaceae; genus NORP241. Next base: position 74,451 of record NZ_JAKRGH010000012.1, read on the forward strand.
AGTTGAGTATTACAGGGGCGTTAAACATAGATCAAAAAGTACATGGTGAAGATGGCTTTCAGGCTTTGTCTATGGCGTTAGCGTATGTACGTTTTTGTTTGATTAGTTTTATTCAAGACGGCGGGCTATGGTATTTTTTAGATGGGGAAACCGAGTTTGAGCTAAGTGACTATTTTCCTCTTTATGGCCCGAGTTCCAGTATTTAAGCAAATACGATGAAAAAAGTGGCCTAACTCAATAAGCCACTTAGGTATTGTTGTTATTTTTAGTGTTGGTGACCACCAACGCCGTGTGCATGGCCATGAGCAATTTCTTCTGCTGTGGCTTCTCGTACTGCAACTACTTCAAGATCAAACGTTAATGTTCTACCTGCAAATGGGTGGTTCATGTCGGCTGTGACCATGAATTTACCCGCTTTTAAAATGGTGACTTGGCGCATGCCTTGCTCTGTATGAACAATGGCTGTCATGCCTGCTTTCCATTTGGTATTTTTAGGACCTTGCAGGTGTTTTACTGGAATACGTTGTTCAAGGCCCTCAACGCGATCGCCGTACGTTTCTTTGGCTGGTGGCGTGACTGAAACCTTATCACCCTGTTGCTTGCCAGCAAGAGCCTTCTCTACGCCTACCATGGTGTTGTTATGGCCGTGTAAGTAAGCAATAGGATCGTGTCCAACATTGTTTTCAAGCTCTTGGCCTTGCTCGTCTTTTAAAACGTAATTGAATTGAACGACTGTGTTGTTGGCAATTTGCATAATTTATCCTAGCGGTGTTTTGAAAGAGCCTGACTATAACAGAAATGATAACTAATAGCCTCTAGGTTTGGCCTTGTTATTCTCTTGGCGTCATGGTGTGTTTATTTTGAGTAGCGGCAAGGTAAATAATTAGAGAGGCAGCTTTTCAGTAATGATTTAGTAGCACGCGATACTTGTGTTATATGCATCATGTTACTATATTCTTTAATAGGTCAAGATATGAATCTTAGTTTGCAAAATTGGCAGGTGTGAAAATTGTTAATTGTTGTATTCTAGCCCTGCTTTTGTTTAACGGATTAATCATTCAAAAATAACATTATGATCATGGTCTTGATCACAAGCAAATCATCCAGTTTATTTGGTTGGTTAAGATAAGCGAGTTATACCGCATTAACTGATGCTTATCTTAACCTTATTTTTTCTCTTCTATTATTTTTTCAAATACGCTTTTAATTTTGTTGTTAATCTTTCTTTTTCAGCGTGCTCTAAAAAGCTGGCTTCAATCGCATTAAAGCTAAATTGAGCGAGTTGTTGTTGGGTGAGTGAATGAGCATTCGCGACAGCCAAAAAATTATCCGTCATATAACCACCAAAATAGGCAGGGTCGTCAGAGTTGATGGTGACACAGAGCCCCTTATCTAATAAATCCACAATATTATGTTGCTCCATGGTATCGAACACACATAACTTGATATTGGATAGTGGACAAACGGTAAGCGGCATGCGTAACTGAGCCAACTTAGCCACTAGTTGTTCATCTTCACTGCACCTAACCCCGTGATCAATTCTTGATATTTTTAAGAGCTCCATTGCGTCTGAGATGCTGCTGGCAGAGCCTTCCTCACCAGCATGAGCAACCGCTAAAAAACCATGCTTAACTGCTTGCTGAAAAACTCGCTCAAATTTTTCTGGGGGATGGCCTTGTTCTGAAGAGTCGAGCCCGACAGCAACGATTTTATCGCGATAGGGGAGTGCTTGCTCAAGCGTATGAAAAGCAGCTTCTTCACTTAAATGTCGCAGAAAGCACATGATAATTTGGCTACTGATGCTTAATTTTTTCTTACCATCTTCTAACGCCCGTTCAATACCATTGATAACAGTACGAAAAGCAATGCCTCTGTCGGTATGCGTTTGCGGATCAAAAAAGATTTCACAATGTATGACGTTGTCTTGCTGACAGCGCAATAAATAAGCCCAAGTGAGATCATAAAAATCTTGCTCGGTTTGTAAGACATTGGCTCCTTGATAATAAATGTCGAGAAAAGATTGTAGATCCGTGAATTGATACGCTGCACGTACTTGCTCTATGGACTGGAAAGGCAAAGCAATGCCATTTCTTTCGGCAAGTTGAAACATGAGCTCTGGCTCTAGAGTGCCTTCAATGTGTAAATGCAGTTCTATTTTGGGTAGCTGTTGAATAAAACGGGTATCTGATGACGTATTCATTGGCAGTTCCTCATTATTATTATGAGCTTAAGCCTAGTTGCAAAAGTATTAATGAGCAAAGTAGTGAATAAGATTCTCCGTTTATCTGGTCTATATTTATAGCAAAGCGAGTGCTGGATATATAACTATTCGAATTTGTTAAGGAAAACCATCATGCAATGTATCTATTCTGCAGAGCATCCAACGGAAGCACATATTGTTCGAGGGATTTTAGAGTCTCAGGGCATACGCTGTGAAGTGAGAGGAGAAGGCATTTTTGGTTTAAAAGGCGAGTTGCCCTGTACACAAGACACCGATCCGACGGTTTGGCTGCTTTATGAAGCCCAGTACTCAATGGCTCGTCAAATTATTCAAGATTATGAGCAGACAAAACGTGTTAATGGGTTGTGTATTGAAAGCTGGGTTTGTCAGTCATGTGGTGAAGAATCTGAAGTACAGTTTGGTGTTTGTTGGAAATGTGAACAATCAAGACCATAAACATGTTAGCAGCATTTGCAGGTTGTTTGTATGAATTTACCTGCGTAATCGCGTTTTTTCTTTACAGTGTTTTTTATTTATATACAAGTTTTTCTTTGAAGAAAACTCTCAAAAAGTCATTTTTAGCTACGTGAACTCAGAATTTTGTTGTTATAGTTATGTATAGTGTGTTGTAAGATTAAATAGTTTGGTTGTATGAGAACAAAACAATGGTTATTCAGTGGTTTATTGATGTCACTAGTAGGATGTGCAGCAACATCCTCTTCCAATATGCAAAAGGAAACCTATCATAATTGGATTTTATCAGAGCATAATTCGGTATCTACTCAAGGGTATCAATATATGTTGTCATTAACGGAAACTGGTAATGGTAGCAACTTTCAAGTTCTTTGTGATGCGACCGGCCTGTCGGTGAATATTGAAACAGAAAACAATACAGGGTTTTACAATTCGGCATTTGCTCAAATCACCATTGATGATCAACCAATGTTTATGATTAATACCTTTAAAGGTGATGGTAGTGGTAAAGGCGCATCCACCAATGAGAGCCAAGACGTACAAAAAATCGTAAATGCGATACGTTCTGGTGAAAAAATGGAATCTCGTTTAGTGGGCTCATTAGGTGTCAGTCAAGATCAATTTGAGATAGCTGGCGCAAAAGATGCGCTGTACGCATTATCCCAAAAGTGTAGTTATGCTCAGTTGTAATTGAATTACGCTGGATGGTAGGTAAGGAGCTTCTTTGGACGCTCCTTTTTTGTTTTTATTTTGTGAGTTATAGACTGCGTGTTTCAATTATTTGGTGATAACTTTTCGGGCAGAGTTCTTTGCTGTCCAGTATGGCTTCAAAATTCCTTCATTTAATCAGCTAAACTTTCGCTTTTTCATTGTTTTTATTGGAAGTGGTTATCTGTGATGACACCAAGATAGTAGCTGACATAGCCTAAGGTGGTTTGACTTATTTACTTAACTATTATGATTGTTTTTTCATATTAATCCATTGGTTTGGAATTATATGGGGTGGTATCCTATTTGTGTTTGTTTAAATAGTGGCCGCATTTATTAAGTGGTTTTAGATCATAAAGATGGATAGGTAAATATGAATACATTTGGGAAATTAGCGATAGTAGTAACGATGTCGGTCAGCACTTGTGGCGCTGCATTGGCAGAAAGCATTAACGCCACTGTCGTTGCTGGACACCCACCTGTTTTTCGCTGGGTTAAGCATTTGCAACACACTTTTATTCCCGCTGTTAATGAGGAGCTAAAAGGCACTGGTTACACCATTAATTGGTCTGAGCATTATGGTGGTTCACTGGCAAAAGTAGGGAGTGTACTAGAAGCGACAGAAGAAGGACTGGCAGACATCGCCTTTGTTTCAACGTTATTTGAATCTTCAAAACTATCGTTACAAAACGTCACGTATTTTACGCCCTTTGTTTCTGATGATGTGGGTACTGTGGCAAGTTTAGTGGATGAGCTTAATCACTCAAATAAAGACATGCAGGAGGCTTGGCATGACAATGGTGTGGAGTACTTAGGTGGGGCCACGGGGATTGATGATTATTTACTGATGACTGACTTTCCTGTGACCAATATGGCTGATTTATCGGGGAAAAAAATTGCGGCTCCAGGATCTGCGGTTAACTGGCTGAAAGGAACGGGTGCGGTCGGTGTGTCGGGTAATTTAACCACTTATTACAATGAGCTGAAAACAGGTGTTTATGACGGTGTTATTGTTTTCGCGACGGCGGCAGTACCAAGTAAGCTGTATGAAGTGGCTCCTTATATTACAAAAGTGGGGTTTGGTGCTCAATATGCGGGGGGCATTGCTGCCAATAAAGAGTGGTTTGATGAGCAACCGAAAAAAGTACAAACCGCACTAAAAACTGGAGCCGAAGCCCAACGTATTGCTTACCATCAAGATCTGATTCTGTCTGTTGAGCAGTCTATGGCTACCATGGCAGATCACGGTGCGGTGATTTCTGAGGTGGATGCTACGTTTCGCTCTAAATGGGCAGCAGGTATGGATAATGTTGCCAAGGTCTGGGCGAAGCAGCTTGATGGTGAAGGTAAAGCGGGGAGCTTGGTATTAGAAAGCTATCTTGATGCGATGCGAGCAACGGGTGTGCGTCCGACACGAAATTGGGATCAAGAATAATATCGGAGAGTGGGCATGAATAAACAAGTTCGCTCTCGGCTTATACTTCAGTCTGAGCGCCATCGCTTTTATTTTTTCGTTCTGTTTATGGATCAACTCCCTCAATTTTTACATAGATTGACAATGATTCTAAACACAATTGGCTCATTGTTGATTGTGATGCTTGTTATTTTGGTTAATACCGATGTGATTGGGCGCAGTGTATTCGGTGCGCCCTTATCTGGTGTGCCTGAAATTGTCAGCTTGTCTATCGCTGCCATTGTGTTTTTGCAAGTGGCTTATACCGTTCAACAAGGTAAGTTAACTCGTTCTGATGCGTTATTAACGATGGTGGGGAAGCGATTCCCTAAGCTGAAGTTAATGGTTGAGGCATTATTTAATATGATCGCTGCTATATTGGTGGCGGTTTTATTTTCAGTTAGCTACCCCTTTTTTCTTAAAGCCTGGAGTAAAAATACGTTTGTTGGTTCGATTGGTGACTTCACGGCACCTATTTGGCCTATAAAACTCATTATTATGGTTGGCTGCGCTGCGCTTTTTTGTCAGTTTTTAATGGGCTGCATACTTTGTTGTTATCAAGCGGTTCTGTCACCTCGAAAGGAGAGGCTATGAGCTCGTTAGATGTTGGCGTTCTGTCATTAATACTGATGGTGTTGTTGGTATACAGCGGGCTATATGTGTCGATTGCGCTGATGCTATGCTCTTATCTCGGTGTGTGGTTGATGAAAGGATCAAGTGTTTTAGCAGGTAAGCTGCTAGCGATAGTGGCCTATGATTCCATTGCAAGCTATCACTTTGGGGTGATCCCTTTATTTGTGTTGATGGGATTAATTGTATCGGCAGCAGGCATAGGGCGAGATGCCTTTGATGTTGCCTATGTGATCTTTCGTCGTTTACGTGGCGGATTGGGTGTGGGTGCCGTGGGGGCGAATACATTATTTGCGGCGATCACTGGGATTTCAATTGCTTCGGCTTCGGTATTTACCAAGGTGGCGGTGCCAGAGTTAATACGTCATGGTTACAGCAAAACGTTTTCAACGGGTGTTGTGGCTGGCTCCTCAGTATTAGGGATGTTGATTCCGCCTAGTTTGCTGCTGATCTTATATGGGGTTTTGGCTGAGCAATCAGTGGGGGATTTATTTTTAGCAGGGGTGACTCCTGGTTTACTGTTAGCCGTATTTTTTTGCTGCGGCATTGTGTTGATGGCGATCTATTTCCCACGCTTTATCGGTCAGCCTATATCGTACCAAGAAGAAGCGCGCATAGAGTGGCGTTCACTGCTCGTGAAAAGTGTGCCGATGTTAGGTTTAATTACTTTGGTGCTAGGTGGCATTTATGGTGGTGTGTTTACTCCGATAGAAGCGGGGGCTGTTGGTTGTTTGGGAACGTTTATTATCGGCGTGATTAAAAAAGCGCTGAGTTGGCAGGTATGTTGGTCAATTCTAAATGAAACGGGGCAAATTACCGCCAGCATCTGCTTTTTAATCATCGCAGCACAAATGTACTCTCGTATGTTAGCGGTGTCTGGTCTACCGTTTGAATTTGGTCAATGGATCACTACAGTTGATATAGGCTTCTGGGGCGTTATTTTTGCTTACATCACTGTGGTTATTTTGATGGGAACAGTATTGGATTCTTCTTCCATCATGCTGATTTTGTTACCGTTGGTATTGCCTGTTGTGACAAGCATGAATATTGATCTCATCTGGTTTGGTATTGTTACGATATTGGCGGTGGAAATCGGCTTGTTAACTCCCCCTTTCGGTTTATCTGTTTATGTGATCAAATCAACGTTGGATGATTCATCTATCACGCTTAGTCAGATTTTTTCTGGAGCCGCTCCCTTTGCTTTTATGATGCTGCTGGTACTAGGGATTGTATTGGCTTTTCCTGTATTAACTACGGCTCTTTTAAGGTGGTAAGTTGTTTTTTCATCAACCAGAGTTAATTATTAAGGAATATAAAAAAGCCAGCAGACGCTGGCTTTTTTATGTTTTTCAATATTAGGGAGAGTTAAAGGCTACTCTGCATTGGGCTTTGGGATACCTTGCCATTGATAGTGGTGGTTGGCTTTTTTAGTTACAAAACCACCTTCAAGTAATGTTGAAAAGATCTGATCCACTTCTTCAGTGCTGATTTTCAAAAACTTCGCCATTGCTTTTTTACTGCAGTTCACCTGATTAGTGTCTAATGCTTCTACGGCACGTTCAAAAGGTGTTTTTGGCGGCTCAGGAGGAGTTTCTGTTTTTGGCTCCGGGGCTTCTTCTGGTTCGCTTTTCGTCTCTTCTTCGTTAACTTCTTTATGGTGAGTGAGCAGTTCAGGATCTTTAATTACATTAAAGCTGTCGATGGTCATGCCATTGTTACGGCGATAAAAGTGACGAAAACGTAGTTCTTCACCAATTAAGCCCACAAAAAATGCGGCAAAGAAGTCGAGTAGTACCGATAAAAAGATCACAAGACCTAATTGTGCCATATCGGTAGGCACTCTGAGAGCGCCTGCAAGGCTTTCAATAAGACCAATAACCGAGCCTTGGCTTACAACAGGTAGAGCATCTCGTTTTGCAGCCAGATCTTGTTGCTGCTGTCTGAGTTCGTTGTTTTCCTTTTGGATACGAGCCACACCTGTTGCGATTCGCTCTAGCTCAATGTATTTTTCAGCCGCTACATTATTTAATGTGATCTGTTTTTCAATCGCATCTATTTGCATGTTATACGCATTTATCTTGCTCTGGTGAACGTTTAAATGCCCTTGTGCTGCATTGGTTGCGCTGTTGATGCCACCGACACTACCACCAATGGAAATCGCCGCTAAAACCACGTAAAAAGCGAGGGCAGAGAAAGCACCAGCGTAGTTTCGTCGTGCTCGGCGCTCTCCAAATTCATACCACGCAAAAAACTTACCTAATTCAAAAATAACCGCGAGTGAACCAAATAAAAATTGCATCCATGGATCATCGTCAATGGATAGAAAAAGCAAGAGAGAAAAGATAATAGAAGCAAGGATAGAAGCGCCAGTAAAACCGTAAACGGTAAACATGGCGAATCGACCTTTCGGAAATCGTAAGTTAATTGAGTCTGTGTATAACATGAGTTTTTACAAATAGGATAAATAGTGTGGCAAGCACACCCAGTCAAAAATGTGACTTAGTTAGAAAATTGTTTTCAGAATACATGAATATGCAGGTAAATCCGAGCCAAATGTCGATTTATTGCGCTTATCATTGCGTATTAATGCAAAAGCAATAGGGAGGTATGTAAAGAGAAAGAGAGAAATTGTAGGCCTGAGGTTAGCAACTCTATGTATTACATAAGGAAGTTTCTCTTATTGAAAGTTACCAGCAGGCCAGCACAGATTCGTTAAGTTTTAATTTATAAAAGGGTAATTTGTTGAATGGCAGGTACAATGTGTTCGATTTCCGTAAATGTGTGTGCATTGGCCAATGCGCTGAATGAAACATAAAGCAAAAATGCAATTGTTGTCATGATGGTGTGTTTGATCATTAAATTCATAGTGCCACCTTATTGAACGTTGTTTTATTGTGTTAATTGTATAATTAAACGGTGTTCATTAGAAGTAAAACTTTGAAGCTAGTTCCAACTAATCATAGCCAAGAAATCTGGACATAGGATGAATTTTTGAGAATTTTTAGTAAAAAGAAAGCTTTGTTGTTGATTATGTGATCAATTGATTCTGGTGGTGTTTTGCTTATGTAAATTGTATGGAAAGAGTTTTAAGTCTAACTATGGCTAGTTGTATCAGCCTTTGGCGTAAAAACCAAGCCACTTATCTCTACTTATTATGTTATAGGCAAGCGGCTTGATATCAGCCGTTGGTTATTTCAGGTGTTTTACTTGACTAAAAAGTAAGGCAGCGGCAGTAACAGATTGAAAAACAAAACACGTAATGAAAATGTTATTAATGCCATACATAGTGACAGCGTAACCTGAAAGAGCTAAACCTATGGGCATTAATAGTTTAAAAAGTGATCCCGTGATGCCTGCCACTCGCCCCATGACATGTTCATCAAAGGCTTCTTGTCGATAGCTCCAAATACAAATATTGCTCATCACACCAATAAAGCTAACCCAAAAAAAGGCAATACTGAGGGTGAGGCTAGAGGGAGTGACAACAATAAAAATAAAGCCGATAGATTCGAGAAAGATTGAGGAAATGAGTAAATGGCCTAACCCCATTATACGACGTAGACGATCGGCAATCAGTGATCCAAGTAGGCCGCCTATACCAGCACTGGCAACAATGTAACCTACTTCGGCGCTGCTGAGCATTAAGGCTGATTTTGCATAAAAGATCGACTGGATGGAAAACACCGCTCCTGTGGTATTAATGATCATGACAGCGAGAGTTATGTGCCACATGCAGGTATTATTTTTTAACGCTTCCCATCCTTGTTTAATGGCTTGAAAAGTAGAAGAAGAGGTGTGACGGGATGGTGTTTCAAAGCGCAGTTTTGAGAATTGCAGGTAAGCCAATAGGTAAATCATAATCATCAGTAAGAAGACATTATGAATGGCAGATAGCAGTAATAAAATGCCAGAGAGGGCAGGACCAAGGGTATCAAAGAAATTGTATAATGAGCTCATTCTGGCCGTGGCGGTATTTTGTTGCTCTGTGGGTAATACATTTTTGAAAATGCCCATGCGTGCATTGTGATAACCATAGTCGAATGCGGTCATTAGAAACGCAGCGGGAAATAACACCCAAAGCGGTGATGTTAACCACTCTACCGCGAGGTAAGCCGTAATAAGACACGCTATCTGCCCAATCAGCATCCATTGTGACCAGCGTTTTCTATTAAACCGATCGACCCACGCCCCAATGAACATGGCCAGTAATAGATTCGGTAAAAATTCCACTGCACGCATCCAGCCCATCATTTCAGCAGAGTCACTGATCTCGTACACCAATAAAGGTAAGGCGAGTTTATAAATAGTGGATCCTAGTGAAGCAAAGAATGCAGTGAAAAATAGAGTCCTAAAAACTGGTTGGCTCCATATTGAGGTGGGTTTCTCAGCTAATGTATTCATTTTCATCCCTTTTTAGATACGATTTCCTTTGTATTATCGTGGTAAAAAGAAGAAGAAAAATAGAAAGCTTTAACAGGTAATTTCACCTTTTATAGAACAAAAAACAGGCTTACGTTGAGCTAGGGGCCAAGGCTTATTACTTTTAGTAAGAAATAAGCCGGATATAACGGGTTTGAACTACCCTGCTAAAAACACACCTTTTCGGACAAATTGTTTATCTTCGACTTGATCCAATAAAAAATTGGCGAGGTGGTGAGTGGAAATTTGACCGCCTTGAAATTTGTTGTCGCTGGTCTTTAACGGTTTATTGGATGGTTTATCTATGATTTCTCCACAGCGGGCAATGGTCCACTCGATATTGGATTCATTTAATAGTTGGTATTCTTTATGGCGATCGATGGCCAAATCTCCTAATAATTTAGGCGCAAACTTATTAAGCAGGAAACGCATAATGAAATTATTGTTATCTTCGGGCAGCTTGAGGCTGGCACCGCCTGTTAATACCATCCGGCTAATGCCTTGCTCTGCCATTAATGGTAATAAGGTTTTGGTGCTGTTGTAGCAAAGCATGTCTTTAGCGGCTTCTTTGGCTTTTTTAATACTGTTATTGATGCCAGCGGGGCCTAAAGTCGATACCACTGCATCAGCAGAGTCTAAAAGCATTCTTAAACTATGTTTGTCACGTGCATCTCCAGAGATAACAGTAATGTTTGGGCTTTTTCTCACTTTTTCGGGGTTTCTAGCCAGTACTCGTAGTTGGTAGCCTCTGGCTAACGCTTCATCAATCACTTGTTGCCCGGCTTTGCCTGTTCCGCCAATGATGGCAAGTGTTTTCATGGTCATAATAAGTACCTGTTTGAATTAAGTTAAGATGATTATTGCACTTGTTTATTGATTCTATTAGTGGGTAATATTTCCATTTAGTGTTACTAAAAAGGTATCAATTAGTGCTGTTGAATTACTTAAAACCCATGGCTATTTTTACGGTTGTTGCTGAAACGGGCAGTTTTACGTTGGCGGGGAAGCGCTTGGGGATGCCACGGGGGAAAGTCAGTGAACAAGTTACGAGGTTAGAGGATTACTTAGGGACTAAGCTGTTCATTCGTAGTACTCGTCAGGTCAATATCACTGCGGAAGGTTCGGCATTATACCAACACGCGAAACAGCTGTTACCAGCAGCGGTAGCGGGGCATGATGAAGTAAAAAGTTTTGCTCAGGAAGTGAAAGGCCAAATACGTATTACTACGACGCACGATTTTTATGAGTATCAGTTAATGCCGATCCTCAGCGCATTTCATAACAAGTACCCTAAAGTGCAATTTGATGTGTTGATCACCGAGGAGAGGTTGTCGATCATTGATGAGTCCATTGATATTGCCATTCGATCGGGAGATTTGCCTGATTCGAGCTTAATTTCATTTCCCTTGGTGAAAACGGATATTAAGCTTTATGCTGGTGCTAATTGGGAGCACTTTTTACCAACATGTCCGCAGCAGCTCAGTCAATTTGATTGGGTTTCCGTTGCGGGTAACGATCAAATGGACACTTTGACTCTTCATAACAGCCAAGGAGAGCAGGAAAGCTTTATGCTGAACCATCAACATAAAGCCAACAGCATTGCCAGTTATCGGCATCTCATAGAGCAAGGCTTTGGTATTGGCGTGATGGCAACGTTAACGGCGGATCAACTTGTCGCGCAAGGAAAGCTGATTCCACTCTTACCTGATTGGTATGTGAGCCGAACTCAAGTGTCTTTGCTATACCCGGCAAGGCTAAATATGGCCAACCGCACTCGATTGTTGATTGAAGACATTAAAGCGGCGATGAGTCGTCAGTAATAAAAGGATTTTATTTGTTATGCGCTACTGGTTAGCTCTGGATTTTTTGATGTGTCATTGTCAATCTTCCTCTTTACAGCCTCTTTCTTTGGATCAATTTTCAGAGTATTTAGGGTGCACTCGTCGTAATGCCCAGCTCGTTATTAAGCGATTAGAGCAAGATTTATGGATTGAGTGGCAACCAGGTATTGGGCGTGGGAATTTTCCTCAAGTTCGATTACTACAAAATCCGAAAGAAGCCATAGAGCAGCAAGCTAATCAGTTACTAAAGCAGAATAAATTGGATCAAGCCATACAGTTACTAAGAGGAACGGATAGACAAAAATTGTTGGCGAGTTATTTACAGCAACATCAAAATGAAAAAGAGGCCTTGGATGTATTAAAAGTGCCCTTCTACCGGGGAACGCACAGTTTAGAGCCAACTCAGCTTGCTCGCCGCACAGAAGTTCATCTAAGTCGTTATCTTTATTCTCGTTTGCTTCAAGTGGATGAACAGCATCAACAAGTGTGTGGTGACTTGGCTCTGCAATGGTGGCGAGATGGAAAAAGTTGGGTTGTGGTGCTGAGAAAAGGAATTACTTTTCATAATAATGAAGCGATCACAGCACATCATATTCAAGCTCATTTTGAACAATTACGTAACACAGAACACTGTAATCGCTATTTATTCCAATTGATTGATGAAGTGACGGTTATTGATCAAAAAACACTGAAATTTAGCAGTCATTTGATGCCTGAGCTCATTCCCAAGCTGTTAGCTCATTCTGCGGGAGGAATTACTGCATACAGTGAGAATGGGGATGCGCTTTACAGCGGTTCTTTTTATTTATCAGAACAAACAGAGTGGAGAACTCGTTTAACCGCTAACCCTCATTATCATGGTTACCGGCCATGGTTAGATGCGGTAGAGGTGTGGAATGTGGGGGACAAAGCCACTAATTTTGAACTCAATTCTGATTTGGTTTGTTGTCATGGGTTGTCCTCGGAGGCTAAGCAAGACTTTCAGCACTTGGTTCAGTGGGAAAAAGGCAATACATATTGCGCATTGAATCATTATCACCATCCGTGGTTACGAAAAAAGGCAAATCGTATTGCGTTAATGGCTTTTTTTCAGCAGCTACCATTAAACCCACTTTTGAATCGAACGGACTATAAAAAAGCCGATAGTATGTTGCTAGAAGCTTCACCGACGAGCTTACCAGAGAATCCATTACGGCTAGAATCTCTGGTCGATACTCCTCCTTTACAGATTTTGACTTATCAGCTTGATGATCATATTGATACGGCGTGGTATTTGTCTAAAAAGCTTGATGATATTGGTGTTAAGAATCAGGTTCAGGTGGTGAGTTTTCCTGAGTTTGATCAAGGTGATTTGGTACAAAAAGCCGATGTATTGGTATCAGGCTCAGTATTTGGCACCGACCTAGAAATGGACTGGATTGAATTTTTTCTGACGACCTCTGTTTTCCGATGCTGTTTTAGCAAAAAAGAAATAGCTTGGTTAACAGGCAAGGTTGTAGAAAGCATGCAAAGTGTTGATTTGTCGGTACGTTTAAAAGCGCTACGTGCCATCGAAAAGCAGTTAATACAGCGCGGGGATTATTTACCAATATTTCATATTAAGCAGCAAATGGGAGTCCGAGATAATTTGTCTGGTGGGGAACTGCTGGCAAATGGGTGGTTAGATTTTAATAGCATAAGTTTAAGAGCCTAATAGGGATAATTGAAATCGTTTGACCTGCTCTTGTTACCTTATGAGAAATCTGAAGCATCGCATTGAGCATCAGCATAGCTAATACATTGAAAATATTAACTATATAGATTTTCTTATTCTGGATGTGGCTTTTTAAGCAAGCAATTCTTTATAAATTGAGAACTGGCGCAGTTAAAATTAAAATGACATTGGTTTCATATTCTATACTGTTGTGATGATGCACAAATGCAGAAGGAGAGGGACATGTCACATGAATGGGGACTTTCTGGGCTAATTGGAATTATGTTTGTGCTGGTTGCATGGTCATTTGCATTGGTCCCTTTACTCTCTAAGTTCTTTTTCTTGATTGCATTTGGTTTTTTAACTCATGCGACTTACCACTTATGGAGAATGTTAAGCAGTAAAAAATGAGATAATTGTATTCGCATTGCATTCATTTAGCTCAGCTGAATATGACTGACTCCCCTTATAAAATAGAAAAATTTCTTATAGTCAAAGACTTACATCTTGTCGTTTTCCACTTTCTAAGCCTCTTCTTATTTAGAACAGTTTTTGGTGCACTAGGTAGGTATTCCCTTCTTTTTTCGAATTAAATACAAGCTAAGTCACTAAAAAGTCATCATTTACAGTCTACACTAGAGACATTATCCGGCGAGAGAGAGGGACATCTATGCCAATAAAACCTCTAAGCAGTGACAGACTGTACCGTGTATCTGAGCTTAATGATCTGACGTGCAAGTCAACCAAAAAACTGACCCCACTGGATGAAATTGTTGGGCAAGAAAGAGCTCAAAAAGCAGTGGAATTTGCGATGTCTATTCGTGAAAAGGGTTATAACATTTATGCGATAGGGCGTAATGGGTTAGGGAAAAGAACCATGGTGCTACGCTACCTTAACCGACACGACCCTAATGGCTATCCTCGTTATGACTGGTGTTACGTGGCGAACTTTGCTGATGTGCGAAGCCCAAAGGTATTAAAGTTACCGACGGGGTTAGGTGGTCAGTTTAAAAAGGACATTGAGAAATTAATGTCGAAGTTGGTAAAAGCGTTACCCCTTGCCTTCGATAATGAAATGTATTATTCCCGTTCTGAAACCCTGAAAAATCAGTTAGTGAAAAAGCAAGAAAATGCGCTGGCGCAGCTTACGGTTGAAGCTAAGGAAATGGACGTAAGCTTAGCGGTAACAACTCAGGGGGATTACCAATTTATTGCTTTGGATGGCGAAGAGCTGCATACCGAAGAAACGTTTGATGCTCTACCGAAAAAAGCCCAAGACAAATTTGAAGCGACCATCGATAAGCTAGAGGTTAAACTCAGGGGGATGATCAGGCACTTGACGGAATGGGAAGAAGACTATTCCGAAAAACTTCAAAAGCTTGATGAAGGGGTAGCGTTAGGTGTTGTGGCTCCTTTTATAAAAAAATTAAAAGAAACTTACCGCAGTCAAAGCGATGTTAAAGCGTATTTGTCTGATATGCAGAGCGATATTTTAGAAAACATCGACATCTTTTTACAAGAAAGTGAAGAGCATGCCGAGCTTGCGTATGCTGCTTTAGATAAAAAAATGCCACGTCGTTATCAAGTGAATTTATTGGTGAGCCAAAACGATGATGCGTTTCCAATTGTGGTGGAAGAAATTCCCAATTATCACACCATATTTGGCTACGTTGAAAATGCCACGTTTAAAGGCACTGTTTTTACCGACTTCTCTTTGATTCGAGCAGGTAGCCTTCACCGTGCGAATGGTGGTGTTTTACTCATGGATGCAGTAAAAGTGCTTGAGCGCCCTTATGTGTGGGACGGCTTAAAACGGGCATTGCGATCTCAAAAGCTCAATTTAAATTCATTAGAGCGAGAAGTAACACTCTCTGGCACGGTGTCTTTAGAGCCGGAATCCATCCCACTGGATGTAAAAATTATTTTGTTTGGGGATTATCAAACGTATCAGCTGCTTCAACATTATGATCCTGAGTTTAGTGAGCTATTTCGGGTTACGGCGGATTTTGAAGATGAAATGGATCGTACGGATGAGTCGGAACTGCAATACGCTCGTTTTATCTCCAGTATCGTGAATGATAGCGGCATGTTACATTGTGATCGCCACGCAATTGCACGAATTATTGAGTACAGCTCTCGACAAGCTGGAGATCAAAATAAACTTTCTTTGCATTCTGCCGATATTGCTAATTTATTGCGAGAGTCTAATTATACTGCTCGTAGTTCCAACGCCAACTTGATCCGTTCAAGCCATGTGGAGCAAGCCTTATTAAGCCAAGAAATGCGGGTGAGTCGCTTAAAAGACACGGTAATGCAAAGCTTTATTAATGGAACAACCTTAATTGAAACAGATGGGAGTACGATTGGGCAAGTGAATGCGCTATCCGTAATTTCAACTTCAGATCACATGTTTGGTGCACCAAATCGGATCTCGGCAACGACGGCATTTGGTGAAGGTGAAGTGTTTGATATTGAGCGTAAGGTGAAACTGGGCGGCAGTATCCATTCTAAAGGGGTTCTGATCTTATCGGCGTATTTAGCGTCTATTTTTGGAAAAAAGGCGAAGATACCGTTAAAAACGCATCTTACTTTTGAGCAGTCTTACAGTGGTGTGGATGGCGATAGTGCTTCAATGGCCGAGTTGTGTGCCGTTATTTCGGCCTATTCTCAATGTCCTCTAAGGCAAGATGTGGCGATTACAGGTTCCATGAATCAGTTTGGTGAAGCGCAGCCGATTGGTGGTGTCAACGAGAAGATAGAAGGCTTTTTTGATGTGTGTACCATTAAAGGGCGTACGGCCAATCAAGGGGTGATCATCCCACAATCCAATGTCCATAATTTAATGTTGCGCCGAGACATAGTGGAAGCCGTTGAAAAAGGTAGGTTCTCTATTTGGGCGATTAATCATGTGTCAGAAGCTATCGAAATATTGGCAGATAAGCCTGTGGGAGTTCAGGAAGAAAGCGGGCAATTCACAGAAGGCTCAGTATTTCATTTAGTGCAAACCGAGTTAGATCAATTGCGCTCGTAGTTATTATGAATATAACCCTGATCAGAAACGTTTTGTTCAGGGTTTATATCGCGTCTTTCTTGCTAAAATACGTCTTATAAGGCGGAGTATTGTGCCGATGTGATACCAAAAATAAGACGATCATCATAGGTTGCATTGATTTTATAGTAACCAGTCTGGCTACCTTCTTGCGTGAACCCTGATTTTTTTAGTACGGCAGCCGAGCCGATGTTTTGAGCATAGCAATCTGCGGCGATTTTGTGAGCATCTAATTCTGAGAAAGCGATGTGAGTCAGTAGCTGACAGGCCGCTGTAGCGATACCTTGTTGCCATGCGTGTTCAGGCAGTTGAAAGCCTATCTCAAAGTTGCCTTGCAGTAGCATAACTTGAGTGAGTCCTACCATACCCATGTACCGTTGGCTGTTATCTCGAATAATAAAAGTAGGGTGTTCGGGCCATTTTTCTTTTTCTATGGCATTTTGAGTTTCTTCTACTATTGGGGTAAAAAAGGCTTGATATACCTCGAGTGGAGCGGGAGCAAAAAACAGATATTGCGTGACATTTGGGTTTTCAAGTGTTGAGAAGACGTCAGGCAGATCATCTTCACGGATTAAGCGAATGGTTAAATCATCTGTAGTTAATGGGTAAGGTTGACCTTGTTTGAGGTTAGAATATAGCAAGTTAAATTCACTTTATTGGACTTATTTTTTGTATCATAAGGGAATTATGGCGGTTTCGGGAGGCCGCTACTCTGATTTTCTCGAGTAAAATCTCAGAGTGCCCAAAACTTGTTAGCTTACTAGGTCGTAAGGGAATACGTGGCTATGAGTGACGTGATGCTCTTCTTATTGGTCTGCTTTTTCTGCCAATACTCAGTAATGTTCTGAATCGCTCACAGCAAATGTACATTGGTTTTTCAAAAAAGATCAAAAAACCGAGTGCCATGAGATGAATGAGTGCGGTTCCAACTGCGATGGCAATTAAAAGTAATAATGGAGATAAAAGCATGTGTCCCCCTCAATGTTGTCATGTGATTGCTTTGTTTAATCAGGTGTACGTAATGTAGTGCAACTTGGTTTTGTCTCTTTGTTGCACATAAGGTTGGGCCACTATGATAAACCTGTCAACTATTGTTGATAGGTTAGCTGAAGCGTAAATTCTTTCCTTGAGGTATGAGGTGATATTTTTGTTATTTACGTGTTTGATTTATGAATGAATTTTAATTTTGGCTGATTGGCAGTGTTTTTATGAAAAAATTTTAATTATTTTCAGGTGAAAAGGCTGTCTTGTAAGTAAGACTTTATGGCCTTACTTTTCGGTCAAGAAAAGACGCTCACTTTCCACTGGAGAATGTGTTTTTTATCGTTTCTGTTACGAATACGATTGGCAGCGTTAAAGCCAATGACGAGAGTGCCATTGGCTTTATTGTTATCGAGCGAGTTGTTCTGATTATCACCATTAACTAAAGTATCAATACAACGGATAACTTAGTTAATAATGACCACATAATCAGTTTTTGTCGTTGTTTAGCTCGTGCTGTTATCCTCAAAATTAGACACTAAGTACCGAACTTGAAAAAAGTTCGCGATCTTATTCATATTGGTGATACAAATCGCTTGTTCTTTCATGTGAAATTTCCAAATGTAAGTATGACTAACGTTACATTCAGCACTTAAGGTCTTGTAGGATTTTTTATTACTTCGATTGGTTTCACTATTAAAAAATGTACCGGTTAAGTAGATCGAGATCTCCTCACGTAATCGAGATTCTAGCTCTTGGGTTCCGATAGCATCTATACCTAACGTGTTTCGTAATGATTCTAAATCAAATTCGGGCTGTGGCTTAAAGCTGACAACCTTATTAATTTCGCTTGTAACTAAGCTACTCATAGTTATCGTTCCTTATTTTAATAGCATGAATTTAATAATCTTATTGCTGTTTTTGAATCCTAAACGTGTTTTCTTATCGTGTTTAGGTATGCGGGCGGTACGAAAAATCGTGTCCCAGAGAAACGGTGAGTAATTGTAGCGGTGAAGATTAAACTCATGATGGATCAGGTGCATGTCTGGTGTTTGGACAATATGACCGATCCATTCAAATCGTTTCCCTATCTTGATATTTGAATGATGGAATACCTCCAGGCTACCTTCGATGAGCAATGCTATTGCGACTCCATAGATAGATATATCAAAAAGTAGTCGCCCCAGAATTATAAGATATGCACCGTTGGCAATAACTTCCAATGGATGTCTATAAAAAGCGAGCTTACTTTCCATGTGGGAGGTGGAGTGGTGAAGTTTGTGCAGCATCCAACAAATGGTGTTGGAATGTTTTAAGCGGTGGAACCAGTAGTTAGAGAAAGAGTAGAAAAGGTAAAAGCCAAAACCTTCTATAATAGGGTCATCACTGAGCTTCATGCCAATACCACTCAGTTCTGGCCAAAAGACAAAAAACAGCCTTACCCAGAAAAGGGTGGCAAGAACAATAGCAAACCACCATAGGTTAAAATGTTTGGTTTTCTCATAATTTACTCGTGGGGAGCGTTTTTCTAAAGAAAAAAAAACGCAAAGATGAGGATTTGAATCATTGATATATAAAGTAATAGCATACTTTTATTTCCTTCATATTGATTGAATTTGGAGCACTGCAAGGCTTGCAGTACTGCTCGTGAACAGTGAATTGGAACAAACATCACTGTCTATATGAGTTAATCATCAATTTGCATACATGAAGGAAAAGAACGCGATGGCAGTAAGTTATAAATACTTTTAATGGGCTATATCAGGAAATATATTTTCTTTTTATACATATAGAGGGGGATCAATATCAGAGAATAATCAGTGCTGTTTCATGTTTATTTGCCTCTAATCAAAATAAACATGAGATTGATAATGACATCTTTTATCAATACGGCATTGGTGGTATAAACACCACAATTAGACCTTCTCTATACTTAATTGACTATTTATATGAATTTGATGAAAACCAGTTTGGCCATTGTTCTCTCTGCCACACTTTCCACCGTGTATGCCTCTGGCCTTGATAGTGCCCAAGCTATTCAAAATAAAACCAACAATGCATCTGCTACTAGCCAGAAAAAAATAGATTCCAGTGCTGAAGCCGCAATCTCTCTTAAAGCTGAAATTGAGCAGCTAGAAGAAGAAGTGAAAAACTTGAACGTATACCGTGATCATCTAGCGGCGTTGGTGGAAAACCAAAACCAAGAAGCGATCAGTATCGAAGCGCAAATTGATGAAATTAAGTACACTCGCCAAGGTGTCGTTCCTTTGATGTACCAAATGATTGAGGGGCTGAAAAGCATCGTAGATCAGGACAAACCCATTAAATACACGCAGCGTTTGGAGCGTATTGAAAAGCTTGAACAGGTGATGACCCGTGCTGATGTTAGTGATGCAGAGAAGTACCGTCGTATTCTAGAGGCTTATCAAATAGAAATGGATTACGGTACTAAGCTGGGCGTTTATCAGGGGCAGATCAACTTAGCAAATAACCGAGTTATTGAAACGGATATTTTGCATTTAGGTCGTATCTCTTTGGTGGCTCGTAATTTAAGTGGGGCTAAGTTTTGGGCTTGGGATCAAAATAAAGGGTCATGGCAAGCATTGGATTCGGCTATGAAACCTGAGCTGGATAAAGCTTACAATATCGCCACGAAGCAAGCAGCACCGAGCTTGATCACGTTACCTGTATCTTTAGTTGCTGCTGAGGGCAAATAACATGAAATTAAAAGCACTTATTTCCGCACTTTGTTTAGCCAGTGTTTCTTTTTGTACCTTAGCCACAACAGAGTTAACCCAAAAAGCAAAAATAGAAAATACTCAGCAGCAGAAGCATGATCAAGCTCGTCAGTTAGGCTTTAAGCAAACTGAGCAAGAGTTACAAAAGCGAAAAGCAGAGTTAGAAGCAAAGCGTCTTTTTTTGCAAGACAGTACCGATAAATTAACGGCCCAGTTTAGTGAAAATGAAAACAGGTTAGCTCGCCTTGAAGAGCAACTTCGTTTAGAAACGGGCAGTCTAGGTGAGCTGTTTGGTGTTGTTCGCCAAAACGCGAAAGAATTGCAGTCGGAGTTAAATCAGTCGGTAACTGGTGTTGATAGTAACCAGTATGCCGCTGTGATCGATGATGTCGTGGAAGCGAAATCTTTACCTTCTATGTCACAGTTGACCGGATTGTGGCGAAGCATGGAAGAGCAGATCATTGCCAGTGGGCAGGTCTCTCAGAGTGAGATTCAATTTATTAACAGCGAAGGTGAATCGAGCCAAGTTCCGGCCGTTCGACTAGGTGCCATAGGCTTAGTGACAGAACAAGGTTATGTGAATTGGAATGGTCAGCGCCAAGATGCCAAAGTTTATATTAAGCAGCCGGATAATGGCCCGACTTTAGGCTCGCTTAGCGCTTTGCAGAATGGAACCATGTCTAATTTTGTTGTTGATCCTTCTCGCGGAATTATGTTGGAACAACTTGCTCATACACCGAGTTTAATGGACCGATTAAATGCAGGTGGCGTTGTTGGTAAAGTTATTTTAGGTCTTCTTTCCGTTGGCTTAGCGATTGCGTTATTCCGAGGCGGGGTGTTAATGGTGGCTCGTCAGAAAATTCGCTCCCAGTTAAAAAATCCATCGAAGATAGGTAACAATCCACTGGGTCGTGTACTGGCTGTTTATGATAAAGAGCAGAACCGCTCAGTCGAGGCGCTGGAGCTGCGCTTATTAGAGGTGGTTGTGGATGAACAAAACCGCCTTGATAAAGGTCTGTCGATGCTGAAGCTGTTAGCGGCTCTTGCACCTATGTTGGGCTTACTCGGAACGGTTACTGGCATGATTGAAACATTCCAGGTGATCACGCAATTTGGTAATGGTGACCCAAAAGTGATGGCTGGGGGAATTTCGATGGCGTTAGTTACAACGGTGCTTGGTTTGGTTGCGGCAATGCCATTGCTGTTAGCTCATAACTTATTGAGCACTCAATCTGAAAGTATTCGTAATATTCTTGAGAAGCAAGGTATCGGTCTCGTTGCTGAGCAGGCAGAGCGTGAATCTGGCTCAGGGGCTGAAACTTCACCAATAGGAAATGCGGCGTAATGGGGGATTTATTATCCGTTGCGGGGCTGGCAAGTTTATTGGGGGACAATTCGCCATTGCTGCATAACTGGTTGCTATCGCTACAACAGTTTATGGAGCAAGGTGGACAAGTGCTCTGGTGGCTTGCCGCTGTCGTTGCTGTGTGTTGGTTATTGATTGTAGAGCGTATTCTGTATTTGATGTTCTCTTTTCCTAAACAACGCAAAGTTTGGGTGGAGCAGTGGCAGCAAAGAAAAGATCATTCTTCTTGGTACGCTTTGGCCATTCGTGAAAGCTGGCTTGGTCAAGCTCATCTCGCCCTTAATCAAAACCTTAACTTTATTAAAGTGTTAGTGGCCATTTGCCCTATGTTGGGTTTATTAGGAACTGTGACTGGTATGATTTCTGTGTTTGATGTGATGGCTAATCAAGGCAGTAGTAACCCTAAGCTCATGGCTTCAGGTATCTCATTGGCCACCTTACCCACAATGGCGGGAATGGTTGCTGCTTTAGCTGGCATGTTTGTACACGCTCGTTTAGCAAAAGCGTGCAAATTACTTGAATTGAAATTAGAAAAATCATTAAGGAGTCAGCGATGAGACTCGGTCGACGTCAAAGTCAAAATGAGGAAGCGCAAATCGATCTCACCTCTATGCTTGATATTGTTTTTATCATGCTGATTTTCTTTATTGTGACGAGCTCATTTGTCAGAGAATCTGGGGTTGAGGTAAACCGTCCACAAGCTTCCAATGTGGTGAGTCAAAAAGACGCGGGGATCTTTGTTGCGATCACCTCCTCTAATGATATTTACATTGATAAGCGTATGGTGGACGTAGAGCGTGTAGAGGCCACATTAGAGCACCTGCTACTTGATAAGCCAGATGCCTCTTTGGTGATTCAAGCCGATGAGCATGCTTATAACGGCACCGTTGTTAAAGTGATGGATGCTGCGAAAGGGGCTGGTGTGAAAAATATTGCGTTGGCTGCGGAGAAGCGCTGATGGGGCGAGTCATACTAGCTATTCCATTGGCTGCTGCCATTGCGTTAAGTTTGTTTAGCTTTATGGCTTGGATGGTGGATAAAGGCCACCATCGTTCCTCCGAAGCCAGTGAGGCATTGAGCTTTAATATGGTGATGGTGGAAAATGAACAAGAAGTTCGCCGTCGACAGCGCAGTGTGCCTGAGCAACCTAAAGCGCCAGAGCCACCGCCGGAAGCCAAAATGTCCCGCGCTCAAACACAAATGACAGCGCTTACCCCAATGACCTCTTTACCATCATTAGGGTTAGATACGGCCATTGAAGGGCTCGCCATCAGTGCCCCAACCTTTGCTGATTTTACTTCTAACCAAGAGGTAATGCCTTTATATCGTGTTGAGCCTCGCTACCCTTCTAAAGCTAAGAAACGTGGCTTAGAAGGGGAAGTGGTCTTGTCATTTACGATTGATCCTACGGGGCGTCCTGTTGATATTTCGATTGTGAGTGCAACACCGAAAAGGGTGTTCGAACGTGAAGCAATCAGAGCTCTGAAGAAATGGAAATACCAGCCGAAAGTAGTGAATGGCAAAGCCATCGCACAAGTCGGTCAAACCGTGAAAGTGGAGTTTGAGTTAGCAAAATGATGAAACCAGTGTTAATTGCGTTATCAATGTTATGTTTTGCTCTTTCTGTTCAAGCCGCTGAATTGAGTAAATACACCGCAAATAAAGTACAAAAGGCGCAGCAGCTAGCCCAAGAGGAAAAAGTTGCTGAAGCCATTGCTGTGCTGAAAGACTTAGACAGCTCTCGTGCTTATGACAAGGCTTTTGTAGCGCGTATGTTGGGGGTGTTTTATTGGCAAGCGGATAAAATTCAGTCTGCCATCCAGCAACTAGACTACGCAGTCGATAGTGGTCTATTACAAGATGAGCAAGCGTGGGTAACAAGGCGTATGCTGGCTGATTTATTACTGAATGATCAGCAGTTTTCGAAAGCGCTGCCTCATTACTATCAGCTTGTAAAGTCACTGCCTAAAGAGAAAAAAGAAGATGAGCTTTGGCTGCGTATCGCACAAAGCCACTATCAAATTGCGGAGTGGGAGAAAGTATTAAGTGCTTTACAGCAATACGACCGTTTCCATCAGGTTGATACGGTGCCGCCATTGTCTTTAAAACTTGGGGCTCAGATGCAGCTTAAACGTTGGAAGAGTGCCGTTCCGACATTAGAAAGGCTGATTGTATTACAACCGAATAAAGTCAATTGGTGGCGACAACTAGTAGGTCTTCAGATTCGATTAAATCGCAATAAAGCGGCGTTAAGTTCTTTAGCGTTGGCTAAATTGCAAGGTGTGGAGCTAAGTCAGCAAGATTTACGTTTATTGGCTCAGCTTTATGCGCAGCGTGGAATTCCAGAGCGTGCAGCCTTACAAATTAGTGAATTGGAAAAGTCGCAATCGGATGTGAAGTTACTGGTAGAGCAGGCCACTTATTGGCAAATGGCAAAGGAATGGGATAAAGCGATTGAAGTATGGCGTTTAGCGACCAGTTTTAAAGAAAAGTACCATTGGAACCTTGCTCAGCTTTTAGTTCAGGAAGGGCATTATAAACAAGCTCTTATTTCTCTTGATAAAGTGAAAGCTAAAGATAAAAAATCAGCAGTCTCGTTAGTAAAAACGAGGGTGTTTTATAAGCTTAATAACCTAGAAAGTGCGCTGATTCAGGCAAAGCGAGCAGAAGACCTTAAGCCGTCTCAAGAGGCTAAGGGGTGGATTAAATACTTAACTCAACTGCGAAAAATGGAATCAGAGGAAGTGGTTCTATAGCTAGAAAGCAAAATTAAAGAAGCTGATCCAACATGGATCAGCTTTTTTATTATTCAAATGATAATTAATTGCATTTATTTTGTATTAATCTTATTCTGACAGTCATCTTACGTTGTTGATTTTTCTACTTCATTCATGATGCACGATCCTTTCATTGAGCAATTATTTGATTATTCTAAGCAAGTTACTCCTTATCTTGATGGTCGCGTAGGAAGCATTCCCGATGATGCTACCGAGCAGGGGGTAATTCATATCGATCACAAATGTTCTTCGCATATTCAGAAGCTGTACGATCAGTTGGCGCAAAATACTCCAGAATCGGGCTCTGCGTATTGGTTAACTCGTACATGGGATTTACTTTGTTGGCAGCCAGTTTATGTGTCGTTTGTGTCCATTTATGCCTGTAAAGGGTTGCCCGATATCAAAAGGATGGGGCAATACACTCACCCAGATTTTATTTCTGGTTTTCAGTTTGAGAGCGCTCAACATCATCGTGGTTCGGCCGCTGAGTTAATTCAACTAGCAGGCTTGCAGTTACAAGAGCTGTTTGAGTTTTATCGTGCTGAGATGAATGATTGGACCCGTATTCGCCCGGGGTTTACTAAGCATTTATTGGCTGACAGTATTTTAGGTTGTATTGTTAAACTACAGACTTTTATGCCGAAGCTGTCGAATGAATACCTTCAGGATCAAGCGAAGCAATGGTTTGATGCATGCAATTTGCCTGTGAAGCTGCTTTCAAGTCTTCAGGTTGATATTGAAACCGATAAACTGAGATTGATACGTACAAGTTGTTGCTTAGTGTATAAGTGTGAGGGTAGGAAGTGGTGTACAACGTGCCCACGTAACCCAGAGAATAAACGTTAGACTGTGCCCACCATTATTTTTTGCATCATCGTAATGGTTGATTGTTAAGTAAGAGATGAAAGCACTATGGCCACCATATCGATTATGGTGGCCATAGTATGTGTTTAGTTTTGGGGAGCTTCTTTTGGTGTGGTGCTTTTTAGTTTAAGTAGAGCAACACCCACCACGCATGCAGATAATCCAATACAGATCCAGACCGGATAAATTGCTGAGAGCGTGGCTGTTGAGGCTAGGAGTGACGCTAAGCCATAGCCTAGAGTATGAGACATCGAAATATAGCCAGCTACTGCACCAGGGTTGTCAGAATCGGTTTGTGTGGCTTTAGATGTGTAAGCTGGAACCAAAAGTGCTGCGCCACTCGCACTGATTGCCATGGCAATTGCAAATACCCATATTTCGGTACTTAAGAACAAAACAAAGCCTGTAAGTAAACAAAATGCACCTAAGCGGTACATCGAGCTAATATCCAACTTTTTCTTTTTAATGACCATTATTTGAGTAATGAGTGTCATGGCTGCGCTGATGGTCAGTAAAATACCAATGGCGTCACTGATTTTATCTGTAGGCCATTCAGTGATACTGCCGATTAATGGTGAAAAGCTGTATTGAAGTAAAGCAATAACCGTACATAACATTAAGCCTGTCATTAAATAAGGTAATAATGCCGTGTGTGGGAGCCACGGTGCAGGCTGCTTAATATTTTTTTCTGGCTTAGGCTCACTCTGTGGGTTGGGTAGCCAGATAGCCGCAAATAAAGCGATGGCTGGAAATAAAACCATGATGGTGAGTGGGGCAAAAGGATCGAGTTTTAGTAATACAATGGATAATATCGGTCCAACAAGGCGTCCAGTACTTAGCCCTAAGCTTACCGAAGTAATGGCTTTGAGGCGATTTTCTTCCCCACAGAGCAGAATTGCCCAGTGTTGGCTAGCTGGCACCATGCCTGCTACGGTGCAGCCGTAAATGATTCGCGCGATAACTAAACCAATGAGCCAGTATAGTGCAGAGTCTGAGTAAGTGCCGCTGAGTGAAGTGAAGAGAAAGAGAAGTAAAAAGCTGATGCTCATGCCACTCAGTGCTTGTATTACCACACTCTTAGGGCCATTTTTGTCACTGTATCTGCCCCAAAATGGTGCCGCGGGTAAGAAGAGGAAGCTGCCAATAGCGATGACGATGGACCAAGTGGGAAGTGAAAATGCAGAGTGTTCGACGAGAAAAGGGAGTGAAACGAGTAAACCATTTTGTCCTATTCCCATGAGGGCGGCGATCAAACCAATAACGATTAATTGTATTTGTTTTCGCTCAGATTTCCTTGGCATGGTGGTTCTTTTATCCTGTGTAAGAGCGTTTAGGTGCGGGCATTCTACTAACAAACACTGAGTGTGAAAACCATTATCATTAACATTCTAATATGGTAAGGTTCTGTGCATTATTTCAGCTGAAAAAATAGATGTAACCCTATGTATCAATTGGTCGATGCATCGTTTGAAATCGATGGAAAACCTATCCTTCATAATACGAATTTATCGTTTGAAAGTGGGAAGGTGACGACTTTGCTGGGCCACAATGGTTGCGGTAAATCAACACTGATTAAATTGTTAAGTCGTCAAAATAACCCTGCGAATGGACAAGTACTTTTTGATGGAAAAGCCATTCATCAATTTTCTAGTCAAGACTTTGCGTTGAATGTTGCGTATTTGCCACAGCACCCACCAATCACCGATGGTGTGACTGTGCGCGAACTTGTGTGTTTTGGTCGTTACCCATGGAAAGGGGCATTTGGGCGTTATAGTCATGAAGATTACCAACTCGTGGATGATGCGATTGAAAAAGTCGGTTTGACGCCATTTGCAGAGCGTTTTGTCGCAACGTTATCCGGCGGTGAGCGCCAAAGAGCTTGGGTTGCCATGTTATTGGCGCAGCAGAGTAAGTGTATTTTACTGGATGAGCCTACGTCGGCACTGGATGTTGCTCATCAATATGAATTACTGGCGTTGATCCGTGAGCTGAACCAAACCTTGGGTTTAACGGTGATCATGGTGCTGCATGATATTAATATGGCTGCTAAATTTAGCGATCAGCTCATTGCATTGCATTCAGGTAAGGTGATTGCTCAGGGCACACCACAAGAGTTAATGACACCTGATGTCTTACAACAAATTTATGGTATGGAGTTAGCCTTATTTACTCACCCTCAGACTGGCCAGTCGATCAGTTATATCCCTTAACTCATTATTCCCTCAAGTTTATTATTGAATCGAAAGGATAAAATTCATGGATAAGATATTTGCCTTACTTATCGCATTATGTGCATTTTCCACGCAAGCCTTAGAGCTGAAACACGAGCTTGGAAAGGCTAATTTTGAACAGACACCTAAAAACGTGGTGGCATTAGATTGGGTCTTAACGGAAACCGTACTGAGTTTAGGCGTTAGCCCTCAAGGGGTCGCTGATGTTGAAGGGTATAAAGCTTGGGTGAGTGAACCTGCGTTAAAAGATTCGGTAGCCAATGTTGGTTCACGTCGAGAGCCGAATTTAGAATTGTTAACAGAATTAAAGCCGGATGTGATTTTAATCAGTAAACACATGGCCCCAGCGTATCAGCAGTTGAGTGCGATTGCTCCAACGCTGGTGTTTACTGTTTATAGTGAAGACAAAGCGCCATTAGCTTCGGCAAAACACATTACGTTGGAATTGGGCAAGTTATTTGGGAAAGAAGCGGAAGCAAAACAGGTTATAGAGCAGACAGAGCAGCGTTTGGCCGCTAATGGCGATAAAATTCGCACGGTGAAACCAGACACCAAACCTTTGCTATTTATTCGGTTTATTAATGACAAGACATTAAGGATCCATAGTGAGGGATCTTTAGCTCAAGCCACAATTAAAGGAATGGGGCTGTCAAACTCGTGGCATGAGAAAACCAATTTATGGGGCTTTACAACAGCAGGAATCGAAAAGCTCGCAGAGCACCAAAAAACAAACCTCATGGTGTTCGGGCCTTTAAAAGAGAATGAAAGAAAACAATTAACAGAGTCACCATTGTGGCAGGCAATGGCGTTTTCGCGTACAGAATCGGTGTACGAGTTGCCAGCCATCTGGACATTTGGTGGGTTAGTGGCGGCGCAGCGTTTTAGTGATCATATAACAGAGCAATTAATTAATAACTAATGAGCACACTTCATCTATTAAAAACTGAGCCGAATAAAGCAATGCCGATCCGTGTGATCGGCGTGTTTCTTTTAGTGGGAGCGGTATTCAGTTTAATCCATTACACCGTTCCATACTCACAAGGGTTGAGCTTACTGTGGAATACGCTATTTCACTATGATGCCAGTAACTACCAGCACTTGATTGTTAACCTCACTTATTTGCCTCGATTAACGGTGGCGTTATTGTGTGGTTTTGCACTTGCCGTTTCAGGTTGTGTCATGCAGTTTGTATTACGCAACCCGATAGCCTCACCAACCACATTAGGGGTGGCAGCTGGTGCAGAGCTTGGCATGGTGTTAGGCATTCTTTTATTGCCAGCAGGTCTTGCTGTGGGTGGTTTTATTCCTGCTTTTCTAGGCGGTTGTCTTGCCACTGCCCTTGTTTTTGTATTGTCGGCAAAGCGAGGGTTTTCTCCGGTTCACATGGTACTGGCAGGTATGGTGATCAGCCTTTTCTTTGGGTCGCTAAACACCATGTTGTTGTTGCTGCATGAGCAGAAGCTCACCAGCGTGTTTGTGTGGGGGGCTGGTACACTAAACCAGAACGATTGGTCGAGTGTAACGACATTGCTCCCCTTGATTATTGTGCCAGTTATTTTGTTACTGTTATTAGAACGGCCTTTATCAGCATTACAGCTGGGGGATGGGGTCGCGTCATCTGTTGGTGTTAATGTAAAGCAGATCAAAATACTGTGCTTAGTCTTAGCTATTTCGATTACAGCGGCAGTGGTCAGTGAAGTGGGCTTAATCGGATTTGTTGGTATTGTGGCGCCTGCTATTGCCCGTATGATGGGGGCAAGAAAGCTGAAGCAGCAAATCATTGTCAGCGGAGTCGTGGGATCGTCAATGTTGTTGCTGGCCGATTTAGTGATTCAACCATTCTCTGGCGTTGGTGGGGAGTTATTACCGACGGGAGCCATGACCGCGCTACTTGGTGCTCCTTTCTTATTGTGGTTACTCAACCGTAAAGTGTTGCAGTCAGATCTGAAAGCCAGAGATGAAGTGCGAGCTCATTATCGTTCAAGAAGTTTAACAATGGTATTGAGCTTGTTAATCAGCCTAATGGTGGTGTCATTGATTACCGCGTTGGTGATTGGCAAAGGGCAAGCGGGTTGGGCTGTTTCTTTATCCCCATCGATTTTAGAACTTCGTTTCCCAAGAGTTTTAGTCTCCTTACTTGCCGGAATCGGTTTGGCGATTGCAGGTACCATGATCCAGCGAGTGTCTACCAACCCAATGGCCAGCCCAGAGATTTTAGGGATCAGTTCAGGGGCGGCATTGGCTTTGGTTACTGGGGCCATGTTTGGCTTTGCTGTAGAAAGGCATGAGCAAATGTTACTCGGCACTTTAGGTGCTCTTGGCGTGACGGCCATTATTTGGTTGATGGGAAGAAAGCAAAACTTTGCACCGACTCAGATGCTGCTAACAGGTATTGCGCTGAGCGCAGGGCTAGATGCACTGCTTCGTATTGCCATGTCGTCGGGGCAAGATAACGTCAGAGCTTTGCTGACTTGGCTATCTGGTTCGACTTACTTAGTTGCAATCCATGATGTGTATTTACTGATCGTAGGCGTGGCTGTCTTAGGTGGCATCGCGCTAGCTGGACATCGTTGGTTGGATTTGATTGGGCTAGGTGAAACATCGGCAAGCAGTGTCGGAGTAGATTGCCGTCAGACACGCTTGCTTTTGTTAGTACTAGTGGCTGCACTCACTACGTTGTGTACCATTGTTATTGGGCCATTGAGCTTTATTGGTTTATTGGCTCCGCATATGGCTCGCTCATTGAATCAGTACCGAGCTTCGCATCAGCTGCTTACTGCAAGTTTATTAGGTGGTGTACTAATGGTATTAGCAGACTGGATTGGTCGTACATTTTGGTATCCTTGGCAATTTCCAGCCGGGTTGCTAGCCTCACTCATCGGAGGAGCTTACTTTTTATACTTAATGAGAAAGTAAATAACTGTTATTTAAAATGTAGTTAAATTGTTAAGGCTGGTTGATTAATCAGCTTTTTTTATGCCTATTTGATATATGAAATAAATTTTGTAGATACTTGTAAATTTTTGTTAGAAATTGGTTGAACATACAAATGATAGTTATTAGCATTCGCGCTCCTTTGTTGCAAACAATGAGAATGTTATGAATAACAACCAAGATCCACTTAGCATGACACGTAACGGTAACGATGTTCCTGCTGCTTGTTTTTTAAACTCCTTGGCGAGAGAGTGTTCAACAGTCCAGATTATTGAAGATGCTTACGAAGCGTATTACTTGATCCCACTTTCAGAACAGCGTGAAATCAGAATCCCTTTACGTTATGTCTCTTCGGTTGGTTTACATGAGTACCAATTCCCAGCGATTTTTTATGGTGAAAAAGCGCAAACGATAAGCTTTGAGCAAGTACTTGAATTTATTCTAAATGAACAAGCCCTGGTTGGTTTGATTTCTGAAGAACAAAAAGACATTTTCGCAACGCGAGTAAAAGAAAGTTACCGCAATACTTACATGGCGGTGGGTGAAAGCCCTTACGCAGAGAAGCTATTTGATCAAGCTTTAAATTTCCAGCATGCGGAGCAAGGTTTATTAATTGGTCATTCTTTCCACCCTGCGCCTAAGAGCCGTGAGCAGTTTAGCTACGAAGATGCCAAGACTTATTCCCCTGAGTTTGGTGGTAAATTTGCTCTGCGTTGGTTAGCGGTTGATAAGTCGGTAACTGTGTTTGGTTCTTCGGGTGAAAAGAGTTTAGCTCAGCGCCTAAATGAGTTAGTGCAACATGATTCCGCCTTAGCGCAAGCACTTGAATCTCAGTTAACAGAAAATGAAGTGTTATTGCCAGTGCACCCATGGCAGTGGGGCGTATTTCAACAGAATGAAGATGTTAAAGATTACGTAGCACAAGGCCAAGTGCGCGATCTTGGTGTATTAGGTACGAACTGGTATCCAACTTCATCCACGCGTTCTCTGTACGCCCCTTCTTTGCCTTACATGTTGAAATTTTCACTCAGTGTGAAGCTAACCAACTCAATTCGTAACTTATCACTAAAAGAAGTGATTCGAGGCACTCGCTTAAATCAGCTTTTCCATGATACTGAGATCAGTGAGGTGCTGGGCGACAAACAAGGCTTCCAACTGATGCAAGAGCCAGCTTATGTTGGTTTAGTTGATAAGCAAGGTAACGTGATTGACGAAAGTTTGGTTGCCTTCAGAGACAACCCTTTGAGCGACAAGCCGGAAGAAGAAGCGGTGGTACTGGCTACTTTAACCCAGCAAAACCCATACGGTGGTGAAAGCCTAGTTGCGGCGCGCATCAAACAATTCGCACAAGACAAAAAACTCACAATCAAAGAAGCGGCATTGAAATGGTTTAGCGCATACAGTCAGCATGCCGTTGTCCCATTATTTAATCTGCAAGCTAACTTTGGTGTGGTGTTCCTTGCCCATCAACAGAACATTGTTATTCAAATGGATCAGGGTTTCCCGGTGGGTATGTATTACCGCGACTGTCAGGGAACAGGGTATACGGATCTGGCTTTTGAGCGCTTTGCTGAGTCTTTAAATGATACGAAGCAAGACATTGAAAACTACTGGGATCAAGATAAAGTTCGTCGTTATTTTGCGTATTATCTGATCATTAACTCTACGTTTAATGTGATTGGTTCTATTGCTGCTAATTGCGATGTGGATGAAAAGTCACTTGTGACGATTTTGCATCAGCAACTTGCAGAGTTAAAAGAACAAGGTGTTCGTGATTCTAAATGTCTCGATTACGTTCTAGAAAGTGACGCGCTGTGCTGCAAAGGAAATTTCTACTGTTACCTTCAAAACTTCAATGAAAACTCCATCCCAGATCCGGCAGTGATTTATTTTGATTTACCAAATCCATTGATTCATGCAAAGGACGCTATCAATGTTTAGTTATAACACTTTTGTGTTCAATTTAGAGCCTGAAGCCACGTTGGCGATCACGCTGTCAGAGCAGGACATTCATAATTCTGCGACGGTCGAGCAGCTTCAACAAGAAATTGATCATGTTTTTAGTCATAACAAAGCCATCGAAACAGTAACGTTGACATCAGATTCATCCGCGGTTCTGGCTCACCTTGCTGGCTACCTTCCTCTGTTTCAGCAAAGTGTGTTGTCTCGCCAAGCGTTTTACCAGCAACCGCAGCCGTGGCATTTACATAAAGTTTCATCGGCATTTCCGCTTCAACAAGTACAGTCGATGAATCAATATCGTCATCATCCATTGCGTCCATCAATGCCACAAGGTGTGGTATATCAGCGATATGATCATGACGCCGAGGTTGAAGTAAGTTTCCGTGTATTCGACCTTGAAAAGGATATGGATCGCTTTACTCGTTGGATGAATGACCCTCGTGTCGCGCATTTTTGGGAACAAGCGTGGAGTAAAGAAAAGCTGGCTGAGTTTGCTCAAGAGCGATTAAACGATGATCATATTATTCCGTTGATTGGTGAATTTAATGGTCAGCCTTTTGGTTATATTGAAGCTTATTGGGTCAGTGAAGACAGATTAAGCCCGTATTACGACGTACAAGACTACGATCGTGGTATTCACCTTTTAGTTGGTGAACCAGACTTCCGTGGCCCGGCTTTCTTTAACTGTTGGATGCGAGCTATCAGCCATTATTTGTTCATCGATGATGTCAGAACGCAGCGCATTGTATTAGAGCCACGATCAGATAACGAGCGCCTGTTTAATCGTATTCAAGAAGTGGGTTATCAGAAGCGTTTTGAATTTAATTTCCCTCATAAGCGTTCAGCATTAGTAATGCTAGAAAGAGCGCCATTCTTTACGGAGCAGTGGTGATGGATCAAATAGCATTACATACTTATTGGCCAGCGGTGAATCGCAAAATGGTCGCCAAACTGATCAGTGAGTTGGCTTACGAGCAAGCGTTTCGAATTAAAGAGTCAGGCTCTGGCTTTTCGTTAACGTTAGAAACGGGTGTTCGTTATGAGTTTACGGGTAAAGAAAATATTTGGGGGCAAATTGTAATTGACCCCGATTCTTTGTCTCGTATTACAGACTCAGAAGATAAGCCGCTGCTGGCTACGCAGTTCATGCGTGATATTCAAGAGCAAATTGGTATCAGTGATGATGCATTGGCTGAGCACTTTGAAGATTTGAATGCCACATTGCTGGGTGACTGTAAGCTGGCGTTACGTAAAGCGAACATGACAGCACAAGATCTTGCATTCTTGTCTTGTGAGCATCAGCAGAGTTTGTTTGATGGTCACCCTAAATTTGCTTTTAACAAAGGTCGTCGTGGCTGGAGCAGTGAAGATTTAAAGCTTTATGCACCTGAATCTGAGCGTGCGTTCCAACTGGCTTGGGTTGCTGTTCATAATTCCATTATTCAAAAGTCTACGAATGATCAGGTGGATTGGCAGCAGCTGATTTCATCGGCGGTTGATGAGGCTGAATTACACAAAATGGAAAGTGTACTGGCTTCATTTAATGTGGACATTAGTGATTATACTGTGGTTCCGGTGCACCCGTGGCAATGGGATCAGAAACTATCGCTGCTATTTGTGCGTGAGTTGTCCGAGCAAACACTGGTCTACCTTGGTGAATTTGGTGACAAGTTCTTACCACAGCTTTCGATCCGCACATTGAGTAACGTGACTCGCCCAGATAATTATGACATTAAACTGCCATTGACCATTATGAATACCTCATGTTACCGCGGTATTCCTGGGCGTTATATTTTGGCGGGTCCAACGGCATCAGATTGGATTGATTCTGTTTTTAAATCGGATCCATTACTGATCTCTAAGCAGGCTGAGGTACTTCAAGAACCCGCAGCGGCTTTTGTGGCGCAAGCGGATTATCAAGAATTAACCGATGCCCCTTATCGTTATCATGAGCTATTAGGTGTGATTTGGCGAGAATCGGCTTACTGCAAATTAGAGGATAATGAAACCGCTATTTTAATGGCGGCGTTAATGGAATCTGACTCAGCGGGCAACCCATTAATAGCCGAGTATGTTCAGGCATCTGGCTTAGATCTGAAAGAGTGGCTAAATCGTCTGTTTGATGCGGTAGTGATCCCGTTCTATCACTTGTTGTGTAAATACGGGGTGTCTCTCATTGCCCATGGACAGAATGTCACTGTGGTCTTAGAAGATTCAGTACCGAAGCGAATTTTACTAAAAGATTTTCAAGGTGATATGCGCTTGGTCGATCGTGCTCTTCCTGAGCAAGCGTCTCTAGCGGATCTTGTGAAAGACGTGACGGTGAAGTTGCCAGAAGAGTTGATCATTCATGATCTGCAAACAGGGCACTTTGTGACTGTGCTGAGATTCATTTCTCCGTTGGTTGAGAAATTAGGTCTGCCAGAAGTACAGTTCTATGAATTATTGGCATTGCGTATTCAGCATTACATGGCTGCTCACCCTGAATATCAGGAGCGTTTTGAGCGCTTAGATCTGTTTAAACCACGTATTTTACGTATTGGTTTGAACTTAGCGAAGTTTAGACACAGCACAGATTCTAGTGCATCTCGTATGCTACCAGACATGGATGACATGTTGGATAACCCACTACATAAAGCTTTAAATCAATAGGGATTAATTAAAATGGAAAATAAAAATACAAACAAGGCAGTATTGGACTTGGCTGGGGTTGGGGTTGGCCCGTTTAACTTAAGTGTTGCTTCACTTTTAGCACCACATTCACAGATTCAATCTAAGTTCTTTGAAGGACGAGATTCTTTTGCATGGCACCCTGGACTATTGCTTGATAGCACCAATATGCAAACTATGTTCTTAAAAGATTTGGTGAGTGGTGTTGCACCTGAAAGCCCATATTCTTTCTTGTCATACCTAGTCAAAAATAAGAAGTTTTATCGCTTTTTATCGGCTGAATTAAGCTGCATCAGTCGTCATGAGTTTTCAGATTACTTAGCATGGGTTGCGCATCAGCTGAATAATGTGCAGTTTTCCACTAAGGTTGAACACGTAGAGTACAACGGTAAAGCGTTTGAATTACATACTAACCAAGGTATGTACGAAGCTAAGAATCTGTGTATTGGCACAGGTAAAGTGCCATTCATTCCTGAATGCGCGACACGTCATATTAGCGATAAAGTGTTCCATGCTGCGGAAATGGGTCTACGTGATCGCGACTTTACTGGTAAGCGTGTCATGATCGTCGGTGGTGGTCAGAGTGGTGCGGATATCTTCCTGAATGTACTGCGTGGCAAATGGGGTAAAGTGGCCTCATTAGATTGGTTATCACGTCGATCTAACTTCCAGCCACTGGATGAAGCGTCATTTACCAATGAATTCTTTACGCCTGATTATGTCGATACCTTCTTAAACCTAAGCCCAAGTGTGAAAGAGTCTGAAGTCGCAGCGCAAAAGCTAACTTCGGATGGTGTCACGCAATTAGCACTACTGGATATTTACCGTGAGCTTTACCATCGCTTTGATGTAATGAAAGAAGATAAGTGGGTTCGTTTACTTCCACATCGCTCTATGGATCAACTAAAGCAGACAGAATCTGGTTTTGAACTAAGCGCAAGTAATGCTCTTAGCCAGCAAGTTGAGCAACATCAGGCAGATATTGTGATTATGGCGACGGGCTTTAAATCACCATACCCATCATGTTTGAACTCTATTCTTCCGATGTTAGATCTCGATGATCAAGATCGTTACCAGCTGACGCCTGACTTTGAACTACAGTGGGAAGGTAGCCAGAATAATAAGATTTTTGCGGTTAACGCTGGTATGCATAGCCACGGTATTGCTGAGCCACAATTGAGTTTGATGGCATGGCGGAGCGCAAGAATTATTAACCGCCTAGCAGGAAATGATATCTATGACATTCAATCTGACAAAGGGATGATTGATTGGATATCAGAGAGCACGGTGAAAGAGCTGACAGAAGCTTAACAGCCAAGGCATTAATTGAGTAACGGATAGTTACACTTTTTAAGAGTTATTGAGTTACGAAACTATAAATAAAAAGAAATATTAATAGAATTAGAGTGGCAAATGAGTATTATTGTCATTCTTAATAAGTTTCGTAACTACATGATGTAATAAGAGAAATAAAATGAAGGCCAAAAAAGGGATTTTCCCGCTCACATTAGTTGCTATGGCGGTAACGTCGGCAACATCTTTTGTATCTATTGCAGCCCAAGCAGAAGAGTACACTTCAGCTCAAGAAAAAATGGTGGTTGTGTCTAGCCGCACACCAAAAGCGATCAGTGATATCCCTGGTACGGTTTGGTACGTGGACTCAGAGCAGATTGAACAAGAATATCGTGCTGGTAAAACACTGGGTGAAATTCTAGCTGCAACTATTCCATCGTTAGATGTCAGCAGTGGCTCTCGTTCAAACTACGGCCAAAATCTGCGTGGCAGAAAAATGTTGGTGATGATTGATGGGGTTTCACTGCAATCTTCTCGCCAGATAAGCCGCCAGTTAGAAGCGATTGATCCATTTAATATTGATCGCATTGAAGTTCTGTCTGGTGCCAATTCTCTTTATGGTGGTGGTGCTGTTGGTGGTGTGATCAATATTGTGACTAAAAAAGCTGAAAGTGATGAGCTTCAGTTTGAAAGTTATGTTGGTAGCACGTCTGGTTTGAACGGTAGTGAAGACCTTGATTATAAGTTAGGCCAGTCTATTGCAGGTGGAAACGATAAAGTTCAAGCGCGCGCGGCGGTTGTTTATACTGAAACTAAAGCCCTTTATGATGGTAATGGCGACATGGTCGTGCCAGATACATCACAAGGGTCGCTGCAATATAATACAACTTTAGATGCTGTCACTACCATTGGGGTTAATGTATCGGAGACTCAATCGTTAAATGTCCTTCTCCAATATTATGATAGTCAGCAAGATTCACCTTATGGTGTTTACCGTGATGCTAGTGGTGGGTACGTAGATTTTCGTGAAGGTTTCGAATCTGATCGTCAACAAGGAACCGAGCGTGCGATGCTCAGTGTAACGTACAGTGACAGCGATTTCTTAAATCATCAAGCCATCGCTGAACTATCTTATCGTAAAGAAGATCATACTTTCAGCCCATATTACAGCGCAAGGGATGATTTAACGTCTTCATCACAACATGAGACAGATGTATTCTCAGCTAAGCTGGCTCTTTCAAAGGACTTTGGGGAATTAAGCTTAGTATATGGGATCGACGGTTATATTGATAACTATGAAAGTAACCAAGCTTATTATGCTCAGTCAAACGGCGGGTTGGTTAATAAAATTTATACTTATTCAGGTCGATACCCTGGGGTGAAAGTCGGTTCCTTGGCAGGTTTTATCCAAGGGGATTATCAAATTAGCGAAGATTGGTCTATTCAGGGGGGATATCGTTACCAGTATCTAAATAATAAAATAGAGGACTTTGTTGGCTATACGCAACAGAAACAAATTGTGAAAGGTAACGGCACGAGTGCAGATGCTGTTCCTGGTGGTGAAACAGATTACAAGGTTCATTTATTTAATATTGGTACGATTTACCATTTGTCAGCTGAATCCCAAGTGTGGGCTAATTTCTCACAAGGATTTGATTTAGCTGACCCAGCTAAATACTATGGCCAAGGTACCTATGATTCAGCTCCTGATGCAAATGGACATTGGAATCTAAACCAGAGTATTAATGTTGATGATTCCAAAATGGAAGGCATTAAAACAGATAGCTTTGAAGTGGGATATAGAACCGACTTAGACTCATTAAGCTTCCAAGGTGCTGCGTATTATACACAATCAAATAATTCCATTAAGTATGATAGGAAAACGTTATTGATTGCGGCGGTAGATGATGAAACACGAGTCTACGGTGCAGAAGGCCTAGTCTCTTATTGGGTGAATGATAATATCGAAGTAGGTATGTCTGGCCACTATGTAGTTTCAAAAATTAAGCAAAAAGGGAACTGGGAAGATATACAAGCAAAATCTGCCAGTACTTCTAAGGCTAATGCATGGATTGGGTGGAGTGATTCTGACTTGTCCGCTAAATTAACAAGTCAAACGATGTTTGATTATGAAGACGGTGAGCAAGAGAAGCTAGATGGATATACTATTTTAGGCCTGCAAGGCAGTTATGAATTGCCAGTCGGTAGTTTAGGTTTTGGAGTTCAAAATCTTCTGGATGAAGACTATACAACGCTATGGGGTCAAAGAGCTCAAATGTTTTATGGTGAAACACCTGAATTTGATTTTAAAGGCCGTGGCCGTACGTACACTCTAAACTATCAAATTAGCTACTAATGTAGACCTTACTGTTTAAATAGATATCAGCCGCTTTGAGGGTTACCTTAAAGCGGCTTTTTTGTGGGCGACATTGTTGTAATAAGCTAAAAAGGAATCGTAGTCGACAAAGAAGTGGATGAAATGGCTCGTGTCGTTGGCGTAATCAAATTCACAAAAGGTGTTTTTATAATCGCGGCATACTTGAGGGCGATGTTGGTAAATGTTGCACTTGCCTTGGTGGGTTAAATGCTCGCACGGTGTTTCTATCATTAAATACCAGCCAGTGGCATCTTCGAACACACTGATGTTGTGGTGAGAAACTTGCCAAAGGAGGTGGTCGAAATCTTTTTGTGTTTCAGGTTCAGGGATTTTCTGGGTAATGTAATTACAGCAATGTTTGGCACTGCAATAGCCACATTTGTTCTCGGTGTTGATGGTAATAATAGGTATTTGGTTTATGTTTTTATTATGTAATTGCGTGAAACTCAGCTCTTGTTGAGTAACAGATGCATGCGCCATAAGCTTTTCGAGTATTTGCTTTTCCATCACTTTTGCACAAATCTTCTGATAGCTTTCAATGTCAGTGACGGCCGTTTTAGCCGCAATCATGGTATCTGATGTGTGTGCTGTTTTTTCTAGCTCTTCTTGCACGCGAAGGCGATCTAATTCGATAGGGTATTGTTGTAAAAAATGAGTAATGGCATTTTCTAACACTATTGCTTTATTGGAGCGCTCTTTATTATCGTGAAATAGCTCGATGAGTTGTTCAAACAGCTGTTCTTTCATTGATAGTTTCACTAGGTGAGTAATGGAGTTCTCCATATTCCTTTGTATGACTTCATACAACTCCAATGCGTTCGATAACCCTAACTGAGCCATTAATTCGCCGTCAGTTTTGCATTGGTGTTTCATTTTTAGTTTGTGAATGACCTCATTTACTTCTTTTTTTGTAATGGTGACATTAAGTTGTGAAACGTGCAGCGTTTGCAATAGATCAGAGCAGATATGCATTATGGAACCTTGCGATGTAAAGCTTTCTATTGAATATAGACTTTCTTATTCTAAATTCAGGCTGATTAAGAGCTTGGTATACACTTAGTGGCAATAGCTTTTATTTAGTAATGGTTTTTATTTAATGGAGGGATTTATTATGAATAACACGGAAAAAATCAGTTATGTTGAGTTTCCAGCAAAAGACTTAGAAGTAACAAAAGCCTTTTTTAGCCAAGCCTTTGGGTGGGAGTTTGTGGATTATGGCCCAGAATATACGTGTTTTTCTAAACAGGGTATTGATGGTGGTTTTTTTAAATCCGATCAGAGTACCTCTACCCATAATGGGAGTGCGCTGGTGGTGCTGTACAGTGGAAATCTGGAGCAAACACAAGCCAAAATAATGCAGGCGGGTGGCACGATAGTGCGAGAGGTTTTTTCATTTCCCGGTGGGCGGCGTTTTCATTTCTCGGACCCAAATGGGAATGAGTATGCGGTGTGGTCTGATAAGGAAATGGAAGAGGCTTAATGAGTTGGCTATGGGGCATATACGATAAAGCCGGAATTCCAATAAGAGATCCGGCTTTTTTATAGTGAATCTAGGTTGATTAAGCTTCAAGCGCCTTTTTTATCATTAACTCTAAATAGGCTTGGTGAGCTTTACTCTCGATGGTATCTTGCATGAGGCGATTTTTCGCTCTAATTTTTTGAAGCTGATACGTTGCAGAAGATTTAGCCAAGTGATGGTAGTCGGAGCTTCCTTCAGTACCTAACATCTTAATTAAGCGCTGAACGTATTCAATTTGTAGGTTTTGGCTGATGGACGTTTCTGGTTGCTTGTCAGTAAAAATTCCAGCGCTCAGATCATTCATGAATGTGTTGAGTGAGTATTCATTGCCATATAAGGCGGTGTCTGACAGTCGCTGTAACACATTCTGGTGTAATAAATGGTCTAATACCGACTTCTGCATGTTCAGGAGCATCTTATGCGCTTTTGGATCTTCGTTACGGCCATAGTGATTAAAGCTGCGACGTTGATGCTGCATGTGAGTATATAAAGGCTGCATTGCTGCTAGTGTATCTGGTGCAAATACATAGTTTGTTAATGCACTCATGGCTTCTTTTTGTTTTGCTAGCGGTACTGGTGTGTAAGGCTGGGAAGTACTGCCACCAACGACATCACGTTCTACATATACACCGCCAATGTGACGAGAAATTACCTCAGCTTGTCGGCGATATTGTCCGTATAACACATTAGCTGAAATGAGTAATGAATGGTGTGACTCACCTTTTTGTAAGGCATTTAGCTTCAATGTTTTGAGTTTATTATTGATCAGTGCCATTCGGTCTGTGGCGTAGGCTATTGGGTTTGAAGACATATCGCTGATCATGACTCTTGGATCTATGTGTCGTCCTGCTTGGCGCATGTCATCGGCATCATTGCCAAATGCATGACCTTTGTCAGAAGAGCGAGATAAGATATCGTTTAATCGTTGTTGTTCTTGCGCTGTATCATCAAGGGCAGGGGAATAGCCATACTCAATGGCCCAAATATCGTATGGCCCAGGTTTTGTTTGGAAGTAATCCCCTTGGGCGGTGTTCAAAGGGGCCACATTGGCAGGAGTGTAGTCCATGACAGAGCCTGTCAGTACACCTTGGGTTAGCGCTTTATTATGGATTTCTTTTTCATCCCATAAAATGGAGGCTTTCATGTTGTGGTTTAGGCCCAATGTATGGCCAACCTCATGCAAAATCAACATGCGCAGCCCTTCTTCCAAAATGGCTTTGGTTTTAAGGTCGTCATCGGCAGTTAGGCCTTTGGCGAACATTAAGCCATGCTGTAATTCATGACCTGCGCTGCAAGAAAGACTGTGCTCATGAGAGGAGTCTATAGGCATACTTTCTAACGAGCTGGCACCTTGGCTAAAGAGCTGATTGTGGATCCAGCGATTCTTCATGAAGACAAACTCAAGCATGATGTCTGCACCAAGGATTTCACCTGTAAGCGGGTTAGCGAGAGAAGGGCCATAGCCACCAAAAGGTGGGCGAGGGGAAGAAGTCCAGCGTAACACGTTGTAGTTAATGTCACCGGCATCCCAAGTGGCGTCATCAGGTTGTACTTTCACTTGCAACGCGTTTTTAAAGCCTGCTTTTTCAAAGGCAATATTCCAGCTAAGTACCGCTTCTTTAATGGTGTTACGCCATTCATGTGGTGTCGTGTTCTCTATCCACCATACGATGGGTTTAACAGGTTCTGACAATGCAGCATTAGGGTCTTTTTTCTCTAGGTTCCAGCGATTGATTACATCTTGATAAGGTGCCCAGTCACTGGAGGTCATGTCGTTATATTGTTCAGTGAAATAGCCAATGCGAGCGTCATCGAGGCGAGGTTGAAAGTTATTGTCTGGAAGTTTGACAAACGAGTGCTGAATTTTTAGAGAAACTGCCCGTGGATCAGACACGGCATGGGAGCCATAGACTTTGGGATTCGTGTTGCTAAAGACATAATCGACAACGACATCGACATTATCATCGTAAGTGCGTTTGTTTAAAATACGAGACTTTTTATCGTCTAGCTTTCCTAACTCGAAGCGGTATTTGTCTTTTTCTTTATCTGGATTCGACCATGGTGAGATTTTATGGAGAGACTCGCTTAAAAATAATTTATCGACTTTTAATGCGATTTGGCCTTGTTCTTCTTTTTCGATTTTGATGCTAGCAAGTACAGCTTCACTGATGTTGGCATCGCTGGCCTTGCTGATTGGGTTCTCTTGATCAAATTTGTAGCGCGGGGTTTTTGTTATGATATCAATGCGATCAAAGTGGCGGCGAAACTCGATAATTTTTGTTTCACGGTACTTTCCACGAAAGTGGCCTGCATCCGTTACGCCATCCACAGTGTGAGCAAAATACAACATAGGTACATCAAGCTGATTGTTGTTGAGCAGCATGAGGGTTTCGCCTGTTTTTTTATCTTGGTAAAAATTCAGCAGCCCTTTACTTTCCTTTTTGTCAGCCAGTAATTCAACTAAGGTCTGTTCTTTTTTTTCTTGTGTTTTTGTAGTGTCTTCAGCAAAGCTTGAGGCGCTAGCTGTGGTTAGTGCGATAGTTAATGCAAGAGATAATCTTGTTAAAGTCATGGGGCATCCTTATGGTTCTTGCAGGGCCGATGAAAATGGGGGAAGCGTAACGAATTTTGGTAGTGAAAAGTAAAGAAGAATTAGAAACTGAGAGGGGGGATCCAAGTATTTTTGGGCTGCTCTAGTAGGTAGCGTTGAGCGGGTTAAAAAGTAAGACGATAGAAAATAGATGGGATGGATTTAGGAACGTTGCTATCCGATAGATTGTTGATTTATTTATTGTGCGCTCAGTTTTATATTTGGCTATTGTTAAAGCTAACTACAATTAAGATTAATGGGGAGATTTAAGGAGTGAGTATGAAAGGAATTGGGCGGTTGACTTTATTTCTTTGCGGTTATCTTGTTCTTTCTTCACCTGTTTATGCCGTGGATGTAGATAGAGCTTTAATTGTTGTGGGTGAAGAGTTTCCCCCTTTTGAATTTATTGAAAATGATAAGGTGGTGGGCATTGATATCGATATTGCTTCTCATATTTTTGATAAAATAGGCATCCCTGTCGAGTTCCATATTCTACCTTGGAAGCGAGCGTGGTACATGGTGAAAACAGGTCAAGCAGATGCCGTGTTATCAACTAGCCGAAAAGACAGCAGAGAGCCGTATTTGTGGTATCCCGAGCAAAGTATGTGGGCCAGTGAGTTTGTATTTTTTACTCATAAAAAGCAGGTGTTACCGGCCTTTGAAGGGTACTCAACCATTTTAGAAAAAAATTTAAAGGTAGGAATTATACAAGGTAACTCTTACCATAGTAATTTCTGGCAGGCATTTCCATATCAAGACGGTTCTACGTATTTTCAAGGGGATTCCTCTTTAATTCCGCTGCATTCTCAACTCTATGCGTCTTCCAGTCTGAAAATGAACATGAAGCTACTGTCGGTGCAAGGCCGTATTGATGTTTATCCTGCTGATAAAACGGTGGGCTTATACACCATTAAACAGATGAATTTACAAGACTCTATTACCTATTATGATTCTGTTTTATTTTCTAAATCTTATCCAATGCCTTTTTCTAAAGCTTCTAAATACCCAGGAATAAAATACATTGCAGATAAGTTTGATAGAGAATTAAAAATATTAAAAGAGAGTGGTGAATATCAAAAAATCATAAACAAATGGATTAAATGATTAGAGATATTCACGGGTTATTATTTGCTTTATTTTTAATTGACTAGATGAAGATTAGTTTTTTATTCTGGCCATATAATAGGTATCCACATACTCCCCATTTCGGAATGCAAACTGTTTGGCTTCTCCTTCTATTTCAAAACCGTGCTTTTTATACATTGCAATGGCAGAGGCGTTATCCGTATACACAGTTAATTCAATTCTTTTTAAGTTTAGCCAGTTGTCTGCAAGATCCATGGCTTTTTCAAGAAGCTTACTGCCAATACCTTGATTTTGGTGGTTATCATGAACGGCCATACCAAAGCTCGCAACGTGCTTCCTTCTTGCGTTTTTTGCAATTTCGAAGCCTAAATTACCAACAACTTTTCCGTCTATTTCAGCAATAAATACATAAACATCGTCAGGAACGTCTGAGAGGCGTTTTTCCCACATAGCGAGTGATGGGAATGGAAGTTGCAGAGTACCTGTATATGCACTTTCACCACAGTATAGTTCTTGAATACCTTTAATATCTTTTTTCTCTGCGTGAC
Organism: Vibrio sp. Of7-15; assembly: GCF_022347565.1. Taxonomy (GTDB): domain Bacteria; phylum Pseudomonadota; class Gammaproteobacteria; order Enterobacterales; family Vibrionaceae; genus NORP241. Next base: position 118,875 of record NZ_JAKRGH010000012.1, read on the forward strand.
GAATAATAACTTCCATTACTCATATCCTCTGTTGTGACTTTATTAAAGAAATACCTATTTATTAAAATAAAAGCAACAGGAAGATTAAAAATAATTTCAATTAATAAAAGACTACTTTGGTCAATTTTTCTCTTGAATTTAAATAGGAAAGGCGTTAGCTTAAAATTTATTCAAATTAAGGATGATTACCTATGAACACAACTATCGGTTTATTTGGACTGCTCCTCCTCCTCACCTTATTGCCTCTCGGCCGATAGTAATTATCTGGCTGTGAGTGACTCGCAGCCATAAGAATCTTGCCTTCACTTACAGTCTACTTTTCCCACCAGATTGTGAGTGACTTTATGATACAACACCCCACACAAGATATAAAAGCAGGTGTTACCTTTGCGTTAATTGCCACTGTGCTGTTTTCCATTAAGCCTGTTTTGATTAAATTTTCATATCAATATGGTGGTGATGCACTCTCGATTATGGCTATTCGTGCTGCTTTTTCACTTCCGTTTTATTTGGTGATGCTAATGTGGCTATGTCGTGATGCTCAGCCTCGTGAGCAGGTGAAAAAGCACGGCTGGCAAGCGGCATGTGTTGGGGTTTTAGGGTATTACATCGCGTCTTACCTCGATATTTTGTCTTTGGAATACATCAGTGCTCAGCTAGAAAGGTTGGTTATTTTTCTATTCCCCACTTTTGTGGTGTTGATCAGCTGGATAGCCCTAAAGCAACGACCAGCCAAAGGCACGTTTGTCTCTGTATTATTTGGTTATGTAGGAATTGCGCTTATTGTTGCTCATGATTTGAGTTATTTAGGTAACGATGTTTGGCTAGGAAGTGTATTAGCGGCAGGCTCTGCTTTTATATTTGCCGTGTATTTAATTCTGAGTAAGTCACTGATCAGCAACATGGGGAGCCAGTTATTTACGTGTTTAGGTATGGGGAGTGCTGGGGGCATGATTTTATTACAAAGTCAGGTGAGTTCACTAAACGTAACAGCGATGAGTACAGAGTTCATTGTGCTTGGCATTATTATAGGGGTGTTTTGTACTGTACTCCCCTCTTTTTTTGTTGCAGCAGCAATGGCACGTTTGACTCCCTCTCACCTGAGTTTGACCAGTAATGTTGGCCCAGCGATTACCGCGGTGTTTGCGGTTGTTCTGTTAGATGAAAACTTTACTGTGTTTCATGCTGCTGGCATGGGCCTTGTTTTGTGGTCGGTTGTGCAGCTAAATTGGCGTAAAACCAAATCGTCTTAGATTGTCTTGAGTGATCATGGCTTCCACCTTGGATAATCAATGTTGGTGCAGGGTTTCAGTTTAGGCAGCCCTGCTTTCAAAGTTCGCCATTTAGCTCTGCTCTATTGTCAGTATTTAATGAATGGAAGGTTCTGGCTGATTTAAATATTGCTGAATATCCACAGAGTCGATTTGTTTGGGGTCTAAAAACTGCTCTGCGTAGTGTAGATAAACACCAGAGGTTAGAAATAGCTCGAATAACTCTCCATCAATGTGATTTCCGAGCTTCATTTTATGCATGATATTGATGGCTTCTGAGAGTTTTTTGGCTTTTTTATACGGCCTGTCTGAAGCGGTTAATGCCTCGAATATATCGGCTATGGCCATGATCCGGGCTGATATTGTCATGTCTTCTTTGGTCAGACGTTTGGGGTAACCAGTGCCGTCCATTTTTTCATGGTGTCCTCCAGCAATCTCTGGCACATTTTTCAGGTGTTTAGGAAATGGAAGCTGATCTAACATCACAATGGTTTGTACGATATGGTCGTTGATTTTATAGCGTTCTTCTGCGGTTAGGGTGCCACGCTGAATCGACAGATTATGGATTTCACCACGATCATATTTGTATTGGGGTGCTTCCACCTTAAACCCCCATGGGTTTTCTTTAGGAATTGGGATAAGGTCGTGGGCAATTTTATGCTCTGGTTTATTGGCAAGTAGTTTTTCCGTGACTGGTAAGGTAGGGGGAGTGTTGCTTGTATGCCTTTCTGCTTCAGCCCAAGAAAGGCCAATCGTATCATCGAGAGTTCGTTGCCAAGTTCGTTCGGCAATTTTTTCCAATCGTATTAATGACTGTTCAGACATGAACTCTGAGCCGATATTGATTTTGGCGATAAAGGCGAAGTCTTCATCTAGGGTTTTATGTTCGTGTTCTAGTTCTGTTTGTACTGCTGTTTCCGGCTCTCCTGCGAGTATTTTTTTGAGTGCTGTGATTTGAGCGTCTCGTTTTAGTACTTCAAAGCGGGTACGAATTTCATGAATACGGTTGTAAATGGTTTCAAGCTTGGTTGCTTTATCTACCACAAACTCTGGGGTAGTAATTTTTCCGCAGTCATGCAGCCAAGCTGCAGTGTGTAATTCTTCCCATTGTTTTGGCGTGAGCTGATAGTCTTTAAAAGGTGGGGTTTTGCTTTCACATGCGGCTTCTGCTAAAAGCTTGGTGATAGTAGGTACTCGCTGACAGTGGCCACCAGTGTAAGGCGATTTGGTATCAATGGCGTTGGCGATGAGTTGAATGAAAGACTCTAATAAGGATTTTTGAGTCGAAAGCATTTGGCGACTTTCTATGGTGACGGCGACAAAGCCTGATAAGGTCTCAATGAAGCGTTGATAAGTTTCTTCAAATTGGGTTGCGTCTTTCTGTTTATAAATGAGGTTGAGTACTCCTACCTTTTCACCCGATCGGCTTCTTAGTGGAACAATGCAGTTGGTGAGTAGATCATCATTAATGGTATGGACCATGGTTTTTAATAAAGGGTTATCGAATTGCTCTTCAGGGTTGATGTTCATGATCACGACTTGCTCGGTATTAAGTGAGCCTAAAAAAGGGTTGCTACTAAATTGATCGGATAAATCGAGCACGGGCATTTCATCGATGCTCTGTGAGCCAGATTGTTTGAACCATAGGTAATATGGGATCAACTCAGAATCATCATCACTAACCAGATACAGAGCAGCCCCTTCAGCCTTCGTGGATTGGGCGGTTTCTTTACAAATCGTACCGAGTAAGCGATCAAAATTTTGTTCTTCACTCATAGAGCCTATGAGCGTTAAGAAGCTGCCTAGGGTTTCTTTCATGGTGCTCATGGAGTCTTGTAGGTTTTGAATTTCAGAAATATGAGAACGTGTAGTCTCACTGTCGTTAAAATTAAATTGGCCAACTGACTGTGCTTTGTATGAGAGAGAACGAAGTGGGCGTGCAATGAGGTTAGCAGAATAAAAAGCGATGGGAATAGAGCATAAAACAACTAATATTGTGATGATCACGCTGGCGGTTCGGATACTGTAGGCTTCTTGTAAAATCTCTTCTTCTGGGATCAGCATTAATAAGTTGAAAACGGTATCGGTATAAGGAGTCAGTGGTTTGATCTTTCCATACCATAACTGCCCCTGATACATGAATTCAATCAATTGGTTTGATGATGGGATTTGATTGATGGCTTGTAATAAAATGTCTTGTTTTAAGTCGGAAATCATTAATGTTCTGTCACCGACTTGAGTCAGTTTTTGATTGAATAAATCAATGTCGTTATGCCCTAATACCATGCCTTCATCGTTATACATGACACGTAATGCGGATTTCGAGGTGTTATTTTCTGTTAATGAATCAGACAGGGTATCTAAGGTAATATCAGCCGCGACAACACTGTTTCCTGTTGAAGATTTTCGAGTTAGATTGAGCCCCATTTTTTTCATGAAAGCAAATTTATAGGGCTTGGTTAAAGCGTTTCTATCGGCATTAGCAGCAAGATACCAAGGGCGTTTACGGGGATCGTAATCTTGTGGGCCAACGTTACGTGTGCCGATAATAGCTTGTTGAGAATTAAGGAATAACCGCACCATGTTATTGGTGCCATCGGCGTTCATAGCGATATTATCAATAACAAACTCGGCCGCTGCTGGAGCATGAAAAAGCTCTTTGAAGTAGGGAGTTCGAAGAGGACGAACAATAAAATACTCCCCGGTATCATAACCAATTTGCAGCGCCGCTACGCTGGTTTCATGCTGCAATACCTCAATGAGCATGGGAGTGTATTGCATTCGTTCATTGAGACCTTTGGCCTGAGTAAGTTCAGAACTGGCAATTAAGCCAACGGAACGAGCCATAGGACGATAACTGGCTTGAAAGCTTTTTAAAGATTCATCACTAATTTGCTCAAACAGCTCTTCATTTGCCGTGAGCATAAGCCGAGAAATGTACTGATAAGAAAACCAGGCTTGGATGGCACAAACAACCATCAAAATTGAAATTAAGAGTGTTGAAATATGTATGTGGAGAGGGAAACTCTGTTTTTTGAATGCTAATGTCATATGGTTATCCATAACCTTGAAAGCGTACGATGATGAGCATAGAACCATGACTGCCATTAGTCATACTAGTGCATAATGCTGGTCTTTCAAGTTTGCAGAGTTATGGCTAGCTTATTGATAGTAAAAACATAAACGATGGTGTTGGGGGATTATTTAGAAGGGTGCATCTTCGCTTCATCTTTTTTTAGCCATTTTTGTAGCAATTTGGCAAAGTTTGATTGGTCAAAAGGTTTTGATAAAAAATCATTCATCCCTGAGCTTAAGCACTTTTCTTTATCTTCATGTAAGGCGTTAGCGGTCAGTGCAACAATGGGGGTAGTTTGGTTGATACCACGCAAACGAATCTTTTTTGTGGCTTGATAACCATCTAGATTCGGCATTTGGCAATCCATTAAGATCAGATCATAACGATGAGTTTGGCAAAGCTCTGTGGCAATCAAACCATCAGCGGCAATGTCCAGCGTTAAACCAAGTTGTTCCATCATTGTTTTGGCCACTAGTTGGTTTACTTTCACGTCTTCAGCCAATAAAACATGCCCATTTAGCCGCGTGCTTTCGGCGGTATTGGCTCGGTCCGATTCATTAATGTCATGAGTGGTAACAAAGGTTCTTTCTCCCGGCGTTTGCATTAGGCCTAATGTTGAGATAAGCGTATTTTTCAGAATCTCTGTTAAAATTGGTTTATTGATTAGACTGTTAATTCCCGCTTCTTTGAGTAATTTACCATCTCCTTTTTGGCAAGAGGAAGAAAGAATCACGATAGGAATGTGTTGTATTTTATCATTGGCTCTGATGTTTCTGGTTAGCTGGGCACCATCTAATTCGGGCATTTGGTAATCGGAGATTAAAATATCAAAAGGCTTTTCTTGTTCAATGGCCTGTTCAAGTAACTCTGTGACTAATTTCGGTTTGGTGCAGGTTTCTACGTATACTTCAAAGCTGTTAAGCATGGCAGTGAACACCTGAAGGTGGGTACGATTGTCATCAACCACTAAGGCTTTAAGTCCTTTTAATTCAGCTTTGGGCAGTGGTTTCGGTGTCGGTAGTAAGGCGAGAGGAAGGTTTATCCAAAAGGTCGAGCCTTTACCTGGGGTGCTGTTGACTCCAATGTCACCGTTCATTAAGGCCGTTATTTTTTTACAAATGGCCAACCCAAGCCCTGTACCGCCGTATTTTCGAGTTGTTGACGTATCGGCTTGAGTAAAGGACGCGAAGAGTTTTTCTTGTACTTTTTCTTCTATGCCAATGCCTGTATCGATGACTTGTATGTGATGATAAGGCTGGCCATTGTGGGGTTGTGTTTGCTCAATACTCAGTATGACATGCCCCGAGTGAGTAAATTTTATGGCGTTACTGACTAGGTTTGTTAGTAATTGTCTAACTCGGCCAGCATCTCCTTCTACTTGCCGTGGGCAATCGGGAGCGTAGTTTAAAATAAGTTCAACGTCTTTTTTATTGGATTGAATAGACAGGATTTGGCAAACATCGTAAGCGGCGCGTTCGAGATCAAAAGAGATATTCTCCAGTTCCATTTGACCGGCTTCTACTTTTGAAAAGTCGAGAATGTCATTGATGATGTTTAATAAAGAGGTACCAGAGTTATAAAGAACATCGAGATACTCTTGTTGTTGCGGCTCTAACTTAGTGTCTTTTAAAAGCTGGGCCATGCCAAGAACACCATTCATTGGGGTACGAATTTCATGGCTCATGGCGGCTAAAAATTCACTCTTGGTTTTGGTACTTGCTTCAGCTTGCTCCATGGCTTGCTCGAGTTGCTTGGTGCGCTCTGCGACTTTAACATCAAGGGAGTTTTTTTCTTCCAGTAGTTGAACTCGTGAGCAATGTAGGTTGATAGCCAGTTGATTAAAGGCATCGGCAAGTCGTCCTAATTCATCCCGCCCGAGAGGAGGTAGCTGATATTGGTAGTTTCCTTTTTCTAACTGCTTTGTTCCTTGTATTAGAGTCGTAATTCTTTGAAACAAGGTTTTACGTAAAATAAAAAAGAGGAAGGTGATCAGTGCGAGAGTACTGAGTACGACCCCGATAAATAGGATTTGTTCTGCTTCATTGGCTGCAGCATTGGCTTTTTCTTTGTCTGTTATGAGTAAAATGTGGCCTTGCAAGCGATTAAACTTAACCGGGTGCTCTAAGACAACGATGTTCTCTGTTGCTTTGAATGGCAGTGATGTATCTGGGTAAATGGGTTTAATACCTTTGGTGAGCGCAATGGTTTTACCGTCTTGTTTTACTAATAACGTTCCAATAATGGCGGGGTTTTGTTCGATAAGCTGATCCGTTAATGTATCTAGAATCTCTTGCATTTGATTTTGCCAAGAAAAGCTTAAAACAATCCAACCTTTTATTTTTCCTCTTTTTATTACTGGCGATATGATCCATTGAGAACGTTTGGTACTGTCCTGCTCTAATGAAAAAGGATCAAAGCCAGGGGTACCCGACACTGCCTGTTGCATGTTTGGGGCATAAAATAATGGATTTTTATTGATACTGAGGCCGAGGAGCTGCTCGCTATTAATGCGCTTTCCCTTATTGTTTACAGTATTGGCCGCAAAGATTTTTAATCGGGTATCAACAACCAATAAATAGTTTAAATTAGGGTAGAGAGTGACCAGTTTATTTAATCGTTGGTTAATGCCTCGGCTTACTTGTAAATCCAGTGATTTCTGAATCTCGGGGTTTTGTGCGATGACCTCTGTAGCGTGCATTAAGTTTTCAACATGAGAGTCAAACTTTGAATCGATTAACGTTAAGTAGCTGCGTTTTAGTTGATTAAATTGTTGCTGATCCGTCTCTTGTAGTAATTGGATGCCGTAGTAATTGAGGGATAGCATAACGCTGAACACGATGGTTGCGATCAGTGACAGTAAGCGAGTAACTAACGACATTCGTAACGACCTACTCTACAAACTTAATATTAGGCAGTAACGTAGGATCAACGGAAATTCCGAGCCGTTGTGTATTTTTCTTATGCAGCAAAATTACCGGAAGATCCATGAGTCTGGATTCAAGCTGGGCTGGCTTTTTATTTTCTTTGAGTATCTTTGCAGCCAGTTCGCCAGCCATTGCTCCTAATGTGTAAAAATCGGCAACAGGTCCAAAGGTTGAACCTTCTTCTATTTGAGCCTTATTGGAGCTGAGAATAGGGATGTTATTGGCTAATGAAATGGGCAGTAGAGCGGCTTCTCCTCCACCTTGACACAAAGTATCAGTGGTGGTCATAAAGACATCAACTTCATTGACGACTTCTTTTGCCATTTGTGCCATTTCGTCAACGGACGTAGGCTCTAAATCAATAACTTTAATCCCAGTTGCTTCCATTAATCGAATCACATTACTGGCTTGGATTTTTGAATTTGGTTCTCCTTTACGATGGAAAATCGCCAACGTTTTTGTTTCCGGTAATAGTGTGGTGAGTAAATTGACATAACTGTGAATAGACACGTAGTTACTGGTGCCGACAAGGTTGTTACCAGAGTAGTCGAAAGATTCAATTAACCCAGCATCGGCAGGGTAAGTGACAATGGAGAAAACAATAGGCGTTTCTTCTGGCGTGTGCTCTTTAATGATGCTGGTACCTGTCGTGGTCAAGGAGTAGATAAGATCACTGTCTGCTAATTCTTTGGCGATACGCTGTTGTACTTCTTGATCACCGTTGCTTTTTTTCAGCGTGTACACGACATTTTCCCCTTCTCTAAACCCCGCTTTTTCCATTGCGTGTTTAAAGCCGGAGACATTTTCTTCATAACCAGTCCATGGTGCGATTCCAATTTGGTAAATGGTTTTGGCGGTTATTTGAAAAGAGAGGCTGGCTAGCGCAATTAAAAGTGCGGTTTTGCACACGAATCGCATCATATATTTTCCTTAATATAAATGATGTAAAAAGTGATTATTGGTAAAGGAGACTTTGCTTGAATAAAGCTTTTCTTTTTATTGAATACCTTATCAGTGAGTGTAGTCGAACTTTATATCTAATGACGAAAAAATAGTCACAGTTTTAGGGGGCTGTTGGGCTTAGTTAATATTACTATCAGCATAATTATTAAGGATAAAGTAAGCATACGATAATAATGGTGCTTATTTGGCTATTAGTGAGAGGCTGCCTTTATTCATTAGGAAGGTGAAATAAATGGGTTTTCCCTTCACCGTAATTGGGGCAAAATACGCCCCCTTATTTTTGATCGTTAGGAAAAGTTATGGAACGCGATTATACATTTTCTTGCTTGGTGACAATGCCACGACAAGAGTTGGAAGAATTCAGTCACCGTGTGATAAGTCGTATGGTTCCTGAAGAAGTCATGCAAGAGATTTTCACGTTCGATCAAGATGAAGCTGCCGATACAGATAAGATGCAAACAGCCCAACTTGATGCCATGCTAAGGCTAACGGCTGTTGCATTAGGTGAAGTAAAGCTGGCTTTTTCAGAATCTGAAAACTCGGCACAAAATGCTGAGCGTATGTATCGCCTGATTTTATGGCACTGTTATGCAATGTTGTTTAATTTAGAAGAAGCAGTAACGCTTGAACAACATTGTCAGATGGTTGAAAACATTCTGAAAAAAGCCCCATCAGACGCATTAGGCTGGCTACCTGTGTTATCTAATTTATTAAATGAATACGCAAAGATCGGTTCAAAAAAATAAGGCTGTATTTTCTTCAGTGATTTTAGAGCAAGTGTAACCGTTTTTATGCTTGCTTTTTCCTTTTACCTTCCCTCATTACCACAATAAATTCTTTCCATTACCATCGTCGTTTTCGAAGATGGATTCTTAAGTTTACAGCATCTATAAACTGTTAGTTTTAATAATTACTTTTTAAATTCAGCGTCTTACTATTTTTTGTTCTATGGTTAACAGACTTACTTTTCTTTTAAAAAAATCACGTTCCATATGGGTTGCTATGTGGTAAGTTTTATTGAAGGGAAACGTTAACAGCTTAGGTAAGGATACCGAATGTTTAGGAGTGATAAACGGATTTCAATCAAGTTCACGGTGGGCGGTATGTTTTTATTGGCTACCTTACTCACCGCAATGGTGGCCATTAGCCTTCAGTTCCATTTTAGTAAACAAATTGCTACTGATAATGCTTTAGCTCGCTATTCAGCCATGTCTCAGTCAGTGAGTACTTATATCCGTAATTTAGATATGGATGCGTCTAGTACCGCAAAATTACTGGCTCATATTGGCAGCTCGGGAAAGTATAAAGATAGCGAGCAAGATGTGCGTAAAATACTGGCTGAAGCGATGAAGAATAACCCGCTTTTTTACAGTATTTATATAGCGAATCAAGACGATGGTTTTTATCAGCTGGTTAACCTTGAATCTTCTCCGGTCGTACGAGAAAAAATTAAGGCACTACCGCAAGATCGCTGGGTACTTATTAAAATTTATGGCAAAGGGGAGCAGCGGGTTAAAGAGTCATTATTTTACGATGAAGAGTTTACTTTGAGACATTCCACATCGGAAAGAAGTAATTATTTTCCAAGTCAGCGACCCTGGTACGACTCTGCGAGTGTCGATAAGGTCTTCAAAAGTAACCCATATCTGTTTCAACACCTTAAAATAACTGGCCAAACTTTTTCTATCAAAGTTCCTAATATCAATACCGTTTTAGGGTTGGATATTGTTCTTTCTTCAGTCTCTACTCAAATGGTGAACTCCACCCTCGGTCAAGCTTCTCTATCAGGGAAAGAAGCGTATATCTATAAAAGTACTGGGGAGATCATTGCTTCTAACCAAGGAAAACAAACGGAAGCAGAGTTACCTGCATCTTCCGAATTAGTATTGTCTGAAGAAGAAAAGGCGCTTATTAGCCAGACTCGTCCATTAAAAATATCGAATCAATTGGCATGGACACCAATCGACTACGCGATTGCAGGTGAGCCGAGAGGGTACAGTATTGATATTTTAAATATGGTTTCTGAGATGACGGGATTGCAATTTGAGTATATAAACGGATTTTCTTGGACTCAATTAGTAGAGCAGTACCGTACTGGTAAAATTGATGTGTTGCACTCGTTATTAAACACAGAGAGTAATGCCGAGTTAGGTCATTTTAGCTTACCTATGTATCAACTTCCTTTTGGGCTCTTAACAAAACATAATCATGAGCCAATTACCGACCTTTCTTATTTAAATGGTAAAAAATTAGCTATCTTAGGTGGCTGGTCCATCATTCCTGAACTGAAAAAAAACTATCCGCAGATGACAATAGTGACGTTTGACTCAGTAAAAGAGGCGATAGAAGCGGTACTTAGTGGGGAAGCGGATGCAGTGATTGACTCCGATGTCATATTGAAACATACCGTTAAGCAGTATTTTATGAATGGCTTGACCTACCATGATGGTATAGAGAAACTAAATACCTCATACCGACCCGAATTTCATTTAGCCATGAAAGAGTCTGATAAGGCATTGGTTGCGATTATTGATAAGGCTTTTCTTAATATATCTGAAGATCAAAAAGCAGAGTTAGAGAATAAATGGTTTACTAATTCTTCCCAAGCAACGCGTAACCAACAAAACTTGGTAGTGCCATATGTAGAGCTCTTTGAATTTGCAAAAGACGAGAAGTTGCAAAATCAGCTTATTGAACGTGAGATTGAAGGGGTAAAAAAATACTTTTTTGTTAGTGCCGTTAATCAAGATGAATATTTCGCCGCCATTATTCCTAACTATATTGTTTATGCTTCGGTGAAAGAAAAAGTGTTTACCTCCATTGCTGCAACCGCGATTTTAATGGCTTGTTTATTGCCGGTTGCGTGGGTCTTTGGCTCTCCGATTGTGACACCAATACGTGCATTACGAGCTGAAACGCTGAAGATCAAACAGCGTGATTATGACGCCGTAGAGCTGGTGGATACGCGAATAAAAGAAGTGTGGGAATTGTCGTCTTCTATTGTGGACATGTCGCAAGAACTCAAGCGCCACGAAAAAGCACAAGAAGAGTTTGTGGAAGCCTTTATTCGATTAATAGCGCAAGCGATCGATGATAAGTCACCATACACAGCGGGCCATTGTAATCGAGTGCCTGAACTGGGTTTAATGCTTTCTGATGCGGCAGAAAAATCTGATTCTGGGCCGTTTGCGTCATTCAAATTTGCTACTCAAGACGAGCGACGTGAATTTAGGATTGCAGCATGGTTACATGACTGCGGAAAAATCACGACTCCAGAGCATATAGTGGATAAGGGCTCTAAATTAGAAGCCAATTATAATCGTATTCATGAAATAAGAATGCGTTTTGAAGTGCTATGGCGTGAGGCTGAAATCGAGTTTTTGAAAAAAGTACATACAGAGCCTGAGCATGAAGAGTTGTGGCGTCAGCAACGAAATCAGACCCAAGCCCAATTGCAGGATGACTTTGCGTTTATCGCTGCGTCGAATGTAGGTCAAGAGTTTATGGATGAAGAGAGTAAAGCTCGAATTTGTCAGATATCGGAACAAACGTGGTTACGTTACTTTGATGATACAGTTGGACTTTCACCCGTTGAGGAGCTCTCTAAACCGACCAGTACTGTCACTTTACCTGTAAAAGAGCAGCTGCTATCCGACAAGCCAGAGCATATTATTAAGCGAACACGTAACACTGATTACGACCCGAAATACGGCATTAAAATGGAGATACCTGAGCACCAATATAATTTAGGTGAAGTTTATAACCTATCCATTGGCCGTGGCACATTAACTGCCGAAGATCGCTTCAAGATTAATGAACATATGATCAGTACCATTAAGATGTTAGAGAACCTGCCTTTCCCACCTGAATTGCAACGTGTGCCGCGATACGCCTCAACGCATCACGAAACCATTAAAGGCACAGGTTACCCAAGAAAATTAACGGGAGATCAGCTGTCTATTCCTGAGAAAATTTTAGTCGTGGCAGATATTTTTGAAGCACTTACGGCGTCTGATAGGCCCTATAAAAAAGCAAAACCCATCAGTGTTGCTGTTGATATCATGCATAAGATGGCGTTGGATGAGCACATTGATATGGATGTATTTAAACTTTTTGTGCAAAGTGAAACTCATGTGCGTTATGCCAAAGCTTATTTAAAGCCAGAGCAAATAGATTCGGTTGATGTTACTAAGTACCTAGAGCCTAAAGGTTTTAAAACTCAATGCTCAGAGCGGAGAGCTAAAGTCAGTATTTGATACGGTTCGGCTTCTTCTGCACTCTATGGGTGTGGAAGGAGCTAAGGCTCATTAAAAATAACAGTTGAGTCTACGATCAGCTTAGCTATCAACGATATGTTGATATAGGTATTTTTATAGGGGATTTTACGTTGGGTGTTCTTAAGATAGGAAGTTGGAGCGTGCAGCGGGAATCGAACCCGCATCATCAGCTTGGAAGGCTGAGGTAATAGCCATTATACGATGCACGCAACAAGTGTTGCTTTAAATTAATGGCGGTGAAGGAGGGATTCGAACCCTCGATGCGGGATAAACCGCATACTCCCTTAGCAGGGGAGCGCCTTCAGCCTCTCGGCCACCTCACCGTTGGAATAGATACTATCGTAATCCTTTCCAGCTTGTAAAGCTTTTTATTTTCAAGTGGTTAATAAATAGCTAATCTGTTTGTTTTGTGATCGTTATTGTGGCTTGTATTCCATTTTTAGTCGTGAGAAGTGCGTGCGAGTAGCTCTCCTTGCTTCATTTTATGCAGTGGGCTACTGAGCCCAGCTTCTTCATACAGAGTGGCGAGCTGGCTACACCATTTATCTTGGGGGTGAGGGAGAGTAAATAAAGTTAATGCTGAGAAACTGGTTAATACGACGTGTTCATCCATTTCTGCTAGGCGATAGTTGGCATCTAAGCTTCCTAAGTGGGCCTCACTGCATGTAGGGTAAACATCTAAAATTTTGCCATAGGTTGCTAGGGCATTTTTAGGTTGGGTATGAAGCAGCTCTTTTGCCTGTTGTAATTTCCTTCGTACTAGCATGTTCTTCTTGAGTAGATGGCTGTGATTTATTTGACTAAGTCTCATTGTAGAATAAGGGGTATGCTCTTGGTGATTCGTTACGTGCTGTAAAAAGGTGGTAGCCAGTTCTGCTTCACCCAATCGCATGAATGGTTCAATACTTTCAATAATGAGATGGTCGTCTAGCTTATTGAGGTTATCAAAATAAGGACTTAAAGCTGAAAATAGTTGCTTTTTCGCATTAAGCTTATTGTTATTAATGAGCTCAAATCGTGCTGCGACGACTTTAGAAAAACATGAAATGACTTTTTTCTGATTCGCTTTCGCACGGGAAGCCACTTTTTTAAAAAAAGGTAAGATGTCTTTTGGGATATCTAGGCGGTAGTGATTGCTTTTGGTGCGTACGTAAACTAACTCTTTTAGGTTAACAAACCGAATAATTTGTACTAACCACTCTTTTTCTTGGAAATGCAAATGAGAGGCTAAGGTATTACCAAAGTAGTCGAGCTTTTCGCTGTCTAAAAGCTGTGCAGATAGCTTAGCGCTATTTAATATTCTAGGAACATTATTTGGGGTTAGCTTCATTGCTTTTTCAGATAGCATTAATGCGGATGAAAAATCTTTCTTTTTTATTTTTATTTCACAGAGAAGATCCATAGCTTCTAAATTAAAAGGAGAGCTATCTAATAAATTCTCTAAAATTTCTTCTGCTTTTTCGAGGTTTTTATTTTGGTACTCAATATGAGCTGTTGCTATATCAAGTTGCGGGAAATCATGAAACCCGATCATAATATTGACGACGTGATTCAGTCTTTCCCATTCTTTTAGCTTTATTAAATAGCTAATTAATAAGGAGTGGAGAATGTTCGTTTTATTATTGCTATTTTCAATTTCTTTTATTCCATAATTAATAGCTTCTTGTACTCCATATTCTTTTTTTATTTTTAAAAAAGGGTAACGAGTAGATACTTCAAAAGAAGCATGCTCAATTTTTTCTTTTAAAGAAGAGTAGTTAACTGGTTTGCAAATAAAACAGTCGGGCTTAGACTCAATGGAAGAGATAACCACCTCATGGCTGTTATCCCCTGAAATAATAATACAAGCAGTATGAATTGAAATTAGCTTATTTTGTCGTAGTTCATCAAGCAGCTCACTGCCAGTGACTTGGTCATTGAGATGATAGTCAATAATAAGCAGATCGTAGCTTTTACTATGGCAGAGGTGCAAGGCCTCTTTTTCGTTATTTGCGACATCCACATCATGAATGTCTAATTTTTTGAGTAAAGATTTAAGCAGCAATGATGCTGAAGATTGATCCTCAATAATAAGAGCGCGTTTCACTGTATGTTTATAATGATTTTTGTCAACGAAAAGCAGGTCATTATGCTTTTTATCATTCACCGTTTCCATAGTGATGACTCCTATCCCTAGCCAGATTGTTATTGTTATTAAATACTTGGCTAATTATAGCTAAGAAACAGATCCATGCTGATTATTTACAGTCGTTAATTGGTTGAAAGCTAAAATTTTTATATTCTGCACTGAAGTGTTTCTTCTCAGATTGAAAGATACCGGCCCACTGGGAAATATCTGGTGACGTTAACCATACATTTGTCATGACTTTTAGCTGGCTGTCTGAGGCTGAAGGAATGGGATCTTGGTCATCATCAAAAACCTGATGAACAAGCTTATGATCAACAAACCACTGAATGTAGTCGGGGGCCCAGACAATACGGTAATGATGGAAGTCGAGCGACGCGTCGAAGTCTAAATAGATTAGGGTTGCGTGGTCATTGAGGTAATCATCGTCATTGGTCCAGAAATTAACTTGGAGGAGATTGGTGTTATTACCTAAAAACTCAATATCAATTTCGTTATGTTGCCCATTACTGGTCCGGTTTCTGTCGTAGGGACCAGCAAAGAGAAAGAAAGAAGAAACAACACCAGAGGTGGCAATGGGTTTCATTTCTATGTCAAAGCAGCCGTAGCCGTAAAAGCGGTTACTTCTTAATTCTCCTGACCGATAGTGCAGCCCGTCGGAATTTTTTTTTGTTTTGGATAAGGTGATCCGCATTTGTTGTTTTTGAAAAGAGATGGCTTTTTCACTCCATCGATTCATAAAAGGAAACCCGTTGCTCCAACCATCGGCTTTAGACCACAACTCGGAATTAAAATTGGAAAGTGTATCTTGATGTTGGCATTGCGGACTGAAAATATCACAATGATCATTAGCTAATGTAAAAGGTGAATATAAACACCATGAAATGAAAGGTAATTTAGATAACCACATCTTAAAATTCATACGACTGATCTTAATATATCTAATAAATGAATATAAATTGTAGTTAAGAAAAATGTTTTTAGTATCTAAATATTAATTTGTTGTCTGGTTATATGTATATAGAGGTGTATTATTTCTAACTTTATACCACAGAGATGTTAATATAAGGGACTGAGTGTTTACATTAAAGGCGGTATTAATTGTGCCATCCGAATATTTTCCTGTTGGAATTGATTTATAAGGCTGACTTATTCTAACTACTTCTTTGTTCGCTTTATCAGATAATTCATCTTGAAATATTACACTTAAACTAAAAGCCATTTTATTACTAAAAGTTTGAGGGTTTTTTACTTTTTTTCCTGTGGGTGTTGTGCTGTGCCAAGTTTTGTTCTGGTAAAAAATATTATTATATGAAAACCAAGGGGCTCGGTTCATGGCATCTTCAGCAAAAAACCAGAGTTGATTTTTCTTCTTATATTGCTCTTCGTGAAGTTCATAAAGAGGCAGAAGCTGATTCCACCACTCGTCGGTAAAACCAAATTCAATTTGATAGAGCACATAAGGATCAAGTGTAAAAAAAGGCAGGTTTCGATCATCAATATACAGCTGCTGATTTTCTAAAGAGATCTGCTTAATGTTGTTGCTCGGCTTATTATCATTTAACGGAATACCTTGAATTTGATACCCTTTTTGTGCGTATTGTAGATAGCCAAGCCGACCTTCCTGCCGATAAAACTGCTTTTCTCCCGTATTCTTTTCTCCAAATAAGCTGTTGTTATGTACTGCATGGTTTAAGCTCCATTGGCTTTTGATGGCCTCAACTTGAAGGGTAAACTCTGGTCTGTATTGTGTTGTTATGTCTAGCCAAATGAGTAACCGACCAATGTCTAGCGCTGACCAGCCATTGCCTTGTAACTTGCTGCTACTCATTCTTCCCGAGGGCTGGCCTGTTTGTGTGTTGTATTGTCGGTTTGGTAACTGCTGTTTGTAGAGTGGAATATTCTGCAGTGTATTCAACATTTTTTTAATGTGCTGGGTTACGAGATCCGTAGGCATAAGTGAGAGTTGCTCTAGTGCTAAAACAGCCGCTAGCGCACTGGCGAGATCCCACATTGTGGTGTGTGGATAGCCATCCACAGAATTGACAAACCCAGTATTTTCTTGCCAGTTCCACTTTATGTAGTTGTAAGCTTTTTGTGCTAATTCGAGATCGGAGGGGGTTAAGAGATCTAAATTGTTTTCTGTTAACACCATGGGTGGCAATAGTGAGTGTTCTGTTATTTCAATAGGCGTAATAGGGTTGATCACCACCGTGTCTTGAGTGTTATCAGAAGTAGGAATGTCAGGCAGTGTGTCTATTGGTATTGAGGCTGGCGTGATTGCACGTCTTTGATACGTGACAGGTGCAGGTGTTTCTTGTTCGTAGGGCTGAACAATGGCTCTTTGGCTGCTTAAACTGGTGGTTTTAGATTCGGCACCTTGGGTGCTGTTCGTTTCGCTGGCACGAGCGGGTTGCAGCGTTATTCCGCCAATTAAGAAGCCAATAAATAAAAAATGATGAACAGCCTGAGCCTGCATATCCTTATGTTGCTCCTGTGTGCGTTGCTTCATATCTTTTGATGAGTATACCCAGCCTTAAGAGGGAGAATCAAACTGTTATTAATATCATGTTATTTAATCAATTTATGCTAGGAACAACCCATTATACTTCTATAATAATATGAAACTTAAATCTTATGGTGGTGGTTTTGTATAAAGGAAATGTACAAGAGGTTTTCTCAGGGTGTAAACGGGATTTAAGCGCGGCTTTCGTGTTTAGCCTCGCTATTAATTTTTTGGTGCTCACGTTACCTTTATACAGTTTGCAATTGTTTGATCGGGTCTTGAGTAGCTTAAGTTTAGATACACTGTTTTATTTATTGGCGATTGCGGTTTTTTTGATTGTTTGTCAAGCCGTAATAGAGCATGTCCGAACCTTACTCTTGCAAAAAGTTGGCTTGAAATTAGACACCTTACTCAGCCCCATTTTATTGTCTTCGGACATCCACCGTTCGGCTCAAAAAAATCAAATTGATAAACAAGGGTTACATGATTTATCGGAGTTGAAACGCTTTTTTGTCACGCCTTCTACCTCTGCGGTGTTTGATATTCCTTGGATCCCTTTCTTCCTTATTATTTTGTTTTTACTGCACCCTTACATTGGTTTGATCACCATTTCAGGCATGGTGTTATTTTCCACTCTGGCTGTGGTCATGATGTATGCGGCCCGGCAATCTAGTGAGCAGGCACGCAGCTTGGTCAGTAAAAGCAGTACAGAGATGGATGAATATTTGAGAAATGCCGCTACGGTGCGTGCAATGGGGATGGCTGAAAGTGTGCAAGTGCAATGGGGGAATAAAAACCGCCAGCTATCAACATTGTTATTGAGTGTGAATGAGCGAACAGGGCAGCTTATGTCTATTAGTCGTTTTGTTCGTAATGTGCTGCAAGTCACCGTACTTACTGTTGGGGTATGGCTGGTTATTCAGCAAGAACTTGGCACAGGAGCCATTATTGCCAGTTCGATTATTATGTCTCGGGTGATGATGCCTTTTGAGCTTGCTGTGAGTGGTTGGAAAGGCTGGTATAGCGCTTATTGTGCCTATATAAGATTAAGGAAATTTGGCTCAGTCAATCACGAATACTCAGGGCAAACAAAAACAGAGTTACCAATACCCAGTGGTGAGTTGCTGCTGACAAATGTAGGGCTCAAGTTTGAGGCGCATTTGGCTCCTGTTCTTCAAAATATCAGCTTTAAGTTAGGTGCTGGTAATGCATTAGCCATTATGGGCAACAGTGGCTCAGGAAAGTCCACCTTGGCTGCCTTGATCATGGGTATCCATAAGCCTTCGATGGGGAGCATTAAAATTGATGGTGCAGCCGTAGAACTATGGCCTGAGGAGCAGTTTGGTAAACACATTGGTTACTTGCCCCAAGAAGTTGGATTACTTACTGGTACGGTTGCCGAAAACATTTGTCGCTTTACTAACGCGCCTGCAGAAGAGGTTGTACATGCTGCGCGCTTGGCCTGTATTCACGAGCTTATTATTTCGCTGCCGAATGGCTACGACACTTATATTGGCGAAGGTGGATTGCGGCTTTCTGGCGGCCAAAAACAGCGGATTGGTTTAGCGAGAGCGATTTTTTCGAACCCGACTTTGTTGGTATTGGATGAACCAAATTCTAACTTGGATCCAGAAGGAGAAGTGGCATTAGCCATCGTATTGCAGTACTGCAAAGAGAATGAAATTACCGTGGTTATGATCAGTCATCGTCCTGGCTTCTTACGTCAGATGGATTGGGTGATTGTGTTAAAAGATGGAAAAATAGCAAAAGCGGGCACCAGCGATAAGTTTGTGAGCCATCACGCTGACTCTGAGGGGAATGCTCAGTTAGCCAAGCAACAGAAAGTAGTGAAACCGCAGAAAATGGGCCAGCAACAAAAAGAAAAAACAGCCCCAGCCAGAGAAAAAGGAGAAGTGAATGGGTAACTCTTTTGATACAACTTCTCTGATCCGTTTTGGGTTTGTTTTTATTTTTCTCACTATAGGGGGCTTTTTGTTGTGGGCCATGAACGCACCGCTCAGTTCTGCCTCGTTGGCTGAAGGTAAACTGGTGGTGGAATCGCAGCGTAAAAAAGTGCAGCACCTTGAAGGTGGGCAGGTAAAAGCCATTTATGTGAAAGAAGGGGATAGAGTAAAAGCTGGTGATGTGCTCATGGCTTTTTCGAACAGCAAAGCTGAATCTGACTATCACCGTTTATTCCTTCATATGATTTCTCTGCAAGCGCAGCATGATCGTTTAGATGCTGAGTTAAATAACCAGAAAACGATCACTTGGAGTACATCAGACATTGAAGAGATAGATCCAGCAGAGCTGAGTAATATTTTAAGCTCTCATGAGCTTCAGCATCAGCAGGCCATGCTACAGAAAGGCTTGCGAGAAGCGCAATACAAGCAACAGCGACGTTCATTAGAAGAGCAGCGACGAGGTATCCGGTTTCAACTTCAGGCGGTAAAACGTCAGATGGATTTGGTTAATCAAGAAGTGGAAATGACTCGTGGTTTGAGTGAAAAAGGGTTTGTCTCTAAGACTCGATTACTTGAACTGCAACGCCATCAGGCTCGTATTGATGCCCAGCAAGCGGAGCTCAATGTTGATATTGATGGTTTATCTCGCCAGCTAGTGGCATTGGAGCAAAGTTTTACCAGTGAAACTGCAGAGCTAACCCAAGAGGTGACAGCACAATTGGGTCAAATTGAAAAAGAGTTGCGCGATGTAAAGCAAGCTTTAGCGGCCGCGCGTGATGTACGTTCTCGTGTGGTGATCCGCAGTGAGCATTCAGGAACGGTGGTGGGCTTAAATGTTCATAGTGTCGGTGGTGTGGTGAATGCGGGTGATGTGATCATGGAAATTGTGCCCGACAGCGATGAGTTGATCGTAGAGGCGCTGATTAAGCCAGAAGACATTGATTCCGTCTATCAGGGGCAAGCAGCCAAAGTTCGTTTAAGTGCTTATAATATCCGCCGTATTCAGCCTGTGAGCGGAGAAGTCGTTCATGTGGCCGCTGATTTATTACTTCCCAAAAGAGCGAACCAAACTCCCGGTTACTTAGTGAAAGTAAAGTTAAGTAATACAGAAATACAGCAACTGCCGAATGTGAAGTTATACCCTGGCATGCCCACGGAAGTGTTCATCTTGTTAGAAGAACAAACAGTATGGGATTACTTAACAGAGCCATTGCTGAGTTCATATTACCGATCATTTCGAGAATCATAAGAGGGGGGGAAATACTTATGAATGAAGACGTGAATATGAAAAGTACAGAGGCATCATCCAAGCCGACTCAATTAACGTGGAAGATGAAAGTATTACTGCTTTGTGTGTGCATTATTACCGCTCAAGGGGCCTTCATAGGGTGGCATGTTGTACAAGGTTATACTCCATCGAAAGACGTACTGGCACTGAAGTCCTCGTTAAAATCGGCGCAGGAGCAGGTAGATTTTAATGAAAAAGAGATAGAAAAATTGCAGCTTAGAGTCGTGGAAACAGAAGCTAAATTAGTGGAAGTGCAACAAAAAAAGCTTCATCTTCAGTCAATGTTAGATAAACAGCGGGAATTGGAATTCAGTTTACGAACAGAAATCCAAGGCTTGCTTGACACTCAAACCTCCTCTACTCGTGAAGCTGACGATTTGCGTGATTCACTGAATAAGCTAAAACGTAATTACCAGCGAGATTTAGCCAATCAACTCAAAAAAGAAAAGGCCAAAGTTCGTCAATTACAGGTACAGCTAAAAGGTGAACTGGCATCAGCAAAAATTCGTCACCATCAATTGAATGAAAAGATTGCAGAGGTTGACGAATGGGAAAAGCAAAAAGCAGGCTTTGAGAAAAAATACACAGATTCTGCGCAACAAGCGGAAAAAGAACGCAGAATTGATGAGCTAATGAGTAAGTTCAATCAACTTCAAGTGGATTTAAGTACAGTGAATGAATGCGATAAAGATTACCTCTATCGTTACAACGAAGCCAAAAGCGTTCTTAACCACATACGTACATTTATCCAGCAACATGAAATGAATCAAGAATACTATTTTTTCGTGATTTCTAATGACACATCCATTAGCGCTCAGAATCGGACGTTATGCGTAGAAAGTTAATGGTGCTGAGTGAGTAAAATGGAGTGAGATAAACAATGCCAATCGGGGGGATTGGCATTGTTTTTACAGAGCCTGAGTTCAGGTTACTTAGATTCTGGTGACATTGGGTTTAAGGAATTTAGGCGAATGCGTTGTCAATACTGAGCATTTCGATACCGCGAACTTGCATTGAATCTACAGCTAATGTATGAGTAATTGGGTCGATGGTACAACAACACTCTTCAATGACTTTCGGGTTGTATTTTTCAGCCGCTGGAGACAGTGCTGTATGAGTGATGCAATTGTGAGTCATCATGCCTGTTAATAGAATCTCTTCTACGCCCATCTCCTGCAATAGCGCCTCAAGGTTTGTTTTCTCAAAACAATCAGCATGACGTTTAACAACAATAGGAGAGTTAGGTGCTGCTGCCATAATGTCTATATGGATCTCTGCGCCATAGGAGTTGTCATAAAAGAATAGACCTTCGCCCAGCTCTGGTGAGACAAGATGCTGAATATGAATAATGGGAATGTTTTTCTCGGTAGCAATGGTAATCGCTTTTAGGTTTTTAGCTGTTGTGACTTCAGGCTGATAAAGAGGGTATTTGCCTTCTTCGAAGTAGTCATTTTGGATGTCGATCACAATGAGTGCTTGTTTAGTCATGGTGTATTCTCTTCGGTGTTTTGTGTTTATGTGCTCATTATGTGTTGTTTGAATTACGTTAACGAGAGTCTAAAATGACACGTAAGAAGGCAAATGCGACAATATTTTACAGAGATGAAAACAGTAGAGATTACAGTCATAAACTACCCCACAGCCAGCCAATCAGCAGTGCATGGATTGGCGGAAACAATGATGTTAACTAACACGATTTGTCAGCAGCTGGATGTGTCAGTGAGGTTTCATGTAAATATTCATACCTTGGAGGAGCTTGACCTTGAAAGAGGTGTACAGGCTGTGGTGCTGCCCCCTTGTATTAGTGACGATTTCTATACAAGAGAGCACACGATGCTAAATCGATACCTTTCAACAATGAAGCAACAAGGGGCTGTACTTGCATCTGCGTGTGTTGGCGCGTTTATTTTGGCAAGCGGGGGCTTCTTAGATAACAAGTTTTGTACGACTCATTGGCGGCTTAGTGAATCTTTTCGAACTGAGTTTCCGAACGTAAAATTGAACGACAATGCCATCGTGGTCAATGAAGGGAGCGTAATCACCGCTGGTGGCCGTATGGCATGGCTTGATCTTGTCTTTGAGGTTATTTCGTTATTCTCTTCTCCTGCAATCGCACAACAATTATCCAAAGAAATGGTGATTGATATTGGCTACCGTGAACAACGGTTTTATCATCAATTTATTCCCAAACGAGACCATGGGGATGAGCTTGTTCTGAAAGTACAAAATTACTTGGAGGAGCATTATGCGAAGCCTTTATCCATGGCGGCGATAGCCGAGCGCTATTTTGTGAGTTCTCGTACTCTGCAAAGGCGGTTTACCAAAACATTAGGCTCGACATTGGTTCAATATTTACAAAAGCTACGTTTGCATAATGCTTGTCAATTAATTGAACTCACCAAAAAAGGGATATCTGAAATTTCTTATGAGGTGGGATACCAAGATGTGAGCGCTTTTAGAAAAACTTTTGTACGAGAGTACGGCCTTACCCCTACTGAATTTAGAAAACGATTTAGTACAGATTCAGTCACTGAAATGGAATAAAGGGTAATTTCAGTCATATTAACGGCGCACAGATTAGACTGTATCCCTCAATTTAATTTCTATATTTAACATGGGCTTGGGATAAAAACTGAATGGAACCAGCTATGCGTAAATTAGTGGACTTATTTTGTCATGTAGCTCATTTTTGCCAGGCTTTTCTACCTCAGAGGTAAAAGTGGAGAGCGTAAGTACAACCGGAAAGGACGAATGGGAAAATCAGTCTGAGCTGAAAAAATCTAGCTCAGATTTAACCTGACAGGAACCATATAAAAAGTGGTAACTGTCAGATCAAGTCGGGATTAGTATATTTTATCTTTCAAATATAATAAAGCTAAGTGCTGTCGTTCCACCATTGACATACTCTACTTCACGCCAATCTTGTAATTCCCATTGCCGTTTAACTTTTGTATAGGTTTTTTCTAACCCGCTTTCTGTATATCTGATAGGAAGACGAACTTTCACAAATTTAGTTTTTGAATCAAGATGCTTTATAAAATACTTTGATACAACTAACGTAAGGAATAGAGCTGAAAATATCAGTACAAAAATACACCAGAGGCTTTTCACACTTGCTAAATAAAAGCCGAATGTTAAAAGAGAGACACCTATAACCTCCAAGGTAGTTCCTTCAACAACAGTTGCTGTTTTAATACTCTCTTTTTTATGATTCTTTAAAGGTTTTGGTTTATTTTTATACTTTTCAATCACCTCATTTGCTATCTCTTCAGCTTCTTCACGAGACATTCCTGTAACTTCGCAGATAGACTCTAATGTTGAATTCAGTGCACCTTCATCAACAACATTTTCGTTCTGCTTTTTTTCAAATGCTTTTGCAATAATTTCATTGAGAAGTTGCTGTTCTTTACAATCAGGGTTACTCATCTTCTAACTCAATACGTATTTACTTATATTTTGGTTATACACCATATTAATCGTCGGATATATAGATATATCCAATGCTCCACAATAGCCTTGAAGATTCTAGAGGCTCTAAAGCTTCTGAAAGCTCAGCACTATTTTTATGCTCTTCAATTACCTTCTTGGCTATTTTTTCAGCATCTTCACGGCTTTGTTTCCTAAATCGATGGAACTAATCCCCTAAACTACGATCTGATCAGGAAAGCTCTTTTAACCATATAGTGTCATGCCTAGATCGAAATACAAAACGACGAACTGGAAACAATATAATCAATCACTTATTAATAGAGGTTCACTGACATTCTGGATTGATGAAAGAGCGATTGACCTGTGGAGAAGTGAGGCGAAGAAATCA
>NZ_JAKRGH010000013.1 GCF_022347565.1 Vibrio sp. Of7-15
GTCTTTGAAGAGTTATAATCATTGGGTAGAATCTATCTTCTATCAGTTTTCAGAGCGACATCAACGTTATTTGTTAGCACGTTGTGGCGAGTATTGGAAATCTAAAGCCGAACTTTCTCTTAATGCATTTAACAATCAGCCCCTGGCTATTCAGTTTTTTGGGGAAAAGCTCAACTTTAGCGCTGAACAATTAGAGTTTGATTCTAGAGTTAATTTTTCTGCTTGGAGCCTTGGCCTAGTAGTTTCTATTCTTGATCAAAATAAAAGAGCCTTGGACACTTTATTGCAATGGCCTAAGGGAGAATATAAAAATAAATCTTATGATTCGGGGTGCCGTGAATACATGAAGACATTTCATTGTTTGCTTCGAGCGTATTTTGAAAATGAGCAAGATCGAAATATCAGGGAGCAGTTAGCCAATGAAGCAAAACGTTGGCTTAAACCAGGTGAGATTACAAGAGCTGTTGGCCCAGATGCAGAAAAGTTTTATTTAACTCAGTATGCCGGCCCTGTATTGCTTATTTGTAATCTTTGGGGGTTAGATTCTCTGTCGTTAGATGAGCGGGTGAAATACGCCATTGAGCAAGATTATTTGTACTTTTCTGAGTATTTACCCACTAATGCAGGGCGGGAAACTGGGGATAAGTCCCTAGATTTGTGTGCTCCTGGAAGCTATTTAACCTTATTACCGCTAGGTTTGCTGGCTTTACATTATCAAAGAACAGGGGAAACACCGAGCTTTGATTCTCCTTATATACCGCTAAGGTTAATTCAAAGCGAAGGCCCCACACGAGAAGAAGTGTTGGCTAACCCACCACCGTTTACGTTAGAAGCGATCATGGGCACTCGGACGTAAAAGGGGTAGAAAAAAGCCCCTAACTACGGGGCTTTTTAGTATAAAGAGTCATGTTAGTGGCTAATTTTAAAAGAGCCTACATGGCGGTCTAAAGTTTGAGCAAGCTCGGCCAGATTTTGGCTGGTGCCTTCTAGCTCTTGGCTGGCACTTAAGCCCACTTTTGCCGAGCTGTCCACGGCATCCATATTGAGGTTAATTTCATTGGCAACACTAGACTGTTGCTCGGTCGCCGTCGCCACTTGTGTGTTCATATCCAGTATTGCTGTTACTTGTGCTGAAATGAGTTCAAGGGCCTGCTGGGCTTTTTCTGTGGCTTCAGAGCCTTCTACCGTTAAAGATTTACTGCTGTCCATGGCATCAACTGCATTTTTTGCTTCATGCTGTAGCTGATCAATCATGGTTTGGATCTCATTGGTGGACTGAGCTGTCTTCGTGGCCAAGTTTCTTACCTCATCGGCAACCACAGCAAAACCTCGGCCTGCCTCACCAGCACGCGCTGCTTCGATGGCGGCATTCAGTGCCAACAGATTGGTTTGCTCTGAAATTCCTCGAATCACTTCAAGAATAGAGCCGATGGATTGAGTTCTGCCTGCAAGAGATGTGATCACGTCAGACATCTCATTCATTTGTGTGGCCAGATCCACAATCGTACTGGATGCTTCTTGCAGGGTTTGTTGGCCCTTTTGAGTTTCAAGGTTGGCATTTTCGGCAGATTCTGCCGCGCTGGCCGCATTTTGTGAAATTTCCCCAATGGTTGAAATCATTTCATTCATTGAGGTAACCACCAATAAAGATTGCTCACTTTGCTCGTGGCCTCGCGATAAGGCTTGCTGAGATTGGCTACGAAGCTCAGTCGCAGAATGGCCAAGATCCACACCAGTATTGACGACCTGAGTAATAATCTCATTGATTTTGCCAACAAAGGTATTAAAAGCCGTTGAAATATGCGCGATTTCATCGTTGCCTTTTACGGGTAGTCTAATAGTTAAATCACCATCCCCTTTAGAGATATTTTCTAGCGCGTGCTGCAACCCAGATAGTGGGCTCAGTAGCTTGCCCAGCAGCCATAGAAGAACACAACCACAAATAAAGAAGATGCCTAAAATCACAACAAGCTGAGCCATCACGATCCCTTCTGCGGCGTCATCAACTTCAGTAATTGGAATACCGATATCGAAAGTGCCGTACAGCTCACCATTAACATAAATTGGGGATAAAATATCGTATACCCATACTTCTTGCACATCCGCATACCACTTAGAGTGTTGTGGTATGCCTTTTGTTGCGCCATCGACGGTATAACTATCGTCATAGACTTTATTTAGCTTTTGGCTGTCACTGTGGGCGACAGCTTGAACATTTTTATCAATGACAATGGCGTAGCTAATATCAGAACGGTTTTTTAGGGATTGAACCAAGGCTTGTAAGTCGTCTAATGGTTGCGAAGAGGTACTCAAGATGTATTCTACGTTTTTAGCTAATAGCTCACCCTGTGCTTGAGATTTTTTCAAAATGATTTTGTCGATTTCTTGATGAGAGATGTAAGAAGTCGAGGAAATACTGGCTATTGCAGCAATGGCAAACATGATGCAGACAACAATTAATATTATTTTTTTCATATACGAGTACCCTTGTTACATTTGCAGCAATAAAGTCAAAATAGATGAAGCGCAACGAGTACTACCAAGGCTGAGCGATAAATAACCACGAGTTAAATTAGGCTTCCTTGGTAATCTAAACGTTGGTTTCAGCTTGGATAATACACACCATCTTTGCATATCACTCATGGACATAGTGGAAATATTGATCTTGCTCAAGGTAATAAATTTATCAGGTGGAATACATGCTTGTGATGATAGAGTGACTTTTGAGATTAGGTTGCGCCCTTCAATGGCTTGTTCATAGCCCTTTCGGTGAATCTTTTTCTACCCAGTATGATGGTAACAAACCGATTATTACATGTCAGTATTCTTCACTGCCTCGATTGCCTATTCGGGGAGATATGCTGTTTTGTCTGTTGGTGATAACAACTGATAAAATAAAAAATAACCATATTAATGTTCTTATCATGACGATATTTTAGGTTAAAAAGCCATTACTTGCCGTGTTTATAAATCTTTTCGTTATTGAAATTAATAAATAGAATTGGTAAATTCGCCGCCCAATTAATAATAATTATCATAAGCATTCTAAAATGAGTCAGTCTATATCCCTTAAAAATTCCCTGTTAGTCACGAGTATTTTATTTGGCATTAGCGGGTGTCATGATTCTGAAAGCCAAACATCAAATCATGCTTCGCCTCCCACAACCTCACAACCGTTTCAGCTGAGTGCTCAAGTGGATCATGATTTAGCTGGTGGCAGTACTTTCCTTATCCGTCAACCAAGCACTAATATTGAGATCTCCGGCGTTACTGATAATAACAAGCACTTCACGGCTAATGTGCCTGCTGGCGTGCGATTAAAAGAACCGTTGCAGATAAGTATTGCCCTTGGACAAGATACTTATAAATACTTAACGGCGAACGTTGAAACGCTTAATCAAATCGCCACTAAATCGGCATTGAGTCAGCGTGCACTGTCGACTCTAGATAATACGTCAGTATCTGTGGCTAATACGATCACTTTAACGACGACAGCCGAATTTGCCCTTTCTGATGTCAGTAAAGATGGGTGGCTGTCTCAAGAAGAGATTGTGGGCGGGCAAACACAAAGCGCACAAGGTGATTACGAAGATAAGAAAAAAGACTTAATGATTGCCGCACAGGTGAGCAGTGACGATACCAGTAAACTGTTTTATGCCTCCAGCTATGAATTGATGGTGAACTTGGCAACCGATGCCCAAGAAAAAAGCGCTTTTTTTGCTCTGAATAGTGAAGCCGTCCAAGCCGCCAAGCAAACTTTATTTAATATCGAGCCTGTTGCTAATAATGAAATTGCTTCTTTTTTAAGGTTGGATCAATCGGGCTGGCCATTGCAAGATCAAACCGCTCAAATAGATACGCTGGCTTGGTCTTGCGTCGATGATATTCGCCGTGTCGCCTCAAAAGATTACGGAACACGATTGTGGACGGCAGCTGGCACTGAGCTGGTTACGGCTGAAGGTATTCAAGAAACCATTGATGAGATGAACTCAAGTGCTCAATGTAATAACACTCAATGGCGTCTTCCAAAGGCTGAGGAGCTTGCGGGTCTATTTAAAGATGGTCAGCTTGCCTTTCCCAATTCTTTCCCACAATTAGTAGGTAAAGCGCTGTTTTGGGCCGCGAATGCTGATAATGTTCCAACGCTAGTATCACTTGATGACCAAGGTAACCTTGTGCCAGCTGAAACAGAAAAAACGTCTGGTATGTTATCGCTCTACAGTTTTACCCCTGTCGACGTGTGGACAAATATCCCCGCTTTCGATACCCCTGTCGATGTACCCAGCTTGCGTGATATTTATGCTCAGCCTTCGGATGCTTGGCCCGCACCAACGGTTGCAGAAGGAGTCGAATGGCAGGAGTTAGGGTTAAAGCCTTCAGTACCATTTCCTGTCGATAACCCTTATTCAATATCGAAAGTGGAATTGGGTAAAGTACTGTTCTTTGATAAGCGTTTATCTAAGGATGATACGGTGTCATGTGGTAGTTGCCACGATCCAGAAAAAGGCTGGGCTGACGGTGTTCGTAACGGGATCGGGATCGGTGGCGAAGTGGGTAAGCGAAACACGCCGACCATTATTAATACCGCGTATTACGAGACCTTATTTTTAGATGGCCGTGTTCAATCGTTGGAAGAGCAATCCTTACACCCCATTGCTAATCCTATTGAAATGGGGCTGCCATTGAACGAGCTATTACAGAAACTGGATGGTATTGCTGAATATCGACCGTTATTTCATGCTGCCTTTGGTGATGAAACGATCACGCTAGACAGAATTGCCAAAGCTCTCGCCACATTTGAAAGAACGATCATTAGTAACGACAGTGCTTTTGATAAATTCTTAGCTGGCGATACCAATGCCATGACAGATCAACAGCTCCATGGTTTGCATTTGTTCCGAACGAAAGCGAAATGCATGAATTGCCACAGTGGCCCAATGATGACCAACGATAAGTTTGAGAATATCGGTTTAGTCTATTATGGACACTTTTTGGAAGATCGTGGCCGTTACAATGTAACCTATGAGCCTGAAGACATGGGCAAGTTTCGTGTCTCTATGTTGCGTGACATTAAAGCGACCGATCCCACGACACACGTAGGCTTATTTCCACTGTCGATGAAAATAGGCGATCGAGTTTTTGGTTTATTAGCCATGTATAACAATGGCATGACCCGCAATCGTCCTGGAAACTTTCCGCAGTATGCTGCTAAGTACGATCACAACTTCCCTGAGGTTTCTCCGCTTATTGAACGTTTGGGGATGACATCAGAAGAGCTTCTGGCATTGGATGCTTTTATGTCGGCCATTACGGCAGAAATACGTCAGGATAGTGCATCCGCTGAAGAAATGGGCTTAATTCAGTAACATAGCTTTTAATATCAAGCCAAAGCGATACTGACTTTGGCTTGATAATTACCAACCTTGATTGGGTTCAGGATAGGTTTAGTGCGTGTGCGACGTTTTTACATAACCGTCACCACGGCTAGATGTGCTGTTATTGACCACGGCCCAGTGGTATTTACCCGTGTTTGGGCGCTCTGAAATAGAAAACGATGGGCCCGAAACAATATTTCCGCTGCCATCTAACAAGTACAGTCTTAGGCTAGCGTTAGATAAATTGGTCAAACTACCAGTAACGTACTTATTGGCACAGGTTTGATCAAAAGAGTAAACCACCGTAGCTTTTCCTGGACGAAGGTTAGTGAATCGGTGCTCGTCTCTCATTGTAATACGGCACTTAAAGTTAATTTGACTCATGCTTTCAGAAAAGTCGTACATTGCACTCTCTTGTTTAAGTTGCTCAGACTCATTTTTAGAAAGATCAATGGACACAGAACTATTAAATGTTTGTGGCTCTGTTGGTGCTAATAACTCGACACTATTACCATCAATCACAATATGTGATGGTAACGCTGAAGCAAATGCTGTTGATGAGCTTAGTAGTAATGCAGGCAAAAGTAAGTGTTTTAGTTTAAGTGACATTATTATAAATCCTTAATTATTTTATAGGGTTATGAGCGGCGTTATTAGTAATTCTTTTGATTTTTCACTTCAACAGCAAAGCTAAAATTTGTGTTTAACTGCAATGCAATTGTGTAATTTATAAAAGTGTCTTTCTTTATTTGTTGGCTGAATGTCATGAATGCAGTATTGTGGCGAGCGAAATTTGAGTGATGACGATTCGGCTCAAATCAAGGTCAATTTTTGAGTAAGTGATCAGGCAAAAGCTGGATGATAGTGGTCGTCCAAAAGATGTAACGGTTACAAAGTACGATGTGAATAAACCAGGCGAGAAAAAACATGAAAACACTAGATCATCACATTCATTCATTAACCAACGGTCTTTTTGAGCGGATGGAAGAAAAATATTTACGATCAGAAAGATTGTCGCAGATCGAATATGAACGTTTTTGTGAAGACCCTAATGATTTATTGCAATCCAAGTTTTTGCTGGAAAAGTTTGTGTTTGGCACATTTACGCTGCGGCCTCACGAAGAGTTGATCCGCAGCTTATACGATTTACTGCAAATCAACATGATTGATTACGCAAGGTACGCCAAAAAAGATCAATATGTTGAGATTAAGTACCGAGATCAAACAGCAATAGAGCCACCATTTGTAGAATATCGACCAATTTCTTTTACTGAGTGGTTAATGGCATTTAGCACCAGCTTGATTTTACGTGATCCGTTTGGTCAAGCTGAGCTTCTGCTGCAATTGGAAGAAACGGATATTCGCACGTTTGATGGCTCAGATAACACTGGCGGCAGTAATGACATCCGCAGAGTGATGTTTCGTTTTATCAAAGCTTTTTTTATTGATGACGACGATGTCCCTATTTCTCAGCGTATTCAAGATGTTGTAACCTACTCTGCGCCAGAATTTGTAGGGGAGCGCTTTGCACAGGATTATGTTAATTATTTAGAATTACCTCTTGCCGAATTGTTAGTATCGATTCATCAGCAAGACCGTGAAGAAAAGTACCCACAAAAGCTGCTTCAGGCATTAGAAAAGCATAAAGCCTACTATACAAAAGTGACAAACAATGGGGTTGCGACACCGTCTTTAGTTTCGTTATTCATTACTGGCTTGGCATGCCACGCTTATGATTCACGGGGATTAGAGCCGACCATTGAAACAGAATACATGCCGCTGTGGTTGGTGAAAGGTGAGTTTCCAAGTTATGACGACGCATTTCCAGAATTCAAGAATCTGCCAGCACCTGAAGCGAAAAACTTCATGTTCACCGCCGTATGCGAAGAACTAGAAGACTGGGGAGAGGTGGTCGAAGCGTGCATTAAGTGGGGTAAAGAAGAGATTAACTTACCGCCAATGTGCAAAGTGATTGCCCGAAGCGTCGAATCTGAGGTTGTTACGAAAAGGCTGCAAGGTGAAACTTTTGTGGATGTATACGGTAATGAGCCACCAGAGCTGCGTTTTTATTCAATGGAGCCAAGCGACATTCGTGAGCCTGAAGTGTGGTTACAAGAGATGAAGCAAAAATGGCAAGACCATATTTTATCTTTGATACCTAAGGCAAAAGTCGATGCCTATTTTGTAGATTAACAGCTCAACAAAATGATCAAATAAAAGCGTTAAATAAAGCAATAAACGTGATAACTGAGTTTATTGCTTTATTTTGATTTTCCACAAGATTTCCCGTTACTGTCCGTAAAGCGTTCTTAGCAGGTGGTCGTTTCCATTACCGCCGTTTTAGCTTCCTTGGTACAACTTCAACACCGCTTCTGTAGCGACCTGCTGCTGCATTTAAGGCTAACTCTAAAGCATTATCAGCAATCAATTCAAACTGTTGAGGAAGCGATTGAATCTTGATGGGCAGAAAATCCAATAAGCGGTGATCACCAAAGGTGGCCAAATGAGTTTTTGCCATTACATCCGGGTTAGCAAGCAAACAATCGAGCACGCCTTCAAACAAAGTGTAAGACGTCGCCAAAATAGCCTCTGGGCACTGGTTTGTATCAATCCAATGTTGGACTTGTTGTTGCCCTTGTTCTTGGCTGAAGTGATCGCCATAGATGATTTGCGTGCTGACATGATTGCTATGTTGGCGAACGGCGGTGTTAAACCCTTGTTCACGTTCTTTCGACACGCCTAGCTCTGGTACGGCTCCAATTAAACCAATACTGGTCACGGTTTTATCCAATAAGGTGTTGGTGAGCTCGTATGCGCCGTCGAGATCTTCGCTGATCACACTGGCAAAAGTTTCGTCATCTAAGGCACGGTCGAGGGCAATCACAGGCACCCCATTTTTTTGAATGTCTTTGTAAAAGCGGTGATCAGCAGGAAGAGCACTGGCCACCAGTAACGCATCAATCCGTCGGCTGAGTAAGGTCTCTGCCACTTTCATTTCGGTGTCTGGCTCGTCATCAGAGCAGGAAATGATCAGCTGATAGCCTGCTTTTCTGGCATTGCGCTCCAATAGTTTTGCTAACTTGGCGTAACTGCTGTTTTCAAGATCGGGAATGATCAAACCAAAAGATTTGCTGCTGCCTGCGCGTAGAGAGCTGGCGGCGTGATCCGGGCGAAAGTTATGTTCTTCAACCACTGCCATCACCTTCGCTTGGGTTTTGGCGCTAATACGGTACTTATTGGCCTTACCGTTAATAACATAACTGGCGGTTGTCCGGGATACACCAGACAGCTTTGCGATTTCTTCTAATGTCATGATGAGTTCTTAAGTTATTGATCAAATATTGCTCGAAATAATAATTGTGCGCTTGATCATATATTCGGCAAGGATCTTGTTTGGAATAATTGCAATATTAGCTGAAACCATTCAGCATGTCAGCTAAATGGTTTCAGCAAGGGATAAAAATGTTAAGTCACTTTGTTGAAACTTTTATATTAATTTTTTGCTGAAACGATTCAGCTTGCATCTTCAGCAAAAAGACGTGTAGAGAAGGTACTGGCATTGCTGGCTTCTTTAAAACAATTAAAACAGACAGTGAACTGTCACGGGGGACGAATGTTGTCATTGGATAAGAGCGATATTCAGTTACATCAGAGTGCAGATAATAAAGATGCTGCCATTCGCGATTTGGCTGATGGGCTACATAGAAAAGGTTTTGTCGAAGTGGGCTACGTAGAGGGTATGTTGGCTCGTGAACGGCAAAATTCAACGTACTTGGGAAGTGGGATTGCCATTCCTCATGGTACGACTGCAACCCGAGGGTTGGTGAAAAGCACAGGTGTGGTTGTGCATCATTTTCCACAAGGGGTGGATTGGGGGAACGGCAATACCATCTACTTAGCCATTGGCATTGCGGCTAAATCTGACGAACACTTAGGTATTTTAAAACAGTTAACCAAAGTCTTATCTGCGGATGGGATGGAAGAGAAAATAAAGCAATGCACAACGGCAGACAGTATCGCTTCACTGTTAAATGGGGATGCCCAATCTGAAGCCACCTTCAATGCCGATTTGGTGCTGAGCCAGTTTCCTGCCACCGATGTATTGCAATTAACCGCCGCTGCTGCTGGATTGCTAAAAAACCAAGGGCTGGTAGACAACCGTTTTGTGGCTGATGTTATCGGAACGGGTCTAACGTATTTAGGTCAAGGGCTATGGCTGGCAAGAAGTGATAAAAGCGTTTCTCAGACGGCGTTTTCTTTTGTGACATCTCAAGATGAGTTAACGGAAGAGGGGCTACCACTAAAAGGGATTTTAATGTTGGCCTGCTGTAATGATGCCCATATTGCAAGCCTCGTGCATCTTGTTCAGCTGATGTATAAAAACCAGTTGGATAAGTTGTTTTCAGCCGATAAAGAGCGGGTCGTGTCTTTATTAACTCAAGAATCCTTAGATGGCGCGAGTGCTGTTTTTACCATTACGAACCCACATGGCTTGCACGCTAGGCCGGGCGCGATGTTAGTCAGCGTTGCAAAAAAATTCAACGCTGCGATTCAGGTGGTGAATCTTAATGGCGAAAGTAAACCTGCAAATGCAAAAAGCCTGATGAAAGTGATTGCTCTTGGGGTGAAATGTCGTCATCAGCTGCAGTTTACCGCGCAAGGTGAAGATGCCGAATTAGCGTTAGAGTCCATTGGCCAAGCCATTGCAGACGGGCTAGGAGAAGGGTAATGAGCATGGAAAATCAAGCATCAGTGAAAGCACCTAAAGTAGTGACCGTGACGTTAAACCCTGCTCTGGATCTGACGGGCAGCTTAGATTCTTTTTCAGCGGGAATGGTGAATTTGGTCGACAAGGGCAGCCTACACCCAGCAGGCAAAGGGGTTAATGTGGCGAAGGTTTTGGCCGATCTGGGGGCCCAAGTGACCGTAACCGGGTTATTGGGGGCTGACAATCAAGAGCCGTTTTGCCAGTTGTTTGAACGAATTAACGCCCAAGATTGTTTTGTTCGTGTAAAAGGGGCCAGCAGGATTAACGTCAAGTTGGTGGAAAATACTGGGCGTGTTAGTGACATTAATTTCCCGGGAGTGGCTGTTTCTCAAGAAGACATTACCCGCTTTGAAATCACCTTGTTTGAATTGGCCAAAAGCCATGATGTGTTTGTTATCGCGGGTAGCTTGCCAATCGGTATCAGCCCTGAGCTATGCGCACAATGGATCGAGCAGCTACAAGCCAAAGGTAAGCGAGTGCTGTTTGATAGCAGTAAAGCAGCGTTGGCCGCCGGCTTGGCAGTATCCCCTTGGTTAGTTAAGCCCAATGACGAAGAGCTGGCGGAATGGGCTGGTCAAGAATTGACGGCAGAGGCAGAAATTATCGCCAGTGCAGAAAGTTTGGCGCAACAAGGCATTACGAATGTGGTGGTGTCTTTAGGGGCAAAAGGGGTGATGTGGCTCAATCAAGAAGGTTGGCTGAGATCGCAACCACCAAAGATGAACATCGTAAGCACTGTTGGTGCCGGCGATACGCTGGTGGCGGGGATGTGCTGGGGCCATGTTAATCAGTGGAGCAAAAAAGAGATCCTGCGTTTTTCTACTGCGTTATCAGCGCTTGCGGTTGCTCAGGTCGGGGTGGGAGTTGAAGACATTAACGATGTAATGAAGATGGCGAACAAGATTGAAGTTAGCGCAATAGAAGCGACAAGCACTCCTCCTCATTACGTAACCTGTTAATCAGATCGGAAGGTATAGATTATGAAAATTGCAATTGTAACAGCGTGTCCGAGTGGTATTGCCAACAGCATTATTGCGGCAGGTTTATTAGAAAAAGCGTGTGCTGATCTGAACTGGCAGGCGGGTGTAGAATGCCATTCTTCTATCTCGACAATAACAACTCTGACAGCAGATCAAATTGAGGCCGCCGAGTGCATTATTTTAGCCACGAGTGCAGCGGTGGATATGTCTCGCTTTGTGGGGAAAAAAGTCTATCAATCAGAAGTAAATGACTGCTTCTCTGACCCTCAACTCTATTTACAAAATGCCGTTACTCAAGCGGCAGAGTTAGAAGAGAGCGCTGATGCTCATTCATTAAATGAAACCAAATCTCAAAATATTGTGGCTATCACCGCGTGTCCGACAGGCGTTGCACACACTTTTATGGCAGCAGAAGCGCTGGAAGAAGAGGGAAAGCGTTTAGGGCACACCATTAAAGTGGAAACTCGTGGCTCGGTAGGGGCGAAAAATCAGCTGACCGAGCAAGAAATTGCCGATGCTGATTTGGTGATCATTGCAGCCGATATTGAAGTGGATTTAGCGCGATTTAATGGCAAAAAGCTGTATAAAACCAGCACAGGGTTAGCACTTAAGAAAACGGCCTCTGAATTTGAAAATGCCTTTGCATCAGCGGTTGTTCATAAACATGAAGCTGGCAGCGCATCTAGCGAAACCAAAGCTGAAAAAGCAGGGGCGTACAAACATTTAATGACTGGTGTGTCTCACATGCTGCCTTTGGTTGTGGCTGGGGGATTGTCGATTGCGTTGTCATTCGTGTTTGGGATTGAAGCCTTTAAAGAAGAAGGAACGTTAGCCGCTGCGTTAATGACCATTGGCGGCGGTTCTGCATTTGCGTTAATGGTGCCGATACTGGCTGGCTTTATCGCCTTTTCGATTGCTGATCGTCCCGGACTTGCCCCTGGTTTGATTGGTGGCATGATCGCAAGCTCCACAGGGGCTGGTTTTCTAGGCGGCATCGTCGCGGGCTTTCTTGCTGGTTACAGTGCGAAGTTCTTTGCTGATAAAGTGCAACTTCCTCAATCAATGGAGGCATTAAAACCCATCTTAATTATTCCGTTACTGGCCAGCTTAGTGACAGGCTTGGCGATGATTTATGTCGTGGGCAGCCCAGTTGCCGCCGCCATGACTGGGTTGACAGAATTTCTAAATAACATGGGCTCAACCAATGCGGTATTGCTTGGTATTACCCTTGGTTGCATGATGTGTTTTGATCTTGGTGGGCCAGTAAACAAAGCGGCTTATACCTTTGGTGTGGGCTTGTTAGCATCGCAAACATACGCACCAATGGCTGCCATCATGGCCGCAGGTATGGTGCCTGCACTTGGGATGGGGCTAGCCACTTTCTTAGCAAAACGTAAATTTAACACCAGTGAGTCTGAAGCGGGCAAAGCGTCGTTCGTATTGGGGCTGTGTTTTATCTCGGAAGGTGCGATTCCGTTTGCGGCCCGAGATCCAATGCGTGTGATCCCATGCTGTATGGCTGGTGGCGCGTTAACAGGCGCAATGTCTATGCTGATCGGCGCAAAATTAATGGCTCCTCATGGTGGTTTGTTTGTGCTTCTTATTCCAAATGCCATTACGCCGGCCTTAATGTACTTGGTTGCCATTGCTGCTGGTACATTAGTGACAGGGATCAGTTACTCTTTGATTAAAAAATCGGATCAAGAGCAGTTTGCTACGGCATAAAAACATGCAGTGCTAAATAGTCGAAATGCCTCGGAGAAATCTGGGGCATTTTTGTTGGTTTTTATTTGTGCTACGAGAAGACTTACTTTCTTCTTTTTCTGGGAACGAAAACGCAAAAAAATATATAAATGATATAGCTCTGATTATTGGTTTTTGGCGGTTTTTTTATCTGTAGATTTATTTTTATGTGAAATTAAAGCCTATTATGATGAATGTGATTTATAAATTATTCTGAGCTGTCTTATTTGTTGCTGTTTTGATAATTACTTTGTTTGTTGGAAGAATATTTGTAATGAATATGTTTTCAAGGAACTGATGGGTTTTGTCAATTTTTCGCAAGGAAGCGGTCGAGAATCAGTACAACAAGCTTTGGGGAGAAGTGACGCTTTCGCAGCCCTTAAGTTATAAGGTATTTTCTGGATTACTTATTTTCATTGTTATCAGCTGCTTTATTTTCATCTTAAATGCCGATTATCAAAAAAAGCAGAAAGTGAAGGGGTATCTATTACCCAGCAAAGGCGTGATTAAAACCTATGCGCCTGGCAGTGCTTATGTGTCTGAGGTTTTTATTAAAGAAGGGCAATTCATAGAAGAAGATACTCCCATGTTTAAATTAGAGTATAAACATGGCACTGCTTCAGGCACAGATTTAAACGATCTGTTGTCTGAAGAAATAGGTAATCAGCTTTCTATTATTCAAGTTCAAAAAAGTCGCACGGCTTCGGTGTATGAAAATCGAGAACAAGAGCTGAACGAAAAAATCCATTCTAAAAACATTCAAATTGGCCTTACCACACTTCAGATCACTCAGGCGGAAGCAAGAAAAAAGCTCGCACAAAATCGATTGCAAGATTATGAAAAAATGAGACAAAAAGGCTTTCTTTCCAGTAATGATGAAGACAGCCAATATGATTTATTACTGACTTTAAAGCAGGAAATTGTCACGTTAGAGACTCGGTTAGCACTACTGGAACAAGAAGAACGTAATTTAACCTTGGCGTTAGATCGATTGCCTTTTGAAAAAGAAAAAGAAATGCAAGAGCTGCTGCTTCTGGAGTCGAGTAAAAAAAATCGCCTGACGGAGCTGGCAGGAAAAAGTGAAATTTTACTCCGAAGTTCTAAGTCTGGCCGAGTGACAGGGCTAGGGATCAAAGAAGGTCAGCTGCTTAAACCTCAGCAGTATATGGCCAGTATTTTGCCGAAAGGAGCGATCTTGTATGCCGAGCTAATGGTGCCAACCCGGGCGTTTGGTTTTATTACCAAAGGGCAGGCGACAAAAATTAAGCTCGATGCATTTCCATTTCAAAAGTTTGGAATGATGGATGCCGAAGTATATGAAATGACGGAAAACATTGTGCTACCCGGTGAGGTCGTGTTGCCAGTTGAGCACGCTGAGCCTATGTATCGTGTTAAAGCCAAGCTTGATAAACAAACCGTGCAAGCTTATGGCAAAGAGATGTCTTTACAAGCTGGGATGCTTCTTGAAGCCGACATCATTGTCGAAAAGCGTTCATTGGCTGAGTGGTTGTTGGATCCGCTATTTAGTTTGAAAGGGGTGCTTGCTATTTAGATGTTTCTTATAGATATCAGATAAGCCGTTTTATGAAAGGGAAATAATAAATATTGAATACGATACTTCAATCTGAAGCCGCAGAATGTGGTTTATCTTGTTTAGCGATGGTCGCAGATAAACATGGCTATAAATCGGATTTAAATACACTTAGGCAAAAGTACTCGCAAACGCTCAAAGGGGTTAATTTACAGCATTTAATGAATATTGCTGATGAGTTGAACCTAAGCAGCCGAGCACTGAAATTGTCTTTAGATCAACTTCATCATTTAAAGCTGCCTTGTATTCTGCATTGGGATATGAACCACTTTGTTGTTCTAAAATCGGTGTCTCGTAACTCGATCACCATTGTGGATCCGGCGATAGGTAAGCGTAAGTTAAGCTTAGAAAAAGTGAGCAAACACTTTACTGGTATTGCGTTAGAGTTAACCCCAACCAAAGAGTTTAAAAAGCAAGATACCAGAGTGAAAATGAAGCTGTCCCAGTTTATTCATTCTGTAAGCGGCCTTAAGCCTGTGCTTTTTCAGCTTTTTGCGTTGTCTTGCATGTTGCAGATCTTCGCTTTAGCCAGCCCGTATTATATGCAGCTGGCGGTGGATGAGGTGATTGTGAGTTACGATCACAATCTGCTTTCCATGCTGGCATTAGGGTTTGGTTTACTGGTGTTGTTTAACATTGCCACGACGGCTTTGCGTGGCTTTGTGGTTATCCACTTAGGAGCGAGCCTGAATCAGCAGCTCGCTTTTAATTTATTTCAGCACCTTATGCGTTTGCCGTTAGATTATTTTGCTAAGCGGCATATGGGGGACGTGGTTTCACGGTTTGGATCGTTAGAGCAAATCAAACAAATGCTCACCACTTCGATGGTTGAAGCGTTTATTGATGGTGTTATGGCCATCATGACATTGGTGATGATTTATTTATACAGTCCGCAGCTGGCTTGGATAGTTTCATCTGCCATGTTGCTTTATCTAATGCTTCGTTTGTTATGGTATCGCCCGTTGCGGGAGATCTCTGAAGAAGCCATTATTGCGGAAGCAAGAGAAAGCACTAACTTCATGGAAAATGTTCGTGCCATGCAAACCATCAAGTTATTTGGTATTGAAGCGAAACGACAGGCTCTATGGCAAAACCACTACACAGAAGCGCTGAACTTAAGCGTAAGAGTGGAGCGTTTGAATGTGGCGTATGGGGTGAGCAAAAACTTTCTGTTTGGCATCGAAAACGTGTTAGTGATTTATTTCGGGACTCAGTTGATCATGTCACCTAGTGGAACAGAGCTGTTCACTGTTGGTATGTTTATGGCTTTTATGGCTTATAAAACCCAGCTTATTCAACGCTTTTCTTCCTTAGTGGATAAACTCATTGAATTTAAAATGCTGGGCTTACATTTAGAACGCTTAGCTGATTTAGCACAAACAGAGCCAGAGGAACATTTACATTCGGATCAGTCTCATACTTTAACGGGTCACTTAAAAATCAATACTATTTCCTTTCAGCACTCTTCTGGTGAGCCCTATTTATTTCAAGATCTCAGTGCGGAGTTCAAACCGGGTGAGTGTGTGGCCATTGTGGGGGCTTCTGGTGGCGGGAAAACCACACTCATGAAAGTCATGCTTGGTCTTTATCAGCCTAATACTGGTGTCATTGAAGTGGACAATAAAAGTCTTCATCAGTTAGGCCACCTTCAATATCGACGTCAAATAGCCACAGTCATGCAATCTGATGAGCTACTGTCTGGATCCATTGCTGAAAATATCAGTCAGTTTGATCCTAATTTAGACATAGATCGCGTGGTGGAGTGCGCCAAGATGGCCGCCATCGATCAAGATATTATGAACATGACAATGCAATACAACTCTTTAGTTGGCGATTTAGGTTCTAGTTTGTCGGGCGGTCAAAAGCAGCGGATCCTGCTAGCGCGCGCCTTATATCGAAAACCGAAAATATTGTTCCTAGATGAAGCCACTTCTCATTTGGATACCGATTCTGAAACGTATGTTAATCAGTCTCTTGCCAAATTAAATATCACGCGGATTTTGATTGCCCACCGCAAGGAAACCATAAAAATGGCTGACAGAGTGTTGGAGCTAAAAGAGGGGCAGCTTGTGGATGTCACTGGTGATCCAAAATACCAGTAAGTCGGAAAAGAAAAATAGTGGCTGGTGCATTGTTTGTAAGGTACTGGCCTTTGTGATCAAGCCATGGATGATGACTTAATATGTTGACAAAGCGGGTGACGGATCCCAAAAAAATCTTAGAAATTGAGCAAATAATCGAAGACATTCAGGCCTGTTTAGCCACGCGAACGTATGAAACGGGTTCGGGCTTATACAGTGGTCTGACAGGGCAGCTTTTGTTTCAGTGGCAGTTAAAAAAATACAAAGCGTCTTTTGTTGATGAAGGTAACTTCAGTGCGCTTTTGGAAAAAGTTCAACTAGAAAGCCAAACTCAGCAGGATATTTCCCTGGCTTGGGGGCTGAGTGGGTACAGTTGGTTTTTGGAATTGCTTTTGTCTGAGTTAGAGGATCAGCCATACGATCCAGAGGTGAACCGTGACTTTGAGGGTTATTTACTTCATCAGTTAAGTGCTTCCCAGTGGAACGGTGACAATGAAGTTGTTTTGGGGCTTGCTGGTATCAGTGTTTTTGCAAGAAGACGTTTTGCTAATAATGGCGGCGGTTTTTTGTATCCAAAGGTCATAAAAACGTTGTTAGAGCAAAGCGTGCAAACACCACAAGGGCTCAGTTGGAGTACGCCTGTCCATTCTGTATTTCGTGTTGATAAACAAGCCGCCACTGAATTTAATTTAGGTTTAGCTCATGGTGTTGCGTCTTCAATAGTCACACTCACTCACGCGTTACCTGTGCTGGAAGAGCAACTGCCTCAGATAAAGGGGGCATTAGAAAGTAGTATCGATTGGCTGTTGTCGCAAAAAAATCAACCTGAGTGCATTTCTTGCTTTGGTTATCGTGCTGGGCAAGAAGCCAATACACGTTTGGCGTGGTGTTATGGGGATGTGAGTACTGCTTTAACGCTGGTAAAAGCTGCCTTGCAGTTAAATAATCAAGAGTTGTTGTCTCAAGCTAAAACCATTGCCATAGCCTCAACGAATCGTAGAGCTGGCGAGGCGGGTGTCGAAGACGCGGGAATTTGTCATGGCAGTGCTGGGTTATATCTTATTTATCTTCGATTATGGGAACTTTTACAAGTCCCAGAATTGTTAGAGGCCGCTCATTACTGGCTCGATCAGACCTTGATGTTTTATCGAGAAAAGGGCCTTGCTGGTTTTGACAGTTATGTGCCAGAAGAAAATGCATTTATAAGTCAGCCGGGGCTGTTGGAAGGGTACAGTGGTATTGGGCTGTGCTTGTTAGTCGCATTGGGTATTGATGAAGGCTGGGATGATTGTTTGTTATTAAGTTAGGGGTTTCGGACTCCCCTGAATACATGGATTGTAAAATGAATAATATAAAAAGTGATGGTTTTTTTCTTGTTCGGACACCGAGTTTATCTATTTCCGATTATTTGGCGTGGCAAGGTGATGATAATGAATTAAAAAGAAAGCTAGCAAATTGGCTCCAACAACCCAAAGTAAACGAAGCGCTTTTTCTTGCTAGTCCATCACTCCACGACAAAGTCCCTGTCTGGGAAAAAGCACCAGACAGTAAACAAGGGCGTAAAGTTGGCTTAGCATTGTTGAAATACTATATTCGTATGCACTCACGTCCGACCCCTTTTGGCCTGTTTTCCGGCGTGAGTAAAGGAGAAGTAAGCGATAGAACGCAATTACAGTGCTTACCTACCGAGAGT
Source organism: Vibrio sp. Of7-15 (assembly GCF_022347565.1). Classification (GTDB taxonomy): domain Bacteria; phylum Pseudomonadota; class Gammaproteobacteria; order Enterobacterales; family Vibrionaceae; genus NORP241. The sequence continues at coordinate 18,232 of NZ_JAKRGH010000013.1, forward strand.
GATAAACGAAGTACTCGACTTGATATGTTTTATTTGACGGGAATTCGTGATTATTTGTCAAAAAAGGGAAACCTGCCTGATGAAGTGATCATAAAACCCAACAGCACTCTTTATCTTGCTGATAATAAGAGCTTAAGGTTCATCGAACCCTATCAGTCTAATGATACGCTTAGCTATCAACTCAGTGCCGCAGAGCACGATGAATATGTTGAAAAAATGCTTCATTTATCTGGGAATGGGGTTTCAAAATCTGCTTTAGTTACACAGTTCATGGCTTGCTTTTCTGATGTGGAGCAGAATGAGGTAGAGGAATACGTTCAAGCCTTGATAGAGGCAGGTATACTGGTTATTGATCTTCCTTTGCCCTTAACGTCTGAAGAACCTGCTTTGGCTTTAGCAAAAGGGCTAGAAAATAGTGGCATGTCTCGCTATGCGGATAAGTTGATAACGACGATATCGGCGTTAAAAAAGTTAGATAAAGAAGTAGAAATTACTAAAGATAATTATCTCTCCGTGATTGAGGAGCTTCGCACATTACCTTTTCCCGTAAGCCCCGCGAAATTGTTTCAAGTGGATGTACAGCGACACTTTGCGACTTGTACGGTTGATAGTAAAGTGGCAACGTCACTTGAAAAGACCTGTTCTTTACTCGCATCAGTCACCCGTCGACCAAAGAATGTGCTGAGCGAGTTTATTACTCAGTTCCAACGTAAATACGAAGGGCAGTATGTACCTCTCACTCGATTATTGGATGATGAATCTGGGATCTCGCTAGCAACGACGAAGGGCTATGATTCCCCATTGTTAGCGGGAATGCCACTGAACCATAATGTGCCGCTGAAGTCTGCCAAGGAACAAAGCCCTCTTAGTGACTTGTTAGCTGAAAAGTCATGTCAAAAAGGCCAATTGGAGCAAGAAGAGATGTGGCTTGATCGTAAAGAGCTGGCCAAAATAGGTCAACCTAGTGATGCTAAGTTACCGGGCTCTTTTGGGGGGCAAGCGGCTTTACATTACGACACCAACACCAAGGAAGAGTTGATCCATTTTCAAGGTTGCTATGGTCCTTCGGCGGCTAACTTCCTAGGCCGATTTTGTCATTTAGATAACGATTTGGCTGATAGCGTGAGAGGGCATTTAATCAACGAGGAGAAACAACAACCAGAGGCTGTTTTTGCCGAGGTAGTACATTTACCGGATGGCCGACCAGGAAATGTGATTGCTCGGCCTAAGTTAAGAGAATATGAAATTGTCTTTCTTGCCGATTCAGACATCGAACACCACAAGCAAATTCAGGTTAACGATTTATATGTTTTTGTAGAAGAGGGCATGGTTCGCCTTTGGTCTAAGAGGCTCAATAAAGAGATCATACCGAGAATGTCGTGCGCCCATAATTTTATGGCAAACAGTTTGGGGGTTTATCGCTTTTTAGGCATGATCCAACAACAAAATGTTCTTTTACCGCAATTTGAATGGCCAGCAGCATTCACTGAAGCGCCAAGGTTGCCTAGAGTGCGAATAGATAACGTGATTTTAGCCCCTCAATCGTGGTTGATAGATAGGCTTGAGTTTGCTTGTTTACTTGATGTGACTGTGGATGAATTTACTTCTCATGTGGCCGTATTATGCGCTAAGTATTCGCTTCCAAATGTGGTGGTGTATGCCCTAAGAGATAATGCCCTGACCTTACATTTAAATAGCCGCATGTGTATCGAGGCATTGTTATCAGAAACCAAGGGCCAAGAAAAAATCAAAATTCAAGAATCCCTTAACCATCGTTTTTCACCGAGTGTTGAAGAGAAAGGCAATGAAGCGATGCGCTATGCCCATGAAATCCATTTTTTATTTCATAATAAAGCAAAACTTACCCCGCCAGCTTTGAAAATCCCCCCGCTGAATAAACTGCATCTCTCCTCAATCAAAAGACGCTTTATGCCGGGATCTGAGTGGTTAAGTTTAAAAATATACGGCGGCAACTCTGTGGTGGAAAATGTTCTGCGTGATCATTTAGGCCCTTTGATCGAAAAGATGAAAGCGGAACAGAAGTTTAGCCAATGGTTTTTTATGCGATACAGTGATCCTGAGTGGCACATCCGATTAAGGTTTAAGGGAGAGCCTAGTACCTTGCTCAGCCAAGTCTTACCCAATTGTAGTGAACTATTGGCACCACTGATTGAAACTGGGCAGGTGGCCCGTTTTGAAGTCGCGCCATACGATCGCGAAGTGGAAAGGTATGGAGGGGAGAAAACCATTAGCTTGGCAGAGTCGTGCTTTGAAAATAATTCAGAATATACACTTGATGTTCTTAAATTAATGGACGCTTATGGTGAAGAAGCTCGTTGGCGTGCTGCGATGTTGGGGGTTGATCAGTTATTGTCCGCGTTTGAATACTCTTTGCAAGACAAGTTAGCACTGATCACTTTGCTCAGAGAAGGATTTGGCAAAGAGTTTAATGAAACGGCGGAGTTACGAAGGCATTTAGGTGCAAGACATCGTGGTTTTTCAGGGTTAATAAATTCAGATTTATCAAGGCATATTAGGCCAGAAGGAGAGCTGCAATCTAGCTTATATCAGCTGCTAGAGGCCAATAAGGAGCCTATTTTTAGTTTGGCACGGCACGTTTTGTCATTACTTGACGAGCAGGCTTCAGTAACGAAAGACGAGTTGCTCGCCTCTTTGCTGCATATGCATAATAATCGAATTTTTAAAGCTTACAATCGTCAGCATGAGCTTGTTATTTATGATCTTTTAAGGCGTCACTACCTGGGTGAGAATTCGCGAAATGTGAATAGTTAGTCTCTTATGATTACATGTTTTTGTGAAGTGTTACGAAATAGTTTTCATTGGGTTTATATTATTTTATAAATTTATTTTTGTTGTGTTACTTTTTTTATGCCTATGTGAGGCAAGGATTATTTAAAATAGGAAATAAAAATGAAATTAAATGTAAAAAAAACAGTACTAGCTAAATTATCTAAAGACGCTGACAGCTTACCAGTAGAAATCGAGCGTGAAACAGCTGAGCAAGTAGCGGGTGGTTGGCCGACTTTATCAGTAGGTCTATCTTGCATGAGACCTCATCAGCAACCAAAAGTAGCCGCTGATAGCGAATAAGAGCTAGCTGTTAGAGTGATAGGTATCCTTTAAATAGGGTACCTATCTGAATTAGCCCGTTACAATAATTAAATCACTTGAGCTTTTTGAATAGCGAATTCACTGTCATAACATCACTATGGTTCACTCATCTTAGTGCTTAACGGTAATTTAGCTCTTTACTATGTTTATCATAATAAAATAGGACCCAGTATTAATGAGAAAAAATACATCTTTATTAGATACGAAAGTAGAGAGCTTAAGAGAGCTAATAAATCACATTGATGCGCATAAAGATATTTATGTTGATACTAATTATGAGCAAGGTGAGTTACCTATTTTAATGGAGCCTAAACTCATCAGTCATGCATTTACTGCGGATAGTTTTAATGAAGAGGTAATTTTTTCGTTGCTTGCTAGGATAAAGCAGGCTGGAAAACAATCTGTAGCATCACTTTTTAGAGTGTATATAGAAGGAAAAGCAAACCAGGATGAAGAAACGGCTTTTATGTATTCAGAAAGACATGACGGTGAAAATCTAGCAGAGTACTATGAGCGTATTTCAAAAGGGAAAAAGTTTGGCGTTGTGATAAATGGTGCAGAGCAATGGTCAGATGATTTCTCTCGGTTCGCGGTGAGATCTTTTTCTCCCATTGTTGAGAAAATGGGGTATGACTGTGCGTCTTTAGAAGTCACTTTGTTTATTGGTAACTATGGCTATACGCCTTTTGGCATACATGTCGATGATCCTTATACGCAAGTTGTGCACTTTCATATGGGGCCTTCAGCAAAGAGCATGACGCTATTTGAGCCAGAGCATTTTCATCAATTAAATGGTCCAAGCCAGAATTGTTATAACCCAGATGATATTATTGAACATGGGGAAACATTTGAGATAAAGCCGGGAGATATTTTTTTATTACCCGCTCATTATTATCATGTTGGAAATACAAAAGAGTTCTCTATTGGGGTTGCTGTTTCAATTTCTAAAAATCCCAAAAATCTAGTGACTCAGAATTTATTAAGAGACGCTATTTATGATAAGCGTTTTGCGGGAGATTTTGAAACAGTTAAATCAAATTTAGAGCAAAGCCAAATTACGTTAGCGGATTGGTTAACGGAAAGGCATGAAGATCATTATTTAAAGAATAAAAGCCAACGTGCTCTTCGTTATGCGTATACTGAGCCGGATATTCCCGACTTTGATTCTGAAACTCGATTTATTATGGATCCTGATTTTAAAATGGAGATAATAGAGGCCGAAGATAAAATTCGCCTGTTTTGTCGAGGAAATAAGTTAAAGCTAACTTCTAATGAGCTGGTGGGTGACTTTCTGACTACATTGAGTTTAAAAGAAGGTGACTTTAATATTGACGAAATGTATGAAGAGATAAATCAAGGCTTTAGTCAGGATGATTTAGCGTATTTTATCAGTATGTTTTATTCTTTCGGAGTGATACATCTCAAATAAAGTGGAATGTGATCCTGATAATAAAGGGGCTAAAGTAGGTTATTGCCTCTTAATGAAGAACCATAGAAGTGAAAAATTATATTTTCGACCAGATATGAAGCGAACCAAGCTGCTTATATTACTGTGTATTGCGTATTTCTTTTCGATAACTCAAGTATTTGCCTCAGACAAATGGTTAGTTGGTCATTTTTTTGAATGGAATGGCCAGTTAAATAAGGTACAAACGGAGCCGTTAACACACCTTGTTTATAATCATCTTGATCTCACCCCTGATGCGAGTATTAAAATCTTACATCCAGAGCTAGCGTCATCTCATTTCAAAGCATTACAGCAACTTAAGCAACAACAACCCGAATTGATCATATTAGCCAGTATTGGAGGGTGGACACTCTCTAAGCACTATCCTTCGGTTGTGGCTGATGAAGCTAAATCTCATCAATTGATTAAAAATATTGGTGAGCTTGTTGCGAACAGTGAGTTTGATGGGGTGAGCATTGATTGGCGCTACCCTGGCATTAGCCGCGAAAGTACAGTGGGTCAGCGGGATCATGACGGTGCCTACTTATTACGTTTATTAAGAAATATTCGCCAAGCTTATCCTACAATGCCATTGATAGTGACTGTTTCAGTGTTGACGGATGACTTAGCTTATCTTCCCGTCGCTGACATGAGTCAGACCGTGGATTTTATTGAGGTACTCACGTTAGATTTAGCCGGACATTGGCAAAATCACACTGGCCACGCTTCCCCATTACACACGCCTGTGGACAACCCCTCTATCTTTACTGGTAGTGTCAGTGAATCTATTGAGTATTTATTACAGCAACGAGTGCCAGCAAATAAACTGGTAATCAGTGTTCCTGCTTTCGGGCACGGTTGGCTGGGGGTACGTGATCACAAACTGGGTTTGTTTCAGCCATCACAATCCATTCCCGCAGGGGATTATTCTGTGCCCGAGCAAGCAAATACTGGGCTATATCATCAACAAAGTATTCATGAGCTGTTTTTTACTGAGCACTATCAGTCTTTTTGGGATGATCAAGCCAAAGCTTCTTATCTTTTTAATGCTCTAACAGGCCATTTTATTAGTTTTGAAAGTACAAGATCATTGAAAGAAAAAATTGATTATATTCACTTACATGATTTGGCTGGCATCAGCGTTCAAGATTTAGGGGCGGATGCCAGCTTAACAACCCAAGCATCTACGCTTTTAGCTCAAAAAGGGTATGACTCTTTTTTCATTGAGGTGAGGAAAGAGAAAATCAATTGGTTTGTCCAAGGCGGAATCTTATTGGTGTTCATTCCGCTGTTTCTTTTTATTGGGTTTGGTTATCGACATAAAAATAAACAAAAACAGATCACAATGACCAGAGAGCTGATGGCATTAAAATCACGACTAGAGTTATTAAGCGCTATTTCACCGAGTGAGATGACAGAGTTGAAGCAGTATCTGGCTGAAAAGCAGCAGCAATATAAACTGACGGTGTCAGAGGGGCCTATTTCGGCACAGCTTAAGCACATGATGACCTATCTGAGCACGCATATTCAACAACTAAGTAATGATCCTAGTTTATTGTCTGAGTTACATAAGATCAGCAGTAACAAAAACAAACTACTCTACGTTCAAGCTGAAAAGGGGTACACCGCTTTACACCTTCATCGGCATGATAAGCCTGAATATATTTATAGCCGCTTAAGACAATTAAAAAAATATTACGACGATGAGTTTCTGCTGCAAATTCATCGCTCATATTTAGTCCACCCTCAAAAAGTTGAAGGTATCCGCGAACGTAGCCAAGGTAAATTTGTGGTTGTGATTGAAGATCATGAGTTGCCTATTGGTGGAAGTTTTCTTGCTGCTGTGAAGCAAAAAAATGCTCACTGGTTTGAGTAGGGCTGTTCTCACCCATCCCTTTTACCGTTAGATACTCTTTTGCCCTAATACTCTCTTTGCTCTAACACTGTATTTAGCGCCATAAACCGCCTTCCTTGTATCTGAAATTGCCTCGATACCGCATGCATCCTTTTCCGAAGATTAGGCCTGTAACAAGTTAGCCAATTCACCTTGGCTTTTCATCAAGCACCTTTCAAACGGTCATTATTTTTAATGAATGATCTTGCCACCCTATAAATAGTTATCCGCGGCTTTGTCACAGAACCTTGATTTAAGTATCAGAAAAACGAGTAGGTAGAAATCGGTTAACGGCTTATAAGTTCACTCCTTTTGGGGGAAATAAATTTAACAATTTTAACGTGTTTCATGAAATGAATAATATTGCCTTATTTTTCATTGTCTTATTTTTACCTTAGGGGAGATTATAATTCATGAATTTCATTCAGTTTGTTTATTTTGAAAAGGTGCCAGAGCACTTGAAAGCACTGGTTAAGCTTATTTTTCATGAAATGTTGGCTTACAGGAACTGGATATTTGCTGTGCGTGTCTTTCATCATGTCTGTTCACTCAAACAACCGAACAGGGAAGTCAATGAAATACGTTAAAAAAACAAAATTAGCTGCTGCTATCACTGGTCTTGGTTGCGTATTAGTAACGCCTTTCGCATTCTCAGAGACGTCGAAATTAGCTAATACAGCCACTATTAAAGTAAATTGTGAGCGCTCACCATCGGCATTAAAAGATGCTCTGAAACGTAAGCCAAGAAAAGCACTTAATTTAGTCCTCTCTGGTCAGTGTGAAGGGCCGATTGAAATTAATCGAACTCAAAAAACGGTCTTGCAGAGTGCTGAGGGTGAAAAAGCCATTATTTCGATCCCAGATCGCCAAGACATCAGCAGTGCCGCTCAAATAACCAGCAGCAATGTGGCTTTTAAAAATCTGCATTTTGATTTGCCTGCGGGTAAGAAAATGCTCAGTGTCGAGCATAATGCTGTGGTGAATATTGAGGGTTTAAGTAGCAATTATCATTATGGAGAAACACAGGAAAAACCTCATATCTATGTGTTGGGTAATAGTAGCTTAATTTCGGCAAACCAGAGGGCGGTAGATTTAAGAGTGAGCGGCAGTTCTTATGCTCAATTTAACAAAGGTAACCAAGAGGTTTCTTTGATCATTAGTGATACTTCAGCCGTGCTTGCTAAAGATGGCAGCGAATTTGAGAAAATAGATCTGTGGGGGAATGCACATTTAGAAGGCAATACGGGGATGTCTGTTAACTCATTGTCTTTATTTGGTCAGTCTTCCGCAGAAGTGCTAAGCAGCCAAGTAGCCGCTTTAACTTTAGGTGGGCGAACTATGTTTGCCGCGTATGAGTATTCGACGGTAACAGGCCCTTATACCTTTTATACCAATAACTATATTTTTGAAGCGATGGATTCCAGTGTGAATAACTGGCAGCAACAGGAGCACCCAAATGCACTGACGATTGGCTTTAATGCGGTAGTTAATGGCCATACTTATCATGGGTGGACTTGGCTTGGTGAAGATGGCACCTCTAAAAAATAAAGCCTAGCTTGGGTGGCGCTTAGCCCTGTGGATGGTGTTTACAGGGCTCAGCGCCTCGCTGATAACGGAACACGTGTTTCAATATTCAATTGGCCTTGTAAACCTGCTTCTTTGTGTATTTTTAAAGATTGAAACTCAGGTGAAGAGGTCATTTGCAGTAAGACCTGGCGTGATGGATATTTGATAATAACTATGGCTTCCCAACTTAAGGTTGATAATTGGGAAGCACCCTTCAATTTTTCTTAGTTGTAATAAGCTTTTTATTAACGCATTAAGAAGTTTTCATTATGCCAGCAATGTTCCGGTAACCCGCACTCTTTTAATTGTGTATGTAATGCGGCCGTAAAGGAAGTTGGCCCACAAACAAACACTTGATACTGTTTTAATGGTTGTTTAATTACTGTAAGAATGTGTTTGGCGGTTAACCGCATTGCATTGGCTTCTCTGATATGCAACGTAATGTTTTTATTCTGTGCAAGTGCGTACAGTTTGGCTTTTATTTGCTCGGATAAATGTCCATTACCACTGTAAAAAAGGTGAACTTCATTGGGAAACTGGCGGCTTTCATTAAGCCACGCTAGAAAAGGTGTGATCCCAATGCCTGCTGCTAACCAAATTTGGGGTTGCTTGGTTTTTTGGGTTGCGTGCCATCGACCGTATGCACCATCTACGCTGACGGTTTGCCCTTGCCTGATTGCGGTTTGAAGTTGGGTTGTATGATCGCCCAGAGCCTTGATAATGAAGGTAAGCTCCGGTTTATCGGGGCTTGACGTAATCGTGTATGGGTGAAAATTTTCAGAATTTGAGAGATGAAAATCGATGAAAGCAAATTGCCCACTTTTATGGTGTATAGGTTGCTGCTGGGGAGTTAACGTGACCTCAATCGCGCTACCTAATGAACTTATCGCTGTGGCTGTATAAGGTTTAATTCGGTGGTGATAGAAAAACGTTTTGTACAGCCAGCTTGTACAACCTAACGCACAAATAGCGATGAGTAATAGCCCAGCTGGTTCAGTTAGCGTGATAGGGCCGTTGGAAAAAAGACTATGATAAGCACACAGTAGAAAAATAGGCCCCATTAATCGATGGGTATAGCGCCACCAACGATATGGTATCCAGCGGCACATGCTTAGCACACCCATAAATAGCAGCAAATTGACGGCCAGTTCTCCGACGTCCTCTCCGCTTTCGGCTAAAAATGAATGGTCACCGTCACCGACTGAACCGGGCACGATAGCCCAATGTAATGAAACGCCAATTAACCCTACGATACCTAACCACTTGTGCCATAGATAAGCTTTATCCATACCGCCTAACAGTGGCTCGATCCACTTAGGGCGTGTGCTGATAAACATAGCAAGTGCCATCGCTAGCATAGAAATGAGGGCAAAATAGGTGGAAACGGTTTGTGTTATCCCATAAGTCGTTGGGATCAAAAACCAGATCCCACTACAGACAGTTATTAGGGCGATAAGTTGAGGAGTTTGGGTTTTTAATGAGGTGGAACGGTTTGGAGTATACATTGGGTTGTGGCCGTTATTTATTCATACGGTCACTGTATAGCTTTGACTGTGAATGATTCCTGAATAAATATTTCATCTTTTTTCTTAATAAAGGCGACTTTCATCAGCGTTATTTAAATTACAAGGGTAGGTTGTATGTTTTCTGTCTCTGATTGTGTGTTGAGCGAAAAGACTGCTGCGATTGAGTGGGGAGTGTAGACTTTTGAAGGCGGGATTATTGAGGGGGAAAGGTGAACAAACTTGAAGCGACTCGAAGAAAAAGCAGGTTTTTTCACATCTTGTATTCCTCATTGGAATTGAGTTTGCAAATTCACTCTTTATTCCGAGTTTTATCCATACATTCGCTCTTTTTTTGTACAGGTTTGCTAATTTGATAGCGTAAATAGCGTGTTACGAAGTCAATTGTTTTACAGGTCGATAACCGATAATAAACTCAAATTAAGGAAGAGAAGAATGAAAAAACTCGGTGGTTCGGTGGCACTTACTTTAGGGCTGATGAACGTGGTGTCTGTACCCACAGTGGATGCTCATGGTTGGGTAGAATTTCCAAATGCGAGGCAAAACATTTGTTATTTAGATGGTGGCTTTTGGGAGAACAGCATTCCCAATGCAGCTTGCCAGGCTGCATTTGATGTTTCTGGCGCTTATCCATTTGTTCAGCGAAATGAAGTGGCTGCCAATGTGGCTAATCATCAAGACATGGCGCATGTACAAGCGATTGTGATGGATGGCCGTTTATGCTCGGCAGGCTCTACGGCAAAAGAAGGGTTGGATGTTGGCTCTGCGCACTGGCAAAGAACAGGCATAAAATTAGATGCTAACAACCAAATCGATCTTGTGTTTAATGCAACGGCACCGCATAACCCATCTTATTGGCAGTTTTATCTGACTAAGCCGACCTACGATCCATTAGTGCCTCTAACTTGGAATGATTTGGAGCTAGTTGATACCGCTGGTAATGTGGCGGTTGGTGAAGATAAAAAATACCGTATAAAAGTGACATTACCTGCGGATCGAACGGGAGATGCGATTTTATATACGCGTTGGCAACGTGAAGATCCTGCTGGTGAAGGGTTTTATAACTGCAGTGACATTACCTTCAATGGCACGGGTGGTACCCCAACGGATCCGACCGATCCTACTCCGCCTGCTAACAATTTAGTGGATCTTGGCTACTTTGTGACTCCCGATTTTGGATTGGTGGAAACTGGCGATACGATTCGATTCAGGACCTTTGATGTGAATGGTAGCGAAACCACTGATATTTCATTGGCCATCACTGCAAATAATACACAAACATGGCCTGCTGAAGTGGCTGGTCAGTTCAATGATTTGAAAAAAGGTAAGTGGTTTGTCGGCATTTGGCATCAAGAGATGAATCACTATATGTTTGATAGCAAAAATGTGCATGCCAATCGTGTATTTGCTCCAACGGCGACGCCGTCTTATCAGCTTTCTTTGATTAAAGCGGTGGATCCTATTCCGCCAACAACACCGACAAACGCGTGGCGTACCGATGGTGTGTATGACACCGGAGACATTGTCGATCACAAAGGGAAAAAATGGTTGGCTCAATGGTGGACCACAGGTGAAGAGCCAGGGACAACAGGCCCGTGGGGTGTATGGAAAGAGCAAACTCAATAAATAGCGTTGAATAAATAAAATAGTGTGATACGCCGAAAGCCGATCTTTTTGATCGGCTTTACTGTATTAGCGTTTTTTATACTGTATCACTTGCATTCAAGGTGTTGTGTGCATCGAAACAAAAAGAGTGTCTGGTGCATAAACGTATCAAATACAGCGTAATTACCTTAACTTTATAGTGGTTAAAATAAAGGGGGATAAATAATGGAACAAATGGCGATTTCTAATTATTTAGGGGCATTTATTGCACTGCTCGTGTGTTACCCATTTTTACTTGTGGCATTAAATATTGCTATTTACGACGTGAAAACTCGTTCTAGGTATACCTTCTGGTTTAATATTACTTGCGTGTTATTAGCCATCATTCTACTGACACTTCATATGCAAGTTGAAGTTATCTTTGGTAAAGAATTACTTGATAAGTGGTACAGTAATCATCCTTAAGTCTCGTACTTCATTCAGTTGCTTTTATAAGTATTGCATTGGCGATTTTCCCGTTTGTTGGCGGAAAAAGTGTATAAAAGCACTGTCACTGGAAAAGTCTAATTGATAAGCAACATCATTGACTTGCAGTCCAGTGGAGAGCAATTCTATGGCTTTGAGTAAACGCCACTGCTGACGCCAATGTTGGTACGACATTCCGGTTTCTTTACTGAAAATACGACTGATGGTTTTACTGCTGGCACCAATTTGTTTTTGTAGCTGGTTCAAGGGTGGCGCAAGAGCACCCGGTGAGCTTAACTGGTGTAAAAAGGCGTTTACCCTTTTATCTGTGGGGAAGCGCAATTGCAGTGTTTCTTCTTTGGCTGCTCTTAACTCTTCAAAAAATAGTGCAGCGGTATTGGTTTGCTCTTCTTCTTTCTTATCCCAAGGCCAAAATGCCATTCTTTCAATTAATGCTTTCAGTAAATCCGTGACTTCAATTATTTTCACGCTATCAGACAGTTGATATTCCCCCGTATTGCAAAAATACACCGAGCGATAATCCACAATATTGGTCATTGTGGCACGGTGGAGCACGTTGGCAGGGATCCATGCCGCACGACTTGGTGGTAGAACACAGACTTGATTATTTAATGAAATGCGCATGCAGCCACGAGGCGCATAAAGAAGTTGGCTTTTTTGATGTTGATGAATGCCAGAATCGTGTTGGGCTACTGTGGCGGCGATACCGATAATAGGGTTTGGTAATTCATCGATATTAAAAATCGTGTTGTTATTAATGAATGCCATCTGTCTTTTTCTTGATGTTTTTTGTCTTAGTTGTGTTATTCGACCATGAAATGGCTGGGTAGACTAGTAAAAAAACAACGAGGATTGAACAATGAAGAAAGTGCCACCGGTATTTTTAATGGTGACATTAATGATGTTTCCACAAATTGCAGAAACGATTTACAGCCCAGTATTGCCCCATATTGCCGAGCAATTTAAGGTGAGTGCCCAGCATGCGAGTCAGACTTTATCTGTGTATTTTGTGGCTTTTGCATTAGGCGTGATTGGTTGGGGTATTTTAGCGGATCACATTGGCCGACGAGCAACCATGTTATGTGGGTTGTGCGTGTACGGCATGAGTGCTATTGCGGCTGTGTGGGTGACAGAGTTTACACTGCTACTTGGTCTACGGGCAACCAGTGCTTTTGGTGCTGCGGTGGGTTCAGTGGTTTGCCAAACGATATTACGAGACTGTTTTGAGGGTAAAAAACTGAGTCAGGTATTTTCGTGGATGGGAATGGGGATAGCGCTGAGCCCGGTGCTTGGTTTATTACTTGGAGGAATGTTAGCGAATAGTGGCGGAGTAAGTGCTGTATTTCTATTCTTAGGTTTGTTTGCGGTTTTGCTTATTGTTTTAACATTGAGTCAGTTACCAGAAACCATACCTCATCACCAAGCCTTATCTTCGCTTACGCGTATTGGAACAGCGATGTGTAAAGATCTCAGCATTTGGCGCTACGCAGTGTTGGTAGCAGTGTATAACATCTTGCTGTTTTCGTATTATTTACAAGCCCCATTTTTGTTTGAACAATTGGGTTACGGATCTCAAGAGTTTGGTTGCAGTGGCATCGTACTGGCTTGTGGTGTATTTATTGGCGGCCTAGTAAATACTCGATTATTACAGAGTAATCTAGAGGAAGATGGCATCTTAAATGTTGCTGGTGGAGTGGCATTATTGGGAGCATTGGGCGTATTTTTTTGCCAAAACACCTTGCTGTTTTTGCTGCCGATGATGTTGGTGGTGATAAGTTTTGGTATCGCGATCCCTAATATTTTGAGCCGAGCACTGATCAATTACAAAGGGGATGCGGGTAAGGCCAGTGCTCTGTTTGGCGGAGCATATTATACTTTGTTAGCTATTGGCCTTAGCGTTACAGGCTATGTTCAGAATTTGGGTGTGGTTTTGGTGGCGGTTAGCTGCGTGTCCGTCGTGGTGTCTGGTATCACATTAGTACGCAGACTCGCTATCTCTTAGTTACGCTGCTTATAAGTCCGCCCATTGGTATGTGTTCAAATCACCTTACCTCAAAAATCCCTTATTTCATTAGCGAAGTAAGGGATTTATATTGTTTAGATTAGAAACTACCACGGCGGTGTGGTTAAGGCTGTGGCGGTAAGTAGCCTTTACGACCAATCAGCCATAGGGTGCTAGCGTGTCCAGCTGCTTATGATCCCACTGCCAGCCGAATGAGGGTGTAATTTCAATACCTCCCACCCAATAGTTAGGTGAGTGCCATTTTAGCTTCCCTTTTATGCAGCGCACGCCTTCTTCAGTTAGGGATAATTCATGATCAAAGAAACTCTCTTTGGTGGTCAGTTGAATAAGAGCAGGCTTTGTTTGGGTAAGGGGCTTAATTAAAGCCCAGAACATTAAATCGCCAAGAAAGGGTAAAGGCTCGCGTGTTTGGTACTCGTTAAATAGGGCTTTTACTGTCAGTTTTTTCCCAGAATTATCTAGGCAGCCAAAATCCATTAGAATTTGCAGTGCAAGAGAGCGGGTTAAACTTAGACCTGTAGCCGAATGAGGCAGTTCTTGTAAATGGCGTTGTAATACAGGCTTAATATCTGGAAAGTGTCTATCAATTGAGCCAGATAACAGTGCTATTAGAGCGTTTGGTTCTGTGGCACATAAGGCATGCCAAGTTTGAAGAGCGTAGTCGCGCATCTTGGTCGTTGCAGAACGACGATGTTGCCAAACGCTTCTAAGGGCTTGTGGTGGTAACTGACCTAAACCCATATAGCGCTGATCGCCTGGAAATTGATTAACTTCGATGATCTCGGTTCGTTCCAATTGATGATCAGGCATATGAGCCAGTAAATATACCATCATGAGTTGATCGTAGTTGTCATGCTCAACCCATACAGCAATACGCTCAAATTCCGTTGATAGTAACTGTGTGTGATTGGCTTGTTCAGATTCAATCACCTGATTAACATCAGCAACAGCAGAGGGCATTTCAGATAAATAATTATCAACTACATAGCGCGCTCTTTCCGCCAACATTTTGGTTTTATCGAGAAACAGGGGGCCAACACAGTAAGGATCAATCCAAGGCAGAAATGTCCCCTTAAAACCCGCAGAAGTCAGGATCGGTTGTATATCGTGACCACAGCGTATGTGCAGTGTGTTTTTATCGGCATCGCAGGGCTCAGACGACTGAATAGCGTGTAAGTGAGTATTTTGATTCTCTATGTGCGTTTTTAAAGCAGACCAGCTACTTACCCCTTTTTCTCTGGCGATCACGAGTTGAATATCAGCCAATTTGACGGACTCTGGGGTGAGTGTCTGTTTCGGGTGGTGTAGGCTAAGTTGCGTCCACTGATGCTTATCTGAATTTTTCAGTAACTTAAGGCGGCGTTTAGCCTGGTTTTTTAGGTAAGCGAGGTTTAATGTAAAGGCATTTCGAGTTGTCATGAATTCACCATTCTTTATTTTCTGCGCTCGCAACCAGAACAGAAGGTAAACATACACATTGTGAGTTACTCAAATGAGCAACCATTTAGCTTATCTCCTAGATATTGATCTTTTCCGCGAGCTGGAGGCTTGGAGCATGCCGTTGCAGGTAAGTTATCAAAAACGGCGGGCTTGAGTAAAGCATTACTTTTGGTAAAGGGGGACTGGCGCTTAAAGTAGCATTTCATCCGGTTGAAGTAGGGAGCAGCAAGTAGCTACTCCCTTTTTATTTATTCTTTTTCTTCCCCTTCTTCCCCTTTTTGTTTCTCTTCTTGTGTTGCCTTCACCGCTCTGGCGATATCCGACACCGCTTCTACCAGGTTGATTGGCATAGGGAAGATAATGGTGGACGTCTTATCTGTTGTGATTTCTGTTAGGGTCTGCATGTAACGAAGTTGTAATGCGTTGGGGGCTTCGTTGAGCATTTGTGCTGCTTCTTTTAGCTTATTGGATGCTTCCAGCTCACCGGTTGCATGGATGATTTTCGCACGACGGTTGCGCTCTGCTTCGGCTTGGCGGGCGAGGGCGCGCACCATGCTTTCGTTGAGGTCGACGTGCTTAACTTCAACCGTTGCAATTTTAATCCCCCAGTCGTCGGTTTGTTGGTCAAGAATAGATTGAAGGTCTTTGTTGAGGCGTTCTCGCTCTGAGAGTAACTCATCAAGTTCATGTTGACCTAAAACCGAACGCAGCGTTGTCTGTGCGAGTTGACTTGTGGCATCGCTGTAGCTTTCGATGTTGTTGATCGCCATTTGTGGGTCGACAACGCGGAAGTAAACTACGGCGTTGACTCTCACCGATACGTTGTCACGTGTGATTA
This sequence comes from Vibrio sp. Of7-15, assembly GCF_022347565.1. Taxonomy (GTDB): domain Bacteria; phylum Pseudomonadota; class Gammaproteobacteria; order Enterobacterales; family Vibrionaceae; genus NORP241. The sequence goes on from NZ_JAKRGH010000013.1 coordinate 34,186, forward strand.
AATCTTGGGTCGGTATATCCAAAACAATAGTACGCAAGTCGACTCGAACCATTTGTTGAATGAAGGGAATTAAGATGATCAAACCCGGCCCTTTAACCTCTTGGAAGCGACCGAGGAAGAATACAACGCCGCGCTCGTACTCACGCAGCACCTTGAACATTTGTGTTGCCAATACAATCAACAGAACGATGATAACGGCAACAGTGTAGGATATCATAAGCGTCTCCTATTCCTTAGGGCGGCCACTGGGTTTTACGGTTAAGGTCAGACCTTTAATTTTTACCACAGTCACGTGGTCACCTTGTTTGAGTTGTTCTTCTGCTTTGGCTTGCCATAACGCACCGCCTAGTTGAACAAGACCAATTCCGTCAACGAAATCATCACTTACAACAGCGAGTTTCCCTAGATAGGTTTCTAACCCTGTTGTAGCTTTTTTGCTGCGAATCTTAAGCAACAGGCTAACCGTAATGACGATGAGTCCAACAGAGAAAATGGCGATGCCAAAGATAAGTGGTAGGGCGATTTGAAAACCCGGAATATCGCTGTCTAATAGAAAGATGGAGCCGAGAACAAACGCGACGACACCACCTAACCCGAGTATGCCGAAGCTAGGGTTAAAGGCTTCTGCAATCATCAGAGCAATGCCGAGCAGCAGCAGACCTAAGCCGATGTAGTTCACGGGCATTATTTGCAATGCATACATAGCGAGTAACAGACAAATACCACCGAGGACTCCTGGAAGCCCAACCCCAGGGTTGTAGAATTCCAATAATAATCCGTAGATGCCAATCAGCATTAGGATATACGCAACGTTTGGATTGGTGATAACAGCTAACATTTCAGCGCGCCAATCGGGGACACGTTCCACCCATGTTGGGTTTTCTAACGCGAGCTTAAACGGCTTTCCGTTGATTTTGACTTCTGTACCATGGATGGTGGTGACCAAGTCTTCGGGAGAGTTGGTGACGTAATCAATCACGTTCAAATCCAGAGCTTCTGAGGCGTCTAAGCTTGCTGCTTCACTTACGGCTTTTTCTGCCCATTCTGCGTTTCTATCATGTAGGCGTGCTAAGCCTTTGATGTAAGCTCTTGCATCGTTGATGACTTTCTTTTCCATTGCGGTTTTGGCTGGTACTTTTTCTGAGTGCTTAGCGGTTTGTTCGTTTTCGGAACCTGCACTGTCTTTGCCTTCATCAGAAGAGGGTGGCTGTGGAGCGCCGCCTAATGCGACAGGTGTCGCCGCGCCTAAGTTGGTGGCTTCAGCCATTGCAGCAACATGGCTGGCGAGAAGAATGTACGTACCCGCACTGGCAGCACGAGAGCCTGACGGCCCTACCCATGTGGCAATCGGGGCAGAAGACGTTGTAATGGCATGAATGATGTCGCGCATCGAGCTATCAAGCCCACCAGGGGTATCCATTTTTAAGATAACCAAGTCCACGCCGTTTTGTTGCGCTTGTTCGATTTCACGAGAGAGATAATCGCTGAGTGCAGGACCGATAGCCCCTTTGACAGGCACAACCCATACAGTGCTCGCTAACGCTTGGCTGGCGAACAAGAGTAGAGGAATAAGCCACAATCGTATCTGTTTCATACAGCCCTCCTTGTGTTACCCAGGGGCTTATTGAAAACACTATCTCAAGTATAGATACGAGTGGCGACACAAAAAGGATTTATACAACACGGTAGGGGTATAGTCGCGTGTACAGAACCGCAAGGGCAACACTTTGTTACGCAATCTGGGTTTTCATACGTTGTGGTTCGTAGGAAAACCAGTAAACTGCGAAGAATCAACGACACTCAGACAAGAATATAAGTTGGAAATGATGACATTAATTGCGATTCGATTGGTGAAGCTTGCCGTAATCTGTGCCGTGTTTTTTACTATCTATGATTTGGTGGCATTCGGTGAGTTGATTTGGATCAATCGTTTTTTCGGCCTGTAACCTGAAAAGCAAAAGGGGCGAGAGTGCTTAATGCTGATCAGTTGAATGAGCCTCCTAGAATGTCAAAATCCGAGTGTATTCAATGCACTCGGATTTTTTATGTTCTTTAGACAAGCACCCCATAAAATTCACCCGTTTTTGGTAAACCAGCTATCAGGACTGTCAGAACCTTTGTATCAAGACCTCATCGAGCAATGCTTGAAATTATGCCTTTACAGAAAGCGTTTTTTGCTGCTGTTGTATGGAAAGAGCCAGTAACAACATGGATGCAATAACGGAGCAGGCAATAATGGTTAGCCATGTATTTTGGTAGCCTTGTTGCTCGATATAAACACCCACTAAGATATAACTCGGCATAACCATCACATTACGAAGTGTACTTAATACACCATTGATTCGGCCTCGGTGGCTACTTGGGGAATGATTGGCAAGATAAACCCCTTCTTTGGTTAAGAGTAAAACTTCGGCAGCCGAAAGGAAAAACCAAGCCACAAATTGCATTGGTATGGAGGAGTTGATAAACACCAACCAATACCCAAAGGCAAAAAGTCCACCAGACCAAGCTAAGCTTTTTATCTCGCACTGAGTTTTGGTCATTTGCATTAAGATTGGAGTGATCAGTACCACTAAAATGCTGGCAAATGTCATGAGTTGACCAAACAATATCGCTCCTTGCTTGTCGAATAGATGGCTTAAATACAGTGGCGTTGTCATGGTCATTTGGTTAAGCGAAAACCACAGTACACCGCACAAAAGAGTAAACACAATTAATCGTGGGCGCAGAGATAAGACTTTCCAGATACTGCCATCAGTGGCTTTTTCGAGTTCTGAATGTTCTTGGTCGTGTTGAGTTTGATGAGTTGAATTGACGCCGATTAAGATGATCAATACGCCAATTAAGGCGGCTAAGCCATTTCCCCAGAAAATCCAAGCGGTGTAATTCCAAAATAGGTAGCCTGCCAATATCGGCCCTACCCCTGAGCCTAAATTGTAAGCCAGATAGCTTAAAGACATAACTGCGTCACGGTTTTTGGGCGTCGATAAATCGCCAACCAGAGCCATACTTGCAGGAACCGCGACACCAAAGAAGAAATAGCTAACAAAGAGCAGCATGGGGGTGTACAAGTGAGACTCTGGGAAAAAGCCACACACTAAAAGTAAAATCGCGCCGAGCAGCTCGCCCCATATCAACACTCTTTTATGTCCAAAACTGTCCGACAGTTTTCCACCAAGTAACCCCCCGAGTAAATAGAGAGCCGTAACGCTCATGGCTAGCCCGCCCGCAACACTCGGAGAATAATCAAGCTTTTGTGTAAAGAGCAGAACTAGAAAAGGGATAATGAAATTGCCTAAGCCAAGAATAAATCGGGCCAGTGCAATCACATAAATATCTTTTGGTAGCCCTTGATATAATCTAATGGCATTACGTATCCGTTCGAGCATGAAGCCTCCTTGTTGAGGAGTGATATTAAGTGAATAAAATGTTCGAATTATATACACATAGGTTGGTATTACGTGAAGGTTTTTTACTCACCAGCTTCTAGGTGATAGTGTTTTTTATTCAATGATTGATCCAACAACATGGACTTAGCGACTACCCAAAGTATCACATCATTACTGTCGTGGAGGCAGCTTCGGCAATACTAAACAAGTGTCTGATATCGTATCAGTTTGTAGGTTTTTTGTTATGGGTCATGTGTTTTTCCATCATGAAGTTAGTGAGTGTTTGCCCTCTTACTTGCACCTTTTGTTCTGAAATAACGGTAAAGCCAAAGCGCTCATAAAAAGGCTTAGCGGTAATACTGACCTCTGAATAGTAACGTGTTATTCCGCTTTTCTGACCTTCAGATAAAAGATGCTGCATTAGTTGTGTTCCAATGCCGAGCCCTTGATATTGGTGATGGCAAAAGAAATGATCGATGAGGCCATCGGACTGTAAATCGGCATAACCAACCAGTACGCCATTAAGCTCCGCAATAAAAGGGTTCAGTCTTTTCATACGCTGGGCCCACTCTTGCTTATCGAATGAATCAGGTGCCCAAGCTTGAACTTGTTCTAAGGTGTAATGGCGAGTATTCACCTTTCTAATTGTGTTATAAAAAAGATCCCATGTGGCTTGGGCGTCGCTATTTTTATATTGTCTTATTTTAATCATAAAGACCTCTTTTTAGTGGTGTTATTATTGTATTAAACAAAACAGCAGCTGATATTTTAATTCATAATCAAGTATTGAGACAATTATAAATATTAAAAGACCTTAATGATTTAATTGTCATTAGAACTATCCCGATACATTTAAATAATAAATTTATCAATATTAGCTGCATTGTTGGGATATAGATCTCACTTTGTATTGGTATTGATGATAATTTAATTTTATAAATTTATAAAATTGAGATCTATCGCTAAATTTTAAATATATTACTAATGTAGAGTGGCGAAAATAACAGCAGATAATTTGGAGGAAATAAAACCATAAACTTCTAATTAAGTAATTACTAAATATAAATAAAAATATTCTTATTTCATTTGGTAAGGATTAGCTTCCTGCTGCGAAAAATAAAAAACAATTAAAATAAGGTTATAAAATGAAAAAGTTAAAAAGTGCGCTAGTTATTTCTACACTTTGTATGAGTTTATTTGGTCACTATAATGCTGTCGCACAAGATATAGAAATACCACCATCAAGCTACGATACAATCATCGGTGAAAATAGCACTTTTATTGATATTCACTCTGACCGATTTGTATTAAACCAAGAAGAATGGTTTGAAATACAAGCTTATGTAGAAGCAGCATTAAGCTTGCCAACCACAGAAGCTAAAATGAAATCAGCGTTAAGCATTCCAGATGAAGTACCATTTACTAATTTTCAAGCGTTAGTGGATGAATATAAAAATGTTTATGGCACTGCATATACGTGGAAAAATGACATTTATCCTAATATTGTTGATTTGTCGTTAGGGCTTTCAAATTATGCTGGTGTTCATTCCGCACTATTTACTCCTCTTTTTGAGGCACTAATCAATATGCGTGATAACAGTGACTGGGCAACCGTTGAAGCGAACCGACAAGTAGCCATTCAGTTACTAAAAAGCATGAAACAGTTAGCTACGATGAACCAACACCAAGTAGAAGAAGCGAAACAAAAGCTACTGACTTTCTCTGCTGATCTTGATTCTCAAAAAGCCCAGCTAGGTGAACTAGAGAATTCTCATAGTGAATACCTCGTGGATGATGGCAGTAAGATGAAACAAGAGATAGCTTCATTAAGCTCAAGAATATCAACACTTAATGATGATTATGACCACTATGTTACAGTGGCTGCAACGGCAGTGACTTACGTTTGGTTCCCAATGGTGGCGATTCCAGTGATGGGTGTATATGGTGATAAAGCTGAGAAGGCGCGTATGGAGCGTAACCGTTTACAGTCTGAATTAACTGAATTAGAAGCACGATTTTCTCATAAAGAAAAAGTCTATGCATCGTATCTTCGTTCAACCACCAGCATTAATACTATTTCCGAGGACATTGAGAAAGTTATTCCTCATGTTAATAAACTAAAATCACACTGGCAGGGAATTAATAGCGATTTTGATACAGTATTATCATTAATTGAAATCTCCGAAGGCCCAAGTGGGATTAATAATGCCTTAGCCTTTGTGGCAAGTATTACTACCAATGCAAACTTAGGACAAGTTCAAGATAAGTGGCGTGATATTGCAGTTAAAGCACAGCAATTTGCTCAAAATGCTTATATTGTTCCAATTAAATAATATCTAAAAACGAATTTATTAATTCAATGTAGTTAATTAGGCTGTGCTCCTTCATGACATCTCTGTCATGAAACAGCCTATATTGAATGTGAACACTCTTTCATAAATAAAATTAAAATATATTTAGAGTTATAACTCTATATCTATAGGGGTTTATATGCGCTATTCCGCCTTATTTATATTAATGGCTGCCGCTGGCAGTACATATGCAAGTGATTGGACAGAGGTTAATAATCTACAAGACATCAATAATACACCGAGTTGGCTATCATCAGCGTATGAATATTCTGATTCAGCTTCTGTTATAAAATCAGATTTATATATTAATTTATCCGATTGGGTAGAAGAACAAAATCTCCATCAAGTGAAACCGGCTTCCCTTGTTATTGTCGCCGACACATTAGATATTTCAGACACTTTTAGCCTGTCGGTAAAAAATCAATCCATTGTTATTTTTGCACGAAAGATTGTGGGTAATGGGCGAGCAATCTTTACACTAGGTAATGAAAGCAGTGCGAGCTCGGTGACTGTTATTAGTGAACGCATGGAATCGCCTATCGATATTATTTCAACATTAGATGATGGTAGTGTTGAAATACAAAGTATTTTAAATACCAAAGAGCAGATTTCCAGCTCCGTGCTGCTGGCAGGTAATTTCTATCGTGCCACACAAGAGCAAGATGAACTCACGGGGTATTTGCAAATTGGTACTGAAGCTTATCGCGATGTCTTTAATAAATCGTTTGATATGGCAACGCAGGTGTTCTCACAGTCGCCAGAGACCAGCTTAGCCTTGCTAGACTGGATCGAAACCATCATGAGAAAGTCTTCCAATATCGTGAAAGCGGATCCTTTACTGTCGGATTTGTACCTGCAGGCACTCGCCTTTAAGCAATTTGTTTACTTTAGTGGTAAAGACAGCAACTATGTGCCGTATCTTGATCACCAGTTGTATAAAGACAAATATGAAGCATACATCGATGCCATGGTGACGTTCCAAGATCAGTATGACATTGTTACCAATCAATCCAACTCAGAAGATGACAAACTACAGTCCGCAACCCTAGCCGCGGCACAAATCAGCGATGTGATTAACGCTGAAAAAGCCATTATTGATCGTACTCAAACCAATATTGATAAAATCAATGACCGTTTGCTTGCAGTGAAAGCGCAGTACGATGAGCAAGACAGAAAAGTATTGGCAGCCAAAACACAATATTTGATTGGGGTAGATAAGTGGAAGCGCAAGCAAGAGCTAAATGCTGCGCTGAGTATTTTCAAAGCGATTGCCGAGTTAGGCAGTGCCGTTAGCGGAATATTTACCGGGAACTTGAGTGGTATTAATGATGTGACAGAGCAGCTAACCACAGAAGTGCCTGATGCGATCACGAAAGCGAAAAACTTAGTCACCAACATAAAATCTCTCACATCTGTGATTGATAGCATTACCAAAACTGTTGGTGGCATCGCATCGCTGACAAATGAAGTGAAAGGCAAAATTGTCCAAGATAAAATTGCTAATGCGGTAGATGGCTTTAACTTTACGGTGCCTTCCATTGATGAAAGTAACACCGCGTGGGATGCCATGCTGATTGAGCTAAGAAGTAATCTGCGTTACGCCGATAGCTTAGGTATTGTGGGCGCGCGTGCGTTTCTTGTGGAGCTCGAAAAGCAAGTGCTGTTTGGTAAAGCGGTAAATGCCACTCAACTCAGATTGGTCACCGAACAATCTAAACTCATCGACATGGTAGTGACAGCAGAAGTTAGTAAAAATCAGCAAGCACGACTGGATGAAATGATCAGCCAAATCCACAGTAAACAAGCTTCAATCGCGCAGGTTGAGCGAGAGTTAAGTCGTGCACTGAATCATTTCAAACGTCCTATTTATGTCGCGTTATCGAGTTATAGTCATGCGTTTAAATATTGGGCTCTGAAAGACAGCGAGGTGACACCGTCACTTGAGAAAAGCTACTTAGATTATAAGTTAGATCTTGCAACCATTGAAGATGAATATTTACGTGCGTTGGAGTCATTCCAACCAACACCTCATGACTTCACGATTGATAATATCATTATTGATGATCCCGAGACGATCGCCGAGTTTGCTGACTCTGGTGTGGTGAATTTTTCCATTGCTTCGGATGAAAGTAAATTCTGCCGTTTTGATCGAGTTCGAATTAATACCATTCGAGTCATGTTGGAAGGGGAAAACTTACCCTATGGCGATGATTATTACCTGAGCATTACTAATACGGGTAACTACCTTGATCGTTACCAAGGGGAGGAATATGAGTTCAGTGCATTACCTTTATCTCGTGCTTTTTACTACCGGTTAGATGATGCTCAAAACAATCAAGTCAGCATCATTACCGATGGTGCGGTCGCAAAACAACTGTCGTTTGTGTACTTTGAGCCAACGCCATTTACAACCTGGAGCGCAAGACTGCAAAACCATGAATATTATTCATTAAACAGTGTGGAAAGAATTCGCGTTACCTTTAAAGGCATCGGCATTCCAAATGGAAAACCATGTCGATAATGATCGTGAGTCAGTAATCGCTGGTTAGCAGTATAAAAAAGATCAAATGCGCCTGTTGTTTGCTCTAAGAGCGCAGCAGGCGCATTTTTTTGAGTGATAAAGCTTAAGCCGTTTTTAAGGAAACCAAAACATCGGCTAAAGAGGGGCTAACCGTATGACCTAACGCTAAGATCTCTTGGGTTGGCTCTACTAAATCTGGAATTTGGAAAGTCTGCATGTTGGCGTTAACCGCTGACAATACGCCGTTATTAGAATCTTCAAAGGCCAAACACAGCGTTGGTTCTACCTTTAATCGTTGGGCAGCAAGTAGGTAAATTTCAGGGTCGGGTTTCCCTCTTTTTACTTCACAGCCCGTGGTGATCATATCAAAATATGTGTCTAATTTTGCTAATTGGAGTTTTATCCTAGCTACGTCTTTTTGGGTCGATGTTGCTACGGCCAGTGGTATCTGGTTGGCCTTGAGCCAAGTTAATAGCTCAACCACGCCCTCTTTAACTGGAATGGCTTGGTGCTTTACAACTGCGTTATAACGGTAACGCCATGCTTCATTTAGAGCTGGATAGTCTAAATCATCACCGTATCCGGCACGGATCACCTGCTCAATACCTTGTGCATTTCGGCCAATAATATCGAGATAAACGTGCTCTAAAAAAGGGACAGATAACGATTCACACGCTTCTTGAAAGATGTTTTTACACACTCGCTCAGTATCGAGAAGCAGTCCGTCCATATCGAAAATAGCGGCTTGGTAATTCACAAAAGAGTCCTAAAGTAATGGTGCCAACGGGCTAAAACAGATATTAATAACTTGCATTCTAACGCACATCTTAGGCTGACAACATCAAAAAGGTGAGGAGGAACTGTACCGAGGTGAAAGCACCGTATGTGATCATTTTGATAAAACGTGAAGGTAGTTGATACAAGAAATGATGGGGTAGGTGATGTCAGAGGAAATACTGCTTAAAACACTGAAATTAAGCGCGATCTGAGCTATTCTTTCCGCTCTTATTATCATGTTTGGAACACCATGTCTTTTTTAAAATATTTAGCTGCTTGTGGGCTATTAGTGAGTGTGAACCTGTCGGCACAACATTTGCGCATTGCAACGTGGAATATGGAGCATTTAGCAGAAAAAAACGGCGCTGGATGTAAACCACGAAGTACACAAGATTATAAAGAACTGGCTGATTTTGCTAAAAGCACGGAAGTGGATGTGTTTGCAGTTCAAGAAGTGGAAAACGAAGCGGCCTTAGCTAGGGTTTTCCCTAAAAATGAATATGATCTGATTGTGTCTGACAGAGCGGTAAATACTTACAGTTGTCGTGGCAAAGGGCAGAAATCTACCCCGCAGCGTGTGGGATTTGCGATTAAAAAATCGGTGAATTATCACTACGATGAAGCGATGAACTTGCCGGAGCTGGCATTAAAAGGGGAGAGCCTGCGTTATGGCATGGCCATTCAGCTGCCAGACCTTAATACCAGCTTATTGTCTGTGCATTTAAAATCGGGCTGTTTCTCTAATCCACTAACCAGTGGTAAACGTGGCTGTGATCAGCTCGCGCAACAGTTACCTTTAGTTAGAGATTGGATCCAAGATCAGTCGAAGACAAACGAGGTTATGGTAGTGGGAGATTTTAATCGTCGATTAGCAAACCCAGATGATTTTACTCTTGATTATTTAAGTACTGCTCAACCACTTTATAATGCCTCGCAGGATTTGCTAGGTTGCCACCCTAAATATTCTGCTCCCATCGATCATTTGCTGCTATCGCATAACTTAGTGGATCAGCTTGAATACCCAACGGCCAAAAACCACACTTACAGCGGCTCGGCCATGGTCTCAGAACCTGCCAGCGCCATGCTTGCCGACCATTGCCCCGTGTCGGTGTCGTTTAAGTTTTAGTGGTTGTGAAGCGCTACGTGCCCAGTAACGATTGGTTACTGGGCCTTTCCATCATCGGGTATGCATGAACACAATTCATCTATTAGCCAAGTGGTAAAAGACTTTTCTAATTCATTGTGCTGTTGATTTTTTTGGCTTAACAACAAATAGCGGTGGCCTGATGAAACAAAACCAAAAGGGGCGATTAAATTACCGCGTTTAAGATCATCCATGATCAGTGGATAAGAGCCCATTGCGATACCCAGCCCATCGACAGCAGCCTGAAAACAAAAGTAAAAGTGAGCAAAATCTTGAGACTGGCAGTGTGAAAAAGCGGCTTTATTCGTGCGTGTTATCCAATCACGCCATGCTTTCGGTCTTGTTTGGCTATGCAGTAGCTTGGCCATGGTGAGATCTTTTTGAATATGTTGCCAATAATCTGGTGAGCAAACGGGTCCTACCCATTCTTCCACGAGAGTGGTGTGCTCGTACTCCTCAATTAATTCAAAATCATCGCGGCGGATAGCCAAAGAAAGCCCTGTACTGCCAAGTATTACGGGGCCACCCGCGGTAGAGAGCCTCACATCGGCATTTGGGTAGCATTGATAAAAATGGGAGAGCCGTGGCATCAGCCAGCGCATGGTTAGGGTCGGCTCACAAGAGACTTCCAAATATTGCTGGTGGTGTTGTGAGATTTCTTTTACTCCGGTGCTTAAGGCATCAAAAGCTTGGGTGGTATATTTTTTGAGTATTTCCCCTTCATTCGTTAAATATAAGTGTCGGCCTTGGCGATAAAACAAAGACTTTGATAGGTGGCTTTCAAGTAGCTTGATTTGTTTGCTCACAGCACCATGAGTAATGCATAACTTTTTGGCCGCTTCGGTTAGGCTGTCAGAAGTGGCGGCAATGTGAAAAACATGGAAGGCGTTTAAATGTCTCATTTGTGATTTTTTCTCACATATTGACTGAAATTGTTTCGATTATAATCATCAGAAAAGCGCCTTACAATCGCACTCTATTAACGTATTTGTAAATTGGAGTTGTGATGGAAGTCATGTCTTTAGCCTTAGTTGGTTTGCTGATTGTAATGAGCCCTGGGGCTGATTTTGTGTTGATTTTAAAAAATAGTATTAACGATGGACGTAACGCTGGTTTGTGGACAGCAGCTGGGATCAGCTTGGCCATTGGCGTTCATGTGAGTTATTCCATGCTGGGGATCAGTTACTTAATTTCACAGAATGAAGCGCTGTTCTCTCTAGTACGTTATTTAGGCGCAGGGTATTTGATCTACATCGGTTTAAAAGGGGTATTAACGGCCAATAACACGTTAGAAACCGTGGAGGAGGAAGCTGAGACGATAAGGCCAGTGCAATATGTAATGCAAGGCTTTTTGTGTAATTTGCTTAACCCGAAAACAATGCTATTTTTCTTAAGTTTATTTAGCCAATTAATCGGCCCTGAACAAGGAAGTGGCGCGTTTGCTCTGTGGTATGGCTTATACATTGCGGTACTTCATGGGCTGTGGTTTGGTGCTGTAGCAATGGCATTTACATCGTCTTTGTTCAAAGCGTATTTGCTAAAAATGAAGAAGAGGTTGAATCAAGCCTGTGGAATCGGGTTAATCGGTTTTGGCTCATACTTAGCGATTAAATCCTAGGTGGAAGGGTATTAACAGACATAAAAGGAAAACTGAATGGATTCAGAAAAGCGTGTAAAGCACATAGGTATTGTGGGGTGCTCAGCAGAAGGGGCTGCGTTGTGCTATCGCATTATTTGTGCTGAAAGTAGTGCGTATTTAGGTCAGCATATTCACCCTGAAGTGTCGATGCATACCCACTCTCTGGCTGACTATGTTGATTGTTTAAACCGTCAGGATCTGAATGGAGTGGGGGAGATCATGTTATCTTCCGCGAGGAAATTACAGCGAGCAGGGGCCGAGTTTTTGATTTGCCCGGATAACACCATTCATCAAGCCTTTTCCGTGGTAGAAAAAGAGACGCCGCTGCCGTGGTTGCACATTGCAGACGCAGTAGTGATGGAAGCCAAAGAAAAGGGGTATCAGACTTTGGGGATCCTAGGAACTCATTGGCTAGTGGACAGCAATGTGTACCCCAATAAGATTGCGCAAAGTAACATGGACTGGCAAACGCCAAAGGAAAGAGATAAGCAAGAAATCAGTCGGATCATTATGGAGGAGTTGGTGTATGGCGTGTTTAAATCTGAATCCATTTGTTATTTTCAAACTGTGATCAATAGTTTGAAAGAGCAAGGTTGTGACGCGGTGATTTTGGGTTGCACAGAAATCCCATTGATCATTAATGATGAAAATTCAGCTCTGCCGACACTTAACTCCACTCGCTTGCTGGCCTTAGCGGCAGTGAAACGAGCGATAAAATAAAAAACAGCGTGACCTTGAAGGTACACGCTGTTTTTATTAGATGATATGTAACCTGTGATTATGGTTGCTGACGAGTCGCGGCAACTACAATCTCACGGATGCACACACCTTGTGGCTGTTGGTAGGCAAACTCAACAGTGCGTGCAATGTCATCAGCTACCAGTACGCCGCCCATGCTGTCTTTCCAATCTTCATAGCCATTTTTAATCTCGTCTGATGTGGTGTGAGACAAGAGTTCCGTTTCAACAGCACCCGGTGCAATCGTTGTAACACGCACATTAGAATCGGCCACTTCTTCACGTACGTTTTCTGAAATTGCGTGAACAGCGAATTTAGTGCCACAGTAAGCCGCGTGATTACCGAATGTTTTACGACCTGCTACCGAGCTGATATTGATGATAGTACCTGATTGGCGCGCCTTCATAGGAGCCAACACTGCTTGCATACCATTCATTAAGCCGATGACGTTCACATCAAACATACGTTGCCATTCATTGGCATCTTGAGTGTCCATTTGGCCTAACAACATAACACCGGCATTGTTGACTAAACCGTCTACAGGGCCAAATTGTGCTTCAGCTTTTGCGATTGCTGCTTCAAAGGTGGCCTTGTCGTTCACATCTACTTTTTCACATAGTGTGTTTGGTAAATTTAATGCTTCTAAACGTTCCACGCGACGTGCAAGGAGCAATAAAGGGTGGCCAGCATTACTTAAACGACGTGCGATTGCTTCACCAATACCAGAGCTTGCACCAGTGATCACGATTAATTTTTCCATTGTTTGTCTCCTGAATAATTAAGTGGCAACGCTGTGTCGTTGCGATGGGGCTATATTACGAATAACAGAGTTGTTGATATATAGCCTTTAAATCAAAAGACTGTTGCAGTACTGCACCAATGCCTGGGCGTAAATGGAGCAAGAAAGAGAGAATAATGTGCAAGTACATAAGGGAGACAGTTAAAGTATGGATAGAACGTGATGCTGATGGAGGTAATAGGAGAGAACGAGAAGTGAAGACTAATTGTTATAGATGGTAAAAAAGGTAATAAAAAGAGGCGAACGTTAATACGGAGCTAACAGAGTAGCTCCGACCTAATCACATTGATGGATGCAGCCTAGTTAAGCTGGGTAGTGGTGTTGTCTTTTTTTCTTTTTAGGTTTGGCAACAAAAGGGTTTTCTTGATCCAGTGTTTCACCATAGAGTGAAATGGAAATGTCTTGCCATAGGTATTTGTCAAATGGCGCGCCTTCATGGATAGAAGGTTCTAATAATTCTGCTTCTAGTTTCGCGTTGCGAATAAATTGCGCTTTACGTTTTTTGTTGTAGATTGTGGCTATTCGGTTGTAGCAAGAGACCCATTGGTTACGAAATTTAACGGAGTATTCCAGTGCGTCTTGTTCAGAATCAAACGTACTGATGAATACTTTCTTATAAGTGAGTGCTCGGTTTTCGAGTTTTCGGATAGCAAATTGAAAGTATTCGCTGTTAATGCGTCTTGAATCTTTCAGTCTCGAAATCCCTTCCACTTTTCCGCCATCAGCATGTAATTCAGAAGGCTTACACAGGGTGATCATGTAATGACGGTGGACATAATCTAAGCTTTTGTACAGTTTATTACGGCAAAGCAGCGCTTCGTGCAGCGCGATATCAGAGTGACCGTAAAAGTGAGGTTGGTACTCTTTACGGTTTTTTTTAAGCTTGAGCTGAAATCCTGTTTTATTTTTTGATACGTTCGAAAAATTTAAGTAAGCCATCACATTCTCTCCATTTAGATGACCGTGAGTGAGTCGTTAAGATAAAGCATCATTGATTATGTATTGTTCGATATTATACCGATATAAGGTGCAAATAGTGTAGTTATCCGCACTTGGTATTGTTGTTATTGATATTAAACACAAAAAGGTATTTTTATTCAAACAAAATGATAGCCCATTTTTTAAGGGTTAACTAGAACCACATCAAAACAGTGTTAATCTTCTTATTTATCATTCGCTTATATTTATCATGAGAAGAGTAAAAAAATATTATCATTTTGACCGGTGTTCAATTGCGTTTGGTTGATTATTGCTTATGAGATAAATATCTAAGCCGTAATATTGATTAAATACTCTATTTTTATCTGGTGATTTGATAGTAGGTTGATACCAAGCTTGGTGTTGTCAAACTTGGTATCGGTGATGAACGGATGGCCTCTATACTGACCGATCAAATCAGAGGGGTATGGAAACCTTTGTTGTTTACACTGTTGTGACTTTAAGTGGGGCGACTGCCGTTACCGCAATTTCTTCGCCGTGTAAAATGCCTTTACCCGTTTTTAACTCCGCTAACCTCGCGGATACCATGCCATCTTTACTGGTAAAGTCGACACCGTAGCCATCGGTATACTCTTGTACGTACGACGTAGATAAATCCTTGAGCTTTTCAATATAGACGATCCCTTTGCTAAAGGAGTCTTGAGAGGTGATGGTGCCGTTAGCATTAAGTAGTTGCAAAAATTTATTTGGGTGAGCCACAAACCCTGAACCCATTACTAGCGCGGCAATGACTGGCGTTGTGATCACGGAGTTTTGAAACCATTCAGAAAAACGTTTGTGATCATGCACAAGGCTTGTGCTGGACGCTCTGTTATTCCACTCTTTTTTAGCACGAGTTAAGACAGAATCCACCAAGCAGGTTTGGATCATCCAATCGACCGCTTTGATAACGCGATCAAACATACCTGATAATGCACTGACTAAGGTTCCTATCCCAGCAAATGCATCACCAGCGGCTTCTAAGCCTGTTTTTGTGATCCCTACTGCGGCGGTTTTTAAACCTCCTGCTACGCCTGCAAGTGAATGTCTCGCCAGTGCATTAGCAATAATGGAAGGGTGGCCACCGAGCAAATTAACCCCTCTGCTCGCGTACATTTGAGTGACAAAGTCTTTTGACTTGAAAATCGCTTGTTTTACGCCTGAATAAATATCGGCGGCATTTTGTACATAGCCCCAACCTGGAATGCAGTTTGAAATGTTGCCTGCAAACTCTGCCGCCATCCAAGTACCGTATTCGACAACCCATTCAGCAGCCCATAAGGTCTCGCCATACACACTTTTGATTTTGTGCAATAAACCTTGGAAGAATTCGGAAATCATGGCTTTGATTTTTTGAATTACAGCGCTGGCTGCTTCACCCACCACGCTAACAGCGCTAACAACCTTTCTGCCTGCATTGGTTTTTTGTAATAAAGACATGGAAATGTTTTTCATGTCAGCCAGTGGCTCTGTGCCCACAAGAAAGTTACCAGCGAGATCGGTGGAGAAAGATGGGATTTTGCTGATGTCAGTTTTAGCAAGCATGTAGGTTGCCCCCATTCTTGCATCAGCCATGTCTTGTCGCTGCACACCAATTGCAGTGTCTTTTGTGCTTCCAAAAACGGTGTCTTTTACTCGGCGCTTGAATATTTTAAATTGCATAAGATTTCTCCAGGTGACATACAAACAAAAGTTTTGTATCGACTTACCGTAAGGTGAACCAATATGAGTATAGGGCTTTATAAATATCAACCCAATCTATTTATATTATTATAAGTTATAAATACTAATGTAATATCAGCAGAGATAGCAAGCAGATAACCTAGATTAAATCGGTACTTTAGTTCTAGAAATTAAATTATTGATGAATATTTTGTATGCTTTTCTCTTTTTGATGCCATAAGTTGTATATGTTTGATTGGGTTTAGGGCTTTAGACTGAGAAGATAAGATGAAGCTTTAAAGCATAATAGTTGATAATTTTATTGTCTGGCATGTTATTAAATTAGCTTATATTTACAGTTAATGCGTTGCATTGATTTGTTTGCATTGATTATGGGTGTGGCAAGTAGCTTTGCGGTGAGTGAAGGGAAGAGGCGATCTAAAGTTGAGTCTGTGCTGATGTGTTTTACTATACGCCAGGTGAGTTAGGTTAAAATGAGATTCATTATTACTCATTAAACATATATTAAGGGAACTTAATTTATATAATTACTCGAATAAAACCATTATCTACACTTATTGTTTTGTGGTTTTTTATTTTTACAGTGGATTGGAGTTTAAAGTTATTTATATATAGTGTGATGTTATCCCAGAATTGATATATATGAAATTGAACTTATTTTTCTTCGTACAATAATTAACACTCAGTTAAAGATATTTATTTAACTGAGTGTTGGTTTTTATAATTATTAATTGAAATTTTAAACTAATACATAAGCTTACTGGTGAACAAGAAGCAGTGTTAATTATTCACCTACTTATAATACATCTCTTTTATGATAATAAAAATTGAGGTTGATGAAATGAGTTCGTTTAAAAAGTCACCCTATATCCCATTATTATTTTCGCTGTCTGCTGCGGTTGGGGCATTGGGTTCTACAATGGTACAAGCACATGGCTATATGGAATTTCCGCTGGATCATGCTAATGCGTGTGATAAAGGGCTAACGACAGGCGCAGGCTTATGTTCTGAAGTAGCTTCGTCGAATAAAAATGGAATTAATCAAGGTTCTGCGGGTAATAATCACCAAGCTGTGGTTTTCGATCATCAGTTGTGTTCTGCTTCCATGGGAGGCGATTACAGCGTATTGGATGTACCTAGTGCCCTTCGCCACACCACTACCATTACACCTGATAATAACGGTGAAGTGGAGTTCACTTATTACGTCACCGCACCACATAAAACGTGGTACATGGATGTATTTGTGACCAAAGATGGTTTTGATCCTGATACTCAAACGCCTACGTGGGATGATCTAGAGCGTATTGATACCATTGATTATCAGGGGCAGTTATTGGGGCAAGGGCCACAAACATACAAAGTGAAAATTCCGTCTGATGTGACGGGTAAGCGCCTTATGTACAACATTTGGCAGCGTGCAAATCAGGGCCAGCCTAACCATGAGGTGCTAGGTCCACCTCCTGCAAATGTGTGGGACAGCAATGAAGCATTTTACAGCTGTATGAATGTGTATGTGGACGGAGATGGTATTGATCCAGGGCCAGATAGTCAGTGGGTTCATGAAGAGAAATTTGCGGACAACAAAGGTGATCTAAACGTTGGTGATACCGTGAGAGCTCGTATCATGATGGAAGGTACAGAAAAATACACACCGACGGTTGAAATCGATAATCACAATACTTCTGCTTCAGTGTGGAAGTTGGATTTGGCGCGTGAAATCAATAATAACTCAATCGCTTCTGGGTACATGAAAGTCGGTGTAAAAAACAGCGATGATGAAGTGATCCTTTCTGGTAATGCTGAACATAATTATCTTTACTTTAAAGAAGAGGGGCTTAGTCACTTAGTTGAGGTGATCAGCCCAGATCAAGAAGATTTCCAGTTCTCATGGCATAGCTTACAAGACGAGTACATCATGACGGGCGATCAATTTGTATTGCCTATTAATTTACAAATTGATGAAGGTGATGATGGTCAGTACACCTATGAAGCCCTTTTGACTGAGATCACGCAAACGTCGGGTACGCCACAAATGGTGACGGGGAGTGTGGGTGAGCAACCAGCTAAGTCCTTTACTATTACACAGGATGCACATTATAGTGTGAGAGTAATCGTAACCGATGAGTATGATAATCGTGAAGAAGAGATCTATACATTTACGGTAACGAAACAGGATGTTCCTGAGCCAGGTGAAACCCAAGTTACTTGGATAAACCATCATTCACAGCCATTTATTGCCGCGCTGCAATCTGGTTTATGGGGCGATTGGAGTCAACCTGGATCACAGCTAACAGTACAACCTGATGGTGATATTTTTAATATCCCTGGCTGGGAAGTTGAAGTGGGAGAAAACACCGTCTTTGGTGCTGCCATTAACAACGGGGTTACTTATGTGAACTGTGGCACTTTACCACTTTCTGGCAAGATTGAGGTGATTGTGGCATCGGATGGTACATGTAGTGTAACCACGAAGTAATACAAGAAATAACGCAGTAGCAGTGCAAATTTCGGTTTGCGCTGCTTTTTCATGTAGTAATGTTTGAATATGGTCGAAAATGCAGTTAATTAAACATAGTGTGGCTACTTTACCCTTGGTGTTTTCTTTTTTGTTTAGCCCGCTGGCGTTGGGCGAATCGCGTGAGAAGCAAGTAGAGTTAGGACGCTATTTATTTAATGATGTCAGGCTATCGAAATTTGGTAACCGCAGCTGCAGCTTGTGCCACTCTCCGGATCATGGGTGGAGCAATACTTTTAGCCGCAGTATTGATATTCATAACCGAATGAGCACCTTAAACACACCGTCGTTGCTAAATTCAGGATCGTACCAAGTATATATGCAACGCAGTGTTGGCCTCGTTGATTTGAAAGAAACCCTTAAGTTGCCCCTATTTTCAGTACAACCAGAAGAAATGGGAATGACGGAGCCTTTGCTTCTTGAGCGATTAGAGCAAGCAGATACTATCTACCGACCTCTTTTTGAACAAGCTTTTGACAGCGATGACGTTACCGTTGACAGAGTACTTACTGCGCTTGCCGAATACGTGAAAACCATCAAATCCACAGACACTCCTTATAGCCGCTACATGGCAGGGGATCCTCAAGCATTAAGTGAATCACAGAAAAAAGGGCTGGATTTATTTAATAGTGATCGCTTGAAATGCAGTCAGTGTCATGGCGGTCCGCTATTAAATACACCTGAATATGGTCAGTCGTTTGCTAATACTGGGTTGTATGGAATAAGGGCTTATAATGGGGAGTATCGTTATCCACATAAAGAGCCTGGACGGCAAAAATTTACAGGTGATCGTAAAGACAATGGTAAGTTCCGGATTCCATCGTTAATTAATGTAGAAAATACCGGGCCTTGGGGGCATGATGGCAGTTTTCGACGTTTATCGACGGTGATCAGCGCATATGCTGCGGGAGGGCGCGTCACAGCTTCTGGGCCAAATAAAGGAGATGGGCGATTACATCCAGAAAAAGATGAGAGAATTCAAGGGTTTTCCATAACAAGAAGTGAAAAAGAGCAGCTGCTATCTTTTCTTTCGGCATTAACGGTTTCAGAGTCGGGTGTTCCTGGGCAACATCAATCGCCGTTTTGCTCTTTAGTCCCCTTAAAAAATAAGCCCGATGCACCAAGCTGTTTACCGCCATTTGTTTATAAGAAAGTTAAATCAAGGGATAACCAAGCCCGATAAGGTCATAAAATATGAGACTACATTTACCGAGTACCGTAGGAGCCTTGGCTTTATGTTTGGCTTCGTCTTACGCTTATGCCCAAAAAGAGAATGAGATTGCGCAATCGGAACAGGAAGGGCGTAATGCGTATTTTCAAAAAGAATACAGCCTAGCTTGCCAGCAACCACTGACTACACTGAATCCATTAGCAGCAACGCTGGATGAAGCTGCGCAACAAGAAGTAACATTAGAAGGTGGCTTAGGTTACCGAGCTCAGTTAAATAGCCAAGGCGAAGGCTATTTGCAGTTAGCGATTACTGAGTGGAATGAAAAGTTAGTGATTTTTCATCATGCTGACTTGATATTGGATCTGCCCGGCGCTGACGTAACTGGCTCGCGCATTAAAAACTTCCAATGTCCTGAGCAGGAAAAATTACTCACCCATTTTAATACTCACGAGTGGGGAAGTTACACCTTAAAGCTAGTTGGAAAACCAGATCAAAAGATTGAGTTTTCGATTGTAAAAGAAGTGAAGCGATAAATAGACCCCCTTAGGCTGTGCTCCATTCACCGAATTGCGGAGCACAGCCTAGAGAAACACATAATAATGAGCCCCAGCACTAAACCAAGAAAGAGCATGGCTACTTCAACCAGCGTAAAAATTATCAAAGCCAGCCCCGCTAAACCTTTATAGTCTGGTTCACAGACCTTCTGATCATTGTAAATACAGTAATCATTAAGGGACAGAGCGGCTTCTATGGCTCCCCAGCCAGCGAATAAACCAATTAACACTGTAACCACAATATATAACAGGGCGAGTTTCTTCATGTTTACTTCACTTTAAGAGTGTATGTGTGATTGAACTTTTTCATCGTGCTTTCCGTCTGAAGTGGTGTTTTTTTACCCAGTTCTGCACATCGTAATCAAAACCGACATATTACCACTGAGAAGTTGCTTTTATGTCGGTATTTCCTTAAAAAAAACAGGTATTTTCACAGGCAAAAATCGCACGACTCTTTGAACTGGAAATTATATAATTGATTGTAAAATAACAAAAAATATTAGCTGTATATTATTTAGGAAATTGGGACTAAATATGGGAAATACCATCGCGCGCCCTAAGCGTTATGTTCAGGCATACGATGTGCCTATGAGTCTGCGTGAAACCAATGTGCCGGAAATCACTGAGACTAACCATTGCTCAAGCGTTGGATGAAAGACCTGAAGTTTCAGATGATTTTAACGTATAGATAAAAAGGTGTATTTTGAAAAAGTCGTTAATTATTACGTTGGCGTTGTTGCCATTGTTATTTACTGTTCAGTCACCTTTGGCTGAAGAAACACCTCGCACACTAACCGATGATGAATGGGTAACACTTCTTTCTATTATGGACAGTGTGTCAAATAAGTCAGATAGCACGGTTTGGGAAGCTTTTCAGAAAGTTGAATATGGTGGTAGAGAGTATGAAGGCTTTAAAGATGAAGCAAAACATCAGGCGTTGATTGGCACCTTTAAACATTGGTTTCTGAATAAGTTGACACCATATTACCCTGCAAACTTGGATGCAAGAGAAATATTAGTTAATAGTAAAGGGAAGTTGAATGGTATTCACGATAATAAGGTTTTTGAACCTATTTATATTCCTAATTGCCAGGAGAAAGGGTTTGAATGCTTGTTTTTAACTCTATCTCTTGCTGATGAACGATCTAAAGATCGAAGCTTTCCCGGCTATTTAATTACCTTTAATAATGAGCATATTGTTGATGCTGAGGTGTTAGTATGGGGGACACTCGGAAATGATGCTTATCGGTCGTGGGCGAAAAAGCAAGAGGGGAGTGTTTACCGGAGAATGCAAAGTGAGGATACGTGGACATCGGTTCAAGTAGGGTTTTCTCCATTAACTTCATCTCTAGATATAAATAACAATTTTGATATTGATACCTCTGCTAAGGGAAGAATTTATTTTCCAGTAATGGCTGATCATGATGGCTGGAATAATAACCTTACAGCATATGAAAATGCACAGTGGTACTTTGTTGTACAATCTGATGGAAAAGTAAAGAGGTTATCTGAGTTTTCTTGTTCTGGCTCTTATCCTTCTGATTATATAAAAGATGTAGGAGAGTATATGATTCCTACATGTGAGCCATTCATTAATGAATACAATCCACATTAACCTATATTTGATATGAACTATTTAACTAGTGAGGTAATCATATTCACCTTGCTAGTTTTTATTTTAAATATATTTAACCTAAGCTCAATGAATTGTTCGTATAATATACAATGGACAGCACCTCTTATTATGTAGGATATGGTAAATAATAAAAAGGTAGGAGGAGAGGTTATTCAGGGAGTTTACTATTATGCTGGTAGTGGTTAATGATAAATTTAGTATGTAAAAATAAAGTAGATAAAATGAATAAATTTTTAATTATATTGCTATTCTTTTTCTCATTTGGGGTATGGGCTGACCAGCTAAAACCTTTAACAGAGCAAGAATGGAGTGAATTAACCTCTATTATGTATTCTATTGAAGCTGAATCAGCCAGTGAAGCTTGGCGTCAGTATAAATCTATTTTTAATCCCGTTTCATCTCCATTTTTAAACGAATTTAAAAGCAATGAAAAAAATAAAGAATTGATTGATAAATTTTCGGATTGGTTAGTTAAAGAACTGAGGCCTTTCAACCCTAGTATGCTTACTGAAGAAAAAGCGATTGCTTTACCTGATGAGCTAAAAGAGGAAGGTATAATCTCAAGATTTCCAAGAAATACTTTTGTTCGACTTCCTTTTTGCAAAAATATGCTTTGTTTTACAGTTATAGCTTATATTGAAGATAGAAATGGAGAATTGATGCCATCCCCTGAGTACTTAGTGACAGCAAATAGAGATAAAGTCATCGATGCAGTTGTGATCAGTACAGAGAGAATATGTAATGAGGTCACTTGTTCAACAGTAGGGGTTGGGGAAACACTCATTGTCAATGAGGAAAAAAGTCCACTAAGCAAACTGGCTCGGGATCAGTTAGTTTTTCCTGTTGGCCTCGGTCGAGGTTGGTCTCCTGCTCAATATTATGAAATAGCACAACGCTATTATGTAGTACAACCAACAGGTGAGATTAAACTTCTGGCAGAACCACAATGGTGTGAGGGATATTACCCTTCGGCGTATTTAAAGAATGGTGGCCCAGTATTAGCCGAGTTTTGTCGAGAGTTTTTAGTTCCTATAGATTAAAAACCAACATAAAAATAAGGTAATATGATGTTTAGAATCGTATGTGTATTTTTTATCTCTATCGTTTCTTTCTCAGCCTTCTCAATGGAGGAGTGCTCAGTACATAAAAGCTTATCTGAAATTTATCAGTGTGAAAAATTTGCATATGAAAAGTCCATGGATAATCTTGATAAGATTTATGGTTCTTTAATTTCTAGTGTTGAAGCTATTCCAGAATATAAGGAAAGTATTACTTTATCTCAAGAGCAATGGAATAAAACAGTAAAATCTGATTGTGCTAATTACAGTTATTTTATTGAGGAAGGTTCAATAACGTATGATATAGAGAACTTACATTGTTTAACATTTAAAGTAGACCAAAGGAATGAATATCTACTTAAATTACTTTCACGTGCGAAGGATTTTTTATAAATATAATAAATTGAGCACTATATACTTTTTAGAGGCACTTGATTCGTAGGAATGCTCATTAACAGCAGATTCTGATTAGTAATACTTTTCATCTCTGCTGATGATTGCTGCCATATTCTTTGCCAAAGTTGCAATGAAAAAGTGGTTAAATTTACAAAGTCAATATTTTATAAGAGAAACTAAATTGAAGAAATCACAATGGATTTTGAGCTGTTCTATGCTCACATTTGGGTTATTGCCATTTAATATTAATGCAGCCAGTTTTGATTGCGAAAAAGCTCAGACCAAGGTCGAAAAGCTGATTTGTAAAGATAAGGACCTTGGGGTTTTAGATGAAATGCTCAACCGTCAGTACAAAGCTCAACGTGAAGTTTTTGACAATGCTGATTGGGTTAAAGCAAGGCAATTAGAGTGGTTAGCAAGACGTGATCAGGTCTGCACCAATATTTATTCTTGTATGGATACCTACTATGCACGTATAGCCGATTTAAAACATTATAATGTTGGAGATTCAAAAGATACAGGGCGACAGTTTATGGGGCAAAAGCCTCCGGTAGAGTCTCATATGACTTTTTTTGATTTCAAAAATCATACATTGGTAATGAACTTTCAAAAAGGGACTACGCATTCTATAGAGGTCATTCGGAAATCAGATAATGAAGTGACTCAAGTAATAGACTTAGGCGGGGATACCGATAACTTATATTACGGTACAACGAGGGAGTATCTTAGTATGCCAGACGTTAATGATGATGGTTATGCAGACATAATGTTACTTTCTTCGTGGGGCGCGAGGGGTGGAACTGAATCTTACGAGGTTTGGACCTACAACCCTGAAAGCCAAGATTATGAATACACTTCAGGTATCGGTGCACGATAATTTTAGGGTTGATGCCTAGATTAAAAAACCAGAAAGGTGAATAACCCTCACCTTTCTGGTTTAGTAACGAAGAGAATTACTTACAGGTTTTAAGTTATTTCAAAACATCAGTATCATTACCCGACTTACGATGCCGCAGGCTACTTATTAAATAGAACAACGCAATGCCAACAACAGCAAGATAAGCGTTAGGCATATTATTTGTCCTTTAATTATTTATACCAGTCAAACTGTTTAAGCAGGGGATTTTGATATGTTCCTGTTTAACATTTTTATTTATTTCACCTAGCTCAAGCTCTGGTTGAGAGCAGCTATTGTTGATTCATTAATGCTTATACAGCCGCTTTAATCATTCAAACGAATAGAGCGTTTCATGTTTTAGTCCTTTATTAGGTAGTTGGTTTCGCATCTTTATAATTATTTCTGAACAAAATCGTTCTAAATACATCTTTTTATGGACATAAAGTTCCTTTGTAGATCAAATTCACATAAATTAATTCCATTTTGTTTGATAATGATCATATGTCGTGTTCATTCGAGCTTTTCTTGTTCGATATTTTACACGGTGCATCCATCGCTAAAACAAAAAATTATATTTTAAGGAACACTTTATGTTTGGCTTGTTTAAACCAGCTTTGCACACAGAGCGCTTGCCTGATGGGCAGATTGATTCCGTATTCAGTCGCCTACGCTGGCAATTGTTTATTGGTATTTTTGTTGGCTATGCAGGGTATTACCTTGTTCGTAAAAACTTCAGTTTGGCCATGCCATATTTGATTGAGGAATACGGTTATAGCCGAGGCGATCTCGGTGTGGCATTGGCTGCGGTCTCTATTGCTTATGGCTTATCTAAATTTTTAATGGGCAATGTATCCGATCGCTCTAATCCCCGTTATTTTTTAGCCTGTGGTTTAACCATGTCTGCACTGATCATGCTGTGTTTTGGCTTTATGCCATGGGCAACAGGCAGCATAACAGCCATGTTCATCCTACTATTCTTGAACGGTTGGTTCCAAGGTATGGGGTGGCCCGCGTGTGGGCGAACGATTGTGCATTGGTGGTCACGTAAAGAGCGTGGCGAAGCGGTTTCTGTCTGGAACGTAGCTCATAATGTGGGTGGTGGCTTAATTGGTCCGATGTTCTTATTAGGGCTGTGGGCATTCAATGATGATTGGCGTTCGGCATTTTATGTTCCGGCATTTTTTGCGTTATTGGTTGCGGCATTTTGTTTATTGATCATGCGTGATACGCCGCAGTCGTGCGGTTTACCTGCGATTGAAGAGTATAAAAATGACTACCCAGAAACGTACGATAAATCTCACGAACAAGAGATGACTGCAAAAGAAATCTTCTTTAAGTACGTTTTCAATAACAAGTTGTTGTGGTTCATTGCGATCGCTAATGCGTTCGTTTACTTGATCCGCTACGGTGTATTAGATTGGGCTCCTGTGTATTTAAATGAAGTGAAAGACTTTACGGTTGATAAATCGTCTTGGGCGTACTTCTTATATGAGTGGGCAGGGATCCCTGGAACGCTGTTATGTGGCTGGATGTCGGATAAATTCTTTAAAGGCCGCCGCGCACCTGCAGGCATTTTGTTTATGTCTTTGGTGACGATCGCGGTGCTTGTGTATTGGTTTAACCCTGCGGGTAATCCTGCAATTGATATGATTGCTTTGGTGGCTATTGGTTTCCTCATTTATGGCCCAGTGATGTTGATTGGCTTGTACGCTTTAGAATTAGCACCGAAAAAAGCTGCGGGTACGGCGGCAGGTTTAACCGGTTTATTCGGCTATTTAGGTGGTGCAGTAGCCGCGAATGCCATTTTAGGTTATACCGTTGACCATTTTGGTTGGGATGGTGGCTTTATGGTGCTGACTTCTGCCTGTGGTTTATCTATTTTCTTCCTAGTGCTGGCATTAGTCGGTGAAAATAATTTTCATGCTCAGCGAAAAGCAGGGCAAGAACAACAAGCATAAATCGCTATTATGGTTATAGTCAAAAGGCTTCACAGGTTGAAGCCTTTTTTATTGATGTTGGTTCAGTTGGGAGTAGTACAGTATACGTAAATACATATTCAGTGGTTTTTATCCTTCTATTTGGCGATAATGATCCAATTATGTTCACCTGAATATCACTTTGTTTTTGGCGCTAGGGTAATGGCTTTGTGCTGAGATACTTGTAAAGAAAATTTAGGTTTGAGAAACAAAGGATTAAGATGAAAGAAAAAATAGCGGTATTTGCTGGCTCTTTTGATCCAATCACGCTTGGCCACATTAATATTGTGCAAAGAGCGTTGAAGGTTTTTGATAAAGTGCATATCGTGATTGCGATCAATGGCGATAAGAAATATTTGTTCTCTAATGAGCAAAAATTAGCCATGATAAAGAAAACATTCATTGAGCACCCTCAAGTTGAGGTGTCGGTCTGTCATGGTGTGGTTGTGGATTATGCTGGGGAGCTTGGTGCATCGGCTTTGATCCGTGGTTTAAGAAACTCAACCGATCTGGACTACGAATACCCAATTTCTATTTTAAACAGTAAACTTGGTAACGATATTGAGACGTTTTGCATCCTTGCAGATAAGAAATATTCTTACATGAGCTCTTCTATCGTTCGTGAGCTGATCCGTATTGAAAAAGACATTTCAGAATATGTGCCTATCGCCGTTGTGGATGAACTCGCGGATATGGCGTTAGAAATGGCGTAGTCGATAAAATGTAAAGGTACTGATATGACGTCAGTACCTTTTTTGACAGGGTGATTTTTTAGTCTGTTCTGTTATGCCTGAGCATTTATACCTTAGTGCTTATGGCTTCCCAAAGTTTGTGTAAACAGCGACTGTCTAATGTTAACTCTAAGGCCATTTCACAAAAACTGTAAGCGAGCTTCAGCTGGTTTTTATTGGCACAATCTTCGTTCCAAATCGCAGGATCATGTAAGTTGATCGCTTTTGCTTCAGCAGTGATTGTTGTCCCTGAAGTATGAGCTGCGAACTCAAGTTGCTTTATTGTATGTTTAAGGGCGTCGTGAGCAATGTGCTCGTAACCCAGTTGGTTAAGTTGGTAAATGGCATAGGCGTGGGTGAGGCCATGAATTTTTTCGCCGGTGAAAAAGGGCTGATGGGAATTGATAAACATGGGCTGAGCGCTTTTCTCAACCGCGAGCTGACAAATATCGAACACTGTTATTGTTTGGCACGAGATAGATTGATAATTATGGCGATTATTTAGATCGTAATATTTTGCCCATTTGTCTTTTTGGCAGTTATGGATTAATTGAGCAATGGCATTGGTGATATTGCTATCAGCCAGCTCTGGAAATTGGTGTAGTACTCTTAGTGCTAACGTGCCATAAATGAAGCCATACCCAGACAGGTTTTGCTGCTTGGTACAGGCGTTAAGGGCCTTTTCGATAGGCATTATATCGGTAAAGCAAGATCGTGTAATGGGTTGAAAGTAATCGGAGTAGGATTCAATAATGATGTCTAGTCTTGCCTGGAGACTGGTTTCGGCGTATGAAGATAATAGCCCAGATTCGAGTAAGTAAGCGCCAGTAATTAGTGAAGCTCCTATATGGCCATGAAACCAGCCTGTCTTGTCCACATGAATGACGTTGGCTAAGGCGTGAAGTCCTTTTTCTTTATAATAATCCATAATTTCTTTCCTTGTTTCTGGTTATCTATTGATCAGAGTTATCCATACATCTGATCTAAAAATTTCAATAATAAGTACTCCATTCTGATTCAATTTTTATATTGTCATAATAATGAGAAAATATTTAGGTTTAATTGTTATATTCCATTTCTTTTTGGTGTAATGAATAATTTACCTTATCATTTCTATTTATGTTTTAAGTTGTGGTATTACCTTTAATATTAATCTCGGTTTATTTGTATGGTTATTCTTATTTTAGTCTGTATTGTAATTAAAAATATAATCTGGTTGTGTAAATATTAATTGTGAGTTATACCTCACATAAGTTAATTATCGAATTATAATTACATGGATAGTGTGATGAATATCAATATATATTTGGCTGCACAATTTATTATGGCGATCCTTTTATTTACCCATTTTTATAAAGAGTTTCATCATGAAAAAAAGTGTATTGGCGGCCGCAATTTGTTTGTCTGTTTCGGTGCCTGTTATGTCGGCTGATGGTGATATCGTCGATGTGACGATTTTGGGTACGTCAGACATCCACGGCCATTTTATGCCATGGGATTACGCTAGCGATAAGCTGAACATGAGAGGGAGCTTAAGTCAGATCGCGACCAAGGTAAAAGAAATCCGCGAAGAAGAAGATAACGTGATTCTTGTGGATGCTGGCGATACCATTCAGGGTAACTTTGTTGAAACTTTTAAAGATGAGCCGATAGACCCGATGATGAAAGGGTTTAATGAAATGGCTTATGACGTTTGGGTGCCGGGTAATCATGAGTTTGATTTTGGCTTAAATGTATTTAACCGCTCTTTGTCTCAGTTTAAAGGTAAAACGTTGGCGGGGAACATCAAACGCGTGGATGGAAATCCGTTGTTGCCAGCACATACCATTATTGAAAAACAAGGCATAAAAATTGGCATCATCGGCATGGATACACCAATGACTCAGGTGTTTGCTGAAGGAACAAATCGTTTGCAGGGAATGACGTTCACGAACCCTTCTTTGGAAGTGAAAAAAGTGATTCAGGAAATTGATGAGCAGGTGGATGCCATTGTCCTTGTTGCTCATATGGGGATAGATAACGAAAATAATATTAAAGATACAGGCGTAAGGGATATTGCCAGCATTAACCCTGAATTAGACGCTATTGTTGCAGGGCATATGCATACTCGAATTGATAAAGAAGTCGTGAATGGTGTGATTGTTACGGAACCAGATAAGTATGGCCGTGCTCTGTCTCGTATTGATTTGCAGTTTGAAGAAAATAATGGTCAGTACACGCTGATTAATAAAGACAGCTTTACCTATAGTATTAATGGCCTGACTTCCGATAAAAAGATGGAGTCGCTGTATGCGCCGTATCATAAACGCCTACGTGAAAATGCCAATAGAATGATTGCAACTCTGTCTGGGGTTGATTTAGTTCCTGCTGATGCAATAAAAGGCATTCCTCAAGTTCATATCCAAGACACGGGTATCAGTGCGTTATACCAGGAAGCGGGCATGCATTACGCGCCGATGGCCAATGTGGTGGCGTTGCAAATTGATAACGATAAAGCGAAGTTGAATGTGGGTGAAATTAAAGCCAAAGACATTGCTTATAATTATCAGTATGCAGGGGGGGAAATTACTGTCTATGAAATGACGGGTAAAGAGCTGAAAACTTACATGGAGTGGTCGGCCGGTTACTTCAATCAAGTAAAAGAAGGGGACGTGACCTACAGCTTTAACCCAGAGCGTCGTTCATCCAAATATTCGACTAACGATTTTTTTGCTGGCGTGACTTACACCATTGATTTAACCAAACCACAAGGTCAACGAATTTCGTCATTGTCGTTTGCTGATGGCTCACCGATTACTGATACCACACCAATTAATCTGGGTATGAACAGTTATCGCATGGGGCATTTGACGAGTGCTGGTGGTGTATTGGAAGGCCGTGAATTTCCCGTGATCTTTGATACAAAAGAAGCGTTTGGTGAAGAAGATGGCACCATTCGTAATCTTACAATCCGCTACTTAACGGAAGTGAAAAAAGGTCAGTACCAAAGTAAACCAATGTCACGTTGGAAGCTTGCGGGTCTTGATGACAATTATAAGACGCAGCGTGAGATTGTGACTGCTTTAATCAATGACGGTAAAATTACAGTACCAAGCAGCAGTAATGGTCGATACAGCAACGTGGCGTCCATTAATGTGAAAGATAAGCTATTTTCAGACAAAGATGAGCTTAGTGCAGAATTAGCTGAATTAACTCGTCAACTTAAGACGGCACAAACCGATCAAAAGAAAGCGGATCTGCAGCGTGACATTACCATTATTAAAGCGTTGAATTAATTGTAGGCTCTCCTATACAGCCTAACTTGGGCTGTATAGGAGACTGTCGTATAATGCCCGGCTTATTTGGTTATTGGTTAGATTGTAGGGTAGTTGGCATGAAACAAGCGATAAGTGGTTATCATCAGGATGATGAAAAACACTGGGTTGCACAGTTAGTGTGTGGTCACTTTCAGCACGTTCGACACAACCCACCTTGGGTCAGTCGCCCTTGGGTGATCAGCGTGGTTGGTCGTAAGAAAATGTTGGGGTTTGAGCTTAACTGCATTAAATGTGACGAGGGAGCCCCAAAAGATCAACAAGAGTGATATTGGGGCTCTAAGTCGTTTTTATGAGGTAACGGCTTTATCGGAGATCACTTGGCCGTCTTTAATGTGAATAATGCGTTTTGTTCGCTCAGCCAATGATACATCGTGTGTTACCACAATTAATGTGCGTCCTTCTTTATGCAGTTCATTAAACAGCGCTTCAATTTCTGCACCGGATTTAGAATCCAATGCCCCTGTGGGCTCATCGGCCAAAATAATATCGGGATCATTGACGAGCGCGCGTGCAATGGCCACGCGCTGTTTTTGACCACCAGAGAGCTGATTAGGTTTGTGTTGCATGCGATCCCCAAGCCCGACTCGGGTAAGCAATTTGGCAGCCCGCTCTCGCCGTTCTTTGGTTTTTACGCCGCGGTACACAAGGGGGAGGGCAACATTGTCTAGTGCGCTGGCGTATTCAAGTAAGTTAAAACTTTGGAACACAAAACCAATTTTTTGGTTACGGATCCCCGCCAGCTGGTGGCTAGATAATGAAGACACATCTTGTTGATCTAATTGATAATGGCCGGATGTTGGAATATCAAGGCAGCCAAGTAGATTCATTAACGTGGATTTCCCAGAGCCTGATGGCCCTAAGATAGAAAGAAATTCTCCCTTATTAATGGTAAGAGACACGTTATCTAATGCTCGAACTATCCCTTCACCACTACTGTAATGCTTACTGATGTTCGATAGACTCACCAAAGGTGCATTACCTGAGCAAG
Source organism: Vibrio sp. Of7-15 (assembly GCF_022347565.1). GTDB lineage: Bacteria > Pseudomonadota > Gammaproteobacteria > Enterobacterales > Vibrionaceae > NORP241. Next base: position 65,445 of record NZ_JAKRGH010000013.1, read on the forward strand.
TTGTTTCGTTTGTGATCATACTGTCGTTATTCACTTTGTAATGCCTCTAATGGAGTAACGTTTGCTGCTTTCTTGGCTGGAAACCAAGCGGAGGCGACACCAACTAAGATCAGAGCGAAAATAACAATACCGACTACGGGTAAAGACAGCTCTGGGATTGGCTGGCCAAGTTCTTGGTATAACATATTATCTTCAAATGAGATGGACTTTATGAGCGTGACGGCACCATAAGTCAGGGTTAAGCCAAAGAGGCCACCGATGGACATGGTCAATAACGCTTGCACTAAGTAATGCAGTTTAATTGTGGTCGGCGTTGCCCCTACTGCCATTCTTACCCCAATGTCTCTGGTCGAGCGTTTCACGGTTGCGTACATCACATTAGCAATGCCGATGCCTGCAACACTTAGGGTGATCAGGCCAATGAGGCCGAGAAAACTCTGTAACCCGATTAAAAATCGGCGCATGGTTTTTTGTCTTAGCAACATATCTTCAGCTTGGAGCAAAGATATATCGAGCGGACTGGCTCCGTATTTTCTAGCCAGTACTTGTTTGACGGTGCTGGCAACTCGCTCTCGAACCACTGTTGGATGCGGTAAGATATTAATGGCTGAAATAGCGGCATTTTGATGAAAACGCTCCCAGGTAGTAAAAGGCACAAACATCGCATAATCTAGCGGTGTGCCTTGTTCTATTTGGGCACTGTTTCGTTCTAATACACCGATCACTGTAAATTCTTCATCGCCTAATTTCACGACTTTGCCAACCGGGTTTGTAGTCAGTTGTATCGGTTTCATCCAATCTCCCTCGTCGGGAGGGCTGAACAAATGCGCAGCGGCACTGTTGCCAATCACAATGACTTTACGTTGCTCAATCATGTCGAGCGGATTGAGCCAACGCCCACCCGGAGCAACACTTAAGCCAGTCAGTTCTTTGTAAGCAGGGTTAACCGCGAGAGGGTTTTGCCAAGTTGGGTTGTCGTTGTAGCTGACTCTTGCATCCCATTCCACTGTAGGCTCAGCGGCTTTAATGCTGGGTAGCTGGCGGATCACATTAATATCATCCGGTTGTAGAGAAAGTGCTTTACCTTGGTAGAAGCTGCCTGCGGTCATGCTGGCATATCCCCCCGTTAGGTAAATTAAGTTGCCGTTCCCATTTTCTGACGTTCTTATCAGACCTTGTCGTAAGCCTTCACCTGTCGCTAGCATCATGGTTATGCATAATGTCGCCCAGACGACGGCAAGAATCGTCAGAAACAATCTCATTTTTTCAGCTGCCATTTCTTGGAAGATCTGGCGTATTGGTAACATCATGATCAGGCTCTCGCACTTAATGCCATGACTGGCGTGAGGTTGGCTGCACGCTGGGCTGGAAAATAAGCAGCGAGAAGAGCAAGAAAGGCAGTAATAAGCAATGACCAACCGATGGAAGCAAAAGTGATTACGGGTGTCCCTAACCATTCAGGCATCCCAATGTAATTCAGTCCAAATACAAGGAGAAAGGAAAGCGCGATACCTACAGCGGTGCCAAAAGCGACCAACATCGCGCCTTCCAGTATAAATTGACACAGTATGGTGGTTGGTGTTGCACCAACGGCGAGTCGGACGCCAATTTCACGGGTTCGCTCGGTAACAGATAAAAACATAATATTGGCCACTCCCAGAGCACCGACAGCCAGTGTCATAGCACCACTTGCGCCAAGAAAAGCTTGAATGCCTCGAAATAAGGCATTGAAGAAGTCTGCGCCATCGCTGAGATCTGGCAAATTTACGGCGCTCATGTCGGTGGGATCAAAATGTTGTTGATTAGAAAAAAAAGCCCGTAAATTATTACGTAGTACAATGCTGGAAATGCCCTCCGCGGGAGAAACCAGCAAAAAGTCGGGCTTTAGATCCCATAAGTTTCGAAAGGTTGTGCTTGGCAACATAACTTGGTTGCTTTCATTATTCATAGAAAAGCCTCCCTCACTTTGAGTAGTAATGCCAATAATTGAGAAAGGAATGCCATTAACTTTTATTTGATCACCAATGAATAAATTACCCATTTGTGCTAACTGCCAACCTACGATAGCGACACGCTGATAGTGCTTAAGATCACTCGGAGTAACGTTTCGCGACACCGGTTGTAAGGTGAGGTTACGTAAAGCCATAAATTTCAGATCGATACCACTGACGTATCCCGGTAAGTGATGGCCTTGCGCATCTGTGACGGTGGCATCCCACTTACTGTAAACCACCGAAATATTGTCAATGTCTTTTTGATGCTCTAGCTGGCGCATTTCAGGCTCTGTAATGGTGATAGCCCGTCTTGATGGTAACCCTTGCCATGGTTTACTGGTTTGAAATGGGAAAGCCATTTGGGTATCACTCATCAACAATGAGAAAGACTGGGCATTAACACGGTAAAAACCTTCCCCCAGTGCCACGAGCACCAAAACCGACACAATTCCCCACACAATGGCAATCACCGCAAGTAAACTACGTAGGCGGTGAGCTAATAAGGTTTGTGTGGTTTGCTGTAGCAGTGTGATCATGATTGTAAAGCCTTGGAGATGTAGGCGATGGTATCATCATTGAGTTTGCCTACGGCTTGGAGCAGGGCAACACGTTGTCGCCAATAGGCATACAAGCGAGACTGTAAGGCGTTTTTACTGCTGAATAAGCTATTATGGGCATCGATCAGCTCAGAGGCATCGGTCATGCCTGCATCGTACACGGCTTGTTTACTTTTTAGCGCTTGTTCACGTGAAGAGACTTGGCGTTGGGCTATTTCGACTTGTTGCCAGTTCAGCTCAATTTGTCGAAACAAACTCTGTATTTCCCTTTTAATATCGATTTCTACTTTTTTGAGTGACTGTTTGGCATTGAGGACTTGGAGCTGCGAGCGATCCACTTGCGCACGTGTTGAGCCATTCAGATCGATTGGTATTTTGACATTTAACCCTGCTCCAAAGTTACCGTCTCGTCTGACGTCATCATCACTGTATGACAGTGACCCCGATACCGTTGGGTAGTAGCCCGCTTTTGCTGAATCTTGGCTATATTGTGCTGCTTTGACGCCTTGTTGAGCGGCAAGTAACTGTGGGCTCTGATCGTAAGCGGTTTTCAGCCATTCCGCTTCTGTGCTAAACAGTAAATTAGGCTTATGAAAATCAGTGGTGTTGATCTCATTAATTTGGTTAGCGGACAGATTCACCAAAGCCACTAGGTTTGCTTTTTTCGCTTCTATTTCTGCTTGGGCGTTATAAATGGTTGCTTGCTCATCTACGTGGTTGGCCCGCATGTCCTCTAGCTCAGTTGAGCGAATTTTCCCTGCTTTGTATCTCTGCTCTGTAATGCGCAGTAACCGAGCCCCTTCTTCAAATTTCTGCTTGGCTAGCTTTAGATCGCCTTGGGCACTGGCTAAATCAAAATAAGCATTAATAACACGGCCTGCGAGCTCATTATGGGCGACTTGCACGTTAAGCTGGGCGGTAATATACGCTGCTTGAGATTGGTCGAGTTGGGCCCACTGTGAGCTATCCCAAATGGTTTGGCCGAGTGTGGTTGAATAGCTATTGGTGTTGTTGCCATCGTTATCCCAGTTAGAATTGGCGGAGGCACTGAAACTGGGTAAGAGAGCACTTTTGCTGGATCTTACTTCTGTTTCACTGATTTGCGCTTGGATTTGCGCTTGAGCATAACTTGGGTCGTATTGTTTAGCCGCTTGCCAAGCTTGATTCATCGTCAGTGCGTGGGCCGATGCTGAAAGCAGACCAAGTGTAAGCAGCATAGGAGTCGCTAATTGGTTAAAGCGGTGAGAGCGGCAAGAATAAACATTAGGCATTTGGTGCTCCCATCATGCTGTTGTCAATAAACTCTTCGTCTTGAGATAAGCCGGAAAGCACTTCGACATTGATGCCATCGGAAAGGCCAAGAGATACTTTTCGTGGAGAGAAGCCTTGCTCTGAATCGTCTGGGATCAATATTTCAGGGGAGTCGCCGTTAAAGCGTAACGCGCGCTCAGGGATGACTGTTACTTGATCTGCCTTTTGTAAAATGATTTGTGCGGTTGCGGAAAACCCTGAACGTATGGTCATCTCTTCGGGAAAGCGGATGTTGCCGACTTCCACTTCAAATCCGTTATCAAAGCTGGTGGAGGTTACGCTGCTGTCATTGAGTTTCTGAGACTGAACCGCAACTTTGTTTAAGGTGCCTTCAATAACAGCATCAGGGTAGGGTGCAAGCGTTAGTGTGACAGGCATACCGACGCTCAGCTGGGCGGCATCGTGTTCACTGACGCTGCCTTTGAAAATCATGGCTTTCATATCGGCCACAGACATCATTTCTGTAGCGGCTTGGCTGGATTCTGTGGAAATGATTGGTTCACCAATCTCCACTTTTAAGTTGAGAATCGTACCGTTAATTGGTGCGACAATCGTAGAGGTCAATTTCGCGTCTCCGACGGAAGCCTCGCCACTTTGGATCAGAGCCAAGTGCTGTTTTTTCTGCTGCACATCCGCGATGCGGGATTTCACGTCGGATTTTGCCTGAATGTACTCGCCATAATTGTTCGGTACTATCTGTTGTTTCACCAAACTGTCTAGGTTAGCTAAGGTTTGTTTGGCTGACTCTAGTCCAGCTTCACTTTGCATGAGTGCTGTGGTGGCATCGGTTAAGGTTTGTGGAGTTGGGTTAGGGCGTACTTTGATCAGCGGCATTCCTGCCGTGACTTGTTCGCCTTCACGATGGTAAATCTCGCCAACAATTCCTTCAATTTGAGATTTTATCGACACGGAATGTGCCGGGACTATTTTGCCAACCGCAACAGCTTGTTTTTCAATTGTGCCTATGTGGGCGGTGAGCAGTGGAAGCGATGGCTCTGATTGAGACGTTTGGTTGAGATAGTAATATCCACTTCCCGCAGCGAGTGTGATAAAGGCAGCAAGCGCCCAACGTTTGTTCATAATTGCTTCCATATGTTTGTTAGCCATATATAAAATCTTTCAATTAGTTAGAGCACTATTGGCACTAATAGAGATGCATTAATCAGGCTATTACTTCATAAATGAGTGATGGTTTTCCGTTAATGATACCTTCTTTACTATCAAAAAAATAATGTTTTTTATTTTATAGGTATCATGCATGAGGTGATTTTTTGTATTGCCTGAGTGTATTATTTTGAAGTGTTGAAGAAATTTGTTTTATGTCTGTAAACAGAGAGCAATAGGGTAGAGAGAAGGCTTTGGAAAGCACCAAGCTTTACTGTTTGGTGCTTTATGATAGGTGAACTAAGTTCAATTAACCTAAGTTTTCTTTTACATAAGGCAGCATATCATCAACCGTTCTACCTGTTGCTGGTATGCCTTTTGAAGCAAAAGTCCACTCATTGTTATTGCGGCTCACCAATGCGATGAATGTGCCTGTGTGATTGCCTTGTTCATTCAATGTAAAGCGGCAGACTTCTTTATTGGATTGATCAAGCACACGACAAAACGCATTTTCAACTTGATTAAAACTTTGGCCTCTGAAGCTATTCACAACCAGCGCTAAATGTGTTGTAGCGGCTGGTAATTTTTTCAGATTAACCGTGATTTTTTCATCATCACCGTCACCATCACCAGTTAAATTATCCCCTTGGTGGCGAACACTTTTACATTTAGTGGACAGCTTTTGGAACCAAACTTTATCCACTAAATTGCCGTCTTTATCGAGCAGAAGGCACGAAGCATCTAGATCAATGCTCCCACCACCGCCGCCAAACAAAGATCCGAAAAAACCTGACTTTTTAACAGGATCCCAGCCTAGCCCTAGTGTGATTTTGGTGAGTTCAGAGTCTACTGATTTTGTTAATGAAATTGAGCTGTTCTTTTTCAGTGAAATTGCCATTTCGATATACCTATGCTGTCATTATTCAAATGAATACGTGCTGTTTACTGATATCCATTAACGAAATCAGCTAGGCCTAGTTGGTAACCTGCACCAATTGCTTGGAATGTCCACTGGCCATTCTCTTTAAACACTGAACCAAATTGAACAGACGTTTCGTTATCAAAATCATTGCCTAGGTTATATTGGGCGATTAGCTTACCAGTGTCTTGGTTATAAAGCTTAATGTAGCTATTTTTTAGCATGCCAAAGTTATGCTTACGGCTTTCAGCTTCGTGGATAGTTACAATAAGAGAAATTTCATCCACCTTTGGATCCAGCTTGGTCAGGTTAATTTCAATAACCTCATCATCGCCAGATCCATCACCTGTGCGGTTGTCACCTGCGTGGTTTACTGCGCCTTGAGGGCATTTTAAGTTATTGTAAAAGACAAAATGCTCATCTGATATTAACTTAGGCTCACCTTGCGTGTTGTGCTGGCAGATAAAAGCCGAGGAATCGAGATCAAATGGTGTATGTTCCGTTACCGGATCCCAACCCAAACCCAAACGTAAGTTGACTAGGGTTGGTTCTTCTTTTACCAAGTTGATTGAGTTGCCTTTTTCTAAGTTAATTGCCATGTTTTCACCTGTGATGTATTTGTTTTTAGTTTGATAAGACAGTCAGTAGCTCTGTTTTCATTGATTCCATTTTCTGACTTGCGGCCAGTCGCTGTCTTGAGCCTTCTTGTTCAATAGACACCACATCTTGAAGTGTTGAAATTAGGGTGTTTTGAACATGCTCAAGGGTTTCGACATCGACGATAGAGCGTTGACTAGACTGAGCCACCGCTAAGGTATTTTGTCTTAGCAAGTCAGCATTTTTACGAATTAAGTCATTCGTGGCATCATCAATTTTATTGCTAAGTTGAATCGATTTTTTCTGCTCAATCATGGAAATTGCCAACGTAAATTGCTTTTTCCAAGCTGGAATCGTTAGCATTTTGATGTTTTGAAACTTTTCAACTAAGAGAATATTGCTGGACTGAACCATGCGGATCATCGGAGCCGTTTGCAGTGCCATGGTTTGTAAGGATTTTAAGTCGTGTACGCGCTTTTCAATTCTTGTTGCAGTGTCTTTTAGATCATTCAATTGCTGAGCGACAAATGGAGAGGAAGTGGCTTGCTCCGTCATTTCTGCGATTTTTTTATTGATGAGCTGAAGTTTCGATTCACCATAGATAATGCTAAGGGAAAGCTCTTTATATTCAGCCATGTTGTGGAAGAAAACGGTATCGAGTTGGTTCGCGCGCTCTTGTAGACTTGCTTGTTGCTTATCCACTTCTTTAATAAGGCGGTCTAGCTGAGTGTTCACTGAGTTAAAGTGAGCAAGGATTTTTTCTTTGGTGTTCTTGATTTTCGATACGATTCGAGAAAACACATTATTGTCACCAATAAGGGCATCTATTTTTACCCCTTTAGCCAACCCAATCACTTCATTTAAGTTTTTACCCATGTCTTCAAGATCGTTACATCTAACGTGCTTAAGCATGTCATCGGAATAACTGCTGATACGCTCAGCAGACACTTGACCTAAGGTGGCAATACCACTTGGGCTGTAGATATCGATGTTTGAAAGCTGATTGATGACATTTTGAGTGACTTCATCGGAGTCTAATAGGCATTGTTCAAGCTCATTTTGATAAGAAAGAACGACTTCTTTGACTGATGTTTCAATGACTGTCATGTCAGCAGAGGTGTTTGCAAGAGAGCTTTCTTGCGACTCTGTGGTTTTTTTTGATACAAATATTGGTTTAAATGCCATTTTCATTGAGCTCCGCGATACTGTTAAATAAACTTTCTTGTACATCATTCAATTCATGAAATAATGAAACTTCGCTTTTTTCATCAATTGCAATGGCAGTAAGAAATTGTTGTTTCCAAATTTGGATGATGTTTGCTCTGATGTACTCTAATCGAGTAAAACCACTGATGAGATTCGATGAATACAATTTAAGTTGTGGTAAAGTCAGTAGAACAGATTGTCTTAATATCATTAAGTTTGATATTTTTCGTTCCCAACGCAAAATGGATTCTTTATTGTTTGAGATCTTATCAATATAGAAAGGATCCAAGTTATCAGAGTCTAAATTGTCACCAGATAAATTTTCAGAGGTGTAATGACTGATTTTGAGCTTTAAAGACAGTAGTCTTATATTTAGGTCGTTATATATACTTTCTATTTCATTCATCAAAGCATCAAATTCGTGCATTGTGCTTTTCATTTTATCAAGATCATTAAAGACAGTATCAATGTCTTTATCTATTTGATCGCAAGCAAAATCAAACTCAACTTTTATTCTATCCACTTTTGTTTTTCTATTATTTAGCAGGCGAGATAATTTTGTGCTGAGTTTGTTGGGGTTAAAAATAGAAATATTAATGCTTTTTGCAATATCGATCACCTTATTACCCAGCCAAGTAAGCTTGTCCACTTTTCCTAGCTTAGCGTAATCGGAAAGATCACCTTGTACATTCTGAAATCGTTGAGATAAATCATTGCCAAACTCAATTTGATAATTGATGTTTTCTATATCAATTTCATCAAAGTATACTCTAGACTTCAGGTAGTCATTATCCGTGAATGATAAGTTATTAAACTCTTGTGTGCTTAATAAATCGTCAACACGTTGCTTCCAATCATCGGGAATGTCAATATTGCTGTTTACTTTATGTGCTTTATTAAAAAAAAGTACAGAAGGTGCTTTTTTATGGCTATCTTCATTTTTGGGCTTCTTTTTTACATCAGAAAATAACTTAATATTTTTATTGTTTGAAGAGTGGAATGTTTTCACCATAAAAAGCTGCTTACTATTCAATATAAAAAACAAGACTATTATTATGTACTTAAGTGTCTGTGTGAAGGTGTTACTTTGACGGTTGTATTGGTTATTTTGACTTTTTTCTTGGTTAAACTGTATGAGAGCGAAATGAGTTTATTTTAGATTTTGCTGTTGTATCAAGAATGTTATTTTAGTTATAAAAATATTTCCAGTTTAAATCAGTAAGATCACTTTTTTATATGGAATATAAGATGATATTTTTGATGATAAGAACGGGGGGAGCCTTGTTTATGGCTTATTAAACTTTGATTCCTCTGCATTTAATATGAGAATGTTAAATAAGTAATCGCTTAGGTTAACAGAACGGTTTACATTATTTATAAAATACTGGAATAGATTTTATGAGACAAATTTATTTAAAACTGTGATTTAAGATGATATCTTTTTGGTTATTCTTAATTTTGAGAGTGTATCTTGATAAAAATTTGATAGCTTTATTAGGTTTCTCTGGAAGAAGTATTTCGATCCTCGAGAGGTAAGATTAAAAATAAAATGATGCAATAAATATTACATCAAGTATATAAATTATAGATGTTATGTTATTACATTCTTTTAAGTCTATATACTCTTCTCAACCTATATTTAAGGAATGAACTATGAACGCAGCGTTTCTCTCTCGTTTTAAGCGTTTCATTCACTCACATTTCAGAGCCGCTTTTAATGAAATAAGAGGTGAGACACAAGATTCGATTCAGGCGAAGACCATTCAAAAAATTGATACAGCTTGTTCAGACATAAAGCACTTACTTGGAAAAGAAGAAGCCAAAAAATACCTTGCAACATCTAAATTGTTAGAGTTGAAGTCGGACGATTCTCTGCTTAATCAGGAAATACAGCTTGCTATTAATGAAGAAGATGATGAATTAGCGAGATCTGCGATTGAAAAGCAAATGGGGATTAAATCTCAAATAACAGGATTGGAAAATCTCATACTGGAATTTGATGATGAGATGAAACGAATGGAGTTATACCTTCATGATTTGTTGTCTGAGAAAAAAGCTCTTAAAGCAAATACAATGAATGTGGCTTTCTCGGCTGAGTTGGATGAGTTTTTGGACAAAAAAAAGCGAGCGATAAATCATGATGTTCTGAAGCCTAAGGAGCTCGTTGAATTAGATGAACTTGCTCATGCTGCTAAGGTCGATGAGAGGTTAGCCGCTTTTAAAGAAAAGGGTAATTTACAATGAGTTTTTTATTATTAGATGACAACCTTATTTTTATGGTTTCGTTGTGCCTAATGTTATTCATTGCCATTGCAGAGGGGCTGCTCACTGTGATTGGTATTGGAATAGTAGGCGCAATAGCCAATTTATTACCGGATTTTGATCTTGATACTCACGAAGCTCACGGGGAGACTAAGGGGGTTGCGAGCCATTTTCTGAGTTGGTTGAAAGTGGGGCAGTTACCCGCGCTCGTGATATTAGTGGTTGTTTTAACCAGTTTTGGCGTGACAGGTTTGTTACTTCAAGCAACTTTGCTTAGCGTTGTTAGTTTTACCTTACCGTCTTTTATTGTTTGGTTACCTGCATTTATTATTTCATTGCCTCTGATCAGAACCATGAATGGCCTACTTGGTAAAATTGGTTTTAAAGATGAAACAGAAGTGATTAATACTAATGATTTAGTAGGGCTTGTGGCTACCATCACCATAGGTACTGCCAAGAAAGGCAGTCCAGCCGAGGCCAGAGTAACCGATCGTTTTCAAACGACTCATTATGTCTTGGTTGAACCGGATAGTGATATTTCGGTCAAGCGAGGAGAGTCTTTATTGCTAGTTCAAAAAAATGGCAATCAGTTTATCGGTATTATACCGACGCATTCATCATTAAGTAAATAATAGGATAATTATGGAAAATACAGTGGATTTGTTCATGAGTAACGCTCAGCTTATTGGGATCATTGCCGGCGCTATCTTTATAGGCCTAATTTTGATCGGAATTATTATTGCTCGTTTGTATGCCAGAGCATCAAAAGAACTGGCATTTGTGCGAACGGGTATGGGTGGTCAAAAAGTTGTGATGAATGGCGGTGCATTGGTACTTCCTGTTCTGCATGAAACGATTAAAGTGAATATGAACACGTTACGTCTTGGGGTAGAGCGTAAAAACGATCAGGCTCTGATCACCAAAGACCGTTTACGTGTGGATGTTTTGGCTGAGTTTTATTTACGCGTTAAGCCGGACTTAGAAGCGATTGCAAATGCAGCGCAAACTTTAGGTGATCGGACACTGGATCCAGAGCAGTTAAAACACATGATTGAAGGTAAGTTTGTTGATGCTTTACGTGCAGTAGCGGCTGAATTAAACATGACAGATTTACATGAAAAACGTGCTGATTTTGTACAACGTGTTCAGCAAGCGGTTGCTGAGGATCTGCATAAAAACGGTCTGGAATTGGAATCTGTATCGTTGACGGGACTGGATCAAACAGACAAGAAATACTTCAATCCTGATAACGTGTTTGATGCTCAAGGTCTAGCTATCATTACTGAGCAAACTCAAGCGAGATTAAAGCAAATTAACGATGTTGAACAGGAAACGGCCGTTGAAATTGCGAATAAAAACCGTGAAGCTCGTGAACGTCAGCTTCAAATTGAACGTGATGTAAAATACGCGGAATTAGAGCAAGCGCGAGAGCTTGAAACTCGAGAAGCCGAACAAAGTGCAGCGATTACGAAACAAAAAGCTGAGCAAGAGCGCCAAGCTAAAGAAGCGGAAATCGAAGCAAATCGTTTGGTTGAGCAACGCGATATTGAAGCCAAACGTGAAGTGGAAGCGGCTGAAATTCAAAAAGCGAAAGCTATTGAAGAGCAAAACATTGCTCGTCAACAAGCCATTGAAATTGCAGAGCAAAACCGTCAAATTGCGGTGGCTGAAAAATCAAAAGAGCAGTCAGAAGCGGATAAACAAGCGAATGAAGCGTTGGCTCTTGCGGTAAAAGCGGAAGAAGAAGTGGTAACCGTTAGGCAAATTGAAGAAGCGAATCGACAGAAGAAAATTGAAATTATTGATGCTCAAAAAGAAGCTGAGCGTCAAGCTACAGGGATCAAAGTTGAAGCGGCTGCTGCAAAAATTGCCGCAGAAGATGAAGCGGAATCTATTCGTCTTAAAGCTCAAGCGGATGCCGATGCTATTTCTATTCGTGCTATTGCCGACGAGAAGAAATTTAAAGTCGAGGCTGAAGGTCAGCGTCAGATGAATGATGCGTTAAATAGCCTAAACCAAGCGCAAATTGAGTTGAAACGCGTGCTTTCTCTGCATGCGGTGTTGCCTGACGTTATCGAGAAAAGCGTTAAGCCACTTGAGAATATTGAAAGTGTGCGTATTGCATCCATCGATGGCCTGAATGGGATCACACAAGGCCAAGAGGGAGGCGCTCCAGCATCAATCCATGGGGGATCTTTAGCCGATCAAGTGGTGTCCGCTTCGCTAAAACATCAAGCACTTAAACCAATGGTGGATAACTTGATGGAAGCCGCTGGGCTTGCAAGTGTTGCAGATACCAGTGGGCTAGTAGAAGCAATCACCAAAGCAGAAGCGCCTGCTAAGCTGGATTCTGAGCCACTTGCTGACGCTGCGGTAGAAAAAATTAGTTAATTAACAATTTGCTGATTAAAATAAAAAGCCGAGTACAGCATTGTACCCGGCTTTTTTATTGTTAGTGCCTAAGGTTGACGGAATAGCATGGGATCGTTATGGAATCACTTTCTTTATCGCAAGCCAGAAAATTGGCGTTATTATCACAAGGCCTTTTGGGTAAACCTTCTGAAGGGTGTGCGTATTCAAAAAGCCTAGAGGTCATTGAGCGTCTGGGTTATGTACAAATCGATACCATTGCGGTGGTACAACGAGCTCATCATCACACCCTTTGGAGTAGAAACCCCTCTTATAATGAAGCTCATCTTCAAAAAATGGTGGCGGAGAAAAAGGTGTTTGAGTATTGGTCACACGCTGCTGCTTATTTGCCCATGAGAGATTTTCGCTTTACTTTGCCTCGAAAAATGGCGATTAAGTCAGGAAAACAGAACCATTGGTATCAAAAAGATCACCAATTGATGCGTGACGTTTTGGCACGGATTGAAGATGAAGGCCCTTTGATGGCAAAAGATTTTACGGGCGAAAATCGTACAAGCCAGGGCTGGGGCAGTAAGCCAACGAAGCGAGCCTTGGAAACCTTGTACATGCAAGGGGATTTGATGATCTCTGAGCGACGTAATTTTCATAAAGTGTATGACTTAACCGAGCGAGTATTACCAAATGATGTGGATTTGTCGCTGCCTACTGAGCAAGAATACGGGCAGTTTTTAGTTCGGAGTTATTTAAGAGCACACGGTTTTGGTAGCCTGACTGAAATGAATTATTTACTAAAGGGTGTGAAAAATTTGCTCAAACACGCTTTAAATGATTTATGTGATAGCGGCGAAATAGAAAAAGTAACTGTGAATAAGACAGAATACTATGCTTCTAACAACGTACTTACCTTACTGAATCAAGGTTTAAACGAGAAGCAAGTTAAGTTTCTGTCGCCATTTGATAATTTGTTGATCCAACGTAAGCGCGCCAGTACGATTTTTCAGTTTGATTACCTGCTCGAATGTTATGTTCCTGGACCAAAGCGTCAGTTTGGTTACTTTTGTTTGCCCATTCTTTGGGGAGACAATCTAGTGGCAAGAGCGGATTGCAAAGTGGATAAGCGTACTTCGACACTCCATGTTATCCACCTGTACATGGAACCTACACTCGATAAACAAGATAATTTTTTAGAAGCTTTTGAAGAAGAACTCAGTGTATTTGCTCAATTCAATCAGTGTAACCACCATAAAATTGAGAAGGTGTCACGTTGTTAGTCTTAATGATAAGAAGTTCATTACGGGACATAGTACAAGAGTGTTATGGTAAACAATGAACGCAGAAGCGAGACTCACTTTTTACGTGATAAGCTTTGCAGTGCGAAAAATTAAAAGTTTAATAGGTTAAAGGTAGATATATGAGCAAGCCACTAAACGAATGCATTGTGCCTATGTACCCAACAATCCAAGCATTAGATGTGGATGCCTTGCCTTTTGGTGAGCATAAATTTTGGTTTGCAGTTGCAACGGATGCGATTGGTCATCCTCAAACTTTACCTTTACGCGTATTTAAAGGCGCTAAACCGGGCAAACGAATCGTAATTACCGCAGGGGTTCATGGTGATGAACAGAATGGTATTTTAACCGCCCAACGTTTAGCACGAGAATTGGTCGGTAAAGACGTGGCTGGTACCGTGACTATTGTTCCGACGGTCAATTTATCGGGTATCGCAAGGCACAGTCGAGATTTTCATTCCGCTGCACCGGACAGCTCATCGGCTAATCTTAACCGTGTTTTTCCTGGTAACCCGACGGGAGACGATGCTAGCCGTTACGCCAATAGTTTATGGGAAAATTTACTAAAACCTAATGCCGATTTGGCCATTGATCTTCACTCTCAAACCAGTGGTTCTGCATACCCATTATATGCGTTTGCTGATTATCGTTTAGAAGATGCCATTCGCATGGCTAGATTGATAAACCCTGACGTAATTTTAAATGATCCTGGTGATCCGGGGATTTTGGAAACAGTCTATAATCGTGCGGGTATTCCATCCATTACCATTGAAGTGGGGATTGGTCGCTACACTGATTTAGAGATGGTAGAGCGAGCAACAAACGGCGTACTCAACATTTTGAAATCTTATGAAGTGATCGAAGGTAAGGCTGACAGTGCACAGCTCCCTTGTGTGGAAGGGAAGGAAATCGTTAGCGTAAGGGCGAATCAGGGCGGCTTTGTTATCTGTCATGTTGACTTAATGGATTCAGTGGCGGAAGGCCAAAAACTCGCTACTCAATACAACAGCTTTGGTGATGAAGTCGACATTTATTACGCTCCGGTAGAAGGCACGGTAATAAGCCACAATGTAGAATCTGTTCGAGCGCCAGGTTCATTAGTCGTGCGGCTAATTCGGTAACGATAGACAGAATAAAGTGTGTATCGATAAGTTTATAACCGTTTCTGATTATCTTGTGTATCGGAATCGGTTTTTTAATTATTGGTTTTAACGTTTTAAAGCCGAAGGGCCTCATGAAGGAGTTAACTTGTGATTGATTGTATGCTTGAGTTGATTTATTTCGATCAAAAGCTCACGCTGAGTAAAGAAGAGTATTCAGTAGAGTCTCAGGATGAGCTTAGCGTTATTTTGCGTTATCAAGGGGAGACGCTGTGTCGCCCATATATTTATTTTCGTCCGCTGAATCTGAGCGATCGTAAAACCGAATACCACTTTTCTGAACTCATGTTTGAGTGTTATGAAGGGCATGCCGACGTGGTATCTCAAACGGTGACTGAGCATGAAGACCATCTAATAATAGAAACTCGTTATGCAATGCGGCATGGTGATGAGGGCGGTGAGTTATCCGGGCTTAACTTCACCTATCATGAAGAAGATTTTGCGTATCATTATGAAATTGAAAATTCGATCGTGCCCGAAGAGACAGCCTGCACCCCGCACAACCCACTTAACCTGACACCACAAGGTACTTTAGTTGCTGAAGCAGTTGAAGTGCCACTGGTTGGTTCATATCTTTGCCCAACATAAAGTTAAGTAAGGGCTAATCAGTGTCCTTACCTTATTTTATATTGGAATGATTGTATTGCGATTTACTTAAGCGTTGTATTGTCGTAGGTCTGAATCTTAGTGGGTATCATTTTGGTTTTAGTGAGTTAAAAAAGAGCTGATATTTGGCAACGATAGAGTAAAATAAATCTTTTGAATCATACCATTGCATATTAGTGAGTTAAGCTAATGGCCATTTTCACCACCAGCTTAATTTTGATTTGCTCCGGTATATCTACTCATAATCAATAGAGTCCATTGATGCTAAAGCACATACAACAACATCCCAAAGGGGATCTGTATATCTTCATCTTTTTCACCTTTCTCGCGTTCTGGATGCACCATTTAAGTAATTCGGCAGTATTGAGTTATTCATTAAAACCGGTAGAAGTGTTTTTACATGAAGCTTCCCACGGAGTGGCTGTGCTATTAACAGGTAATTTTTTTGAAAGTTTGCATCTGGAGTGGCGCCAAGGGCATGTAATGTCTAGAGTTTATCTAGATAATGATGTACGAATGGAGCGGATCATCATTTCTTTTTCTGGTTATGCAGGGGCTTCTTTATGGGGGCTTTTAATCTACGCCACGAGTATTTATGCCAGCAAAGTCATGAAGGTGGTTTTGATCGTTTTTAGTGCTTTTTTCTTCTTGTACATTGATGGTATTACGACGGGGCTGATTCTCAGCTTTGTCATTGCCGTGTTTGTTGCTGGTTGGTACTTAGGTGTTGCTGGGTGTTATTTCCTTCGATTCCTCGGTATTTTTGTTATGTTGAACTCAATTTATTCACCGACTTATTTATGGTCTTATGATCAAATTGGTGATCATATATCGTTAAGCAAATTGACGCTTTTGCCATCGTTTGTATTTATTTTGATTTGGGTGGCTATCGGTTTATATTGCTTAAGGTTGGCCTATAAAATCACACTTACAAAAACTCGCAGTATGAACACACAGTCTCCTAATGTAAGTCAAAGACCACTAGGCAGCTAAGCTCGTTTCTGTTTCTCTGTTTGAGAATGGTGTTTGTGGTATTCGCCTTCCCCCGACATCCGTTGGGGGAAGGTACTTAAAGGTCTAGATCATGATCCAAGGGTTATGTTCTCCCCCTGCTCCTGGCACTTGTTGTCCATCGGCATACCAGCGTGCTTGATAGGTTTTTCCTTTATAAATGGCTTTTTCGCCTTTTTTATAAATACGCATTGGATCCCATTCAATTACTCCAGCATCATAGGTTTGTTCCCATGCGATACTCACTCCAGGCTCTTCACCTGCTTGAGTCACCCATTTTGCAGTAAACTCTTTATTACGGTGTTTGACTTTGTCCCCTTTTTGATACTCTTTTGTCGGATCCCACGTTGAACCACTTGTTAAACTTTTCACCGTCACTGGAATAGTGGTGCTAGAGGCATTATTTTTACTGTCTGTGACCGTGAGAGATACCGTGTAGTTGCCAATATTGGTCGCCGTGAAATTGAGTGTCGGGGAACTGCTGCTGACAACATCACCATTAGGTAAACCAGACCAACGGTAAATCAACGTATCTCCGTCTGGGTCGATGGTTTCGGTGGCATCAAGTAAAACGGTATCGCCTTCGTATACCTCATTGAGTGGCTTCACATGAATAATAGGAGCTTGGTTAGGGCGTAACGTGATGACTACCTCATCAAATGCGGTTTTTCCATTTGCTGTCGCCGTTAAGCGGAAAGTCAGTTTTGTTGCCGTCGTTGCTGCATAGGCATCAAAATAAGCGTGTGGACCTGTGGTGGTTAAGGTGACGGGAGTACCCGTTAATTGAGACCAGTTGTAGGTAACAGCATCACCATCAGGTTCGTAGGATTGACTGCCGTTAAGGTGCACGGTTCCAGCGGCACTAATGAACTGATCTGAGCCAGCATGAACGACAGGTGGACGGTCGGCTGGACGAGTACCAAGAACCAGAGGTTTTGAAACACTTTCTGGGTTACAACGATAGCTTTTTTCTATGCCACGGAAGCTGCCGTCACGGTTCCATGCGTCGTAAGAGCCACCATCTGAAGCACACAATTGGGTCCAGGGTGTGTCTACGGGAAGTGCCAATAAGATGGCATCCAACACGGCACCAAATTGATTGGCAAAATCGATCGTGCCGTTAGAGGCGGTTGCATCAAATACGGCTTGGGCTGACGATTTTGCCGATGCGATTTCTTCGGGAGTATAAAGAGGGGTTAACGCGTCCAAATAGGTACTGATGTGTAACCAGTTTAGTTGGCTTGTATAGTAACCTGGGTATCCAGGGCCGTTATTTTCCGCAATATCTTTCAGGTATTTCGATTTATAGGGAACTTGATAAAGGTAGCTGGTTCCAAACCCTCCTTGGTTTTCAGGATCAAAACAGTCATCGATCACTTCTTTAGCCATACATTCAGCACGACGAACCGGTTTTAGGGGATTGAGGGCCATACTGTCTGGGCTTAAGCCACGATTGTAACCAACAGAGATCAATTTAGTTAACGCCAATGGGTCTTTGGCAGATTGAATGAATGTGCCTAACTCATCGGCAGAGCGAGCTAATGTGTAGTAGGCAAAAATATTAAAGTATGAAGCGCCAATGGCACTAGGAACAAAACTGTTTTTGCCTTTTTCTGGTTTGAATACGGCGTTGTAGATCGGTGAGGTCATTTCATAAGGTTCAACGACTTTATAAATAGAGTCGGGCTTTTTGCCTTTATAAAAACGTTGGGGGAACATGCGCATTAGCTCCCCATAAGCGGAGTACATGTGGCCTTCTAACTGGAAAAAACCATCATGGCTGGTTCGGCCAACCCCTAAGGTATTCCATATGCCATATAAGTTTTGGTGCTCTGCGTTCGAGTCGGTGTAGTTAGGTTGTACTGGGTAAGTAAAGTAGCCAGGCACGTTATCGTAATCAGCACCAACAGCACTTTCTTGGAGAGTCTTAGCCGCATATAAATTGGCATCGTGATACGGATCATCTATGCCAGTTACATTTTTAAAAAGCTGCGCGGCGTGTGCCATAGCCATGGCCCAATGAGGTCGTTCGTTAGGAATAATGAAGGAGTAAGGGTGTAACCACACGAGTTTTTTTAGTTTTTCTATCTTTATGAGTTGTTCGATGCGCTCTGGTGTTTCGTGTGCATTTTCAGCGCGGATTTGATCTAAACGTTCTTGAGATAAACGAAAATCCATCTGGCCAAGACGTATTGGCCCCGTTTTAATCAGTAAAGCGGGATCTAGTTGGTAGTCCAGCACCCCTACTTGGTGAGCGGGCCAAACGGGCGAGGGGGTAGCCGTTGACGTATTTTCTGCTGCGCTGGTGGCAGGCAGTGCTAGTAAGCCAAGTGCTGTTGCAATTACAAGTGGGCGTAGTGATGTGTTCATGAATAAACCTTTATATTGTTATTTTTAAAATCGTCACCAAACACGTTAATAATGTTTGGATTTTATAAAGTACTTGGCGTTTTTTTGTCCAACAATATGCAGGTTGTACAAATGATAACCAACTCGAAGGAATTGAACTTAAGCTGCATCAGCAATCTGGAAGGGGAAAAGTTGGCCTAGCATCTTCTGGCCCGTTGTCGTAAATGGAAATACCTGTTGTCAAAATGGCAACACGTCAAGTCATGGGCATTTGGATATTATCTTCGCAAACGTTAACCAATAACGAGGTGTGTATGTCCCGATTTCTTTTGTGCAGTTTTGCGCTTGTTCTTCTTTACCCTACGGCCATTGATTTGTACTTGGTTGGTTTGCCTCAGATCGCTCAAGATCTTGGTGCGAGTGAATCTCAGCTTCATATCGCCTTTTCAATTTATTTACTCGGGATGGCAACGACCATGTTCTTGGCGGGAAAAGTGGCGGACAAAGTGGGGAGAAAGCCCGTTGCCATTATTGGTGCGACTGTGTTTGCCTTTGCCTCTTGGCTGGGTAGTGTGGCTGAAACCAGCTCGGTATTTTTGGTGGCCAGATTTGTTCAAGGGATCGGGGCGGGCAGCTGCTATGTGGTCGCCTTCGCTATTTTGCGTGATACGTTAGACGACAAGCGCCGTGCTAAGGTGTTATCCATGTTAAATGGAATTACGTGTATTATTCCTGTTATTGCGCCAGTGATTGGCCATCTTATTATGCTGAAATTTCCTTGGCCGAATTTGTTTTCAGCCATGGCAGGCATGGGAGTCCTTGTAGGCCTTATCTCTTGTTTAGTATTGAAAGAGTCCTTAGTTGCTCAGTCTCAGATTAAGGGGGCAGAGTCGAGTGGTGATGTGACTAAGTTAGAGCCTTTTTTCCAGCGCTTCTTTATTTCCAGAGTGGTGATGACTTCATTGGGAGTGACCGCTATTTTGACCTATGTGAATACATCGCCGATTGTGATCATGGAGTTGCTCAATTTTAGTCGTGGCGAATATTCCACAACGATGGCGTTAATGGCCTTAGTGGGAATGTCGAGCTCTTTTTCCGCGCCGATATTGCTGTCGTATTGTCAACAGCGAACCTTGATATTTACATCAAAGCTGCTTTTGATCGCATCGGCACTTGTACTGGTGCTGGGTAATGAAGTGGGTGATTCAAATATATTTCTACTTGGGTTTGGGTTGCTCAGTGTCGGTTTTTCTATGGGGTTTGGTGTGGCCATGAGTCAGGCTCTCAGTCCATTCTCTCTGCGAGCAGGTGTCGCAAGCTCGTTACTGGGTATTGCTCAAGTGTGTAGCTCTGCATTTTATATTTGGTTTATGGGAGTGCTCGGTGTGTCAGCGTTAAATATGTTGGTGATTGCGTTGAGTACGGCTGGCATTATTGGCATTGCTCTAATATTATTTGTTCCTTATCAACAAAATAATAATACCTATGAAGAAATCACTGGCACGTCTTGATCTTAATTTGTTGTTTACCTTGCAGTTGCTTTTACAAGAGCTCAGCGTAACCAGAACGGCGAAGAAACTCAGTGTGACGCCTTCTACGGTCAGTAAATCTTTGGGTAAGCTGAGACAATGGTTTGATGATCCGTTATTCGTTAATACGCCTAAGGGGTTAACGCCGACACCGCTCGCCAAAAGTATGGAAGAAAGCCTCTCAGATTGGTTGCAAATGGGCAACCAATTGATTGCTAGGCGGGGGGATGAAGCGCCGAAAGGAGTGCTTTTTAATTTGGCCATTGAATCTCCTCTGTCTTTGATCATGATTGATGAGTTGACTCAATGTATCCATCAAACCTATGACGATTCGAAAGTGAAGTTCCTTAATTGGGATTACGATTCTTTAGAGGCCATTATTCGTGGTGAAGTGGATATTGGTTTTACGGGGCGAGAAAGTCACCCTCGTTCTAAGGAATCGTTAGACTTGCTACCTTATTTCATCGATTTTGAAGTCTTGTTTACCGATTTACCTATGGTTTACGTTCGCAATGATCACCCTGTTTTGCAACAAGAATGGAACTTAGAGACTTTTCTGAGCTATTCCCATATCAATGTCATCTGGGAAAAAAGCGATACTTGGGCGCTAGACGATATCTTGCTTGAGCAAGGGGTAACGCGAGAAGTTGGTGTGACGATGACAAGTTTCGAACAGGCTCTGTTTATAGCAGAAAAGCCAGGACATCAGATGATTACCACTGCACCCAAGTATTGCCAACGGTATTGTGAGCAGCTTCATCCTAACTTGGTTGCTCTTCCTATTCCGATAGAAGAGTCTCAGCAAGAGAAGTTATTGATCCCATTTACGATGATTTGGCATAAGAGAAATAACCACAACCCCAAAATCAAGTGGTTACGAGACACCATTAAGCGCATTTACGCGTCATAGGTTTGTGTGTAGCGTTTTTAATGTTGCATATGATTATGCGAGCTGTAACAACTTGGCGCTTTTTTGTGATTAGCTTGTATTTATGTAATGAGCAAATTTAGTTCGGAATCACATAAATCTTATTTTAATAAATAGCTATAAGCTTTATTGATATCTATCAACAGTTTACTTACGTTTTAAAGTCATCCTTATTATCAGTGCTTTTCTGAAAAGCCGTTGTTTTTCAATAATAAGGAGATTACGAGTATGTTGTATTTGGAATTTTTATTCCTTCTTCTCGTTTTGTATGCGGGCAGTCGGTTTGGTGGTATTGGATTAGGGGTAGTTTCGGGGTTAGGTTTACTGATTGAGGTGTTTGTTTTTCGGATGCCTCCGACATCACCTCCTATTACGGTGATGCTGATCATTCTAGCGGTGGTAACGTGCGCCTCTATTTTGGAAGCTGCTGGTGGCTTAAAGTACATGTTGCAAGTTGCGGAAAGAATTTTGCGTAGCAACCCGAAACGGGTAACGATACTTGGACCGCTAGTCACTTATACTATGACGTTTATGCTCGGAACGGGTCATGCTGTCTATTCCATCATGCCTATTATTGGTGATGTGGCGTTAAAAAATGGCATTCGACCGGAAAGACCAATGGCAGCCTCATCAGTGGCCTCGCAATTGGCGATTACGGCCAGCCCTATTTCAGCCGCAGTAGTGTATTATTTGGCTCAACTGGCCGATATTAATACCAATATCCACTTGTTAACCATTTTGATGATCACTGTGCCATCGACATTACTCGGTACGATTCTTTTGTCTTTATTTAGTTTACGCCGTGGTAAAGAGCTCAACGATGATCCTGAATATCAACGTCGATTACAAGATCCACTGTGGCGAGAAAAAATCTTACATACCACTTCAACATCACTTGATGAAAAGTTACCAGCATCTGCAAAACAAGCGGTATTACTGTTTGTACTTGCGCTGGCCACCATTGTGGTGGTTGCCATGGTGCCAGAAATCCGAACAATTGGAGATGCGGAGAAACCAATTTCCATGTCTTTAATTATTCAAATGATGATGCTTGGGTTTGGTGGTGTAATTTTGCTGGTGACTCGAACGAATGTACAAAAAGTGCCTGAAGGGGTGGTTTTTAAATCCGGGATGGTTGCAGCAATCGCTATTTTTGGTATTGCGTGGATGAGTGACACCTATTTTCAATACGCGATGCCAAGTTTTAAATCGGGCATTACTGAAATGGTGCAAGATTACCCATGGAGCTTTGCTCTGGCGTTATTCATTGTGTCTGTAGTGGTAAACAGCCAAGCGGCTACAGCGAGGATGATGTTACCTGTGGGGATCGCGATGGGGTTAAATCCGGCATTACTGATCGGCTTAATGCCAGCGACGTATGGGTATTTCTTTATTCCAAATTACCCTTCAGACATTGCGACTTGTAATTTTGATGTCACCGGCACGACCAAAATCGGTAAATGGTACTTTAACCATAGTTTTATGCTACCGGGGTTAATTGGCGTGGTATCAGCTTGTGTATTCGGTTACACCATTGCTCAGGTTGTGGTGCCATAAATTAGCAAAACAGATTTTCTACTGCAAAGCTCGCGGAATGATAGCGAGCTTCTTGCTCTCGATGATGAGAATAGACAGTACTTATGTATTCGATTTGACTTAATCCTCATTTTAATCATTCCATTAACTAACAGGTATTACCTGTTGGAAGCTCAACATTTGTCCTGTAGAGTGAGTCATTCGTAAAATAGAAAAACATAACAATAGCAGGAAATACTCATGCAACTTGACCATTACACTGAGAACGATCGCGTGCGAATCGAATCGTCAGAAGAATTAAAAGAGCGCGTTTTTGAAGCCAACGGAATAAAGCTAGTCCATGCTGCGTGGAAGAAAAATGGTGTTCCTTTTGCTCACCTCTACCATAATCAAAGACGAGTCGTTATTCACTATGTGCACCTAATGAAGACTGGGGAGGTGAATGCTCACGATGTTAACTTCAATGCGACGCCACTTGCAGAAGGTATTGATGGTACAGAGCGCACTCTTGGTACTTGGAGTCACACACAAGCGAAAGAATATGAAGCTTGGTATATTGAATGCATGAAAGACGGACTTGAGCTGGCAAAAGGCGTACGTCCAGCAGCCTAAAGAACAACCTAGGTAGGGTTAAATGAACGCAAGGATGCGTAACTCACCAGAAATATAAAAATACTCTCACCAATAAATAGAAGTATGGATCTTATTCAGCTCTCACGCATTAGTCTCAAGCACCTTACCACGTTGCACGTGATGCTCAGTACTCATAGCGTGACAGAAACGGCACACGTGTTGTGTGTCAGCCCATCCAGTGTCAGTAAAACCTTGGCGCAATTACGCTCGCTTTTAGGAGATGAGCTTTTTTATCGTGATGGTACGCACCTTATACCTACTTCATTTGCTGTTAAGGCAGAACCGACTGTCCACTCCATTTTGGGCAGTATGAATGCTTTACTTCAGCAGGAGGGGTTTGATCCCGCTCACTATACTGGAGCTTTTCGTTTAGCGATGCGAGAAAGTAGCTTTGAGATGTTTGCCAGTATGTTCAGTCATATTATTTCTTCCTACGCACCTAATGCTTCATTATCCATTTACTCAAAAGAGCAGTTTGGCTTCGAGGCGTTACTAAGTGGGCAAGTGGATTTTATTTTATTGCCGCATGACAAGAGTCAGCCCCCAACCAATGATAAAGATTTAGTGTGGGAAACCATTTTAGAAGATGACATGGTTTGCTTGATGAATGCCTCACACCCATTGGTGAATACCGATTTAACCATTAGCGACTATTTGAAATATAAGCATATTGGGATTTTTGATAAGGCATTAAATCAGCCTTATTTTGAGCATATTCTAAAGCAGCACCATCAACCACGCAGTGTCGCTATTTCTGTCGCGGATTTTGGTAGTGCGGCTGTATTGTGCCAGCAATCTGATTTTCTCTTTACGTGCTCAAAACAGTGGGCAACCATGGCATTACAGGCAAAAGGACTAGTCCGTAAGCCACTGCCTTTTGATTATGGCGAAGTGGCTTACAGCTTGGTATGGCATAAACCTAGCTTGAATGATCAGGCGATGAACTGGCTGTATCAACAGATAAAGCAGTCCGTAAACTAAACAAACAGGTGGTTTTTTATAAATAGACGGAAGGCTTTATTAACTCTCTTTGTACTATGCTGCTGAGATTTTCGCAAAATGTCTCCATCTGCTTTTTCGAGCAAGTTGTCCAACTGCGAGCTTCACCAACGACGCCGTGGTGTTGGAAAGCGTTGAGGCGAATGTTTACTTGCGAGGGTAGCTGCTTTAAATAATTACCTAAGGCCTCTATTTCTGTGGCTAAGTCTGTTTTATCAGGAATGTAGAGTAGTCGAACTTCATATAACTTATTGTGTTTTGCTAAGTGATTGATGGATTGGAAAACACGGTGATTACCTCGGCCAACTAACCATTGATGAGTTTCTGCTTGCCATGCTTTTAAATCGATCATAGTGCCATCAAGGTAAGGCATTACTTTGTTCCAGCGATCTATACTTAGGCTGCCATTACTGTCAATAAAACAGGTTAGGTGGTTTAGCTCGGCGTTATCTTTAATAGCTTTGAACAGTTCCGTAATAAAAGGCAGCTGTAACGTGGCTTCTCCTCCTGTGACTGTGATGCCATTTAAAAAGAATTTGTGTTTGGCGATGATATTCAGCAGTTGTGACACCGAGTAGCGTTGAACTTTCGGGTTTGATTGCTGTGGGCAGGTCTCTAAACACACATCACAATGAGTACATAAAGTTTCATCCCATTGTACTTTATGGTTAACGTTCATAGTAAGCGCGCCTGAGGGGCAGGTGGACAGGCAATCGCCACAATGGTTACAGTGGTTAATGGTGTGTGGATTATGGCAATTTAAACAATGAAAGTTGCAACCTTGCAGAAAAATCACCATTCGGTTACCCGGCCCATCAACACAAGAAAAGGTCAAAATCTTACTGACCCATCCTTGTTTATTGAAATGAATACTCATTTGATTAACGGTAAGTTGGGTTGGTTTCTTGGGCTGCCACACGAGGCCGCCGTTCTAATATCCCCGTGTTTTTAGCGGCTTCAGCACCGAGGAAGGTGGTATTGGTGCGTGAACCTTGTTGGTCAAATTTAGCAATATCAGAGAGTTTGATCATATAGCCCGTAACACGAACCAAATTGTTTGAGGTCACATTAGCTGTAAACTCGCGAAAACCTAGCTGTAAAGCACCTTTACACAAGTTAAACATGGCTTCTGGGTTTGATTTTACGGTTTCATCAATGGTTAAAATGTCACTGATGCCAGACGTATAATACTGATGGTGTGCTGAGGTAGCTTGTACATAGCTCACGGGATCAGGCTCTGTACCATAAGGTATACGTACGCCAGGTGTGACATTTTTATCTAAACTAATACCGCCTTGAGCATGAAGCAGTGCTTTTCCGTTGTACCCATACTGCACGGGAGTTGAATCGACAATATCAGCCAGAACTTTAGATAGGGCATGGCCTAATTGATTGGCTTTTTCATCATGGCCGTATTGTCGTTTCTCATCAGAGTACAGATGGTTGACCGCTTCAGCCATACCATAAATACCAAACATAGGGGCAAAACGCGCTTCTTCAATCAAGCCTTCAGTGGTTAAAAAGCCAGAAAAGAAGTTGGATTTTTCATGTAAAAAAGCACTTCGGGTATTCATTAATTCAAACATGAGTTGGCAGTAGTGTGGCAGTACGTGTTCGATAAAGTCGGTGGTGTTTTTGGCTTTTTTTGCTACTTCTTTTAAGTTGAGACGGACAAGGGTGTTAGAGCCTCCCGCTAATGGCAGTGAGTTATAACAGCTGACAATACCAAACCCTTTTTCATCGTAGGCATTTGCATGCACTGGGTAGTTGGCAATATGAGGTTTACTGCATTCACAAATATTGCTGGTGGCTTGGTGCAGCAGATCATCAGGGGTAATGCTCGGATCGTACATGAAGGTCAGGTTAGGGGCGATCTGCTTTAATTCGGCATCCAAACGTAAAATGGTTCGGCAAATAATGTTGTCAGTAGGGCCAATATTTACGTGCATAAACGCATCAGGCAGTGTTCTATCCAGCATGATCCAGAACAGTTTAAGCTTTTGATAGATCTGCTCGTCACTTAGCTCACCAACGTAAGGCATGAGAACATCATCTAACTGGCCCAAATAAACTGGAATGGACGTAACGGAGGGTACATGGTGATACAGAATGGTCAGTAGGTTGAGCGCTTCATCAAAATTGTGAGCAGGAGATAATTCTAAATGCTCAGAGCCTTGTTGTAAAAATTTAGCGTAATCGGGTAAGACATAGCGAGGCTTAAAGGGGGCATGGCCTTCGAACATGTCACACACAATACCTTCTTCCATTGCTGCTTTAAGTTCGTGAGACACTGCGAAGTAGGGCAAGCTGGCTTCTGCTTCCAGTGCTAAATATTGCGATTTTTGTTTTGGCGATAAGTTGGCATCGGTGATGATGTTATAGAAGCGTTCCTGACTCATGATTAAAACCCTTTTTAAAGTGTGGTTTTAACGTAATTCATCCATCTCTTTTCTCCTAGTGAAATAACTGAAACTACTTATTTCTAGTTTGGAAATACCTGCGGCGGGGACGTACTTTATTTATGGCCATGAACAAAAACCAGTAACACAAGGCTACTGGTTTTATCTTACAAAAATAGGTGAAACGGATTGAGCTCAATGCTTACATTATTGCGCTGCTTTTTTTGCTTCATTAACCCA
The DNA here is from genome assembly GCF_022347565.1 of Vibrio sp. Of7-15. Classification (GTDB taxonomy): domain Bacteria; phylum Pseudomonadota; class Gammaproteobacteria; order Enterobacterales; family Vibrionaceae; genus NORP241. The sequence continues at coordinate 92,444 of NZ_JAKRGH010000013.1, forward strand.
AGAATCAAATAGGTTTTGGTTTGACTTTATCCAGCCGTTAACGTGGGATTCAATATCCGCAGCGCTGTTTTTTCCTTGGCTCATGATCATGTTTTGGGCACTAACGTCATTGATGTTCAGCTTAATGATCTCAAATAATTTTGCTGCTGATGGGTTGTTGGCGGCAAACTCTTTATTGGCAATAATGCGCATTGAGTTCATTTCGAAACCGTAGTTTTTACCATTCGCTAAGGTTGTATCAACATTTTTACGCTCACCAGGCAGAGCAGAGAACGGCACTTCTAGCCACACTACATCTTTACCCGGTACAAGCACACCACTTACCCAATAAGGTGTCCATGTATAATAAAGAATAGGTTCGCCTTTTTTATAACGTGAAATGGTGTCGGCGATGATCGCGGCATAGTTACCTTGGTTATGATCGACGGTATCGCGAAGTTTGTAGGCCGAAAGTTGCTCTTCAATGACCATTTCACAACCCCAGCCTGGGTTACAACCGGTGAGATCTGCTTTGCCATCACCATCCGCATCGAACAATTTAGCCAGCTTTGGGTCGCTGAGTTGGGAAATATTGGTAATGTTATATTTCTCGGCTGTTTTTTTGTCAATAAGATAACCTTGCGCAGCACCACTCACATATTGGCCTTGACGATAGAATTTGTCGTCGCCACCAGCCATTGTGTATTTGTCGGCATGAAGTGGGAACCAACCCACCGCTAAAAACGTAGCATCGCCTTTAGAAATGGACGTATAACCAACATTGTAATCGACTTCTTTTGTTGGTTTAACATCGTAACCCAGTTTTTCAAGTGCACGGTTTACAATCAGGGTTTGGAATGTTTCTTCGGCAACGGTTGATTGTACTGGTTGAACCGACACACCTTCACCCGGTAGCTTTTCTGCCCATACAGTGCTTGAGAGCACCAAAGTAGAGGCTACGCCTAATGTGAATGTTTTCTTCTTCCATGATTTCTTCATTTTTGTTTCTCCTTAAGTGTGAGTTCTGGCTTTTTTCTTTGAGCGTATAACCTTAGTAAAATCGACATCGGCCCCATGTGATACCAACGTAGCTTTGTATTCCCTGCATTAGTCCCTAATTCTTGAGTTATTCGATCAAGCAGTATGGCGAGAATAACGATGCCAAGGCCGCCCACCGCCGCAAGGCCCATGTCTAATCGCCCAATTCCTCTTAGCACCATTTGCCCAAGCCCACCTACAGCAATCATGGAAGCGATAACCACCATAGAAAGGGAGAGCATAAGCGTTTGGTTAACGCCAGCCATGATAGTGGGTAGTGCCAATGGTAGTTGGATCCGGTAAAGCATCTGTTTTTTGTTTGCACCAAAGGAATGCCCGGCTTCTATGAGTTCAGCTGGAACTTGTTGGATTCCTAAAATAGTCAAACGGACCACTGGTGGTAAGGCAAAGATGATGGTTACGACCACGCCGGGGACATTACCGATCCCAAATAACATCACAATAGGCACTAAATAGACAAACGCAGGTGTGGTTTGCATGGCATCAAGAATGGGACGAACAAATTTCGCGGCAGTTTTGCTTCTGGCTAGCCAAATTCCCATGGGCAGGCCGATAAGTAAACAGAAAAATACAGAGGTCATGACGAGGGAGAGTGTCGTCATTGCTTGAGACCAAGCACCAATAAGGCCAATGAAGATGAGTGATACAACCGTGGTGACGCCGAGCTTTAAATTGGAAAATTGCCACGCCAGTAAAAACAGGATCATTAACATGAAGGGGGCTGGTGTTGAGACCAGTGCGGTCTCAAAAGAGCTGAGAATGAAATCAATCGGGATCCGTATGGCTTGGAAAAGTGGGCGTCCATGCTCGACAAGCCAATTTAAGCCGGATTCGACCCAAGTATCTAGAGGAATGACGGCTTCTTCGAACGGATTGAGCGGATCAAACGGTTTGGTTTCAATAGTGCTGTTTGTTAACCAATCTGTTGAGGAAGTAGAATCGCTGGCTTGACCCCAAGGATCCGCTTGTTGGCTGGTGGGCTGCCCCCATGGATCATTGTTTACTTGTTCTGATGACATCGCTCTAATCCTTATCTAGCGTCTGAAGTAATCGAGATTTAGTCACCACACCAAAGTAGTTACCACTGTCGTCTACGACGGGGACGGAATAAGGCACGCTGGCGACTAGGCCCAAAATATCATTTATAGATTGGTTCGGTTGTAGCGTTAACTCATCCTCTAACTTGGCACTGGTTAACGAGCGATTTTCTCTATCTGCCTTACGCAAAGAATCCACAGAAACGATCCCCGAATAGTGGCTGCTTTTTTCCAGTACAATGCCGTACTCACGATCGTTATCCATTAAAATCTGTAGGGCAGAAGCTGGGCCGTCGTGCTCTGATTTCTTAAAAACAGCGGCGGGCTTTTTACGAGCAATGTCTTTGGCGGTTAATACGCTGGCAATGTTAACGCCACGGAAGAAAGCTTCGACGTAGTCATTGGCGGGGGTGTTGAGGATTTCGTCGGGTGTGCCAACCTGAACCACTGCACCATTTTGCATGATGGCGATTCTGTCACCAATTCGCATCGCTTCGTCTAAATCGTGAGAGATAAAAACAATAGTACGCTTGTCGTCGTTTTGAAGCCGGATAAGCTCGTCTTGCATCTCTGTTCTGATCAGTGGATCAAGCGCTGAAAACGCTTCGTCCATTAAAAGAATATCAGGATCGCAGGCTAATGCTCTGGCTAACCCGACACGTTGCTTCATGCCTCCGGATAATTCATCGGGGTAGGAATCGGCATAAACGTCAAGTCCAACTCTTTCTAGGGCCTTCAGAGCGGATTTGGTACGCACTTCAGGTTTCACGCCAGCAACTTCCAAACCAAAGGCTGCGTTTTCAACCACTGTCATGTGTGGCATTAAGGCAAAATTTTGAAAAACCATGGAAATATTATTGCGGCGAACTTGTCGAAGTTCTTCTTCAGAGATGTGCGCAATGTCTTTGCCTTTGAGCAATACATTGCCTTTGGTGGGTTCGATGAGTCGGTTAAGGAGCCGAACTAGAGTAGATTTTCCCGAGCCCGACAGTCCCATGATCACGAATATTTCGCCTTCTTGAATGCTGAGGGATACGTCGTTAACACCAATGGTTAAGCCCGTTCTTTCAAACACTTTATCTTTGTTGGCACCTTCATCTATCAGTGAAAACGCACGTTCAGTGTCTTCTCCAAACACTTTGTAAAGTCCCTTAACTTCCAGTATGGGATCCATGTTGTAAGTCCTTTTAAGGTATGTTGTTCTGATGGTTATTAGTGCTCTAAATAAACTGCCCTGCACTTTCAATGAATGATAGACCATAAAATCAATTAGGCCACTTACATTTTTATGCATTCAAAAATAACCTGATTGATCGTTAGTATTGTGAATTGTAGTTGTTTTTTAGTCTTTTTTTTCTTTCTGGGAAGCTAAGTAGGGTTGAGGAAAATAAATAGGAAATGCGGCTGATTGCCTTTACATTTAGTTTTCTCACCCCAAGATTTCAAACTTATTTTCTAAAATTGATTTGAGTACAAATGAATTTTTTGATGTTTTCTAGCATTGAAATGAACTACTTGACTGTCCATGAATGCTCTATGAGTAGGGTATGTTGAGTGAACAATTTTCCGTGAAACACGTCTCCTTTTTTTACAATACCAACGCCTTTTGGTGTGCCAGACATGATGACATCACCATCTTCTAAGGTGAGAAAGCTTTTTGTTTCTTCTAAAATCTGGTTTGGTTTATTGATCATCTTGGTGCTATCAGCTAACTGAACTAGCTGATCATTGATGCTTAATTCTAATCTAAGGTCTGTTAAGTTTTCATGAAAGGGAACAAAGTGGCTAAAAACTGCGGATTTATCGAAGCATTTTGCTCGCTCCCAAGGTAAACCTTTACTTTTAAGTTGAGATTGAATCTCTCTTTTTGTCAGATCTAACCCGATACCAACGGCTGTGATTTCTCCGGCTTGGATCAGGTAACAAATTTCGCCTTCGTAGTGGATGGGATCGGTAGTACCTGCGTAAATTTTCGGGCTGATAGAGGAGTTAGGCTTGATGAAAAGCACAATTTCTTCAGGGATATCGTTATTCAATTCTTTAATGTGATCGACGTAATTTCTGCCAACACAAACCACTTTAGAAGGAGTGAGCTGTTTTGTTTCTAATTGGATTTGATTCATAAAATTGCCTCTTGTGCGGTGAATTCATGTTTGTTTAAAAAAGTAACTTTGGCGGAAATCTTTACGTGATTACCAACTAATGAGACGGAAAAGTCGCCACCTCGGGCGGATAGCTGTGTCGCTCTGAGGGGAGATCGGGCGAGGGTGGTTACCCAGTAAGGGGCTAAGGAGCAATGTGCTGAGCCTGTGGCAGGATCTTCATTAATGCCGATTTTAGGGGCGAAATAGCGAAGCACATAGTCGGATTGATTACCTCTTGCGGTGACGATGAGAGCGTGATGATCTTGCATTTTGTTCAGCGTATCGAAGTTAGGTTGAAATTGTTTAACTTCTTCTTCACTGCTTAGTACCGTCACTAAATCACGGGTTTTAAATGCGTATTGAGGGTGAAGATTGAGTAAAGACAAAATAGGATCATGCTCACTAATTTCTTTTTGTTCCCATTGAGGAAGCAAAATAGAGAGGGTTCCATCGTGCTTTTCGACACATAAATCACCGTAAGGGCTGCAAAAATGAACAGCGCCTTGGCAAATTTGCTCTTTGATAAATAACATTTCTGCGGCGGCTAAAGTACCATGCCCACATAAATTGATTTCTTGGGTTTGCGAGAACCAGCGAATGTCATAATGTCCTTGTTTTTTTACCACATAAGCACTGACGGGGTAGGCATAGGTTTGAGCGAGTTTGAGCAACTCTTTATCCGAGGGCCAAGTGTCAAATTCCGCCGCTGCTGCTGGGTTGCCTTTATGTGGTGAATCGGAAAAAGCATTTAAAAAGTATACTGTCGTCATTTTATCCTTCGTGCCTTATTTTTCTTACTTTTATTGTTATGCCATAAGCTGATTTATAAATCATTACTAGATACAGAGAATGTCTTTCTCAATTCTTTTATAAAGCGAAAAGAGAGCTACTATAAATAAAAGTGGTGGTTGATGCCTTATAAGGACGCTGTGATATAAAAGGGGCTAATGTGCGAATAAGTTATATTGATGGTTTACGAGGCGTTGCTATTTTATTGGTGGTGGGCTTTCATGCTTATTCTCGATGGCCCTCATTATTACCGTATGGCAATACTTATGAAATGTTTCCACTGTTTCATCTTGGTTGGTTAGGGGTTCAGCTTTTTTTTATTATATCTGGATTTGTGATCTTTATGACGCTCGATAAAACGGCGAGCTTTAATCAATTTATGTATAAGCGCTGGATGCGATTATTTCCAGCCATGTTATTAGGCACCATATTGATTTTCTCTACGTCTTCATTTTTCCATGAAAGGCCAGCTGGATCCCCAGAGATATTGAGTATTTTACCAGGCATTACCTTTATTGAACCTAGCTGGTGGTATTTGGTATTTGGTTTAGATATTAAACCATTAGAAGGGGCATTTTGGTCTTTGTATGTAGAATTTAAATTCTATGTGATCGCTGGGTGTATCTATTTTTTTATGGGGAGAAACCGGTTAATACCGATTTTACTTGGGCTGTACCTGCTTTATCAGTTAGCCGCTTACCTTTCAGTAACGACGGATGTGTATGTGTTTGATGTGTTACTTAGGTTAGGTCATGAACTCTCATTAGAGCACTTTGGCTGGTTTACATCGGGGGCTCTTTTTTATCTGTATCATGAAAACAAGAGAGAGAGGTTTTTTATAGGGGCGTTATTGTGTTCTGTTTTCAGTGCCTCGTTTTTAAAATATATCGATGTAATTGTCGCGGCAGTTATGATTTCAGTATTCTTTGCTGCTAGTTTAAGATTTTCGGTATTGCAAAAAGCACTTCAAAGGCGATTTATTTTATTTTTTGGTTTTATTAGTTATCCACTGTACTTAATTCATGAAAACATCATGATTTCAATGATCATTAAGTTCGATGAATATGCGCTTTGGGGAAATGCATTTTTTTACCCGATTATTTCATTGGTTGCGTTGTCGATCGTCTCTTTTCTCATTGCTAAAAAGGGCGAGCCATTGTTGGTGGCTTATATTAAAAAACACTTAACCGATAAGTAGGGGCGTATTGCATGAGACCTTATCGTTTAGGTTAATTTCTTGCTTGCCCTTTCCCTTATTTTCAGAAGCTGAACTATTATAGTAATGAAGAATAAGGAAATAATTATGACGTTAGTGGATGAAGCACAATCTAAGAGTCAGTTGGTGATAGCACATGGTCGTGCATTTTCAGCCACCAGCATGGTAAAAGATCTGAATAAAGAACACATTCAGTGTGTGTGTGTGAGGGATCTCGAAGAGTTGTCTTCACTTTCCCCGGCATTATTAATACTTGATGAGGCTTTGTTGCAGGCTTTTGGCGAAGCGTGGCTGAAACCTGAATCTTTGTTTGTGTTGGCTGAAGATCATTTGGATTTTGATGCGGACTTGTACGTTCCGATGGGTTTTAATAAAAAAATAACACTAAAGCATATTGAGTCGGCATTGCATTGTTATGTTCAGCAAAAACAGCAAAATGAGTTAAGGCAAGTCATTGATAATAAATCCATGAGCTTACAGCGATTGGCAGACATTGGTATTGCTCTTTCTGCGGAAAAAAGTTTGGCGGCGTTGTTGAGCCGGATCTTGGATGAAGGTCGTAAATTAGCCTGTTGTGATGCGGCTTCGCTGTTTTTACTGGATAGTGAAAGTGGCGACCAACCTGACTTGGTACTGAAACTGACCCAAAATGCGTCGATTGAGTTTGATTTTGAAGAAAGGCACATGCCTCTTAATGACACCAGTGTATCAGGCCATGTTGCGACTTATGGTTGTGAGCTGAACATTGAGGATGTGTATCAGTTGGTCGATACACCTTATCAGTTTAACCCGGTGTTTGATAACGCGACGGGCTACCGCTGTCAGTCGTTACTTGCGTTACCCATTAAAAACCACGATGGTGAAGTCATTGGTGTTCTGCAATTTATCAATCGCACCAAAGCGGAAAATTTAAAGCTAACTTCCCATGAGCTCACACGGGAAAATGTGATCCCTTTCGATAATAATGTCATTCCATTACTGCGCGCTCTGGCCAGTCAATCAGCAATTGCGATTCAAAATCGACGTTTGATCGAAAATATTCGCCATTTGTTTGAAGGTTTTGTTCAGGCATCTGTGACGGCGATTGAGCAGCGTGATCCAACAACCAGTGGTCACTCGTTTCGTGTGGCAGATTTGTCTGTTGCGTTGGCTCAGGCTTTACCTAGCTCTGGTCTAGTGGCTTATCAAAACCAATTGTTGAATAAAAAAGACTTACGCCAATTAAAATACGCCGCATTGCTGCATGATTTTGGCAAAGTAGGGGTACGAGAAGCGGTATTAACCAAAGCAAAAAAGCTTACACCACATCAACTTGATGTGATTAAATATCGAATACGCCTTACCCAACAAACTCTGATGCGTGAGCGAGCGGAATCAGAACTGGCTATGTTTCAGCAGCACGTTGCGTGTGACGCGGCGATGCAGCTGAAGCGCCAGCAACATCTGCAAGCACAAATTGTACAATTAGAGCAATTTTGGCAAGACATTATACAAGCAAATGAGCCTTCTGTTCTGCCTGAATCCATTGGTCAGCATTTACATCAAATTCATGAATACCAAGCCAGTGATGAAAGCGGTATTTTAACCCCTTTGATCAGCAAGGAAGAGCTGGCGGCTTTATCTATTCCAAAGGGAAGTTTAACCCTTAATGAGATGACAGAAATTCGTGCGCACGTAACGCATACAGAAAATTTTTTACGGCAGATCCCGTGGACGAAAGAGCTACAAGACGTTCCGGACATTGCCGGAGCACACCATGAAAAAAGAGATGGCAGCGGTTACCCAAGAGGGTTGAAACAAGATCAAATTCCTCTGGCGTCACAGATAATGACCGTATGCGATATTTACGATGCATTAACGGCTTCTGATCGGCCTTATAAGCAGGCGTTGCCGAATGAAATCGCATTCAAAATTTTACGAAACGAAGCAGAGAGACAAGAACTTAATGGGGATCTGGTAAAGCTTTTTATTGATGCCAAGATACATTTAGTGATCAAGGATAAGCAATACAATGACATGAGTGAGAATACCAGCAGCTTCCATCATCATGTGTGTGATTTTGATCTGTTGGATGACAGTTGAGGGTTGTGAATGAAGTTTCCATTGATTCATCGCAATCAAGATTTACTGCGCAGTACTTTCAAAAAAAAACGGGTTTTCTTACTCATTTTTGGCCTTTTTACCGCCTTATTAAGCATAAACGCATTTTTCAAACCGCTAGTGAATTTTGACAATATTTGGCTCGATTTTGCAGTAAAAAAGTGGAGTGTAACTAGCCCGGCTGATCCCAATATTGTGGTTATTGATATCGATGATCCAAGCCTGCAAGCCATGACAAGTTTAGTGGGACGGTGGCCTTGGCCTCGCTCGGTGCATGCGGAACTTATCGAACAGATCCTATTACAAACCCCGCAAGCCGTTGTATTTGATATTTTGTTTTCTGAGCCAGACATTTATCGCCCAGATGCCGATCAATATTTGTCGGAAGTAATTGAAAGTTCGAATAATGTTTTTTTACCCATTTTACATTTTCAATCAGCTCAAGCACATTTGTTTCCAAAACTCAGTGAGTACCCTGACACCGTAGGCTTAAGTCCTCCCAGTGAGCTTAATGGTCAAAATCAACAAACAAGAGCCAATCTATTGTTGCCAAACGCCATAGTGCCTTCAGCTTGGAAAGTTGGCACCATTAATTTTTCTTCCGATCACGATGGGGTTGGGCGGCGATATCAGGTTGAGCATCAAATCGGTGAGTGGCGTGTGGACTCTTTGCCTACCAAAGTGGCTCGGTATTTGGGGGCTGTGATCCCAGAACAAGATCATATTATTCTAGATTGGCGAACCAGTGATATTCAAACTAATATGGATGGTCGTTTAGTTCCCTACTCAACGTTCAGTTATGCCGCTGTGTATAAGGCAATCAGTGAAGAAACCCCATTTATTGAACCGGGCTTTTTTACCGATAAAATCGTGTTGATTGGGGCAACAGCGACGGGCTTACATGATATTAAAAATACGCCGATTAGTACTCAATTTCCTGGTGTTTATATTTTGGCAACAGCCATCGATAACTTATTACATGATCAGAAATTAACAGCGTTATCTGATTCAACTGAATGGATAATTGGTTTTTTCTCTTTGTGCTTGATCACTTTAGGACTACTTTTTTCAAAGCGGATAGTCCCAGTGGCATTGGCGTTTGGTGTATTGATGGTGAGTTATTTTCTTGCCAGTTATTTTTTGGTGTCGGCGAAATACCTAATGGTCGTGAATAGCCCGCTAACCATTTTGTCGACCTATTTTATCAGTATTCTTATTATGCAATATTTACAGCGTCAGCAAGAGTACAATTATGCCATTGATATTTTTGGGCGTTTTATGGACCCCAATGTGGTGCACCAGCTGGTGGACTCAGGGCAAACAGAGCAAACCTTGCACGCCAAAAGCTGTAAGGTGACGGTACTTTTTTCTGATATTCGTAATTTTACTACCCTCTCAGAGCGCCATACACCATTAGAGATTGTGAAACTATTGGATGATTATTTTTCATTACAAGTCAATGTGATATTCACCCACCACGGTACCTTAGATAAATTTATTGGTGATGCCATTATGGCGTTCTGGGGAGCGCCATTAGAAAATGATAATCAAGAAATTGAAGCGGTTGAAGCGGCTTTAGCCATGGTCGATAAACTGGAAGAGTTTCGCCATCAGCAGAATCTGCCGGAATTTAATATAGGAATCGGCATACACACAGGGGAAGCGGTGGTTGGTGCCATCGGTGGCGAGCAGCGCTACGACTATACGGTGATTGGCGATACGGTGAATGTGGCTAGTCGAGTGGAAGGGATCACGAAAAATCGCTGCCATATATTGGTTTCTGCTTCGACACGTGATGCGTGCTCTGATCATTTCGATTTCACAGAGCAAGGAAGCTATACCCTTAAAGGAAGAGAAAAGCCCGTTGTTTTATTTACACCCAGCCGTAAACAACCAAGTTAAGATGTGTTTGGAAAGAGTGGTGTACACACAGAAGCAGGTTTGCGCCTGCTTCTAACGTAACTAAAAACCGCGGCTAATACTCAGGCTGAATGAATTTTCACGATCCGGAAGAGTGGCACCACTATCAGCATCTTCCGATACGGTTAATACGTAACGTGCATTGATGTTGAATAAATCTTTCACTCGATAAGTGATGGTTGGTATTAAATCGGTGAAGGTCATACCACCAGACTTGCTACCCACATTTGAGCTTAAGTCTTCATTGCCATCCTGATCCACGTAGATGCCATTAATACCGACCCACAAACCGCTAATGACTTCATATCGCCCGCTAAAATCGAGGGTAAATATATCACCATAATCATGCTTAAAGCCTTGTGGCTCTCCTTCTCCTTTATACATGTACGCAATTTCGCCACTCATGGCTGCACTGCCAAAATCTTTTTTAACGTACAAGGAAACGGCAATGTCAGTCGATCCTGTGCCGAGCCCTTTATCTTCATCACCGGTTGCGAGTTTTACGAGCAGTGATGGCATTACGGTCAGTTCTTGTAATTCATCGTAGTAGATATAGTCCACCCCAATGGTTGAGTCACCTGTACTAGCTTCATCTTGGGGAGTTAAAGGGCTGGATGTGTCGATGTAAGAGAGGTTAGCATTAAAGTTGAGTCGTTCATCTGCTTGTAAAAAAGACACGGGTGTGCCGTAGCTCACTGGAATGTTGATGACATCATTGTTTTCCATCGAGATATATTGCGCTCCGACCATGACTTGAGGTTCATTATCTGCGGCAACGTCTTCCCCCTTCATTTGGTCGAGTGGATCATTAACCACCGCATTGACCACGGGATCCGCTAAAATCGATTCTTGGGTAGAGAGTGTTTCGAAATAACCGTGACTGTAAGGTGCGTATAACGCCATAAATAGACAACTTGGCCACGCAGTTTTTATCATTAACTTTTTCACACTGCTTTCCTTATCTTATTTGTCATTATTCATATGGAATACAATTATGATAAATATTAGTTACCGATATGGGTTTTGTAAAATTCCTGCTGGATACAGGTACTAATTGTAAGGGGGCAATTAAAAGTTTCTACTAACACTTAATCTGAATGGGTTTTCTTTAAATTAAATTTATGCATCAATAAGATAAATGGGCTTCTAATTAGACTATCCTTTGAAAGGGCATTTAGGGTATATATAGTTTATCTGTCATCCTAAATACCACTTCGTGTTTTTGTGTTTGCTTGATTTTTTTACGATATTTTGACTTTATTGCTCACGGTGACTATAAATTAGGACATGAGGGTTACGCTAGTTAAGTCGTCGTAAAATATAATATTCAACTTATTAAGTGTTTATTTTTGTCGAAATATCAGTGTAAACCTAAGGCAATTCCAATAAGTAAAGTTATGTTATGTGGCGTTTTTAGTTATAAATCAGCCCCATTTTTATTTATGGAGATAACACTTGTGAAATATTTTTGGTCACTTGCTCTATGTAACTTTCTATTCATCAGTTCATTACAAGCACAGCAAGCCGTCACGATGAAGGATGTCGAGCTGAAAAGTACCCCTTCAGTGAAAAGTGAAACGGTTAAAAAGCTCAAAGCTGACTCTGGCGTAACTATTATTGGTCGGCAGGGAGGGTGGTATCACGTTGAAGTTCCAGTTGAGCAGAAAGGGTGGTTAAAAATGTTGTGGCTACGTTTTCCAAATACGGCAAAAGAGCAAGGTACACTCGATCTTTTAGCACAAAGTGCCAGTGGGGTAACGGTTGCCACTGGCATACGAGGTCTGTCTGATGAAGAGTTAGAAAAAGGAAAAGGCTCGCCCTTTGCAATGAGCAATCTTGATCGATTTGTTGTTTCTCCAGAGCAAGCCAAAGCATTTGCTGAAGCGGGTGGATTGCAGAAGAAAACAATTCCGTATGTGGACGAAGAATAGTAGGAGTCATGATGAAACAGTATTTATGGGATACGAAAATAATGACTCGATCACTTTTACTGTGTTGCGCCTTTTTTGTGTTGGCTAGCTGTAAAACCACTGATCTGAAAATGTTTGATGAAATTGATCTTGGCCAACTAACAACGACAACACTCGATAAAATATCGGATTTAAGTGATAAAACGGATGCAAAAGAAACCGAGTTTGGCTACGAAGTGTCTCAGGTATTGCTCGAAGACAGTGAAATACTCAATAACGATGAAGTACAGTTGTATGTGAACCAGGTGGGGCAGTGGTTAGTGCAAAATAGTGAGCGACCTGAGTTGAAATGGCATTTTGTCGTGTTAAATGATAATAACTTTAATGCGTTTGCTGCTCCTGGCGGTTTTGTGTTCATTACTTCGGGCACATTGCTGAGGCTGCACAATGAAGCGGAGTTGGCTGGTATTTTAGCCCATGAAATTGCTCATATATTGAAACGTCATTATCTCAATGCACTTCAAAAACAAACATCACTGGATTTAGTCTCTGATGTCAGTATTTTGGCCTACCAGATGAGCAATAATCGAAAAGGGCGTAGCTCAGATAAAACACAGGAAAATGCAGACCTTGCAGAGCAAATAAGCAGCGGGGTGGATACCTTATACGCAAACGGGCTTGCCCGAGGTGACGAAGAAGAAGCCGATAAAATGGCGGTGATCTTAATGGCACGAGCAGGCTATGATCCATATGCATATATTACAGTGTTACAAAAGATAGCCAGTGAAAAGCCTGGGGCGAGTGCGTGGCTACGATTTATGAAACGTCACCCGCCTGCGTCAGATCGCTTAATAGAATTAGAGCCAGTGATGGATAAAGCTTTTCCAAACCCTGTCGGTTACGAAACAGTTCAGCCACGTTATCAACAATTAAGGGTGTTCCATCGTTAATGATAAGAAAATAAGGTAAGAAAAGGCATTATTGTACTCCCTTTGTTTCTATTCTGTTTGCAACTACGCTTTTATTAGTGATGAAATGGAAGTCAGCAAAATACTATTAATAAGCCGTTTGGGAGGGAGTCATGGTTTATATAAAGAAAATAATGTTGGCTGGTGTGCTGAACAGTGTACTTATCACGTATGGGGTAAGTGCTGATCAATCACTGACGTTACCACCTATTCTCGATCCAAATCTGCCCACCGTAACAACATCGGTTCCGAGCCACTTTGTTCGAACTGGCCCGACGATTCAAATAGCCATTGCATTAGACAGCTCTGGCTCAATGGAAGGGCTAAGTAATCAAGCCAAACAAACGATTTGGAAAATTATTAACGAAGTGTCTAAGGCGAATAAAGATGAGCAGGGCGTGACACTGCAAGTGGGGTTATTTGAATATGGCATTAGTGATATGGCGCAAGAAGGCCATATTCAGTTGTTGTCACATTTGACGAATGATCTTGATACATTTTCAGAGCAAATGTCAGGCATGCGGGTGGGGGGAAGTAATGAGTTTGGCCCTAAAGTGGTACTAGAGGCGGTGAATCGCCTTGCATGGAGTGATCATCCTGATGATATGAGGTTAATGATCGTTGCTGGGAATGAAATATTTCAGCAAGGTGATGTCGCTATGGCATACGCTATTGATAAGGCAAAACGTCAGGGGATCATCGTCAATACTGTGTATTGCGGCGATTATTCTGAGGGAGTGCAGCATGGTTGGCAAAAAGTAGCAGCTCGCTCAGGTGGCAAATACATGAATATTGACCAAGATGAGAAATTAAGAGTCATTGCCACCCCTTTTGATAAAGAAATTATCGAGCTGGGCGAACGATTAAATGAAACCTACGTGGCGTACGGCGCTTCAGGTATGGCAGCAAAATCTCGCCAGCGTACTCAAGATCAGTACGTACAGGCGTTGTCTGAATCGGCATATATTGAGCGAAATGTGGCCAAGACGAGCAAGAGTTATAAAGCCGATAATTGGGATTTAGTGTCCGTGGCTGAAAAAGACATAACACAAGGTATTCTCTTAGCGAAGGAGGCCCCAGAATTTACCAATAAAACAGAAGCTCAAATAAAGACGTTTTTAGAAGAAAAACTAGCAATACGTAATGATATAAAAGATAAAATTGCCATGTTAAAGAAAAAACGTGATCAGTATTTGGTGACAGAATCGAAAACCACAACACAAGGGGATTTTGGTCAGGTATTGATTGATGGGGTAAAGGAGCAAGCTCAAGAGCAAGGATATTTGTTTAAGTAATTGCGTCGTTTTATTTTGGCGAATATAACGCACGATGAAAATAATCCGCCTTCAATGAAGAAGGCGGATAGGGCTTAGGTTTATACTGTTACGACTTGCCAAACGCCGTATGCGCCGCTTAGTTTAGGATCATCACCTTGTGTCCACCACTTAGCTTCATAAGTTACACCATCAACGACAACACGATCACCGGTGTTATACACTTTTGTTTCACTCCAAGCGTTTGGATCTGTTGGTGTTGTTGGATCTGTTGGGTTAGTCGGGTCGGTTGGATCAATTTTTTCAACCACACGAACTTCAGGCCAGTTAGCGTGAGAGCCGTAGAAGTTAGTTACACACTTCTCATAATCCCCTGGTACTAGAGCAGAATAGGCTGTTTGGAAACCCACCAGCTCACATTCGAACGATGCACCTTCTGGACGATCTGGGTAGTATTTCCAGTTACCGTCCCAGTTTGTATATAATACATCTGTTGCGCCGTTCAAGTTTAAGCTGCCGTAAGGCGTTTGTTGCCAACATGTGTTTTTCTCATCGGCTTCTACCGGGATTTGGTAATGAGCAGCTAGCCCTTCCCAGTAACGAATGCGGTTAACTGGTTGCCCTTTGTTTTTGTTTTGTTCTCCACATTCAATACCACCATTGATTACATTGATAGTGGTACCAAAACCGTAACCAATTCCAGCATCGATTTCACGTTGTGATGGGCTCCAAGTACGGTCAATAACGTGCAGCATTGCTGGTTTAGGTGCTTGAGGAGTCAAGAAGAACCAAATAGCAGAAGCGAGGTTTAACCAAGAATCGGCAACGAGCCCTGGGTTATTTAATAGTACGGTAGCATCACCGTCGTACATGACTTCTGAGAAGGCACCGTAGTTAAAGTGGTAAGAAAGTTGTTTTGCACCACGCCCAAAATATCCTTGACCAGCTGCACATGGCCAGCGCGCATTTTGCCAATCATTTTGTCCACATCCTGTCGTGTAACCTTCTTGTCCTTCAGACCAGCCCATTTCACGAACGTGTACTAACGCTTGCTGCCACTCTTCTAATGCAAGTGGGTTATCAGAAATGTTATCAATGGAGATGTGTCCGCCAGTTTCTTGAGCAAAGTGAGCAAAAGCGGTTACGATGGATTTTTTACAAATTGCATCTGAGTCTCGGCCGTCGGTGTATTCGCCACAAAATGCAGGGAATTTACCAATCGCACGTAGGAATCGAGTGTAGGTGTATTCAGGGGCGGCCATTTGAGTAAGGAAATCCCACTGCGCCTGTGGGAAAACGCGTTCAACACGTTTTACGTTTTCTGGGTTTGTTGCTACCCCAGAGTCAATGGCTTCAACGACTGTATTTGGGCGTGTTTCCAATGCTTTTGCCCAAATGTCGTACATTGGATCCAGTGTTTTCGCATCTTCAGCCGCTTGTATTTCTGCTTTTGTGACAACGTAGCCAGTCGGGTTTTGTGGATCTGGCTGTGGGTTCATCGTCACGCCGTTAGCCGCGTTAGCTGCAAAACTGCAACCGATCAATGCAGAGAGAAGTCCGAGTCTAAACATGTGTTCAATTCCTTTTATAAAATAGTATCAGTTTTTGGATCTGCGTTTAAAAGTGGCGCGAACTGAAAATGGATTTGGCATGAAGTCTTATCCCTCTATGGGGGCCGCTTCTTGAGCCAGTTAGTACCATTTTGATGTTTAAGAGCTATTCAAAACTTATTTTTAACCAAGTTTTAACTACCCAAAACAACTCGCCGCTACATCGCAGTCCTTTGACTATAAATCGTGCTCAGGAATTTGCTCAATAATAAATTTTTACTGTTTTATCTTTCGGGTACACCATTCTTGGTTTTTAAATCTTTATTTCATTAATTATACAGTGTTTTAGTTCTTGATTCTTTTTTATAATTATGATTTTGGATTTAAGTTCTGATAGTCATAAAACTAAGATGTTTGAAGAACTGCGATGGATATCAAATGAATAAGAAACATAATTCACAGTTATTATTTAGTTTGAGAGGTGAGAAAACAGCGTACGAATACTCTTCGATTTTTTGCTCAAAAAGCATAATGTATTAGGCACTTATTTATTGAAGTGTTATTAAAATCGGCTTTGTAATTGATAACTTTGTCTGCGTTTTTAGAGTCGGCAAAGAGAAGGGTTGTTTGTTTTTTGAGCGAATTTAAAAGGGTGAAATATGAAAAATCATGAAGGAATATAGAAATTAATCATAATATGAGTCCAATAAAAAACGCCGTTGAATATTTTGTAAAGTATTTATAGAATCCGACCAAAACTATTATACACCGTATCAAATTACGGTGATTTTTATTGTACAAAAGAGCTTGCTGTTCATGTTTAAAAAAAGTTGTTTGGCCATTCTTGTTGGCGCTTCCGTTATGCTTTCTGGGTGTAATGGCTCTGATGGTGCTGCTATAGAAAGCCCAAAAT
This sequence comes from Vibrio sp. Of7-15, assembly GCF_022347565.1. Lineage (GTDB taxonomy): Bacteria > Pseudomonadota > Gammaproteobacteria > Enterobacterales > Vibrionaceae > NORP241. The sequence continues at coordinate 109,303 of NZ_JAKRGH010000013.1, forward strand.
CCATAAAAATGCAACGTCATCCGTTAACAGCGGAAGACATTTCGGAAACTTATTATGAGTCAAGGCGAATTCAGCCGCGGATTGACTATGCGATGGGGGAAGTGAGTTATCAACTTGCTGATGGATCTCCAACAGATGTGGTTGTGGTGGACTCTAAATCAGGCTCCATGTTGGTTCTTCGTCCTGGCTCTGTAAAAATCAATGTGAGTGATATCAGCACGGTTTATGATGATTCAAGCACTTCTTTTACTGTTACCGTGGAAAAAGGGGTAAATACCGGATTATGGGCACAATCATTAGAAATTCCTGTTAATAGCGACGATGACTTCTTTGTTAAGGCGCGAGGCAATAAAGGCCAGGTTAGCTATCGAGTGGCTGAAGCGAGTTCTCGCTTACTGTCCATTGAGGCAAGCAGCGGTAAGCTAACGCCATTATCAGTCGGAACCGCCACGGTCATTATTGAAGATCTTGGCAATGGAAAATACGAATCAAATACCATTCAAGTCGAAGTGCAGATTAGGGCTGTCGACCCAAGTACTCTTTCTTATTCCAATTTGAGCATACCTTATTCGGAAGGCGTACTTCTTACCCCAGCTCAGTTAAGTGGTAAGGATGGCACGAGCTACCAATATAAGATTGCATCCAACAGCGCGACGGATATCATTTCCATCGATCAAAACAGCGGCCAGATGAAGGTAAACAAAACTGGTACAACAAAGATTGAAGTGACTGCTATGTATGGTGAAAACTTTAACCAGCAGGTGCAAACCGCTTTTTTTGATGTCGTGATTTTACCGGGGGATCGTCAACCGATCAGCAGCGAAAATCAGACCTTTAGCTACAGTGCTGATAAAGTGATTATTCCTCATGTGACTAACAATATGTCAGCGCCGACGTTTGAAGTTTTATCTGGAAATGATGTGATTCAGATTGATTCTGTTTCAGGTTATCCAAAAATAGTCGGAGTTGGACAAGCTGAGATCAAAGTTACGGATAACAAAAACAGTAATTACCCTGAGTCCAGTACCACTTTCCATTATACCGTGACAAAAGCGCCTCACCCTGGGCTGAAAAATAACCTTGTAATTAAACGTGTGTATTCTGATGGCTTAACTGTGCCTTTAACCATTGAAGGGCAGCACGGCACATTGAATATTGTCAGTGATTCAGCGTTGGTGTCGGTTTCTGATCAAACACTCTCAGTTTCAGAAGCAGGGCAAGCAACGCTGACTATTCGAGATTCTGGTGGCGATCATTATCTGACTTCAGAGCCTGTTTCTGTGGTACTGGAAATTTCACGAGCCGTGCACCCAGCTTTATCGGTTAAAGGTTTAACAACCGAGTACACTCAGCAAGGCTGCATTGATGTTTCTAACTATATCAGCGGTAATAAGGGGCAGCTTGTGTTACAGGGTAATTCGAATTCTGGTGTTGTACGATATGAAGCCAGTAGTGGCTGCCTGTCTCTTTTAAAATCGGGCAGCGCCGATCTGACTTTTTATAGTGCACAAAGTAATCGTTATTCACAATCAGAGCCGGTGGTATTGCCTGTTACTGTGAACAAAGCGGGTGTTTCTTTAAAAGTGTCAGGTGATGTGTCAGGCACATACAGTGATGGAGTGTCGTATGTAGCGAGCCCTCAAATCACAGGAGCACGAGGAGAACTGCGTTTTGAAATTGCACCTGGCTCATTAACAGATGTGGTGGAGGTAAACCCTAAAGGTGGGGTGATGAAGGTGCTTAACGCAGGGACTACCCGAATCAACGTGACGGATCAAGGAAGTGATCAATACGAAAGTGAGACGGTATCATTCAACGTGAATGTTTCGCCGACAGATTCACGTTTATCTGCCTCCTACCCGACGACAGAATATCAGGTCGGTGGTGGTATAGCACCGAGCTTTACGCATAAAACCGACGATATGGATTTGAATTTTGAAGTGATTTCAAACGGAATGTCACCAGTGAGATTGCGAAATAGCAAAACGGGTGAAGTTGAAATTCAATCAGGTGGCGAATACAGTGTGAAAGTGACTGCATTGTCGCGTAATTACCATCCGAAAGAGCTAACTATTAAGGGCACTGTTACGCCAGCAGCTCATCCTGGTATAAATACTACTGCTGTGGATCTTTCTTTTTCACCGTTGAAAAAATACACATTACAGCTATCTCAACCACCGATTGGTAAGCGGGTATTTGCGGTAGAGCCTGGATTGGCAAAAGGTATTGTGGAGATCGACCCTAATACTGGTGAGCTAACACTGCTAGATTACACGAGTGACGTAACAAGCTTTGCAATTATTATTAGTGAAAGTGGAGACAGTAACTATCAGCCGTTAGCTTCAACCCGTCAAATTATTAAGGTACATGCGCCAAAAGAAAACGTCTCACACCGTGACGTTAGTCTTGCGCCTACTGGTACGGTTTTTTCTAGTCGTCTGAATGACTATAGTTTTAAAGATTTGAGAGAAACAAGCGTACATTTTTCTGGTGTTAATGTCGTTAAAGCGAGTGATGAGCAGCTAAACAAGTTTGGTCCCGGCGTTAACCTTTTTGTAAAAATGAAACCTGTAGGCGAACCGGATACGTATTTGAACAATAGACCCGTGATGGTGTATGTCCAGCGGTTTGATGGATGCAGCAGCGAATACACTCTCGACACAGTGACTAACGGCACTGCACAAGCAATTAGTATGGAGGGGGCTGCTGTATGCTCACCCTCTGGGTCAAGAACTCAGCGATTCTTAACTTATACCATTGTTGATGACAGTCATTTAACGTCGGGTGAGTGGGAAGCGGTAAAACCATTTGTCGCTTACCGCAGTTCAGAGCGATCGTATGTACCAACAACATTTGGTGGCTGTTATGTAACCTCAAATAGTTCGTGTTTACCTCAACTTGAAGAACCTTCAGCTGTGCATGAATGGAACCGTATTGATTTACGTTTAACCAAATAACACCATTAAAGCTGGTCGATCAAACTCTCTTGTTCGGCCAGCCTTATACCAAAATTTCTCACCCTATTTCTTTTCTGAGTATCGTTCTAAAAAGTGCTCAAGAGGCAGTAAGCCATTAACTCCTTTTCTTTCTCGTTGCCAACAGTGATAAATGGCTGTTTCATGATCCGCAATCAGGCGAAAAATGTCTTTATGTGCTGATGCTTCATCTACCCAAGCTCGATATTTTTTCTCGTAGGGCTCTACCCAGTTAGCTAAGGTGATTGTTAACTTGTCCCAAGGTAGAGTGAGCCATTGTTCTGCCTCATTCTGCCCTTTACGCTCCATCTCAGGATCATGTGATTTGAAGAGGAGCTGGTTTCTGATTAAGTGTTCTTCAAGTAACTGCGCAGTAAGGGTTTCTACTTTTATCAGCGTTTGCCATAAAGTCGGCTTGTGCTCGTTTTTATACAGCTTCAAAAAATGATTAAAAAAAGCAATGCCATACTGTTCACCTTGGTAAGCGGTGTGAATTCGTTTGTTCATAGCTATATCTTCTGTATTTTTGTTATCGTCTAATGATAAGTTTTTGATAAAAAAGCGGTCCAAATGTGTTTAATTAGGTGGCTTTATGAAAGAAATGACCTTGCTATTTAGGCAGTAATATTTTTTGTATAGGGGCTCTCGATAAATAAAACTCAATATTACTAGCGTTTTTAAGTACTTGGTTTAACCAGCATCAATAATATTATCGATATAAGAATTTAATTGATAAAGTTAATATTGTTATTGATAGTATAGTTATTATTTATGGATTGTTATTATTGTTTAAATAATTAATAGATATAAATTTTTCTTTCTGATATGGTCCATTTTCATATGAGATAAGGTTAGTAAATAACTTTGCTATTAACTCGTCATTTATGTTGTATGAAAATTGACCACGCATATTTAACTCGACTTAGTTTGAGTAAATATTAGTGTCATTAGGTCAATTTAATGTAATTAATAGATGTAAGGGATATTATTTTGAGCTATTTGTCGAAATTTATATATATATTGAAACAAGCCTCACGGGAAGAGGTAACAACTGCTCAACATCGAGACTACATATTACAAGTCATATCTGACTATATTACTTCAAGCGGAAATAGTGACCTTTTTTCAGAAATTGTTTTTCTAAGGAAACAACAAATTATACAGGAGTTGCCAACCGATCCTGGAAATCTACATCAGATATTTACCTGCAATGAAGCCAAGCAGGTGTTAGTTACCTCTGAGTTAAGTGGGAAGCCAGCGGAGTTTGGTTATATCGAAAAGCTTGCTGAAGTATATTTTGGCAACATTTTGATGCTTTGGGCAGAATATGAGCGATTCACTATTGTTAGTAAATATTATCTCTCGAAAAAAAGGCATAGCTCACCGATAACAGCGCTTACGTGTGTAAAGAATGAGAGTGCGTATATGTCGGAGGTGGTTGATGAAATTAGAGCAGACCAACGCGTTTTTATGACGCATCATTCAGATATTTTGCTGTGTTTACAAGATGCAATCGTCCTCATTAATTTAGAAGTATTCGTGAAAGAGCAACATTGGTATGAGATGTTATTCTGCTTAGATTTATCCACGCGTGGTAAACATTTTATTTTGTATCATCAACCCAACGAATGTGCTTACCCATATTTAATATCGACCGCTTTAATACAAGGTTGGGACCGACGTCACCGATGGCTGAGTTTTGATGCTTTCTTTCAACATTCAAAATGGCAACTGTGTTTGCCTGAGCACGCCCATAATGTGTTAGGCAGGGCAGATGTTTTTGTTGAAAACTTGGTTTTAAACACTAAAAGTGTGGTGGATTTTGAGAGTAGCCTGAGCCGTCAGTTATTACGTACGGAAGCGGTATGTGAAGTACTGCGACTTACTGTCAGCGGGACTCAGAAGCAGCGTATGTATCATTTGTATCTAGGGCAGAAGATGTTAATGAGAGAGCTGGTGAAACAAGGCTATTCACTGGCTTTTACTATCATAGAACTTCCAGCTATGTTGCATTTTTATCAATCATTGCATTCGGCCGCGTACATGCATAGTAGTTATCAAGACATTAATAAAAATGGCCTTGTGACTTTTAAAGGTTTTTGGTTGCCTGATTTATTAAGCCAACAATTCGAACAGCATACTTTTCGAGATTACAATACAAAAATTATAAAACAGAGAAGAAGGTTAAAGGAGAAAACGGTTGTTTAGCCAGCTTTGTGATTTTATTGCTTATCCGAAAGCGATACTTTTATTAGCAATATTTTTTGCCGTTTTAGCATGGCTGATTTATTTTCTTCGTTCTTTAAAAAGGGAAGGAATCAATGTGTTGCAAAGCATCGATTTCCCGTACGTCTTATACTCCATATGCATTATGGGTTGGATATTGAGTAACGCCTATTTCCAATCGGGCTTATTGGTTTATTTTGGGGAATCGGGCGCCATTGTGATGTCTTTGGTTGCTAATTTAGCCTCGTTTTTTGCTTTTTCTTGTGCTTATCGTTTTTCATGTCGGTTAGCCTCAGCACTACCTAACAATCGGTTAAAAATTTGGCAAAGAGTATTATTAATCGCTCTCAATACTTATGCTTTACTGGTTAACTTAATCCCTGGTTTAACGGTAACAGGCGTAGATATTTATAATCCGAGTGAGTTTGTGATTCACTTTGGTGAATTTAATAATGGGTTTTTCCTGAGTATCGTTGCTTTAGTCTTTTTAACGTTTAAAAACTTTTGGAGTTTGAGGCGAAGTGCTTTAGCGGTAAAAAAACAAAAATCCAATTATATGGTTGCAGGTATTGTGATTTTTATGTCATCCACAGCGGTGGTTCACCTCTTAATCACGTATTTATGGCAAGATTTTTCGTATGTTTGGTTACCCCCAGTACTGTCTATCACAGAGGCGGCCTTAATGGGATATGCGTTGTTGCATACTCGATTTTATAGTTGGAAATACTTAAGTTGCACCTCATTAACTTACATGATGAATAGCTCGATTTACATCGGTTTATTATCTGTACTACTAGGGTTTCAAGATTCCTCGTATTTTATCGCGCTGTTAGTTGCCCTACTTGTTTTAACTGGAGTGACTTGGCATTGGACGCTAGAAAAAATGAAGGTTATTAGTAACTGTGTCTTTTATGGCGAAAAATCAAATCCAGTCGATAATATTTATGGCTTGATTGAGGAGTTTAAGCTTTCGAGTAAAAATGCAACTCAGAAGTTGGCTGATCTATTAAATATTCGTTCAAATGAGCTGTTTTTAGTGCGTCAGAATGCAAGCTACAGTATTTTTATTCCTCATTTAACCAAGAGCAGCTCTGCGTTAGTGAAAGATGAATTAGACTATAAGTTACATTATTCGTATTTGGAATCTGATCCGCAGTTACATGCTGTACAGCAAAAAATGTCTGAAAATAAGACGGCTTTAGTTCTGCCTTTGTTTGATAGTGATTCCATTGTTTCTCATTTGTTGATTGCGTCTCATAAGAAAGATGGGTCCTTGTTCTCAAATGAAGAAATCACCGCATTACAAATTGTACTTAATCAAGTGCAAGTGTATATCGATAGCGAAAAGAAAATTTTGCAATCGCAAGCGTTGGCGAACTCTATTGCCCATGAAATGAGGAACCCTTTGGCTCAAATTCAATACCATTTTGAACGAATTGAATCATTTGTGACGTATGAAAATGATATTCATCACAACCTAGAACGATTACATGAAGAGCTGATGCAGGGTAAACATGCCGTGCATCGTGGGGCACAGTTGATTGATATTATTCTGACCGAAAGTAAAGGCGCTTCCATCAACGAAAAATTGTTCAAATCAGTGTCTATTGCCCATGTAACCCAAAAAGCACTGGACGATTATGGCTATGAATCGAATGAGATCAAAAATCGGATCGAGTTTGATGATAAAGACGACTTTATTGTCCATATTAATGAAGCGCTATACAGCTTTGTATTATTCAATTTATTAAGAAATGCGATTCACTATTTTCAGCAGTGTCCGGAAAGCCGGATCGCTTTAAAATTAGTACGAGGTGAGTCAGAAAACCGTTTAATTTTTAGAGATACCGGACCAGGCATTGAGCCACATGTCTTATTAAATATTTTTGATGAATTTTTTACTTATCAAAAGCATGGTGGTAGTGGTCTGGGCTTAGCGTATTGCTCACGTGTCATGAATTCATTCAAAGGGCAAATCTCTTGTTGTTCTAAATTAGGTGAATTTACTGAATTTCATTTAAGTTTTCCTCGTGTAACACAGCCTATTATTGGTCAACCTGAAGGCATGGCAGAAAGTACAGAAGAGGCGGTGGATAACATCATATTGAATACGACACGCAACAAAAAACGTGTTTTAGTTGTGGATGATAGAAAAGTGCAGCGTTTATTGGCGTTAAGCTATCTAGCAAAAGATAATCTCGATATTGTACAGGCAGAGAATGGACGTGAGGCAGTAGATATTGTTAAGCAACAAATGATTGATCTGATATTTATGGACATTCAAATGCCGGTTATGGATGGCTTTGAAGCAACCAAGCAGATTAAAGCCTTGTCTCCTGATGTGCCGGTGATTGCTTTGTCAGGTGGTGCGGATGAGCATGAAATAGAAGCAATTAAAGAGTTGATGGATGATCACTTAACGAAACCAGTGAAAAAGCAGGAGCTTCGAAGAAAATTATCTACCTGGCTTACTTAAGCTGTGTTTCTTTCTTGTTGTGATACTTATGATGTTATTTTGTTAGGGCTTGTTTGTTTATTGTGATCATTAAGTGTTATTTTCAAGGTTGATGTCTGGTAGTCTAACTTTCTAATAAGCGAATAGACTAGAGGTGGCATCATGACAATTATAGGCGTTGAGATTAAAACTTTGTCCCTTGTGAGAGGCGTAGCACTTGGCTATTCCGTGCTATTTATTATGCTGCTGGGCTTAAGTGTTGAGCATCTTACTCACTCTCCTTTGTATTTAGTGCTGATGATTTCTGCTTTTATGATGGTTTATTTGATGATCCACGGTGTAAATGACCCGATCCAAAATTGGCGTCATACATTGATCTTGCTGGTAGGATCATTAATGGCAGGCGGCTTTTCTTTTTTATTTTTAACGTTAACAGGTCACTTGGTCTAGTGCGTTTTCTTCTTGGCTGGTGGGAGAGGAAAGTGAGATCACAAGAAGGTTGGTAAAGGGGAGACTGCCACCTCAATCGATGGCAGAGTTTCTAGGTATTTTTTAATATGTAGTCAAGAGCACCCACAACCGCAGCGACTTGAGCTCTGTTACACTCTTCTGGTGAGGCCTTAGGGCTGTCAGGGTAAACCTCAGTGGTAGTGACATAGGTTGCGCCTGTAAATCCGCCACATAAACCCAGTGCTTTTTTCGGGTAATTGATCACCCCTTCTTGCGTTACAATGGCACCAATGATTTTTCCTTCTTTATCCGCTGGAGCGATGTGAGTGACTTTTCTCACTGAATCGATAATGGCTTTTTGAAACTCAGGCATTGGGTTTTCTGTATCACCAACCGTATAAAAACCATCTGGAATGCCATCATCAATAAATTCAACTCCATCGCGTGCTGCAAGTGCTGGTCTGAACTCTGAATTATCCGTATCTGTGGTTTCATGGAGATCAATATGCGCCAAAATAGGGGTATTAAGGCCAGCGATAAAGGCCATTAATGAGCTGGATTCTTGCGCAGGACTGTTGGCGTAAAATGAGCGGTTAGGATCAATTGCATTTGGGTTCCATCGGTTGATGGTTTCGTAGCCCCATGGGCTCACACACGGTGCGACGATGATATTAAAGTGATTGAGGTATTTTTCGGCCTCGGTTCGCACAAATTCAATGGCACCATGTACACCGCTGGTTTCATAGCCGTGTACACCACCAGTAATGAGAACTGTGGGTTTATCATGGTTCCAATCAGTACTTTTTAGTGCATAGAGAGGGTACTTGTCTTCATCATATGAAAGTGCGTTGTATTGTATAAGTTCAAATGGTTGTTGTAGCGTTTGGAGCTTGCTGACAACTTCATCTCGGTACGAACGTTTCACTGCAGTTTGTGCAAGCCAAGCTTTTTTCTCTTCGTTTCCCCATTTGTTACCAGGTGTGCCAATAGGGTATGCATGCAAATTATCCATGATATTTCTTATTTCTCTGAGGCTGAAAACATAAAAAGAGCATAAACACAGTGACAGAACAGTGCAATCAGATTAAGTCAAGAATTCAACTATTCTCATTTATTTGGTTGGAATTTTATTATCCATATGAAATTAAAATGGTTATTTCGATTTTCTTATTGATTTAATATGAACTCATAATAATCAAAACATACTATTAAGGTACAATGCTTCATAAATGATTTAAATTAATTATGGATTTAATGAAGTGTTTTAGGTATAAAACCATATTAATTTTGTACACTGTTTATTTGTAGGTTTACGGTGTTCCTTTTTTATAGGTATGATGAATTGTGAAAATGAAATATGTAATACCGAGCATGTTGGCTCTTTTTTCTTTTAGTAACGCGAATGCACATGATACGTGTGACACTTATGCCATGCAGGAGCTAAAGCAAGAAGTACGAGAATTAAGAAAAGACATTGCTCGATTAGAAAAGTTAGTTATTAGATTGTCAAATAACAGGAATGATGGCAAAAGAATAAATGGCGATGCGTGGGGATGTTATTTAAAAGATCTTAACGCGGGCGGGGTTTATGGTACAGGGCGTACTGAAGCAGAAGCAAAAGGAAAGACGTTAGAAAGGTGTGAAAGTAAAGGAGGGATTTGCTGGGAAAGTAACCTTAAATGCTCTTATGATGGTTAGTTATCTCAATGTCCACAGCCCTGTATGGATTTGATTAAAGTAGAAAGAGGCTTACCTAAATAATTGACTTTACTCGTAAAGATCCAGTTTATTGGTAAGCCTTTGTTGTATTGAGAGGAAATATCCTTATTATTCTACTTTTTCAGTGAGTTAAATTCGATATGGAAATTGTTTTTGTTCGCCACGGTACGCCTGATTATCAATTATCCGATGAGCGGAAAATGTGTCAGCTCGAAAAAGATTATGCGCCATTAGAGCGAGCTGGAATTGCTCAGATAATGACCCAATCGCAGAGCGCCATTTTTGATAATGCCGATCTTATGTTGTCCTCTCCCTATACTCGCGCTTTGCAAACGGCTGAAATTATCAATCGAAGATTGCAGTTAGATCTGTTTGTTGAGCATGACTTGAGAGAGTGGAAAGCCGATCGTACAGGAGGTTATATTTCATTAATGGAAAGAGATCGACGATGGGGAGAGTATCGTGCTTTGCTGAAGGAGAGGAAGCCTATGCGTGATAAGCCTTATGAGAGTGTGAATGAATTATCAGCAAGAGTGAAAGCCATTCTTGAACAATATTCCGAAAATAAAAAAATAATTTTAGTCTCTCATTTTAATGTTTTAGAAAGCTTAATTGGGTTTCAGGAAAAAGGCATAAAGTGCGGTGAAGTTGTTACTTTTGATTATTAATCCATTGGTTTATCTTCGATGTAAATTTCTTTATTAATTAAAACAGATTTTTAATACAGCTAGTGTGGTATTTCCTTTCTTCGGATAATGTCAGGGTTACTCCTTTATAATTGACTTACCTCCAGTGGTAGAGCCACATCACAGTAAATAACTGGGAGTGATTTTATAATCTATTTTAATAACATAATGATGATGTCGTTGAAATTAAAAGCACCAAAAGCGATATACTTCTATTAAAAATTAACCCTTCGGTAGCTCTTTTAGTGCTAGTTAGCCACAAGCACAAATTTTAGCCATACCTTTTCAAAATCATATACTGGTCACATACGGTTTAAAGCTCTGTCATTAATCCCTCAAATGTCACTATTTTCCATACAATAGTTTATGTATTGAAAATGATTTGCATTTATATTTTCATGTTTGTAATATTCGCGACCATTTATAATTATGTGATATGTATTGATGAAATATAATAAGTTTGTAGTGTTATATGCTGCAATAGCACTAGTTGGGTGTGATAATGAGTCAAGCTCTGTGCCGACTGCGCCGACGCCACCAGCAAGCCAGGAAGTGACGTTAAAGCAAAGCGACATCACACTAAGAAGTCAAAACGAGCTGAGCTTTACCGCGCCAGGAATTACAGCCAGTAATGCAAGTGAAGTGACAGGTTTAACTAGCAACTTCGGTACGGTGTCTATCGACATGAAGACAGGTGACATTGTATTTCAGTCAATAGTGAACTCTGATGCTTTGCCCGCTAACAATACATCTTCAGAGCTTGTGGCATCTCAGCATGACTATCAATTTGAAGTAAAATATAACGTTGCAAATATTCAGTACACGATTTTAGGTCACGCTTTGCCTCAATACACAAAAGAAAGCGGTGAAATCGTTACTCGATTTTCTAAAGTGGACCAAGACGGTAAGCCCCTTGAGCACAGTGAGCAAGTATTGCCGCTGAAAAAGCAAGACTGGTCCTGTGTCGTCGATAATAAGACCGAATTAACATGGCAAACTCTACAGCCAAGTGGCGATTATGCGTTTGATTCCACCTATTACTGGGGAGATCGAACGATCAACCATCGTGATTATGGTCAGGCTGTATGTGGTTTAGGCACCGATTGCAATACGGATAACTTAATTGCGGCTGCCAATGCCTCTAAGTTGTGTGGTATTTCTGACTGGCGCTTACCGACTAAAAAAGAATGGCAAAGCGTACTTAACTTGAAAATGTTAAGTGATGAACAGCGTATTTCTCCTATTGATAGTTTTTATTTCCCTTATCTTGATGCAAATTATGATGAAGCCTATTGGACAGGCACATTTACTCAATATTCAGAAGGGCATGACAATACAGCAGTCAAAGAAGACTGGCAGGGCTCAAATGAGACGGTTGGCGATGCGTATGTTGCTTGGATGGGAAGTGATTTTGCTAATGAGAAAAATCCACCACGCTCAACTAACGAACCCTGGTTCTCTATGTTAGTTCATGGTCCTGTGATGTTAGATGATGCCCATGACGATACGGTAGCAACTGACGATAGCAAGGAGCTAAAAAGAGAAATTGTAAAATCGGGCGATGAAAATACTCGTTGGCAGCAGCGTTTTGTTAAGCTCGGTAATTCCGCTCAGACTCTCAAAGACCAAACAGTAGCCGATTGGGCTTGTACTGATGAACTCTTATATCGCTCCGTGTTGGAAAATACACGCATTTTTTGGCAACGGATTGATAAGAACACACCATTAATGAGTTATTCACAAGCTGAGCAATACGTGCAAACGATCAACGACCAGTCTTTATGTGGCCGGAATGACTGGCGCTTACCGACGGAAAAAGAGCTGAAAACCCTTTTAGTGGATGACTTTTATTATGACATGGAAGATCTTAGCTACCGTGCTGGTTATGTAAATTCAGTGTTTAATGACACTGTTGTCGAGGACAATAGTTATTATTGGACATCCACCAAATCTGAGACGTTTCCTGAAACGGAGCGTATGGCGGTGGCTTTCCAGTCTGAGTGGGCCGATAGCAGTGCCGAAAACATGGAACGACTTTACCGAGTTCGTTTGATCTCAACATCGAAAATTAAGCTATGAATCAGGTTATAAAATTAGGTGTAGCGTGCTTGGCTGCGTCATTAGTGCTGTGCGGTTGTAATGGCTCTGGGGAGGAAACATCTTCAGTGGTGGAGCCAAGAAATGAGATTGAATTATCACCGAAAGAGCAATTGACTCAGGGAAGCACTTTTACTTTTAAGTACTCTTTGCAAGAAGGGCAGCAGCTTCGAATCGTTGAGCCTCCATCTGTAGGAAATGCGCAGGTGGAAAATAATCTATTTCATTATACTGCACCCAACGATGTCACTGGCTCGGTTACGGTAAAATTGGAATTAGTTACTAGTGACGGTGTAACTAGTATTGCTTGGCTATTGCGTGTTAATGAACCAGATCCACGATTCAAACAGCTAAGTTTACAAGATAGTGCCAATGAAGGGGAGTGGCAATGTATTGAGGATAACCAAACTCATCATGGGATCATGTGGTTATCGTCTATCAAGCCTGCGCAACACACATACGCTTGGGGGGATTGGGAGGCCACTTTACCTGGCTTTGAAGCGATCTGTAATGATTCCTTAGTATCTTGCACCACTGAAAATCTGATCAAGCATGCAAATGATCGTCAATGGTGTGGCAGGAATGACTGGCGTTTACCTTACGCATACGAAATGAAAAATATCACCAGTGAGGCTGACTTTTCATTAGATCAAAATAAGGCTGCTGCCGATCCATTCTTCTTTCCTCATGTTGGTTTTGAATCTTACTGGTTGGTGACAGAAAATACGCTTAATCAAGCGGATAATGTCGCCGATTCTTATAGCTTCGGCCTTCAGCGTGGGCAAGTGATTAGCGAAAATAAGCGTAAGCCGAAATCGGTGATGTTAGTGAGTGGTGACTATCGCGATCCAAGCTTACCGAGTGAGCAAGTTACTCCACCAAGCGAAGAAAAGAGCTTTATTCGATTAAATGAGGCAGGTTTGCCTATTTCACTTGAAAAGCAACAAGATAGCTTCAGTACCACTCCTTGGCGTTGTTTAGATGACATCAGGCCATTGGTTAGAGACAATTTATATCTACGTGATCAACGTTTTTCTTATGTCTATTGGTTAACGCCAGGTGAAAACGACATGAGTAGTAATAACCATACTTTTTCTCTCTCAGGAGAAGGTGCGGGCTCATGTACTCAAGATACTTGCCATTTAGATACGTTTTTATCGCGTGTGAATGAACAAAAATATTGTGGTCGTCAAGACTGGCGTGTGCCTACAAAAGAAGAAATGGATTTACTGCGAAATCAAACCAGTCAAGGAGGAGAGTATGCTTTTTTGTATCCCACTTCCTTTAATTCCCCTGAACAAGGTTTGTATTGGGTAAGTACGTCTCTAGGTTACAATGTCACTTCATTGTCTGGTGAAATAGTTACGAATAAAGAAGATGCGGATAAAGATCAACGAGCAAAAATATTGTTGATCGCGACTGAATTTGAGCCTCGTGCAGAGGAAGATCCTCGCTCACGTGGTAACCACGGTCAGCCTAATTTTGATAAATTAAGAAGTGATTATGGTGTTCAGCCTCATCAATGGCCTGAACCGTATGTGGATGATTTGGCTAATTATCAAGAATTGGGGTTAATGAAAAAGCCTGTTTTTCCTAACCATAATCCTTATTCAAAGCTGAAAGCTGATCTCGGTAAAAAGTTATTCTTTGATCCATTTTTATCAAAAGCGAATGATGTCTCATGTTCGAGCTGTCATGAACCGACAAAAGGTTGGGCGGATGGATTAGAAGTATCGATTGGTCATGCACGTCAAAGAGGAAAGCGTAATGCCCCCACTATCGTAAATAGTGCCTTTTTGCCCCGTTTGTTCTGGGATGGGCGAGCTAATACGCTAGAGCAACAATCATTAATGCCAATTCAAGATCCTTTAGAAATGGCGGAGACTTTGCCTAATTTAGTTTCTCGCTTAAATAAACATAGTGAGTATCCGGCTTTATTTGAAGAAGCCTTTGGCGAATCACCCATTAATGAGTCTCAAGTGGGAATGGCTCTGGCGACATTCCAGCGCACAATCGTCAGTAAACCAAGCCGCTTAGATCTATTTTTAGAGCAAGTGACTGAATCGGGGGATACCAGTGTACTGTCCGATCAAGAACTGTGGGGCTTAGATATATACCGTCGTAATGGTCGTTGTGCTAATTGTCATATGGGGCCAGAGTTAACCAATCATGAGTTTGAAAATGTTGGGTTAACGTATTACAAAGGTTTTTATCAAGATCTAGGTTTGTACAATCTTGATAAACAGCCTTCTAGTGTCGGTAAGTTTAAAACCCCGAGTTTGCGTGATGTCATGAATACGGGCCCTTGGTTCCATAACGGCTTAGTTTCAACAATGGACGGGGTGATTTCCATGTATTCAGAGGGAATGGCCAGTAATGCCCCTTTTGGCTGGGATAAATACGATCCAAATTATCCTCAACTGTCAGAAAAAATTAGGCCGCTCAACCTCACGTATTATGAAGCTGAAGCGTTAAAGGCATTCATGAATGTTGTCACCGCTGAGAGTCCTTCGATTTAAATTAGAGGAGTAATAATAACCTTTGAGTAGGGCTGTGAAAGACAGCCCTATTTCAAACCGATAATTGTACCCATTCTACCGATTGGTTTAAATGCACTCAATTTGAGTGCAAATAAGTCTGTTTGAGTAACTTTTTTGAACGATAAATAGTCGAAAAACTTGTTGTTTTTCGACCTTCGATCACACAATAAACTATTTTTCACATCTTCACTTACGCAAAGTTCATTATTCATATCTATATTTCCTGAACTCATCCGAGGTCTTACAAGGGAAGTAACAAATTGAAAAGATTACTCATTTATATTGCTCTTTCGCTTCTGTCATTGTCGTCATGGGCAGGAAATATCACACAAACGAACGTAAATAGCACAGGGTATACGCAAACGAAGTACCCAATTGTACTTGTTCACGGCTTGTTTGGTTTCGATACGTTAGCCGGTGTTGACTATTTTTATGGCATACCTCAATCACTAACGCAAAGTGGTGCCAAAGTCTATGTGGCACAAGTGTCGGCGGCGAACAGCACCGAGCTAAGAGGGGAGCAGTTACTGGTACAAGTGGAAAATGTACTGGCTGTGACAGGTGCAGAAAAAGTGAACCTCATTGGTCATAGTCATGGAGGCCCGACCGCAAGGTATGTTGCCTCTGTTGCTCCACAGTTGGTGGCATCGGTCACAAGCATTGGCGGCGTGAATAAGGGCTCGGCAGTGGCTGATCTTGCGCGTGGTACAGTACCGGAAGGTTCGATTTCTGAAGCAATCGCGGTGAAGCTAGCAGAGGGGCTAACCTTATTGATTGGCTTACTTTCTGGTGGAATGGATCTTGAACAAGACGTGTTAGCCTCTCTTGATGCATTAACCACAGAGGGATCACTCAATTTTAATACCCATTATCCTGAAGCAGTACCGACAACGGCCTGCGGAGACGGTGAATGGCAAGTAAATGGCGTGCACTATTACTCATGGACAGGAACGTCAACCTTTACCAATCTGCTCGATCCGATTGACGGTGCTATGGTGCTATTGGGGTTGGCTTTTGATGAGCCGAACGATGGTTTAGTTGGTCAATGCAGCACTCATTTAGGCAAGGTTATTCGAGACGATTATAAAATGAATCATCTGGATGAAATAAATGGCATGTTAGGTATCCACCATTTATTTGAAACGGATCCGGTGACGTTATATCGACAACATGCCAACCGATTGAAACTACAAGGCTTATAAGGAGCGCTACATGAAAAAGTCCGTACTCATTTTTTTATTTTTCATCGCCTCGGGGAGTATGAGTGCGGTCTTTTTCTATCACAGTAGTGATACAGAAGATAAATCAATAGAAGTGGCACAATCGCAACAAGACACGGAAGTCGACAGGCAATCACCAAAAGCACTGCTGGAATATTTCATGTCAGGTGTCGGGGAAGTGAGCTTATTGGATATTGAAAAACAGATCAGCTCACAAGATCATGAGGTGAATGGTATTGCGGTAGATAAAGCGTTATTTGACCAATACGTGTTATATAAAAAAGCCATGATGGCCTTAGAAAATACCGATGGGCCTTCGCTGTCATTAACGGCACTTGAGGGGTTACATCATCAAATTTTAGCTCTTCAAGCTGAATTTTTCACTTTCGAGCAGCAGTTATTATTGTTTGAAAAAGAAAACCAACTGCGTCAATTAGCATTGGTAAAGCTACAATTAACGCAAAATAGTTCGAGTAATGATGACTTCGAACATCAATGGGAGCAAGAATTGTCTAATATGCCTGCTTATATACAAGAAAGTTTTGAAAACGCAGAATTACTGACGAAATTAGCTCAAACAGACCAACTTTCGGAGCAAGAGAAACAATTAAAGCGTGAGGCACTGGTGGGAGCGGAAGCCAGTGAACGCTTAGCGACCTTAGAGCAACAACGAGCACGTTTTCAATCCCAACTTGATGAGTATTTCTCAATACGAAGCACCATTCTAGAGGATTCAACATTATCGGAGGAAGGAAAGAAAAATGCGATTCTCTTATTACAAGGGGATCTTTTTTCTACAGAACAGCTAAAGCGTATTGCGGCCTTAGAACGAATGCATGATAGACAATGATCTGATATATAAAGAAAATAAATATTCTTTGTTATAGCGCTAGTCTTAATAAGTAAAGCGTAGATAATTTATGAGAGATCTGTTGAGCGTAGTGAAATTATAAATTACACTTTGCATATACTCACATTTTCTGTGCTTTACTGTTATTTTTCATTTAAATGCTGAAATAAATACGATAGATTTTCGTGATTGTTTTTCTTTTTGTTGGCAGAATTTATATAAAAATCTAACGTGATTAATGTCACATATTTTGCTATTTTTTTGCTGAAAATGGACAAAAAATCACTCATTTTCTGACAAAACCTTCCCCTAAATTTCATTATCTCTATCCAATAAAGTAAAAAGAACATACAACCCGTCGAAATGAATGTTTACTGAAGGTATTCGTAGGCTATGTGCAGGTATCTGCCTTTTTTATGCATCGTTGAGATTTGAAAGTGTAAAAATATAATCGTCAGTTAACTCTGTCTCTTATACTGTATTGGCGATTATGCTTACCGAAAAATTTAAACGAATATTTCTCGTATTCTTCTTCTTATCGTTCGTTGCATCATGCAATAGCGGTGGAGAAGGAGGTAGTAGT
Source organism: Vibrio sp. Of7-15 (assembly GCF_022347565.1). Lineage (GTDB taxonomy): Bacteria > Pseudomonadota > Gammaproteobacteria > Enterobacterales > Vibrionaceae > NORP241. The sequence goes on from NZ_JAKRGH010000013.1 coordinate 127,104, forward strand.
GCTCCGAGCGAACGTAAACAAGGTACGATTTCTGGGGTCGTATTTGATGCCGCTATTTCTAATGCGCTTGTTAGAGTGTACGAGTTTAAGGATGGCAAAGTCGGTAAGTTGCTTGGTTCAACCAACAGTAAGCCTGATGGCTCATACAGTATTAATGTGATTTCTGGCCCTATGCCTCTTTATGTGGTGGCAGAAGGGGGCGCATATAATGATCCGTATACCAACGAAAAAGTAACCGCGGGTACGGTTGGCCCATTGCGATTGATTTCTTATGTTAACTATAAAGAAGGCGAAAATCGCAAACTCATGTTAACACCGCTGAGCAACATGGCTGCGGGGTTAAGTGAATATCACATTCAATGGAAAGGGAAGAACCCGGTATCCGCCATTGATGATTCATACGCCGAAATCGATGCGCTTTATGGTTTTGATGTCACCAGGATTGCGCCTATTGATTTAAAAATAGACGGTAAAAGCTCGGTTGCGACACTAGGGCATGAATATGGTGCTTTATTGATGGCTTATTCGTCTTATGCGTATGAGCAATCTCAACTATACCCGTCTGCATCGAGCGATGAAGAAACGGTTAAGCATTATACATCTTATAATTTGGCAGACATTCAGTACCGTGACATTAAAGCGAACGGTTTATTAAATGGACACGAGTTAGATACCATTGATAATACGCTAAAAGAGATCTCGTTTGGTAAAGCCAAAGTGACTGAAGCGGTATACACTAATAACTTATCGCAGCATATACTTAGAGTTGTTAATGATAAAAATATCAATCAAACGGGCACGCCGGCATCTGATTATCAAGAGCAAGCCAATAAGTTAAATGCAAGTGACAGTGAATTATTCCCTCCTCGCGAAGAGATCCCACCAATTGACAAAAATGCGCCGACAGTTGTAAGGCAAGGAAGCGAAGTTCTTGCCGCGACAGATACCGTTACTCTGACCGTCAGTGATTACATTGGTGTTGCAGAAGTGTCCGTTGCTCTACAGTATAAGGCAGAAGGGGTAGATTGGACGGAAGTTGCAGTATGTAAACCGGGCGACGTTAATTCATATTGTAGCGCTCAAAATAGCGAAATCGATGTGGGTAAACTGGAAATTTCGTACCCAGTTTCCGTGAACACCTTATTACTGGATCGTGAGTTTTCTGCCACAGAAGCAAGACTCTCGGTTTATACAAAAGACACGCTAGGAAATGATAATGGTACTGCTCTGCAGAATATTGTGTTTGAATGGGACAATGAAGCGCCAGTCATTACTTTTGATGCAATTGCATCTCCAAAGACGTTTAACCCGAATAACAGCAGTGTGTATACCCTAAAAGGGACGATTAAAGATGTTCAGACAGGCATCAAATCACACACATTAGAGTATACCTCTAGCGCAGCAAAGGAGCTTGAGTGTCATCTAATCAGTGATCCAAGTGGCAGCGCAACAACTTGTGAATTTAGTGAAGAAATCCTGAGCAAAGTATTTATTGATAATAAAGGCGTGACGGTGTTCACTGTTACCGCTATCGATAACAATGGCAATGAGACAAAAGCCACCCATCAGGTTGATTCAGATACAACGCCACCTGAGCAATCTATCTCTTTTCCGCCGAACAACATGAGCTTTACCATTGATGGCACTGAAAGTGCAGAAAGATACATTAGTTCGTCTTTTTCCGATTTAGATGCTGATAAGTATTTAAACGTGAACTATGCGTACGCAAAAGATGGCTTGAAAGGCGTACATGAGCATATTGACTTCAAGAACTTCACTCCTGCGGTTTTAGATACTAACCTAATTCCTTATATTCGTGTCACAGTGAAAGATGGTGATGCGATAAATAGTGCGATCAGTACATCGGCTGAAAAACTTACCCTGTTTGTTCGATACGAAGCGACGGAAAAAGGGAGCAGCAATCCCTCTATCACAAATACTATTTCTAGCAATGCAATAGATTCATTCATACCTCATGAAACCGTTAATTTTACTGATGGGCGTGCTAGCCACGTGGTTTATTACATTCCTTTTACCAAAGAAATATTGGGTGAAGAGTATCGAGACATCACGGAAGAGTACACTCAAAAGCTCACTATCTGGACGAAAGATGAGTCCGGAAATCCGACGGAAGTGCCTTACGAGACGAGCTTTAAATCTTCGTTCAACTTACCAGCCATCACGGTCACGACTCCCTTCATCGATGCAAAAGCCACCTTCTATATCTTTGATCATGCTGGGCGTTTGCAACAGATAGAATCTTGCACAACGAAACAAACTGCATCGACTACCAAGCCAGAAACTTTAGCCAAAGATGTGGCCAGTTGTTCTTATAACTCACAGTACGTTGGTCAAGTATTAAAAGTTGTGCTGTCGAGTACTGAAGGTACCCATTACTACCAATGGGAAGACAGTAATGAGCGTCGTACAAGTGTAGATCTTGGCCCAGAGCAGGCCATTGCGGGCTATTTTTATGTGGAAGATGATAAAAAAATCTACTTAACTGAACTGTCTGTGTACCAAAGTGGCTTTTTTGATTGGTATGTAGAGCAACAAGGTGGTGAAAAAACGCCAAGCATGCTCAAAGCGACACTCGATGATGTGAATGCATTATTTAAAGGAACGCAGGATGTGTTTTTTGGTTTTAATCCCGTTGAAACCGCTTATGCAACAAATGATGATTTAAAAGGTACTATTCCTTCCCCGCCTGATAATAAATACCAGCATCGCTTTTTGGTTGAATCCATCAATAAAATGGCAGGAAAGCATGAGCTATTAAACAGTGTGCATTTTGCAAAAGCCTTTTATGATGACTTTAGTTTCGATGGAAAACCAAACGGCACTGGTGCTAATGGCAGCATTATTTTAGACACTTATGAGCTGTCTCCTGAAACTTATCGTTCAGATTTGGCTGAGTATTATTTTGAACTTTTAACTGAAGATTCTCGCTTCTCTTCGGTTTCGCCTTCTATTGCGATGGCTTACGCTAATTTGATCTCAAAAGCGAACCCAACCCTAGGTGAAGACAAGCTGTTTGATAAGCCAGGAGAATCAATCGATAAAAAAGCACCAGATGTTTCATCATTAGTGGAAGGAAGCAATTATTATTTTGATGGTAAAAATCACTTTATTCGTGATCTGATTCATTTTCAGGTTGATGTGACCGATCCATCTGGCTTTGATGATCGTCTGCCACTCATGGAGTTATTCTGGTCTGATGCCATTGATAAAGATGGCGATCAAGTAGGACGAGTTGCCGATTTAGTAACACAAGATATTACGGCATATCATAAAAAATACGATTTCGATTTTTACTCGGCAGAGTATGTAGATAAAAATATTCAGCGTGTGGATTTAGCGGTTAGTGCATCCGATGCACATGGTAACAGCTGGGGCTTTGATAAAGAAAAACACTATACGACTTATCTAGTGGATAATGAGCCTCCTTTCTATGAGTATTTTCCACCACTACCAGCGGAATTGCCACCTGAGACCTATTTAAACCTAAATAGTAGCCATCGTTTAACGTTCAAGATCACCGATGTGGTTGGTGAAAATACCGATAAGCGTAAACTTGTTTTTAAACAAAATGGTCTACAAGATGTTGCGTTAACAAAAGAAGATTTTGTTCGCGATGTAAACGGCACTGCGGAGCTTATTTTATGTAATAAGGCCACTTGTGGCGATATGGAAGATCCGTATCAAGAACTTGCCGATGGTCAGTGGAAGCTTTATGTAGAAGCCGAAGACATACTGGGTAATAAAATTTCCATAAGCGATTCTAAGGCTCAAAAATTTGACATTAATGTTGATTCGAGCGCACCTCCATTTACCAGCCCAGAAGTGGTTCCTGTATTTGGTGGAAATTATCTGTGGCCGGTCAGTGCAGCGGTTTCAAACGGAAAACACAGCATCATTGATGACGTCAAAATTAAAATTGTTACGCCACGAGGCACTTATCAAGTTTGTCACCAAGAGCTGACGGATGAGTGTAATACGGATGCCGCACCAGCTTATTTGATTGATAATAAAGTTAATACCAAGGTACAGCTGATTTCCGGTGAGCTAGAGGCAGATGTGGAGTACCGATTTGATATTGAAGTACTTAATTCAGCTTACCCACAGCAAATGAGCGCAGGGCAATATAAATTTAAGGTTGATAATAAAGGTCCTAAGATCGAGACTCCTACCATTGTAGGTGGAAAAAGCCTAGTTGGCAGAAGCTTTGCTTTAAATGTCTCGAATATCACCGATCAATCCGATGTTGAGTCGGTTAAGGTACTTTGGCTTAAACCAAATTCGGATCCTGTCGATATTTTTAGTATGTCGGCCCCTGAAAATACTGAAAATCTTACTATTTTATTAAAAGAAGAACATACCGATAAAATTGAATTTGTTGATGATAACATCAATACCGAACTGGCCATTCAAGCCACCGATGAGCACGACTTTGTCGGTAGAAGTAACAGCGTGACGGTTAAGCTAGATAAAGAAGGACCATCACTAAGCCTAGATGGTTTTGATAAAAATGCGTTTTACGAAAAAGGGTATGATTTTACTTTAATTGCCAGTGATTTGGTTGAAGACTCTTCTAAGCCACCAAGTGAAGGGGTGGACAAATCGAGCTTGAGATACTGGACGTATGTTGATAGCCGTGATCCAAATGATGCGGGTCAGGCACCGAAAGGAGATAACAACAACCTGCTGGAAACTCACAGCGATTCGAACTTTAAAATAGAAGTGTACGCGAAAGACGTTCGAAATAACCCGAACACTGAAATATTCGACGTTAAAGTGGATGTAAAGGAGCCGAATGCAGAGTTAATCGTATCATATGAAAATGGTGCCCCGTTGTCAGACAATAACACCGTTACACTGCCACATAACATCAAGCTGGTACTGAAAGCGTCTGATGAGGTGAGTGGCGTTGATCCTAATTCAATCAAAGGCACCATTACATTAAAAGGCAGTAATACCCCGATTGAGATCAGAAACTTCATTAATAATCAGGATGGTACTTGGTATACCATTTTAGGAAGTGAATATATTCAAACCGATGGCACTTACACGGTTTCCGTCAGTGTATCTGATAATACAAAACGTCAGAATGAAGCGTTAGGTTTAACAACAACGCGTCCTCTTACTCTGTATGTTCAAAGAAACGGTTATTATTTGGATGTGCTGACACCAGAAGATTTTCCAAACCACGTATCAGGCAAAGACTTGAAGGTAGAGTTCAAGGTTAGTAATGAAAACGTGTCAGCACGAATGAGCCGACTGGAATGCTGGCTGGCAGATGGCTTTACTGGTGATGGTGTACCGCCAGATGATCTTGAGAACAGCTATAAAGTGACCATCGAAAACCCGCAAGATGACCCATATTCCTGTTCGTTCATGGATATTCCGCATAATCTTCTTCAAAGTCCTGCGCTGGTAACAAGAACGACCATTGAAAATAACGGCGCTGAAGTTGTGCAACGTCGTCATCTTCACAAAGTCGATGTAACGCCGCCGACTATTGAAAATAAGGATGCTTTCCTACTTACACCAAAGAATGTTTTCTACGAAAAAGGTGACAATGGAAGCCGTACAAAAAAGCTTATGCTAGCAATTAAACTTGTTGATAAGGAAACCAAAATCGACATTAAAGATGAAAAATTGCTCAGATTGGTTAATAAAAATCAGCAAAAATTTGAAAAACAGAGCTCTAATGGTGATATCTACAACTTTGCTGAGGATTATTATGATCTCATCGATCGTACCGCCCAAACAAATACGCTGAGGCTGGAAGGGGTGACGGATCAGGCAGGTAACCAAATCACTCAAGAAAATGAAGTTATTACTCTAAACAAGCCAAAAGCTGATATTCCAGTGAAGATTTTAGAGCCTGATAGCTCCTTTATTAAAGGGGATGAAATTAAGTTCGGCTTTACAGTTACTTGGCCTCAAAACTCAAGTATTCACGATATTACGGTAACGGTTGCCGGTGTAGATTACACCCAAAGCACAGATGACAATAATAAGCCAAAATTTGTGAATAACGGTACTTCTTGTCTTGAAGACCCAGCAAGTGCTGTCTCTCAAAGCGATGGTTCTCGAACAGAGTGCTGGGCATTTAGCTCATCACTTAATTTGCCTGACAATACACGTACAGTAAAAATTGCATTGAACGCCATGGATATTTGGGATAACCGTAACACTCAAGAGGAAACTTTAACCTTGAATGTGGACGCCAAAGAGCCGGATATTGGTGATACCTACACGCTGAGTCGTGATGGCGATAATCTGAAAACTACTTTCTCTATTAATGATAACGACAGTGGTTTAGCTAAGATCACTTATGTTGTAACAGGCTTAGGTGAACCTATTAAATTCGAATGGGAGAGCCCTGGAAACAGCCCTTATAATCAAATTGATATCCCTATGTCGAGGCTGTCAAGCGCGAATTCTTTCACGGTGGACATTAGAGCATCAGATAACGTAGGCAATGAAGCAGAGAGTCAAACCCCGATTACGGTGGATATCACAAGACCTGTGATCACCGCTGACTTTGACGGCGTGACATCAGATACAACCAATGGCTTTGTGTTATTTACTAAATCTGATCAAGCTTTCAGGTTAACAACAGAACGAAATACAAAGGGAAGCGTGTGGGCGGAGTCTTATCGACTGTTGTTAGAGCACAAAGATAATGCGGCTCTAAATGTTGAAATATCAGGGGATTTCAATGAACAGGGTACTATTGCGGAGAATGTCTTTAATACTAATTCACAACCCGTTACTGAATACGAATATCAATTAAAATTGATTGTGACCGACAGTATTGGTCGTGAAATCCCTGAGTTTAAGTTTGGGTCTAAAAATGTTACCGACCGCGGCCTTAAAGCTTTATTTGATTACAACAAACCTGTAATTAATGGCGTTTCTATTGAGCAACCAACAATGGTTCCGGACAACGGTGGCTACTACCCTGTAACGGTAAAAGCCACTATTACGGACCCAAACTTAGACGATAACAAAATAGCAGCTGTTCTGAAAAAGGCTGGAGACACGTTTACCTCTAAAACTGTTGCACGCCCAGGGGGAGAGTTTGAATTCAACTTCGTAGTGCCACCAGCTAATGACTATACGTTAGAGATCAAAGCACAAGATCTTGCTGAGCAAGAAGAAGTACATACAGAAATAAATGTGGAGATCAAAGCTGCCGACGTACCAACACTAACCATTACCCGAGCGGATGATCCAGCCGATTCTCCAATTGGTGGTGATCAAACTACGAAGTTAACTTTCAAGTTCTCGGAAGATGTGCAGAACTTTGATCAAACAGATGTGCAGTGTAAGTTCGCAGACAGCAGTAATAGCTGTGGAGTGATCACTGACTGGGATGAGGTAAGTGCACAACAATGGACAGCAACGTATACGTCTCCTGTTGATAAAGACGGAACGGAAACCATTACAGTGTCAGGTGACAGCTATCAAAGCCTCAACACGATCCCTGGAGCTGCGGATTCGACTTTAGACATTCCGGTAGTGGGGACTAAGCCAGTAGTTGCCAATGTTACCTTTGATCCAACATTTGGAGATCAAGGCACAGTTGCCACTGTTAAAGTCAAGTTTGATGGTAACGGCGCCGACAGAGCAGTTAAAGGTGTTGTCGCTACATTAGGAGGAGCAGCAGTCACTTGGAACAATGATCCATCTTTAGCGGCCATTGAATGGGAAGGCACTGTTACGGTTCCTGCTACCGTTGCAGATCACCAAACACTACCGTTAGTTGTTGCTGCGGACTTTACAGATATTTATGGCAACAAAGGTGCTGAAGATAGCACTCACGGACTGCCATTGACGCCAACCTTGTCTCTGGACAAGGTATCCGGTGACGACGTGGTGAATGGCATCGAAAAAAGTGCGGTAGTGATAAGTGGTGGCAGCACA
>NZ_JAKRGH010000014.1 GCF_022347565.1 Vibrio sp. Of7-15
GCCAAATAACCGAGGTTATTTGTTTTGGTCACTCAGTTCATTGATAAATCTTTTTGACTATCTATTCACGAGTGCCCACACAGATTGCATGGTCAAATTTTTAAAGAGCTAAGCTTCTTTTTTAAGCCTTTCGACTTAACTTTCGAAGTGGACGGTCATTTTAGCGATTTAAGTTAGCGTGTCAAACACTTTTTCTAACTAATTTCTTGTGACTCAGTCTTTACTGATTTGATGCAAACCCTTACAGGCTCTGCTCCGTTTCAGTGAGGACGCATTATAGAGACTTCGATCTCATTGGCAAGAGTAAATTGGTTTTTTTTCCATAAAAAAAGCCCAAAAGCTCACTAATTAGCCACAATAAACTTTATACCAGGAGACTCCCAAATTACCCACAAAGTTACCCACAAAAAGGAGGGATATTCAGATCTTCAGACTTAACTATTACTGTCAAAGAAGTATGAGATACGCGCTCTTGGGTTTAAATACTCTCTAATATTATCAGGGAGCTTATTAGGTAAGATTGCAGAAACAATCTTAAGCTCCTTTTCAGCCAAACCAACAATTGGGGCTTGTGTCCTTGGAACAGTGGGATCATACAATAAGACACTAGGGTATAAGATTTGCTCTGAATTAACCGATATCACTAGCCCAATAAGATCATTTGATAATTGAACAACCGTACCAGGAGGATAGACCCCCATGAACTTAACAAGTATGTTTAGATTTTCCTTACTATAAAGATGCTGATGATTTTTATAGAGATGAGATAGAGCGCTATAGGGAATTCTTTGCTCAGAGGGAATGGCAGGATGACACAAATTATCATAGGCATTTGCTAAAGAGACGATTTGAGCATATACATCTATCTCCTCCCCTTTTAGACCTTTTGGGTAACCGCTACCATCATAGAGCTCATGATGCTGTTCAATGATAGCCTTTGCCGTATCTGGAAAACTGTCTAAGTGATCAATAAGCTGCAAGCCATATTCTGGATGTAGCTGAAAATAGTTTCGCTCTGGCTCTGTTAAAGGTGTTTTCTTTCTTACTATATTATCAGGGATTTTTACCTTACCCATATCATGAAATAATGCGCCAAAAGCCACTTCTTTTATTTGTTCTGCACTATAGCCCTTATTACGGCAAATCATCATAGATAAGACAGCAACATTAAGCGAGTGAAAATAAACATCTTCTAATTTTGCTTTGCCATTCATTAAATGCAAAGTCACACTATCGTCAGTTAAAAACTTATCGACGATGTCCTCTACCATTAAAGAGGCTTCATTAATGGCATCTACAGGACGATTACGAATTTTACTCATTACGGAACGCAACTGTGATAAAGAACGCTCAAACTCTTTTTCACATTTTAGTACTCGCCGCCGATACGCATTAAGCTTCTCAATTCTTTTTTCTTTCTCTTCCCATAGTTGTTGTTGCAATGCATTTAGTTCATTCGGAGCATCCTCTTCCTCTTTACTCTGATCTTGGGGAGGCAATGGCTGAGTATCACTTTGACTTAAGTTAATATATACATGCTGAATACCAATATGCCTGATAATATCAATCTGCTCTTGGTCTTTTATTTTAAAGCTATTGAAGAGAAAAGGATGATCCTTCCACTTAACGGGTAAGCGGATATAAAGACCTGGCTGAATGCGATCCACCGTTATCTTTATGGCTGCCTCCTTGCTGACAATTCACACCTAACTGTGTTTCATTGTAGCCCCTCTTATTTATAAGGTCAGGTTTTTGCCTTGGTTCTCACTTATTAAAAAAGGGACTTGCCGATCAAACAGAAAAACTAGTGGAAGAGCTTAAGAGAATAGATTCTGAACTTCAGAAACAACAAAGCCCCAACCGAAGTTGAGGCTTTGTTGTTTAATTTGGTGCCCGAGGACGGACTTGAACCGTCACTCCCGAAGGAAACGGATTTTGAATCCGTCGTGTATACCAATTTCACCACTCGGGCTTACTTTTTGAGACATTGTCTTGGTAAGTGCAGCCATTATACGTATGCAAAGCTCCTTCGCAACAGTTAATTTCACTAACCTTGTCTATTTGCTGGTAATTTCACCATTAAGTTGTCTTTTTAGTCTTTCCAATACCGCAGAAGCCCTTTTTCCCATAAACAAAACTGATACACTCCCTCTATCTTGTTATTTGGATAGAACTTATGACACCTCAATCTTCTACACATAAAGATAAAACAATAAAATCAGCAGGCTTACTCCGTCGCTTTGGGGCTTGGCTGTACGACTTTCTAATTATTCTTGCTTTGGAAATGATGGCAGGTGGCGCGGTCGTTGCAACACTGGAAATGTTATATGGCTTCGGGGCTATCAATTACGGTGAATTCCAAGATGTTGGTGCGTTCTTAAATGGCCACGCTTTCTGGAGTATAGCTTACCCACTTTACCTTGTATTTGTAGCTGTTGCGTTCTTTTCATTCTTCTGGTGTAAAGGTGGGCAAACTCTTGGCATGAGAGCTTGGAAATTACGCCTTCAAAACAAAAACGGCTCTAATATTTCCGTTGGTCAGTCTTTAGTTCGCTTGGCAACCGCATTATTTGGTTTTGGAAACTTGATGGTCATCTTCAATTCCAAAAACACGGCCTTTCAAGATTATTGTGCTAAATGTGAAATGGTTGTTCTGGAAAAAGCCGCATAGTACAAAAATCCAATAAAAAAGAGGACGCGGAGTCCTCTTCTTTTTAAGCACTTTAAAGTTTTCGCCGTAACAACAGCAATGTAATAAAGAGGAAAACTAAACTAGGCCCAAGTGCACCAAAAGCAGGATGCAGGTTATACACTAAGCTCATTGGCCCAAAAACTTCATTCGAAATGTAAAAAGTAAAGCCAGAGATGACACCCGATAATATTCTGGCCCCCATAGTAACACTACGGAGCGGACCAAAAACAAACGACAACGCTAACAACATCATGACGGCTATTGCTAACGGTTGAAACGCTTTACGCCAAAAAGCCAACTCATAACGAGCAGCATCTTGCTCTGATTCTTTTAAATAAGTGACATAATCATATAGGCCTGATAGCGGTAACTCTTCAGGTTTAACCGTTACTACCGCCAATTTATCGGGGGTCAACGTTGTCTTCCATGCCAACTGATTTAATGTTGTTTCCGAAATAGCGACTTTGTTTTCCATCTTAGTAAGGTGAACATCTTGCATGATCCAGCCTGCTTTAGAGTCAAAGTGAACTTCTTTCGCAAACATCACACTGTCTAAGCGGTCTTTATCATCGAAGCTCCAGATGTTGACTCCAAATAAAGCGTCTTGATCATTCACTCGCGTAATGAAGATGAAATCATTGGCATCTTTTGCCCAAACTCCGGTCCGAACGGAAACAATGCTACCTCCTGATGTGGAAATGGCTCTAAGCTCTCGGGCCATTTTCTGGGCATCCGGCGCTCCCCACTGACCTAACGCCATGACCACCAACATCAATGGTACCGCTGTTTTTAAAACTGACACACCAATATCTAATTTGGAAAACCCTGCAGCTTGCATCACCACCAGCTCAGAGCTTGATGCGAGCATACCCAACCCAATCAATGCTCCTAATAATGCCGCCATCGGAAAAAACATTTCGATATCGCGAGGGACACTTAATAGCACATACAACAGTGCCTTCCACAAGTCGTAAGTTCCTTCGCCGACTTTACGAAGCTGCTCAACATATTTAATGATGCCAGACAGACCTACAAGCGTTGCTAAACATAAGCCAGAAGTTGCAATAATGGTTCGGCCAATGTACCAATCAAGAATTTTAAACATGGTTAGCTTTTTCTCCGCATTTTGTCTTTCAAGCGTCGAACAGGAAGACTATCCATACCATTTAATAAAATACCGGCAATAAGAAGACCGACATTGATGACCCACAACCCTAAATAAGGTGGCAAGCTACCATCTTCCACCGCAGACTTAGCCGCGCTGATCGATAAAAAATAACCTAAGTAAACCAGTACAGCCGGAGTGAGTTTTGCAAAGCGTCCCTGTCTTGGATTTACCGCAGACAACGGAATAACCACCATGGTTAATAGCGGGATACACAATACTAATGAAACTCGCCATTGAAATTCAGCTTTGGCTTCTAAATTAGGATCTTTTAATAACTCAAGGGTTGGTACTGCATCCCAGTCACGGTGCTTCTCTCTGACTTCACGCTGACCAATTAACGCTTGGTAAGATTCAAAATCAGTGACCATATAATCTAAGCGAGTGGGAATTCCTTCATATCGAACTCCATCATTCAGCTTTAATACTTGACGGCCATCGCTGTATTCTTCAATCGTTCCCGTATCAGAGATAATCACACTTGGGCGTATCGAGTCTCTTGGTACTGGCTGTGCAACAAAAATACGTTCTAGTTGCTTACCATCACCACTGATCCCATCGATAAACACAACCGCTTGGCCATTAGGCGCTCGCTGGAACTGACCTTTTTGTAGTAACTCTAACCCCACATCCGCTTCTACTTGTTCGAGCAGTTGGGTTTCTTTTTCTTTACTCCAAGGCGACAACCAAAAAGCATTAAAGGCGGCAACCACCCCTGTGATTAACGCTAAATACAAAGCAGCACGTATCAGGAACTTATTTCCCATCCCGGTGGCGCTCATTACCGTGATTTCACTTTCAGCGTACAAACGACCAAAAGTCAGCAATATACCGATATATATACTGAGTGGTAGCATCAATAATCCCATCGCAGGCATATTCAACGCCACTAAAGACGCAATCAGCTCACCAGGGATATCACCATCCGATGCATCCGCTAAAACTCGGATGAATCTTTGACTAATAAATACTAAAAAAAGAACAAAAAAGACCGCAAATTGGCTCTTTATTGTCTCGCGGATCAAATATCTAACAATAATCACGCTTATTCTACCTATACAAAACTTGTTTTTTTGCCGGAATCACTATAGTTTTTCGGTAAATCTATTATTTTTTGATCTTTGGCTAGTTGTTAGCCTGCACTTTAACCTATACCGAACTGCTATTTCAGCAACTAAGTGCGGCATTATCTAACATTTAGTCTTATTTGTCTTTAGGATGTAGGAGTACGCATGGAGTTCAGTGTAAAAAGTGGTAGTCCTGAGAAACAGCGCAGCGCATGTATCGTTGTGGGTGTTTTCGAGCCACGCCGTCTTTCTCCAATAGCAGAACAACTAGATAAAATCAGTGATGGCTATATTAGTTCACTGTTACGCCGTGGTGATCTGGAAGGAAAACCGGGCCAAATGTTACTACTTCACCAAGTACCAAACGTGTTATCAGAACGCGTATTGTTAGTTGGCTGTGGTAAAGAGCGTGAACTAGGTGAACGTCAATACAAAGACATCATCAAAAAAACCATCAGTACATTGAACGAAACAGGTTCAATGGAAGCCGTGTGTTTCTTAACAGAGCTGCACGTGAAAGGCCGCGACACCTACTGGAAAGTTCGCCAAGCCGTCGAGTCCACTAAAGACAGCCTATACACTTTTAATCAATTTAAGAGTAATAAGCCAGAGACTCGCCGTCCACTACGTAAACTAGTATTTAATGTACCAACGCGTCGTGAACTGAACTTAGGTGAGCGTGCAATCAGCCACGGTTTAGCCATTGCTTCAGGTGTTAAAGCCTCTAAAGATCTGGGTAACATGCCACCAAACGTAGCCAACCCAGCTTACCTTGCTTCTCAAGCTCGTCGCCTAGCGGATGATTTTGAAACTGTAACGACCAAAATTATCGGTGAAGAAGAAATGCGTAAACTAGGCATGACTTCTTACCTTGCGGTTGGCCAAGGCTCGCACAACGAATCCATGATGTCTGTTATGGAATACAAAGGCCACCCGGATCCAGAAGCGAAACCAATCGTACTGGTTGGTAAAGGCTTAACCTTCGATTCAGGCGGTATTTCTATTAAGCCATCTGAAGCGATGGATGAAATGAAGTACGACATGTGTGGTGCCGCTTCCGTATTTGGTGTGATGAAGTCGCTTGCGAAACTGAACCTACCAATTAACGTCGTTGCCGTACTTGCTGGTTGTGAAAACATGCCCGGCAGCAACGCCTACCGCCCGGGCGACATCTTAACCACCATGTCAGGTCAAACCGTCGAAGTATTAAATACTGATGCCGAAGGCCGTTTAGTTCTTTGTGATGCTCTGACGTACGTTGAACGTTACGAACCAGAGTGTGTGGTTGACGTTGCAACACTGACTGGCGCATGTGTTATGGCATTAGGTCATCACATCAGTGGCCTATTGGCGAACCACAACCCACTGGCGCACGAGCTGATCAACGCTTCAGAGCAAGCGGGTGATCGTGCGTGGCGCTTGCCAATGACCGACGAATACCAAGAGCAACTAGCAAGTCCATTTGCAGACATGACAAACCTTGGTGGTCGTGCAGCAGGTACTATTACGGCGGGTTGTTTCTTATCTCGCTTTACGAAGAAGTATAACTGGGCCCACATTGATGTGGCAGGTACAGCATGGAAATCAGGCAAAGACAAAGGCTCTACAGGCCGCCCTGTCTCAATGCTTGTCCAATTCTTGCTTAATCGTGCAGGCCTTGAAAACGAAGAATAAAATAGTTTTCACACTAAAGGGGCCGCAAGGCCCCTTTTTATTATGATTGAATTATTCCATATTCAGTTATAAACCATCATCAAGAATAAAGAGTGATCAATGAGCCACGGAATGTTTTACCTCATCGAACCAGAAACGGCTGAAGATTCTGAAGCAGGGCTATTGGCATTTGTTAATAAGCTCACAGTGACTCATTATTCACAAGGACAACGGATTTACCTACTTGCCAAAAGCCGCCGTCAAGCCGAGCTGCTTGATGAACTGCTATGGCAACAAGAACCTAGCAATTTTATCCCTCATAATTTAGTGGGAGAAGGGCCTCGTGGCGGAGCGCCTGTTGAAATTGGTTGGCCCGGCTTACGCCACAGTGGCCACAGAAGTGTACTGATTAATTTGGCTCAAGATGCAGCAAATTTTGCGGTAACCTTTGCCCTAGTGGTAGACTTCGTTCCTTGCGATGAAAAATCGAAACAGCAAGCTCGCGAAAGGTATAAAATATATCGACAAGCAGGCATTCAGTTGCAAACCCTTGCTATCAATCAAACACAATAAATTTGACGCCAATAGCCATAATTAACGGCTTATCACATTAAACTGTTAATTATGGTGCTTGGCATCATTCCACTATTCACAGACAGTATCCATTAAGAGCGCTATGGAAAAGACATACAACCCACAATCAATTGAGCAAGCGCTATATCAGCGCTGGGAAGAGGCTGGCTACTTTAAGCCTCACGGTGACACATCAAAAGATGCATACAGCATTATGATCCCACCACCAAACGTCACAGGTAGCCTACACATGGGCCACGCATTCCAAGATACCATTATGGATACTTTGGTCCGCTGTGAGCGTATGAAAGGTAAAAACACCTTATGGCAAGTCGGTACCGACCACGCAGGTATCGCCACCCAAATGGTTGTGGAGCGTAAAATCGCAGCTGAAGAAGGCAAAACAAAGCACGATTACGGCCGTGATGCTTTCATCGACAAAATCTGGGAATGGAAAGGCGAGTCTGGTGGCACCATCACTAAGCAGCTTCGTCGTTTAGGTGCATCTGTTGACTGGGATCGTGAGCGATTCACTATGGATGATGGCCTATCTGCAGCAACTCAAGAAGTTTTTGTTCGCCTGTACGAAGAAGATCTTATCTACCGTGGTAAGCGCCTTGTTAACTGGGATCCAAAGCTGCACACCGCAATTTCTGATCTTGAAGTCGAAAACAAAGACAAAAAAGGCCACATGTGGCACTTCCGCTACCCGTTAGCAGACGGCGTAAAAACAGCAGAAGGTAAAGACTACATTGTAGTAGCAACCACTCGTCCAGAAACCATGCTGGGTGATACAGGTGTTGCTGTGAACCCAGAAGATCCACGCTATAAAGATCTAATTGGTAAAAACATCCTGCTTCCGGTTGTGAACCGTCTAATTCCAATCGTAGGCGATGAACACGCCGACATGGAAAAAGGCACAGGTTGTGTGAAAATCACACCAGCTCATGACTTTAACGACTACGAAGTTGGTAAGCGCCATAGTCTACCAATGATCAACATCCTAACCTTCAATGGCGATGTTCGTGACAATGCTGAAGTATTCACAACTAATGGTGAAGCAAGCGATGTTTACAGCACAGAACTTCCAGCCAAATATCATGGCATGGAGCGTTTTGCAGCGCGTAAAGCCATTGTTGCGGAATTTGAAGAATTAGGCCTGCTTGATGAAATTAAAGATCACGACCTAACTGTACCTTACGGCGACCGTGGTGGCGTGGTTATTGAACCAATGCTAACTGACCAGTGGTACGTACGTACTGCACCTCTTGCTGAGCCTGCGGTAAAAGCAGTAGAAGACGGCGAGATTCAATTCGTTCCTAAGCAATACGAAAACATGTACTTCGCGTGGATGCGTGACGTGCAAGATTGGTGTATTTCACGCCAGCTATGGTGGGGTCACCGCATTCCTGCATGGTACGACAACGACGGTAAAGTCTATGTTGGCCGTACTGAAGAAGAAGTTCGCGAAAAGAACAACCTAGCACCTGTTGTTGTACTGCGCCAAGACGATGATGTACTGGATACCTGGTTCTCTTCTGCACTATGGACATTCGGTACTCAAGGCTGGCCAGAAAACACAGATGATCTGAAAACATTCCACCCATCAGATGTCTTGGTATCAGGCTTTGATATCATTTTCTTCTGGGTTGCACGTATGATCATGATGACCATGCACTTTGTTAAAGATGAAAACGGCAAAGCTCAGGTTCCATTCAAGACCGTATACATGACAGGCCTTATCCGTGATGAAAATGGCGATAAGATGTCTAAGTCAAAAGGTAACGTACTTGACCCTATCGACATGATCGATGGTATTGACCTTGAATCTCTCGTTGAAAAACGCTGTGGCAACATGATGCAGCCTCAACTAGCCAAGAAAATCGAGAAAAATACCCGTAAGACATTCGAAAACGGCATCGAACCATATGGTACTGACGCTCTACGTTTCACTCTTGCTGCAATGGCTTCAACAGGTCGTGACATCAACTGGGACATGAAACGTCTAGAAGGTTACCGCAACTTCTGTAACAAGCTGTGGAATGCAAGCCGCTACGTTCTAATGAACACAGAAGATCAAGACTGTGGCATGAACGGCGGTGAGATGGAGCTGTCTCTGGCTGATCAGTGGATCCAATCTCAGTTTGAACTAGCAGCAAAAGAGTTTAACACTCATATCGAAAACTATCGTTTAGATATGGCTGCTAACGTTCTTTATGAATTCATCTGGAACCAATTCTGTGACTGGTACCTAGAGCTCACCAAGCCGGTACTGTGGAAAGGATCTGAAGCACAACAACGTGCGACTCGTCATACTCTGATTACGGTTTTAGAGAAAACATTGCGCCTAGCTCACCCAGTGATCCCATACATCACTGAATCTATCTGGCAAAGCGTGAAACCACTGGTTGCAGGCGTTGACGGTGAAACTATCATGACTCAGGCACTGCCTCAGTTTGATGAAGCGAACCTAAACGAAAAAGCGGTTGCTGATATTGAATGGGTGAAAGCCTTCATTACTAGTATTCGTAACCTACGCGCTGAATACGACATCGCACCAAGCAAAGGCTTAGATGTGATGCTAAAAGTCGCTGACGAACAAGATGCAACTCGTGTGAAAGAAAATGAGATTGTTCTAAGTTCTTTAGCGAAACTAGACAGCATCAAGGTACTGGCAGACGAAGAAACACCTGCGTGTGCAACCGCACTTGTTGGTAAGTCTGAGCTGATGATCCCTATGGCGGGTCTTATCAATAAAGACGCAGAGCTGGCTCGTCTGGATAAAGAAGTAACACGTATTCAAGGTGAAATTAAACGCATCGAAGGCAAACTAAACAACCAAGGTTTTGTTGCGAAAGCACCTGAAGCCGTTGTTGCTAAAGAGCGTGAAAAACTAGATGACTACAAAGAAACGTTAGTTAAGCTAGAAGAGCAAAAAGTCACCATTGCTGCACTATAAGACACACAGCGAAACATAAAAAAAGCCAGTGAGTGATCACTGGCTTTTCTTTTATCTAAATTCCATAGTTAAGTGCTTAGCTTATGTCTATTCCTAATATTGCCGTACTGCTTGAATACGCTCATCCAACTCAGGGTGAGTACTTAACCACTTCGGTAGTTCCCCTTCTGAAACTGTCTGGAAACCTTTAAACATCTCAATCATAGCTTCAGCGCTACCGTGAATCTGCCACATGTTTTTCACGGCGTATTGATCCGCTTGGTGCTCTGCTTGCTGTGAAAGCCCATTACTAAAGACAAACACACCAACACTAGCCAGATTATGAATTACTCCAGAGCTTTCTCCTGTCAGCAATGCCACACTCAGAGAGATCAAGCTGGAACGCACCAAAGATTGCATCACATGCTGATGATGCACATGGCCAAGCTCATGCAACAAAATGCTATCTAGTTGTAATGGCGTTTCGGATAGTTCTACTAATGAATCCAATACCACGACGGTACCATCACTCAACGCAAAGGCATTAGGCCCCTGTTCCCATGAGCGAAAAACCAACTTAGGAGTAACCACATAATCTTTAGGTAGCTGCTCTACATAAGAGTTAAACCGCTGTCGTATTTCATCTTGCTCATTCTGTGCCAGCTCAGACGGTGATAGCCATTGCTCATCTAATGCCTCTAACACCTTCTCCCCAACCACCTCCGAGACAACTGGGGGCAAGTTATGCACAATCGCCTGCGTTAACCACGGCATACCATGAGTGAAGCTACCCAGTGTCAAAGCAACGATCAACACCATGCTTATAAAAATGGCACCGACGTGACGCTCTAGTTTTGATAACCAGCTTTTTTCACCATGTGTAGCAAGATAAGACTCCAGCGCTTTATTATCACTCGGGACAAATAACCAGCCATTGGGAAATTTAACTTTACGTGGCAATGATCCCACACGATCCGTCACGGTGATCTGTTCAAGAGAAGCGCTAATGATATCGCCATCAACGTGCAATGCTAAAAAGCCAGATTGGGCGATATCAAGTTCAGCGGTAAGCCGCGCAGAACTGCGCGGCGGGTGAGCAACACCAAGTAGCATTAACCAATACCTAAGTTCACATCAAAGGCCTGTGCCACTTCATCAGACACTGCCGATTTCACATTCGAATCTTGGTCTTGTGCCACTAAGCGTGAGAGGTCACCATGAACAGAGGTAACACTCGCCACATATTTCGCAGTACGTACCATTACCCATGGACGAGCAATACCCATTGTGATCACTTGTAAGATAAAGTTAGTCACCACTAAACCAACGTAAGACATTACCGTCATCTTTGAGTCACATTTTAGCTCAGGCTCACCTTCAAGCATTAACTGAGAAAACACGTGATTACGAATACGTACAGAAATAAACGCACTGATCGCGACACCTAAAAACAGCATTACAGCATAAGCAGCGATAGCGATACCTATCATTGCCGGTGAGCCCATGATATCAGCCATACCCGCCTGCCCCTCACTCAGTGCGGCCATGAATGCACCAGCCCCTAGGAACAAGCCAATTGCCACGATAGAAAGCACACTCGCTACCAGCCAAAGGACAGCGGCAAGTAAGTAGGTTTTAAAATAGTAGCCTGAACTGATTTGAGCTGAAAAATCACGTTCACCATAGCGATAACCATTCGCGAAGTAACTTGCAATACCCGACATCGCCCATGCTTGAAGGTATAAAACACCTGGAATACCGGCCAAAATAACAATACCCGCCGCAATTGGAGACGCTTGCACGGCAAAACCGATAACGGCAAACACGGCAAAAATAGCCAACATAATAACCAAGCTGCGACCTAAAATGGTGCTATAAGCTTTACCTAGTGTTCCCACAAAAGAGAAACGCACATTACGGTAACTGGTCATCGCACTGTCAAAACGTGCGTTGCTCCACGATAAAAATGGTAAAACAGCAACAAACGCCAACAATAAAACCATAGAAAAAACAGGGAACAAGCTATTTGCGACCGCCCAAAGCAACACACAAACTAACGCAACCAAACGACCTTTTAAAATTTGCATCGGCTTAGCGTGATACTCAAAGCTATCGCCGTCTAAAATGGTGTTGCCGTAAAAATATTGATTCGTTCTTACTTTTGCCCAAGCGGAATAGATACCCAGAGTAATGACGCTGAGTAAAATATTAACAATCCAAATACCAAAAAATTCACCGCCTCGCCCCGTAAAGCTCATCGTGTGATCTAACTTATTATTATCCATATAATCCCTTTTTATTATTGATTACACCTAGCCAATAACCGCATAACACCTTAGTGCATAGCGATAGTCTGGTCGAATTATAATCGCAAGATATGAATTAATAAAATAACTATTTATTTCTAATACAATTTTCAGAACTATCATTAATACAAAATAGTCCCCCTCACATTTAATAGCTGTTGCCTATCAAAATAATAAAAACAATCAATTTTTCATATTAAGAATAACTCGCAATACTATATGGAAACCACACAAGTTACCTTTAATCGAGGCACCTATGAAAAAGACATTCACCTTTGCTGGCATCCATTTCTTTGTCGCTTTTAGCCTAGCTTATGCATTAACAGGGGAACTTGTGATCGGTGGGCTAATCGCTTTATTAGAACCTTTAGCCAATACCGTCGCGTTTTTCTTCCATGAAAAAGCGTGGCAGCACAAACAGAAACATAGTGTTACTACAGTGAATTCCGGCTATAAAACCTTAAGCTTTGCCATGTTGCATTTTAGCGTCGCATTCAGTGTAATTTATTTGCTAACAGGAGATGTCATCATAGGAAGTGCCATGGCCATGATTGAACCATGCATTAATACGGTAACTTACTATTTACATGAAAAAGTCTGGCTACACATTAGCCAGACCCAAAAAGAAATGGATGAAGCAACACTTCAGACATCCATAGCCTAAGCACCTGAAAATGAAGTGTAGGGAAAGCTAGAGTGGGAAATGAGCAGCACACTGGCTTTCAGATAAGCCGATCTTAATATGGTGCTTTTGTCCGTCCAGCTCTACTTCAATAAGGTATAAATCATTGTCTTGTGGGTGCTCCGGGTTCCAGTAGCGTGGCGCATCCACCTGAAATAGAACGCTGGTGTGACTCTGTCTGACATCAATTGGCATCATATAGGTTCGACCATCAAACTTTACCGACGCCGAAACCAACCCTGCCGATAAGGTTTGATAGTAGAGATCCACTTTCAGCTCACAGCCACTGTGGTGCCAAATCTGCTCGGTAGTGATTTGCTCTAAACGCACATGACGAATAAACTGCAAATAGCTCTCACCCCATACGCCCATCTCATCACTTTGTAACCAATCTTTTGCTTTATTGGGCATATCCAGTAAGCAAAGCTCTGGCTGAGTATCAAACTCTTCGTCATCGAGCAGCCAATCATCATCTTGCTCTAAAAACAGGATCTCAAATCGGTTCCCCCCTTCTTGTAGATAGGGTTTAATGTCTTTTCGATAACGTTCATTGCGATCGGTACAGTCAAACACAGCCACACCATTAACACGAACTTCCGCAAAATGGGAAACACCACTTAGCACCAAATCCACCGAAGAGCAGGAAAGCATCGCTTGGTCTACATCGGAAAAATGCATTAAATGCCACTCCGATTGCGAGATCTGCTCTTCCGATAACGACTGAGGTAACACCGAGCTCAAAGCAGCTGGAAAGGTAATGTCATCTTGTGGGATAGATAAATCGGTTAACGGTGAGACTTGCCATAAACCAGTGAGTGAACGTTGCATGACATTCCTTCTTGAGCCAGATCAATTAATTTGGCGAATTCTACGTCATCCCCTATATGAAGATCTAGACATAAGCATAAAAAAACGGCTGATATAACATCGATATCAGCCGTTCACAATCTTACTTACACGAGATTACTCTTCGTCTTCGAACTCTTCATCCTCGTCTTCATCACCTTCGAAGTAAGTTCCCCAACCGTCGTAGATGATGTCGTATTTCTCGGCAAGATGTACCAGCTTTTCAACTTGCATATCGATGATTTCAGCGTCTAATGGCGAATCAACCACTGCATCACAGCACATCATTTTCGTTCCATCTTCATCTTCCAGCTCTTCTGCTTCTTGTACATCAAAGCCCATTTTAAAAGCTTCAACGACGGCTTTTTCAAGCACAGAAAAATCTTCAGCAGCCAGATGGTGCTCAATGGTGTATAGCGCATCCGGATCGCTGTCGTCATCCATTAATGTTTTGATGATCTCACGAGTATCTTCTTTCTGAAGCTCAATAAGCTCCTCAACAGATAGGTAATCATCGGCATTATTAGACATAGAAGGCTCCAATTGGTTTAGGAAGTCAGGAACAAGTGGACGGAATATGGCACGATTAGCAAGCAATTACCAACTTTCTTGTGTTGCCAAAATGTAAAATTGATATATATCAAATAAGTGACGGATATTTGTCTTACAAACTCACCAGCAAATGGTGAAAGAGTGTGCATAAATTATCGGATTACCTTTTTACTCATTTCTCTTTCTAAGAAAAATAGCTCATGAAAGTGGCATATTCACGCAATAACTCGATAAAACCATCGATACACGTCACCATAAATACCACGCCTCCAGAAGTTTAATAAAATATCGGCCTGAATAAACAAACAAACTCCATTGGTTTTATTCATCACATATTCACTCAACTTTCCCCATAAAATACCCATACAAAAGTTTTATAAGCTAAATCATTGCAATATTATCGAATATAAATTTGTGATTAACCCCAAAGTATAGTGTTTAAAGCCGCCATACACTCTCTTACGAAAAATAAAACAACGACCGTAATTTAATAAAACGGCGAAACAAAAAGAGAGATACGATCATGACTAAATTCCACGTAGGTTCAGAAGTAGGTCAACTCCGTCGCGTATTATTACACCGCCCAGAGCGTGCCCTCACTCACCTTACCCCTTCTAACTGTCACGAATTATTGTTTGATGATGTATTGGCTGTCGACCGTGCCGGTGAAGAACACGATGCCTTTGCAAAAACGTTAACGGATCAAGGCGTCGAGGTATTTCTACTTCATACCCTACTCACAGAAACATTAGACATTCCGGAAGCCAAAGCCTGGTTGCTAGATACCCAAGTATCTGATTTCCGTTTAGGGCCAACATTTGCCAATGATGTGCGTTGCTTCTTAGGCGATATCGAACACAAAGAACTGGCTTCAATGCTGCTTGGTGGCCTTGCTTACTCTGAGTTGCCTATTACCTCTTCTTCAATGATGCAAGGCATGCACTCAGCGTCTGATTTTATTATCGAGCCACTACCGAATCATTTATTCACCCGTGACACGTCTTGCTGGGTTTACGGTGGTGTTTCTATTAACCCAATGGCAAAACCTGCTCGCCAACGTGAAACCAACCACGTACGCGCCATTTACCGTTGGCACCCAATGTTTGCAGGGCAAGACTTTGTGAAATATTACGGTGATGAAAACCGTGCTTACGATAATGCCACCATTGAAGGTGGTGATGTACTTGTGATCGGTAAAGGATCTGTATTGATTGGTATGTCGGAAAGAACCACACCACAAGGCGTTGAAAACCTAGCGGCAGGTTTATTTAAAGCAGGCCAAGCCAAACAAGTGATTGCCCTTGAGCTGCCAAAACACCGTTCTTGCATGCATTTAGATACCGTAATGACACACATGGACATTGATACTTTCTCTGTTTACCCAGAAGTCATGCGTAAAGACATTAAGTGCTGGAGCTTAACAGGCAACGAAGCAGGCAACGTAAATGTGAAAGAAGAAGGCTACTTCGTCAATGCCATTGAAAAAGCGCTAGGCGTCGATCAGTTAAAAATCATCACAACGGGTGGTGATAACTACGAAGCCGAACGTGAACAATGGAACGATGCCAATAACGTGCTCACCGTTAAACCAGGTGTGGTGGTTGGTTATGAACGTAATACTTACACCAATGAAAAATACGACAAAGCCGGCATTACCGTATTACCAATTCCAGGGGATGAACTAGGCCGTGGTCGTGGTGGTGCACGTTGCATGAGTTGCCCTATGGAACGCGACGACATCTAACCCTTCCTAACCCGTTGTATTGCTGCCTCAGTCGTGACTTTTTGTAATGCAAGACTTAGGCAGCCATTGCCACATTTAATTTCGAATAACTATTCAGTTTAGAACTATTCAATTTAGTGATGGCGTAGAGGAGAAAACTCATGACGACGAATACCCTCAAGCAAGAAGACAAAGGCGGCTTCTTCGCAAACTTTAAATTTCCATCGGCTTACACCATTCTTTTTGCGTTAATCGCCATCGTTGCCCTGCTCACCTGGATCGTGCCTGCTGGCCAATATGATCGCGTAATGAATGACGATCTGGGTAAAGAGGTTCCTGTTACTGGCACCTATAAAGTTGTCGATAGCAACCCACAAGGTATTGTCGATGTCTTAATGGCCCCGATTGATGGCCTTTACGATCACAACACTTATGAAGCAGCGGCGATTGATGTTTCGTTATTTATCCTTGTCATTGGGGGCTTTTTAGGTTTAGTCACCAAAACCGGTGCCATTGACGCTGGGATTGAACGAGTCACAGCAAAGCTGGCTGGCCGAGAAGAATGGATGATCCCCATCTTAATGGCACTGTTTGCCGCTGGCGGTACGATTTATGGCATGGCGGAAGAGTCTCTACCTTTTTACACGCTACTTGTTCCTGTAATGATAGCTGCTCGCTTTGATCCCGTTGTGGCTGCTGCTACGGTATTGCTTGGCGCAGGAATCGGCACTTTAGGTTCGACAATAAACCCTTTTGCAACCGTGATCGCCGCCAATGCTGCCGGTATTCCATTTACCGACGGTATCTTACTGCGTGTTGCTATGCTGGTGATCGGCTGGTTTATCTGTGTGGCTTATGTCATGCGTTACGCCAAAATGGTGCAAGCCGACCAAAGTAAATCCATTGTTTTTGATAAATACGAAGAAAACAAAGCGTATTTCTTAGGCGATAAAGACGAGCAAGGTAGCTTAGAATTCACCACCACACGCAAAATTATACTCGGCATTTTTACTGCCGCTTTTGGTGTGATGATTTATGGTGTTGCCGTACTCGGTTGGTGGATGGCTGAAATCTCTGCCATGTTCTTAGCGGCCACCATTATCGTGGGTATTGTGGCTCGCATGAGCGAAGAAGAGCTAACATCAAGCTTCATTGATGGTGCACGTGATTTACTGGGTGTTGCCCTGATCATTGGTATTGCTCGCGGTATTGTGGTCATCATGGACAGAGGCATGATCACTGACACCATTTTAAACACAGCAGAGCATGCTGTTACTGGGCTGTCTTCCATCGTGTTTATTAATGTTATGTATTGGCTTGAAATACTGCTGTCTTTCTTAGTGCCATCGTCATCTGGCTTGGCCGTATTAACCATGCCAATCATGGCTCCTCTGGCCGATTTTGCAGGTGTCAGTCGAGATTTGGTGGTAACCGCTTATCAATCAGCGTCCGGTATTGTTAACCTCATGACCCCTACTTCTGCAGTGGTCATGGGAGGGCTAGCCATCGCTCGCGTCCCTTATGTCCGTTGGGTGAAATGGGTCATGCCGCTACTTGGTATTTTAACTGTGCTGATCATGGCAATGTTAAGCTTAGGCGCGATTTTATAACCCCCCAAATGATCATTTATAACCCTAATAGCCAGCTGAGTTCAGCTGGCTTTTTCACTAAAAACACTTTTTCAGCCCACCTTCTACAGAGCCCTCCCCCCCATTTTTTAGTTATTTCCCGATAAAAAGCCATTAGTGCCAAATCAATTTTCTCTGTTTTATAAGCGCATTTGGGCCTCTCTCCTATCGTTTAAAAACCGATCAAGATCACAGAAACATAAAATTAACATCAACACACAATCATTAACGCTGACATTTGGGGTTTATCACTAAGCAAAAGGCAAAAAAGCAAAATTAAAATCTAATTAACCGTAAAAATAAAAAATCAACGGCTAATAAAAAGAAACAAAACTACAAAATACAATAAAAAATGTTTTAGAAAGAAAAAGTTTCGTTACGGTTTGTTTAACAGCTCATGACAAGTCATATAGGCGCTCAAATAAACTGCATAAGTTCCAATAATAGTGAGTAAATAGACACCGTATTCTTGTGAATAAAATTCCATGCTTACGCACCAAAATGACTAAAATCAGACTATTACCCCCTTAAATCACCATCAAAAAGCACTTTTTTTACATATAAATTCTTGCACGAAACAAAACGACAAATGAATAAATAATGTTAAAAAAACAATGAGTTAGAAAGGAGTCAAAGTCTATTTTTTGTGATAAATGTCGAAGAATAGCTCATCAAGTGGAGTATGATGAAGACATACAAAAGAGCAAAGACAGACAAAGTCAATATTGCATAGTACAGCGTATCTTCGCCAATATAAGGGTCAATGGATTGTCAAATTGGTCATTATAGAGAGATACGATCATGAGTAAGTTTTATGTAGGTTCAGAAGTTGGTCAGTTACGTCGAGTGCTACTTAATCGCCCAGAGCGCGCACTGACCCACCTTACACCATCAAACTGTCACGAATTATTATTTGATGATGTACTGGCCGTAGAGCAAGCGGGTAAAGAACACGATGCGTTCGCCCAAACGCTAACCGACCAAGGGGTTGAAGTTTTCTTACTGCATGACTTACTTGCCGACACCTTAGCAGTACCAGAAGCAAAACAATGGCTACTAGATACACAAATTTCTAACTATCGCTTCGGGCCTGCATTTGCATCAGATATTCGAGCTTTCTTATCGGATATGGGTAACGATGAACTCGCAACCATTTTATTAGGTGGTTTAGCGTATTCAGAACTACCAATTCAATCAGCATCCATGATGCAAGGTATGCATAGCTCTATAGATTTTATTATTGAACCACTGCCAAATCACTTATTTACTCGTGATACCTCATGTTGGGTTTACGGTGGTGTTTCAATTAACCCAATGGCAAAACCGGCACGTCAACGTGAAACCAACCACTTACGTGCAATTTATCGCTGGCACCCAATGTTTGCAGGCGAAGACTTCATTAAATACTACGGCGACGAAGACGTACATTACGATAACGCCACCATTGAAGGCGGTGATGTTCTTGTTATTGGTAACGGCTCTGTACTTATCGGCATGTCAGAGCGAACCACGCCACAAGGTGTTGAAAACCTAGCGGCTGGTCTATTCAAATCAGGCCAAGCAAAACAAGTCATTGCTCTTGAGCTGCCAAAACACCGTGCGTGCATGCACTTAGATACAGTAATGACACATATGGATGTAGACACGTTCTCGGTATACCCGGAAGTGATGCGCAAAGACATAAAATGCTGGAGCCTAACGGGCAACGAACAAGGCGAAGTAGCCGTAAAAGAGAAAGGTTACTTTGTTAACGCCATTGAAGAGTCTTTAGGCGTCGATCAGCTCAACATCATCACCACAGGCGGTGACAGCTACGAAGCAGAGCGTGAGCAATGGAACGATGCCAACAACGTATTAACAGTAAAACCAGGTGTGGTGATTGGTTACGAGCGTAACGTCTACACCAACGAGAAGTACGATAAAGCAGGGATAACAGTATTACCAATCCCTGGAAATGAACTGGGCCGTGGCCGTGGCGGTGCGCGCTGCATGAGCTGCCCATTAGAACGAGACGGTATTTAATCCCCCCAACTTCAGGCCACTGACTGCCCTGGTTGGTGGCCCTCTCTGCTTCATTTCCTCGCTTTACCTACTATCTCTTAATTTATCTCATGACTTTATTTAGCCGAGAGCTGTTCTGCCTTGTGCTCTCGGCTACGCCCTAATTACAACGCTGATAACACCGCTTTTCCAAGCACATCAGCACATTAAAAGCTGGCAACAACCGATCAGCTAAAAATACTTAAAACAAAAAATTGAGAGATACGATCATGACCAAACAAACTGTTGTCGTTGCCCTTGGTGGCAACGCATTGCTACGCCGTGGAGAGCCACTAGAAGCAGACACTCAGCGCCAAAACATTGCCACTGCTGCCAAGACCATTGCCGAAATAGCAAAAACTTATAACGTGGTTTTAGTACACGGCAATGGCCCACAAGTCGGGCTGCTAGCACTACAAGGGTTAGAATATAAAAAAGTAAACCCTTACCCGCTGGATGTTCTGGGCTCAGAAACCCAAGGCATGATCGGCTACATGCTCATGCAAGAGTTGCACAATTTAGAACCAACGCAACATGTCTCGTGCATGCTCACCCAAATGAACGTGGACCCAAATGATCCAGCGTTCAGAGATCCAACCAAGCCTATTGGTCCGGTTTATAACGAACAAGAAGCCCGTGAATTAGCAGAAAAACACCAATGGACCATAAAGCCTGACGGCGAATATTTCCGTCGCGTGGTCCCTAGCCCACAACCAACAGGCATTGTGGAAGACGAAGCCATCACCAGCTTGATCGAAAAAGGTCACTTGGTTATCTGTACTGGTGGCGGTGGCATTCCTGTAAAAGAAGAAAACGGCAAACTGATCGGCGTAGAAGCGGTGATCGACAAAGACATGTCAGCGGCTTTTCTTGCCAAACAAATCAACGCCGATGCACTGCTGATCTTAACCGATGCAGATGCAGTATATTTAGATTGGGGGACCCCAACTCAAAAAGCGCTGCGTAGCACAACGCCAAATGAATTAAGCAACTATCAATTTGATGCCGGATCCATGGGACCAAAAATTGAAGCGTCATGTGAATTCATTAAGCAAGGTGGGAAATTAGTTGGGATTGGTGCTCTAGAAGATGGTTTAGACATCTTAAATGGAACTGCCGGAACGAATATTGTTGCTTAAATAGTAAATATTTATTCAAAAAGAACAAAAAAATTAGTATAACCATTATATCGGAAGGCAGAGAGTGAATTCCCTGACCAAATCCAAGAGAGATAATAAGGATAAACATTATGGCTTTTAACCTACGCAACCGTAACTTCCTAAAATTACTAGACTTCACTCCACGCGAAATTCAGCACTTACTTGATCTGTCTGCTGAATTGAAAAAAGCAAAATACAACGGTTACGAACAGCCACGTCTAACAGGTAAAAACATCGCGCTGATTTTTGAAAAATCATCCACTCGTACTCGCTGTGCATTTGAAGTGGCGGCATTTGATCAAGGCGCGCAAGTTTCTTACCTAGGCCCATCTGGATCTCAAATTGGCCATAAAGAATCCATGAAAGACACTGCTCGTGTATTAGGCCGTATGTATGACGGCATTGAATACCGTGGTTTTGGCCAAGAAATTGTTGAAGAGCTTGGTGCTCATGCTGGTGTTCCTGTCTGGAATGGCTTAACCGATGAATTCCACCCAACCCAGATTCTGGCTGACTTCCTAACAATGATGGAGCACGGCCGTGGTAAACAACTACACGAAATGACCTTTGCTTATTTAGGTGATGCCCGTAACAACATGGGTAACTCACTGATGGTAGGTGCAGCCAAAATGGGCATGGACATTCGCCTTGTGGCACCAAAAGCATTCTGGCCAGAAGAAGAGTTAGTGGCTCAGTGCCGTGAAATCGCAGAGAATACAGGCGCGAAAATCACTCTTACGGAAAATGTTCAAGAGGGCGTTCAAGGCTGTGACTTCCTATATACAGATGTATGGGTATCTATGGGTGAATCCAAAGATGCATGGGACGAGCGCGTGAAATTAATGACACCTTACCAAGTGAATATGGAGATGCTAAAAGCCACTGGCAACCCACACGTGAAATTCATGCACTGCCTACCAGCATTCCACAATGATGAAACAACCGTAGGTGCTGAAGTTGCTGAAAAATACGGTATGAAGGGCTTGGAAGTTACTGAAGAAGTGTTCGAATCTGATCACTCTATTGTGTTTGACGAAGCTGAAAACCGCATGCATACCATCAAAGCTATCATGGTCGCGACACTCGGCAACTAGTACGAACACCTAGCAACCTATACATAGCTCAGTAAAGGCTAGACCAAAAGCCAAAGGTGATTATTCCCTTTGGCTTTTTCTTTGCTTTTTCCATCAAAATCCCCCGAAACCCTATCTACACTGACTAAAATTATGCGGAATAATTTCTCTGCAGCTTAACACCACTATCAAAAAATAAATTTTAAATACAATAAGTTAACCAAGCTAAAAAACGAACCATCATTGCATAAACTTCCATAAAATGAATAGTTTATATAATTTCAAAGCAAACGCTTGCGCTCTCATTTTTAGGGCGTATAATCCTCCGCAATTTGTTTGGGGAATGAAATATGCTTGTTCGAAAAAATGCATCCAACTTGCGCCAGTTAGTAACCAAGATGACCTCTTGGCAGGCGTCCGTTTTCGTTCTCCTATCGTTTTTTAAAAAAGCCTCCTATTAATGGGAGGCTTTTTTTTGACTGCAACTTCTGCAGATGTCACTGTCATCAACAATAGGGAAGAGAAGGCCATGGCGCACTCGCTATATCAAAAACACATCATTTCCATCCCAGAACTGACTCGAAGTGAACTTGAGCTTATCGTTGAAACGGCTGGTAATTTAAAAGCAACACCAAATCCTGAGCTATTAAAAAACAAAGTAGTCGCAAGCTGCTTTTTTGAACCGTCCACCCGAACTCGTCTGTCTTTCGAAACCGCAATCCAACGATTGGGTGGCACAGTAATTGGTTTTGATAACGGTGGTAATACATCACTGGCCAAAAAAGGCGAAACCTTGGCCGACTCTGTTCAGGTTATCTCTTCTTATGTGGATGCCTACGTCATGCGCCACCCTCAAGAAGGTGCCGCACGCTTAGCATCTGAGTTTTCAAATGGTGTTCCGGTGATTAACGGTGGAGATGGGGCGAATCAACACCCAACTCAAACACTGCTCGACTTATTCTCAATCTATGAGACGCAAGGTCGCTTAGACAACTTAAATGTGGCCTTTGTCGGTGACTTAAAATACGGCCGCACTGTGCACTCATTAACTCAAGCGCTGGCTAAATTTAATAACGTAAAATTCTTCTTCATCGCACCAGAAGTCTTAGCGATGCCAGATTACATCTGTGAAGAGCTGGATGAAGCAGGCATTGAGTACACCATCATGCAGGACATGGAAACCGCCATACCTGAGTTAGATATCCTGTACATGACACGAGTGCAGAAAGAACGCTTTGATGAATCAGAATACGCGCACATCAAATCCGCCTACATTTTAAGCGCCAACAATCTAGTCGAAGCTCGTGAAAATTTAAAAGTACTGCACCCACTACCACGTGTAGATGAGATTACAGTAGACGTAGATAAAACCCCACACGCCTATTACTTCCAGCAAGCAGAAAATGGCGTATACGCTCGCCAAGCTCTGTTAGCGTTAGTATTAAATGAAGAACTGTAAGGTAGGAGACAATATCATGGTAAAAGAAACACAATTACAGGTTGAAGCCATCAAAGACGGGACTGTAATCGACCATATTCCTGCTCACATTGGCATTAAAGTACTAAAGCTGTTTAATCTTCATAAATCTGCTGAACGTGTCACTGTTGGATTTAACTTACCGTCTTCTGCATTAGGAGCTAAAGATCTACTCAAAGTAGAAAACACCTTTGTTTCAGCACAGCAAGCCAGCAAACTTGCTCTTTATGCGCCAAAAGCAACAGTGAATCAAATTGAAAACTACGAGGTAGTGAAAAAAATCCCGCTCACACTACCAGAGATGATCACCAATGTGTTTGCCTGCCCAAACACCAACTGCATCAGCCACGATGAACCTGTGGACAGTAGCTTTAAAGTCATCACTAAAAAAGAAGACATTCAGCTCAAGTGCAAATATTGTGAAAAAGTGTTCTCACGAGAGATTGTTACAGAACGCAATTAACACAAAACAAAAATACAACATTAAAGCTCTGATATTTCAGGGCTTTAATCTTTATATTGTTTAAAAAACACCACAAAATAAGAGTTTAATCACACTCTGACCTCCCCCCTATTTTGGCTCAATCTTTTGGTGATACTCATCAAATTTTATAAGTGTATGAGCTGATACCATTCAACCCAACACCACACTTTTCAGCCAGCTCATTGGCGATAGATATGATCAATATTATTAAAAATTAAGGAGTTGCCATGACAGCTCAGCCAAATACGCTCATTGAACATGATGATGAAAATGCCTACCTTGCGTGTAAGCGTTTGCTACAACAACAAAGCTTTACTACACAAGATGAGATCCGCCACCAGCTGATCACGATGGGATTTAGTGATGTCAGTCAATCCACCGTGTCTCGTTTGCTCTCTCGCTTAGGAGTAGCAAAAGTTCCTAATGCTCACGGGAAAAAAGTCTACTGCTTAACCGTTGAAAGTGAGCCCGTCCGTATTAACTCTTCCATTGCTTCTCAAATTGAATACGTCACTCATAATCAACTTGTTGTGGTTGTAAAAACCCACCCAGGAGGTGCTCAATTAGTCGCTCGATTAATTGATATTCAACCGCACAATGAGATTCTAGGATCTGTGGGAGGCAACGATACTGTTATGATTGCACCACGAGACATTAAACGCATTGATTTATGTGAGCAAATCGTAAAAGAACGTTTAGGTATGGCGTAAGCTGCAACTTCAAGCTTTGACCCCATCAGATTTTAAGAGTTTTTTGTTCTAGGGCTTTACCTTAGTGATGCTGCGTTGCACACTAGAAGTTACATATAACCTCCTATGACATAAATAAAGGAAGTATCATAATGACCACTGTTCTACACACTGAAAATGCACCAGCAGCTATCGGCCCATACGTACAAGGTGTTGATCTTGGCAACATGGTTCTAACTTCTGGCCAAATTCCAGTAAACCCACAAACAGGCGAAGTCTCTGACGATATTGCAGAGCAAGCACGCCAGTCGCTTGAAAACGTAAAAGCAGTGGTTGAAGCTTCAGGTCTAACGGTAACTGACATTGTAAAAATGACCGTATTTGTAAAAGACCTAAATGATTTTGGCACTGTAAATGAAGTGTATGGTCAGTTTTTCGATAGCCATAATGTGGCTAACTACCCTGCACGCTCTTGTGTTGAAGTTGCGCGTTTACCAAAAGACGTGAAAATTGAAATTGAAGCGATCGCGGTACGTAAGTAATCGCTCCATAATAAAAGCGGTGAGATCACCGCTTTTATTCACATATAACTACCGTTTACGCGACAGAAATCGCTTTTTGAGTAAATGATAAAACTTGGCTAAACCACGCTGTAAAACGTTCTGGGTGCTGACTTAGCTCCTCTGACAATTCAGCTTCAGGCCACCAACGGACTGCCATCACCTCTTCAGGGTTAAGTTCATATTCGACATCATCAATCTCAGCACACACCACATGATCCAGCTCGTGCTCAATCAAATTATTATCCAGTTCCGCCCGATAAATAAAAGAACCCAGCTCTTTTAGAGGCATCTTTTCAGCACTAATGTGGACTTCTTGCTTTAGCCTGCGAACGGCAGCGGCTAGTATCGTTTCATTGTGCTCAGGGTGAGAACAGCAGGTGTTCGTCCACAAACCTTCACTGTGATATTT
The DNA here is from genome assembly GCF_022347565.1 of Vibrio sp. Of7-15. Taxonomy (GTDB): domain Bacteria; phylum Pseudomonadota; class Gammaproteobacteria; order Enterobacterales; family Vibrionaceae; genus NORP241. Next base: position 25,721 of record NZ_JAKRGH010000014.1, read on the forward strand.
CCCCAATGCTCGCTGCTGAAGCAAAAACTCAACCCCAGCCGAGGTTCTCCGGTACAGTAATACCGAAAATGCGAGATGCAGCTCACCGCTAACATGAGCAGCCATTTTTTCCATCTCGCCAATAGGTTGGCCCTGTTCATCAACCAAGATGACATTTTGTTGCTGACCGTATGAATGCATATTTAGCTCCTAAACAAGAAAAGGTACGCTCATCAGCGCACCTTTTCTTCTTCAATCTTACTGACAATTATAACTAGTGGTTACGCCGACTGCTTGCGGCTACCCATATTTAATTGCTCTACTTCTGCATCCAGCTCTGCAAGCTTCTGTGCCATTTGCTCACGACACTGAGCCGCTATTTCACGAACATTCTCTTTCGTACACCCTTCTGTACTCACTGGTGGCAACATTTCCACAATAACGTGACCATTATTCCAGCGGTTTAGCTTAATTTTATCTTGTGTTGTACTACACACAATTGGAGTTACTGGCACGCCAGCACCAATTGCAGCGTGAAAAGCACCCGTTTTAAACGGCATCAAACCACGACCACGTGAACGCGTACCCTCAGGAAACATCCAAACAGACACTGAGCGCTCTTTAATTTTTTCTACAACCTGACCAATCGTACCCATCGCTTTACTTCGGTTAGCACGATCAATCAAAATATTACCGGTGATCCAATAAAGCTGACCAAATAAAGGTAACCACACTAAGCTTTTCTTACCTACCGTCACAGTACGTGGCATCACCGCACCAGAAACAGTAAACAGATCCCAGCTATTTTGGTGGTTAGCAATGTACATGCTAGTGCCTTGCTGATAAGCCTCATCTGGTATACGTACTTCTAGCTTAATGCCAAAAACAGCCGACATTTTGCTAAATAAGCGACCAAATGTATGAACGTGTTTTGGGTTGCGCGGGCTAAATAAGCAATAACCACAACCTAATGTGAACATTAAGATGGCAAACACCGCTACTGCCAACAGGCGTAGTACAGCAATCATTTATAATCTCCTCAGCGTACATGTGTACGCTATTATACGGATGGAGTGGATGAATACCAACCGTCTTGTCATTAATGCGTATTAGCTCTTCGATATTGATATCATAAGATATAAAAAACCGGGCTCTATTGCAGATCCCGGTTTCAATACAGCAGTTATGTTGTGTTATCGACCAGAAGGGATCCGCTCGATATTCGCACCCACACGAGACAACTTATCTTCAATTTTGTCGTAGCCACGATCAATATGATAGATACGATCAACGACCGTCTCGCCTTGGGCAATACAACCCGCTATCACTAAGCTTGCTGAGGCACGTAAGTCTGTCGCCATTACTTCAGCACCACTTAGGTGATCCGTATCACCACAGATCACGGTATGGCCTTCAATCTCTGCGTGTGCACCCATTCGCTGTAGCTCAGGAACATGCATAAAGCGGTTTTCAAAAATAGTTTCTGTAATAATACCAGAACCTTTGGCCACCATATTCAGCAATGTAAATTGAGCCTGCATGTCCGTTGGAAAACCTGGATGCGGTGCAGTACGAATATTCACAGCTCGTAATTCACGATCGCCAGTCATGTCGACACTGATCCAATCTTCACCACTTTCCACTAACGCGCCCGCATCTTCCAATTTGGCAAGCACCGCTTCAAGTAAATGAGGTTGGGTATTAAGACACTTAATTTTACCGCCAGAAACAGCGGCAGCTACTAAAAACGTTCCCGTTTCAATGCGATCCGCAACTACTTCGTGGCGGCCACCTGTCAAACGTTCAACACCTTCAATCGTAATCGTATCAGTGCCAACACCTGAGATTTTTGCACCCAAAGTATTTAAGAACTCTGCAGTATCAACAATTTCAGGCTCACGCGCTGCATTTTCAATGATCGTTGTGCCCGTTGCTAACGTTGCTGCACTCATGATGGTGATCGTGGCACCAACGCTCACTTTATCCATCACAATGTGCGCGCCCTTTAAACGGCCATCAACGTCTGCTTTTACATAACCATCTTCTAATGTGATGGTCGCCCCAAGTTGCTCTAAGCCCTTGATATGAAGATCAACAGGACGGGCACCAATCGCACAACCACCCGGCAGAGAGACTTGCCCTTGACCGAAACGCGCAACAAGTGGACCTAAAGCCCAGATGGAAGCACGCATGGTTTTTACAAGCTCATAAGGTGCGCAGAAGTTATCGATTTGACTCGCATCAACGTGTACGGAACCATTGCGTTCTACCTTTGCACCTAAACGCTTTAGCAGCTCCATCGTGGTGTCGATGTCACGCAGCTTAGGTACATTAGCGACTTCTACTGGTTCTTCTGCTAGTAACGCAGAAAACAAAATTGGCAAAGCCGCATTTTTTGCACCAGAGATATGAACGTCACCAGAAAGCGGCTTATCGCTTCCTTTGATAAGAAATTTATGCATTCAATACGACCTCTTAGAATGGCATATTTAATTTTTTATCACGTTCCCATTCCTGAGGCGTGTAGGCTTTAATGGATAATGCATGAATTGCATTTGAAGCGATCTGTTCCATAAGAGGAGCATAAATAGTTTGCTGTTTCTTAACGCGGCTCATTCCATCGAACATGTCACCAACAGCAATCACTTCAAAATGACTGCCTTCACCTTTCACGTGAACTTCACTTAATTGAAGTTCACTTTCTAAAATCTGTTTAATTTCAGTGCTATCCACTCGTTTACCTCTTACGCCGCGTTATTTATATGATCGGCAAGTATTGATTCAACATTGCTTAACCGCATTAATGTCATTAGCTGATCAGGCACGAAACCAAGCATTATATGACAGTTTCGTTTTTTTGCATGCTCTATTAAATGTAACAGCATAACCATGCCAGCAGAATCAATTCGATCAATTTGCGCTAAGTCTACCTGAACTTGATCACTTTTAGGATGCCATTGTGTGATTTCCCGCCATAATACTGGCACGGTTTCACGATCTAGGGCACCTTCTAACACCACACGATCCTCAGAGGTAATATGCCAAGTGGGATGCACTGCCATTATTTATCGCCTTCTAAACGAATCGGATTTAACGCTAAACGATGCAACTCTTTACTAACCGCATCAATCCCTTCCTTACGGATTTTGCTATTCCACTCAGACTGCTTTGTTGATAGTAAGCTTACGCCTTCTGCTACCATATCAAACGCCTGCCACTCTGACGTTTTCTTATTTTTACGCAGTTTGAAATCAATTTTAATCGATGGACGAGCACTGTCGACAATTTCAACTCGAATAGAAATGATGCGTTTATCTGCAGGAATGGTTTTTTCCGGCTCAAACAATACATTCTGATCAGTGTATTGTGTTAACACCTGTGCGTAAGAGGCGATAAGGTACTGATTAAATGCACGAACAAATTCTTCACGCTCTTCTGGTGTTGTCTTTTTTAAGTGTGTGCCTAACAACTTGTAAGCCGCGTATTTCACATTCACGTATGGCATCAGCTCTTCACGCACAACCGTTTTCAAAATTTCAGGTTGCTGCTGAATATTCTCTTGCTCAGCTTTTAAACGCGCAAACGTATTTTCCGATACAAACTCCATCATCTCGTAGGGCTTGGTTTTATCCACCTCTGCGGCTGATGCCATCCAAGAGAAGCTCGCAATTACAAGAGTAAATAGTGCAATTATCTTTTTCATCATTCTGTCCTTACTGTTCCGTCGTTGGCTCAGTCGTTGATTCTGAACTGTCGCCACCAATGCTATACAGCACTTGGCCTATCATATCTTCTAATACTAATGCTGATTTGGTGTCTTCTACGTAATCACCATCACCCAGCAGATCAATGTCTTCATCAACAAAGCCAGGAACCAAACCAACGTATTGCTCACCGATCAAGCCTGCCGTTAAAATTTGCACAGCAGAGGTTTCTGGAAAGTAACCGTACTGCTTTTCAATCGCCATGCTCACCACAGGCAAGTAGCTGCTGGTATCTAATGTGATGTTAGTGATTCGTCCGACGACGACACCACCAACCTTAATTGGCGAGCGCACTTTCAAGCCACCGATGTTATCGAATTCCGCTTTTAGGGTGTATGTTTCACCATTACCGATGTTGCTCACATCCGCGACTTTCAGCATGATGATTAATAGAGCGCCCAAGCCAACTAAAATGAATGAGCCAACCCAAAGTTCTAATTTACGTGTCTGTTGCATGATTAATTCCCAAACATCAGTGCTGTAAGCACAAAATCTAATCCCAATACGGCTAATGACGAGTGTACAACGGTTCGTGTTGTTGCTCGGCTGATCCCTTCAGAAGTCGGTATCGCATCATAACCATTAAAAAGTGCAATCCAGGTGATAGTAAATGCAAACACCATACACTTAATAATGCTGTTCACGATGTCATACCGTAGATCAACAGAAGACTGCATCACAGACCAAAAACTACCGTGGTCAATACCTTTCCATTCCACACCAACAATCTGCCCCCCCCAAATACCAACAGCCATAAAAATCATGGCAAGTAATGGCATTGAAATCAGACCCGCCCATAATCGCGGTGCAATAATACGTCTTAAAGGATCAACGGCCATCATTTCCATGCTTGATATTTGCTCAGTGGCTTTCATTAACCCAATTTCAGCCGTTAATGCAGAACCTGCTCGACCAGCAAATAATAACGCGGTGACTACAGGCCCAAGCTCTCGTAATAAAGAAAGCGCCACCATCTGACCAAGACTGGTTTCAGCGCCGTAATCCACAAGAATGATATAACCCTGAAGACTAAGAACCATGCCAATGAATAAACCAGACACGATGATAATAGCTAAGGATAATACGCCGACAGAATATAACTGTGTCATAACCAGCGGCAACATTTTAATCGGCTGCGGTTTAGCAATCACAGCCCCTAGCAACATGAACGTGGCGCGACCAAAAGATTCACAGACATCCAGACCACGACGCCCTGTTTTTGCAATAAATTTCATCACTGCACTATCCGCCATGATTAAATAACTCCTGTGACAATGCTTTAGCGGGAAAGCGGAACGGAACGGGGCCGTCTGCATACCCATCTAAGAATTGGCGTACTTTCGGATCTGGGTTTTCTCGTAAAGCCTGCGGTGAACCTTGAGCAATCACTTTACCTTCAGCCAACAAGTACACATGATCAGCAATACTCATTACTTCAGGAACATCATGAGAGACAACAATAGACGTTAACCCAAGGGCCTGACTTAAATTACGAATCAGCTCCACCAGCACCCCCATCGTAATCGGGTCTTGGCCAACAAAAGGCTCATCGTACATGATCAAATCGGGATCAAGCGCAATAGACCGCGCCAGTGCCGCACGGCGAGCCATCCCCCCTGATAGCTCACTTGGCATTAGCTGAGCAGCACCACGTAATCCTACCGCTTCTAACTTCAATAACACCAAAGAGCGAATCAAATCTTCAGGTAAATCCGTGTGCTCTCGAATTGGAAAGGCCACGTTATCGAACACTGTCATATCCGTAAACAAAGCCCCCGACTGAAAAAGCATGCTCATTTTTTTACGTGCTTTATACAGTTCAGACCGGCCAAGTGTTGGAATATTCCAACCTTCGAACCACACATCACCCGACTCCGGTAAAATTTGCCCACCAATCAAGCGTAATAATGTTGTTTTACCAATGCCAGAAGGCCCCATAATGGCGGTTACCTTCCCTTTCGGTACTTCTAAGCTGACATCATCAAAAATCTTACGATCGCCGCGGCTAAAAGTAAGGTTCTTAACGGTCACTAAATGATCACTAGAGGTCATATCCAACCTTTAATCGTTGTACATCATGAGTACAGCGTTGGCTTCGCATTCCATAGAGCCAACAAACAAGAAATAATAGGACGATTAAACACCAATCCCACACAAATGAACAGTGTTCTTATGTCAAATCTGAGTCAATCTCAACTTAACAACAATAAATAGTACCGCAGGTTATCAAATTTATTTATCAACTCTACTGACTTTTCAATAAAATATATGAATTAGCTTGCTAAATTAAACAAGCTTTGTGAATCAATGAATAACAATTATCCTCCCCTTTTTTCTTCCATTTTGAACGCTGACACGTCAGAATTACTGGCAATATTATCTCTACCATTTTTTATCATCTATTTTACTAAGGAAAAAACATGCTTGAAGCAGTTGTGTTTCTAGTCGTGGGGCTAGGCCTACTCGTCTGGAGTGCTGATAAACTCGTTTTTGGTGCAGCAGCACTGGCAAAAAACATAGGTGTATCACCACTTGTTATCGGTATGACCATTCTTGCAATGGGCTCATCGGCCCCAGAAATGATGGTTTCTGCGACTGCCGCTCTAGATGGAAAAACAGACACAGCTGTGGGTAATGTTTTAGGTTCAAACATTGCAAATATTGCGCTTATTTTAGGTATCACAGCACTCATCAAGCCTCTGGCTATCAGCTCTGGCGTTATTCGTCGTGAGCTGCCGCTAATGCTCGTTGTGACCTTATTAGCAGGTGCATTATTGTGGGATAGCCACCTTGGTTTTTACGAAGGTGTACTGCTGGTTGTTCTGTTTATCTCCTTCCTAATTGCAATGCTAAAAATAAGCCAAAACGAAAAGAAAAATGGTGATGTATTACTTGACGAACAAGAGTCTGAAATCCCAGAAGGCGTTAGCAACGCAAAAGCCGCCCTTTGGGTGGTAGTCGGACTAGTGGCCTTACCGTTTGCCGCCGATACCTTGGTAGATTCTTCTGTTACCATTGCTAAATTCTTTGGCATGAGCGACCTTGTGATTGGCTTAACCATCATTGCTATTGGTACTAGCTTGCCGGAACTTGCCGCTTCACTCGCGAGCCTGAAAAAAGGCGAAGATGATATGGCAGTAGGTAACATTATCGGCTCTAACGTGTTTAATATTTTGGCCGTAATGGGGATCCCTGGCTTACTCAACCCTTCAGTTCTGAGTCCTTTGGCGATGGGGCGTGATTTTTATGTAATGCTAGCCATTTCTATTTTATTGCTGATTATGGCTTTAGGGAAAAGTCGCAGTATTAACCGCATTGAAGGTGGTATTTTATTTGCGTGCTTTATCGCCTATCAAACATATCTCTTTTATAATGTGGCCGCTTAAACATTTAAGGAACCATTAACATGGCAAGCAATTTCGATTTTTGTGCCGCTGGTAAAGAAGTACTGGACATTGAAATTAGTGCTCTTAACCAGCTTTCTCGTTACATTGATGATAGCTTTCATCAAGCCTGCGAATTAATGATGAACTGCCAAGGTAAAGTCATTGTTATGGGCATGGGTAAGTCTGGACTTATCGGCAGTAAAATTGCGGCAACTTTTGCCAGCACAGGCACCCCATCCTTCTTTGTTCACCCGGGAGAAGCCAGCCACGGTGATCTAGGAATGATCGAAAAAGGGGATGTCGTGCTTGCCATCTCAAACTCTGGTGAAGCTTCTGAATTTTTAGCATTAGTTCCCGTCATTAAGCGTCAAGGAATCGACCTGATCTCCATGACAGGTAAACCGAATTCAACCATGGCAACGGTATCTGATGTTCATTTGCAAATCACAGTACCAAAAGAAGCCTGCCCTTTAGAACTGGCTCCCACTTCTAGCACCACGGCGACATTAGTGATGGGTGACGCCCTCGCGATGGCTTTACTCGAGGCCAAAGGCTTTACCGCCGATGATTTTGCTCTTTCTCACCCGGGAGGCGCATTAGGCCGTAAACTTTTAATGCGCCTTGCCGATATCATGCATCATGATGAAAAGTTACCGATGGTAACCGCTGACTCCCTAATTAAAGATGCACTCCTCGAAGTATCTCAAAAAGGGCTTGGGATGACCGCCATTGTAGATGAAGAACAACAGGTACTGGGGATCTTCACTGACGGTGATCTACGTCGCTTATTAGACAATCGTATTGATATTCACACAACTCACATTGGTGAAGTCATGACGCATAACCCTACCGTCGCTAGCCCAGACATGCTGGCAGTTGAAGGGTTAAACATCATGGAAAGCAAAAAAATCAACGGCTTACTATTATGTGATAATGGCCGACTTGTGGGCGCTTTAAACATGCATGATTTACTAAAAGCAGGAGTAATGTAATGCCTAAATCCATTACTACCTTATATGGTGAGGTGGAACCATCGCTCTTTTCCATTGCCAAAGACATTAAACTACTCATTTGTGACGTGGATGGTGTGTTCTCAGATGGCAGAATCTACATGGGCAACAATGGTGAAGAATTAAAAACCTTCCACACCCGTGATGGTTATGGCGTCAAAGCACTCATGAGCGCAGGTGTAGAAGTCGCAATTATTACTGGTCGTAAATCAGCAATTGTAGAAAACCGCATGAACGCACTTGGTATTAAACTAATATACCAAGGCCAGGACAATAAACTGCAAGCTTACCAAGATATTTGTGCCAAACTCAATATCGCACCAGAGCACACAGGCTACATTGGTGATGATTTAATTGATTGGCCTGTCATGGAAAAAGTTGGGCTGAAAGTCTGTGTTGCTGATGGGCACCCGCTTTTAGTACAGCGTGCAAACTACGTTACCCATATCAATGGTGGTTATGGCGCGGTACGCGAGGTCTGCGATTTAATACTACAAGCAAAAGATGAACTAGAAATGCATAAAGGTTTGAGTATATGAGTCTAGCCAGACTGCTTTTTATACTCTTAATGGTTGTTTCCAGTTGGGCAGGGTACTATCTGTTTGATAAACAAAATCAAGAAGTCAAACAAGTCATACCCAGTGCGGAAGTACCAGTTTTCAGTGGAACGCACCTCACCAATACCAGTTACACTGAAGGTGGGGTGCGAAACTACCGTATTTATTCTCGCTCACTCGACCACTACTCCAGCACTGGTGAAACCCATTTTGTCTCGCCACTGTTAACCATCTTCCGAGAAGGTGATGTCACGGAGTGGCAAATTAGCTCAGACAATGCAGTATTAGACAATGAACACGCTTTGCTTATGACTGGTAATGTAGTGATTCATAATTTGATTCAAGGGGCGAGCTTTGAATCCATGACCACTGATAGCTTAAACATTCAGCTCATTGAGAAAGATTTCATGACGGATGACGCTGTACGATTATTTGGCCCTCAATTCCAAACCACAGGCCAAGCAATGCGTGGCAACTTTGAACGTTACGAAGCAAAATTACTTAATAAAGTACAAGGTAGATATGAAGCTCTTAGAAATTAGCTTATTAGCTTGCTTATGTGTTTCAACAGCAAGTTGGGCACTGAGCTCCGATACTCAGCAACCCCTTTACATTAATGCCGATTCCCAATCACTCGACATGAAAAACAATCAAGTGACGTTTAACGGTGATGTGACATTAAAACAAGGCAGTATCAATATTCAAGCCGATAAGCTGATTGTGATCCGCCCTAAAAATAAAGAAGGTCGCGAGATCATTGAAGCTTATGGCAACCCTGCGCGTTTTAGCCAAATGACCGATACTGGTGAAACTTTAAAAGGCAAAGCCAACAAACTGAAATATGAAGTAGCAAAAGAGTTTTTACGTATGTCAGGCAAAGCAGAATTAGCCCAAGACGATAGCTTGATTCAAAGTGAAATGATCACTTATCAGATCAGCACTCAAAAATTGATGGCTGATGGTGGTGAAAACAAGCGTGTGACCACAATATTACAACCGAGCCAATTAAATAATAAGTAACCCTATGGCAATATTAAAAGCAGAGCACCTTGCAAAAAGCTATAACGGTCGTAAGGTCGTAACCGATGTAAGCCTCCAAGTTGAGTCAGGAAAAATTGTCGGCTTACTCGGGCCTAATGGGGCAGGCAAAACCACGTCTTTTTACATGATCGTTGGGCTTGTCGCTCGTGATGAAGGAAGTATCACCATTGATAATACTGACATCAGCATCCAACCGATGCACAACCGCTCTAAAATGGGTATTGGCTACTTACCACAAGAAGCTTCTATTTTTAGAAAACTGTCTGTTCACGACAACCTAATGGCCGTGTTACAAACACGCTCAGAACTGACAAAAGAGCAACGCCAAGACAAACTCGAAGATCTACTGGATGAATTTAACATTCAGCACATTCGTGACAGTTTAGGTATGGCTTTATCCGGTGGTGAGCGTCGCCGAGTCGAAATTGCACGCGCTTTAGCCGCAAATCCAAAATTCATTCTACTGGATGAACCTTTTGCTGGCGTCGATCCAATATCTGTGATCGACATCAAAAAGATCATTGAGCATTTACGAGATCGTGGTCTAGGTGTTTTGATTACAGATCATAATGTTCGTGAAACACTGGACGTATGTGAGCATGCTTACATCGTGAGTCAGGGCCATCTAATTGCAAACGGCTCTCCAGAAGATGTACTCAACGATGAACATGTGAAACGAGTATATTTAGGCGACCAGTTCAAGCTATAGTTATAAGTGAACGTTACCTGTCTAATGATTTTATATTGACAGCTTTCATCGGATTAGACAGGTAAGTCGCCATAACATAAAAATAATATTGCAGGGTACGCACACTACACATGAAACCATCACTTCAACTCAAGTTAGGCCAACAGCTGGCCATGACACCTCAGCTTCAGCAAGCAATTCGTTTGCTTCAGCTCTCCACTCTCGACCTTCAGCAAGAGATCCAAGAAGCCCTCGAGTCAAACCCATTACTTGATGTAGAAGAGCACCAAGAAGAAGTTGCCGCACCGTCAGCTGACGACAAAACAAATAAAGAAAATAGTAACGACGCTGAACCAAGTGCAGAAGTAACCAGCGAACCTGAGCCTATGGATAGCTCCGATGCCATCGAAAAAAATGAAATGGCAGAAGACCTACCTATCGATACCACATGGGAAGATGTCTACAGTGCTAACACTGGCAGCACAGGGATCGCGCTTGATGATGACATGCCTGTCTACCAAGGTGAAACCACTGAAAGTTTGCAAGATTATCTGATGTGGCAGGTACAACTTACTCCTTTCTCTGAGACGGATTTAACCATTGCTACCGCGATTATTGATGCTGTCGACGAAAAGGGGTACTTAAGTGTCTCTACAGAAGATATTCAAGAAAGCTTAGGTAATGAAGAAGTGGAGCTTGATGAAGTTGAAGCCGTCTTAAAACGCGTTCAACAGTTTGATCCACTGGGTGTAGCCTCTCGTAACTTGCAAGAATGTTTATTACTACAACTTGCTACCTATCCAAAAGAGACCCCCTGGTTGAGTGAAACACAGCACATCCTAACAGAATACATCGATCTGCTTGGTAACCGTGATTATCGCCAATTAGCAAAAGAAACTAAGCTCAAAGAAGCAGAATTAAAACAAGTCATGATGCTAATTCATGATTTAGATCCAAGGCCAGGCAACCGTGTGGTGAATACCGATACTGAGTACGTCATTCCGGATGTGTCCGTATTTAAGGACAATGGTAAATGGGTCGTCAGTATCAACCCAGACAGTGTTCCTCGCTTGAAAGTGAATGCCGAATACGCCGCTCTTGGTAAAAGCACCAAAAACAGTGCTGACGGGCAATTTATTCGAACTCACCTTCAAGATGCGAAGTGGCTAATTAAAAGTCTAGAAAGCAGAAACGAGACGCTGCTCAAAGTTGCACGCTGTATTGTTGAACATCAGCAGGATTTCTTTGAGTATGGTGAAGAAGCCATGAAGCCAATGGTTCTCAACGACATCGCTCTTGCCGTTGAAATGCATGAGTCAACCATATCACGAGTTACGACTCAGAAGTTCATGCACACCCCACGAGGGATATTTGAGCTAAAATACTTCTTCTCTAGCCATGTGAGTACCGATAGTGGTGGTGAATGTTCATCCACTGCGATCCGAGCTCTAGTGAAGAAACTGGTTGCCGCCGAAAACCAAGCGAAACCATTAAGTGACAGTAAAATTGCAACACTGCTTGCAGAGCAAGGGATAATGGTAGCAAGGCGAACTATCGCTAAGTACCGTGAATCTTTAGGTATACCGCCATCTAATCAGCGTAAACGCCTATTATAAGGCGAACAACAGAAGGAAGATGTATATGCAAATAAACCTAACAGGGCACCACATTGAACTCACTCCAGCACTAAGAGAAAGTGTAAATAGCAAATTCCAAAAATTGGAGCGTTTCTTTGAGCATATCAATAATGTTCATGTGGTGCTCAGAGTTGAAAAGTTGCAACAAACCGCTGAAGCAACACTTCACGTAAACCAAGGTGAAATTCACGCTACCTCTGAATCTGAAAATATGTATGCCGCAATTGACACACTTGTTGATAAACTAGTGCGTCAATTAAACAAACATAAAGAAAAGTTAAGTAACTACTAATCATGCAACTAAGTCACGTACTTTCATTGAACTGCACCAAAAGTGCAGTTCAATGCACGAGCAAAAAACGCGCTCTTGAAATCATCAGTGAAGTCGCCGCCAAACAGCTCAATCAAAACCCAACCGAATTATTTGAGTGTATGCTCAATCGTGAAAAGATGGGCAGTACAGGTATTGGCAATGGCATCGCCATCCCTCACGGGCGTATTTTTAACAGTGATCAAGCCGTAGCGGTGTTACTGCAATGCGAAGAACCAATTCAATTTGATGCCATTGATAACCAACCAGTGGATCTCCTTTTCGCTTTATTAGTGCCTGATGCACAATGTAAGCAACACTTAAAAACCCTTTCCAACATGGCTGAGAAGCTCAGTGACAAACACGTACTGCGCCAATTACGCAATGCCAGCAGCGATCAAGAGCTATATCAAATCATGATCGGAAGTGAAGAAACGGCCAATTAAAGGTAACGTGTAATGAAATTAATGGTAGTCAGTGGCCGTTCTGGTGCAGGTAAGTCAGTTGCTTTGCGTGTTCTTGAAGATCTGGGCTATTACTGTGTGGACAATCTTCCTGTTGATCTACTGTCTCAGTTTACTTCTTCTATCAAAGGCAGCCGCCAAAATATTGCGGTAAGCATTGATATCCGCAACTTACCGGAAGACCCAACATTAATACAAGACACTCTCCACGATCTAAAAAATGAGTTTGACGTTAATGTCATCTTTTTAGATGCCGACGATAAAGAGCTCGTTAAGCGCTATAGTGAAACTCGCCGGTTGCACCCGCTGTCCATGAATTCCAAGAACTATTCATTGGAACAAGCCGTCGAATTAGAAAACTCTTTACTCACGAAGCTAAAAGGCAGCGCGGATCTTGTCATTGATACCACAACTAAGTCTATCCATGATCTTAGTGAGACCTTAAGGGCTAGAATTCTTGGTAGGGAATCCAAAGATCTGGTAATGGTCTTTGAGTCATTTGGCTTTAAATATGGCCTACCGACCGACGCTGATTACGTCTTTGATGTCCGCTTTTTGCCTAACCCACACTGGGAACCAAACCTTCGCCCAATGACAGGCTTAGATGCGCCAGTGCAAGAATACCTCAGCGGTTTTAGCGAAGTCACTCAGCTTCAGCAGCAAATTCGGACCTTTCTAGAAACCTGGTTGCCTGCACTTGAAAAAAACAACCGCAGCTATCTAACCGTTGCGATTGGCTGCACAGGCGGTCAACATCGCTCTGTGTATATTACCCAACAATTAGGTGAATACTTCAGTAAACAGGGCCAACAAGTACAAATTCGTCATAAGACATTAGAGCGACAATAAACCAGCAAAGGACGCTGAAATGGCCAACCACCAGAAAAGGTTATTAATCAAAAACAGGCTCGGATTACACGCCCGAGCCGCCGTTAAACTGGTTGAACTAGCACAGAGTTTCAATGCTTGTATCACCGTTTGTAACGACGAACGAGAAGCAGTGGCTGACAGTGTCATGGGGCTGTTAATGCTGGAATCTGCACAAGGGCAACAAGTCACCGTCAGTGCAACAGGGCGGGAAGCCGAGCAAGCATTACATGCAATTTGTCAGCTAATCGAAGATGGGTTTGACGAAGAAAGTTAATAGCCTCCACACTGTTCAAAACCGTAAAGATAAATGTAAGAAAATATTCTTAAACCTCATTTAAAAGTACGTTACTATTCAGCCCATTGCGCCATCAGTAGAAAGAGGCGAGCCTATGGCAGAACAACAAGAATTTGACCAAGCCCACCAGACCTTACAAGAGGTCAGCACCGCACTCGATAACGGGATGTTTGTCCATGTCCGACGTCAGTTACAAGACATGGAACCCGAAGACATTGCTCATCTACTCGAAGCCTCTCCTCGTAAAAGCCGTGATGTTTTATGGCAACTGACCGACCCCGAAGATTACGGGGAAATATTGGATGAGCTATCAGAAGATGTAAAAGATGGTATCGTCTCCCAAATGGCGCCAGAAAAATTGGCTGAAGCCACTGAGGGGATGGAAACCGACGATGTTGCGTATGTTTTGCGTAGCCTCCCAGAAGACGTCTCCCGTGAAGTTTTGTCCCAAATGGACAGCACGGATCGGCTAAGAGTAGAAACCGCCCTATCCTACCCAGAGGAAACCGCTGGCGGTATGATGAATACCGACTTCATCACCATTCGCTCTGATGTTGAAGTTGATGTGGTTCTTCGCTACTTACGTATGAAAGGTGAACTACCAGAAGCAACAGACGCCCTCTATGTGGTCGACAGTGAGAGTCGCCTAATAGGGCACCTGCCCCTAACTTCACTCCTTACCGCCCAGCCAGATGTGGAGGTAAGTGAGGTGATGGATGACGCTGATGAAGCCATTCCTGTCGACATGGATGATGGTGAAGTCGCCAGCTTATTTGAAAGACGAAACTGGGTTTCAGCTCCTGTCGTTGATGAAAATGATCTACTGGTTGGTCGTATTACCATTGATGATGTCGTTGATATTATTCGAGAAGATGCTGAGCACTCGATGATGAGTATGGCGGGTATGGATGATGACGAAGATACTTTCGCCCCCGTAGTCAAGTCGGCTCGTCGCCGTAGTGTCTGGCTGGGTGTCAACGTATTAGCCGCTTTAGCCGCAGCATCGGTCTCTAATATGTTTGAAGCGACCTTTGATAAAATGGCAGCTATTGCCGTCCTGATGACCATAGTACCTTCGATGGGTGGCGTTGCTGGTAACCAAACCGTCGCTCTTGTTATCCGTGGTTTAGCGGTTGGCCATATCGGTGACAGTAACAAACGCGAACTTCTTATGAAAGAAGCGGCAATTGGTTTACTCAACGGCCTATTATGGGCGTGTATCATCGGTGGAGTGGTCGTGGTATGGAAAGATAACTTCATCTTAGGCGGAATCATTGCAACAGCCATGATGGCTAACCTGATTATTGCCGGAGTAGCAGGGGTCACGATCCCTATCTTCTTGAAGAAAATGAATATTGATCCCGCTCTTGCAGGGGGAATGGCACTCACCACAGTCACGGATGTGATTGGTTTATCTGTCTTCTTAGGCTTAGCCACTTTGCTTATCTAGCCGGGCCTCTGTTATTTCTAGCAAGTAATAAAAAAGGTGCTGAATTCAGCACCTTTTTTGTATCTTTCGCTTAACAGTAATTACTTACGCTTTACTGCTTTTGCATTTGGAAGATCAGTGATTGAACCTTCAAATACTTCCGCTGCTAGACCAACCGATTCGTGAAGTGTTGGGTGAGCATGGATAGTTAATGCAATATCTTCTGCATCACAACCCATCTCGATCGCTAGACCGATTTCACCTAGAAGTTCACCACCGTTAGTACCAACGATAGCACCACCGATCACACGGTGAGTGTCTTTGTCGAAGATCATCTTCGTCATACCGTCAGAGCAGTCAGATGCGATTGCACGGCCTGAAGCAGCCCATGGGAAAGTAGCAACTTCGTAGTTAATGCCTTCTGCTTTTGCTTCTTTTTCTGTCTTACCAACCCAAGCCACTTCTGGCTCAGTGTAAGCAATTGAAGGAATAACTTTAGGATCGAAGTAGTGCTTCTTACCAGAGATAACTTCCGCAGCTACGTGACCTTCATGCACACCTTTGTGAGCAAGCATTGGTTGGCCAACGATATCACCGATAGCGTGGATGTGAGGTACGTTCGTACGCATTTGCTTATCTACGTTAATGAAACCACGCTCATCAACTTCGATACCTGCTTTCTCAGCATCAAGAAGCTTACCGTTTGGCACACGACCAATAGCAACAAGAACTGCGTCATAACGTACAGGCTCAGCAGGTGCTTTTTTGCCTTCCATTGTAACGTAGATACCGTCTTCTTTCGCTTCAACTGCTGTTACTTTCGTTTCTAGCATCAAGTTGAATTTCTTCTTAATGCGTTTTGTGAACACCTTAATGATGTCTTTATCAGCAGCAGGGATCACTTGATCAAACATCTCAACAACGTCGATCTGAGAGCCTAGAGAGTCGTATACTGTACCCATTTCTAGGCCGATGATACCACCCCCCATTACAAGCAGCTTCTCAGGAACTTCTTTCAGTTCAAGTGCATCAGTTGAGTCCCAAATACGTGGGTCTTCATGCGGGATGAAAGGCAGTTCGATAGGACGAGAGCCCGCGGCAACGATAGCGTTGTCGAAGTTAACAGTCGTTTGACCGTCTTCGCCTTCAACTAGAATGCTGTTTGGGCCTGTGAATTTACCGTAACCGTTAACTACGTTAACTTTACGCATCTTAGCCATACCGCCAAGACCGCCAGTCAATTGGTTAATTACTTTTTCTTTCCAAACACGGATTTTGTTGATGTCAGTTTGTGGCTCACCAAAAACAACACCGTGATCCGCCATTGCTTTTGCTTCTTCGATCACTTTAGCTACGTGAAGAAGTGCTTTAGATGGGATACAACCCACGTTCAAACATACACCACCTAGTGTGCTGTACTTTTCAATCAGAACCGTATCTAGACCTAAGTCAGCGCAACGGAACGCCGCAGAGTAACCAGCAGGGCCTGAACCCAGCACCACTACTTGGGCTTTAATTTCTTTGCTCATCTTGACCTCGTTGTAAGTCTTTTATCCCTAACAGGTTATGTTTAATGTTCTACTTTTAGTTTCAGACGGCCAACAGTTTACAGAGGTGTTAACAGACTGAAAAGTAAAATGACATAGCCTGTGAGCTAGACAACAGTTCCAAGTAAACTCACTTCAGAGAACAAGGAACTGTCGATAGTTTAGTACTTAAATTATCCAGTTTGACTCAATCAAAGCTACCCCGTTTCAAACGAGGCAGCGAAGAAAGGTATTATAAAACTAGACGACGGATGTCAGATAGACAGCCATTTAAGTAAGTAATGAAACGTGCACCTTCAGCACCATCGATCACACGGTGATCGTAAGACAGTGACAGAGGAAGCATTAGGCGAGGTTCAAAGTCCTTGCCGTTCCATACTGGTTTCATTTCAGATTTAGATACACCTAAGATACCTACTTCTGGCGCATTTACGATTGGAGTAAACGCTGTACCACCTAAACCACCAAGGCTAGAGATTGTGAAACAACCGCCTTGCATATCAGAAGCAGTTAACTTACCAGCACGTGCTTTCTTAGAAACAGCCATTAGCTCTTCAGATAGCTCGTAGATGCCTTTTTTGTTCACGTCTTTAAACACAGGAACAACAAGACCGTTTGGCGTATCAACAGCGATACCTACGTTTACGTACTTCTTAAGAATTAGGTTCTCACCGTCTTCAGATAGAGAAGAGTTGAACGCAGGGAACGCTTCAAGTGCTTTAGCAACCGCTTTCATGATGAACACAAGAGGAGTGATCTTCATGCCAGAATCTTTCTTAGCTTCAATCGCGTTTTGCTCTTTACGGAATGCTTCAAGAGCTGTGATATCTGCATTATCCCACTGTGTAACGTGCGGGATCATTACCCAGTTACGGTGCAGGTTAGCGCCAGAGATCTTCTTAATGCGAGAAAGAGGCTTAGTTTCCGTTTCACCGAACTTGCTGAAGTCCACTTTTGGCCATGGTAGTAGACCAAGAGCAGCGCCATCACCTTTACCTGATGCAGCTGCACCAGCGCCAGATTCAAGACGCTTAAGCGCTTCTTTAACGTAAGACTGAACGTCTTCTTTCAAGATGCGGCTCTTACGGCCAGAACCTTTAACTTTAGAAAGGTTTACACCAAACTCACGAGCAAGACGACGAACAACTGGAGACGCGTGTGCGTACTCGTTATTCTCTTGGAAATCACCTGTTGCAGCTGCTGCCGCTTTAGGTGCTTCAGCTTTTGCTGCAGGAGCAGGGGCTGCTGCCGGAGCTGCTTGAGCAACAGGTGCCGCTGCTGGAGCTGCGCCCGCTACTTCAAATACCATGATCAGAGAGCCAGTAGACACTTTGTCGCCAGCTGCGATCTTGATTTCTTTAACAGTACCCGCGAATGGCGCTGGAACTTCCATAGAAGCTTTGTCGCCTTCAACAGTGATTAGAGATTGCTCTTCTTCCACTGTATCGCCAACTGCAACCATGATTTCAGTAACTTCAACTTCATCGCCACCGATATCTGGAACATTCACTTCTTTCGCTGCAGACGCTGCTGGAGCCGCTGCAACTGGTGCTGCCGCTTGAGCTGGTGCCGCTGGAGCGCCAGAACCTGCAACTTCGAATACCATGATTAGAGAGCCAGTCGTTACTTTGTCGCCAGCTGCTACTTTGATCTCTTTTAGAGTACCAGCGAATGGTGCCGGAACTTCCATAGACGCTTTGTCGCCTTCAACAGTCAGAAGAGATTGCTCTTCTTCAATGCTGTCGCCAACTGCAACCATGATTTCAGTAACTTCTACTTCGTCGCCACCGATATCTGGTACGTGAACTTCTTTAAGCTCTGCCGCTGCTGCTGGAGCTGGAGCCGCTGCTGGAGCCGCTTCTGCCGCAGGAGCAGGTGCAGCGTCAGCTGCACCCTCGGCTTCGAAAATCATGATAAGAGAACCAGTAGAAACAGAATCGCCTTCCGCTACTTTGATTTCTTTAACAATACCCGCTTGAGACGCTGGAACTTCCATAGAAGCTTTGTCGCCTTCAACAGTGATCAGAGACTGCTCTTCTTCAACCTTGTCGCCAACGCTTACAAGAATCTCAGTAACTTCAACCTCATCCGCACCGATGTCAGGTACATTAATTTCGATTGCCATTGCTTATTTACCTTCTAGTTAAGCGCTGTATTAAGCGTATTGTGGGTTTGTTTTTTCAGTGTCGATGTCGAACTTAGCGATCGCTTCAACAACTACTGATTTCTCAACGTCACCACGCTTCGCTAGCTCAGTTAGCGCTGCAACCACTACGTAGCCCGCATTAACTTCGAAGTGACGACGTAGGTTTTCACGGCTGTCAGAACGGCCGTAACCATCTGTACCCAATACTTTGTACGACTCAGTTGGCATGAACGCGCGAACTTGCTCAGAGTAGTTCTTCATGTAGTCAGTCGCTGCGATAGCTGGCTCAGAACCCATTACTTGTGCAACGTAAGGTACTTTCGCTTCCGCTTCAGGGTGAAGCATGTTGTAACGCTCTGCGTCTTGACCGTCACGAGTTAGCTCGTTGAACGATGTTACAGAGAATACGTCAGATGCGATGCCGTACTCTTCGCTTAGGATAGTCGCTGCTTTACGTACTTCGTTCATGATAGTACCAGAGCCCATTAGCTGAACTTTAGACTTATCACCAGCGTAAGACTCAAGCTTGTAGATACCCTTACGGATGCCTTCTTCAGCGCCTTCTGGCATTGCTGGCATTGCGTAGTTTTCGTTCATTACAGTTAGGTAGTAGAACACGTTCTCTTGGTTCTCACCGTACATGCGACGAATACCGTCTTGCATGATTACTGCTACTTCGTACGCGAATGTTGGGTCGTAAGAGATACAGTTAGGAACTGTGTTCGCCATGATGTGCGAGTGGCCATCTTCGTGCTGTAGACCTTCACCGTTCAGTGTTGTACGACCTGCAGTTGCACCTAGTAGGAAACCACGAGCTTGTTGGTCACCAGCCATCCACGCCATGTCGCCAACACGTTGGAAACCGAACATAGAGTAGTAGATGTAGAATGGGATCATTGGCAGATCGTTTGTGCTGTAAGAAGTAGCAGCAGCAACCCAAGAAGCCATTGAGCCTAGCTCGTTGATACCTTCTTGTAGAACCTGACCTGACGTCGCTTCTTTGTAGTAAGAAACAATATCGCGATCCTGTGGCGTGTAGTTTTGACCGTGCGGGTTGTAAATACCGATCTGACGGAAGAGACCTTCCATACCAAACGTACGCGCTTCATCACAGATGATAGGAACGATGTTCTTACTAATGTTCTTGTTCTTAAGCAGGATGTTAAGAGTACGAACGTAAGCCATAGTTGTAGAGATATCACGCTTCTGCTCACTTAGTAGCGGTGCGAACTCTTCTAGCTCAGGTACTTTAAACTCTTGAGTGAACTTAGGTAGACGCTGTGGCGTGTAACCTTTTAGTGCTTTACGACGAGCGTGAAGGTATTCGTATTCCGCTGAACCTTCTTCAAGTTTCAGGTACGGAAGTTCTTTAACCGCTTCGTCAGTTAGGATGTCTTGAAGACCTAGACGATCACGTAGGTGTAGTACGTGAGTCATGTCCATCTTCTTAACTTGGTGCGCGATGTTCTTACCTTCAGCCGCTTCACCCATGCCGTAACCTTTAACAGTCTTAGCAAGGATTACCGTTGGACGACCTTTAGTCTCTTCTGCATTTTTGTAAGCTGCGTATAGCTTAGAAGACTCGTGACCACCACGCTTCAGTTCGAAGATTTGATCGTCAGTCATGTCTGCAACTAGTGCAGCTGTCTCTGGGTACTTACCGAAGAAGTGCTCACGTACGTACGCACCATCTTTCGATTTAAATGTTTGGTAGTCACCGTCTACAGTTTCGTTCATTAGCTGTAGAAGCTTACCAGACGTATCTTTAGCAAGTAGTGAATCCCAGTTACTACCCCAGATAACTTTAACAACATTCCAACCAGCACCTTTGAATAGGCCTTCTAGCTCTTGAATGATGCTACCGTTACCCATTACAGGGCCATCTAGACGCTGTAGGTTACAGTTGATTAGGAAACATAGGTTGTCTAACTTCTCACGCGCAGCGAAAGAAAGTGAACCACGTGATTCTGGCTCATCCATCTCACCGTCACCTAGGAACGCGTAAACACGCTGTGCCGATGTGTCTTTCAGACCACGACCGTCTAGGTACTTAAGGAAACGCGCTTGGTAGATCGCAGAGATTGGACCCAGACCCATAGATACTGTTGGGAACTGCCAGAACTCAGGCATCAATTTAGGGTGTGGGTATGATGGAATACCTTTACCGTCTACTTCTTGACGGAAGTTGTCTAGCTGCTCTTCAGTTAGACGGCCTTCAACGAATGCACGAGAGTAAATACCAGGAGAGATGTGACCTTGGTAGTATACTAGATCGCCACCGTCCGTCTCGTTTGGAGCACGGAAGAAGTGGTTGAAACATACTTCGTAGAATGCAGCAGAAGACTGGAAAGACGCCATGTGGCCGCCTAGGTCTAGGTCTTTCTTAGATGCACGTAGAACGATCATGATTGCATTCCAACGGATGATGGAACGAATACGACGCTCAAGTGTTGTGTCACCTGGATAAGCTGGTTCTTGATCTGCAGGAATCGTGTTGATGTAGTTGCTCGTAATGCCTGTTGGCATATCAACACCGTCTAGACGAGCTTTGTCCAGAACTTGTTCTAATAGGTATTGGGCACGTTCAACACCCTCTTCACGAACGACTGATTCTAGAGCAGCAAGCCACTCTTGAGTTTCTAGTGCGTCAACGTCATTCTTCATGACTTCAGACATGGCGATCTATCCTTTTGTTGATTGGATCTACAAAACTAACAATGTCGCAGCAGAGCTTATCTGCTAGTCCTTGCGTTGCTGAATTCGACGAAGGGAGCGCTCACGACGGCTCTCTTCACGCGTCAAGTCCAACAGGGTTTCCTCTATGTATGCTAAGTGCTCATGAGATGCTTCACGTGCCTTATCTGGCTCACCGGAAACAATCGCATTCACAATCTCAGCGCGATGTTTGCCTACTTTCTCAACCACATCTTCGCGGCGGTTCAGTAGTTCAAAATTTTGTAATACGTTTTGCTCAAGCAATGGCGCTAAACTGCGAACCATATGCAGTAAAACCACATTATGAGCCGACTCAGTCACTGCAATTAGGTAATGCATCACCGCAGAAGCTTCTGCTTTTAAATCACCTTGCTGCTGAGCCTTCGCAATTAGATCATGACAATCTAAAATACGTTTAAAATCTTCTTCAGTACCACGCAACGCTGCAAAATAAGAAGAAATTCCTTCTAACGCATGACGTGACTCTAATAAATCTAGCTGGGTATCTGGATGCGCTGACAATAAATCAAGCAACGGTTCAGAAAAACTCTTCCACAGCGTATCACTCACAAACGTTCCACCACCTTGGCGACGAATGAGCAATTTTTTCACTTCCAAACGCTGGATAGCTTCACGCACAGAGGGACGAGAAACGTCAAACTGCTTCGCTAACTCACGCTCTGACGGCAGTTTTTGCCCAGCAGATAGCGTACCTTCTAAAATCAAGCGCTCTAATTCTTGTTCAATCACATCGGAGAGCTTGGGTTGACGGATCCTTTGATAAGCCATATTCGTTCTTATTTTTCTGCTTAACGTTTAGCCAGTGGGCTCGTGGTAAATGGTATTACCAATCTAAATTTGGCGAAAATTTAGCAGATGAACTCAGCAATGTCCAACACAAACTTGATTAGAATCATGGAAGCACAGAAAATTTAACAAAAATGAAATGATATGAACACTAATGAGTAATGAATAATTGGTCTGACCAATGTAAATATTTAACTCTTATCTAATGCAGACAGAGCGTGCTTCAGCAAGGAATGGTAATAACGCCAGTCAAATGAAAGCCCAGGATCTGTCTTACGAGAAGGCGCAATGTACTGGTGTCCGGTGATCCTTTCTAAGGTGATTTCAGGGTATTTTTCCATCAAAGCCACCGTCACTTTCACTAGTGCATGGTACTGTTCTTTGGTATACGCCACAAAGTCAGTTCCCTCCATTTCGATACCCACAGAATAATCATTACATCCTGGTTTATCAGCAAATTGAGACACTCCGGCATGCCAAGCACGAGCACAAAAAGGCACAAATTGAACTATAGATCCGTCTCGACGAATTAAACAGTGAGCCGATACACGTAACTTACAAATCCCCTCAAAAAAAGCATGGTCTTGTGGGTTTAACTTACCAGTAAAAAGCTGCTCGATGTATGGACCACCAAACTGCCCTGGCGGCAAACTGATATTATGTACAACCAACAAAGAAACTGGTGTATTCTCAGGACGATAGTCAAAAAAAGGTGACGGTACATGTTTGGCCTTATCTAACCAACTTTTCTCAGATATCTGCATTTTATTCCTCTATAACTTATCCATTTATTCATCATCATTAATGGGTACATACAATGTGATGAGAATTAACACAGGCTCCATTTATGCGTAAAAATCCCATCATTTTCGCTCACCCATATCACGCTTACGCTAACATCCATCAATAGGGAAACAAATAGAGCTGAAATCTACGCCCAGCCCGAGTATCATTTCCCTAATCAACTAAAGTTGTTTACTAAACCTATTATGATGACCTCTGCAACGGAAACACAGATGAAAAACACACACAACAGCCAAGCTCGCCTAGATTACTTAAAACAACAACTTCCTCTGGAGATTTCACGCAGTGTTGCAGACACCATACGAGAAGATCTGGGTGGCACTTTAGATGCCAGTGCTGATATTACCGCAAGTCTTATCCCTGCTGACACCCACAGTGTGGCGACCATTATCACTCGTGAACACGGTATTTTTTGCGGGCAAGCGTGGGCAGACGAAGTATTCAAACAACTTGGCGGCGAAGCAAAGATTGAATGGCATGTAAGCGACGGTGAAAAAGTAGAACCAAACCAAACATTATGCACCATTTCAGGCCCAGCCCGTATTCTACTTACGGGTGAACGTAACGCCATGAACTTCATTCAAACCCTTTCTGGCTGTGCAACAATGACGGCAACCTACGCAGAAAAAATTGCGGGCACCAACTGCCGTTTATTAGACACACGCAAAACCGTACCTGGTTTACGCAGCGCACTAAAATACGCAGTAGCTTGTGGTGGCGGCTTTAATCATCGTATTGGGGTGTTTGATGCCTACCTTATTAAAGAAAACCACATCATTGCGTGTGGCGGTATTGAAAAAGCCATCTCCACAGCAAAAGAGTTGAACCCAGGCAAACCAGTAGAAGTAGAAACAGAAAGTTTAGAAGAGCTGCAACAAGCCATTGATGCTGGAGCCGATATTGTGATGCTGGATAACTTTACGACTGAAATGATGCGTGAAGCCGTTGCTTTAAACAAAGGCCGCGTGGCACTAGAAAACTCAGGAAATGTCACTCTAGAAACCATTCGTGAATTTGCAGAAACTGGGGTGGATTACATTTCTGTTGGCGCACTAACAAAACACGTAAAAGCCATGGACCTGTCAATGCGCTTTAAATAAGCGTCTTAAAAGCGATTCTTTCGTTATATTTTTAAGAATAACGGCAGTCACTATACTGCCGTTATTTACATTTAAAAATCAACATAACTTACTGTTATTTATCAACTTAACACTTAAACCACCTCATTTAAGAACTCTGTCGCATAATAAATTCCCGCCATATGCAACAACCTAGATAAGCTGCAAAACAGACCGCGTAATCAGTACGCCCTTCTTTTTTATACGCTTTGCCCTCTCTATGCTTCCCGAACTTTCAATAAGTTACGAGAAGATAAAATGAAAAAACAAAAAGGCTTTACCTTAATCGAGTTAATGATCGTTGTGGCGGTCATTGGTGTTTTGTCGGCAATTGCGATTCCTAAGTACCAAGAGTTTGCTCAAAAAGGAGCGGTATCATCGGGAATAGCCACTCTAAGTGGTTTAAAAACCAACATCGAAGATTATATGGCCAGTAATGGTTCCTTTCCTTCAACATCAAGTGCTGTAGGTGCAATCAACTCACCTATAGGAATGGTTGACTTAGATTCTGCCGTCAGTGGAGGTATTAAAATCACCTTTTCCGAAGGTGCTGCAAAAACCAAAACAGTAAAAATGAGACGAGAAAACTCAGGAGAGTGGGTCTGTACATATGATATTCCCGATCTAGATATTGCTGGCTGTACAGGGTCATAATATATGCAAAATCTTGCTGTTATTCTGCGCCAAGCGGAGCTGATCACTCCAGCGCAAGAGCAAGTGGTTACCGAAAGCATCAAAGCTGATGGCCATAATGTGCCGTCAGCTTTACTTTCTTGCGCCATTTTTACCCCTACCGAACTTGTGGATCACCTCGGTCAAATCTTTGGGTTAACGACTGTTCAACTAACCAACTATAACTATCAAACCCACTGTCAGCAATTGGGCTTACGGGAGCTCATTACTCGCCATCAAGCGATTCCTGTTCAAGTTACCTCAGAGCGTATCCAACTGGCTATTGACGATCCAACCAACGCCCAAGCCGAAGATGATTTTCGGTTTGCGACTGGTAAACACGTTGAGTATGTCTTAACGGATCCAAACCAAATAAGTGCCGCCATCCGACGCATGTATGGCCAGAGCCGAGCAACAAAAACAAACAGCGCGGCGAAAGACATTACTCAAGATGAACTGGCCTCACTGGTTGATGTAGAGAATGACGAATTCAATACCACCGAAGACTTAAGCCAAGATGATGCCCCTGTCACCCGCTTTATCAACCAAATCTTATTAGAAGCCGTTCGTAAAGGAGCCTCTGATATCCACTTTGAACCTTACGAAGAAACCTATCGGGTACGATTACGTTGTGATGGCATTTTAGTTGAAAATAACACCCCAGCCGTTCATTTAGGCCGTCGCTTGGCAGCTCGCATCAAAATCATGGCCAAGCTAGACATTGCCGAACGCAGACTACCTCAAGACGGCCGCATTAAATTAAAGCTCAACCATGACACCGCCATTGATATGCGTGTTTCTTCCTTACCGACGCTATGGGGAGAAAAAATTGTTCTTCGCTTGCTCGACAGCAACAGCGCTAGCTTAGACATAGCCAAACTAGGCTATAGCGAACAACAACAAGAGCTATACCTCAACGCCCTTCAGCGTCCACAAGGCATGATCTTAATGACAGGGCCTACAGGCAGCGGTAAAACCGTCTCCCTTTATTCTGGACTGAAAGTGCTTAATACCCCTGAACGAAACATCTCAACAGCAGAAGACCCTGTAGAAATAAACCTTAATGGGATAAATCAAGTACAAGTGAATCCTAAAATTGGCTTTACGTTCGCCGAGGCACTACGGTCTTTCCTTCGCCAAGATCCTGATGTGGTCATGGTTGGCGAAATTCGTGATTTAGAAACCGCCGAAATAGCCATTAAAGCCGCCCAAACGGGCCACCTTGTTTTATCTACTCTTCACACCAATTCAGCAGCAGAGACCGTTATTCGACTCAGTAATATGGGGATTGAAAACTTCAACTTGGCCTCTTCTCTTACCATGATTATTGCTCAGCGGTTAGCTCGCCGATTATGCCCTCATTGCAAGCAAGCCGATCCGTTAACACCGACTCTGCGTAAAGAATTTAACCTTGAACAGCAGCAGCCCATATTTAAAG
Organism: Vibrio sp. Of7-15; assembly: GCF_022347565.1. Taxonomy (GTDB): domain Bacteria; phylum Pseudomonadota; class Gammaproteobacteria; order Enterobacterales; family Vibrionaceae; genus NORP241. The sequence continues at coordinate 52,398 of NZ_JAKRGH010000014.1, forward strand.
CCTCACCACAAGGTTGCCATGAATGTAATTTGGGCTACATGGGCAGAGTGGGTATTTATGAAGTGATGCCTTTTAACCGAGAGCTGGCCACTGCCGTTTTAAAAGGCGCGAGTGCCACCCGAATAGAAGAGTTGGCTATCCAGCAAGGTATGCTGACATTAAAGGCTTCTGGAGTTCAAAACCTAAAAGCCGGAGTCACCAGCTTTCAAGAGCTCAGCCGAGTGCTTTATTTTTAATGCGTACGATATTGCTCATCAGCGCTTTACCATCACAGGTCGCTGACCACGACACAGAGATAATTCATGCTTGGACGACAATCTAAACATAATACCCCAACCCTCCGTAATTTTTATTGGAGAGGCGTTAATAGCTCAGGTAAACAGGTCTCAGGGCAGACTCTTGCCCTTAGTGAAGTGGAAGTCAGATCGAACCTTAATGAGCAAAAGATTCGGATAAAAAAAATTAAAAAACGCAGTATTTCTGCCTTTTCAAGATTAAAGCACTCCGTAAAAAGAAAAGACATCACTCTACTCACTCGGCAATTAGCCACCATGCTCACTACTGGTGTCCCCATTGTGCAAGCCATTCGTTTAGTAGGAGAAAACCACCTAAAAGCAGAGATGAAATCCATCTTAAAACAAGTTTGTTTCGCCATTGAAGCTGGAACACCACTTTCTAAAGCACTGGCCACCAGTAGCAGGCATTTTGACCATTTTTATATTGAGTTAGTCGCAACAGGTGAGCAAACGGGTCACTTAGCGGCTGTCTTCGAACGATTGGCTGAATACCGAGAAAAAAGTGAAGCACTTCGTTCTAAAGTCATCAAAGCCATGATTTACCCTGTTATGGTCAGCCTCGTCGCCATTGGCGTCACCGTATTGATGTTAACCATGGTGATCCCAGAGTTTGAATCAATTTTCAAAGGCTTTAATGCTGATTTACCTTGGTTTACTCAACAAGTCATTAATCTATCTTATCTTTTACAATCGTCTGGCCATTGGTTTATAACTGTTTTATTCAGTCTATTTTTACTACTCAAATATCTTCAAAGAAAATCATTAAAATTCCAGCTAAAAACAAGCCAATGGTTACTAACTATTCCTGTCATTGGAGGAGTCTTAGCAAAAGCAGCCATCGCGAAGTTCAGCCGAACATTGGCAACCAGTTTTAGCTCCGGCATCCCAATATTAACCAGTTTAAAAACAACGGCAAAAACCACAACCAGCCTCTACTATCAAACGGCCATGGAGTCGGTCTATCACAATACCGCGGCAGGCATGCCCCTCTATATTGCTATGCGCCACAGTCATGCCTTTCCCGAAATGGTCTTACAGATGGTGATGATAGGAGAAGAGTCCGGCCAGTTAGATAACATGCTAAATAAAATCGCAGCGGTGTATGAACAAGAGGTCGATAATACCGTCGATAACCTAGGCAAAATATTAGAGCCACTTATTATCGTTCTGCTCGGCTCGATCATAGGTGGGTTAGTGGTTTCAATGTACCTACCGATCTTTAACTTAATGAGTGTGATTGGATAGCCTAAACCTTTCCAAGCAAGGTAGAATAACCTCCCTTAGTGATAATAATTTAACTTTTATAGAGATCAGCATGGCAGCATTTGATTATTACCCTTGGCTATTTCCCGTATTTGCTGGGATTTTTGGTTTATTGATAGGTAGCTTTCTCAATGTTGTCATCTATCGCTTACCAGTCATGATGGAGCGCCAATGGAAACAAGACTGCATTGAATGTTTCCCTGAACTATCCACGCCTTCAGACGAGCCATCACCGTCCACTTTTAATTTAAATACACCACGCTCTCGCTGCCCACAATGCAAAACTCAAATACGGGCAATCGATAATATTCCGGTGATCAGCTGGTTACTTTTAAAAGGCCAATGCCGCCACTGCCAGCACAAAATAAGCATGCGTTACCCAGCAATCGAGTTACTTACCGCGAGCATGGCAGCCACTGTCGCCCTGTATTTCCCACTGTCTGAATTTGCACTTGCCGCCATCTTTTTTACGTTTGTATTGATTGCAGCTACATTTATCGATCTCGATACCATGTTGCTACCAGATCAACTCACTCTTCCTTTAATGTGGGGGGGGATCACGTTATCACTACTGGGCTTTAGTCCTGTCTCCTTACAAGATGCTGTCATTGGTGCCATCGTCGGTTACCTATCACTATGGAGCTTATATTGGGCTTTCAAATTACTGACAGGAAAAGAAGGCATGGGCTACGGTGACTTTAAGTTACTGGCGGCGCTAGGGGCTTGGTTAGGCTGGCAACAGCTGCCTGTGCTTATCTTAATGTCTTCTCTTGTTGGGGCGATTTTTGGTATCGCACAATTAAGAGCCCAACAAAAAGGAATGGATAAAGAATTTCCATTTGGCCCCTATCTCGCTATCTCAGGTTGGGTATGTCTAATTTGGGGAGACAGCATTATCACTTGGTACCTTACTTCTATTTTGGGAATGCCATTATGAGTTTAGTTATCGGCCTAACAGGCGGTATTGGCAGCGGAAAAACCACCGTTGCTAATTTATTTGCAGAAATGCACCACATTGACATTATTGATGCTGATATTATTGCACGCGATGTTGTAGAAAAAGGAAGTGTTGGCCTTAACAAGATAAGCCAACACTTCGGCACTGAGGTCCTACTCCCATCCGGAGAGCTAGACCGAGCTAAATTACGTGAAAGAATCTTTTCTAACCCTGAAGAAAAAACATGGCTGAATAACTTACTTCATCCACTAATAAGAACAGAAATGGTGAACCAAACTCAGCAAGCAACATCACCTTATTGCCTTTTGGTTATTCCATTAATGGTCGAAAATAATCTACAGAGTTTGGCAGAGCGTATTTTAGTCGTGGATGTATCCGAAGAAACACAAATAGCTCGCACGACACAACGTGATAATGTCAGCGACGAACAAGTTAAGAACATCCTCAAAGCTCAAGCCTCTCGACAGCAACGGCTTGATTCTGCCCATGATGTTATTTGTAATGATGGTAAAAATATGGAACTAAAGCCTATAATATCAACCTTACATTATAAGTATCTGGAACTCTCCCAACAACTTCAGACACAATAAGTCTTTTTTAATCACTAAAATGGCAGATAGGATGAATACACATCGATTTGAGCATCCCCTAAATGAAAGAACACGGATCTATCTGCGCATAGAGTTTTTGCTGCGACAAATGGGGCAATCTGCGGATATCTCTGAAGGGTTCCAGCACCAATTATTTTTTAGAGCCCTCTTCGATATTCTCGATATTTTTGAGCAAGTGCCTCTTAAAGGCGATCTAGGAAAAGATCTCGAAAAACAGCGTCAAAAATTAAAAAGCTGGCTAGATGTGGAAGGTGTGGATCAAGCAGCCCTAACTAAACTGCTTGGTGAAATTGATGATGCGCATCGAACGCTCATGAAATCTTCCCGTTTAGGCCAAGAATTACGTGAAGACCGTTTTCTAAGCAGTATAAAGCAACGTTTTTCCATCCCTGGAGGCAGCTGTTGCTTCGATCTACCAGCGCTACATTATTGGCTTCACCTCCCGCTAAATCAGCGCTATAAAGATGCCCAACGCTGGATGGCTCACTTGCTGGATATGTCACAAGCTTTATCCATTTGGCTTAAACTGACACGTGAATCCGGTCATTTTCAGCCTAAAATAGCGCGTAATGGTTTCTTCCAAGGTGAGGCTGACGAAGCCAGTATTATTAGACTACAAATCCCAATGAATTATGGCGTCTATCCTATGATCTCGGGACATAAAAATCGATTTTCAATCCGTTTTATGTCCTTTGAGCGTGGTCAAAACTGCACAGAAGACATCGAATTTAATCTGGCGATTTGTTAAGGATCAACATGAACAAAGATACCATTGTGAAGTGCCCAACCTGTCGTGACGACGTGGTATGGAGTAGCGATAGCCCTTTCCGTCCATTTTGTAGTAAGAAGTGTCAATTAATTGATTTTGGCGAGTGGGCCGATGAAGAGAAATCCATTCCCGGCGCCCCGGATATGTCCGATTCAGACGGCTGGTCTGAAACACACATTTAACTAAAACATAGGCAGAATACGGAGTCACTCACCCTATATTCTGCCTTTTTATTATTCCTTACTCAGAAAAGCCGTTAAACGCTCTAGCACAGGAACATTTGCCGCCGGAAACGGATAATCTACAAGTTCTTCCACTCGTACCCATTGCCCCTGCTGGCCTTCTTTACCAAAAGGCTCACCGTTAAATGATCGAATGAGAAAGAAATCAAACTCCAGTGCTTTATCCGGGTAATCGTGTTCAAGCTTCATAAGGTGCTCAACTTCAGTCGCCTGTATCCCAACTTCTTCATCTAGCTCCCTGATCACCGCTTGCTTTGCGGTTTCACCTTGTTCTACTTTACCTCCCGCAAATTCCCACAAACCACCTTGATGTGCTTTTGCTGCTCGCTGAGTAATAAACACCTTCTCATAACTAGAGTTTAAAATGATCCCTGCTGAGATCCATACTCGTTTTTTATCCACTGAGTTTCCTTATTATTCAATCTTATGCTCATCGGACATATATTCCGAACAAAGAAAAGGCCGCATTACGCGGCCTTTTATATCAACATGTTAAACTAGATTTTACCATGGCATTGTTTGTATTTTTTACCAGAGCCACAAGGACAAGGCTCATTACGGCCTACCTTACGCTCTTCACGAACCATTGGGCCTTGTTGATCGTTTTCTGTTTCTTCACCATCACTCAACTGATTTTCAGCGTTTTGATGTTGGAACTGCTGACGGCGAGCGATAGCTTCTGCTTGCTCACGACGTTGCTCTTCCATCCGTTCAACTTCTTCTTGCTGTTGTACACGAACTTTACTTAAAACAGAAATCACATCAAACTTTAGTGCTTCTAATAACCCTTCAAATAGCTCAAACGACTCACGCTTGTACTCTTGTTTCGGGTTTTTCTGAGCATAGCCACGTAGGTGAATACCTTGTCGAAGGTGATCCATTGCCGCCAAATGTTCTTTCCATAGACCATCAAGCGTTTGCAGCATAACTGCTTTTTCAAAGTTGCGAAGCACCTGTTCACCAACCGCTTCTTCCTTCGCTTTGTAGTTATTAACCGCTTCTGTCATTACTTTTTCACGTAATGCATCTTCATGTAGCTTATCGTCTTCATCAAGCCACTGTTGGATTGGGAATTCCAGATCAAAATCCGCTTTTAGACGAGCTTCCAAGCCAGCAACATCCCACATATCTTCCAGAGATTGAGGAGGGATATATTGGTCTAGGATATCTTCAAGCACATCTTGACGGTTAAGTTCTATCATTTCGCTGATATCGTCAACGTTCATAAGCTCATCACGCAGCTCATAAACCACTTTACGCTGATCGTTCGCTACATCATCGTATTCCAATAGCTGCTTACGAATATCAAAGTTACGGCCTTCTACTTTACGCTGAGCATTTTCAATCGCCTTAGTTACCCAAGGGTGCTCAATCGCTTCGCCTTCTTCCATACCTAACTTTTTCATCATGTTAGATACGCGGTCTGAAGCAAAAATGCGCATTAAGGCATCTTCCATCGACAGATAGAAACGCGATGAACCAGCATCACCCTGACGACCAGAACGACCACGAAGCTGGTTATCAATACGACGGGACTCATGACGCTCAGTACCAATAATATGCAAACCACCTGCGGCAAGCACTTTATCGTGAACTTCTTTCCAATCTGCTTTGATCTTAGTGATTTGATCTTCTGTTGGGTTATCTAGTTTAGCAACTTCATTTTGCCAGCTACCACCCAACACAATATCAGTACCACGACCTGCCATGTTTGTCGCAATAGTTACCGCACCTGGCGTACCAGCTTGAGCAACAATTTCAGCTTCTTTTTCATGGAATTTCGCATTAAGAACATTATGCTTAATACCCGCTTTCTTTAAAGCTTGCGAAAGCAGTTCAGACTTTTCAATTGAAACGGTACCAACTAGGCTTGGTTGCCCTTTCGCGGAACGCTCTTTAATGTCGTCGATGATGGCAGCAAATTTTTCTCGCTCCGTCATGTAAACCAAATCACCCATATCATCACGGATCATTGGTTTGTTCGTCGGCATTACCACTGTTTCAAGGTTATAAATAGACTGGAATTCAAATGCTTCTGTATCAGCTGTACCTGTCATGCCTGACAGTTTTTCATACAAACGGAAGAAGTTCTGGAAGGTAATTGATGCTAGCGTCTGATTCTCATTTTGAATCTTAACGCCTTCTTTTGCCTCTACCGCTTGGTGTAAACCTTCAGACCAGCGACGGCCAGGCATAGTACGGCCAGTATGCTCATCGACAATGATAACTTCATCATCTTTAACAATGTAGTCAACGTCTTTTTCAAACAGTACGTGTGCACGTAGAGCAGCATTAATGTGGTGCAGCAAGCTAATGTTAGCAGGAGAATACAACGTATCTTCTTGCTCCATTAAACCTTCGTCTTTTAATAACTGCTCAACAAACTCCTGACCAGTTTCTGTTAGCAGGGTTTGCTTCGCTTTTTCATCAACAGTGTAGTGCCCGTCACCACGGAACTCTTCACTGTCTTCCTGCTCTTGCTGCTGTAAGTGCGGGATCAAGGTGTTGATCTTCGTATACAGCTCTGAACTATCTTCAGCTGGACCAGAAATAATCAGTGGCGTACGAGCCTCATCAATTAAGATGGAATCCACCTCATCGACCACTGCGAAATAACGCTCACGTTGAACACGATCTTCAGCACGGAAAGCCATGTTGTCACGAAGGTAATCAAAGCCAAATTCATTATTTGTTCCGTAAAGAATATCCGCTTGATAGGCTTCTTTTTTCTCTTGAGGTGGCATATTCGGCACATTAACGCCAACCGTCATATCTAAGAATTCAAACAGCGCACGGTTCGTTTCAGCATCACGCTTTGCCAAGTAATCGTTCACTGTAACAATATGAACGCCTTTGCCAGTTAAACCATTAAGGTAAGCAGGTAGGGTTGCTGTTAATGTTTTACCCTCACCAGTACGCATTTCTGCAATCTGGCCATTATTCAATACCATGCCACCGATAAGCTGCACATCAAAATGACGCATACCATAAATACGCTTAGAGGCTTCTCGGACGGTAGCAAATGCTTCAGGTAATAAAGAGTCTAGTGACTCCCCTTGCTCTAGACGACCACGAAACTCTGCTGTTTTCGCTTTCAACTCTTCGTCTTGTAGAGATTCAAATTGAGGTTCAAGTTTATTGATCTGATCAACAACTTTACGTAGTTTGCGCAATGTACGATCATTACGGCTACCAATTACTTTAGTCAGTAGTTTCGATAACATGGTACTGTTATTTCTCTCTTCATTTGATCATTTACGATCAAAGTGTAAATGCTTAACTGCCGTTAATATTAATCGTATTTTTCTCGATTAAAATCATTGAGATTCAATATGATTGGTATCAACGTCAATTTCTTTATCTGTACAATATCAAACTTAGCGACAGTCTATAAATATATCTATCGTTTATCTTGAGTACATGGGGACAGAATCGTAAAAATTCAAGTTTAAATCACTGTTTAAACACCATTCACACTCATTAAGTGATTCTTATTTCGTGGTAAACTATACTTTATAATACTTATGAGCAATAAGTTAACGCTCCTTTTACTCGAATAGCCTACCGCGGCAACTCTATAATAAGCGATAAATAGCATCAGTCCCATTCCAATCAAAGATACTTTGATTTCAGTTATGAAATTTCAGACAAGGGCAGCATTTATCAAGGTACTAAGGCATCCATAAATGAGAGATCACCGACCAACACTCACCGAGGATTTACTGGCAGATAGCCGCTTTAAAGAGTTACAGGAAAAAGCAGCCTCTTTGGCTAAATTGAATAAAATCTTAAGCGATGTTCTGTCTGGAGATTCTTCACGTCATTGCCGAGTGGCAAATCATCGCCAAGGCTCGCTTGTTATTGAAACATCCAGCTCTGCTTGGAAAATGAGAATTAACTACGAGAGGCAACAAATTATATCGGCTTTCAGATTAAATGGATTACCTGGGGTGGCCACTATCGAAATAGTAATTAACCCTGGATTATTTCAACAACATAATCCAATAAAGCAAAAAGCACAGGCGTTTACAGATAAACCACCGATTACACCAGTGGCCGCCGAATATTTAAAAGCTACCGCAGAAATGGCACCGCCAAAATTAAAAGATCGCCTAGAGAAAATCGCAGCTCTTGCACACAAAAATAAGCAGCTAACTAACTAAATCGACGGGTACAAAAAAGCCAAGCATCACGCTTGGCTTTTTACAAAGAATCTTATTTAAGCTAAAACCATACCTGGCTGAGCAAATGTCACTGGAGACGACTGTTCATCTTCAAATGTGCTCCATTCCCAAGCTTCTTGATCAGCTAACACCGCACGCAATAGCTGATTGTTTAATGCATGCCCGGATTTATAAGCACGTAGCTCACCAAGAATACTATGGCCGCACATGTACAGATCGCCTACCGCATCAAGTACTTTATGTTTCACAAATTCATCATGAAAACGTAAGCCATCTTCATTAAGAATACGGTATTCATCTAGTACTATTGCACAATCAAAGCTACCACCTAAACATAGGTTTTGAGATTGTAAGTACTCGATATCACGCATAAAACCAAAAGTACGAGCGCGAGAAATATCTTTAATAAACGACTGACTAGAGAAGTCTAAAACGATGTTTTGCTCATCAGATTCAATAGCTGGATGGTTAAAATCAATCGTAAAATCTAAACGGAAACCATTATGAGGAACCAATTCAGCCCACTTATCACCATCTTCAATGCGTACAGGTTTCTTAATGCGTAAGAAACGCTTTGGCATATTTAAAGTTTCAATGCCTGCTGATTGTAATAAATAGACAAACGGACTTGCGCTGCCATCCATAATCGGGATCTCTGGTGCATCAACCTCGATAATAATGTTATCGATTCCCATACCTGCAAGTGCAGCATTTAAGTGCTCAACGGTAGAAATACGTATCCCATCATCATTAACTAAAGCCGTACATAGCATAGTATCGCGAACAGTACTTGGGTCTGCTGGAAAATCAACAGCTGGATCTAGATCAACTCGGCGATAAATAATACCAGTATTTGCCGCGGCTGGGCGCAAAGTAAGTGTAACTTTACGTCCAGAGTGAAGACCCACTCCAGTCGCTTTAACTATACTTTTCAATGTGCGCTGTCTGATCATCTGCTCATCTCAACTGTTAATTTATGCGAATCCGAACCAGCTCGACTTCGAACTGGCCGGACATCCTATCATGCAAAGACGCCTAACCCAAGAGAAGACGTTGATTATTTAGTCAGCTTGGCGACGTAAAAACGCTGGAATGTCTAAATAATCTTCTTTTTGCTCTGCAGGCTTCTTCACTGCTGTACTTTGACCTGATGTTGCTGCTTCACTAGAAACAGAAGAAGAAACGGCAGGTTGTACCTTTTTCTCTTGCAACGGCTGTGCCTGTTTTTCAACAGGAGCTGCCGCAACTTGCTGAGTGGCTGCTGGCTGAGCTGCTGGCTGAGCTGCCTTACTACCTGTCACTAATGTAATATCAGGCTTCTTCTCATTACCAATGCCTGTTGCCACAACAGTGACACGCAACTCGTCAGTCATATCAGGGTCAAGAGAAGTACCAATCACAACGGTTGCATTATCTGAAGCAAAGGCTTTAACGGTATTACCTACAGTCTCAAACTCATCAAGACGCATATCCATACCAGCTGTAATGTTTACCAATACGCCACGAGCACCCGCCAAGTCAATATCTTCTAATAACGGGCTTGAAATCGCCATTTCAGCAGCTTCTTCTGCACGCTCTTCACCCGTTGAAACACCGCTACCCATCATAGCGTGTCCCATTTCGGACATAACGGTTCGAACATCGGCAAAGTCGACGTTGATCATACCAGGGCGTGTAATAAGTTCAGCAATACCCTGAACCGCATTGCGAAGAACATCATTAGCTTTTGCAAACGCTTCTAGCAATGTGATGCCACGGCCTAATACTTTCAGCAATTTTTCATTCGGAATCGTAATTAATGAATCAACATGCTTAGAAAGCTCATCAATTCCTTGTTCCGCAAAAGCCATACGTTTACGGCCTTCAAAGCTAAATGGCTTAGTTACAACAGCAACGGTCAAGACACCAAGTTCTTTTGCCACTTCCGCAATAATTGGAGCGGCACCAGTACCAGTACCACCACCCATACCTGCTGCGATAAATACCATATCGGCACCAGTGAGAACATCTTTAATTGCATCTCGATCTTCAAGAGCTGCATCACGTCCTACTTGAGGGTTTGCACCGGCACCAAGACCTTTTGTGATCTCTCCACCAATTTGAATAACAGTACTGACGTTTGTTTTACGAAGAGCCTGCGCATCAGTATTCACACTGATGAACTCAACACCTTCGATTGATTCGCGTACCATATGCTCGACAGCGTTACCGCCGCCGCCACCAACACCAACGACCTTAATTACTGCATCGTCAGACATTTCCATCATCGGTTCAAACATGTGTTCTCTCCGTTTCTTCCTGTTCGCATCAGGTTAAAACTCTTTTTGTATCCAACTACGCATTTTATTAAAAAAGCCAGAGACAGTTGCTCGTTTTTGAACTTGCTCACCGTCATCATGTAGTTGGCTTTCTTTTCCATAATGTAAAAGCCCAACAGCTGTCGCATGATAAGGTTCTTTTACGTAATCTGTTAGTCCACTGACTTCTAGCGGCTTACCGACTCTCACTTGAGTTTGAAAAACACGCTCAGCACATTCAGTTAAACCATCCATCTGAGCAGCACCACCCGTTAAGACGATTCCCGCTGCCAAATGATGCTTAGTGCCACTTATTCGTAATTGCTCTTGTGTCGCAACAATTTTTTGGTGCACTAAGCCTAATAATTCTGAGTATCTAGGTTCAATCACTTCAGCTAATGTTTGACGCTGTAAGCTACGGGATGGTCTACCACCTACACTTGGTACATTGACCGTATCATCTTTGCTGACAAGCTCACTTAACGCACAACCATGTTTAACTTTGATTTCTTCCGCATCACCAGGGGGCGTACCAAAAGCATATGCAATATCACTAGTCACTGCATTTCCCGCATAAGGAACAACCTCTGCGTGGCGTAACGCTCCACCGGTCCAGATAGCAATATCCATGGTACCTGCGCCGATATCTACCACACAAACACCAAGCTCACGTTCGTCTTCAGTGATCACCGCATTACTGGCGGCTAAACCTGAAAAAATAATATGCTCAACTTTTAAGCCACATCGTTCAACAGCTTTAACAATATTACGAGCCATGTCGTTATGGCAAGTGATCAAATGAACGCTGGCTTCCATTCGCACCCCTGAAAGGCCCAATGGATTTTTGATTCCTTCTTGATAATCAATAGCAAACTCTTGCGGTATTACATGAAGAATTCGTTGTTCATCACCAATTTTGACCGATTTAGCCGTATGGATCACACTGTCCATATCATCTTGAGAAACTTCTTCATCGCTAATCGGGCCCATACCTTTTTCTATCATACTGGAAATATGCTTCCCAGATAATGATATATATACCGAGGTAATTTGACATTCAGCCATTAATTCAGCTTGATCAACTGCACGCTGAACAGATTTTACAACGGACTCTAAGTCATTTACGCCGCCTTTATCCATACCGCGAGCAGGGCAACTTCCCATACCAATAACATTAACTTGGCCATCAGGAAGAATTTCGCCAACTAAAGCAGATACTTTAGCGGTGCCGATATCAAGGCCAACAATAATTTTATCTTCTGCTGCCTTACTCATTTACACTCTCTTGCGCTATGTTTTGATCTGATTTCCATCCTACCGCAGCGCCAGTATCATATCGAAGATCAATATAATCTATTGGTCTATCGACGGTATCTAAACGCTGATATAACTCGATAAAACGAACTAACCGCTCTTCTCTTGCATCTCGTCCTAACTTTAGACGAACCCCATTACTTAACGTCATTTGCCAAGCTTGACGTTCACTCAGAGCAAGGCTTTCAATTTCGAGCTCTAAAGATGCTATTTGTTCTTGTGCTTGCCGCCAAAATGCTAACACCTCTTGGCTACTGCCTTCTGGACCATATAACGCCACTTTATTTTCAAGTAAATCAGAAACCTTAGCGTTAAAAACATCACCTGAAGGCGTTAAAAGGGCTTCATCATTCCAAATCGCCGAAGCGCTATGCTCAACAACAAAAATCTTTACCGTATCAGGCCACTGCTTTCTCACTGATACTTGAGCAATCCAAGGAGAAGACAACAGCGCAGCCTGAAGCTGATCGACATCTTGTGTCATGAATGTACCGACCGAATCTAATGTAAGTAAAGCGTCCCTAACATCATGGCTCGATACATGAATTAGCTCCCCTTGAATAATCAATTTAGACAAGGGCAGCCGTTGTTCATCGGTCATCCAGCTTATTGTGGCCCACATTAACCACACCGTTAATGTGACAACAGTAAGTAAGAAAACATAGCCCGGTAATGCTTTCTTTATTTTTTCAGGTTCAATATTGGATACAAAATTTACCGCTTTATTCATCTTACCCAACGTATAACTGCACTTACTGCCACTTTAATTACCTAAATAAACATTAATTAAGTAATCATTCGACATTTGAGCAAGCATAAAGTTGACCGATTATACTGGTCAGAAGGCCAGTATCCAACCATTGTTCTCATATTAGTTATCAAGGGTGAGATCTACACCAAACTCGACCCCACTATGGACACATTTAACAATATTTTAAGACAACAAAACCTTTACTAAGGAAGATTAATGTTGCTTCATCGCTTCAATATTCAGTTCAAAGCCCGCAAGCTGCTTGGCAATTTTACCTATATCACCAGCGCCTTGTGTTAAAACCAAATCGCCATCTTGGATAACATTTGCCAACACAGACGGTAAATCAGCTATTGCTGGAACAAAAATTGGATCTAACTTACCACGACTACGGATAGTACGGCAAAGCGCACGGCCATCAGCTCCTGCAATTGGTGCCTCACCAGCTGAGTACACATCAAGCATAATCAACACATCTACGTTATCGAGAACGTGCGCAAAGTCATCATACAAATCACGTGTGCGACTATAACGATGAGGCTGAAATATCATCACCAACCGATTATCTTCCCATCCAGATCGAGCTGCTTGGATGGTTACATCAACTTCCGTTGGGTGATGACCATAATCATCAACCAGCATGACACTACCATTACCAGTATCAAACTTTCCTAAGTGCTCAAAACGACGACCAGTGCCTTCAAAACACGCCAGTGCACGTAAAATAGCATCATCACTTACGTCTTCTTCTGAAGCGACAGCAATGGCAGCAGCAGCATTTAGTGCATTATGTTTACCTGGGGTATTCAACGTAATCATCAAGTCCGCTTTATTTTTACGCTCAACCGTAAATTGACCTTGATGGCCTGTTTGTGAATAATCCACAATCCGGACATCAGCATCTTCAGAAAAACCATAAGTGATCACTTGGCGACTCACCTGAGGAATTAACTCACGTACAACAGGATCATCAACACACATTACTGCTTGACCGTAAAATGGTAAGTTATGTAGAAAATCAATGAAAGTCTGCTTGAGCGTTTCAAAATCTCCACCATAAGTATCCATATGATCAGCTTCAATGTTAGTAACAATACTCACCATAGGCTGAAGATGTAAAAAAGAAGCGTCACTTTCATCGGCTTCGGCAATAAGGAAGCGGCTAGAACCTAAACGAGCATTGGTTCCCGCACTTTTAACCAAACCACCATTGACAAAAGTTGGATCCAATCCGGCTTCTGAATAAATTTGAGTGACCAAAGCTGTCGTTGTGGTTTTACCGTGTGTTCCTGCCACCGCAATGCCGTGCCGGTAACGCATTAACTCAGCTAGCATCTCTGCTCGGCGAACCACCGGAATACGCTTTTCTTTTGCCGCTACAATTTCCGGGTTGTTTTGATCGATCGCTGTTGATACCACCACTACACTGGCTTTATCAATATTACTGGCTTGGTGACCAAAATGAATATCAGCCCCTTTAGCACTTAACCGTTCTGTTACCGCATTTTCGGCTAAATCAGAACCACTAATATGGTAGCCTTCATTCAGTAATACTTCGGCAATGCCGCACATTCCAGCACCACCAATACCAACAAAGTGAATGCACTCAACTCGGCGCATCTCAGGCACCATAGTTCTAATTTTTGCGAGTTGTTGATTGTCTAGTTTAGTCATCACTTTGTTCCATTAATTCTTTACTACAAGCGATTTTATCGCCTCGGCAACTCTAACATCGGCATCAATAACCGCAGCATTGCGTGCATTTTTAGCCATAGTAAGTAGTTGCTCACGATCTAAGTTCAACAGTGTATCAGCCAATAGCTGTGGGGTTAAATCCTGTTGCTCAATCATTTTAGCCGCTTCACACTGCACAAGATGATCAGCATTTAGTGCCTGCTGGCGATCTTTATGCATAAATGGAATAAAAATCGCGCCAACACCTGCTGCTGAAATTTCCGATACCGTCAGAGCGCCTGAACGGCACACGACAATATCAGCCCAGGCATATGCGGCTGCCACATCATCAATGAACTCAGTGACTTTAACACCCTTTATGCTCTTATTGGCATAATCTTGCTCAACTTTTTGTTGGTTATTTTTACCCGCTTGATGCCAAATAGCCACTTTACGCCCCAATAACGAGGCACTCTCAGGTAACGTGGCGTTTAAAATTTGGGCTCCTTGGCTGCCTCCCATCACAAGAATACGGAGTTCATCTTGTTGTTCATGATTAAAGCGCACTTCAGGATCGGCTAACTGACACACATCAGAACGTACTGGATTTCCAACAACCTCTGCATGAGGAAAAGCGCCAGGGAATGCCTGCATAACACGTTTGGCCAATTTAGATAACCACTGATTGGTTAACCCTGCTACTGCATTTTGCTCATGAAGTACCACTGGAATATTGGATAGCCAGGCAGCAACACCACCAGGACCACTCACATACCCCCCCATTCCCAAAACAACATCTGGCTGCCATGCTGAGATATGTTTTTTAGCTTGAAGTATGGCGCGTACAATTTGAAAAGGTGCAGCCACTAATTTTACTAAACCTTGCCCACGTAATCCTTTAACACGAATAAAATCGATTTCAATACCATGCTTGGGCACAAGATCCGCTTCCATTCGATCAGGAGTCCCTAACCAGCGAATTTCCCACCCCTGTTGTTGTAACTGTTTGGCAACAGCAAGCCCAGGGAATACATGTCCCCCAGTACCACCGGCCATTACTAATAATCGTTTATTCTTCTGATTCTGATGATTCATCACAACTCCGTTGATCATGGTGTAATTCAAACAAACGACGCTCATGATCAATACGTAACAATATAGCTACGGCCACTGACATAATAATCAAACTGGAACCACCGTAGCTGATTAAAGGTAACGTCAAACCTTTCGTCGGAACCATTCCAGAGGCAGCACCAACATTTACTAAAGTTTGAAAAGCAAACCACACACCAATGCCTGATGCTAAAAAACCACCAAACAATTGCTCTTTATCTAAACACTTTTGGCCGATAATTAATGCTTTAAACACCAAGCAAAAAATCATCAGCAAAATAAGGCTAACCCCAACCAACCCAAGCTCTTCCGCAATAACAGCAAAAACAAAGTCAGTATGAGCTTCTGGCAAGTAGGCCAACTTCTGAATCGAGTTACCCAGCCCTTGTCCAAACCACTCACCACGTCCAAAGGCCATTAACGACTGTGTTAACTGGTAACCATTACCAAATGGGTCCTGCCAAGGATCAAGAAACGCGGTGATTCGTCGCATTCGATATGGTTCAGCAATGATCAAAATAAGCACACCGCCACCGCCAGCAATCACCAACGCAATAAACTGCCACAACTTTGCACCAGCAATAAACAACATGCCAACCGTTGTGACAAACATAACAATAATAGATCCGAGATCTGGCTGAGCGATTAAGAAAAAAGCAAGCAAAAGAAAAACCACCAGCGGTTTTACAAAACCAATGAATGTTTCTCTCACTTCACCATGACGGCGAACCAGAAAGCCCGCTAAAAAGATGAACAGAGACAGCTTGGCCACCTCTGCGGGCTGCAAATTAAAAATACCAAGCGGCAACCAGCGAGTAGCACCGTTTACAGATTTACCTATCACTAGCACAGCCATTAACAGTACCAATGAGATCAATAACAAGTGCGAACTGTATTTTAACCACACCTCTAACTTGATCTGTAAAACAACTGCCGCTGCACTAATGGCTAAAACAATAAAAAATAAGTGTCTCAGCGCAAAGTGAAAAGGCTGATCCGTTAAGCGGCTACTAATTGGAAACGAGGCTGAGGACACCATCACAAGTCCCGTTAGCAGCAACCCCAATGACAACCAAATAAGCTGCCGATCGAACAACACTTGCGGAGAAGGCGACGTCAACCAGTCTCTTGTTTTGGACTCTAACGATCTAGCAGCTCTTACGATCACTGTACTTTCTCACCCGAGTAAAATTGCGCTAAACGAGTGAACTCTTCACCACGGGCCATAAAGTTTTTAAACTGATCAAAGCTCGCACAAGCTGGAGAAAGCATCACCATATCACCCGATTTTAATGTCGGTGTAATAGCAGCAATTGCCTCTTCCATTGAATTCCAACGAACAGATGTTTCATGCAAAGACATAAACGCATCACCATCCGCACCATAGCAATGAAGGTGAACGTTTAATGGCGCAAGCACCGCAGCTAACTCTGAGAAATCGGCACCTTTACCATCACCACCTACCAAGAGGTGTAAAGTACCATCAAGCACGAGTCCAGATAACGCCGCCATCGTACTGGCCACATTGGTTGCTTTTGAGTCGTTAACCCAACGAATTCCATCATTATCAGCGACAACTTGACATCGATGTGTCAGCCCAGTGTAAGACTTAATAGCCTCCAGCACTCGGGCCTGCTCGACCCCAGCAGCATCCGTTAATGCTAAAGCAGCTAAACAATTCGCAATATTATGTCGACCAACGACACCAATTTCCTGGCAAGGTAATACAGGTTTCCCATGTACTGAAAGCCACTCAGAGCCATCGTGCAGCATCACACCATATTGCTGCTCATCAAAGCCAAAACTCACTAGTTCTGAAGTATGTGCAGGGTGTGTTGCTGGATCATCACGATTAACAATGCACACTTCAGCGTGTTCAAAAATACGTAACTTAGCTTCTCGGTAATCAGACATGCCTTGATATCGATCCATATGATCTTCAGACAAATTCAAAAATGCCGCCGCTTTTAATTTCAAAGATGCTGTGGTTTCCAATTGAAAACTGGATAACTCAAGAACATAAAGTTCTGCATCTTGCTCTAAAAGATCCAAAGCGGCATAACCAATATTTCCACCGACAGCAACATTGACGCCTGCAGATGCAGCCATTTCGCCGACTAAGCTAGTCACCGTGCTTTTTCCATTTGAGCCTGTAATAGCAACAACGGGAGCAGCAACTGACCACGCAAACAGTTCAATGTCCCCGACAATGGGAATACCCGCTTTCGCCACCGCCTGAAGCTCTTTCGTCGCCAATGCAATACCTGGGTTCGCAACGACCAAATCAGCGCTTAGTAGCCACTCCAGATTCCAGCCACCAGAGTGAACCGGAATAGAAGCAGGCAGCTTGTCTAGACTAGGAGGAGCAACGCGAGTATCAATAACCTTAATACCCAACTCTTGAGGCTGACGTAGCAAGTGATTAACAACAGATAACCCTGTCATTCCTAGCCCAACGACAACAATATTTTTTACTCCGTCCAAGCCTAATTTCATTTTTAACGTACCTTCAGTGTTGCTAGAGCGATAAGAACTAAAACCATAGAGATGATCCAAAAGCGCACAATAACACGAGGCTCTGGCCACCCTTTTAATTCGTAGTGATGGTGAATTGGTGCCATACGGAAAATACGCTGGCCACGCAATTTATACGAACCAACTTGTAAAATAACGGACACGGTTTCCATCACAAAAACACCACCCATGATCACAAGCAGCAATTCTTGACGAACTAATACGGCAATCGTACCCAATGCACCACCTAGCGCTAATGAACCTACATCGCCCATAAATACTTGCGCAGGATATGTGTTAAACCATAAGAAGCCTAAACCCGCACCGACAATCGCAGTACAGACAATCACAAGTTCACTGCTTTCTGGAATGTAAGGAATATGCAAGTAAGCAGCAAAATTAACGTTACCTGTTGCCCAAGCAATAAACGCAAAGCCTGCTGCTACCAGTACCGTTGGCATAATTGCCAAACCATCAAGGCCATCCGTTAAGTTAACAGCATTACTTGTTCCCACAATTACAAAGTAAGTGAGTAGGATATAAAACAGCCCTAGTTGCGGCATGATGTCTTTGAAAAATGGCACCACAAGTTGAGTCGCTGCGGTGTCTTTCCCGTAAGCGTACAGCGCAAATGCCACACCAAGCGCAATGGTTGATTGCCAGAAAAACTTCCAACGAGCAACTAAACCATCCGTGTTCTTACGCACAACTTTACGGTAGTCATCAATGAAACCAACGGCCCCGTAACCCAACAATACCGTTAGCACCGCCCAAACATAAGGGTTAGACAGATCTGCCCACAAAAGCACGGTGATCGCAATGGCAGCTAAAATCATGATCCCGCCCATTGTCGGGGTGCCACGTTTACTAAAGTGGGATTCTGGGCCGTCATTACGCACAACTTGACCAATCTGCATTTTCTGCAAATACGCGATCAGACGTGGCCCCATCCATAATGAAATGGCAAGCGCCGTTAAAACGCTGATGATGGCGCGAAAAGATAAGTATTCAAACAAACGAAAAAAAGGATAAAACTGCTGTAAATAATCAGCTAGCCAAATAATCATTATTGGCTCTCCTTAAGAGCAGAAACCACTTCACTCATGCGCGCACTATTGGCACCTTTCACTAACACAGTAACCTCGTTGTTCTGTTGTAAATTTAATTGTTCATTTAAGTAGCTAATGAGAGCTTCTCGTGTCTCAAAATGCTGACCTTGGCATAATTCGCTGACTACCTTGGTATCATCACCAAATGTAATCACCTGTTCTAAGCCAAAACTGGCAGCGTGCTCACCAATTTGACGATGTAACGCCCCACTTTCTTCGCCAAGCTCAGCCATATAGCCTAAAACTAGCCAACGCTGGCCCTCAAAACTGCTTAACACTTCAGTAGCCGCTTTTACCGCAGGAACACTGGCATTGTACGAATCATCAATGACTTTTAAGCCCTCACGAACTTCCAACACTTCCACACGGCCTTTCACATTCTGTAAGCTTTCAAGACCCAATTTGATGTCTTGTAAATTCATACCAGAAGAGAGCGCCAATGCTGCAGCGGCAAGTGCATTGGCCACATTGTGCTTTCCGACCAAAGGCAAATGAACCTCGATATTGCCCTGTGGTGAATGCAGAATAAATTGAGCATTACCTTGAGAAGAGAGTTCAATATGAGACGCAAAGAAATCAGCTTGCGAATCCGTTAATGCAAACGTCCACAGCGCTTTGTCGCTCAACAACGAGCGCCACAGCCCTAAATCATTGCTATCAAGGTTAACAATGGCCGTTCCACCCGATTTCAACCCTTCAAATATCTCACCCTTAGCTTTAGCGACTCCTGCTAATGAACCAAACCCTTCAAGGTGTGCTGCTGCAATATTGTTAATCAACGCCACGTGAGGTTGGGCCAATTGGGTCGTGTAAGAGATTTCATTTTGATGATTGGCCCCAAGCTCAATCACTGCAAAGTCATCTTCAGGCGTTGAACGTAATAACGTAAGAGGAACACCAATTTCGTTGTTAAAGTTACCAGCGGTTGCCAATACCTGACCTTTTTGAGCCAAAATATTTGCCACCATTTCTTTAACCGTGGTTTTCCCACAGCTACCAGTTAAAGCCATAGTGAAGGTATCGCACTGCTGATGCACCCAAGCACTCAACTGGCCGAGAGCCAACTGAGTATCTTTTACCACTAACTGAGGAATATCCAGTGGAAGTGGCTTGTTGACCAATAACGCACTCGCGCCTTTTTCAACCGCATCCGCGCAGAAGTTATGGGCATCAAAGCGCTCTCCTACCAAAGCCACAAACAAGCAACCCGGCTCAATGGTGCGAGTATCAGTCGACACCAAATGAATATCCGCTTCCGAACCGATTAATTCAGCTTCTAACACTTCGATGAGCTGACTTAGTTTCACTGAGATCATGATTGTGCCTCTAATAACTGCAATGCGGATTCACGATCGGAATAATGGATCGTTTCTGTTGCCAGTACTTGATAGTCTTCATGACCTTTACCAGCCAATAAAATAATATCGTTAGGGTGAGCTTCCGATAATGCTAACTGACACGCTTTAAAGCGATTATGCTCAACTCGAACCACTTCCTTGTTTTGTACCCCAGTCAACATATCTTTAATTATCAACTCAGGGTTTTCACTGCGCGGGTTATCGTCGGTAAAAATCACTTCATCCGATAAACGTTCCGCGATTTCTGCCATCATTGGCCGTTTGCCAGTGTCTCTATCACCACCGCAGCCCACAATGCACCACAACTTACCTTGGCAGTGCACCTGAAGAGCAGATAACGCTTTTTCTAACGCATCTGGGGTATGGGCGTAATCCACCACAATCTTAGCTTTAGGCTTATTGGTATTAGAGGCTTGGAACAATTCCATACGCCCTATTACCGCCGTCAACTTCGGCGCTGTACTGACTAACCCCTCTAAGGAATAACCATTAACTAATAACGCAGCCATCGCCAACAACACATTGCTGGCGTTAAACGCTCCAATCAAAGGGGCTACGAACTGAGCTTTACCCCAACTTGAGTCAATAGCCAACTCAATGCCCTGTTCAGAGTATCGAACAGACTCTGCCCATAACTTTTGACCCGTGTGTTGAGTGATATTTTGTTTATCAATGGCCACAGCCACTGCTTCTGGCATGTCTGATAACCAAGTCTGCCCCACACCATCATCAGCATTTACCACAGCAGCTTGGCAATCATGATGAGTAAACAGCATTTTTTTAGCCAATGCGTAATTGGCCATATCACCATGGTAATCGAGATGATCGCGACTTAAGTTAGTAAAGATGCCGACGGCAAAGGAAAGCGCTTTAATACGCCCTTGCACTAAACCATGGGAAGAGATTTCTAAGGCGGCTAGCTGAGCATGTTGCTGCTCTAATTCACTCAACGTTTGCTGAATTTCAATAGCACTGCCTGTCGTGTTTAAAGCGGGTTTCAAATCATGAAGCAAACCATTACCGGTTGTTCCCATGACGGCAGAAGTGGTCCCCAGCAACTCAGCCCATTGAGCGATAATCTGAGAAATAGTGGTTTTACCATTTGTTCCTGTAATACCAAACAGCTTCATCTCTCTTTGTTCTGCACCATAAAAGCGGCCTGCTAATTCAGAAAGCTTGCTTGCAAGATCATCAAGATAAAGAACAGGCGCTTGACCACATACAGCCAGTTTCCCATGAGGGTGCTGTTCATCGGCATCGGCCAAAACGGCATTAGCACCAGACTGAATTGCCCCTTCAATAAACTGGCGACCATCTAAAGCATGGCCTTTTACTGCCACAAACAAAGAACCAGCCCGAACTTGTCGGCTGTCTAAAGTGATATGAGTAAAACGGGTAGGATTAGCAAGAGCAAACCATGGAGAAACCAGCTCTCCAAGATTAAGAGTCGCCATTGTTATCGCCTCTTAAGTTAACAACGTCCACTTGTTGAAGGGACTTTTCATCTGGCGCTACATTTAAAATTTGCAACGCACCCTTTAGTACTTCAGAAAATACCGGAGCAGCCACTTGACCACCGTAATACTGATCGCCTTGTGGCTCATTAATAACAACCACCAGCGCAATACGAGGATCACTTACAGGGGCAACCCCCGCAGTAATCGCAATATACTCATCACTGTAACCACCCGCACTGGCTTTACGTGAAGTACCTGTTTTGGCAGCCACCCGATAACCCGGCACGGCCGCACGTGTTGCTGAGCCACCTTTTTGAGTAACCGTTTCCATCATCTCTAATACCGCTCTGGCATTTTCAGGTTCAGTAACAGGTTGGCCTGGGATGTCGGCTTCTGTTTTTAAGATAGAAAGAGGACGATACAGCCCCATCGCCCCTAATGTTGAATAAGCATGGGCAAGTTGAATTGGCGTCACCGACAAACCATAACCAAACGATAATGTTGCGATCTCGAACTGAGACCAACGGCGGCGATCAGGAAAAATACCTGTTGCTTCACCAATTAGGTTCAGGCCAGATAACTCACCAAGCCCAACAGAGTTGTACAACCCCAGCAAAGCTTGCAACGGCATATCTAACGCCAGTTTTGCAACACCAATATTACTGGATTTTTTCAAAATTGTAGTCAGATCGGCCTTACCGACACGGCTAACATCACGCACTCGGCTACCACCAATACGCATGATGCCGTTGCCCGTATCAATCACGGTGTCTTTATCCGCAACACCGTTTTCCAAAGCAGCTAACACCACTAGCGGTTTCACTGTTGAACCCGGCTCCATAGCGTCCGTGATAATTCGGTTACGCATTCTGAAGCTTTGTAGCTGCTCGCGGTTATTCGGGTTATAGGAAGGCGCATTCACCATCGCCAATACTTCGCCAGTATGAATATCAATCATCACTACCGAACCTGATGCCGCACGATAATCTGCGACAGCTTGTTTGATGGCTCGATAAGAAATAGCCTGTAAACGCTGATCAATACTTAACGTTAAAGGTTGACCTGGTTCACGCTCTTCTAACGAAATATTTTCAACCACACGACCATAACGATCTTTACGTACTGTCCTGCGGCCAGGTTCTCCCGTTAACCAGCCATCGTAGCTACGTTCAATACCTTCAAGGCCATGACCATCAATCCCCGTAACACCAATAACATGGGCGCTTACTTCACCTGATGGATAATAACGGCGAGATTCATCTTTTAAGCCAATACCAGATAACTTTAGCTTTTTGATGTAAGCCGCCATCGCGGGGCTCACTTGACGCTGTAAGTACACAAAACGACGGTTTCTATTTCGCTCTATTTTGGTGATAAGATCTTTACGGTTAAGCCCGAGAACATCCGCAAGGGCATGCCAACGCGCAGGCTCTACAATACCGCCATTTTTATAAATGGTAACAGGATCAGCCCATACCGCCTGTACGGGCACACTGACAGCAAGCTGCTCATCATTACGATCAGAGACAATACCACGAGCTGAAGGCATAGCTTTAACGCGAATAGAGCGAGAATCACCTTCACGAATCAAACGATCAGGCTCGATCACTTGAATGTAGGCAGAACGACCAATTAGAGCCACTAAAGCCAATGTAATAAAGACAAATACAACGCGAAAGCGCCATCCAATTAATGCTGGAGGCGCCTTTGTTAACCGCTTATTACTGGGTGGTGATTTTTTGAAAAACTTCATGGCAGTTTGATGATCACTTCTTTATCTGGCTCAGGTCGTTTCATCTCTAATTCTTCCATCGCCAAACGCTGTACTCGACTGTGTTCAGCTAACGCATTTTCTTCTAAGATTAAATTTCGCCATTCACCATCCAGCAGATCTTTTTCCAACAATAAATTTTCTCGCTGATCAATCATCTGACGCGTATTGTGAGTCACAAGAACCACCCCAATTGCGCTAATAAAAATGAATATCAGCAAAATAAACTGCCACCGGCCAATGGAAAAAAGATCCAGACCGATAGTACGAGCTAAATTGCTTTCAGGTGAAGGTTGTTGGCTCATAGACGGGCAGCAACTCGCAAGACAGAGCTACGTGAGCGCGTATTGACTTCGACCTCTTGTGTAGAAGGCTTTAATGCTTTGCCGATGGTCTTCATTTTAGCGCTGCCTAGTTCTTTAATTTGAGCTTCAGTCAACGGTAAACCATGAGGTACTTCAGGGCCTTTGCTCTGTTTTCTCATGAAGCGCTTCACCATGCGATCTTCTAAAGAATGAAAGCTGATCACCGACAAACGGCCTTCAGGCGCTAAAACATCAAGGGCACCATGAAGTGCTGTATCAATTTCTTCTAATTCGCTGTTGATGTAAATTCGAAACGCTTGGAAAGCACGTGTCGCTGGGTGTTTTTTCTCTTTAAAGCTTTTTGGTGCCGCTTCTGAAATGAGTTTGGCCAGCTGGCTAGTGCGCGTAAGTGGTTCGTTTTCTTCATTATCACGATAAGCAACAATTGCCTTAGCAATGCGGCGGGCGTGTTTATCTTCGCCAAACTCACGAATAACCCAAGTAATATCATCAAGCTCTGCTTCTTCTAACCACTTAGAAACAGGCATGCCTGACGTTGGATCCATACGCATGTCTAGTGGACCGTCTTTCATAAAGCTAAAACCACGCTCAGCATCATCAAGCTGTGGTGAAGAAACCCCTAAATCCAGTAAAACACCATCAATTTTTCCAACTAAGTCTAACTCTTCAACATAACTGGCAATACCAGAAAATGGGCCATGTATGATGGTAAAGCGCGGGTCTGTGATTTTTTTCGCTTCTTCGATGGCTTGAGGATCGCGATCAATGCTGTATAAACGGCCATTTTCTCCTAGCTGAGACAAGATCGTTCGAGTATGTCCGCCACGGCCAAACGTACCGTCAATGTAGATACCATCAGGTTTAATAGCTAAGCCATCAATAGATTCGTGAAGTAAAACGGAAACGTGCTGGAATTGTTCAGACATAGTGATTATTTATCGCCATAAAAGCTTAATTAGGAGAATACATTGAATCTTTCCTCATTAGGTTCGGGTAAAACTCAATCAGAGGCAAATATTCAGTAAACCTTACATTCTACCTGATTGAGGGAAACTGGCTAGACCAAAGAGATAGATAATGGCAATCGTATTATTAAGTAGTTTGAAATAAGAAGAAAAAGAGAAGCAGTAGAAGGAGTCAATTCTTATAAAAAAGACAAAGCCCATCGTAAAACAGCCATATGGCAACTTTACGATGGGCTTTATCTATATGTAGGTGGAATTGGCCTATAAGCCGGGTTCTGTCCCGCTTGCGCGGTGGTAGCCATTCGTCTAGGCCAGTAATCGCTCACTGGCTCAAGCAACCTACCCGCTCCCTAACGCGAGTAACGCTATGTGGAAGCCTATTTGGTCTTGCTCCGGGTGGAGTTTACCTTGCCACGAACTATTACTAGCCGTGCGGTGCGCTCTTACCGCACCCTTTCACCCTTACCTGTGCACTACTTCGAAAAGCAGGCCATCGGCGGTTTCCTCTCTGCTGCACTTGTCGTAGGCTTGCGCCTCCCAGGCGTTACCTGGCACCCTACTCTATGGAGCCCGGACTTTCCTCCCCTCCGTCAGTCTCCCAAGGGACATCAACGAAGCAGCGACTACCTGGCCAACTCCGGCGACGGATTGTATAGGAGCCCATAACAAGTTACCAGTAAAAAGTCACAACAAGTGAAAAATAACGGCAAACAGAGCCAATACGCCTTACTCTAAGTGCTCTAAGCCCCATTTATAGAGCGCATTTTTCTTTAGACCATAGATTTCTGCAGCTAATGCTGCCGCTTTTTTCAAAGGCAATTCTTTTACTAAGATACCTAACGTACGCGTTGCATCCAGCGGCAAAGAGTCTTTTTCATCACTACGATAACCATGAATCAGTAGAACCATTTCACCACGAATACGGTTACTGTCTTCCTTTAGCCACTCAATCAGTTCACCCAATGGCGCACCATGAATTGTTTCATAAGTCTTCGTTAACTCACGAGCCAAAACAACTTCACGCTCCGCACCTAATACTACCAGCATATCTTCAAGTGAATCTGTAATACGATGCGGCGACTCATAAAAGATGCAAGTACGCTCAGCTTGAGCAATTTCTTCAAACTTATCACGACGACCTTTGCTTTTTGGAGGAAGAAAGCCTTCAAAACTAAACCGGTCAGACGGAAGACCAGCAGCACTTAATGCCGTGATCACTGCACATGCACCAGGCAATGGCACCACTTTCACTCCCGCTTGGCGACAACGATTAACAAGGTGATAACCTGGATCGCTGATCAGTGGTGTGCCAGCATCAGACACTAACGCAATACTTTGACCCTGCTGCAATTTTTCAATTAGGAAGTCTGCTTTTTGCTGTTCATTATGATCATGCAAAGCAAATGTGCGTGTAGAAATAGAAAAATGAGACAATAAACGTCCTGTATGTCTGGTATCTTCTGCAGCAATCAAATCGACTTGCCCTAAAACCTCTAAAGCTCTTTGGGTAATATCCCCCAAATTACCAATTGGAGTAGGCACTATGTACAAAGTTGCGACATCTACCACGGATGTATTGCTATCACTCATTTGTTTACGATCTCTTCAGCGATTAGTATAGGAGGTAACTTCATAACCTTGAACAGAACTCATGGCCAAGATTACCCATAAGCGAAAGAGTGTAACACGTCTTCTAGCCCCTGTAGCCCTTGCTATCGGGTTGGCTGCGTGTTCAGGAACACCAAACCAACAATTGAGCGCCGATATTACGGCACCTGCGACCGCCAGTTCGGCTGATTATATTCTTCAAGCAGAGAATCAAGAAGGAGCGCTAAAAAACGACTGGCTGATTTTAGCGTTAAAAGCCTCCATCAATGAAAATAATATCTCACAAGCCGATTTAATTTTACGACGCCTTGCCAACCAAAACTTATCTCCAGTACAAATGGCAGAGTGGCAACTCGCACGTGCAGAATTGCGCCATAAAAATCAACAAACAGGCTTAGCACTGCAAGGACTTAACTTCCAGCCTTGGTGGAAGTTAGCTGATGCCCAGTGGCAACACTATCATCAATTACGTGCCACACTGTTTTCTTTAGCCAACGACGAACTGAATGCCAGCCGCGAGTTAATCGAGCTCGCCAAATACAGCCAAGACCCTTCAGCTCAATGGCAACAGGTATGGCAAAAAATCACGGTATACAGTCAGTACGAATTACAATCTTTAAAGTTTGATGAGGAAGAAGACGTTTTACGAGGTTGGAGCCAGCTGGCGATTTATATAAAAACCCTTCAAAATCGTCCAAGTAATCTAAAAAAAGCTTTAGAAAACTGGCTAGCGACTAACCCCAACCATCCGGCGGCCACTTATACGCCATCAGTCATTACCGAAATTCTCGCGTTAGAGATTGTTCGCCCCGATAATGTTGCTTTGCTACTGCCGCTTTCTGGTAAATATGCACCTCAAGGCAGCCGAGTTCGAGACGGCTTCATCAATGCGATGCTTAGTGATGAAAACCGCAACGAAGCAACGAACTTAAAAGTCATTGATACCAACAGCCAATCAATGGAGCAAATCACTGCCCAGCTAGCCAATAACCACATTGAATTTGTGATCGGCCCACTAACAAAAAGTAACATTGAGAAGTTCCAAGCCGTCAACCATAATAACCTACCGCAGCTGGCCTTAAATATTCCAGAGCAAAGAAGTAGCACTGCTAATGCATGCTATTTTGCACTTTCCCCTGAGCAAGAAGCTCAGCAAGCGGCACAGCATTTATTTGCTAATGGCCATCAATACCCACTGGTTTTAGCGCCAAGTGGGAAATTTGGTATGCGAGTCGTAGAGGCTTTTAACCAGCAATGGAAGCAACTCACTAATCAAGCGCCCGAAAACCACTTCTTTGGTTCTAAATCTCAGCTTCAGCAGCAAGTCAATGATGTATTTGGCCTAAAAGACAGCCAGAACCGCATTGCTCAAATGAAGCAAATTCTTAACATTGAGTTAGAAACGCAAGCACGTAGCCGACGTGATATTGATGCGGTTTACATGATTGCTAACCGCTCGGAGCTCACGCTGCTTAAACCTTTTATTGAGGTTGCTATTAATCCAGATGCAAACCCTCCGAAGTTGTTCGCCAGCTCACGCAGCAACAATGGCAGCAGCAAACAGCTTAGTGAAATTAAGGGTATCGAATTCAGTGACATTCCACTTCTAACCGATGAGAACCATAGCTTTATGGTTAAATTTGAAACCTTATGGCCAAAAAGCAGTAATGGCCAAGTTCGCTTACATGCTTTAGGAATGGATGCATACCAGCTCATCACAGAGCTACCACAAATGAAAGCAGTGGAAAGCTATAGCACTCCAGGAAAGACAGGCGTCTTAAGCATCAATAAAGAATGTGTCATTCAGCGTCAGATCAGTTGGGCTACCCATGGCTTGGCTAAAACGCAACAATAGCACCAAAGTTCAAGGTGCTCACTACGAGCAAGTGGCTAAGCATTTTTTACTTAGCCACTCACTAACGTATGTCACCTGCAACTTTTCTTGTAAAATGGGCGAAATTGATCTCATTATGCAAGATAACGACACTCTGGTATTTGTAGAAGTAAAATACCGTCGCCACCGACAATACGGTGCAGCAGAAGAAATGGTGAATTACGCCAAACAAAAAAGGTTAATGAAAACGGCCTTTTATTGGCTGAAAAAACATAACTACGCCATTGATAACACCTCATTTAGATTTGATGTTATTGCTATTCATGAACAAGGTAATGACATTAATTGGATAAAAAACGCAATTGTTGAAGGGTAACCAATGCTAGAGAGCATTAGAGAAAGTTTTACAGAAAGTATTCAAATCCAAATTGCAGCGGCAGAAGCCTTACCAGATGCTATTACTCATGCCGCTCAAGCCATGGTGACAAGCCTACTGAATGGCAATAAAATTTTATGCTGCGGTAATGGCGGTTCAGCATCTAACTCTCAGCAATTTGTCTCCTGTCTTGTCAATCGCTTTGAAACAGAGCGACCAAGCCTACCGGCAATGGCTCTAACAGCAGAAACCACCACACTAACAGCAGTCGCCAATGACTATCACTACGATGAAATCTTTTCCAAGCAAGTACGAGCCTTTGGCCAAGCTGGTGATATTTTATTGGCAATTTCGACCAGCGGTAACAGTAAAAATATCATTAAAGCGATGGAGGCTGCCGTTTCACGTGACATGACTATCGTTGCACTAACAGGGAAAGATGGCGGCGAAATGGCAGGATTACTCGGTGAGTCAGATGTCGAAATTCGTATTCCTTCACAACGTACCGCTCGCATACAAGAAGTACATTTAGTGACATTACACTGTTTATGCGATCTTATTGATCAGGTTTTATTCCCACAGCATGAGGAATACTGATGAAACTGATTAAGATCCTATTGGTTGCGAGCTTGATCAGTTTACAAGGTTGTGCAGGTCTATTTGTAGCCGGGGCCGCAACAACGGCTGCTGTGGCTACCGATCCTCGTAGCACTCAAGAGCAGTGGCAAGACACACAATTAGAGCTAGAAGTCACAGGCATCGGAAATAAAGCCCCTTTTCCTGGTAAAGCACGTGTGTCGGCCATCGTGTATCAAGGAAAAGTACTTCTGGTTGGCCAAGCTGTTGACGAACAAACCAAAAGCCAGCTAGAACAGCAAGTGCGTTCATTAAACAATGTTAAAGTGCTGCACAATCAGATCAGGGTTCGCGAGCTCTTAACTCTATCAAACATAAGCAATGACAGCTGGATCACCACCAAAGTAAAGTCCGCACTTTTAACCAATAAAGAGCTCAATGGTGTAAAAGTGAAAGTCAACACAGAAGACAGCGAAGTTTTTCTCAGTGGATATGTAACTCGGGAATCTGCCGATATCGCAACAGATGTCGCACGTAATATATCAGGAGTAAAACAAGTGATTAGGGCGTTTGAATACGCTGAATAAAGTACACTAGCCACTATTCATTTATAAAAAAGCAGCGATGGTTCGCTGCTTTTTTCTATACCAAACGTAGCGTTGGGCGACCTGTTGGTCTTGGTGGCTCATTATCTGGATCTGGTTCAGACACAGATTCTGAAACCTCTGCTTCAGTCTCAACGACACTGCTTAAATGAGTCTGAGGCGCTTCTTCTGGAATGCTCTCATCCTGCTCTTCAATATGTTCTTCTAAGTAAGCATCTTCTGGCTCAAACACTGTGCCTGCACCGTTTTCACGGGCATAAATAGCTTGAACTGCATACATAGGAACAATAATCGCGTGTGGTCTACCACTAAAGCGAGCATTAAAGGTAATCGCTTCATTACCTAGCTCTAAATTACCAACAGCATGTGGAACGATGTTCAACACAATTTGGCCATCTTGCACAAACTCCATTGGAACTCGTACACCAGGCATCGTAGCATCAACAACTAGATGAGGGGTTAGCTCATTATCAACTAACCACTCATAAAATGCCCGCACCAAATAAGGACGACGCGGAGCCATTTTTTCCATATCCATTATCGACCAGCCAAACGCATCTCACGCTCAACTTCAGTCAAAGAGGCTAGGAATGAATCACGCTCAAATACGCGGTTCATGTATAGCTTCAACTCTTTTGAGCCAGGACCTGTTAACTCAATACCCATTGACGGTAGACGCCACAATAGAGGTGCTAAGTAGCAATCAACAACGCTGAATTCTTCACTCATGAAGTAAGGGTACTCAGCAAATACTGGTGCTAGGCTTAATAGATCATCACGAAGTTGGCGGCGAGCTGCATCAGCTTCATCCGTCGAGCCTTTTGTGATCTTTTTCGCTAATGAATACCAGTTATTCTCTACACGGTACATCATCAAACGACTATTACCACGAGCAACTGGGTATACTGGCATCAATGGTGGGTGAGGGAAACGCTCATCCAAGTATTCCATGATGATGTTTGAGTTATATAGTGCTAACTCACGATCGACCAGAGTTGGAACGGTTTTGTAAGGATTTAGTTCAGCCAGTTCAGAAGGTAAATTGGCCGGATCGACTAATTCAATTTCAACACTTACACCTTTCTCGGCTAGAACGATACGAACTTGATGACTATACATATCAGACGCGTCTGAGAACAAAGTCATCACCGAGCGTTTATTGGCAGCAACAGCCATTAAGCCCTCCAGTATATAAACGGATATAAAAACAATGGAGGCGATTTGCCCCCATTGCATACTATTAACGAGTTAGATTACCACGATTAGTGGACATCACGCCAATACTCTTTCTTCAATAGAATAGTCATAATCAGCAAGATAACCAAGAAACCCATCACCCACCAACCTAGTTGATGACGCTCAAGTTTCACCGGATCACCCGAGTATTCTAAGAAGTTAACTAAGTCACGTACTGCAGCATCGTATTCACTCGTACTTAACTCACCAGAACCGTCAGATTCAATGCCAACAAAAACTTCTTGCTCAACACCGTCGATAGGTCGAGTTTCGTACACTTTACGAGGGATGCCCTGAAGCTCTTCAAGAACATGCGGCATACCAACGCTTGGGAATACAACATTATTTACGCCAAACGGACGACTTGGATCCGCATAGAAAGAACGTAAGTAAGTATATAGCCAGTCAGTACCACGAACACGAGCAACCAACGTTAGATCTGGTGGTGGAGCACCGAACCAAGCAGCAGCTTGATCACTAGGAATAGCACTCACCATTAGCTCACCGATCTTTGTTTCAGGATCAAAAATCAGGTTCTCTTTCATGAGCTCTGGTGGAATACCTAAATCTGTTGCAACACGCTCATAACGCTGATATTGCGTTGAGTGACAAGCAAAACAATAGTTCATAAACAACTTCGCGCCGTTTTGAAGCGAAGCTTTATCACTGAGGTCATTATTTGCTTTATCTAGAGGTACGTTACTACCCGCTGCCATTGCAAGAGATGGCAATAAAGCAAAAAGTACTAAGATCCACTTTTTCATTTAAATGTCACCCTTTCTGGTAGCGGCTTCGTTGCCTCGTTTTTACTGTAGAAGTACAACAGAACGAAGAACATGAAATACATCAAGCTAAAGATTTGAGCCAGTAATGTGTAGGTTGGTGTCGCTGGTAACGCACCTAAAATACCTAGCGCAATGAAGCTGATAGTGAACTGCACAATGTTAAATAGGTGAATCTTACTACGGTAACGGTATGAACGAACTTTACAACGATCTAACCAAGGAAGTAAGAATAGCACGACAATTGACGCCCCCATTGCCACAACACCCAATAACTTATCTGGAACCGCACGTAAGATCGCGTAGAACGGTGTGAAATACCATACAGGAGCAATATGCTCAGGTGTTTTCAGCGGGTTCGCAGCTTCAAAGTTAGGTGGCTCAAGGAAGTAACCGCCCATCTCAGGGTTAAAGAACAGTACGTAGCAGAATAAGATCAAGAAACCAGCCACACCTACTAAATCTTTTACCGTACCGTATGGATGGAAAGGAATCGAATCAATGATGTCGTACTTCTTCGAGTAGTACTCATGGAATGGGAATTGAGTCTTGTAGCCTTCGCCTTTAGTACCTTTAGGCAACTTAGTTTCGATACCGTCTGGGTTATTTGAGCCCACTTCATGCAGCGCTAGAATGTGCAATACAATCAGCAGCAACAGCACGATAGGCAGAGCAATAACGTGTAGAGCAAAGAAACGGTTCAACGTTGCGCCCGAGATAACGTAGTCACCACGAATCCACAGCGTTAAATCATCACCAACAACCGGAATAGCACCAAACAGTGAAATAATTACCTGTGCACCCCAGTAAGACATTTGTCCCCATGGTAGTAGGTAACCCATGAATGCTTCAGCCATCAACACAAGGAAGATTAACATACCAAATAGCCACAATAGCTCACGAGGCTTTTGGTATGAGCCGTAGATCAAACCACGGAACATGTGCAGATAGATCACCACAAAGAAGGCAGAAGCCCCTGTGGAATGCATATAACGTAATAACCAGCCGTATTCCACATCACGCATGATGTATTCAACAGATGCAAAAGCGCCTTCACCAGATGGAACATAGTTCATGGTTAACCAAATACCAGTCAGTAGTTGGTTAACAAGTACTAGCATGGCTAACGAGCCAAACAGATACCAAAAGTTAAAGTTTTTTGGCATTGGGTATTCAGAAAGGTGCTTTTTGTAAGCATTCATCGCCGGCAGGCGTTTTTCAATCCAGCCGAGTAACGCGTCCATTATGCGTCTCCTTCATCTTTACCGACAAGAACCTTCGTGTCGCTTAAGAACATGTGTGGTGGCACCACTAAGTTCAATGGTGCAGGTACGCCTTGGAATACTCGACCAGCCATATCAAACTTAGAACCATGACACGGACAGAAAAAGCCAGAGCTAACACCTTGAACTTGTTCACTAAAACTGTCAGGTAAATACGTAGGTGAACAACCAAGGTGAGTACAGATACCCACGGCTAAAAATATTTCAGGCTTAACAGAACGATATTTATTCTGGGCATATTCAGGCTGCTGCGCTTCCCCTGATGCAGGGTCACGTAACTGACTGTCTAATTGGCCCAGTTCATTTAAAATTGCTTGGCTACGGCGGACGACCCAAACTGGTTTACCACGCCACTCGACGCGAACCATTTGGCCTTCTTCTAACTTACTGATATCAACTTCAACAGGTGCCCCGGCAGCCTTTGCTTTGGCGCTCGGGTTCCAAGATTTAATAAAAGGCACGGCTACAGCCACTGCACCCAGCCCTCCAACAACTGAAGTCGTTGCGGTCAGGAAGCGGCGTCGGCCATTACTCACTGGCGCATTGCTCATCCAACATTCTCCCATTTGCTCTCGCGTAGATTTTTTATTATGTCCTAAGCGTCTCAGAGCTACGGCTAACTTTCAACGGTTTGATTTTTAACAGAAAATAGTTTTACTTATTAGACTGTCATTTTTTAACCGTTAAATGATAAAGAAAACCCTACTTTTTGACAAGATAAAGCTACGTTTTTGCAACAAATGTGAACTGTGTTGGTTTTTTGAAAGAGAGGGGGGATAATTTGAAGTTTTCTACAATAAAAACAGTGATTTTAAGCAATAAAAAAGTCCGGCAGAACCGGACTTTTGTGCCACAATATGAACCAGTGAGACACTGGTGCGTAAAATTAACGCTTAGAGAATTGTGGACGACGACGTGCTTTACGTAGACCAACTTTCTTACGTTCAACGCAACGAGCGTCACGAGTAACGTAGCCAGCTGCACGTAGAACAGGACGTAGAGACTCATCGTATTCCATAAGAGCGCGTGTGATACCGTGACGGATCGCACCAGCTTGACCAGAAATACCACCACCTTTAACAGTGATGTGTAGGTCTAGTTTCTCAGTCATTTCAACTAGCTCAAGAGGTTGGTTAACAACCATGCGAGCAGTTTCACGACCGAAGTAAACGTCAAGGCTACGCTTGTTGATTACGATGTTACCAGTACCCGGCTTAATAAAAACACGAGCTGCTGAGCTTTTACGGCGACCAGTGCCGTAGTATTGATTCTCTGCCATTGCCATAATCCCCAATTAGATGTCTAGTACTTGTGGTTGTTGAGCAACATGGTTGTGCTCAGCGCCCGCGTAAACTTTAAGCTTACGGTACATTGCACGGCCTAGAGGACCACGTGGTAACATGCCTTTAACCGCTAATTCGATAACCATTTCTGGTTTACGTTGAATCAGTTTCTCGAAAGAAATTGATTTTAGGCCACCTGGGAACTCAGTGTGACGGTAGTAAGTTTTACCAGCCGCTTTGTTACCAGTTACAGTAACTTTATCAGCATTGACAACGATGATGTAATCACCAGTATCAACGTGAGGAGTGTATTCAGGCTTATGTTTGCCACGTAGGCGAGATGCAATTTCAGTTGCGATACGGCCAAGAGTTTTACCTTCAGCGTCCACAACATACCAGTCACGTTTTACAGTCTCTGGTTTAGCAACGAAAGTTTTCATGCTAAGTATTATCCGTTAAATAAAATTTACACTTTAGGAGCAGGTTATGCTCCCACTGTTTAGAGCCCAGTCATCACCCCTTCGAGTGGTTGGCACTCTCGGCGTTGTGCCGTCACAGTAACGGTGGGTCGCAGGATTATAGTGAAGGGTGTGGAAAAAATCACCTCTTTTTTGAAAAAAAACGTGATTTATCTCACTTAGAGTTAAAAAGAAAGAAATGGCTCTATTTTCTTATGTCATTTCTTTCAAAATCGACTATGGTAAATGTTCTTTTGCTAAATAATCGTGGCTTTGCATTTCAATCAAGCGGGACTGGCAACGCTTAAATTCAAACTCTAGTCGCCCATCTGTATATAGCTCTTCTAAAGCCACTTCAGCCGAAATAATCAACTTTACATTACGCTCATAAAACTCATCTACCATCGCAATAAAGCGACGTGCAGCGTCATCAATTTGGCTATTCATTTGCCTTACTTCTGACACTAACACCGTATGGTAGATTTTTGACATTTCAATATAATCACTTTGACTTCGAGCGGTTTCGCATAGCTCTGAAAAACTAAAATGCACAATACCATCAGCTTCGTGGCGAGTTTGCATTTGTCGGTGATTAATTTCGATAGCTTGATACTCTGTTCTTGGCTCTACAGACAATTTTTCAAAGTAGGATTCAATGTTTTTCTCTGCCACCGCATCCAGAGGGTAATGATAAATCTCGGCTTGCTCTAAAGTTCGTAAACGATAGTCCACCCCACTATCAACATTCACCACATCACAATACTTTTCAATTAACGCAATGGCAGGAAGAAAGCGAGCACGTTGTAAACCATTACGATACAGCTCAGGTGGTGGGATATTCGATGTGGCAACCAATGTGATCCCTCTTGCAAATAACGCCTCAAGCAACGTCGCTAAAATCATTGCATCAGTAATATCGGATACAAAGAATTCATCAAAGCAAATAATGTCCGTTTCTTGTTTGAAGCGATCCGCCACGATCTCCAAGGGATCCGACTGTTGATCCAAACTCG
Organism: Vibrio sp. Of7-15; assembly: GCF_022347565.1. Taxonomy (GTDB): domain Bacteria; phylum Pseudomonadota; class Gammaproteobacteria; order Enterobacterales; family Vibrionaceae; genus NORP241. Next base: position 88,424 of record NZ_JAKRGH010000014.1, read on the forward strand.
TCAGCTCATCATGCACCCGGTGCATGAAACGATGGAAATGGATCCGCATCTTTCGTGTTGTTGGCAAGGCTTCATAAAACGTATCCACTAAATACGTTTTACCTCGCCCAACCCCACCCCAAAAATAGAGCCCTTGTACAGGCTCAAGCTTCACAGATGCTGACTTTTTCTTAAAGAAGCTGGATAAGAAGCCTTTTTTATTCACTTCTTTTGGAGCCGCCTTCGGCGCTTGCATACGCTGATAAAGATCATCTAAATGATCCACCGCCTGCTCTTGAGCTTTATCGTGATGAAAGTCTACTTTCTGCAGATCTTGTTGATATTTTTCTTTTGGCGTCATGCCGTGTAACACCTTTTGTTTTGTCCGTTATGAAAAGCCATAGTACCATGCAGAGTGTAGAGCATGTATATTGTAAGTACTGGGAAACATTTCTCAGATCATATTTTAACCATAAGGAGTCAGTATGGCTTGGACTTATAGTTTAGTATTCTTAGTTGTTGGCATTGGGGTGGGCATTCTCATTTCCCGTTTAATGAACCCTCAAGTAAAACAGCAGAAAAACCTTCAACAAGAGTTGGATAAATCCAAATATGAACTAGAGCAATACCGCCAAGAGTTGGTTGATCATTTTGCTTCTAGTGCTTCTTTGCTTGATTCATTAGCAAAAGACTACAGTAAGTTATATCAACACATGGCAAAAACTTCCTCAGAATTAATGCCTAACTTGCCAGAGCAAGACAACCCATTTGCAGGGCGAATTACTAACTTAACTGAGGTAACAAAATCAACGGATGACAATACTCAACCCAAAGATTACGCAAATGGTGCAACTGGACTGCTAAAAGATGAACCATCTGCGGCACCAGAACCCGAAGAAGAAAAAGTCGCAGAACCAAAAGCGAGCTAACCAATATTTGAATTGAACTTTGCCTAAGGTTCTTTTGTCATACACTGTGATTCAAAACACTGGAGTCCATGAATGATGAAAAAACCTTTACTTGCTTTAACTGCGTTAACTTTAGGTATAAGTTCAATCATTACCCCTGTCACTGCAACGGCAGCGCTTCCTTTATCGGTTGAAGGGCAACAATTGCCTAGCCTTGCTCCTATGTTGGAACAAGTTACCCCTGCCGTTGTCAGTATCGCCGTCGAAGGCAAACAAGTATCTAAACAACAATTACCTGAAAACTTCCGCTTCTTTTTTGGCCCTGACTTCCCATCAGAGCAAATAAAAGAGAGACCATTTCGTGGCTTAGGCTCTGGTGTGGTCGTTGATGCGAAAAAAGGCTATATCGTCACAAACCACCACGTTATTAATGACGCAGACAAAATTCGCGTTCAACTGCACGACGGCCGTGAGTACGACGCAGAATTAATCGGCAGTGACAAGATGTCCGACATTGCCCTACTAAAATTAGAAGACGCTAAAAATCTGACTGAGATCAAACTGGCAGATTCTGACGCACTTCGTGTCGGCGACTTCACTGTAGCGATTGGTAACCCATTTGGTCTTGGGCAGACTGTCACATCAGGGATCATCTCTGCACTGGGGCGCAGTGGCTTAAACATCGAAAACTTTGAAAACTTCATCCAAACCGATGCAGCAATTAACAGCGGCAACTCAGGTGGTGCTCTAATTAACCTCAAGGGTGAGCTGATTGGTATTAATACCGCTATTTTAGGCCCCAATGGCGGCAATGTAGGTATCGGCTTTGCCATTCCTGCCAACATGGTGAAAAACTTATCGGATCAAATTTTAGAATTTGGTCAAGTCAAACGCGGCATTTTAGGTGTTCAAGGCGGCGAGTTAACTTCCGAGCTAGCTGAAGCTTTCGGTTATAAAACAAACCATGGTGCCTTTGTCAGCCAAGTCATTCCAGACAGTGCAGCTTCAGAAGCAGGCCTACAAGCCGGTGATATTATTATCTCTGTGAACGGCAAAAAAATCCGTACTTTTGGTGAACTACGGGCAAAAATTGCCACACTTGGCGCAGGTAAAAAAGTCGATATCAGCGTAATACGTGACGGTAGTGAAAAAGACTTTACGGTGACTCTACGTGAAGCCAAAGAAAATAAAACCAAAGCAGAATCATTACATGCTGGCCTTGCTGGTGCAGAGCTGACCAACAGCACTGACAGTGATCATGTCGCTGGTGTAAAAGTTTCGGAAGTTACCAAAGGCTCAACAGCCCAACGCTACGGGTTGAAAAAAGGTGATATTATCATTGGCTTAAACCGAACTAGAGTGAAAAATTTAGGCCAACTACGTACCTTACTAGAAGACAAACCTAATGTATTAGCTCTTAACATTCAGCGTGGCGAACAATCACTTTACCTTGTTATCCGCTAATTTATCGAACTCTAGATACGCATTCACAGGAAGGCATCTCTCGCCTTCCTGCTTCTTTGCTATTTTTTCCTCAGGTTCAATGCTATTCTCTTTCCTCAACAATTAATGACCTACATAGCATACGATTTGAGGTAGAAATGCTGGCATTTTTATTACGTTCAGTTGTATTGGGCATAGTAACCGCCGCCATTTTACTTGCCGCACTACCCGAACTCCGTACCAAAATAATACCGACAGAGTCTCTCTCTTCCCCTGTGGTGACCAAAGGCTCCCAGCTCTCTTTTACCTATGCAGTGCGCAGAGCTGCACCTGCTGTGGTCAATATTTACAGCAGACAGTACAGCAGTAGTGACCGCTTAAAGCTCAATACAGAGGTACTCGGCTCAGGGGTTATTGTCAGTGAGAAAGGCTACATTATTACTAATTACCATGTTGTTGCTGAAGCCGATCAAGTCATCGCCGCCTTACAAGATGGTCGTTTATTTAATGCTCAACTGGTTGGTAAAGATAAACGCACCGATATCGCCGTGCTCAAAATTCAAGAAGGCAATCTTCCTGTTATTCCTCTCAATAGTAATTACGACGCTGAGATTGGCGATGTCGTGCTTGCTATTGGTAACCCCTACAATATCGGCCAAACAACAACATTTGGTATTATTTCAGCCACAGGACGGGCTGGAGTCAGCGGATATGGTCCTCAAAGCTTTATTCAAACCGATGCTGCAATCAACCGAGGTAACTCCGGCGGCGCGTTAGTCAATACGCGTGGTGAGCTTGTTGGTATCAATACCGCTTCTTTCCAACAAACAACTGACTTAGAAACCTACGGTATCTCCTTTGCTATCCCCTACGCTCTTGCTGACAAAATTATGAGAAAGCTCATTTCCGATGGTCGAGTTATTCGGGGCTATATCGGTATCGATGGTCGTGACATCAACCCTGTCATGGCAAGGTTGATGGATGTTGAGCTTATCAAAGGAATTTTAGTCTATGCTGTTTTTGAAAACAGCCCAGCCCAAAAAGCGGGAGTACAAAGCCAAGACTTATTAGTCGCCATTAATAATAAGAAAATCGATGATAGGCAAAGTGTCCTAGACATTATTACCGACCTACGACCTGGTACCCCTGCTGAACTTCATATTATCCGCCGAGGAAAACCAATCACCTTAACGGTCATTATCGGTGAAGATTTAAGCGAATAATCACTAATATATTCAGTCCAATAAAAAACGCCTTCATGTGAAGGCGTTTTACTTTTAAAGATCGAAAGCTTTATTCGTCCACATCTGCTTTAACAGACTCAACTTCAATACTGGTTACTCGCTGTAAGCCCCTTGGTAACAAGCTACCACGACGCCCTCTTTCTCCGCGGAAATTATCCAAATCCGCAGGTTTTAAACCGAGTTTACGTTTACCAGCATAAAGCGTCAGCGATGCACCTTTTGGTATCGACATCAAATGAGACAAAAACTCCTCTCGTGCTTTAGAGCGCGCAGCTGGAATATTAATGATCTTATTCCCTTTACCTTTACTTAACTGAGGTAAGTCTTTAATCGGGAACAATAGCATTCGACCTTCATTGGTGATGGCTAGAATCTCATCATCATCAAAATTATCGACAACTTCAGGCATCATAACTTCTGAGTTTTCAGGTAACGTAAGCAGAGCTTTACCGCTTTTGTTTTTAGACAGCATATCACTGCCTTTACATACAAAGCCGTAACCTGCATCAGAGCCTACCAACCAAATTTGCTCTTCTTCCCCCATCACAACATGGCGGATTTGGCTACCAGCCGTTACGTTCAAACGACCAGTAATTGGCTCACCTTGGCTACGAGCAGATGGCAGAGTGTGAGACTCTAAAGCATAACTACGCCCATTGGAGCCCATAAACACCGCTGGTAAATTACTCTTTCCTCGCGCATGAGCAAGGTAGCTGTCACCAGATTTATAATTGAGGCTTGAAGGATCAACATCATGACCTTTCGCGTGACGAATCCAACCTTTATCAGACAATACAACTGTGATTGCTTCGCTTGGCACTAAGTCACGTTCAGTTAATGCTTTAGCTTCCGCACGCTCTACCAACGGAGAACGACGATCATCGCCATATTTCTCAGCATCGGCCTGAATTTCTTTTTTGATCAGCGTATTTAATCGACGTTCAGAACCAAGCAGTTTCTCAAGATGATCACGCTCTTTTGCTAATTCATCCTGTTCGCCACGGATCTTAATTTCTTCCAGTTTGGCTAACTGTCGAAGCTTGATCTCTAAAATTGCTTCCGCTTGCTTTTCCGACAGTTCAAAGCGAGTGATTAGCTCATGCTTTGGATCATCTTCAGTACGGATAATTTCAATAACTTCATCAATATTCAGGTAAGCAGCCAATAAACCATCAAGAATATGTAAACGAGCTAATACTTTATCGAGGCGATGCTGTAGGCGTCTACGAACGGTTTCACGACGATATTCAATCCACTCTTTTAGGATCGACACCAAGCCTTTTACTTGTGGGCGCTGATCCAAGCCAATCATGTTTAAATTTACACGGTAGCTTTTCTCTAAATCAGTAGACGCGAACAGATGGTTCATTAACTGCTCACTATCAATGCGATTTGAACGTGGCACGATCACAATACGGGTTGGGTTTTCATGATCCGATTCATCACGTAGATCATCCACCATTGGCAGCTTTTTCGCTCGCATTTGATTTGCGATTTGCTCTAATAACTTGCTGCCCGATACTTGATGCGGAAGCGCGGTAACAATGATATCACTGCCTTCTTTGTGCCACACAGCACGCATCTTAATACTGCCTTTACCTGTGCGGTAAATCTTTTTGATATCGCTGCTCGCAGAAATAATTTCCGCTTCTGTTGGGTAATCCGGCCCTTTTACGAACTCCATGACTTCATCAAGTTCGGCTTTAGGGTTCTCTAGTAAATGAACGGTCGCATTGGCCACTTCGCGCACATTATGAGGAGGAATATCCGTTGCCATACCAACCGCGATGCCCGTAATACCATTCAATAGAATATGAGGTAAACGAGCTGGCAAGATCTTTGGCTCTTTCATCGTACCATCGAAGTTAGGTTGCCACTCAACCGTACCTTGGCCTAATTCCCCTAACAGGATTTCAGCAAATTTAGATAACTTCGATTCCGTATAACGCATTGCTGCAAATGATTTAGGATCATCCGGAGCACCCCAGTTACCTTGGCCATCAACCAATGGGTAGCGGTATGAAAACGGTTGAGCCATCAATACCATGGCTTCATAACACGCTGAGTCACCATGTGGGTGGTATTTACCTAATACATCACCGACGGTACGAGCTGACTTTTTATATTTTGCAGAGGCGGATAAACCCAGCTCTGACATCGCATAAATGATACGGCGTTGTACTGGCTTTAGACCATCACCAATGTATGGCAGGGCACGATCCATGATCACGTACATGGAATAATTTAGATAGGCGTCTTCGGTAAACTTACGCAGCGGCAGCTGTTCTACGCCATCTAATGAAAGATCTGTCATTGACTTAATCCATTCGATTCTTTAAGGCCTTCGCACTGTTCGCCAAGGCTTAAATTCTTAATTATAAAGCTAAGGTGGTACTCCACATTTAAGGAGAAAGTGCCGTCATTACACTTCGGCAAGATCACCTTTCGATTGCAACCATGAACGACGGTCATCGGCACGCTTTTTACCTAATAACATGTCCATCACTTCGTTGGTTTGCTCATCATCATCAATAGTGAGCTGAACTAAACGACGTGTGTTTGGATCCATGGTCGTTTCACGCAATTGCAGTGGGTTCATTTCACCCAACCCTTTAAAGCGCTGTACGTTAATTTTCGCACGCTTGTTGCTCAAACGATCTAGTACGCCTTCTTTTTCATCATCATCAAGGGCATAGAAGACTTCTTTACCACAGTCGATTCTAAATAGAGGCGGCATCGCAACATAAACATGACCAGCACGAACCAAGGCTTTGAAATGTTTCAAATATAACGCACATAATAAGGTGGCAATATGCAGTCCATCTGAATCAGCATCGGCCAAAATACATATTTTACCGTAGCGTAATCCACTCAGATCATCTGAATCGGGATCAATACCAAGTGCAACTGAAATATCATGAACTTCCTGAGAAGCCAGTACCTGATCGGCAGACACTTCCCATGTATTTAAGATCTTACCGCGCAATGGCATAACAGCTTGAAACTCACGATCACGCGCTTGTTTTGCAGAGCCCCCTGCCGAGTCACCCTCCACGAGGAATAACTCAGTACGGTTTAAATCTTGAACAGAGCAATCGGTTAATTTGCCTGGTAGCGCAGGGCCTGACGCCACTTTCTTACGAACAACTTTTTTGCTGGCGCGCATACGACGGTGCGCATTCGCAATACACACTTCAGCCAGCTGTTCAGCCAGTTGGGGCTTTTCGTTTAGCCATAGACTAAAGGCATCTTTAACCACACCGGATACAAAAGCGGCACACTGACGAGAAGAAAGACGCTCTTTGGTTTGGCCTGCAAACTGTGGGTCTTGCATCTTAACAGAGAGCACGTAAGCACAACGCTCCCAAATATCATCCGCAGTTAACTTAACGCCACGAGGCAATAAGTTTCTAAACTCACAAAACTCTCGCATGGCATCCAGTAAGCCTTGGCGCATACCATTAACGTGTGTACCACCTTGCGCGGTTGGGATCAGGTTAACGTAGCTTTCCGCCACTAACTCGCCACCTTCAGGCAACCAAATAACGGCCCAGTCAGCCGCTTCAGTTTGACCTGAGAATACGCCAGTAAACGGTTCTTCAGGCAATAATGTGTAACCTTTAACCCCTTCTGATAAATAATCTTTTAAACCGTCTTGGTAACACCAGTTATAAACTTTGTCATTCACCTTATCGGTAAACACAATCTCTAAGCCTGGGCATAAAACCGCTTTGGCTTTTAGATTATTCACAAGACGAGAAACTGAGAACTTAGCAGAATCAAAATAGCTCGCATCTGGCCAGAAATGAACAGTCGTACCTTTGCTACGACGACCACACGTTCCCGTTACTTGAAGATCAGAAACTTTATCGCCATTTTCAAAAGCAATCTCATACACTTCTCCGCCACGGCGAACTGTCACTTCAACACGCTTAGAAAGGGCATTAACAACCGAGATACCTACACCATGTAGACCACCGGAAAATTGGTAGTTTTTACCCGAAAACTTACCACCCGCATGCAGCTTACATAGAATAAGTTCAACCCCAGACACTTTCTCTTCTGGGTGAATATCTACAGGCATACCTCGGCCATCATCGATCACTTCCAGTGATTGATCGGCATGTAAAATTACCTGTACTTTACTTGCGTGTCCGGCGAGTGCTTCATCGACACTGTTATCAATAACTTCTTGCCCGAGATGGTTTGGGCGAACGGTATCGGTATACATGCCTGGTCGGCGGCGAACTGGCTCTAAGCCATTAAGAACCTCAATGGCTCCAGCGTTATATTGCTCTGTCATATCTCGGAAGGTATCTGAAATTTTGTCATATAGTCGGGAAGGAGCCTTCTCTTGTCAAGCAAGGCCCCACATAGAAAAGTGAAACTACGAGCTAAAGTTCTAAAAACTCAATAATTTTGGCAGGATAACGTTCAAAGTTAATGAAACTATGATCACCGCCTTCTTCTACGGTCTGTTTACTGGCTTGGTACTTATCAACGGCTTGTCGATAATCTAAGACTTCGTCGTCTTTTTGCTGTAGCAACCAAAAATCATCTGGATTTTGTATGCTAGCTACATCTAACTCAATCAACTCGCCAATGTGCTGCTCAGTTAGTATATATTCTTCGCTCGTATAAGGGTTAGTTTGTGGGCCTAAATAGTCTTTCAACAGCTCGTATGGCTTTACGGCTGGATTGACGAGTACCACTGGTAGCTGATAATGAGAATTCAGCCAAGTCGATAAATACCCTCCCAGCGAACTGCCTATCAAACCTATCTTATAGTCTGCTTTATGTTGCTCTACGATCGAACGTAATAATTCGGCCGCCGCAGCAGGAAAACAGGGTAAACGCGGTACTTCAACTCGAATATCAGGCCGATGCTGTTCACAATAATCTTTCATCACCTGAGCTTTGTAAGACAAAGGAGAGCTATTGAAGCCGTGGATGTACAACAGCATAGTTGGTTGTGATGGCATGTTTAGTATCCAGTCGAAGTGAAGTTAGGTTGGAACGAGTTATCTTTCAACCTGTATACTTTTGTCACAATTTCACCTGACGGCGTCAATTCTAATAAACGCCAGCCCGGCCCTTGTTGATCAAGAGCAAAGTCATCGGAATCAGGCAAAAACTGAATACATGTCGAAGGCGTTGCTAGTAAACGAATGCCCTTGCTCATTCGATCAAGCTCTTGGTGAATATGACCACACAAAATACCTTGAACATTCTTGTGTGACGCTAGGGTATCCCAAAAATCCGCATTATTGTGCAATTGATGCTGATCCAACCACGCGCTGCCCGCTGGCATAGGGTGGTGATGTAACAAAATCAAGCTATGGCGATCTGCATATTGCCCTAACATCTTATCTAATAAGTTCAGCTGAGCCTCGCTAAGCTCACCGTGCGGCACTCCTTGGACCTGACTGTCTAATAAGATAACCTGCCAATGTTCACCCACTAAAACATGTTCACATGCTTTAATTTGATCTGATGGTAAAACACTTTGCATGCTTGGCTGGTAATCATGATTTCCGGGTAGCCAATAACAAGGCTGAACTAATGGTGCAATGCCATCTGCAAAACGTTGATAAGATTCTTTTGTATGATCTTGAGAAATATCACCAGTAGCCAAAATCGCATCAAACGTCGGTGTTTGATGGTTGATAGCATCGACTATGGCATGAAAGCTATCTAGAGTTTGTACGCCTAACAAGGCCCCCTCAGGATTAGCAAACAGGTGGGTATCAGTCACCTGTAATAAAACCACATTTTCTGATCGCTCTACTGGCAATATATCGGACTGCAAAACGTCAAAATCCTGTTGTAATTGTTCAATGAATATTAATCGTCTATATAATTGGAGTGTGGCTCACCCCATTTTTAATACAAAAAGTAAGCCAATCACTTAAAAATTGATTTACTTGATGTTTCTCATCTTTTTGTAACATCCGCGAATTCGGATAATCATACCTTGGCTTGATTTGCGAGATCTGCTGGCTAGCACACACTTCTGCGACTCTAGCATCGTGATACAACCTAACCGTTAACTTCGGTAACGGCAAACTTGGGTTAGCGTCAGTCTGACAAATATCAACGATGGTCGTGTACTTAGTGACTTCAACGATTTTCACACAATAGACATGATCAAAAACCTGATAACCGCACTCGTCTCCTACCCGATTTGAACGAGGTAGCAAAGGGCACAATTTTGCGTAATTACTTTCATAAGAGCGCATCATTGCCGTAAAGTCGAGCCTGTATCTTCTATCCGTCATCTCTCGTCAGCCAACATGATCTTAATCGCTGATGATTTAATTCTAACCATTGCAGCGCAATTATTGAGGCACCATTCTCAATTTTGCCACTTTCGACCCAAGAATACGCCTGTTGACGGCTCACAACGTGAACTCGAATGTCTTCTCCCTCTTCTTCGAGGCCATGAATGCCAGAAGCGAGTTTACTATTTACCTCACCGACAAACACATCCAACCGCTCAGAGCAACCACCCGAAGAAGGCAGGTAACTGGTGACTTTTTCAATACGCTGAATGTCGACGCCGGCCTCTTCTTCAGCCTCACGAACAACCACTTGCTCAGCCGTTTCACCAGGGTCAATAATCCCGGCAACAATTTCTATTTGCCATGGGGAATGGTCTTCCAATGAGCCTACTCGAATTTGCTCAATCAGTACAACCGAGTCTGAGTTGGGGTCATAAGGCAGTAAAGCTGCTGCATGGCCACGTTCAAACATTTCACGTTCGACGGGCTCACTCCACCCCCCTGCAAACAACTTATGGCAAAAGGTGTACTTGATCATTTTAAAAAAGCCATTATATAACGGCAGCTTTGACATGATCTTCACATCATTTTTGTTATAACAGAGTGGTTCAGAGTGGGAACGGTTTGTTTTTGTCATGGTCTACTTCCGTGTTTGTGGCATTCTTATCATTCTCTTGGACTGTCGACAATCATTTAATTCAACTTTTTTGACAAAACTTGTGAATTTATTTAAGTCCAAATTTAGAACTGAATAGATTACACTCAGATTCAAACGTAAAACATCGTAATCTTAAAGTACTTAGCGACTGAGTTAAGTTACACTTACCCATTGAATTATGTTCATTATTGCAGGAATCACAACTATGAAAAAGCTGCTTCCACTCGTGATCAGCGTAGCGCTAGGTAGTTTTAGTCAGCTAGCAATGGCCGATAACCTTGCCCAGATCTATGACCAAGCAAAACAAAATGACCCTCAGCTTCTTAAAGCTGCAGCTCAAAAAGACGCCGCGTTTGAAGCAGTGAATTCGAGCAGAAGTACCTTTCTGCCTCAAATTAACTTAACAGCGGGCTATAACATGTACCGTGGTGATGAAGGTGTTGCCAACGAGAGAAACGTCTTAAACGGTAACGTAGGCCTAAAACAAGAGTTATACCAACGTTCTAGCTGGGTAAGCCTAGATATTGCAGAGCAAACCGCTCGCCAATCAGATGCGGCCTATGCAGCAGAGCAACAAGGCTTGATTTTACGAGTTTCTCAGGCTTATTTTGACGTACTAAAAGCCATGGATGATTTAGAGTTTGTCCGTGCAGAAAAAGCAGCCGTTGCCCGCCAACTAGAACAAATCAAACAACGCTTTGAAGTGGGCCTATCAGCCATCACTGATGTGCACGATGCACAAGCACAATACGATACCGTTCTGGCAAGTGAAGTGTTAAGTGAAAACTCACTGGTCAACAGCTATGAAGGGCTTCGTGAAATCACAGGTCAAGAGCACACAGAGCTAAGCCTGCTAGATACCACTCGTTTCTCTGCAAGTCGCCCGGCGGATTCCAGCCTGACATTAATCGAACAAGCTCAAACTGAAAACTTAAGCTTACTGGCTGCTCGTATCACAGCGGATATTTCCAAGAACAATATCAAACTGGCAGAATCAGGACACTTACCATCATTAACCTTTGATGCCGCTTATGGCTACAGTGATACTGGCTATGAATATGCGAAACCGGATGATTCAGGTTCTGCTTGGAATGCGGGCATTAATTTAGCAGTGCCTCTGTACACGGGTGGTGACTTGTCATCAAAAGTGAAACAGGCTCAGTTTGACTACATTGCTAGCAGTGAAGAGCTTGAAGCCACTTACCGCTCAGTAGTAAAGGAAGTTCGAGCACAGCACAACAACATCAATGCTTCAATTGGTGCACTGCGCGCTTACGAACAATCAGTGATCTCTGCAAAAGCGGCACTCGAAGCAGCTGAAGCTGGCTTTGATGTAGGTACTCGTACCATTGTTGATGTACTTGATAATACACGTCGTCTGTACGATGCAAACCGTAACTTAGCCAATGCGCGTTACGATTATGTATTAAGTGTACTTCAGCTAAAACAAGCGGTTGGCACATTAAGCGAACAAGATATTCTTGATATTAATGCGGGCCTTATCGCTAAAAACTAATCATTTTAGTTAGCCTAAAAGCATAAAAGCCCTGAACACTCAGGGCTTTTTTATTTCCTAATCAGATGGCTAATTGCTTAACCGCGTCCACCACGAATGGACTCGATGATTTCCGTTGTTGAACAACCATCTTCAAAGTTCAATACGCGAACTTCACCACCAGCGGCAATCACTTCTTTACCACCCGCAATCTCTTCCGGTTTATAATCACCACCTTTTACTAACAATGTCGGCAGTACTTCAGAAATCAGACGCTGCGGGGTTTCTTCTGTAAATGGAACCACCCAATCAACCGCTCCTAACCCCGCAAGTACAGCCATTCGGCGATCTTCTGGGTTTACAGGGCGACCAGGGCCTTTTAAACCTTGCACAGAGCTGTCTGAATTCACCGCAACAATTAAATGATCACCCAACTTGGCCGCTTCGTTTAAGTAAGAAACATGGCCTGCATGCAGAATATCGAAGCAACCGTTGGTCATTACAACCTTCTTACCACGCGCTCGGGCTTCTTTCACAGCTTGAACCAGTTGCGCTTCGCCAATCACACCAAAACCAGTGTCTTGGCTACCGTGAATAGCTTCTGTTAATTCAATGGTCGATAGTGTCGATGTACCTAACTTTGCAACCACCACACCAGCGGCAGCATTCGCTAATGCACACGCTTCATCTAATGGTTTACCAGCAGCGACTGATGCCGCTAATACAGAAATAACCGTATCGCCCGCGCCTGTTACATCAAACACTTCTTTTGCCAATGTCGGCAAATGGAACGGTTCTTGGCCTTTACGCAGTAGACTCATACCGTGCTCGCTGCGAGTCACTAATAGCGCATCAAGGTCAAATTTTTCAATCACCTCTAAGCCTTTTGCTACCAAATCTTCTTCATCTTTCACTTTACCGACAACCGCTTCAAACTCAGACATGTTTGGCGTCAGTAACGTCGCACCGCGATAACGTTCAAAGTCAGCACCTTTTGGATCAATGAATACAGGTACGTTTGATTTACGCGCTTCTTGAATCATCACTTGCACATGTTCTAACGCGCCTTTTGCGTAATCAGACAAGATCACCGCTTTTACATGAGGAAGTGCGTGCTCCATACGAGACATGATTGGCTCTGGATCCACATCGTGGAAACCTTCTTCGAAATCCAAACGCATCATTTGTTGGCCACGGCTCATTACGCGTAACTTCGTAATGGTTGGGTAATCAGGCAAGGAAACAAAATCACAACGCACTTTTAATGACGTTAATTTTTCTGTTAGCGCTTTGGCTGGCTCATCGATCCCGGTTAAACCAACCAAACGTGCAGTACCACCCAGTGCTGCAATGTTCATCGCTACGTTTGCAGCACCGCCAGGACGCTCTTCATTGTGCTCGACTTTAACAACAGGCACAGGAGCTTCTGGTGAAATACGACCGGTTGGCCCATGCCAATAACGGTCTAACATCACATCACCAATAATAAGTACACCTGATTGTTCGTAGTCAGGAAGCGTCGGTTTCATATTTATCTCCGGGATCAGAAAAACAGCATGTAATACTATTGCCACTCAATATTGTTATTTATTTCACTCTATATTTAGTGGCGTTAGCATCTTAACATAGCCCTTATCGGCAAACATCCAACAAAATGAAGCCAATCGTACATCGCACGATTGAAGCTCTTCATTCCACGTTTTTATTACTCTTCTTTTAACCACTGGTGCCATGCTTGGTTCACCACTGAACGCTCGTTGACGAAATACACATCTTCAACATCAGCATCTAAGCCTATTAAGTTTAAGCGATGAATTTCATTTCTCATGGAACAATACGCATCCACCAGCTGTTGCGCCTGCTCTACTGACATAATTTGATGCTTAGCCAGTAACTCAAAAATACGCACATTGTCAGACCAGCGCGTCAATGCCGATACCTGAGGACAATACTGCAACATTAAATATTGTGCTAAAAACTCAATATCGGTGATCCCTCCTTTATCCTGTTTCAGCATAAAGCGGCCTGCCTTTTTACTGCCTAGATGGCCACGCATTTTATGCCTCATGGCAATCACATCTTCCATCAGCTTATTGTTATCCCGCTCGGTGCACAAAATATCATGGCGGATCTGGTTAAAGCGCGCTGTTAATTGCTGATCACCATAAATAATACGAGTGCGTACTAAAGCTTGATGCTCCCATGTCCAGGCATCTTTTTGTTGGTACTCTTCAAACGCATCCATCGTACTCACCAATAAACCCGACGCACCCGATGGCCTTAAGCGCGTGTCCACGTCATACAAAATGCCAGAAGCCGTGCGAGTAGAGAAAATATGGATTATCCGTTGAGCTAAGCGTAAATAGAACTGGCGACCATCAATCTCTTTTTTACCATCGGTATAGACATTAACAGGGCAATCATGAAGGAACACTATATCTAAATCGGAGTTGTAACCAAGCTCCCAACCACCCACTTTACCGTAACCAATCACACCAAAACCACGACCATCACGGTTTTGTAAATGTGTTGGTTCCCCATATTTGGCCGATACTTGTAACCAGGCTTGGTTTACTACCGCTTCGATGATAGCTTCCGATAAATAGGTTAAGTGATCACTCACTTTCATTAATGGCAATGCGCCCGCAATATCGGCGGCAGCAATCCGTAATAAGCAGGTTTGCTTAAACTGACGCAGAGCCTCCATCTGTTGCTCCATATCCTCTTCTGGGATACGAGCCAGATATTCATGAAGCTCATTTTTATATTGATTTAATTCAATTGGTTGATAAAGCTGCTGACGATCTAACAGCTCATCAAGCAAAATGGGGTAACGCGCTAATTGCTCTGCCACCATAGGGCTCGCTGCACACAAGCGCACCAAATGTTCAAGGGCAACGGAATGCTCATCCAATAACTCTAAATAAGTCGTACGTGTAGAAATCTTATTCAGTAATGCCATGACTCTTGGCAAACTGTACTGAGCGCCTTTTTGGGCAAAAGTGGCATGAAAGACTTTTGGCATTAAACGATTTAACACTTCGCGCCCACGCGGACCTAGGGTCTTTTTAGCTAAATCGGCTTTAAAACTCAGGAGCTGGGAACACAAACCACTCGCTTTTTCTTCCCCCACAAGCTCAGACAAAATTTGCTGAACGACTTCTTCGTCATAAGCAAGATCCCACAATTCACTAAAGTGGCTGGCAATCTTATCTTCAGGCTCTTGGTTTTCATCACCAATAAGTTGCTCAAATACACGATGAACTTGACTCATGTGTTTATCTGTCGCAGTACGTAACTGCTGCCAATCTTCAAACTCCATCGCGTGAGCCAAACGCAACTGATGCAGAGGCTGATCTGGTAAGGTCTGAGTCTGTTTATCGTCTATGGCTTGTAGCAAGTTTTCTAATCGACGCAGAAAATGATAGGCCTCAGTCAAGTGAACAACTTCACTATCCTCTAACAAGCGCAGCTCATCAATAGCGGTTAAGGTTTCTAGTAACCCCCGCCCTCGTAAAGATGGCTCTCTGCCACCTCGGATCAACTGAAACACTTGAGCGATAAACTCAATTTCACGAATTCCACCAGCCCCTAATTTAATGTTGTCATTCAACCTTCGGCGACGAACTTCACTTCCAATCATAGACTTCATACGGCGCAGAGATTGAATAGCACTAAAATCGATATAACGGCGGAACACAAAAGGCCGTAGCATCTGACGCAGCTCTTGATACTGGCTGTACATTTCTCTGCCCATCACGCGAGCTTTGATCATGGCGTAGCGTTCCCAATCTCGCCCTTGCTCTTGGTAATAATCCTCTAATGCAGCGTAGCTCATGACAAGCGGGCCGCTCTCTCCAAACGGGCGTAAGCGCATATCGACTCGATAACAAAAGCCATCAAACGTTTGCTGATCAAGTGCTTTGATTAAACGCTGGCCTAAACGGGTAAAAAACTGCGCGTTAGCAATACTGCGGCGGGCACCTTGGGTTTCACCATTTTCTGGATAAGTAAAAATCAGATCGATGTCAGAAGAAAAGTTCAGCTCACCACCGCCTAACTTTCCCATCCCTATAATCAGCATAGGTTGCGGTACTCCTTCAGCATTCACTGGCGTCCCCCAATCTTGGCAACATTGACGGTAAAGCCACGCATACGCTTCAAAAATCAAGGCTTCTGCCAATAACGATAAGTGAGACAGGCTCTCTGTCAGTGACCAGCCATGAGTAAAATCGCGCCACGCAATACACACCATCTCTTGGCGACGGAACTTGCGCAGCTCTCTCATAAAGCTGGCTTCATCCGTACACAGATTAAGCTGTTCCTCTAACTGGCTTCGATAATTGTCACTGCGATTTTGTACCGCTAAAAGCTCGGGCAGTTTCTGGCATAGCATGTCATCTCGCTGCAACGCATCAGCCACAAAGTCACTGGAGGCCAACACCACATGTAACTGTTGTTGATAAGATTCAGGCCAATGAGCAAAAAGCTCGGGCGTATGTTCGGTCAATTCTGACAAATATTTCGAGGCGGTGGCTTCTAGCAATGGTGGCAATGACATGATAATTCCTTCTGAAGGTTCCTAACCAATAACTTACCTTGATTTAAATGCAAACAACACCCATCACGATCAAAAACGCCCACGGAACCTTCGTGGGCGTTACTCACATTTTTCAACCAAAAATCAAACGCTAAAAGCTCTAATCTTTTGATCTAACTCTTCTGCATTTCCTTGCATGGTTTCGGAAGTTTCCGTTAGCTCAGTGATCACAGTAACAGACCCTTCAACCAATTCACGTACATTAGTAAGGTTCTGGTTCATCTCATCAGCCACAGAGCTTTGTTGCTCGGCAGCCGTAGCAATGTGAAAGTTCATGTCATTAATTTCACTCACTTGAACCACAATACCATCTAATTCACTGCCTGCATTCGTCACAAGCTCCACCCCATCGGCAGCTTCTACCACGCTTTTTTCCATCAGCTCCACCGCTTGTTGCGCGCTACTTTGCAGCTGAGAAATCATTTCTTGGATTTCAACGGTGGCTTGTTGGGTACGCTGTGCCAAACTACGGACCTCATCAGCCACAACCGCGAAGCCTCGACCAGCCTCTCCCGCGCGAGCGGCTTCAATGGCGGCGTTTAAAGCAAGTAAATTCGTTTGCTCAGAAATCCCCTGAATGGTCACAACCACACTGCCGATGGACTCTACTCGCTCCTCGACCTGATTCACGGCTTGAGCAGATTCAGCGATATCCCCTGATAAATCGCTCATTTTCACTATGGTGTCTTGAACAAATGCTTGGCCTGTTTGAGCTTGACCTGAAGCTTGCTCAGTCACAGAAGAGGCATTACGTGCATGCTCTGCCACCGTCTGTACTGTAGACGACATTTCACTCATGGCAGAAGCTAACTGATCTATTTCATTAAACTCTTCTTTCGCCGCTTCTTGAGTTTCTTGCATGCTGATGGTCATCACTTCAGAGAGCTCAGATAACTCCTCTGAGGCTGTGACTTGCATACTGATCACTTCTTGCAGTTGAACACGCGTTTTTTCTAGCTCACGAGCCAAATCACCGTACTCATCTTTACAGTCCATCTCAATCGGTTCGGCAAGGTTTTTATTGGCCATGACCTTAATACGGTCACTTAAGTAACGAGTCTGACGCAGCATAATATGCGATGCTCCTAATAAAAGGACCATGAAAGCAATAATCATCAAAAAGGTTTGCCAGGCGACTTGAACCAAGTAACCACTGTAATACTTCTCGGCCTCTTCGCCAGCTTGTGACGCGACGACTACCCAATCGTGGTTTGGTACTTTCGTCGCAAACTCGTATCTCTCACCCTCGTTCACAGAATAAGGCACGTTCGAAGATACGCGACCAAGCAATTGTGATAACGAGCTGCCTTGTGACGTCATACCTGACAAGCTTGAAATACCACTGGTACGTGGGTGTCCCAATACGGCTCCGGTGTCACGTTCAACCAAATAAACATACGCCCCTTTTTGCCAACTGCCCGCTTGTGCTTTGATGGCTTGTTCTGCCAATTCACGGCCCTGTTGACTCGATCCAAGTACACTTCCCACAAGCTGAGCATTCGCCGTCGCCAGCTCTTTTGCTCTGTCTTGTTGAATTTGAACCACCGATTGATAGAAAGTATTGGCATCCCACAACTGCTTCGCCACCAGCAGCACGGTACTGAATACCATCAATAAGATCAGCTTAGGTACTAAGCGAATGTCAGTAACCAGTTTTTCCCATGGTTTAAAGCTCAATGTCGACATTCCGCACCTCCAACTCGTAATTTACGTATAAACCCATTTCTTATTACCGTTACATCCATGCTATTTGTTATCTTAAAGTGATATTTCAGACCAAAAAGGCAAACAATGGCGTTGTATAATAATAGAACCGATTTAAAACCAATGGGCTTGATGTCGTTAATACTGTCTTTTATATCCATCATCATTATCACTGGCTTACTATTTGCCCCTTTAAGCTCAGCAAGTCGCCAGCTATTAATTAGTATTGATACCTTTATCTGTCTTCTTTTTCTACTGCAACTATTCATAGATTTGATGCGTAGCTCAAATAAAGTGGCCTATTTTAAACAGCATTGGATCGACATTTTGGCCAGTATTCCTATTATTGAACCCCTTCGTTATGCTCGGATTTTCCATATTCTGCGCCTTTTACGCCTAATCCGTTCTGGTACTTTGTTGGTGCAACAGATCCAACATAACCGTAGAGAAGCGACCATCGCCTCAATTTTTCTCTTACTCATTTTACTCCTTACCACAGGATCTGGCTTGATGCTCATCATTGAAGGCAATGTTCCCGAAGCAAATATTCAATCCGCAGGTGATGCGTTGTGGTGGTCGTTTGTCACAATTTCAACGGTAGGTTATGGCGATCATTACCCAGTGACGAGTGCAGGAAAAATACTCGCTGCCGTGATTATTATTTGTGGTGTAGGTATGTTTGGTATGATTTCAGGGCTGATCAGCTCTTTGATCACAGAGCCAAGCCGAAAAGAAAAATCACACCAGGAAGCACAACTTCACCAAGAAAAAGAACAACAGTGGAAGCTGCTACTAACCCAGCAACAGCTTTTATTGGATCGCATTGCTAGCCTTGAAGAAAAACTGGAGCAACAAAAAAAGCCTGATAGTCAGTAGTATCAGGCTTTCTGTTTTTCAATTCAGATTTGGCATTATGCCCAGTAAGGCGGGATCTCTATGCCCATCTGACGAGTTTGATCCATGGCGTGCAAAATCGAATGCTCTTGACGCTCTAACCAACGCTCCAGTTGCTTTTGATCATCCCCTTCAAGCTGAGTCACTAACACACGCAGTGGCTCCAACATTTTCAGATCATCAATGCCCTGAACGAGATCTTCCCATGGCAGTCGGAAACTGTGACGTTTCGTTTCATCGTATAACGACGCAAAACAAATTCCCGTCATGAGGCTACGGTTTAAGCGAGGTTGCTGATCAAAATAATCCTGTCGACTTAACTGACGCTCAGCAGGAAAAGCTTCCATTAATTCAGCCCAAGTTTTATCGAGCAATTTGATGGAATAATCATTAATGGAGCCTGCCATTTTACTGCGTGATTTGTCATCCAAAAATGGCTGCCAACCGCGCGCTAAAATCCAGCGGCTTAAATCCAACAGTAACCCACAATAACGGGAAGATTGAAGCAGCATTAATGAGTCTTCTCGCTCTGGAAGCCCATCGTATTTTGCTTTCAATTCATTCAACAGTACTTTACGCGCATTCAGTTTTCGTAACACTTGGCCTTTGTCAGCGGTCAGTGCTTCAATGTATTTAGCGTCATTTAACCAATTCAGCTCTTGTGCTAACCATTTCAATTCCTGACGAATAATGGCGCTTGCTCGGCGAGGGATCACGCCACCAAATACCGTTAGGATCTGACGAATGAAAGAGATTGCGTTACAAATTTCTTTAAGGGCAAGAGGCTCAGGACGCTCAACATAAATTTGCTCATGGTAGTGCCAGTGCGCCAGCGCGTGTTCTAAAGAACGGATAAAGCAGTGTTCTACCGAATCACCATCGTGGGTTTTAACGATGCTGAGCGGTTTGATCTGATCACCTTGATAACCAGTGGCTAAACGGTAACCTTTTGCGGCTTTGCTTAAATTACCCAGTCGCATTCCACCTTCTTCGGCTAAAGTGCGAGCAAGTGAAAACAGCGCTTCAGTTTGACCCGATTTTAGCTCCAGTTCTACTTCACAAATTGGATCTCGGTTATCGCCAGCTACCACTTCCCCTTGATCAAACGCCAGTTCGACTTGACTGCCATCAGGCATGCCAATTAACCATTGTTCACGGGTGAAGTTGGTGGAGAAAAGCGGTTGAAGCGTATTTTGAACCTGCTCAATATCAAGGCCTTCTGGCCACGCATCAATGGGGTGCAATGCTAAGTTAGGGTTATTGCTGTCATGCTCTGCATTATATTCTGGACGTTGGTGCAATCCGGCAACCACTCGTCCTGCGGTTTTGAGTGTTTGAACAAACACATCATCAAAACGGCGAATACGTAACCCAATATCATGCTGGCGTAGCTGCTGATCTGGGGTATCAAAGTAGATGTTACCAAGATGACGACAGCCATGCTGAAGTACCTTGGAATCAGCAATTTTTGCTTTTAAAATGTCTGAAAAATCAGACGATACGAAAAACTTAAGTTCTATCTCAGTTTCCATAGTAGACCTTATAATCAGTGGCTCATCAAGGATATGGTCTTATCTCTCATCGAGCAAGCCTGAAATATCGTCCATTTCATGATCTAAAGTAGTTTTAATGACTCTGTGATTAAGTTAACATGCGCGCCTTTATGACCATCGTTCAACATTTCACCATCTTGGTATATGTTTATTAGGTTATATTAATTAGGTTGAATAACCATGCCAGTAAATACAATTATGGGGTTATTTGCAAAGTCCCCTATTAAGCCTTTGCAACGCCACGTTGTGTGCGTAAATGAATGCTGCTCGTTTCTTGTTCCGTTCTTTGACGCGTGTGCTCAAGGTGACTGGGAGAAAGCAAATGAAATGCGTGCTCAAATCTCTCACTTGGAGAAAGAAGCTGACGTATTAAAACGTGAGATTCGTTTAAAGCTACCTCGTGGGTTGTTCATGCCAGTCGACCGTACTGACATGTTAGAGCTTCTTACCCAGCAGGATAAACTTGCGAACTTAGCAAAAGACATTGCTGGCCGTGTTGTTGGCCGTCAGTTACAAGTTCCTGTCTCTATGAATGATGACTTCATTGCTTACGTAAAGCGCTGTTTAGACGCAGCTAATCAAGCTCAGCGTGTAATTAACGAGCTAGATGAGCTACTAGAAACAGGCTTTAAAGGGCGCGAAGTTACACTTGTCGCAGAAATGATCCATCAACTAGACGTTATCGAAGACGATACCGACGCTATGCAGATCAATTTACGCCAGCAACTCATGGCCATTGAATCTGAGTTAAGCCCAGTTGATATCATGTTCTTATACAAAATCCTTGAATGGGTTGGCGGAATCGCAGATCAGGCACAACGTGTCGGCGCGCGACTTGAAGTCATGCTTTCTCGTTCATAAGCAATATTTGTTTTTCTAAAATAACAAGGTAATACGATGGATATCCTTGCGAATTACGGCACCATGCTTATTGTGGTTGCCGCTGCATTTGGTTTCTTGATGGCAATCGGTATTGGTGCGAATGATGTCGCCAATGCAATGGGTACTTCTGTTGGTTCAAAAGCACTAACAGTAAAACAAGCGATCATCATTGCGATGATTTTTGAGTTTGCAGGCGCTTACTTAGCCGGCGGTGAAGTAACCGATACGATCCGAAAAGGCGTTATCGAAACATCACTGTTTGCAGACCAACCAGAAGTATTAGTGTATGGCATGATGTCAGCATTACTTGCTGCGGGTACTTGGTTACTGCTTGCTTCTTACATGGGTTGGCCTGTATCCACTACACACTCCATTATTGGTGCCATTATTGGTTTTGCTTGTGTCTCTGTTGGTACCGAAGCGGTTGACTGGAGCTCTGTGCAAGGCATCGTAGGTAGCTGGCTAATTACACCGCTTATTTCTGGTTTCTTTGCCTATGTTATTTTCATCAGTGCACAGCGTTTAATCTTTGATACGGATAATCCCCTAGTCAATGCAAAACGTTTTGTTCCTGTTTACATGTTTATCACCACAATTGTTATCGCTTTAGTAACGATCAAAAAAGGCCTGAAACACGTTGGTCTTCACCTCTCTGGTGGTGAAGCATGGGCTGCGGCGATTGCGGTATCGACTATCGTCATGATCGGTGGTTACATGTACATCAACCGTAAGTTTGCTGACAACAACGATGATCAAGATGACCGTGGTTTTGCCGGTGTAGAGCGTATTTTCAGTACTCTAATGGTCATCACAGCTTGTGCAATGGCATTTGCTCACGGCTCTAACGATGTAGCAAATGCGATTGGTCCTCTATCTGCTGTTGTTTCAACCGTAGAGCACATGGGTGAAATCGCAACGAAAAGCACCATTGCTTGGTGGATTTTACCATTAGGTGGTATCGGTATTGTTGTTGGTCTGGCGACCATGGGCCATAAAGTAATGGCAACCGTTGGTACTGGTATTACTGAATTAACCCCAAGCCGTGGTTTTGCCGCTCAGCTAGCAACCGCAACAACTGTTGTACTGGCTTCTGGTACTGGTTTGCCAATCTCAACCACTCAAACTTTGGTTGGTGCGGTATTAGGTGTAGGTTTTGCTCGAGGCATCGCCGCACTAAACTTAGGTGTTGTTCGTAATATCGTCGCATCTTGGGTTGTTACCCTACCAGCTGGTGCACTACTGGCAGTTATCTTCTTCTACTTAATGCAAGCCTCCTTCGGCTAAGTTTTGTAAGCAGTGCACAAAGAGGGAGGCAAAGCCTCCCTCTTTTCTTGCACCCAGCCAAGAAAGTTTTTAGTATCTGTTTAATTTTCTATTAAAACTCCAACTAAAGGACTCTTGCCGTGAAGCGACTTCTTTGCCTTTTCATGCTTTCTTGGGTGTTTATTACACCAGCTAAGGCAGAACAGGCTCGATACATTTCAGATAACTTATTCACTTATATCCATTCAGGCCCAAGTAATGAGTACCGTATTGTTGGTAGTATCAATGCCGGCGATCAAGTAACCCTAACCAATACCAATAAAAAAACGGGTTATAGCAAAATTGTTGACTCTCGTGGCCGTACAGGCTGGGTAGAAACACGTTTTATTTCGAATCAACCAGGTATTGCTGAACGTCTACCAAAAGTAGAAGAAGAGTTAATTGAAGTTAAAGCGCTACTAGATACAGCTCGCCAAACAGCAAATGAAGAAAAATCAGGTCTTGCGGATTCCCTTGCTCAACGTAATGAACAAATCAAAGATTTAGAGAAAAATTACTCTAAAATGAATCAACAGCTCACTGCGTCTCAAACTGAAGTAAGGGAGCTAAGAGCAAAACTGGACACCCAAAAAGAAGATCTTCTTCTTCGTTATTTCATGTACGGCGGTGGTGTTGCTGGTGGTGGCCTTATTCTTGGTTTAATTTTGCCTCACCTGATCCCGCGTCGTCAGAAGAAACCAAACGGCTGGGCATAATACTCCTAAATGTGTAAACACATTTCAGGACAAGATAATACAAAATGAAAAGGGGTAGCACTGATGGCTAACCCTTTTTTATTACCTCTGTTTTATGATCACAACATCATGGCTGCCATTCATACAAAGCAGGAATGGAGAGTTGTTGCCCTAAAAACGAAATCACGACATGACGAGGCTGGATATCTTCTACTATCACTCCCGCCATGATCTCATCTCCCTCTACAACTTCCGCATCATTTACTTTAATCCAACGACGACTCGGCTCAGAAGCGTAAATATGTGTCTGAAAGTTAAGTGCAGGCAACTTACTTTTGATCATCGAGCTTGCTTGCGACAAAGCAATCACTTCACTTGATGTTGTCTCTTCAGGCTCTGGCGTCAAAAAATCACCCTCTTGTGTGCCTAACGCATTTTGTAAACGCGCTGCAATATCAGGAGATAGCTGTGATAAGTCAAATTGGTCAAGCTGCAATTCATTATCCCCACTGACCTTAGGTGATACTTGGGGCTTATCTGCTACCTGCGTTGGAGCAACTGATGCTACAGGTACCGACTTTTTAATAGCACGAGCAGGCAAAGGCTCTGTGACAAACTCAGGGTAACTTAACAACGTTAAAGATGACGTAGCTTGTGTATCTTCAAAAACAACGGTTTGCTCTTCGCCTAATGACAACTCTTCAGCAACAGTGCTCTGTTGGACTGGTTGCTCTCTGGCATTCAAAATAGTGGCTTCATGTAGTAAGTCTTGTTGACCATGTTGATACCAATAGTATCCAGTGACACTCGTTGCAGGAGTGATAACCACAGCCATAAAAATCAACCATTCCAATGTTTTTTTACGGCGCTCTTGCTTCAGGGGAGACAAGCTATGTTGTCCAAAAGATTGCTGCTGATAGCTTTGCTCGGACTGCTCCAATGCACTTAATATATTCGACATTACAATTCTTCCGTTAAAGTAGGTGCATCGCTATTTGTAGAGCTATCAAGTGCCATTAAGGTTCGAGGTCCCACAATACCGTCATCAGTAAGGCCTTGCCAACGCTGGAATAATTGCACTTTCTCTTTCACTTTCTGATCAAAAACTCCAGTGGATGAGGTTGCCCCACCAACAACGGAAGATAAGAGTGTATCCAATACAAGAACATCCTCACTGCGCGCCCCAGTACGCAATATCCGCTGCTCTGATAACGGAGAACGCCATAATAGCTGATATTCACCAATCCAACGCTCTTCCAACCAACTTAATGGCACTTCGATACGCTGCTCAGCCAATAACAACTCGACCGACTCATCATTCACGGCATACAGCACGGCAAAGAATGGCTTATGCTCTTCGTACAACGTTAATACCGCTGGACGATTTAACACCTGAAGTTCCAGCAGATCACCCTGCCCTTGATAACAATACAGTTGCGCCCTAGAACTATTTTCACAATTAGCTTCTAATAAACTGGCCTCAAAGCCCCATACTTTCAGAAGAGTTTGCATTGCTAGAACCGATCGCCGACTCGACTGAATATAAGACGCCATAGGGATCTCAGGCTCAGATAAAATTTCCGGAGAAATACCATCATCAATGCCGTCCTTCAGCACTAACTCTGTAGGTACTTCCAGCGCAGGCAAAGTCTCTTGAGGTTGAACGCTATGTGCAGTTGGAGGAGTGCTGAGATAAAAATGGCTCGTTCCCATCAAGCTCAACCCAAGTACACTTGCCACTGCATATCGCCAATAAGGTTTACGAGCTACCACTGGAGCAGAAGACTGCCACCCTAAAACGTCATGGCACGCTTGCTCTGCAATGTTTCTGTCCACTTCATGACTACCTCGGTGGTAGCTATAAAGCATCGCTTTGTCACACACTAAATTAATTAAACGTGGAATACCGCCAGTTTGTAGGGCTATCCACTTAATAGCAGGAGGGGTAAACACAGGGTTCATTTGCCCAGCCATGCTTAAACGATAACTAATGTAGCTTTCGACCTCACCGACAGACAATGGTAACAAGTGATAGCGAGCCGTTATTCTCTGTGCGAGCTGACGTAGGTTTTCCTGCTGAAGCCTTTGCTGCAATTCAGGCTGGCCGATAAGAAGGACTTTTAATAACTTACGACTGTCCGTCTCTAAATTGGTTAATAAACGCAACTGCTCTAACACATCTGGCGTTAGGTGTTGTGCTTCATCGATAATGACTAATGTTTGAATTCCCTTAGCGTAGTTTGAGAGCAAATACTGATAAATCGCATCAGTAAATTGCTTTAAGCTCGCTTGCTCAGGATAAGGGATTTTAAATTCATCACAGATGGCCCCTAATAGATCTGATACTGTGAACGTCGGATTTAAGATCAATCCCGGTTTCACATTATCATCCAGCTGCGATAATAACGCGCGTGATACCGTGGTTTTCCCTGTCCCCACTTCACCAGTCAATAAAGCAAAACCGCCACCGTCACCAAGCCCTGCTTGCAAATGAGCCAGCGCTTCTTTATGCCGCCCACTTAAAAATAAAAAGCGAGCGCTAGGCACAATAGAAAAAGGCAGATCCGTCAATCCAAAAAAATCTTTATACATGCCTTACTCTCTGGGGATTATTCGATAAATATTTCACGGTGATCACAACTGTCATTATTTAGCCGAACAACTTATCATTGCCAACCAGAATGTAAAGTTTGATCCTATTTTGTTGAGAATATCTCTCATAATATGACACTAAGGAGTTGTAGTTGGATATCTATTTGGTGGGTGGTGCAGTGAGAGATGCTCAACTTGGCATCACTGTAAAAGATCAAGATTGGGTGGTAGTCGGCGCAACACCAGAACAAATGACCGCGCAAGGCTACCAAACAGTAGGACAAGACTTCCCCGTATTCCTTCACCCTAAAACCAAACAAGAATACGCTTTAGCTCGAACAGAACGAAAAGCAGGAAAAGGCTACAAAGGCTTCACCTGTTATTCCGCCCCAGATGTAACATTAGAACAAGATTTACTGCGCCGTGATTTAACCATCAATGCAATTGCACAAGCACCGAACGGCGATCTTATTGATCCTTTTAATGGGCTGGATGATCTCAATAACAAAGTGCTTCGTCATGTTTCAGACGCTTTCATAGAAGATCCATTGCGTGTGTTAAGAGTCGCTCGGTTTGCCGCTCGCTTTCACTCACTAGGATTCGCCATTGCACATGAAACCATGAACTTAATGACACAAATCGTAGAGAGCGGTGAAGTAAACGCGCTAACGCCAGAGCGAGTATGGATGGAGTGGGAAAAATCACTCAGCAGCGACGATCCACAAATATTTTTAGACGTATTACGAGAATGCGGTGCCCTAAATATCATCCTGCCAGAACTGGATGCCCTATTTGGAGTACCACAACCAGAAAAATGGCACCCTGAAATTGATACGGGTATTCACACCTTAATGGTGGCAAAGCAAGCGGCACTGCTCAGCCCTTCTTTGCCTGTCCGCTTGGCTGCACAACTGCACGATCTTGGTAAAGGCATAACACCAAAAGAAGAATGGCCGAGTCATAAAATGCACTGTCATACAGGAATCCAACTCATTAAAGAGGTATGCCAACGCCAAAAAGTGCCGAATGAATTCAGAGACTTAGCCCTTCTTGTCTGCGAGCACCATTCCAATATCCATCGAGCACAAGAATTACGCCCTGCAACCTTCATAAAAATCCTCGATAAAATGGATTGCTGGCGTAAACCAGAACGATTAGAGCAAGTATTACTGTGCTGCCAAGCCGATCATGCCGGACGTAAAGGGTTAGAAGATCAACCTTATCCTCAAAAAGCCCTTTTCCAACAAGCTTTTACCGCGGCTCAACACGTCGAAGTCAAGCACATTGTTGCCGCAGGGTTCAAAGGTGCAGCGATTCGCGAAGAGCTGACTAAACAGCGTATAGAAGCCGTCGCGGCTGTACGTAAGAAAAGTTAAGCACAATAAAAACAAAACAGCGACCTCTGTGGTCGCTGTTTTGTTCATTCTGTCTAAATTTAACGAGAAGATAAGCCCCTCATTAAATTAGCCCATCATTAAAAAAGCCATCAACCCAAAACCTAGAATCAGTCGATAAATCACAAACGGCAACATCCCTATTCGTGTCACTAATCTTAAGAAGACATGGATACAAGCATACGCACTGACAAAAGAGGTAATAATACCAATCGATAAAGCACCAATATCAACAGGCTCATCACCCGTCACCAGCTTAAGGCCTAAATAACCTCCCGCTAACATAATGATTGGAATCGACATTAAAAAGGAGAAACGCGCCGCCGCTTCGCGAGTAAAGCCCAAATACAGTGCAGCCGTAATCGTGGCCCCAGAGCGAGAAGTACCAGGGATCATCGCCATAGCTTGAGCAAGACCAATCACCAAAGCTTTTTTCCAGCCTGCTTGGTATTCGTCATCAACCTGCTTGGCATTACTGTCTACCCACCACAGCAATAAACCAAATACAATGGTGGTGGTCGCAATCACCCACGCACTGCGAAGGTACATTTCGATAAAATCTTTCATCAATAGGCCAAATACACAGGCCGGAATCGTTGCAATGATGATCATCCACGCTAATTTAGCTTCTTTACTACGATCGCCTTGGAATATCGATGCGATCCAAGCAGACAATAAACTGATCACTTCTTTACGGAAATAGATCATCACCGCAACCAAAGTACCGACATGCACAGCAACATCAAAAGCAAGGCCTTGATCGGCCCAGCCGAGAATTTGAGAAGGTAAGATAAGATGGGCGGAACTGGAAACAGGTAGAAATTCAGTCAGACCTTGGATCAAGGCCAGAAAAAAAGCTTCAAAATAGCTCATTAATATTCCTTTACAGCCAGTAGTTCCACTGGCCACAGCGATTGAGTGTGATTAAAAGAGTGCCATAACTGGGAAAAAGTTCGCCCATCACCGGGAATTTTTTTCTCAGGGCATAACTCAGCCATTGGCCACAATGCAAAAGCAAACTTATAAATATCTTGGCGTGGTAAAACAGGGGCATCGATAGAAACCTGCTCACCATAAAGTAAAATATCTAAATCTAAGGTACGGTCTTCGTTCTTTTTTGCGTCTGGTTTACGGCCCCATTTGAGTTCAATCTCACGGAGTCGCTTTGCCAACAGGGGCAAAGATAGCGAAGTCTCTAGTTCAATAACAAGATTAAAAAAGTTTGAACCTTCAAAGCCAACAGGCTCAGCTTCAAACACACGAGAGGCTCGTAAACGGCTGCCCAACAGAGTAAGCTCCTCTAAGGCAGCAACAATATGTTTTTCTCGTTCGATGTTCGAGCCTACACTAATGTAGGTTGTGATCATCGCACTCCTCGCTCAATAACAACACCCACACCACGCGCATTAACCACCGCGCCAGGTTTTGTCAGTTTCACTTTGATCCAAGGCACAGAAAAACGCGTCATGATCAGCTCCGCCACTTCTTCTGCTACACGTTCAACCAGCAAAAAGCGCCCTTCCGTGATATGATCGGTTACCGCTTGGCTTACTGTCGCGTAATCCAAAGCAAACTGAACATCATCTGATTGAGCAGCCGGTTTGTTGTCATGAGCCATTTCTAAATCAAGCACCAGTTTTTGCTTAATTTCTTGCTCCCAATCATACACACCGATGGTCGTAATCACTTCCAGTTGTTCTATAAATACTAAATCCATGCCAAATCACACTTTTTAATTAGAGGTCGGATACCCAATTAAGGGGAAAACACGTACTATCTGCTATAAAGCTGGCAATATATTACACAACGCAGGCACCAAATACGATCTTCGTGCCCACTATTGGAAACTCTTATGACACCACTCGCTCTGATCATGATCATGACGGCCTATCTACTAGGTTCAATTTCGAGTGCCGTGCTTATTTGTCGACTAAGACGCCTACCCGATCCAAGAGACTCAGGATCACATAACCCTGGGGCAACGAATGTACTGCGTCTTGGAGGTAAAGTAGCGGCGGGGATGGTTTTACTGTGTGATGTTTTGAAAGGAATGATCCCTGTTTGGGGTGGCTACTTTCTCGGTTTGAACCCAGTTATTCTCGGTATGATTGCTATCTCGGCTTGTTTAGGGCACATGTACCCGCTCTTTTTTCATTTTCGGGGCGGTAAAGGGGTTGCTACAGCCCTCGGAGCCTTAGCACCCATTGGGCTTGATCTTACGGGAATGCTATTTGGCACTTGGACAACGTCAGTTTTGCTGTCTGGGTACTCTTCTCTTGCGTCTATGCTCACAGCACTTTTAGCGCCTCTATATACTTGGTTTATTAAACCGCAATATACGCTGCCTGTTTCCATGCTCTCTTGCCTAATTATTTTCAGGCATCACGAAAACATTCGTCGTTTGATCGATAAAAAAGAGCCTAAGATTTGGAATAAGCTAATCAAAAAAAGCAGCTAAGAAAATAAGAAATAGAGGAAAGGGAAAACCAGAGGTGCCATCAGACACCCCTAGTGAAGATCTTGTTACTTAGAAATAGGATCCAATTGATCAATTGGCCAACGTGGTTTAGCTTGAACACCTAAATCCGTCGCTTCGCCATTTTTCAAACGCTGCATACCAGCATACGCAATCATGGCACCGTTATCGGTACAAAACTCAGTTCTAGGGTAATACACTTCACCACCGATTTTTGCCATCAGCGTTTCAAACTCTTGGCGCAAATATTTATTAGCACTCACGCCACCCGCCATCACAATGCGCTTCATGCCCGTTTCTTTCAGCGCTCGTTTGCACTTAATAGCTAACGTATCAACAACCGCTTCTTGGAAAGCAAAAGCAATGTCAGCACGAGTTTGCTCATCGTCATCATTGGCGCGAATGGTATTCGCTGCAAAAGTTTTCAGGCCAGAGAAGCTCATGTCTAAGCCTGGGCGATCCGTCATTGGGCGTGGGAATTTAAAGCGCCCTTTCGTGCCCTTATCCGCCAAGCGTGAAAGTAATGGTCCACCTGGGTAGTCTAGACCCATTAATTTTGCGGTTTTATCAAACGCTTCACCAGCCGCATCATCGATAGACTCGCCCAAAGTTCGATATTCACCAATGCCTTTCACTTCCACCATCATGGTATGGCCACCAGACACCAATAACGCCACAAACGGGAACGGTGGTGGATTGTCTTCCAACATCGGGGCTAGTAGGTGCCCTTCCATGTGGTGAACAGGCACCGCAGGTACATCCCACGCATACGCTAAACTACGTCCAATTGTCGCGCCAACCAACAACGCACCAACCAAACCCGGCCCTGCGGTATACGCAATACCATCAATATCTTTGGGGGTTAAATTCGCTTCTGCCAACGCCTCTTTGATCAGCGGAATGGTTTTTTTCACGTGATCACGAGAAGCTAATTCAGGAACTACACCACCGTAATCGGCATGCAGTTTTACCTGGCTGTAAAGTTGGTGTGACAAAAGGCCATTTTCATCATCGAAAATCGCGATCCCAGTTTCATCACAAGAGGTCTCGATGCCTAAAATTCGCATAATTTACTCTGCATATGGTCAATTAATGGCTAATGTTACAGGGACAAGAAGAAATTAACCAGTTCTGAGGGTAAGAAGGCTTTACAAACCCCCCTAGATCAGATTAAAATTTCGCACCATTTTTAATCAGGCTGGTCATATTACCACCAGCGATATTACAACCCCTGAGGTGAAAGGCATATGCCAGTAATTAAAGTACGTGAAAACGAACCGTTCGACGTTGCACTACGTCGTTTCAAGCGCTCTTGTGAAAAAGCAGGTATCCTTTCTGAAGTGCGTCGTCGTGAGCACTACGAAAAACCAACTACAGTTCGCAAACGCGCTAAAGCTGCAGCTCAAAAGCGTCACGCTAAGAAGCTGTCTCGCGAAAACGCACGTCGCGTACGTCTGTACTAATAACTGAACCACTAGGATTTAGTTATGGCTCTGATTGAACAACTCAAAGAAGAGCAGAAGTCAGCAATGAAAGCCAAGGACAAAGTACGCCTTGGCACTATTCGTTTGGCTCTGTCAGAAATTAAGCAACGTGAAGTTGATGGTCAAGTAACCTTGACTGACGATGAAATCCTTGCTGTTCTGACGAAGATGCTCAAACAACGCCGAGACTCTGTTGCTCAGTTTGAAGCAGCGGGTCGTACCGATCTTGCGGATGCCGAGAAAGCCGAAATGGACGTTCTTGGTGAATTTATGCCTCAGCCACTATCGGATGAAGAAATTGCAAATCTACTTGATAAAGCAATTGCAGAATCTGGCGCTGCAGGTATGCAAGACATGGGTAAAGTCATGGGCGTTTTAAAGCCTCTGATTCAAGGCCGTGCTGACATGGGTAAAGTAAGCCAATTAGTGAAAACAAAACTGGCTTAATCCCAACCCGATTTACAACAAGCCGTGCACTCCTTTGGAACGCACGGCTTGTTTGTATCTAACCTCTATTCCCACAATTTTAGGTGTTTATGGCCGGACACATTCCTCGTAGTTTTATTGATGATTTACTAGCAAGAGTCGACATTGTTGACTTAATTGATGCGCGAGTAAAACTCAAAAAACAGGGAAAAAACTTCGGAGCCTGTTGCCCTTTCCATAACGAAAAAACGCCCTCGTTTACTGTTAGCCAAGAGAAGCAGTTTTATCACTGTTTTGGCTGTGGTGTGCATGGTAACGCCATCGACTTTGTCATGGAGTTTGATCGCCTAGAATTTGTCGAAGCCATTGAGGATCTGGCCGCTCAGCTTGGTTTAGATGTGCCAAGAGAGCAACGCGGTTCCTATAACAGCAACGCACCAACAGCCAGCTCGAGCCAAAAGCGCAGCTTGTATGATCTGATGGGCAGCATCAGTCAGTTTTATCGTTCCCAATTAAAATCCTCAGCCAACAGCATTGCGATCAACTATCTTAAAGATCGCGGACTCTCTGGCGAGATCGTCCAAAAGTTTGGTATTGGCTACGTTGCCGATGAGTGGGATCTTGTTCGTAAAAACTTCGGACGAGATAACGCTTCACAAGACGCACTAGTCAGCGGCGGGATGTTAATTGAAAACGATAAAGGCCACCGCTACGATCGCTTCCGTGGTCGAGTTATGTTTCCGATCCGTGATCGTCGAGGTCGCGTAATCGCCTTTGGGGGGCGCGTTTTAGGAGAAGGGACTCCCAAATATTTAAACTCCCCCGAGACTCCTATTTTCCATAAAGGCAAAGAACTTTATGGTTTATATGAAGTACTTCAAGCCCACCGAGAACCTAAACAAGTCTTGGTAGTTGAAGGCTACATGGATGTGGTCGCACTGGCTCAGTTTGGGGTAGATTACGCTGTCGCTTCGCTGGGTACATCCACCACAGGTGATCACGTTCAAATGCTGTTTCGCCAAACCAGTACTGTTGTCTGTTGCTACGATGGTGATAACGCTGGACGAGAAGCGGCATGGCGAGCCATGGAACACGCCTTGCCTTATCTGTCAGATGGACGACAATTAAAGTTCATGTTTTTACCAGATGGTGAAGATCCTGATACTTACATTCGTCAATATGGCAAAGAGGCCTTCGAACAGCACGTGGAGCAAGCAACCCCACTGTCCGATTTTTTATTTAGCAGCTTAATGCAGCAAGTCGACAGCAGCAGTAAAGAAGGTAAAGCGAAGCTCAGCACTCTTGCTGTACCGTTAATAGATAAAGTACCCGGGGGCACTTTACGCCTTTATTTACGTGAATTACTAGGGAAAAAACTGGGGCTGCCTGACGAAAATCAGTTGCAACAGCTATTATCAAAACAAGGTAAGGAAACAATTGCGAAAAAGCCACAGCCAGAGATAAAACGCACACCAATGCGTGAAGTGATTACTCTGTTGCTGCAAAACCCTGAATTGGCTCAATTAGTTCCCGATTTATCAAATATTAATGAAATTTCATTGCCTGGGTTAAGTTTATTCGCATCCCTACTTGATAAATGCCGCAGTAACCCCAATGTAACCACAGGCCAATTACTTGAATATTGGCGTGGTGATAAAAATGAACCACTATTATCTCGATTAGCCAGCTGGGAATTACCACTGGATCAAGATAATGAAAAAGATGTATTTATGGACGCATTGGATAAAATTTTAATCCAGTGCATCGAAAAGCAAATTGAGTCATTGCAAGCGAAAGAAAGAAGCCTCGGCTTATCAGTCGAAGAAAAGCAGGAATTGAATGCACTTATCATGCATCGCCTAGCTTAGTAAGTAGTCAGCAAGATAGAAATTTGTTAAAATTGGCGGTTTGCGTTTCCGCATACTAAATTCTTCACTCAGACCTGAAGTTGGATATCATCTATGGATCAAAATCCGCAGTCTCAGCTTAAGCTACTTGTTGCAAAAGGCAAAGAACAAGGCTACCTGACCTACGCTGAAGTCAATGATCACCTACCTGAAGAAATCGTTGATTCCGATCAGATAGAAGACATCATTCAAATGATCAACGACATGGGTATCCAGGTTGTTGAAACAGCCCCAGATGCCGATGATCTTATGATGTCAGAAGGTGTTGCCGATGAAGATGCAGCCGAAGCTGCTGCAGCTGCGCTTTCAAGCGTAGAGAATGAAATTGGCCGCACCACCGACCCTGTTCGCATGTACATGCGTGAAATGGGTACGGTAGAACTCCTTACTCGTGAAGGCGAGATCGATATAGCTAAACGCATTGAAGATGGTATTAACCAAGTTCAGTGTTCTGTTGCCGAGTACCCTGGAGCTATCTCCTACTTACTTGATCAATTTGATAAAGTTCAAGCTGAAGAAGCTCGCTTAACGGACATCATCTCTGGTTTTGTTGACCCTAATGATGACGGAACAACAGCCCCAACAGCCACTCACATCGGTTCTGAATTAAGCGAAGCTGAATTAGAAGACGAAGACGTTGAAGGCGAAGAAGGTGAAGAAGGTGACGAAGAAGAGGAAGACACAGGCATCGATCCTGAACTTGCTCTTGAGAAGTTTACCGAGCTTCGCACTGCATACCACAACATGCAGTTAGCATTCGACGAGCATGGTCGTGATAACAAAGAATCACTACTTGCGATAGAAGAGCTGTCAGAAGTATTCCGCCAGTTCCGTCTGATCCCGAAACAATTCGATTACCTAGTTAACGAATTGCGCGGCACAATGGATCGTGTTCGTACTCAAGAACGTTTAATCATGCGCATGAGTGTTGAATACAGCAAAATGCCGAAGAAATCATTTGTAGCCTTATTTGCTGGCAATGAATCTTCTGAAGCATGGCTAGATGAAATGGTTGCCTCTGATAAGCCTTACGCTGATAAGCTTAAGAGCTATGAAGGTGATATTCGTCGTTCGATTCAAAAGCTGAAAAGCATTGAAGAAGAAACAGGTTTACCTGTTGAGCGTATTAAAGACATCAGCCGTCGTATGTCTATCGGTGAAGCAAAAGCTCGCCGTGCTAAAAAAGAGATGGTTGAAGCAAACTTGCGTCTGGTTATTTCTATCGCGAAGAAATACACCAACCGTGGCCTACAATTCTTGGATCTTATCCAAGAAGGTAACATTGGCCTAATGAAAGCAGTAGATAAGTTTGAATACCGCCGTGGTTATAAGTTCTCAACTTATGCGACATGGTGGATCCGTCAGGCTATTACTCGCTCAATCGCAGACCAAGCACGTACTATCCGTATTCCGGTTCACATGATCGAAACGATCAACAAACTAAACCGTATTTCTCGCCAAATGCTGCAAGAAATGGGTCGTGAGCCACTACCGGAGGAGCTTGCCGAGCGCATGCAAATGCCAGAAGACAAGATCCGCAAGGTACTGAAGATTGCTAAAGAGCCTATCTCAATGGAGACACCTATCGGTGATGATGAAGATTCGCACCTAGGTGATTTCATTGAAGATAATACGCTAGAGCTACCTGTTGATTCAGCAACGTCAACCAGCTTGAAGTTTGCTACCAATGACGTACTAGCAGGTCTTACACCGCGTGAAGCGAAAGTACTGCGCATGCGTTTTGGTATCGACATGAACACTGACCACACTCTAGAAGAAGTGGGTAAACAGTTCGACGTTACTCGTGAGCGTATTCGTCAGATCGAAGCAAAAGCACTGCGTAAATTACGTCACCCAAGTCGCTCTGAAGTTCTTCGTAGCTTCCTAGACGAGTAAGACGTTATAGCAAAATAAATCGCGTAAAATACGGTTTAAAATAGAAAAGGTGGGCGCTAGCTCACCTTTTTTTTATTTTACTAAAAAAAAGCGTTTAAATGGTTAAAAAGCGAACTCAATTGACTGGGTTAGGTGCTAGACAGTACCGATAAGTTCCCCTATAATCATCGACCTACAGCGGCCCCTTAGCTCAGTGGTTAGAGCAGACGACTCATAATCGTTTGGTCCCCAGTTCAAGTCTGGGAGGGGCCACCAAATAAAAAAAGCCTGAACAGTTCACACTGCTCAGGCTTTTTGCATTCTGACCGGTTCAATTTGATCGAAACCTAGTTTAAAGCATTACTATCAAACAGCCCTTCCAAAAATAGTAACATCATCCCGCTAACTCTCAACATATTAAACGAGATACTTTATCTTCTGCTTACTACACCTATAAGTACAACCCATTAACTTAAAGCCTCCAAAGTAGCTACACAAATCTTCTGAGCAAAGTGCTTCCAGTTACAAGCTACCTCACCTTAACCACAACATTTATTATCGAAAGACAGTATTAGCTAACCTGAGATCGGTTTAGGCCATTGTCATTAAGCCTGCTTTTTCAACAGGCGTGATATTCAACGATGGCTTTTATGGCTTTAAACAATAATCGGTCAAGCCATCAAGTAGATTGAACATGCACCCATGCAGACTTCGATGACGCGAGTGCTCTATCTGAGAGATATTCTTTAACTGATCGTTAATTGTCTCAATGATAAAGCGCTTCGAGAGCATCGCTCTATCCCATGCTGTAAGCTGTTTAGGTTTCATATTCTTACGTTGGGTTATGATTAGGGTTATTCCATCAACCTTTAAACCTTCGGCTAACACTTTACTGATATAACCTTTATCTGCATAGAGTTTATCGAGTAAGCCTTTGGATAATTTACGAACTGGTTTACGGTCATCTGCATTCACAGGAGTGAGTGTTGCCACAACAATATCACCAACATGAATCCATAGAACCAACCCATCGTCCCTTTTCCTCGCTCAGCTCCCCCTTTGAATACTTTATGTCTGGGGATCCGTAAGTTATGACAGACTTTTATACTTGTAGAGTCAATAAACTCAATATCCGTGGGCTGTCCTTTGACATGAGTGAAGAACGAACTCAGCGGTACAAGTACCGAAGGCATCACTTCAAGAAAGCGGGTATAACTCAGTAACGCAGGAAAATGTTTTTTGTAATAACGACGAATGATGCCGAGGTAAAAGTTCTTAAAGTCTCGCTAATGCGACATATGAAAAGCAATAATAATGGTCATTATTTCACTTTCTGACATTCGTCCTTTCCGGTTACGCTTACGCTCTCCACTTTCTAGCTGCCACTGAGGTAGAAAAGCCTGACAAAAATCATCGACATGACAAAATAAGTCTACTAACTTACGCATAGCTGGTTCCTTTGTGATAAATCCTTCTTGGTCGAAAGATCTG
>NZ_JAKRGH010000015.1 GCF_022347565.1 Vibrio sp. Of7-15
CATCATGATTGACAACGAACAACTGTATTTGGTGGTGAATAACCAGCTTATTCGTAACCCCGATTACTGGCAGAACTTTCTTGATGGCAACATAAAGCTGTGCACCTCAAAGGTGACAGACATGAGCGAGCTGTTTGCCAAACACGAATACTTTAATCAAAACATCAGCCAGTGGGACACCTCCCGCGTGACCAACATGAATGACATGTTTAAAGGGGCGAAGCGCTTTAATCAGGATTTGTCGTCGTGGAACGTGCTGCGTGTTACTACGCACCAACATTTTGCTAAAGACAGCGCCCTTACACCAGAGTCCCTTCCTCTGTTCAACCACTAATTACCTTTTTCATTGTCACAGAAAAACTAGGAAATACTATGAAACCCTCAACGTCAGTTACCCCTCTTCTTCTTGGTACGGCTTTGCTTGCCAGCAGCGGTGCCTATGCCCGTGATATCTCTGTAAAATGCCCAGATGCCCCAGTCAACTCCGTTGTACTTGAAAACGGCCGTGTGTATGTGGTGGTGGATAACACTCTAATTAAAAACAAAACCTTATTAGATAACCTAGAACAGGGGCATATTCGCTTTTGTACCAGCCAAGTCACAGACATGAGTAAGGTATTTGAAGACAGAAAAGAATTTAATGCGGATATTAGCGACTGGGACACATCTCATGTGACACGTATGTCTGAGATGTTTATGGGTGCTGAGGCATTTAACCAAAATATTGGCCGTTGGAATACCGCTAATGTTGCCTACATACATAGTATGTTTGCTGGAGCTGAAGCATTTAACCAAGACATTGGTCATTGGGATACCTCTAGGGTAACAAACATGCATAGTATGTTTGAAGGAGCCAAAGCATTTAACCAAGACATTAGCCACTGGGATACCTCTAGCGTGGTAATCATGACTGCTATGTTTAATGGAGCTAAAGCATTTAACCAAGACATTAGCCGATGGAATACGTCGAGTGTAAAAGATATGTATCTCATGTTTAGTAAGGCTAAAGCATTTAACCAAGATATTGGTTACTGGGATACTTCTAGCGTGAGAACTATGTATAGCATGTTTAGAGGGGCTCATGCATTTAATCAAGATATTGGTTACTGGGATACTTCTAGCGTAACAAACATGTCTTGGATATTTTCAAACGCAGAAGCATTCAACCAAGATATTGGCCACTGGGATACTTCTAGCGTAAAAGAGATGTATAGCATGTTTAGAGGGGCTCATGCATTTAACCAAGATATTGGTCATTGGGATACTTCTAACGTAACAAGAATGGATAGTATGTTTAGTGGCGCTCCTACATTCAACCAAGATATTGGCCATTGGGACACCTCTAATGTTACGAATATGGAACTCATGTTTAAAGAAGCAAAAGTTTTCTCCCAAGATCTAACAAACTGGAATGTCAGCAACGTAACTAAGCACGAAAATTTCTCAACCGACAGCGCTTTAACAGAAGAACAACTGCCGTATTTTGTTAACTAAAATTGCCGAGTAAATGGCGATAATACTTAAAAATAGCGCCTGAAAAGTAAAATACAGTGGCTGGGTTTATAGTTACAAAATTCAACTGGCCACTGTTTACCAATAAACTGGCTCTACTCCATCGTAAGTCAGTTTATTGGTGCCATTTAGCCGAAGTTTATGCTGAGTTTATTTAGCACTAATGACGTATTTTAATATTTCTAGTACTTGCTCTGGTGTTTTTGCCCACGCCATTGCAGCGGCATCAACCTCTTTCAGTGGGTGAACTAACGCTTCGCTGTGCAGAGTAATGTAAGGTTTTCCCAAAGCGGCACAGTAGCCAGCATCAAAAGCAGCGTTCCACTGTTTGTATTTATCACCAAATCGAATGATCGCGATATCACTCTTTTCAATTAACGTTTTGGTACGAATCCCATTCACTTTAGCGGATTTATGATCACGCCAAAAATTATCACTCTCTTCTCCTAGCACGTCTCCTGCCGCATCACTAAGTTCATGATCCGTCACCGCTGAGTAAAATTTAATGGGTAGTTGATTGGCTTCAGCCCCTTGGATCAGCTGCTCTCGCCAATCTGAATGTATTTCGCCCGACAAGTACACTTTGTATTTCATTGCTGCCTCTTAAATTCTTAGAATATTGGAGGGGGAATTCCCTTTGCTCGGAATTATTGTATACAATAAAGTAAAATTGTGTACTTAGTTTGATCTAGTTTATTGACGAAGATAGCTTTTTCTTACGGCCTAAACGAACCCCGTCACGAATATTCAGCCCCAGTAACGTGGCATTGGTCGCGCCAGCCAGTAGCTCAATTCCTTGCAGCGCCCAGTACCACGAATCAAACTGCCCCACTGCCGACCAGTTGGCTAACACCACTGCCGCTGGCAATAAAATCAACAGGCCATTTGCCGCTGCCATTTTCATGCGCTTTTGTTTCACTAAAAACACACCACTAAGTTTGCCTTTATACAACTTAGCGCCACTTATTCCCGTGGCCATCATGGCAAGCATCAGTGCGCCCACACTGTATAAAATCGTTTGTTTTACTGCGGCAATATCCGCATGGCTGCCAAAAACATCCACCACTACGCTGCTGGTGAAAAAAGAGACTATTAATAAAAAGGCTGTCACCGCCGCCGTTTTATGAATGCGTTTCATGATCAATTTAGTCATCTGTTGTTCCTCTTTAAACAATAAAAATAGATAAAGCCATTACCACAATGAGCGATACTGGCGGTGACAGCTTTTGCAGGTAGCCCCCGCTTGCTTTAACCCTTGCTGAGCTGAGCGGCTGTCTTGGTTATTCACCGCCACCAGCATCTCGGTAAAGCCTTGATCCATCTCTGCCATTAAACGATTAAATTGGGTTGGTTTACTCCACACGGCTGATTTTGCTCGGCTTCCGTCTTCACTGCCTTGAGGAAACGCGTTTTTTAAACCACTGGCGGCTTGCTGGCTTTGCTCAGCGAGAACACGAACGTTTACCCAATCAGGCGTGCTTGTATTTAATGCCTTTCCTAGTTGCTTCATGTTTTTATCTATGGTTTCGAAATGGCTCTGACGTGCGTTAATGATCTTTTCACTGGATAAGTTCTCAGCAGCCGATGCCACCGTAGAGAACAAAGCACCGAGAGTAACTAGTGCAACCATCGAAGCCATTACTGCTTTTCTGTGTATCGTTTCTGATGAATGTGCCTGTGCGGTTTGTTGGTTCATGTTCAATCCTCTTTGCATTTTGGTTTTAAGACCATCATTGGTTGCTGACTTACATTTAATTTACACTGCAATTATTGCTTGAGCAACAATTGCAGTGTAAATTATTTCTACCAACATTATCGTAAGAGGAAAAAACAATGAAAGTATGGGACTTACCAACAAGGCTTTATCACTGGCTACAAGCCCTTTTTTGCACCGTTTTGTTAGTGTCTGGATTTAGCGGTAATGGGCCACATGAACTCATTGGTATCGCTTTATTTATGTTGCTTTTATGGCGATTAAGTTGGGGGATCATTGGCAGTGACACCAGCCGATTCAGTCAGTTTCTGGCCTCTCCGGCTTCCGTGTGGCGTTATTTGAAAGGAAAAAGAAAAACCACCGTTGGCCATAACCCTGCTGGCGGCTGGATGATCATCACCATGCTACTGTGCTTATTTACCCAATGCCTTACTGGTTTCATTTTAATGGGGGTATTCGATGCATGGCTCAGTGACAATAGTTTCATTCTGGAAAACACCGCGCTTATTGGGCTGCTTCATGGTTTAGGGGCTCGCTTGTTACTGCTGCTTATTGGCTTCCATCTGTTTGCGATTTTGTTTTACAAATTCAAACGAATCCCCTTGGTTAAGGCCATGTTTACCGGAAAGCAGCCTCACCAACAAGGCATTACAGAGCCGAAATTTAAACAAAAAAGACTCGCCTTTAGTTGTTTATTAGCCTGTGTTGGTGGGGTATTCACCCTGTTAAAAGCATCGGGCGTAGCGTGATAAGCGAGAGGGATTTGATATGGCTTATCATCGACTTATCCCTTATAGTGCCAAACATAGACAGTGCCTACGCATATTCTCCCTAATCACAACCAAGAAAGAATCAAAATAATGAGTACTTCATTCGATCGTCAAAAAAGTTTGGGCTGGCTTATCAATGTCGTGGCCCTCAAACTCAAAAACGAACTTGATGCTGGCCTAAAAGAGCATGGCCTTTCCATTGCGCTATGGCCAACATTAATGTGTTTATGGGAAGAAGAAGGCGTCACCCAGCGAGAAATCGCCATAAAATCCAAAGTGGAAAGCTCCACTACCACCCGAACCATAGATAAATTGGTGAAGCTGAATTTAGTCGAACGCCAAGATGATCCTAACAGTCGCCGTTCATTTCGTATTTATTTAACGGATGAAGGCCGCGCTCTGAAGGATAAATTGATCCATTTACCCACCCAAATTAACGAAGCGGCGTTGTCTTCATTAAACGATGAAGAGCAAGATCAAATGATTTCGCTCTTACAGAAAATGGTGAAAGACATCGACGTATAAATCACGTTCTCGCAGCGGGGGCATGCAAGCACAAACTCAGCATTTAACCACTCAGGATATGATCAATGTTACTGCTTACTACGCCTCTTTACAGCCTGACAATCTAAAAGCGATTGTCGAACGTTATGTGCAGCCTAAACAAATAAAGCAGCAGGATTAACAACAATTCTCCCACGGGCTACTATTACGTAGCCTTTTGGCCGTACTTATGCACTTATTGAAGCGTGAGTGTCAGTAAACTTTACAGTTCATTGATCCTGAGTTCACTTAACCGCTATTTTGTGAGCTGTTGCTGTAAACGAATAATGCATTCACTCGCTTCGGCTTCATCAACAAAGCGCTGTGGGTGATCGGCAAGGTAAATAGTGTCACCTTCACTGCGGTGCCTTAAATACCAAAGCCCTTTTGTACCCACAGAATAATTAATTGAACTACTGGCTTTTGGTTGTTCCCCAGATGGCAGAGCAAGAAAAACCAATGTGCCTTCTACTTTTCCTTTCAATATTTTATCAACACGAATCACCCCTAAGTTAACAGTGCCGATCTTTGTTAGATCGCGTATTTCACTTTCACCAAGAAACTCTCCCGTGATAATTAACTGGGAATATTCGAGCAACTGAGCCTCGGTCATTTTTGCCCACATGGCATGCCCCTCTACGCTAAATAAAAGTAAACCAGACCATAACCACCTTTTAAAACCATTCAACATAGAAGAAAAGCCTCCGGTTTATTTACCGTAATTGACTCATTTCGAGCTAATGCATCCAAGTGTAGCTGATCATATTCCAAGTATCTGTAGAGCACGAAAAGAGGTCGCCAACGGATTTTTGTCAGCTTATTTTACAATTTCGAAGAATTAGACGCCCTTTTTAACACCGTTATTTCTTTAACTCTTTAATAATAATAACACTATGCCCTTTGGCGTAATTAGTGCTTGATCATCACGTTTGTCGTTTTACCTAAAACGGACACCTTAGGTGATTAGCAATGTGAATATCTATTGCTCAGCACCTCCCGACGATACTATGCAGAGGGCACGTAGATGAGTTGGAAAAGAAAACTAGTTATTTTAGCGGTACTATTAAATGGCTACCTCTTCACCACACCAGCTTGGTCCGTTCCAATCAGCTCTGACTTTGTAGTTGGCCCTACGATTCCAGGTAAATGGGGATCACCCGTATTTGGTACAGGTGCAACCATAACATGGAGTTTAATGGGAAGTGGCCTAACAACAGATGCAGGCGCTGGAACCAGTGTGGATCTCGCCACCTTCATGCCAGTAGGCTTTAAAGATGAAATTATTGCGGCTTTTGATGCGTGGTCTGCGGTTGCTGACCTCACCTTTATCGAAGTTGCCGATCCTGGCGTTGGCTGGCTCGATGTCGGCGCAGATGCCGTTGATATTCGTATAACCGGACATGTTTTTGATGGCGCTCTTGGCACATTAGCTCATGCCTTTTTCCCGCCAGAAAATGGGGGCGCAGCCGCTGGGGACTTACACTTTGATATTGATGAACTCTGGAAAATAGGATTTGGTGGGCCAGGTTTTGATATCTTCCAAGTGGCTGCTCACGAAATTGGCCACTCTATTGGACTTGATCATACTGCCGTTCCTGATTCTCTGATGAACCCATTCATCTCGGAAGCCTTCCGCGGGCCACAAGCCGATGACATTGCAGGTGCGATACATATTTATGGCCCCGCCGCCATATTAATACCTGAACCATCGTCTTTGGCATTATTTGGAATAGGGTTGCTCGGCTTTGGTGTTTGGCGTAAACGTCAACCACACGCTTAATAGTCGCTACCCACTAACATTACTTATCAATAAAAAGCCACTTTTTACTGTATGCTATTAAAAGGTGGCTTTTCTATTCGTAAACAAAACTAAAACAGCATTAATTCTCCATCCGCCAACACGCCTTTAGCTTGACCTTTGTCGTCTAACACCGTCGCAGAAGCACGATAATCTGGCTTTAAATAACCTAGCTCCTTTTCCATGCCTATGGCATAAGCTGGATACGTGGAAGCCATTTTCAACGCTTCTGTTTCTTCCACTCCCCAATGAATTAAGTTATTTACTGACTCATCCATACCGATGTGCGCGCCAGCCAAATTACCATTTCGATCAATTAACTTACCGTTATCTAACGTAATGGTATTGCCATTTAGCACAAAATTTTGCTTCGGGTTGCCCACCGATGCCATAGCGTCGGTAACAATGAATAACTTCCCTTTCGGTTTATTACGTAACGCCATTAAAATATTGTTTGGGTGGACATGAAAACCATCGGCGATCACTGAGCACCACGCCCCATCG
This sequence comes from Vibrio sp. Of7-15, assembly GCF_022347565.1. GTDB lineage: Bacteria > Pseudomonadota > Gammaproteobacteria > Enterobacterales > Vibrionaceae > NORP241. The sequence continues at coordinate 6,842 of NZ_JAKRGH010000015.1, forward strand.
TTACTTAACGCTCCACCAACTACGCCGGGAAACCGCCCTTGTTGCGCCGACATGGCATTATATAAATGAGTAAAGCCATGAATATGAGATTTGGTTTCACGATTAATGACATCAAAATCAGCATTACTATGACCACAAGAAATAATGACTCCTTGTTCACTTAACCATTTCAATGCTCTGTTATTCACTTCTTCCGGCGCAAGAGTCACTAATGTGACCCCTTGTGTTAACCAAGGTAAAGACGCGAGATCTTGTATTTTAGGGTCAAAAAAATGCCGTGGATCATGAGCACCTTTTTTCTCCTTACTGAGCCATGGCCCTTCTAAATGCACACCCAATATGCCTGATTGTTTATCTTCGAGGGCTTGCTGTACTGCACTTAATGCGTCAGCCATGGTTTCCATAGTGTCACTAATAAGAGTAGGTAAACAGTAAGCGCTGCCATGTCGGCGATGAGCTTGCATGATGGTATGGATACCTTCCGGCGTTGGAAACTGATTAAACATCACTCCACCACCACCGTTGACTTGTAAATCAATAAACCCCGGCGCGATAGTACAATCACCAAGATCGATACAATTAATATCTGAACTCAAATTATCAACAGGGACAATGCCAACAATTTTATTTTCATCCCACACTAACGCCGAATGAGTATGAAACTGTTCCCCATCAAAAATACGTTCTGCCGCAAGCGCTGAAATAGTTATTTCTTTTTTCATGATGAAATCCATTTTAATTATGTCTATTTAGGATGAATGGCAGGCATCTACGTACCTCTTTATGTCACCCATTCTCCTTATTTCACTTTATCTTAATTACTCCATTAAGTGTTGTATCATTTCGCTCCAATTCAAAGACATAAAGAAACTTAAAGGAAGATCACCTTTATGCTGCCCTCTTGGCCTATTATATGGAGATCGCAGAGAGGCAAGCTAACAAACCGTTAAGTAAGGGAAAGGGGAAGGAAGATAGATCGGAAGGGGAAGTATGGTAAAGCAATACCGCATGCTCAAAAATAAGACACGATGGAACAGCTCTTAAAACAAAAAACGTAAATGTTCTGAATAAGAATTATTCTTTAATTTGAATTACATCAAGCTCGGATCTCTCGATAAGTGTTTATCTTTCGCTTCAATAACCTTCAGCTGATATAAAGATTTTAAATTCGCTTCAATAGCTAATCGTAATAAGTTCAAGTTTTTATATAGCTTTTCACTATATTTATTTTCTTTACTGTCTAAAACACAAATCGTCCCAAAAGGCTCTCCATTAGGCCAGCATATCGGGCACCCAAAATAGGAAATCATTCCATAATTGGTATCTGGATTATTGCACCACTGCTCATCATTAAGCGCATTTTCAACCAGTAAATTCGATTGAGTGGAAATAACCGTTTCACAATATAGCCCTTTCCCTAACGCTTCTTTGTCACCAATGAAATAAGGATTATAGAGTGAATTACTCGTTACAAACACATCAATGGTACTTTCAGATAATCTCATAATTAAAGAGGCTGGGATCTGTTCGTCTTCTGATACCAGATCCAACATTGTCTGCCAGCCCGATGTCAATAACTCAGGAATTTCTATTGATTTAGTATTAATTTCATTCAAAACAAATACCTAGATTACATGAACTTATTAATCTAATAAGTATCGTAAATTAGGATCTTGGTCAAGGTCACGATCGATATTTATGAACTGCCCCTTATTTCATCTCTACCTCTGTGATGATAATTAGACACTCTCATTATTTATAAATGATAAACAGTGATATTCTCCTAATTTTTCAATAATAGATATAATTCTACATAACTAAAATTACCACTTTATATAGAAAAAGAATTCAAAACCAATCTTAGATTCATTCTTTTCATGAGTATATAAAATTATATTTAAAAATAATGGCAGTATAATAACTGCCATTTTTATAAGATTGAAATGACTATTTATACTTTAAATTGCCCAACTAAATGTTTAAGTTGAGTGCCTGATTCATTCAGAAGCTGTGCAATTTCTGCAGATTCTTGGCCTGCTGACGTAAGGCTACTAACAACATCACGAATCGCTACCAAATTACGGTTAATTTCTTCTGCTACCGAACTTTGTTGGTTAGCCGCCGTTGCAATAGGAATGGCCATTTCATTAACACGGTGAATTGCTTCTGCCACCGACGAAATACTCACCGCAATTTCATCAGACGCTTCCACAGCATGATTCGACGTATTATGGCTGTTGCTGATCCCATCCACCGCATGGTTAACTAAGCGATGTAACTCATCCAGCATTTCTTTAATTTCCATGGTGCTTTGCTGGGTTCGGCTTGCAAGCGTACGAACTTCATCAGCAACCACAGAAAATCCACGGCCTTGCTCACCAGCCCGGGCTGCTTCAATGGCCGCATTGAGTGCAAGCAGGTTTGTCTGATCCGCGATATCTCCAATCACACCTAATACATTATTGATGCTATTTGACTGCTCTCGTAGCGATTGAATATGCTCAGACGCTCTGCTCATTTCCCCAACAAGTTCTTGCATAGAAGTGACAGAACTCACCACTTTCGTTTGAGCTAAGGAAGCATCATCAGACGCTTTATTCGTCGCATCAGATACCAAGCTTACATTTTCAGCCACGACTTGAGCGGTGGTGCTCATCTCTGTTACCGCCGTGACCACCTGATCAGTTTCGTTGTTATGGATGGTTAATTGGTCTACAACCTGCTGAGTCTGGTTACTGATTTGTCCCGCAGACTGAGACACAACCTGAGTCGTCTTCGCCACATCAGTAATGCTTTTTTGAAGCTGAGAGATAAAGTGGTTCAACGCATTACCTAAATGCGCAATTTCATCCCCACCTCTTACTTCAAAGCGACGTGTTAAATCCCCCTCAGCCACATAATCCAGTGTGTGTACCATGCCATGGATAGGCTTAACAATACGCTTAACAAAAAAGCCAATTGCGGTCACCGATAGCACAATTACCACCAATATCAGCCCAGCAACCAGCTTAATACCACGGTTAAACTCAACCATGACTTCAGCTCGGAATTGCTCTGTGTCTCTTTCGATATCATCCACATACGCACCCGTACCAATCAACCAATTTTTACCTGGGATCTTCTGGATATAACTGATTTTCTCAACCAGCCCCTCTGTGTTGGGTTTTTTATGGACATAAGTCGTAAAACCATCACTTTTCAATGCTGTATCAATCAAACTCACCACGATTTTCTTACCGCTAGGATCCGTCATATGGAGTTGATTTTCACCTTCTAGGTGCGGTTTAAGCCCATGAAATAAAATATAACCATCTGTATCTAAAATATAAAAATAACCGGAGCCACCAAAGCGTACATCTCGTAGTGTTTTTCTTACCGACTCTAACTGCTCATTAGGCGCTGTACTTTCTTGTACTCGCGCGTTTACTACTCCTACTGCAATTTCAATCGAGCGCTTCATTTCTTGTTTGCGCTCATCAATCAATTTAGTACGAAATTGCTCAATATTTTCATTAACCAATTTGTACTCCGACCAAAGTACAACGGTTAACGTACTCATTAGAGCAACTATTAAAGGGATTAATGAAAGGAGTAGTAGTTTTCCTCGTATGCCAACTTTGTGCATGTTCATCGCAATCATCCTCTGTCGTGTTCAACACACCTGATTCTTATTTAGTATTAACATAAATAAGCAGGGTGAGATACATGTTTCACATGAAATTATAGTCATATAAATTAAGTGAGAAAAAATAAATAAAACAACAATAAAAGAAGGGACTTAGAAAGAACTCACCACAACAAAGATCGAAAGTTTTGATGACACATTAATGATACTCATACACTCTTTAGCCAAATTCTCATAAACTAAACGCTTACGCCCATTCGTTGAGTTTATGTATGCCGCCCCCTAAATACCTGCGTATTGCTGCTGATATCGCACAACAAATTGATACTCAAGTATTAAAAACAGGCCAGAAGCTACCCACACACCGTCAACTCGCCCAGCGCTACGGAACAACCACAGTCACCGTTTCTAAGGCTTACCAAGAATTAATTAAGCAGCAGCGAATTGAATCTTTTATTGGCAAAGGCTCCTTTGTTAAACAACCGCCCTCCATTACTGATGTAATTTTGGCCAACAAAGAGCATAGTGAAGCGAATCTATCCATTTTGCAGCCCATAAACGTGGGACAAAACAGTTTACTAAACCACCAGTTAGCCTTAATCGCCCAAGAAAAATCACATGGCCTTTTTGATACGTACGTTGAAAACAGCGGCCACGATATTCATAAGCAAGCAGGCATAAAGTGGTGCCAACACTACACTGAAATAGACATCAACCCTGAACAAGTGTTGCTTGCCAATGGTGCTCAAAATGCATTATTCAGCCTGCTACAGCAGCTAGTGGAGCCTGGCGACTCTGTGGCGGTAGAGACCTTTACCTACCCAGGCATTATTTCTATCGCACAGCAATTAGGAATCAATTTAGTTGGGATTGGGCTAGATCATGCTGGTATCTGCCCTGAAAAATTAGAGCGAGCTATTATAGAAAAGAACATCAAAGCAGCGGTTGTGATCCCTTCTCATCAGAACCCATGTGGAATCACCATGCCAGCCCAACGTCGGCATGAAACAGCAGAAGTGATCAAAAAACACAATATTTACCTCATTGAAGATGATATTTACGCATTTCTTAACCCAGCTCGTTTACCAGCCATCAGTCAACTTGCTCCAGAGCAGTGCTTTTATCTTTCCAGTTTATCTAAAGCGGTTAGCCCAGGGCTACGCTGTGCTTATATGGTTGTACCAAAACTATGGGTGGAAACAATGAATGTGATGACAAGGGCTTCTTTATGGATGCCCCCGCCATTAATGTTTGAACTGGCTTCCCGCTTAATAGAAGGTGGGCAAGCTTTTGAATTGGCGCAATATCAAAAAAACAGTGCTTCCAAAAGGCAGCAAATAGCAACACGTTGTTTAACGCAATTTGCCTTACACCGAGAACCCAACAGCTTTCATGTTTGGGCAGAGTTGCCAACACATTGGAATGCTAACCAGTTTTATGTCGCGGCAAAAAAAGCCAATATTACCGTTAATGCCAGCAAACATTTCTGCGTATCCGAAGGTGATTATATTGACGCTATCCGTATTTCGTTAGTGGCTTGCGACAGTGATGTAAAACTTGAACAGTCTCTTATCACACTGAATAATTTGGCGTTATCAGACAATAAATGTGCTCTCGACGACTACTGAGTTAAGTAATCAAAACCTTTCTTACTAACTCAGTAGCCCTTTCCTCTTCGATATATCGCAACCTCATTCAGATCGTTCAAGACTTTCTCTATGCCTTTTTAAAAGTTCGAAGCTCTTTGAGTTGTATGGATGAACAAGGCAACGTGCCATAGGAGCACAACACACAACAATCCCTTCTTTCAGTTATCATCGTTGGTGGCATTGCTCGCACTCATAAAACCACTGGCACGTATCCGTTGTTGAACACCACTCTATTTTTTAATTTTAAATGTCACTGGATTTTTAAAACTCAAGCGAGATCCAGATATGCTCACATCACCGCGCTTCATGGCTCTCGCAATTTCTTTATTGGTTTTAAAAATCGTTTTTACATTCCAGACGACAAATAAGATCATCGCAAACCACACGGTACCAGAAGCAAACACTAACCAATCAACATCTTGATTTGTACTCGACACCCACCCAGAAACCAGTACCGCCAAGATTAAGTACAACATATAGGGTTGTTGAACGATCACGATTTCATTTTCTGTTTCAGTTCTCTCAAACAAAGCTTTCATTCTTCTTCCTTTTAGATCCCATTCAAGCATGATTTACCCAGTAAACGAATAGGTGTTATAAACTGCTTTAAAGCACAAATGCAATCTCAGCAATAAATAAGATTTGTAACGGAATTTATCTCAAAGACAACAAATCAAGCGAACAGATTCAATAACACCAAAAAGTATCCACCACAAAATTACATCACCAACCAAACATAACCACCATAAATAACTGAATAAATTATAATTATTTTCACTTCTGAACAACAAAAACAGAATGAAATATAGTGAATAACACTATTACTTTGTGAAGAAAACCACCCACAAAAATATTAATATTGTTGCATAATAAATTATCCATAAATAAGTAACATATGAATAACTACGATTACCCCTTTCCACCTCCAGAATCCATGTATTGGGCTCACTCTTCTTGGAGTTATGATGAAGCAGTTGCAAAATTTGAAGCTCAGCCTGAAAGCGCTAAAAAATCAGGGCTAAATCCACTCAAATCCAAACACCCGAGTGCCGTCGTAGAAAGAGGGCGACAACAAGCTCAAGCAAATGCGCAATCTCAGGCTTCCGCTGCTAACCCCATCACTGGTGCTCAGAATACCCAGGCTGGCTCAAGTCAGGCTACCGCATCAGGAACTTCGGCATCACAAAGCTCTGCTTCTAGGGCTCAACAGGCAACAGCTCAGGCTGGTAACACCCCACTTCAAACACAGGGCGTTATTTATGCCCCTTTTGTGAGTGAAGACATTGTTGATATGGCTTTTGCAGAAAATATTGGCCGGTTTACCAATAAAAAGCCTTTATATCCCGTTATCGTAAAAGATGATAATGACAAAACAAACTTTGAACGCCTTCGCAGGCTCAAACTTAAAGAATTAAAAGATGACACGGAGGTATTACCGAACATAATAAAGTCATATAAAGGTTCCATTACAGAAACGAAAAAAAACCTCGGAGAGCAAAAGTTTAATCAAGCCTTAAAAAATAGTCAGCGCTTCTTAACCCATTATGATGTATTAAACCAATTATCAGTAATAAGTAACTCTGCCACACCGAGCGAGCTATCTAAACTGAGTCCAGAGTCCAGTAAACTGTATATTTTAGGTCATGGGCTAGCGGGTTCGAGAGGCTTCTTTTCCGATGAAAATGGCATAACGGGTGCGTTAACCGTAGAACAAGTTGTAGAACAGCTGGTAAGTGGTGGTATTGACAAACAATTCATCGATTTTCGCACACTTGCTTGTTATAGCGCAGACACAACAGAACCAAAATCTTTTGCAGAGAAAGATCTACACAAAGCAGAAAAACCAAAATACTTATGGAAATATAAGCTTATTGGTAAAAAGAAGATAGACGAACAACCTTTAGGCCAATATTTATGTGATGCGTTACATAAACATGGTTTTCAGCAACCCATAGTCACGGGCTACCACGGAGCAGGCGTGATGTTCAGTGATAAACATCACTCACGTAGACTCAATAAACAATCACCATCATCCAAGGATGTGAGAGCTTCAGACGTAAAAACTCGTTTTATCAAAACGCCAAAGTAATCAAAGCCGAAATAAAATATAGCGTCGTGTGACGACGCTATATTCATGTAAAGCCCAACACCAACGCCTAGTACTTCCTCGCAAGATAAGCGCTAACAATGCCGAAGCCACAAATAACAATAACTACAGCAGCCATGCCTAATGTCATGAATTGCGCAAAAGCCATAGCAATGAGAGGAGAACCGACTGTCGCCCCTAAATTACCAAGCTGAGCAATCGCTCCGATACTGTTTGATTGCTCAAATTCATTTTTTGTCATCAGAGGGATCAACGCAAAAGCAGCCCCTTGAACCAGCCCCGAACAGAGCATAGTACCAATACACAAGATAGGTAACACTTTAAAAGAATCAGCATAAATATGAATGAGTAACATACATACACTTATTCCAATAAAAGAGAGCTTGGCCAGTGTTTTAGGAGAGAGTAAATACTGTGAGATAAAACCAGCGATGAAGGTCCCTGCCATGCTCACCAGAGGCAGCACTACCGTCAGCCAATCAGTCATCTTTTGATCACCTGCCAACTTAGGTAAAAAGGTCAGCAAGGCAACAAAAATCAACGCATGAAACAGAAAGATAATGGCGGGAAAACAGGTTCTTGGATTTGAATAAACTTGGCGTAAGTCTTTCGGTAGATTCGTGATGAACAAACGCAAAGAAAAACCTTCCACTTCAGCTCTCTTCACCTTTAATAACAGCATAAAGACAGTGGCCAGCGTGAACATCGCTAAACCATGAATAACGTAGATACTTTGAAAACCAAACAGCTCTATGAACTGTAAGCCAAGCCAACCAGCAACCGCATACCCAACACCAAAAAATGTTCCCCATAGTCCCATTGCAATCGCCTGATGTGACTTACCAGAATTCATAACAATCAAGATTGGAGCAGCAACGACGATACCCAAATGAGAAAGACCTTCCAGCGCCCTACTAAACACCAAAAGAGTTAAAGGTGGGGTTTGTGCTTGTAAAATGGATAAGATCCCACCTAGTAACAAAGAGCCAACTAATACCTTCTTAAAACCGATACGTCCAACAAGAACACCCGCTGTCGAGCCTAAAAAAAGCCCCACGATACCAACAATAGATAAAGCGATCCCCATAGCTCCAGGGCCAGAAGTGTAATGATTGATAAGCGAATCATAAGTAATAGAGAACTTTGCAAATTGCATTGCTGCCAGAATACCTGCGCCCCATAAAAGCAAAATAATGTGCCACTTTGTACTCTCTTTTTCACGAGTTTCCGCTGATGAAAAAGGCTTTCTTGTTTCCATTATGTTTTTATCCTAATCCTATTTTTTAATAAATATAAATAACGACTTAACCTAAATTAGGGATAATATCAGCCGCTTAGGCCACTAAGAGTGAGTGGCTAATTCCTTTTCCTCCTTTAAAATATGCTCTTCTTTATTCCGTAACTTTAAATGTTTACCAACAAGACACGTTGAATATATCCAAATCGGAATAGATAGAACAATCAGCATCGACATGTATGAATATGTTGCAGGTAATACAACAAAAAGAAGCAATAAGGATTGTTGAGTAATAGAAGCGGTCGATTTACCCATACGGGTAGCAAATGCATCTGAAAATGACTTTCCGATTCTTCGTTCTTCAACTGAACAAGATAAAAAGGCAAGTTCACGAGTATTATCAAAGAACGTAGTTTTCGCTAATTGCATTACACACGCTTGCACAGCGCCAGCAAATACAATCACAGCTTCTGGCCTAACAGAAAATAGCTCAGCTAACGTAGTAGAAAAACTTGTAAAAAATAAACAAGCAAAAAATACCGTGCTAGTTAACGCTAAACATATAGGTGTTAAAATAGCCACTCTTGTCCAACTGTATTTTTTCAACAACCTTCTAGATATAAAAAATACCGTGAATGTAACTAGAACACCGTTAATGGCTGTCACCCATGAAAGGTAATTACTAAAGTCACTAGGGTCTGGGTAAGCCCGACTAAGCACATCTTTCCATATTGTATCAAACAAAGCATCCGTAAATTCCATTAAGAATACCGTAATAGCGATACCTATAAAAAATGGAGACCGAATCAATTTTTTCTTATCTTTAACATTCAACCCTTCCCCTTTTTTACTTGGAAGAGGAGGCAGTTTTTCACGTTTTACCAATTGCGAAAAAACATAAAGCTGTAAGAGGCACACCGATATCAGCAAAGCCATATAGCTAGAAAACTTAAATGACCAAGCCGAATCTAAACCTTGTAAGAATATTTTTTCAAAAAGTACAAAAAACAGAGCAATAAAGCCTATGACAATGGCGCTAATATCTAATGAAAACCATGGATAAGTCTCCTTCGCTCTTTCTGGCGGTACAATTTGGGAAATAATATTCCAAAAGATAAGAGAAATAAAAAGAATAGACCAAGAGTCAGCCATGACATAAAACAAAGAAATAGGCCAGTATTCAATCATTAAGCCTAAACTATGTAAGCCATCTGGTAGCAGGTTGTAAACAACATCTATAGCACCAGACGGGAGCACACTAGGAGTATAAGGCCATAAGAAAAAGTAATAGATAAAGAAAAATGACAAAAATGCAGAAGTCAGGATCTGGAAAACCCGCAAAGGAGAATATCTGTTTGAGAGTTTATTAAATATATAAATAATCAATATAGTAAAAGGAATCAATGCCCATGTTTTTAAAAATGGGATCAATTGTGCACCTAAGTTTGGGTTGGCCACAACTAAGGTATCTTTTAAAATTTTTAATACTTTTGTATTGAAGGTAAAACATGACAACAATGTCATCATCAAAATAAATTGTTTATTTTTCAAAAAGAAATTTGTTATCAAATTTACTTCCTCTAGTTATTTCAATTTTATGATTGTAGAAATAGGTTAATAAAATATTCATTACAAATGATTGAAATTATAATCTGCCATTCCAGATGCATTTATTTATCTGGCTAAATAAACATTAACTCTTATTATAAGTAATATTAGAGTCACATATGACTTCAAATCTAGCCTATGGTGCTTTCAATAAAATTATCATGGAACAGCAACTGACTCATTTCTTAATTATTTAAAAAGAATCTCTTTATAAATAGATTTAAGCTCTGGATAATATTCTTTGTCTTCATCGTAGAAAACAAAATATGGGTCAAAAAGAGGGAAGACATCGCTGTATGTATTACAATCATCCTTCGATATTATGTTTTTTGATAATAGTTCTTTAAGAAAATCTTGATAAAAACACCGAATACTTTTTATCATTTCTGAACTCCCATCAAATTGAGGGCTGCACAATACCTCCATTATCTTATTCTTGTATATCTGAGAACTTTCTACAAAATCGAAGTATTCAAATATCAAGAATTGCCCCATCATATAACGAATAAATGCTTTCGTTTTGCTTGAGTATGGGTGCTCAACTGACGGCTCAAAAAACGTCATGATCTGCTTATCAATGACATGATTAACAACTGTGTTTATGGTCTCTTCTTCATTGGATAAATCCAAGCTGTTAATAGACAAAAAGTCATCAATCGTTTGAATGTCTAATTGATAAATCTTGGCAAGTGGTGATACAAACTCCCACCAACTCTTAAATTTATCCTGCTTAGAAGACATACATACCCAGTTTCTCTGTGTCCATCGGTAGTCTTCACAAAAGAACGCATGATATTTACCTTTGAATAAATCAAGGCTATCGTGAGTTTTATCACCTAAAGCTAACAGCCTTTTATACTCACTATCATCACCTTTTAAACAATAAGCAGCATTTGCTTTTACTAACGTTTTAAGGTTATCTCTAAATTTACTCTTATCGCTGAAGTCTAACCCAAGATCTGAAAATAAAGGGTATATACACCTTTTGGCATAATTATATTCAATCCCAGACCTCTGTAAGCAATCAACAAACAACATGTCGGCTAAAACTAACGTAGAAGCCTCGCTCATCATTCGGTATAAAATATAAGCGGTTTTATGCTGCTTAGAGTTCGCTCCTGTATAAATAAGATCAGGAATTAAGAAATGACAAAAATCGTGAACGATAAATGTGGTTTCATGGATTGGGTCTTTTTTGCGTGTTAATGGAACACCAGCATTAAGACCAGGTAGCCAATAGTTTTTCTGCCTACGATTCACTGCGGAACGAAAAAACACGCCACTATCTAACACTTTGTCAAATAAATGGTTAAAGCCGATATCATTAACTACCGGGTTCTGTATGTACGAATTACTCTTCATGAAGTCTTTCACAGACAGCTCAAAGTCAATCACTTCCTTGGCTTTCTGTGGATAATAATACATATTCAGCGGCACTTTATAATGAATATGATCTTCAATAAATTGAGAGATAGTCATATCACGAGAGGAGACTTTTAACCCTTTCTCCTTTAATTCGTGATAACTTGTGTGCGTTTCTTTAACCACAAACACATCATCCCAACCAAAAACGCGGTTTCCGTCTTGGCATCTCAGAGCAAAATCAAGATACCCTTTCGTAATATGGCGATAACGCTTTTTCACCACCTTTCCATTAGAAAGCGTATACACATCCAACACGGAGTGATGATCCACAAGCTCAAGGTCAATAAAATCGCAAACCTCCTCTGTATCTGCCTTATACAAGTGAGTCGATTCTTGTATAAAAGCAAGCAGCTTAGGATCTTTATCCAATAAGTCTTGCATGATCTGAGACTTTGGTACCGGTGTTAAATCTTGAATGACGTTAATATCATAAAGCGAAAAACATTTACCAAATTCCGTTACTTTATTCTTTTCATCTGTATGAAGTATTACTCGTGCTTTCACTGAAATTCACCATCCCATTTCTTTATTGGATCTAGCTTTAAACTCCACTGATCATTTAAAAAATTCTTGAGAGCTAAATACCTAGGATTCAGCTCAGGCGGCATCTCTTCACCTAATGTCTTAGTTGCACCATTTGGTAAAAAAAATGGGGCAATACCAAATTCGTTCCCTCGGGGTGAAGTGATTATTCCTTCTACAACGCCTTTGTATATATAAATGGTGTTATTTTTATTTACCCCGATACAGCATTTAAATGAGCTTTTTCGATTCCAATACTTTTCCTTGTGAAACTCTCCTTTCTCTAAAAACCACCGTACATTAACGCCAATATCAAATCCTTCAATATCTAAAGACACATCATCGATTAAAATTTCATCAGAAAACTGAGATGCTTTATAGCATGTTATTGTTTCATGATTACTCACAGGCTCTTTCAAATCGATGTCTGTTGTTTCTATTTCATGGCCTGAACTCTCAAGATATTGCTTATATTCATTTATTTTATTCAGATTACCTGAGTTTATTTTAATAAGCATGATTTACCTTTTCACATTAAGAAAAAACTAAAGATGTTTGCTCTAAAACCTCGTTAGTTAATTGTTCAATATTTTTATTCGCATCAACCTGAACTAAAACCCCACGCTCTTCAAAAAGCTTTTTTAATGGCTTTGTTTTTTCTTCAAAAACATCAAGCCTTTTATTGATGGCATCTTCAGTGTCATCTTCTCTTCTAAAGAGATCTAAACCACACCTATCACATTTGCCTTCAACTTTAGGGGGATGAAAGCGATCATGAAAGTTACTCTCACATCCAGAGCAAAATAACCTTCCTTTTAATCGTTTTACCACTTCATCACGTTTTATTGAAAAATATAATACTGAAGCAATTTCTTTTCCTTGAGATTCTAATATCTTCTCAAGAAAATTAAGATGATCTATTTGCTTTGGATAACCATCAAGAATCAAGCCTTTATCATATTTTGGAGAACTAAGCTCATTACTCAAGTAATCAAATGTTAAGTCATTTGGTATGGGTACACCAAGATTCATATAGTGAAGCATTTTTTTACCAAGTTCGGTTTTCTTTTCTGCTTCTTTTCTATACAACTCTCCAGTGGAAAGGTGAGGAATATTTAATTTACCCTCATCAGCCAATATTTTTCCCTGTGTTCCTTTGCCTGAGCCTGGAAAACCCATAAATAAAATAACTTTACTTTTCAATCCCTTGTTATTATCAACCGTACCTTTCACTTTTCTTACCCTAGCCTATAAACCAAATTACAACGCTGCTTGCTCTGGCTCAAAAGCCCAAATTCCATGCACAATTTCTAATGAGAAATCGGGCTCGATATCAGTAAACCCAAGATCATGCATCAAGGTTCTAAGTGCTTTTGCTTTCTTAAATAGCTGCTCAAGTGAGTCACTTTCGTCGGTATAAGTAAACTCATTAGAACGATAACTCCATCGCTCAGTGTGACTGAAAATAAACCATCCACCTAAATTAAGCCCTGCCTCTGAGCAAGCATTCATTAGATCATTTAATTTCAATGGCATCTCAGGGTATTTATCTTTAGGAATATTAAATCCAAAATGCAATTCGTACGTTGGAATTGGATCACAGAGATACTTTGAAAAATTTGATAATAAAGACATATCAACGAATACAGGCTCAAACTCATGCTCTGTTATTACAGAACCATCAGTATCAAACTTCCATAAACCGATATATTCTTCGATCTCAACCATTCTTCTTGTTTCTTTTTTTGTTTTTTCTGTTGCAAGAAGAACAGCATTCATTGCTTCATGATCAAAGACATCGCCAAATCGACCAGTTACAAATGCTTCATCTTTAGAATCTGTGATCTCATGGAAATTCATCATCTGCTGATAAATTAGGTTTTCTTTAACTTGAGGTCCAAGTTCCAAGTAATTAATAGGGTAAATTTTAAGGTTATCTTTAACACCTTCGGATTGGTTAAAAATTTCCGCCACAATATCGGTTACATCTTCATGACATTCTGCATCAAGGTGGAAGTGTATTCTAGTCGATTTAAAATTTGAATTATCTTCTGGAGGAACAGGATAGTAAGACTGCTTATCAGTATAGTAAAATCCATGTTTTCCCAGTTTATCATTATTTTCCATTACATTTAATTCAGACATAGGCTGACTCTTTTCCAGTTAGTTATTAAGTTTAATTGTTTATTATTGATGTTTATTTTTATAGCACAAATAATCTATATAAATAGAAAACGTAGAATAATAAACAATCAATCTATAAACTAGATTGATTACTTTAACCCTTCATTTAACATGGTTATATAGATTAATTACTCATTACAAATTCTAAAACCTAAAATAATAAAGTGGTAAAGGCGAATTATAAAAAAATAAAAAGTGAATCATTCAAATAATACATTTACCAATAGGATTATTTTTCGGGAATGATAACTTCAACAATTAACAACGCAACAAAAACATAATAAAAACAAATCTAAAATGAGACATAACATATACAATCAGAATCAGTGCACAACAAAAGTTAAACACTTGTTGCATTTATGATTCAATAGTATTAGCATTGAAACTTTATAAAACAAGTAGCACTGAAAGGATGGATTTTATATCAGAAGGATAAATAAGTAGAAAAATAAGAAAGGTGATTAAAAGTGTAAGTGGCAGAGCCCTTTTATCTACAGAACTCTGACAGGAACTAGAACGACTACTGACCCTTTTTTACGGTGCTATATTCAGCTTTATACATACGTTCAATCTCATCTATCATCCAATTCATAACTTTACCACACCCTTTATCTCGGCGTTTTACTACCGCCATTTCTACCCACAACGAAGACGGAATATTTTCTGTTGAAAGCTCCACCACCTGATCGGTATACCAATCGGACTCGACAATGTGCTCTGGCACCAGCGCCCAACCTAAGCCACGTATCACTAACGACGTAATGTAATAGTAGCTATCTATATACCAATGATTTGCAGAAATTGGTTTTTCTTGTGTTTCTCCGACCCGATCACGAATCACCAGTTGACGGTAACCATTTAAATCATTCAGTGTGGGAGGGGTATCAGACACCAAACCATGATTAGGAGCAGTGATTAAAATATTTTTAAACTGACCGATGGGCATCATTTCTAATGAATCCGGGAGCTGATTTAAATGAAACAGAATTCCTAAATCGGCTTTCTTCTCATCCACCCATTTGGCAATGTCATCTCGCGAACCATTAATAATGGTCAGTTTTAATTGAGGAAACAGCTCCCCGATGGTTTGAAAGAAACACTCAAAAGACACAATCGGTACGGCTTCATCCATTGCCACAACCAGCGCAATTTCTTCACCAACAGCCGACGTCATGGCACGTGCTTCTAAACGCTGACACTGATCCAACACCGCTTGCGCTTCTAGGAACATTTCTTCTCCAGCAGAAGTTAAAACTGGAAGACGTGCACTTCTATCAAACAGCTCAAATCCTAAGTCTGCTTCTAAGTTCGCAATAGCGGTACTGACCCGTGATTGTGCTTTCCCTAACTTTCTTGCCGCCGCAGAAAACGATCCCTGCTTCACAGACATAACAAAAGCGTCTAATTGATCTAAGGTCCAATTCATCTTGATGTTGTATTGTTACTTTACACGATAAGTAAAGTGTAAAACGTATTTGCCTTTCAATCCATCCGCTTTTCGGATAGATACTAACTTTCATCAATCTCAAATCGCCTCATAATAAGGTGACTCCTTAAACTTAATACGCAGATACCATCATGACTCATTTTGATTCTAGTGCGTCTATTGAACGCACCTTTTGGCGTTACGCCATCCCCTCGATTGCTGCCATGCTCATTAATGGCCTCTATCAAATCATTGATGGCATTTTTGTTGGTAACTACATTGGTGCCGACGGGCTAGCTGGCGTCAATATGGCTTGGCCTGTGGTTTGTATTATTGCCGCCCTCGGGCTCATGGTTGGCATGGGCAGCGGTAGCTTAATGTCGATGAATAAAGGTGAAGGTGACCCTGTAACCGCCAAAGCAGCATTAAGCTCAGGGTTGTGGCTACTTTTATCGCTGGGGCTTATTTCCATGGGGCTGCTCATGGCGTTTGGTACTCCATTACTATTAGCGCAAGGTGCTCAAGGGAATACCCTCGCATTAGCCCATGACTATATTGATGTGTTTGTGTATGGCGGTATTTTTTCATTAGCAGCAACAGCCCTGCCGCTACTGATCCGAAATGATGAGAGCCCAACCTTTGCCACCATTTTAATGATTGTGGGAGCTGTAACTAATATTGTATTAGATTATGTGTTTATCGCACTGCTTGATTGGGCGTTATACGGTGCCGCTCTTGCAACGGTTATTGCTCAAGCCATTGTCACGCTGTTAGGTATTGGCTATTTCTTTACTCGTTATTCCAATTTAACGCTGTCTTTGCCTACTCTCACCTTTGATTTTGGCTTAGCCGCTAAAGCAATTGCACTCGGCTCATCCTGTTTAGTGATGTACCTATACACCAGCTTTGTTATTGCTATTCATAATAAACTCATGATGGATTATGGATCAGCGACCACAGTAGGTGCTTATGCCATCATTGGTTATTTAATGATGATCTATTACTTTCTCGCTCAAGGTATTGCGGAAGGGGTTCAACCACCAGTAAGTTACTACTTTGGTGCGAAACAAGCCGATAACATCCGTAAAATGATGGTACTTGGCACCAAAATGGTGATTGCATCAGGGGTTGTGATTACAGTATTGCTCAATGCATTCCCTGTGTGGGTAACGGAGTTTTTCAGTAATAACGATGCAGAATTAGTGCTTCAAACGAAAAATGGCATCCACTTACATCTGTTAGCCATGTATTTAGATGGCTTTATTGTGTTAGCTTCGGTGTATTTCATGGCCGTTAACCAAGGCGGAAAAGCGCTAGCAGTATCTGCAGGTAATATGCTCGTTCAGCTGCCTTTCCTCTATGTGATGCCAAAATGGTTAGGGTTAGACGGCGTATGGCTAGCCGTACCTTTATCTAACATAGCGCTATTTGTGATTGTTGCGCCACTGGTATGGTGGGACATTAAACAGCGCTGCCACTCCATAGCACCCTCGACACCTAGCATGACAGGCAAGCTTGCGACTGCCGATTAATTTATTTCCTAAGGCACTGACTTTTAAGCGGTGCCTTAATTTTCTCTTACGACCTACCCTGTGACGTTCTTAGCCTAATAACAACCAAAGACAAAATTACATAACTTGGAATCTACATCTCGAAAGTACATCAGCAGAATCGTTACAGTAGATATGCAACTAAATTATTATTTTTGTAATTAGCACAAGGAATGACACATGCTAAAACAAACATCCACTGCACTGGTTATTGTTGATGTGCAAGGAAAGCTCGCTCAAGCGATGCACGAAAAAGATCAACTTATCCAAAAAATCAAACAATCCATTCGTGGCGCTCAAGCGTTAAACCTACCCATTGTTTGGATCGAGCAATACCCAAAAGGTCTCGGCCCAACGACACCAGAAGTGGCAGAGCTGCTCACGGATCTTTCCCCGTTAGAAAAAACCACCTTTAGTGCGTGGGGTAATGCAAACATCGTAAAACACATACAAAGCTTAAACGTCAACCAGCTTGTAGTATGCGGAATAGAAAGCCACATTTGCGTTTACCAATCAGTAATGGATTTTCTGGCTAATGGATTCCATGTGGAAGTAATTGAAGATGCGGTCTCATCTCGCACCCTTCAAAACAAACAAATGGGGTTAAATAAAATGCATCAAGCCGGGGCGCAATCCACCTGCACTGAAATGTGGTTATTTGAACTATTACAAGATGCCAAACACCCCTGCTTTCGAGATATTCAGGCCATTATCAAATAACCTGAATTCAAGGAAACAACCACTTTTCCTACCGATAAACCACTACACACCAGTGGCATAAGAGGCTTTATCCGACACAAGCCAAACAATCACTTCTGCCACTTCTTCTGACTGCCCATCTCGATTCATAAGAAAACAAGACTTAACCAGCTTCCCTGTTTCACTCTATTTTTATCCCATAAACGAGATTGTTTATTAACAGAACAAACAAAATAACGTCAAGATTCCTTACCAGTTACATAACCCTACCTACAATTTCTCTCATTTTTCGGAAAATAAAGCTCGTAAAAACGGCAAACAACAAGGGGAGCTAGCCCAAACCACCTTGGTTCTGATAAAATCAGCGCTAAGTTATCCCTAACAAAAACAGAGAGAACATTCCAATGGGAAGAAGTTTTGAAGTGCGCAAGGCCTCAATGGCAAAAACACAAGGCGCAAAAATCAAAGTTTATTCTAAGTACGGTAAAGAGATTTACGTTTGTGCTAAAAACGGTGGTACAGATCCAGACATGAACTTGTCTCTACGTCATCTGATTTCAAAAGCGAAAAAAGACAACGTACCTGTTCACGTTATTGACAAAGCACTGGACAAAGCTGCTGGCGGCGGTGGTGAAGACTACTCTGCAGCACGCTACGAAGGTTTTGGCCCAGGTGGCTGTAGCGTAATCGTTGACTGTCTAACAGATAACGGCAACCGTACATTCCAAGATGTTCGCCAATGTTTTGTTAAAAACTACGCAAAAATCGGTGGCCCTGGCGCTGTTGCTCACATGTTCGATCACCAAGCTGTATTCCAGTTCAAAGGTGATGACGAAGAAGCAGTACTAGAAACACTAATGATGGCTGACGTTGACGTGAGCGACATCGAACTAGAAAACGGCGTAATCACAGTATTTGCTCCTCACACTGAATTCTTCAAAGTGAAAAGCACAATCACTGCTGAAATGCCTGACGTAACACTGGACGTTGAAGAAATCACGTTTGTACCTCAAACAATGACTGAGGTAACTGGTGATGACGTAGCACAGTTCGAGAAATTCCTAGACATGCTAGACGACTGTGATGACGTACAACAGGTATACCACAACGCAGAAATCAAAGCGTAATCATATACCTTATAAAATACGAAAGCCGAGCAACGACTGCTCGGTTTTTTTATACCTGCTCTTTTCTTTTTACCACCACCGCTCCTACTCATCTGACAACCTCAACTCGATTCAAAATGAGCAATTTTGTACAAAAAAATCATACCAAAATGTTTTATGATAAATGAAAACCGCCATGTATAGATTGCAGTAAGGACTCAAATGGATACGGATAATCAAGCGACGCCCCCTTCAAAAGAAAGTGCAATCTATAGCTATGCTCAAGAATTAGGAGGGCTGGAGGTCCTGTCTGCCAGCTACCATCACCAAAACTTTTCTCGCCATAGCCATGAAGGTTATACCATTGGCTTAATTGATGATGGTGCTCAGCGTTTTTACCGAACTGGGGGCAATCATGTAGCGCCTCAGGGCAGTATTATTCTGGTTAACGCAGATGAAGTGCACAATGGCCATTCAGCCACAGAAGCAGGCTGGTCTTATCGGGCGATGTATCCACTGCCTGAACAATTTGCACAAATTAGCCAAGAGTTGGGGCTGTCACAACATGGTGCGCCTTATTTCCCTTCTCCTGTGGTTCATGATCCCAAACTCGCCAGCCAGCTCCAGCTTGTGTTTAATACTCTGGCTCAGTCAGACAACAAGCTACTACGAGAAACTTTGATTTATGGTGTGCTTACCAAGCTGATGGCGCAACATGGAAAACAGCGTTTACCGCTAGACACACCAACCCCAGCACAGCGCCAAGTGCTGCTAGTCAAAGAGTTTTTAGATGACTTTCCATCCGCCGATGTCTCACTACAAGATCTAGCAAAACTGGCTTCGCTAAGCCCATGTCACTTAGTAAGGGCCTTTCAAAAGCAATTTGGCTTTCCGCCTCATGCTTACCAAATTCAGGCTCGATTACGTTTTGCAAAAAGTCTGATCAGAAACGGGAACAAAATCTCTCATGTAGCCCAAGAAACAGGGTTTCACGATCAAAGCCATCTGCATCGCCACTTTAAAAAGGCCATGGGGATAACGCCAGGCCAATACGCCAAGCAATTAAAAAGCTAATTGGCATACGCTTCTATCCATATAAAACACGACTCCAATCAGTAAACTGGCACCAATTGAGCAAGAATGTACAAGTTTTCCAATAACGAGCGCGGTAATGTGAATTAATAACAAACACAATAACACGAGCTCAATATGCATACTCAAACCTTTCAATCACCTCAAGAACATACGCATCGCCAGCATTTTTTAAAAGGCGCCTTAGCCGTCACTCCTCTTTGTATTGCGGTTATTCCATGGGGCTTGCTTGCAGGCTCGTTCGCCGTAGAAATCGGCTTGCTGCCTATTGAGGGCCAAGCACTGTCTGCTATTGTGTTTGCTGGCTCAGCACAATTGGTGGCACTAGGGTTGTTAAAAGCAGGGGCAGGAGTTGCCACCATTTTACTGACCACACTCTTTATTACTTCCCGCCATTTGTTATACAGCATCTCTATGCGACAGCACATCAGCTCATTACCTTTACGATGGCGCTTAGGTTTGGGCTTTCTATTAACAGATGAGCTATTCGCCATTTGCGGCCACCAAAAAAAGCATGAATTTAATCGTTGGTTTGCCCTTGGTGTAGGCTTCTGGTTTTATCTGTGTTGGAATCTAGCCACACTCGCAGGCATCATCGCCGGTAAATACATTCCAAACCTAGATCAGCTTGGGCTGGAGTTCGCCATTGCAGCCACCTTTATCGCTATTGTTGTACCGACAATACAACGCCTATCGGTTCTGCTTACGGTGATCACGGCTATTGTGCTGTCAGTTTTATGCTCATGGGCACAAATCGAAGGAGGGCTAATCATTGCTAGCCTAGGGGCTATGACCTGTGGCTACCTTTGTTCAACCAAGGAGAAAAAATAATGATTTGGTTAACTATTTTTGCGATGGCCGCCATCGTGTTCACAAGTCGATATGTCTTTCTAGAACCCAAGCTACCTTTGCGCTTAAACCACAAAGCCCAACGATTTTTAAGTTTCGCCAGTCCGGCTATTTTAACCGCCATCTGGGCTCCTATTGTGTTTCTTCCACATGGCAACCTCGACATTGGCTTGAAAAACCCTTATTTATTAGCGGCAATAATTGCTTTTATGGTTGCTTGGAAAACAAAGAACACGCTCCTAACCACCATCGTCAGCATGAGCGCCTTTTTTATTTTATTGAAAATACTCTAAAAATCAGACTACATTTCGAAATTACCTTAAGGTCATCCAGTTTGGAATAATGAGGCCGTAACAAAAATAACATATCCCTTAGAAAAGCATTAAAGCTCAGATATTCATGATTAAAATATAAACATACCCAAAACGAAAAACTCGGCACACTTAGGTTGCCGAGTATAACTTGGATTCAGATAATAAATAACGCTGATGTATTTGTTATATCTTCTTCCCTGAAAATAACGCTACACAACCTATTACTTTAACTTCAACATCTGTAAAGTGTTCATTTAATGATGCTATTAGTGAATCAAGTTCATCGTTATGATTACTAAATATTCCTTTTTTATTGTAAATAGCCATTAATTTTTTCGCGAAGAAGTTTTTATCCGTACCTTTGCCAAGTATCGTACTGCCAAACAACACTCCACCATTATTCATATAACTTTTCAAATGCTTAAAAATGATGCCCTTTTCGGCAATATCGCCAGGTAAACAATGAAGTAAATAGTTAACACTAATAGAGTCAAATTTTTCAATATTTAACTGAAGCGGCTCAAGTACATCCCCACTGTAAACTTCTGGTTGAAAATGACTAATTACTTTTGACGCGGTATCAAGACTATTCTCATTCAAATCTAATAAAGCGATACGATTTGTTGTTTGAGGTAAGAAATTCTTAAGGTAATACCCAGAGCCAACCCCCACATCTAAATGATTAGATGATACTTTTTTTGAAAACTGCTCACTAATAAATCGAGTTGGACATTTCCAAAAGTAATGATTTGATACCCCTAAAACCCAAAAATCATATATTGAAAGTACTTTTTTTGAGTAAACAGCTTGCCCAGCAATAGTTGCTTCTTTATTCATCTTAGTTTCATATAGTTATAAGTTGTTAATCTTTAATCTATACTAAAAAATGAAGAAGGCAAAGCGTACCAGAGAAAGATATGCAACAAGGATATTAGAAAGATTCAATAAATATTCGTTCAACAACATAACCCAAGTTAAATATAAAACATAACCTTTACCTAATTATATTATTTAAACTTATAATCACCCCTGTGAATATTATTGCCTAACTCGTAATATAAGGAAGCAGGATGACGCTTACATAAGAACAATTCAGGATTATAAAAATATTAACTGCTACTACGTATTAGGAAAGCCAACCTCAAAATTTAAATCATACGATGTCATATAGTTTGAAATCAAAGCGGCTAACCCAATACCTACAGCAACAACAACTTCTTTTACTTTCCATAGGCTCATGTATCGAAACATACTTATAGCATCAACAATGATACCTTACCCACTCAACAGCGGTGTTAACTGCTTTTCTTTAAGATAGAGATACAAAGGCAAACCACAAGACACGCCAATGGACACCGTTCCCAGCATTGCCAAATACCGATATTTTACTTTATTTCTACCACCATCAACGGCAATAAATCCCAAAAGAGCTACCGCTGAAACCAATACATCTAACCACGCAAATACACTAATGGGGTTTACTACCGCTTCTTTCAGTAATAAAGGAAGATCCACCCCGTTAGTGAATAACCACGGAATAAGCGCCCCATAAGGCAGCAGTATTCCTAAAAAAGTCAGAACTAAGTAAAACCTTGCCATATCACCATCCTTGCTGATTTTTATCGTAAAACGAACAATCAAGTATGCCGAACAACATTAACCAAGCATACTGGCATCCATATCCAAGGTGACGCGTAAAAATCATCACCTTAATTGTAATGATTATAAACGTGAGGCAGTCACTCGGATTCGGTGCTTAACCTTCATAAAAATTCGCAACCCAAGCATCAAAAGACGTTTTATGCTCTTGCTGTGCCTTTTTAACAATATCATTTGCATTGCTGATAGGCTCTAAACCACATACCCTTTTTAACCATTCTCGGTATTCTTTACTTTTTTCACTTGGTTCAAAGTCGTCAGGATCTTTAAAGTAATCAACTTCATCCCAATCAATCATCGGCTCACTATCAAACGTCAGTATTTGAAGCAACTCATTAAAGTTATTAGCAACAACGTGAAAACCGCCTTCACTTCCAAAAGTAACTATGGGTGCAACATCAAGGTTCGCATTCCCATCTTTTAACCAAAAACCATAGGAAGATCCGCTTCCATCTGCACATGCAAATTCATAAATGGAATCGAGAAAGGCTTCATGCTCTGAGTATGTTTTTAAGCCAAACCTTTCTCTATCAATCGAAAACTCAAAGCCCTCAGAAAAATACGTACTTTGCGCAACTTCATTATCAAAACGTAGTAATGATAAAAGCTTCTTAGGTATATCTAACCCACTAAAGTGCTCAATCAAATCCTTTTCAATACTCATTATATTCCTACCTATTAAAGCCTCGTATAACGCTTTATTAATCCGCAAAATTAAGAATTAGAACAAGCCAACTAACCCTACCGACAATAACATACCACCCACAAAGCTAAGAGTATGAAATGTTTGATACTTGGCCTCAACATACATCTTCTTTGGCTCTTCTTGGTATGTTTTAATCGCGAGTTCTTTTACATAGTTATTCTGCATAATAAGCTTCCTTTTTCATCGTTTAGGGAAGCTTAATACCTCAAGCTAGGTTGAGGTAAAGTAAAAATCACACACATCTAAGCAGATATTTAAGCTATGTGGTAAAGAGCTCTACCCGAAAGGTTACCCAGCTCTCGCTCCATTCGGCATTTTGGTTTCCGGACAAGCTAAGCATGGCTGTAGTTTGTCTTCATAGCCGATATCAAAAAGCATACCTTGCGACACTTCTCCTGCCATCTTTCTTTCAGGCAAGTTGACTACAAACAGAGCTTGTTTTCCCTCGATTTCTTTTGGGTTTTCTCGCTCTTGTTTTATGCCGGCTAAAATTGAACGTGTATGATCACCAAAGTCTACCGTTAACTTCATGAGTTTATCGGATTTAGCGACGTCGCTAACTTCGATAATTTGCCCTACACGAATATCAATTTTTGCGAAGTCATCAAATGTGATCTCATCTTTAATTGGAGCCTGTTCCATACCTATTACCTCAACATTATCTAGAACGCATGTCTATGTATGCGGCAGAAAACAACTCAATGCCGCAATATCTAAAAGCATCTTAAATGCAAATATGGTTAAGTGTTATGTTAACTCCGCCCGTATTTACGGTCTTGAAACTCTCTGCGTTGCTTTGTAATTTCATACAAAACTATACCGCTCGATGTCCCCAAATTCAGACTTTCAACGATTCCAAACATTGGGATATTAATGCAGAAACAGCTAGATTCAATCACTTGTTCACTTAGCCCTTTAGACTCATTACCAAACCACACTGCCAACCGTTTTTGCGTATAGTTACCTTTACCTAACTCTACGTTTACTTTTCCTTTTACGTGAGGCGAAGTAGCAATTGACTCGAATTTATTACTCTCTAGATGTTCAAGACAAGACGCCGTGGAGTTAAATTTTTTTACAAAACTCCACTTAACGGCAGAGGCTGATGGCTTCACGAGTGGATTCCAATGACGCATGTCTTGCCAGTCATCTGGTAGCGAGCCACTTTCATCAACAATATAGACTTTCTCAGCACCTAAGGCGTTTACATTTCTAACAACAGAGCCAATATTTTTGAGAGTTTTAGGGTTTTCTAAAACCACGATAAGGTTTTTACACTTAAAGTCTTTTACTTCATCCGCTCTCTTTCTTAAAGCTCGTTTTTTGCTTTGATCCTGTAACACGAAACACTTTCTCCTAAACACCTAATACTGAATATATTAATTAATATCTATATATCTTATACTTAGTAAAGTACACCGCTTTAAAAGCATGTCCAGACCTTTAGATCACTGAACTCAATCTCCACTGAAACTGAGTAAAATAAAATTACACATCAGGTTAGCTTCACTCGATGAGGATTATCCACAATATATGTGCCCCACTTCTTTAGCCATGCAGCCGAGTCCAACATATTCAAAATAATGGCGCTCACGATAACCATCACTCCCATAATTTTATGACTCTCTAGCGCTTGTTCGAAAAATACCACCTGCCAGATAAAAGCGAAAATCAAGTTAGTAAAAATGAGAGGGGCTAACTGAGTACCAGACTCCACTAACTGATAAGCTCGCACGCGAAACATTTGCGTATTAATGACCGTAATAGAGAGCATAAGAATGGCACCAAGAACAAAAACTGGATTCTCTAATGCGCTAAACAGTGCCACTGAATCGACATTAACCACCATCGAATGCATCAAAAATACTGGCAGGGCAAGCCCCGTTGCAAACACCATGCACCACGTATTAACCGCCAAAGCAGATAACGAGCTCTTACTCGAACGATACATACACACCTGAGACAAAGCATTACACAGTCCGGAGCCGAGCCCAATCAGTAACTCTACCCGCCACTGAAAGCCACTCCCGACTCCGGCTTGAATGACCACCCCGACAAACGCAATCATGATCGCTACAATCGTGATGGGCCTTATGGCGGCTCTAAATATTATTTTTTCTAACAATGGCATGAACAGTGGCCCAGTACTAAAAAGCACCACCGCCTCTACCAAAGACAAAGCGTTAATCGCATATAAAAAACACAACTGAGTAAGGGTAATAAAAAACGCACGAAACAGTAATGGACGTATATTCGCCTTGGTTGGCAATTCCCATTTAATCAATAAAAGCAGCCACAACATGATCAATGCAGGTACTAAAAACCGGATTAGATTCAACAACTCTACGCTAATAACACCAGTTAACGTTTTGGCTAATAACCCACTCAATGACAAATTAAAGGTAGACACCAACATAAAGGTAACAGGCTTGATAGATAACGACATACACACTCCTTCTACAGACTTATAGCGTAAGGTGATTACAGACATAGAAAAAGCGAGTAATATTGACCATATTTGTTAGAAAAACTTACAGATGAAAAAGCTCATTCCTCTCAAATCCATTTATGCTTTTGTCGCGGTGGCAGAAACAGGCAGCATGACAGAAGCCGCTAATGTGCTGAACGTCAGTCACTCTGCCGTCAGCCAAGCCATTAAAACACTGGAAACTCAGCTTAATTGCACACTATTTGATCGTATAGGAAGGCAAGTTCGGTTAAATGGCATAGGAAAGAAGTACTACAAAAAAGTGGCCCCCGCCCTCGAAGAAATCGTGGCCGCCAGCGAAGAAATCAGCGCACCCAGTTATGATCATCGCTTAACCCTAAACATGGTCAATTCTTTGGCTCTGCACTGGTGGATCCCCCAAGTTGATCAATTCCAGCAAAATTACCCGCACATAGATATCCGAATTTCGAATTTACCCTTTGTATTTGATTTATCTAAAGAAGGTGTAGATGTCGCTTTGATCCACGGTAAAAAAGAAGATTGGGGACAATACCACCTTGAACATTTAGGGAACGATAACTTAGTGCTCGTATGTAGCCCTAAACTGCTGAACACCATAAAAAATCACACAAATCTCACCACTCAATTATTAGCTACGTACCCTGCAATCTACGTAACCAACCCAAGGCGAAAAGACGATTGGACGATTTGGTGTGAAGCTACAGGGCACTCCGTACCCACTCATCATAATAATTTGAACTTTGCGGCCACCATTCAAGCAATGCAAGCCGCAATTACTGGGCTTGGCGTACTGGTTACCCACCATCAATTTATTAAAAATGATCTAGCGGCGGGTATGCTCACTCAAATTGGCTCCCCCGTCTTAAACCCGCACAAAGCCTTTTATTTTGCATGTGCTCCCGAAAAACTAAAATTAGAAAGCGTACTTAGCCTCAGAAATTGGCTCCGACAGGCCTTCTCTGAAGATAGATAAGGTGATATTAATCACATAAAAATGAAAATAAGTGTTTACAAGAGACTATTAACTGATCTAGGCTGTAGTGGTCTGTAACTCAGACCTATTCGTGATTTTCTAAGAACCCTTCGAACTCTCTGTTTTTCCATAGAGCCTACTGCATAGAAGAAACTAAAAATATCATGGAAGTGATTTCTTTCCATTGCCGATTAATTTCACATGAGAGCAATGATGAGCTATTGAGTTTAGGTGATCACTCATAGCGTAAGAGACAAAAGGTCAGTGAGTTAAAAGATATGTACCGCCGCGAAAAATAACGCGATGCGATAAACAACTTTACTCAATGAAATAGCCACAAACATAACGCTAAAAAGCATTGTTTGGGCAAAGGAAATACTATGATCTTACAAACCGGAATTATCCGCTCGTTCAATTCACAACAAAAAAATGGTTTTATTACTTGCGATCTTGGTGGCGACATTCAATTCGATGCTAGCAGCGTATGTGATAACAACCAGCCAATGTCTGGCCGCTTAGTGGAATTCATCATGGATGACTCAGCCGTTAAGTTACAAGCCATCAAAATTCGCTTTATCTAACAAATCGTTACTGCCACCCAGTCAAACTCGGTGGCAGTCTAGGCGGCTGAGCACAGCCTAGTGTCATTTCATTGTTTTAATATACAAGTTCTCAACTTTGGTTCTTGCCCACTCGGTTTTACGCAAAAACTTCAAACTCGATTTTATGCTTGGATTATCGTTAAAACAACGAATGTTAATGCGCGCACCTAGCTCTTCCCAGCCATAATGTTCGACCAATTCTGTCAGAAGTTTTTCAAGTGTAATCCCGTGCAATGGGTTGTTTGCCTGAGTCATGTACTACAATGCCAATTAGTGAATGAGCGCGCAGTATATCAGTTTCTTTTTCAATTCCTACCTGATGGCAGGATCAACCGTCAATACTGGTCCCAATAAGGCTGCTCTTCACCTAAATGTTTTACCACAAAGTCCAAAAATACCCGTACTTTAGCGGGCAAATGTTTTCGCTCAGGAAAAACCGCGTAAATGGCATGTAAAGGTAACGAGTAGCCTTCTAATAATGGTATCAACTTCCCATCCGCCAAGTCAGGCCCCACAATAAAAGTCGGCATTTGGCCTATTCCTAGCCCAGTAATCAGTGCCTCTCTTATTGCCGCACTGTTATTCACTTGATAATTGCCTTTGGGAAGCACTTTCACCACACCATTTCTGCCAGAAAAACGCCACTCAGAGCCGCCACGAAAATACGAATAAACTAAACAATTATGTTGTTGTAAGTCTTGAGGGGTTTTAGGTGTTCCATGGCGTTCCACATATTCAGGGGACGCACATACCACACTTCGACATGGAGCAATGCGCCGAGCAATCAAGCTGGAATCGGGTAAATCGCCAATACGAATAGCAATATCAAAGCCCCCTTCTACTAAATCAACCATTTTGTCATCCATGGTCATGTTTAGCTGAATATCAGGGTATTCCGACAAAAATCTCGACACTAAGGGCGCAATATGAAGACGACCAAACGACATAGGAACACTAACACGCAGCATACCTTTAGGCTTTCCTTGCCATTGCGTAATGGCATCTTCCCCTTCACAAGCAGCAAAAAATGCTTTGCGCGCGTAATCGTAATAATGCTCTCCGGCTTCCGTTAAGCTTAACCGACGAGTCGTACGATGTAATAAACGAACCCCTAAATCATGTTCTAACTGATTAATGCGCTTACTCACCGCCGATTTTGAAGTACCCAGCTTTTGTCCTGCGGCAGAAAAGCTTCCGCATTCCACCACGGCAATAAATACAGGTATTGCAGAAAAACTTTTCATTACGGCCTTTGTCAACTAAAACTCAACAATCAGTTTCCTTGAGCAAGGATTATCAGTCAAATAAAAACAATATAAAGTGACCATCATCAACCCAAATAAATAATAGTGACCCTAAATGAAGTACCAATGGATTCTGTTTGATGCAGACGACACCCTATTTCACTTTGATGCCTACCAAGGCTTAAAGCTGATGTTTTCTCGCTTTAATGTGGATTTTACAAAGCAAGATTACGCCGAATATCAAACCGTCAATAAACCATTATGGGTTGATTACCAAGATGGACGCATTACTGCCGAGCAGCTTAAAAACATTCGCTTTGACGCTTGGGCAAAAAAGCTCAACGTTTCAACCCAACGGTTAAATACTGAATTCTTAAATGCAATGGCGGACATTTGTTCACTGCTGCCGGGAGCAAAAGAGCTTATTGATTCTTTATCTGGAAAAGTGAAAATGGGCATCATTACCAATGGATTCACCGAACTTCAAACCATACGCCTAGAGCGTACCGGATTAAAAGATGCTTTTTCTGCCCTGATCATTTCTGAGCAAGTCGGTGTTGCTAAACCCGATATCGAGATCTTCGATCACACCTTTGCCCAGATCGGCCGCCCACCTAAAGAGCAGATCCTAATGGTTGGGGATAACCCGCATTCAGACATTCTCGGGGGACTCAATGCGGGGATTCATACCTGCTGGCTTAATGTTCACAACACGCCACAACCAGAACACATTAAACCTCATTACCAAGTGAGTTCTTTATCGGAACTACAAACTTTGCTGTGTGCTTAGCCATCATTACCTTGGTATCACGATTTTTTCTCTCAATGCGCGTGGCTGAAAATCCGGCGCATTTTTCACTATTTCTGACCTTTATTGCCACTAAAATAACACATCGCCAAATACAGCCCTAAATCCACCTATAAAGCCATAACAACACAATTCACCCGAGCATAAGAATAGCGTTAACAAAAGCGCATTAACACACCATTAGGAGCCAATAATAAGCACTAAATAAACACTGCTATTTTTTCTGTTTTTTTGATGTTTTTTAATGGATTTCCCCTCGAATTTAGTAGTACTCTGCACCAAAACAACCACCAGATTTAGCCAATGAACATTACCAATAAAACCTTTTACGACGAAGATTTTTCAGAACAAGATCTGCAAGCGGCCACATTCAGCCAATGTCATTTTTATCGTTGTGATTTTAGCCGAGCTAACCTTACTGAGGCCGAATTTTCTAACTGCGTATTTTTAGAATCAGGTGATGTCACAGGGTGCCTATTCAATTACACCAAACTCAAAGAAGCCAGCTTCAAAGATTGCAACTTAGGCATGACAAGTTTTAAAGGTACCCAATGTTTTGGAGCCGAATTTAGAAACTGTAATCTAAGTGGCGCTGATTTTTCGCAAGCCAGTTTTACAAACTACATTACTCCACATACCTACTTTTGTTCGGCCTACATTACTGGGTGTAACCTGTCTTACAGTAACCTAGAAGATATCCGTTTAGAGAAGTGCGAACTGTTTGAAAACCGATGGACCGGAGCCAATTTAATAGGTGCATCATTCACAGGATCCGACTTAAGCCGTGGGGAGTTTTCAGAAGAAAGCTGGGGGCAATTTAACATCGAAGGGTGCAACCTATCACATTCCGATCTTTACGGGCTTGATATTAGACGCATCAATTTAAAAGGCGTCATCATTTGTGAATGGCAGCAAGAACAATTACTTAGCCAACTTGGTCTGATCATAGAAAGCAATTAAGCATCGCTATAACCTTCATAAAATATCATTTTACGCTGCTTTATAAGCTCTGATACAGCCACAGTCTAATAAGCAGCCTCTCAGATAAATGATCATTAACCCCAAAAAATATAGTGACATAGATCACACTATTGACATACAATATGTGGTCTGACTTCTTATTTAACTGGTCAATAAAGTAACATCCACCAAAAATGAACGTCGTTTTATTTTTAGTTGCAAAAAAACAATTACTTTCAGAACAACAACAAAAATAAGAGATTCACTATGATTTTAGGCCGTACAACGCTGTCCGTACTCATTTGCTCAGCACTTACTGCATGTAATGGAGATACAAACTCAAATACCGTGCCTTCAGCTTCGTCTACATCTTCTGCTCAAGCACAAACGACAGTAAAAGTATTTGACTCAATTAGTAACTGCTCAACAAAAGCAGATGTCCCAAACTGTAATTTTAGTAATGGTATTTATGTTATAAAGCTCGGAAATACGATCAACGATGCTCAGCAACAGCGCGTTGTTAACCAAGCAAACAACATGATGCAATGGGCTCACCAAGATGTCCGAGATCAATTTGCAGCAAAGCGCATTGTCATTGGTGTGATAGAGAACGAACAGTCACTTAATGGGCCTTTAGGGGAATTTGTTTTAGAACTGAATAACAAAAAAGGAACCATTATCGATGGCATTGAACTTATCTACACCAACCAAGGAAAAGATGAGACTCAATACCCAACAACTTACCAAAAATTGATGCAACTATATGATTACTATATAGATCAAAACACAAACTCAGCTCCGGGTTCAGAGCTAAACCAAGCATACGACCAATTTAAGCTTGCACTCACCACGATGAAGCCTATTGCTCAAGCAAACAATCAAGAATATTTAACTTACGATGAATGCAACTATGGCAACCAGCAACTAGATAATAACAGAGCACTTGGCACCCCAAATCCATGCACAGAAAATGGTAGTACCATTAATGATGACGGTGATGATATTTCCAACGGAAAGCCAGATTCAGTACATACTTTAGCTACTAACTTAAACCCAGGGGCATTACTGGGCACAGTTTATGAGTACAAAGTTGACTCAGCGCGAAATACACCAGCTGGAGAACTGCGTGGCTCAAATGGCAGTTCCTTTTCAGATACTGGCGCATTAGGATCATTAACACAGAACCAAATGGTCAGCTGGGAAAACCCTGCTTTTAAACCACTTGATAGCTACTTAACTAAATGGTTTTTTGCCAATAAAAGCTAATGAACGAATACAACAGAGCAGAAAGCTGGGATGAATTTTCTGAAAATATCAAAAAAGCGTGTAAAGAAAGTGATTACCCGCTCTCAAAATTGGACTGGGATGCCATAAAGTACAGTTGGGAACTCGATATCAGCGTCACGGAAGCCTTATTTATCCACGACCTACTCAAGCAGTAACCCAAATAGAACAAAAATCGCCAGTGTAAGCTGGCGTTTTTTTACTCCTAAAAAGATTTAATTTTATGTTAAAAAACAACAAATAAAAAACTTATATGCATCGTTAATATTCATATATTTTAGGACATAAAATAAACAACACATCACCTAAATTCCCCACTATCATATTCAATAAAAATAGTAATAACAGTCACTTAAAAACAAAAATAAATTGAAGTAACTCGCAAAATTAAGATCTAAAAATGACAGAAAAGTTATTATCAATTATGTAAACAAAACGATATGAATATACGTATATATGGTAAATATTGATCTAGTTAACAATATTAAAATGCATTTGTGATTAACAGCAAAGTTTATCAAATATTTAATTCACGCTAAAAATAAAGCTAGTTAGGATTCACTCAAACTTAATTTTCAATAAAAAAATACTGGGTGAATGATGTTTAAAAAAGCAATACTACCAAGCATGATCTTAGCAAGCTTAACGGCGTGCTCTATGGCCCCAACAGCCCAAGATCCCGTGGATGATCTAGCGAATAACCTTGACATTAACTACACCGTAGTAACAAACCACGGTGCTAATGAAGGGCTTAACTGTAAGGAACTACAAGCAGAGTGGGCATCGTGTAATAAGGTAAATATGACCTTAGTTAACACAGGAAATGCCGTCGATTCTAAAGACTGGACCATCTACTTTCACAGCATTCGTTTAATTTTAGAAACCGATAACGATCAATTTAAAATCAGCCGTGTGACGGGCGATTTACACAAACTAGAACCAACCGAAAACTTTGATGGTTTTGCTGCTGGTGAAACGGTTGTCATTCCAATGATTGGTGAGTATTGGCAATTATTTGAAACCGACTTCATGCCACGAGCCTTCGTTACCGCTCCTAACGCAGAACCACGTAATATCGTCTCTCTAGATACAGAAGAAACCAGCCAATACATTGATGAGCTCAACGGTGAGCTACTAAAAAGAACCCCTAGCGATAACAACATTTTTGCCACAGCGGCATCTCGCTTTGAAAAAAATGCGGACGTTAAACAACAAAATGTCGCTAGCCACATCATACCTACTCCGCTAAAAACAACCTTAACCCATGGCACTGCCGATCTTTCCCAAGGCATTTCTATTGTGTCTGCTGGCATTCAAGCAGAACAAAAAGAAGCCTTAAATAAACGTGCTGCCCTACTTGGTTTAAACACCAATGGTGATTATCAAGTCGGTATTAATTTCGATAAAAACCAATTTAAAAATGGCGTCTCTGGCGCTTATAAACTGGAGGTAACAAAAGAAAAAGCCACCATCGTTGCTTTTGATGACGCAGGTGCCTTTTATGGGGTTCAGTCACTGCTTGCTCTTGTCAGTATTGATGACGCCACCATTCCAACATTACGCATCGAAGATGAGCCACGCTTTGAATACCGTGGCATCATGGTGGATGTAGCGCGTAACTTCCATTCAAAAGAAGCCATCTTAGCAACCATTGATCAAATGGCGGCGTACAAACTCAATAAACTGCATCTTCATTTAACAGATGATGAAGGTTGGCGTTTAGAAATCCCGGGGTTGCCAGAGCTAACAGACGTAGGTGGAAAGCGCTGCTTTGATCCTTCTGAAAAAGAGTGTTTGTTACCACAACTTGGTTCAGGGGCAAATGCAGATAACTTCGGCTCAGGCTACTTTAGCAAAGACGACTATTTAGACATTTTAACCTACGCCAAACACCGTAATATTGAAGTGATCCCTGAGCTAGACATGCCAGCTCACTCCCGTGCTGCTGTGATGTCAATGGAAGCACGATACGCTCGTTTAAGTGCTGAAGGAAAAATGGCGGAAGCGAACGAATACCGCTTACTAGACCCGCAAGATACTTCCAACGTCACTACCGTGCAGTTCTACAACCGCCAAAGCTTTATTAACCCTTGCCTAGAGTCCTCTAAAACATTTGTTGATAAGGTGGTCTCAGAAGTTGCAGCCATGCACAATGAAGCAGGTGTACCACTGACAACTTGGCATTTTGGGGGCGATGAAGCAAAAAACATCAAATTGAATGCTGGCTTCCAAGACATTAATGATGAAGAAAAAATCGCATGGAAAGGTGACTTAGACCTCGCCAAGCAAGATGCGCCTTTTGCAAAATCACCACAGTGCCAAGCCGTAATCCAAAGCGGCATCGTTGAAAATTACAAACACTTACCAAGCTACTTTGCAGAAGAAGTGTCAGAAATCGTTGCGAAGCACAATATTCCTCATTTCCAAGCATGGCAAGACGGGCTGAAATACTCGAAAGATGCCACCGCCTTTGATACTGAGAGCGTAAAAGTTAACTTCTGGGATGTACTGTACTGGGGTGGCACCGCCTCAGCGTATGATTGGTCGAAGAAAGGCTATGACGTCATTATTTCTAACCCAGACTACGTCTACATGGACATGCCTTACGAGATCGATCCAAAAGAGCGCGGTTACTACTGGGCAACCCGTGCCACAGACACACGCAAAATGTTCGGCTTTGCACCAGAAAACCTGCCTCAGAATGCGGAAACCTCGCTGGATCGTGATGGTAACGGATTCACAGGTGAAGGCACTATCAACGCCAAGCCATTCTATGGATTATCTGCCCAGCTATGGAGTGAAACGGTTCGTACCGACGAACAATACGAATACATGGTATTCCCACGCGTGCTGGCTGCCGCAGAGCGCGCATGGCACAAAGCAAGCTGGGAAAACGACTACAAGACAGGCGTTAAGTACTCTCAAGATTCTAATTTAGTCGATAAAGCCCAACGCACTTCAGATTGGGCTTCATTTGCTAATGTCATGGGTCAACGCGAGCTTGCAAAACTAGAAAAAGCAGGCATTGATTACCGTTTACCTGTTCCGGGTGCAAAAATCAGCAATGGCGTGCTTTCCATGAACGCACCATTCCCAGGTGTTGCCTTGCAATACTCAACAAACAACGGGCAAACTTGGAATGACTACCGTGATAGTGATAAACCACAAGTTACAGGGGCGGTTACAGTACGCTCTATTTCCCACTCAGGAGAACGAGCAAGCCGAGTAATTAGCGTAAACTAAGCTCATTACCTTAATAATTTTTATACCTACAAGCCGACGTTCATTCGTCGGCTTTCTTACGCTTTACGCATTTAAAAACCATTGGCCTCAAGCTGAGGATGAGCATCTACAGCTTCGTTGGATTTGATTTCATGCGGACTCATTCGGTTACTATACACCTGCACCAACCAATCCAATTTTCCTTGTTTTTTCCATTTTCTGATCACCCGATCAACTTGTGGCTGTAAATGGTGATGAGGGGATTTTTTACCAAACGCCAAATAAATCCTTCCTTCATGCAATACAAAAGGCTGTAACTTTGTATCCCTAAGCCTGCCTTTTTTAATAAATAGCTCCCCCATGAATTTCTCGGTAATGCCATGAGAAAACCGCCTTTCATTAACCATTTGAATGACCTGAGAGTTATTGATCACCTCATGCGTTTTTATGTGCGATTTCTCTATCATCTTGTCCACTTGGTCGCCAAGGCTCCACCCTTTTGCCACAACAAAGGTTAAGCTGAGCATATCGTCAGGACGGAACATAATCTTGGTGTCATGGACATTGGAAAACACCACCGACTTTTCCGTATAAAAGTTTTCACTATAATCCATTACCTTCTCTCGCAACGGGGTTTTTAGCACTCCCGCAAGAATATGCTGCCCCGTCATCCCTAAGGCTTTAGCTCTCTGCCATGGGTAAATTTTAAATACAATGTCATGGCCTAATTCCTCAAAAAGTTTCGAAACTAAAAAAGGGTATAAGCCAGCCACTTGCTCATTACTGTCTAGGTAAGAAAAAGGCTCGAAGTCTTCATAAAAAAGAATGGGGATGGGCTCAGAAAGCGAGGGGATGCTTGGTTTCGCAGTCACATGCAGTGAAAAAAGCATTGCCCACACCATCACTACAACCACTCTCTGCATCGCCATCACCCAATCAGGTTATTTAACTCAAGTTGTGTAACTATGAGTATAGATATGACTGACTTAATCGAATGTGAAAGGAAGAAAGGAAGGATGAAAAGACAGCCTGATCGCTAAAACACAATCAGGCCGTTAAAGAAGGAAATTACAGCTGCTCTAATACATTAACCAGAAGCTCAATCCGAGGCTTAATAGAATCTAATATTAAATACTCTTTCTCACTGTGGAAACCCGCCCCCATTGGGCCAAAACCGTCTAATGTTGGCACACCGACTGCCGCAGTAAAATTACCATCAGAGCCTCCACCAGCGTCTTCCCAGCCATATTGAATGCCCAAACTTTCAGCTTCTTTGCTTACTAACTGAATTAACGCTTCAGTGTCTGAGGTAGGCAACATCGATGGCTTAAAGCTTTGGCGGGTTACCGTGACTCTAGCACCTGCCTCAAACGGGTTTTCCGCCATGTTAACCAATGCTTGGTGTACTTGCTCTGCTTCTTCATTATTCCAGAAACGTAAATCCACCATGGCTTTTGCGTAATCAGGCACCACGTTAACCGCCATACCACCTTCAATTAGGCCAACGTTCAGTGTTGTTCCAGTGTCTAGGTTCACCATGTCTTTAATGGCTAGCGACCATCGGCTCAACTCATAAATGGCTGACACGCCTTCCGCCAACGCCGACCCCGCATGAGAAGCAATACCATGAAATTCCAGTTGGTACTTGGCGTTACCTTTGCGCGCTCGAATCAGATTGCCACTTGGCCTTGCGGCTTCACACACCAAGACTTGGGTGCTTTTTTTCGCGATAGATTGCAGCCACTCTTTGGAATACACCGAGCCGATCTCTTCATCGCAATTTATCGCCATCACGATGTCCAGCGATGCTCGTTTTTCTTCTGACAGGCTTTTTAACGCGTACCACGCGCTTAGTAACCCCGACTTCATATCCGTCACGCCAGGGCCATAAGCGTTTTTATCATCATGGCTAAACGGTCGCTCAGCCACAGTACCAACAGGGAACACGGTATCCATGTGCCCGCATAACATCACATCATAATGATCTGCTTCAG
This sequence comes from Vibrio sp. Of7-15, assembly GCF_022347565.1. Classification (GTDB taxonomy): domain Bacteria; phylum Pseudomonadota; class Gammaproteobacteria; order Enterobacterales; family Vibrionaceae; genus NORP241. The sequence continues at coordinate 44,157 of NZ_JAKRGH010000015.1, forward strand.
GGTTATTGGTGATTTCCAAGCATGGACCCGACTCAGGATGGGGCTGGTGTCGAATAACCGTAAAGCCGATATTTTCAAACATAGGAGTAAGAATATCGGCAATACGCTGAATACCATCAGGAGTATGACTCCCACAATCTACATTTACTAAACGGGATAAATGCGACAGATATTCTTTCAGTTCAAAGTCCAGAGCCATGCTCTCTCCTGCGGTAAATTTTACGAATGACAACGTCAATGTGACAGAAAAGAGGCGAGTATATTTGATTTACATCACGCTGGATTTATAAAATTTCACGAGATGGGAAAAATGGGATGTTGAGTCCAAAAACAATGGTCAGACATTCAACAAAACTATACTAAGTGATTAATAAATAAAGATTAAACTGAAGTCACTTTCGCTTGAAAAGCAAAAAATCCAGCAAAACAACGTCTTGCTGGATTTCATCAATTACGCTTATTAATCAGGTATTATATTATTCCCAATCTAGAATAACTTTACCTGACATACCTGAGCGCATCATATCGAAGCCTTTCTGGAAATCATCAATCTTATAGTGGTGAGTGATGATAGGCGTTAAATCTAGGCCAGATTGAATCAGTGAAGCCATCTTGTACCACGTCTCAAACATTTCACGACCGTAGATACCTTTAATGACCAAGCCTTTGAAAATCACTTGGTTCCAGTCTACCGCCATGTCTGATGGTGGAATACCTAGCAGAGAGATCTTACCGCCGTGGTTCATGTTTGTTAGCATGCTGTTGAACGCAGAAGGTACGCCAGACATTTCAAGGCCCACATCAAAGCCTTCTGTCATGCCAAGATCCGCCATTACGTCTTCCAGCTTCTCTTCCATCACGTTTACAGCGCGTGTTACGCCCATTTTCTTAGCAAGATCTAAGCGGTATTCGTTAACGTCAGTAATTACAACGTGACGAGCACCTACGTGTTTAGCAACTGCTGCTGCCATGATACCAATCGGGCCAGCGCCTGTGATCAGCACGTCTTCACCAACAAGATCAAAAGACAATGCAGTGTGAACCGCATTACCAAACGGGTCAAAGATAGAAGCCAAATCATCTGAGATTTCAGCCGGGATCTTAAATGCGTTAAACGCAGGAATCACTAAGAATTCAGAAAATGCACCAGTGCGGTTTACACCAACACCCGTTGTATTACGACAAAGGTGAGTACGGCCGCCACGACAGTTACGACAGTGGCCACAAGTAATATGACCTTCACCAGATACGCGATCACCAATTTCAAAACCACGCACTTCTTGGCCCATGCCAACAACTTCACCTACGTATTCATGACCCACAACCATAGGTACAGGAATTGTGTTTTGAGACCACTCATCCCAGTTATAGATATGAACGTCTGTGCCACAAATCGCGGTTTTTTTAATGCGGATCAGAAGATCGTTATGGCCAACTTCCGGTTTTTCAACCTCGGTCATCCAAATACCTTCTTCTGGTTTTAATTTTGATAATGCTTTAATTTTCATTTTCTTTTCTCATGCATGAATACAGGGGCTAACCGCTATTACTGGGCGATAATGTTATTTTTCTACGCGCTAATCTGTATTCGAAATAGACAACATTAAGGGAAAGAGCCACAGCCCTTTCGCCTTAAACTTTTTCGATGAACAAAGCTTAGATTAGCTTCATTTCTTTACCCACTTCGATGAACGCGTCAATCGCACGATCTAGTTGCTCACGCGAGTGTGCCGCTGACATTTGCGTACGGATACGAGCTTGGCCTTTTGGCACAACAGGGAAAGAGAAACCAACAACGTAGATGCCTTTTTCAAGTGCACGCTCTGCAAATTCAGCCGCTACTTTTGCATCACCAAGCATGATAGGGATAATAGCGTGATCAGCGCCGCCCATAGTAAAACCAGCCGCTTCCATACGAGTACGGAAATGTGCCGAGTTTTCCCAAAGTTGCGTACGTAGGTCACCAGATTCAGCCAGAAGATCCAGAACGCGGATAGATGCCGATACAATTGCTGGTGCAACAGAGTTAGAGAATAGGTATGGACGAGAACGCTGACGTAACCAGTCAATCACTTCTTTCTTACCAGATGTGTAACCGCCTGAAGCGCCACCCATTGCTTTACCTAGCGTACCTGTGATGATGTCGATACGATCAACAACATTGTGGAACTCGTGCGTACCTGCACCGTTTTCGCCCATGAAGCCCACTGCGTGAGAATCATCAACCATCACTAGTGCATCGTACTTATCTGCTAAGTCACAAATAGCTGGAAGGTTCGCAACAACACCGTCCATTGAGAACACACCATCAGTAACGATAAGCGTGTGACGAGCGCCCGCTTCTTTAGCCGCGATCAGTTGCTGCTCTAGCTCTTCCATGTTGTTGTTCGCGTAACGGAAGCGCATCGCTTTACACAGACGAACACCATCGATGATTGAAGCGTGGTTTAGTGCGTCTGAAATGATTGCATCTTCTTTGCCTAGAATGGTTTCGAATAGGCCAGCGTTCGCATCAAAGCACGACGTGTATAGGATTGTGTCTTCTTTACCTAGGAACGTAGATAATTTTTGCTCTAGCACTTTGTGAGAGTCTTGAGTACCACAAATGAAGCGTACTGAAGCCATACCAAAACCGTGCTCATCCATGCCACCTTTTGCTGCTTCAATCAACTCTGGGTGGTTCGCAAGACCAAGGTAGTTGTTTGCACAGAAGTTTAATACCTCTTCACCTGTTGAAATCGATACTGCCGCTTTTTGCGCAGAGGTGATAACACGCTCAGATTTGTACAAACCTTCACTTTTTACTTCTTCGATTTGCTGACTAATTTGCTCGTAGAATGCAGAAGACATAATGTTTCCCTATCGTTATTGTTCTAGGTAATGCTCTTATTGATGAAACCCTGCGCAAAAGCGCACTTAGGGGCCATATTCATGCAAGAAGACCTTTTTCAGTGATTCTAATTGATCACGATTACGACTATTATCCCCTTACTTGGAAAAACATTAATGAATCATGGTCACAAATAAACTGATAGCCCTATTACCCGATCTAGCCACTTTTATCTTAGTCGTGAACGAAGGGAGCTTTACTGGCGCGGCAAAAAAACTGGGGGTCACCCCATCGGCCTTAAGCAAGCTCATCACACGATTAGAGCACGCTCTGTCGGTAAAATTATTCGAACGCACCACACGGAAACTGATCATTACCGAAGCCGGTACGCAAATTTACGACCAATGTGTCACCATGGTGAATGCGGCCCAGCAAGCTGTCGATATATCGAACTCCGAGCACACCGAAGCCGTGGGTTCATTAACCGTTGCGGCTCCAAAAGCGTTTTTAAGTATTGTCTTGCAACCTATCGTGACGCCTTTTTTAAACCAATACCCCAACATTGAATTAAAACTAAAAGCCACAGATGGCGATATCGACATTATTTCCGAAGGTATTGACGTGGTATTTAACCTAACGGAAACACCGACAGAAGGCTTGGTAATGAAAGAAGTAGGGAAAGTAAACCTTGCGTTGTGTGCCAGCCCTGACTACCTAAAACGCCGTGGCACACCTAAAGTACCAACCGACTTACTGGATCACGATTGTTTGTACTTAGGTGAGACCAGTACCGATCACATTTGGAATCTAGAAAAAGGAGAAGAAACTCACACTGTAAAAGTGACAGGTCGCTATGCCGTTAACCACTCACAAATGCGTTTAAATGGAGTAAAAGATGGCCTTGGGATCGGTATTTTTCTCGACTTTGTGATCAAAGAATCGTTAGCGGATGGTAGCGTTCTGCCCGTTCTCGATGACTGGACCATCAAAGGAAATTATCATGGAGTAATTGCCCTGCAATACGCTCCCACCAAATACATGCCAGCACGGCTACGTTTATTTGTAGACTACGTCATGGAGCACCTATCGCCTATGCTGCAAGGTTCAAGTTTTACGTACACCGAATAGGAAAGCCAAGACACTAACGCCCCACGCCACATTACGGGGCAACCAATGATGCTCATCTATGAGAGATTGAAAATTCCCCTTGCTCTAACTATACCTACCAGAAGGACAAAGGAGGTTTGATGAAATTTTCATTGGTTATCTGCTTCACTCTCTGTTCCATACCTACTCTGGCTCAACCATTAAATATTAATACGGAAGAATACGCACCTCTCAGCTACACCGAAGCGGGACAGATTAAAGGGATAGCGACAGAACAAGTCGAACTGATCATGGAACTCGCTGGGGTTGAATATCAGATGACGGTACTCCCTTGGACAAGAGCTTACAATACGGCAATAACAAATGATAATACCTGTGTTTTCACCACGTCGAACACACCGAAAAGAACCAATCTTTTCAAGTGGGTAGAGCCTTTATTTCTCGATACCTCTATATTAGTGAAAGAGCAGGGCAACCCCATCCATTTGTCTACACTTGAGGAAGCAAAACAATACAGAATTGGTGTCCAAAGCCAAGATGTGGGTGGTGTCTATCTGGCGGATAAAGGGTTTACTCAACTGGACGAAGCAAAAGACGTCAATCAGTCTATTTTAAAACTGAAAGCCAAACGTGTTGATATGGTCGCAATGGCTGAAGCAAGATTCTTGTCAATGCAGTACGAAGGCAGGCCTGTCGAAAAAGTCATTGATATTTTCTCTATCAAAATGGGGCTTGCTTGCAATAAATCAGTACACGATAACATCATTAAAAAACTTCAAGCTGAACTCGATCGACTAATTCAAGATGGAACTCAACAGTCATTAATCATTAAATACCAAGCGGTAGAGTAAGCACCAAATAAGCATTGCAATGCATAATATCCTTTCTATAGTTTTTCTATAACGACTAAAAAGGACGAGTAGAAATGCACTTAGTACGCTTAGTTTACACCAGCACCATTTCAGACGGATTTACGGAAGCAGACATCCAAAATATTTTAATCTCTGCCAGAGACAACAACGCCCCACGCCACATTACGGGACTGCTGTTTTTCAATCGCAGCTACTTTTTACAATGCTTGGAAGGGCCTAGAGAACAAGTGAATCAAACGTACCATCAAATTCTTAACGATCAGAGGCATGAAAACCTCATGCTGTTAGAATATAAAGAGATTTCCAGTCGTGAGTTCTCTGAGTGGAGCATGGGGTATGTGCCAGATATCGCTTTTACAAAAAACCTCAACCTGAAATATTCCGGAGACACTCACTTTAACCCCTATCACATGTCCGGCGAAAGTGCGCATAATTTGCTGAGTCACCTAAGCAAAGAAATTGGCATTATCTGAGTGTACATATAGAAAAAGTATCCAACTGCTTTTTCTATATCCTCACATTTCACAAGCCACCACAGGCCAAGAATTATGGTTAGCCTCATGCTCATCAAGCAGCACCCACCGCCCATCAAAGTTTTCTTTTAACGTTCTACGGCACAAAGAAGAGGGAGACACTTCAACTAAAGCGTATTCAGAGTACCCCACTGGCGCAAAAATCGTCACAGCAATGAGCCGCTCTTGATCCGTTAAGTTCAAAAACACAATCCCATTGGGGTACGTTTCTTCTAACTGCTGAGCCACTTCTTTTTCTTCGCCACTCCAATCATTACGATTGAAAGATAAATTCGAGTTTGTACCAACAAGAATACGGTGTAGCTTGTCTGTTAGCTGGGTTGAACTTAGCTCGGTATGGCTTATTAACATAATATGTCACTCCGCTTCATATCCACCAGTTACGATAAAATCCATACTACGCTTTTCGCATTTTATTGTTGCACACCAGATCAAACTTACTGCTCAAACTTGTTACCACGCTCCAAAAGTTAACCATAAAAAAGCCAAGGCGAACCTCAGCTTACAAAGTAATGAGAGGAGAAAAACAGCTCAACTCACATAGCGCGTTCCTGGAAAGGCGATGTCCAACGTTCCTTTCCTCACGGACCAACTGTCCCCAATAAACGGTAATTTCCATACCGGCCTAATATCAGTCAGTGGTAAGTGAGTAATGTTAAGCAACCCATTAGGAGCAGCAAAATACCCAACTTTAATGCCCTTATCTCGGAAGTGATTCTGCAATAAGAATAAAAACGGGCCATCGCCAACATTACAAGAATCCAGCCTCAATACCCCAACTTCTTTTAGCCCAGCGTCCATCAACGTTTTAGTTAAAGCCGCAACAGTGATCGCCTTACCAGCATCTATAGGGCCACTGCTGTTACCATGAACCGGAATATCGATACGACAAAATTTATCCAGTTTGGCTAAACTGTTGGAAGTTGGCTGATTATAGTACCCGTTAACATCCGCCTTTGGGTATTCTGTAAAAATGTTTTCTCGAGGAATGCCATTATGCTTCACCGAGTCTTTGGCATAATTTTCAAAGTCTTGCCAATTACTGCCTCCCCTTTCGCCAACTTGGAAAATATACCGTTTTCTTGAATTATTCGACCAATCAGAAACGTCATCCACAAACAGATTTGGTTCATAACGCATTGTCTTCACAATCGTATTTAATACGTGGCTTTCTGAAAAATGGGCATGAGGAAGCACCACCGAGACTTCACCAGCCTGAAAAAAGATATCCTCGACCCTTTCACTTAAATGCTTCACCACATCTTGATACCAATCCGTCAACTTGGATTTCATTACTTTAAGTTGGTCGATTTGCTTAGCAAAAGATTCTTCATATACGGTGTATCCCTTATGCACCGAGGCATAATGTTGCAATACCTGCATAGACACGAGCGCTTTCTCTATAAACTCAAGAGTCTCTTTTGTTATGCGTTGGTTTATGTCATCCCACTTAAACGCCTTAATATATTCCTCAACATTTCCGCTACCAAGGCGTCTTAGCATCGCCATTAGGTTATGTTTCGTCTCTTTTCTTGTTAGGCTTGCTAACAGCTCAATTACCTCCCCTTCTTTATCTTGCAGTACAGAGATCCCCACAAAAACAGTGAGTTTAGATAAAAGAGATGGAGACTCTTGCACTGACAGAAGCTGTAAATTGTTCACAATGCCCTGAACGACTTCTTCTGTGGCGTTAAATGTCACAGAACTTAAAATGTGCAGTTTCAAGACTGGAATAAAAGCGACTTCAAAATCAAATGGATCTTGTGAAGCACTGGATGTTGCTGCTCGCCAAAAAAGATTACTTCCCCCTAACGCACATTCAAAAAAATCATCATCGCCAAAAAAAGACTTACGGTAGCGGTTATGCAGTCGCTTATCTTTCAGTGTAAATGGGTCTTGTGACTCCTGGTACACCACATGGCAAGTCGTGCCTGGCGGCATATTCGATACAACAGCTTCTCCCTTGTCATCAGTAACTCCCGAACTTAGCGCCTTGCCTTTGTCGTCTTTAATCGTGTACGCCGCATTCTTAAACGGCTCCCCTTCACTTGGGTAACGGCACCGAAGCGTAAAAGAAAAAGTCCCTACTTCATCTTTAGATACGGAAACAGAAGGGTTTTGAGCCCCACCTAAACACATGGTATTGGCTTTATTCATGGTCATTTGATCTGATAAACGACACACGCCTTTACCTTCAATTTTTACCGTCGGTGACGCAGAAATAAACTTAGCTTCTGCTTCAATCGTGCCAGAAGTCACTCCCTTTTTATCGCCACCAGCATCGCCACTACTTTTCGAAAATGAGCTCCCTTTAATCGCAAGGCTTTGCCCGCCATCAGCCTTTACCGTGGCAGAGCCATCGGCTAAGTCTGCCGATTTCGCATTATTCCCGTAAGCAACAGCAACCGTTGAATTTCCCATTGTGGTTAAACACACATCCGGCAAAGTCGCCGCCGCCTCACCACCAGAGCCTTGATGAATAACGCTTAACCCATCCGCACTTATTGTTACGCCCATTTTTATTCCACTACAGAGTTTTCAAGGTGGAATATTATATGAAAACATGGGCATAAAATTTCACTAAAAATCTAGGTAATAAGGTCAAGAAACCTGTCATTTAAACAAAAAAGATAGGCATAAAAACCATAAGCCCTGTAAATATAACCGCATGATATAGTTAGAGTTAAGAGATAAAATTAAGATATTAATTACCTCAAAAGCGCTCTTTGATATACTGGTAGGTAACGCACTCATCACCCTCTAAATAGTCATGATCACCATCTCTAATAATGTTCAACTCGCCGATTGGGAAATCGAATTAACCGCCATTCGTGCACAAGGTGCTGGCGGGCAAAACGTGAACAAAGTTTCCAGCGCCATCCACCTTCGCTTTGATATAAAACGATCTACGCTGCCAGCCTTCTACAAAGAACGATTATTAAAGCTGTCCGATAGCCGGATCACAAAAGAAGGGGTGATCATCATCAAAGCACAAAGCTTTCGTACCCAAGAGCAAAACAGAGAAGATGCATTAGAAAGGCTGAAAAAGTTAATTCAAGATTCAGCAATACAACAAAAAGCGCGCCGTGCAACAAAGCCAACCAAAGGCTCTCAAAAGCGGCGAATGGATAAGAAAACGCAAAGAGGACAAACCAAAAGCCTCAGAGGCAGAGTTAAGATGTAGTAAATCAGTTCTTCCATAGACTTGTTAGCGCCACTTAATAACAAAGATGGCATAGACATGATGATCAACGTAGAAGTGATCCACGCATGGACTCCAAGCCTGATCATTGTGGGCCATCATTAACTGGATTAGGCTCACTACCAAGGGAAACTGTCAGTTTCGTTTCCCAATGTGACTAGACCTAATAGGTTGCCCTAAATCGGTTCTGCCCCAGAGCTTGTTAGCAAAGCGTTTCGACTTCTTTTTATGATGAACGATTTGACCAAACTTCAACACTATTGCAGAGTGCTAACAGGACTATGGTTTTGATAAGTTTTGCTAAATGGAAAATAAAAAAAGCGTCAATGTAAGATACTCAAATCGTCCAGTTAAAGTTGCATTTATTGTTCCTTTAGCTGATGACAACACTCATTGGATTTTAGATGGCATTTTTGACGAAGCATACTCTCGTTGGGGTGGTGTTAAATCTTTATTAATCCCTTTCAGTAATGACGGTTTCATACCTGATAGATATTTAGATTGGCTAGAACGATATGATGCGGATTTTGTTTATTCCTACGCAGATCTAACACCAGAACAAGTCAATATAATCAATAAGAAATCTCTACCTATTGAAATGATAAAGCATGAGGTTCATGGTGAAGTTGAGAGGTGGAATCAATTCATTCCTAGTTGGCCTTATGGCTTCGTTCCTATTAGAGCAATTTCTACGATTAACAGCCCTTATGCGAAGTACCAAGGTTGGTCGAATGAAACTCAGCCAAATATGTACATAACGCAACACTATGAAAATGATGAATATCGATTCTTACCAGATAACTTTGGTATATCTCAGGGAGGAGGTGGTGCTAATCTTGGGCGGCAGAATATTTTCGGCACTGTTTGTTATTGTGCACAAGATCTGCCCACATATAACAATGTTGGTAATGAGCGTTGTCATAGCTTAGCTGAACTTATGGGTAAATTGGCCCAAAAACAGGCCAAAACTTTCTCAACGCTTTCGGGCATTCATACATCAACAATTAATCACCCAAATGATTATGAATGGTCAAATAGCTTTAATTTATTTGTTGGTGATACCGCAGCAGATAGGCTGAATTTTTGGAATAGCAGGTTGTTGTCTGAAAACAACGAACGACATTATTTCAGCGCTCTCTGTATTTCAAAATCTCACCTTGATGACGATAACTTTTTAATAGCATTAGGTACGTTCATTAATGCTCATAATTTCAAAGGACACGGCAATGGCCCTAATTCTTTAAGCCTACGGAGCTTATCTATTACCAAAGAGGACTGCCAACAACTAGCCCAACAACTGCAAAACTATACTTATAGTCATGTTACGGTGCCAAGCAATTTCGACAGTCCTGCATTACCGAGTGAGCGAGCTTTCAGTCGTCATTATAGTATTGAGTCAGGAAAAACAAGGTCTCTAAAAGTCTATGAGCGCGATAATAAGTTTGTAGTAGATGAAGTTGAGCACTTTAAATATCTAACGCCTGACCTATATGACTTTAAAATAGGGCAATGTGTCTCCAACCTATATATAGAGAAACCAAAAGAAAATTATCAAGTGGTAGGTGGTTTCAATGATTGGAAGCTACCGAGACGACTTGAGGTGACATTAGCGTTCACTAAAAATCGTGCGAAAGTATCTAGACAAGGTTCCATTACCGTAATCCCTGATGCACCACAGCAAATTTTTAATGGAATACCACAACATGAGTTAACTATTACTTTGTCCATACCTAGTGAAGAAGAAGTATTGCGGTGTCTCGTTCTAGAGCATACCCACAGGATGAGGTTTGAACGTGATATGCGTATACAATTGGTCACTGAAAAATACTATGACTTAGAATTGTCCGACAAAGGTCAAAAACACCGTGGTGTTATCTCATTATTTAACGGTGACCTATCTCATGCGGGCATCTTAGCTAATTCTTACTGGCGAAAAATAGTTAGAAAGTCGATTGACAATGACAAAGCGTCATTTTCTCTTAATAAGCTAACATCAATAATTGATCAAAATACTCCTGTCAGCCTCGCACACATTACTGATCAAATGAGACTTGGAAACGTTGGTAAAACAAAACAGTATTTAAAAAACAACCTTAAAGACACCATCGAATACTTAGTTCATCAAAACATATTAATTCAGGAGTACAGATGGCGTTGCTCATACTGCGGTAATGAAAATGGATTGACTCTAGACACAATCAAACTGGATAACAATTGCTCAATTTGTAAGAAGCTGCATAAAACGCCAATTGATATGGAATGGAAGTACAAAGTTTCTCCATTTATAGCCTCCGCACTTATAGAGCAAAATGGATTGACCGTACTATGGGCTATCGATCATTTAATGGATATTTTTCGTCGTGCACAGGCATTTTATTTACCCGAAGTTAACCTATTTAAAAATCGTGAACGCAATGAGAATAATGAGATTGACTTACTTGCTGTCATTGATGGTAGATTTGTTGCGGCAGAAGTTAAACTAAGTGCAGCTAGCTTTATAGACAATCCAAACGAAGTCACTGCGTTTATTGATGAAATTCAAAGGTTGTCCCCTGATATAGCTTTTCTTATCTGTGAGCAATACTGCCAAGATCAGATTGATGTTGATGAATACAAGGCAAAAATAAAGAAAGTAACTGATAATATTCGTGAAAAAGTTTCTAATGTTGAAGTGAAGGTTATTGTTGCGAATGAGGTAGATAGCTTTACTGAGGTACCTACTGAGCTAGGGCCTTACGGTGAAAGAACACATGCGTTTTTTGAGCGGTTGGATGAGTAAATAATGAGCACAAGAGCATAGGTCATGGTTGCACAATTGTCGCTACTTTACAGTTTGTTATGATTAAGAAATGAATTTTCTAAAGGACGAGTATTACAAATTAATCTAGCTCATTTCTGTCCATAACTTTTCATCAACGGCCCCCTGAGAAGTGGTGCCGTTCTGGTGTTTAGGGTACGAGAAGTTATCTGAAAGTAGGATTCTGGACGATTAACTCTAACGAACTTCTGTCCAGTTATGAGTTACGACACATTAACAGAGCAAAAATTAGGTATTTGACTACTCATTGCTTCATTTTTATCAGAAAACTGAATGATAGAAGCTGAACTTGAACTGATTCGTGCTATCTAGGGGCATTTCAACAGGTTTACAGCCATTGTATTAGTCTTGTAGCTTAGACGCTTACCTGACTTACCCAGCCCCATATCACTGAAATAACAAATTTTTATTTCTTTGTTAGACCACAAATAATCTTATCTAAAAATAGACGGCTATCATCTAGCATAGAAGCCGCTATCTCATTCGTATTAGTAGTGATAATACTGCAATAACCATGTAACGCACACCATACAAAGCGAGCTTGGAGAACCTTATCTTCAACTTCAAATACCCCCTCATCTTGACAGTAAGAGAGCATGTCTTTGAGAAAGTTAAATGTTGAGTCAGCTTCTTCCTTCAGTTGAGAGTTTGAATGCTTTAGCAGAGAATGATTCCCAAACATCAAACTATAATATTCAGGATATTCACTAGAGAATTTAATGTAACTGTACCCCACCTCAGCAAAACGTTCAGCGGCTGGTCGCTCTATATTTTGCTCCCAAGTTTTAGCCATGACTGCACCAAATTTTCTAAAGCCTTCTTTCGCGATAGCACATAACAGCTCTTCCTTATCTTTAAAATGACGATAAGGAGCAGTTCTAGAGACATTTAGCTCAGAGGACAAACCGCGCATAGTAATACTATCGATTCCTTCATTTCTCAGTATTACTGTAGCTGCTTTCATCAACTCACTTTTTAGATCACCGTGGTGATAACTATTATTACTCATTTTTCTTTTACACCTCGTTACTCACCTTCCTGATCATGCTCTCACCTTATGTTGACAGAGTCAACATTTTGGGATAGCGTAAAAAATGTAGACAACGTCAACATAGGAGGTAAAAATATGAATAGCTTAACATTTAGACATCTAACAAGACTTATTCACTTCATAATGGCTGCACTATTAGGAACATATGTGTATTCACCATGGAGCTCAAATCCCAACTTTTCTAGCTTTGTCATGTGGGTAGCTATCCCCATATTGACAATCAGCGGGGTATGTATGTGGAAGCAAGGGGCAATCATGAAAGTACTCAGAAAAAAGACCTGCGTACCCCAGAATAATAACTAGATGAGAGGTAAAACAATGGAAGTACATGTTTGTAAAGTGTGTGGTTATGCTTACAACCCTGAGATTGGCGACCCGAAATCGGGCATAAAAGCTGGAACCCCTTGGGATTGTGTTGACGAAGATTGGCGTTGCCCTGTTTGCTTATTCGGTAAAGAGCAATTTGAAAGAACACTTTAGGTATAAATAATAACTAACAAATAAGGGGAAAATGAGACCCAAACTTTAGCCGCAACTAAAGTTCTCTATCTGATAGTTAGATTGAGTTCTGGGTCTCAGGCTCATCTTTCGTAAGAAAGAGTTAGCTTATTATGAATACAAACACGCTTAAAAACATGAGTGTGGGCGTTAATGCATCTTATTGTTCACCGTTATCAGGGAACCACTTAGATACACTTTATTTGGTTGAGCCAATTCGATCATTAACTCCGCTAGATCAGATGGCGCTACCCACGTCGTGTGGTCAGCATCAGGGAGTGCTTTTCGATTCACTTCAGTATCAACAATCGTTGGTAATACCGCATTCACTTGAATATTTGAGGGTGCCCCCTCTGCCGCTAAGCTTTCAATTAACGCGTTCAATGCCATTTTTGAAGCCATGTAAGGCCCAAACCCTGCTGGTATATTACGCACGGTATCACGCGCAGAAACAAACATTAGTGAACCTGCACCTTGTTCCTCCATTAATTTAAACACTTCCCTCCCGAAGACAAATGCCGTCATAAAGTTCGCATTCCACAATTCAACCATCTTACTGATCTCCACATCAGTCCAATGGCTCCAGGTATAAATGCCAGAGCAATGAAAATGAGCATCGATATGACCTAAAACTTCTGATGCCTTGATAGCAAGAGCTTGGCTTTGCTTTTCATCGGTAAGATCTCCCAGCAAAACAGTTAGATGGCCGGAGTATTTTTCTTCCAGTTTTTGTGCTCTGACCTCATCACCAATGCGTCCAAATGCCACGACGCGGGTTCCGCTCGCAATTAACTTTTCAATCAGCTGCTGCGCCGTTACTGAAAAGCAGGCTGCGATGGTTGCTGTTTTTATTGTGTTCATGATTGTTGCTCGTTGTTAGTCATCATGCTGGGAATCATAAAGACAACAATCAGAGGTTTGAATCAGCCAACAAGCAATTCAGTTTTGCTTTAAAAGCAATTGAACTTCAATTGAACATCAGGAAAAACATCAATACCATTTCCATAGCGGGCATAAGCGCTGTTTAAGCAGGCAATTAAACCTGAAAATAAACCAAAACTATCGTTTAAATGGGAAATTCATATGAGCCTTTTCACTCGCCTTGCCTATTTCAACTGTGTTGTTGAACAAGGCAGCATCTCCAAAGCTAGTCGGATTTTTGATATTCAACCTTCTTCTATTTCCAGACAACTCTCTGCATTGGAACAAGAGCTCAATGTGCGCCTATTAGAGCGAACGACACGCAACGTTGGTGTCACTGAAGCAGGTCAGTTGTTCTATCAATATTCGAAACGAATTACCGCCGAATTTGATGAAGCGAAACGAGCTGTCAGCGCATTACACCACTCACCAAAAGGAAGTCTCAAAATAAGCACGACTGTCGCGTTTGGAGAAAGTAAGATCTTGCCTCTTCTTCCTATCTTTAGGGCTCATTTTCCCGAAATAAATATTGAAATTGAAATCACAGAAAGAGTGGTCGATTTGATCGAAGAAAATGTGGATATCGCGATCCGCAGTGGCCGCCTGCCTGATTCTAATTTGATAGCCAAGAAACTAGTCCAAAACAACTTCGTGCTTTGTTCCAGCCCAAACTATTTAGCAAAGAGAAAGCCCCCTCAACGTATTGAAGAGTTGGCAGAACACGACTGCTTAGTGTACGGCTATAAGGGTTGGCACGACTGGTTTGTATTAGACACCAAACCGCAAAAAATCGACCTGTCTTATTACATGGAAGTGGATTCAGTAAACGGGCAAAAACAATTGATACTGAACGGTGGTGGTATCGCTTTGATTCCACAATGGGCCATCACAGAAGAGCTTAACACAGGTAAGTTAGTGCAATTACTTCCCGAATTTACTTTTAGCCCATGTAACTATGAAACCAGTACCTACGCGATTTACCAAAACCGTCAGCTCATATCGAGCAAGGTACGAGTATTTTTAGATTTTCTTGCGGATCATTTCGGTCACTCATTCAATAAAAACTAATTTACCCTTAGCCTCGTTTGAAAGAATCAGGTTCCAATATGCTTACTGCTGATGAAGTGAGCCGCTGTAAAATAGTCAAGTAACATACACCGCCATAGAACGAACTAATGCGTCTGCTCAAAGGCCATTAGTGTTGACCTGTCTATAACTTTATAGTTTAGACTGCGTTCCATCATTGAGTCACAGGGCAATAAAAATGAACTTCCTGCATTTAGAGCAACCGCAAGCAGAGATACTAAAACAACTTTTCACAATGACATTTAGCGATTCTGAAGGTCCAGAAGAAGGAAAAGTAGTTGGTCAGCTTGCGAAAAACCTAATCGAACAAACGGACAGCAAAGACATTTACGTATTTGCTGCAATGGATAACAATGTGCTGGTTGGCGCTATTTACTTTACTCGCCTCAACTTTGAATCAGACAAAAAAGCATTCCTATTAGCTCCAGTCGCTGTGCAGACAGACTACCAAGGTAAAGGTGTGGGTCAGAAGTTGATTAAGTTTGGTTTAGACGCAATGGCACAGCAAGGCGTATCACTCATGTTTACCTACGGAGATCCTCGCTTTTATGGTGATCGTCTCGGCTTTGAACATGTCACCGTCGATCAATTTGCAGCGCCACATAAGCTAAGCTATCCACATGGCTGGCTTGCAAAATCGCTAACTCAAGAGCCTCTAAAACCTATTGCTGGCGCTTCAAGCAGCGTAGAAGCCTTTGATAAGCCAGAATATTGGTAACACATATCGTCCTCGATTGAAAACGAAACGAAGTGTTGTCTAAAGCCTTCACATTGGGCACTTTTAAACTCAAAAAGTGCCCAATGCTTGTTACCTTTGAGCAGTCTGGAAAGTCGTCATCCTAGCCTTTTTCGTCAAACTTTTTTCGAGCTTGTTTGATCTCTTCTTGATGATCATCAGCCCAACAGACAAGTTTATACAACGGCTTAACGATATCTTTCCCCATTTCTGTCAGAGCATATTCCACTCGTACAGGCACTTCAGGATATACCGTCCTATTTACGTAACCTTCTCGCTCTAGATCTCGGAGAGTTTGGGTCAACATACGCTGAGAGATCCCTTCTATTCTTGATTTCAGTGCATTAAACCGCTCTGAACCATCGACTAGAGCAAAAAGAATAAGCAGCGACCATTTATCACCTATCTGCGCCACAACGTTACGTACTGGGCAGTCTTCAGTATTGTGAAAAATACGCCTCTCTGATTTTGCTTTTTCTGCCACTTTTTCATTCCTTCTTAGCTCAATAATCTCGATACCGGTTACCAAAACCTGCCTAACTAAGCATTCGGTGCCTTCTTGTTTTGTAGGTTACTATTAATTACTATGGTTATCAATGTATACCTTAATAGCAAAAAACAATTGGAGCCACCTATGTTTAAAGTACTGACCTCATTGATTCTTCTATTCACGAGCACACTGCTATATGCGCAACCGAAAGACACGTTGATGATTGATTTTCCATCACTTAAAAAAACAAGTTGGACACAACAAGAATTAGCCAATGCAGAAATAATTACTGATTTTGTGCAAAACCTTATGAACAACCATAATTTCGACTACATTCTGGAGCACTACAACGACAGTTCTTATGTACAACATAATAGAAATTTACCTGACAAAGTAACTGGCTTAGTTGGCTTCCTTGAAGAATTTGTCGAGGATTACCCTGATTACGCTTACGACGTAAAACACATTTACGTTGATGGTGATTACGTGATCTTCCATTCTCATGCCACGTTAGATAGAGAAGACAGAGGAAACGATCAAAAAGGAATGAATATTATCGACACTTGGCGAATCGAAGAAGGTAGAATTGTTGAACACTGGGATTCAATCCAAGCTCTTGATTTCTCCATGAGGGTTTATTCCCTTATCAGCGGCGGTGATATCGCTAATTCCAATGGTGTTTTCTAACCTATTGAGAAAAAAATTAAAAACCGAAGCTCTACGACGCTCAGCATAAACAAGTCGTTGGCAGCATCAATACAGGCTTTTCTTTATCTCAGAAAAGCCTTTGCCCTATCCAATCTAATAACTGTTACGTATGAAGTAGTAGCCGTCTATGGAGTGTTATTTGAACAATCGAGTTATCTTTACTGGTGGGGATGTAAGATAAGAGTTTGGTAGTCCTCGCTTTTAGTTATCAATTATTTATTGCTTTGTAAGTATTGTTTGACTATTATTCGCCCGCCTATTATTCAGGTAAACCATAATCATCAACTAACTGTAAAGGAGTAAAAAATCATGACAAATACATTATTACCCTTTGCAGGTCTTGTCCTATAAGTAGCAGGAAGCTATCCAATAATTCTCTTTTTAAGGAATTAGCTTTCTGATAAAGCTACGCCCCGGTCTCTTATCCGTGTAAAAAGACCTGCCAATACGTTTTTCGTTTTAAATCCTTGTTTTCGTAGCAAAGAAAAAGGAATTGGTACTATGGCAAATCCGTCCAAAGATTACTGAAAACGTTAGCCTTATTGCGCCTACTAATACTCAGCCAACGATATTCAGTGGGCTGACACTATTTCTGTGATGGAGCAAAAACATAAAAATCGCTCAAAGGCTCAGTTTACTCGGCTTTTAGACTACAAAGATATTCATGTGCTCGATATTTCAGACGAGTATCAGTACATGGATGAAGAACTAATTGAAATTATGAAGCAATCGGTTAGCGGCTATTTAGGAATAGCAGCACTATAAAACCAATAATTTACTAGAGGGTAGAACGATGTAATTCCATCAAAGCACAGCATGTTAGCAATCTCGCGATAGACAAAAATGTGGGAGGACTTGCTGTGCCTATTCGATGACAGTTAAGCAAGTTGCTTAGTGTTGAATTAAATAGAGATGGAGTTATAACATGAGAATTAAATACCCTCGCACCCCACATTTACCTTGGTCACCGGGTGCCACAAATGATGATATACACCAAGGTAATTTAAGTTGTTTTGAAGGCAAGATAGTCGTTGTTACGGAAAAAATGGACGGCGAGAACACTACTTTATACTCAGATTACGTGCATGCTCGTTCTATCGATAGTCGCTTCCACCCATCGAGAACTTGGGTTAAGGCATTACAAGCCGAAATCGGATATCGAATTCCAACTGGATGGCGCATTTGTGGAGAAAATCTATATGCAAGACACTCAATTGCTTATGACGAGTTGACGAGTTACTTCATGGCTTTTTCAGCATGGAATGACAAAAACGAATGTTTAAGTTGGGAAGAGAGTAAACAGTTTTTCGAACAGCTAGGGCTGGTAACACCAAAAGAGCTATATCTGGGGCTGTGGTGTGAAGAGACAATTAGGAATATCGCTTTAGATACCAAGCATCAAGAAGGTTATGTTGTTCGAATTGCTGACAGCTTTAATTTTAATGAATTTGCTCAGTGCGTTTCGAAATGGGTGAGAACCAATCACGTGGCAACAGATCAACACTGGATGCATGCTGAAGTGATACCTAATGGACTTAAAGACACTAAAGGAGGCTAAGATGAACAAATTGAATACATGGTTAGAAAGCTTAGCCTTAGATCATTCGCCTGATTTCGAAGAGTGTACTTCCTTTTTAGCGAGCTACTTTCCGTTGTTAGATGAATTTGAAAATACAGAGCAAGATAAGGAATGGCACGCGGAAGGCAATGTCGCTATTCATACGGATATGGTGCTACAGGAGTTATATGCCTTGCTATCTTCAGAGGCAACTCATATTCAAGGAGTAAAAAGGCAAGTACTCATACTGTCGGCCTTGCTTCATGATATTGCTAAACCACTTACTACTCGTCGGAAAGAAATTGCAGGTGTTGAACGAGTTGTAGCATCTAGGCATGAAGAAGTAGGTGCTAGCTATTTGGCAACTCGTTTAGTTGAGTTGCCACTTGCCCACAAATCTGTAATGCAAATTATGGGGTTGGTAGGTTTTCATCAAGTCCCTAAGCTTTTGGTGGTAAAAGACCAAGGTTACAGTGAGTATTTTCGTTTATCTTTAAATGCTGATTTGGAGCTTTTATATTGGCTTGAACTCGCTGATATGAGAGGCCGAACTTGCATTGACTTAGATAAGCAACTTGACTTACTTGAGCAGTTTCGATTGTTTGCTGAGGACTATGAACTTTGGGGTATCGATGAGCCTTCGGGACATCACCTAAGCAACATACAACTAAAGTCTTGCCGATCTGAACAGGTATTTTTAGATGGTTATGCAATTAAGCAGCTATCACACGGGCACATTAGTACTGTTGAAGAGGCAATAGCGAAAAACTATGAGCCATGCCAAAACTATAGCCATTTATACATAATGTGCGGGATAAGCGGCAGTGGCAAATCGACTTGGATCGAGAAGAACTTGGATGGTTTTGAAGTCATCTCCCTAGATGAAATTCGGAAAGAGCTGAATGGAAAGCGTGAATGCCAAAAAAGTCGAGGACAAGTTTTACAGCTGGCCAAAACTCGTTTGAAAAATGCATTGGCAAACAAACGAAATGTGGTTTGGGATGCTACCAATATCCGAAAAGATTTCAGGAATATGATTTGTGAACTGGGTGAGAACTATGGAGCGTTAATCACAATTGTTGCTTTTCAACTTAAGGAAAGTAGCCTTCGCGTGAATAACCAAAATCGTCAATTCGCGGTATGTGATGATGTAGTTTCTAGCCAACTGGACAAACTTGAATGGCCATGGGCAACTGAAAGTCATCGTTTTTTGATCATAGGGGAAAAAGGCTTGGAGCTATATAGAAAAGGGAGTTTTAACTAGGCGTTTACCTCTCAATCGTATTAAATTCAAAGTTACCTAGGATTCCCCTTAGGTAACTTTTTAATCTGAATGGTATACCACTATTATTTATCCCTTAAAATTGAATTCCCCATACAAAATATAATTTAATTTTCCTCGGCTGACTCAAAAAACGAAAATGATAATTGTCCAAAAGCAACATAGACTGAGACGCCATGGGAGTATTTAGCAAGATACGAAAGCAGAAAAATTCTAACGTGCCGTGCCATTAAAACCGAGTAGGTTACAAGTCGGTGTCACCTTCGTAATCAGCACTATAGGGTTATTGACGCTCCCCGCTAAGAGATCAAATGTTTTCTGCCACTCATCAGGCACCTCGATCTGAAAGGTATTAATATTGAGGTGGCTAAATAAGTATCTATTGCGATTTTTATCTCATCTAGGTAAGGGACAACCTGTAGTGGTTGCCCCAACGTTCTATGGTTTTAATGGGAGTTACAAAATATGCAATTCTGCTCGAGAAGCTTAGATTAGAACTTTTTGTGAATACATCAGAACTATCCCCTTAGTAACTAACTAGACTAAAACTCAAAGATATATTATGTATGTCGTAATTTCTATTATTATAATCTAGACCATCAAAATAATTATAGCTTAACCCTAAAGTTAGATTATTATATATTCTATACTCAGCACCAATAGCCCAAACCATAGAAGTAATATATTTATTGGATGTATCTCCAGTTGATCTGACTTGTGAAATATGTGCACCGGGCTCAAAGTAAATATAGGCACTTTCTAATGGCAACTCGAACCTTGGATTAAGAGTCAAAGAATCAATAGATATAGTGTTTCCATCATCCTTTATCGAATCATGTGTCCAAAGCCCCATTCCACCACTAAATATATTCGATGATCCTGTACCCATCTGCACTGCAGCACTATACGTGCTCCCTTTGTCACTATAAATTGATGAACCTAACTTTCCATTTAAATAACCATAGTTTGCAAGTGCTTGCATTGGGAAAAATATAACTGCTGCTAATAGCAATCTGTCTAGAAAACGCATAGTTAACCTTAGTAATATATGTTTACTTAATTGATATAATATATTGGGGTAAATTAAATAAAGCTATTCAACCAATTAAACGGTCGATTTTACGATCATATTTCCCCGTGCATTGCTGAGAAATAAGCGGACAGTAAAGTCTAATACGCCCAGTTATTAAACCTTAAATTTTGAAAGTGCAGTTTTAAGCTCGATGTTCATTGAATTTACTTGTTCAACGTTACTTAACATCTGGTTTGCATTTTCAGCTACAAGCTGCCCCTTAGAATAGATAGCCGTTACATTAAGGTTTACCTCCTCTGCCACGACTGATTGTTCTTCTGTAGCTGTAGCTACTAGGGTGTTCATATCACTTATTTTTATCGTATTCGTTTGTATATCATCAAGTACTGTGCCCGACTGTTCTGATAGTTCAATTGCAAAATTCGCCTTTTGACGACTTAGCTCCATTGAATTGTGGGCATCGGCTGAGGCTAATTGAAGCGAGTCGATAATAGATTCAATTTCCGATGTTGATTCTTGAGTTCTGTGGGCAAGACTTCGAACTTCATCGGCCACCACAGCAAATCCACGGCCAAATTCACCGGCTCTGGCGGCTTCTATTGCAGCATTGAGAGCAAGCAGGTTGGTTTGTTCGGCTATAGCTTTAATCACTTCAAGGATCGAGCCGATATTATCGCTACTATCTTTTAAGTCGCAGATCTTTTTTGCTGTTACTTCCATGTCATCCCCAAGAGTGACCACACTAGCAATGGTATCAACTACCGTATTACGGCCTTTATCTACTATAGTCGCAGTATCATGTGTTTTGGATAGAGTCAGATTAGCATTGTTGGCAACTCCGTGAATGGTACTGCTCATTTCATTGATAGCGGTGGATATCATCTCCATCTCTTTTAATTGAGTCTGGATTATCTCTGTTGTATTTTGTGTCGAAACAGACATTTCGCAGGATAATGTATAGATCGATTCTGATGTATTTCGAACTGTTTTAACAATGTTTTGGATTCTATCCATAAAACGATTAAAAGAGCCAGCTATCTCAGAAAACTCGTCTTTGCTATCTTCTTTCAAACGGACTTTCAGATCTGCATCACCGCTAGCAACACCATTCATCGCCGCTTTAAAGCCATTTAGCCGAGAAAAAATATTTTTACTTATGGCAAACATTAGTGCAGAAATGATTGTTATAAAGCTCAGAATAACAACTATAACTTCTATAAGAAACTGTTCAAATACATGATCAACACGGTCAAAATAAAGCCCTGTACCAATAATTATATTCCATGGTTTAAAGTCAATAGCATAGGCTACTTTTGGCTCCGGAATAGTTCCACCTGCTTTAGGGTAATTATGATAATGATAAACCTCTCCAGACTCTCGTGCTATTTGAATCATCTCCTTGATAAGAAATGCACCAGTATCAGGGTCTCGCACACCAATCGTATTGCTTCCTACTAACTCAGGAGCCCCACCCATAGCAACAAAATTACCTTCATAATCGATGCCATAAAAAAACTCCTGACCACTGTAATAGCGCATTTGATGAATAATATTCTCAAATTTTTTAATAGCTTCAGGCTGACTGAATTTCCCCGCTTGCACCTCCTTATCCAGCGCTTTAGCTACACCTACAGCACTTTCAGTAAGAACTTTAAGTTCGCTTCTAAACTGATACATCATAAAGCCATTTGTTTTATACAAAGCAAACAAACTAAGAAGTACTAGGGATAACATACTCACCCCTGCCATTAACATGATTCTGATTTTTATGGACATTTCTAATATTTAGCCTAGCATGAAAATTTTATAGGTAGCTTCTGCCTAGATGATTTTTTGCCAGAATGCTACTTAAAGAGTTAACGTTAGGCCCCATTTATGCTTCATATATTTCGCCATAATGAGGTCTTCAATGTTTTTTGTAATTGAGAAAAGAACTAAACTTCTAAAACTTCGTAAAAAGTAATATCTGGTTCGCAGACTAGTACACCTTCGGTATTTTTTAGCAAAGCGGTAAAATGGGGTTACTTACAATGCTCATCGAAAGCTTTTTGGTCAGAAAATTGCTCTTGAAACATAAATAGTACTGGGTTGCTTTTATCTTTAAATAAGCAATAACGTTTTCAACCTGCTTCTTCTCGGGTGGGTGTTAGCATCGCAACCAACAAAGACTCCAGAGCCTGCTCTCTCCCAGTTTTAGCGTGAAATATCGCGGTTAAATTAATCATTGTGTTTACTCGCTCTGTCATAATTACAGGTATCGTCCTTGACGTTGTAAAAACTCGATCTTGTATCCATCAGGATCGATAATAAAAAAGAAGGTCGCGAGGTGGGCTTGATTGTGATCAAGCGTTTCGATATCGGAAGCTTCGATATCTAATGCGATCATTCGCTGATGAGCTTGCTCAATATCTTCGACACTAACGGCCATATGCCCATAACCATTACCATGAGTGTACTGCTCAGATTGGTTATGGTTATAAGTCAGCTCTAGTTCAAAGCCTGTTTGAGGGTTAGCTAGGTAAGTTAAAGTAAAATTATCAAAAACATATTGGTCTTTGATGTCGAGTTCCAGTGCAGCACGATAGAAGTTGATGGATTCGGTAAGGTTGCTAACCCTTACCATAGTGTGGATAAGTTTCGTCATGTCTACCTCTTATTCAGTTGAGACCTAGAATAAAGGCAAGGAATGAAGCGTTGGTAGTACTAGAGTACGACAGTAAAATTAATTAGCTACTTGAGGTAAATCGTCGTTTGACTATGTCCATGACTTCGTTAGGCTGGCGTAGATAAATTAAACAAGCACAACGCAACAATGAGGTGAAATTGTTAATTTCTCCGTTGTGTGCCAAAGCTTCGTTGTAGATTGCACTGATAAAATGGGGCAGCTTCATTTGTTGTTGCTCAGATATTTCTTCAAGAACTTGCCAGAAGCTCGCTTCCAATTTAATGCTGGTAGCATGGCCATCTATTCGGATAGAGCGAGCAATGAATTGATAATTTTCTTTAGGTTGCTTAGAAAAGATGTTGCACATAATAATCTGCCAATATACGAGAAAGTCAAAGTAAAGGTGTAAGTCAGAAGTTGATTAGGTTTGGTTTAGATGCGATAGTTCAGCAATGCGTATCACTCACGTTTACCTATGGAGATCCTCGCTTTTATAGTGATTGCGTAGGCTTTGAACGTGTCACAGTCAATCAATTTGCAGCACCACATAAGCTAAACTATCCACATGGCTGGCTTGAAAAATCGCCTAACTCAAGAGCCTCTAAAACCTATTGCTGGCGCTTCAAGCAACGTAGAAGCTTTTGATAAAGCAGAGTATTGGTAATGAATATCTTCCTCGATTGAAAACTAAACCAAGCTTTATCGACTAAGATAAAAAGAGCAACTCTCCTAAACAAAATAATTTCATCGCATTGAGGCTGAATAAATTTCGATGCTAATTAAATAAAGTTCTAATTTAAAATTGGCCTATATAATTTATATAGGCCAAAAAATTAAAAACTTACTAATATAAATGCCCGTTAATTAAACGATTATCTATATATTAAATTGATGTATCCTTTATTCTATACCTTTCCTCTAGACAAAAAGTATCTTTAAGTTCGTTTGCAGGAATAAATCTAGGTTTGTTATGATTATATACGACTCCACTTCCAGGCCGCTTATAATTAGGTCCAGATAGACGATGTCGAAATTTTACAGGATAAGTATAGCTTTGAAAAAACCTTGCATTGTTCACTGTTGGATCTAGTAATCTTTCAGATGATTCTACTAGCCCCGCACTAGATACAACTACTTTTAAGTTGTAGCTTACATTATCAACGTAAAGTTCTTTATCCGCAATCGCTAATTTTTTCCAGTTTTTGATTGGCACAAACTCCGTTATGCTAACTCTTTCCCCGTTTACAAATCGTTCAAGCGCAACAAATACATCGAGATCATCTTCGGTCCAACCTGAAGCTGGGTTAATTGTATAAAAAAGATCATCAAAAACTTTTGTTATACGACAAGAATCTGTACACAGGTAACGGTTATTAGCTAGAGTTGAATCACTGTACTCGAATATACCCATTTCAATATTGCCGATCAGAGAGAATACGCCTAGCTCCTCATTATAACTAGGGTACATTTCTCCACCTCTTTGATTAACTTCTCTTGCATATTTTGTATTTTGAGCCCCTGGCATTGCAATGTTCATGATGTCAGCTTGTCCTTCAAAACTCACATTACCTCGGAGGGCTAGCTCACCAACATTAACAGTTGGCATCGGCGGTGGTAAATCAAATCCTTCTATTTGCGCAGGAACACTAAAATTTGCAAAACCAAAAATACTGGAGACACCACCTAAAAGCGCAGAAGAAATAGGTTCTGGGCTCAATGAGCTTGCAGCACCAAAACCTTGACTCAGCTTATCCAATGCCGTGGCGGAATCAGATGTGGACAACCATGTATTTTCTTTATAAACCGCGGTTGCATAATCTTCTTGATCTTTAAATTCATCATAAAGCGCTTCATAGCTAGCAAATGTTATATTACCAACTTGATTATCTACTCCTGTTCCAGAATCCAAATAACTAGTGAAATAATCTTGGCTAAATTGCCCCTCACTATCTCTAATTGGTACAGCATTACTAGCGGTTACCCCTGTTAAAACAGTATCACCATTAGCTATTGGGGTAATGGTTACACTTAGTAGTGAGTCAAAGCATGAAGTACACGGATCATAGCCCACATCAAAGTCAGCATAAATCCACTGTACATTATCAACAGGATAAAGCTTAGCTAGCGCTGTTACACCAGTTGCCTTAGCCTCTTCGCTTAAGTGTGAAGGTGATGTCGGTGAAAACAAATTGGTTGCAACTCTATTATTAGTACCGTTATGGCTTAGTTTTATTGCTGCACCGTTATACAGACCAGGGAATATATCATATAGTGCAATAACTCTAATTTTACTTGTATATTTATTGTATAAAATAAAGTATGGCGATCCATAAGACTTTTGTTCAACTACAGTTACACCGTCAGAGTAGTAACCCATATTTTGCTGTACCAGCTCCCAACCACTTTCAGGACGATTATCTGGTATCATGAACGCATTACTTTCATCTACTGAAAACGGGTATCGACCTAAATTATGTAAATAAAAAGGTGATATTTGGTCATCTTCAAGAGTAGGGTTACTACTACCATTATATGAATAATAGTTTAATATTTTACTCGTCCAATCAAACTGATTGGTTTGATAGTCCTTTCCATCCAGATCATATAACCATGTTTTTTTATCTTCAGGGATATATGGTTTTGAAGGATCTGTTGTTATGTAGTCTTCAATATAACTATTAACTATTTCTTTATATGGTAGGGTATCTTCTTTTGTTTTTAAGCTCCAAACTACTGGATCACCATTGTTACTTCCCATAACGACAAGTTTCCTGTCGCTAGACAATTTTAAATAGTCGCCACTATCGACGTTTCTTAATCTAAAGTTATTAGGCTCAACCAGTTCAATAGACCATTGGCAAGCTTTTTCTTGATCAGTAATGTCATGGTTAGGACGTAAACATAACTCTTGACCATT
Source organism: Vibrio sp. Of7-15 (assembly GCF_022347565.1). Classification (GTDB taxonomy): domain Bacteria; phylum Pseudomonadota; class Gammaproteobacteria; order Enterobacterales; family Vibrionaceae; genus NORP241. Next base: position 70,464 of record NZ_JAKRGH010000015.1, read on the forward strand.
ATCCGATAAAAATGAAACTGTGTTACCATTATCTATAAAATTAAGCTTCCACGTTGATATACCTTCATCAATTAATGATAGGCTCAAATCATCATTAGTCGCAAAGCGACTTTTCCGATATTTATCTAGAAATGGAACTAAGTAATAATCTTCAACGTCACTATAAGCATTTAGTCCTGTGTGTATTTTTATGGATGAAACTTCACCATTTAGCCTAATGTTTTTACTCACTGAAACAATAGTCTCATTACCTGTGAAGTTTTTTCCAGAATATAATTTAGCTTGATACCCTTTTCCCGGCGGGAAAGATATTGAATAAGTAGAGTTGATAAAGCTTAATGATTCTAAATCCTCTACACTTTGGCTTAAACAACGCCTAGCACCCAATTGGTTATTTTCCCGGTACAAACAAACTTCTTCATTTGAGTCCCCATTATCATTAAAGCCAACTGTCCAACTATGATTTCTATAGGGCTCCCCACTGAAGTCATACGTCCCTGGCCCAAAGATTTTACCTTGAGAGGAGGTTATTTTATAAGGTGAAGGTATTATGACTTTACTGATATAACCACTATTATATGTTTCTGTAGGTTTTAGACAAGACCCGCCTCTAGTTAGATGTGTAGAATTAAAAAACTCTACGGGGCAATGCCCTGTTTTCTTATAATCAGCATAGGTATTAAAACTTAAACAGCTTATTCCAGCCAATAAGTAACTTCTTATTTTCATTATTTAGCCTTATTTATTAAAAATATAAAAGACAAGATTAAAAATTATAAAACTAGTATTTTAGGAGTTATAATAATTTAATTTAAATAGGTAAACTCTATTACCGCCATAAGAGACCTGTTAATAAATGTATTTATTTCAATTTTTTCAGAAATCAATAAAAAAACATAAGGTGTTGTTTTTAATGATATATATTCTAACCACCAGCAGCAGCCTAAAAACGGGAGTGAGTTTTTCGACATGCAGCCATAATCTGCATTATGGAATACATCTCCTCCCTTTCATTCACCATAAAGGATCGGTATTAACTAATATTGTATAAATCCGTCAATGCACCTCCTTCCTTCCATTCATCATGGATAATAGGCATTGACGGATTTATACAATATCAGTTAGCCCTCTACTTGTATTATTAGCGCCATCGTTCACATAGGGAATACAATTATGTCTACTGTTTTTCAAGCTGCTTTTATTTTCGTTGCTCCACACGCCGATCCTTCACGTGATGTTTCTTGGGTGCGTACTGAAGAAGTGCATGTAAAAACCATTGCGGTTTCAAGTTACCAACAAGCTTGCGAGTTAATGGATTCACTGGTCGAAGAAGGGATTAAAGCGGTAGAGCTTTGTGCCGGATTTGGCCACCAAGGTGTTGCCGATGTCGTAAAGGCCGCTAATAATCGATTACATGTGGGTGTGGTTCGCTTTGATAAACACCCTTGTTTAGACTTTGCTAGTGGCGATGAGTTATTCTGATCACCCTAAGCCTTGTAATTAAAGCCACCTCTCCCCCAAATTATTCCAGCCAGAGGTGGCCTGACACTAAGAATTTATATGCGACAAATAACACCATCCCCATTACTCAGTCCATATATTGCGCACTTTTGGCTATGGGAGCACAGCAACCTATCAGCTCTGCCAAACATGCTACCCGGAACTGGGGTTGAACTTCTGCTCAATTTTGGTGATGAACTCATCATCGAGGCCACTCAATCAGCACGACTCCGCTTTGGTGAAGGAATGATCCTTTGCCCACGAAAATCCCTCATGCGTATTCACACAACAGGAAAAACCAAGGTTCTTTCTATACGGTTTCGTTCTGCGGGTTTTTTCACCTTATTTGGCATGCCGTTAACTGAACTGTCTGATAAGTTCTGCCTCACAGAGAACTTATTGCCCACTTCGCTGCTAGAACAGTTGATTAACTTAAAAAGTGATATTGCAAGGGTTAATTTATTAGAACAATGGTTACTCCAAAAACTCTCTAAAATGACTAACTCAGACACAGCACTGCCGTGGGCTATTGATGAAATTTACTACCAACATAACAACCACGGCATTGCAGAAATCAAAAACCAACTAAAATGCAGCGAACGAACCTTCCAGAGGAAATTTAAGTTATTTACGGGTGTCGATGCTAAATATTTTGAAAGAACCGCCCGGTTTCAAGCCACTCTTAAAGACTTACTGGCGGCTCAATCAAACAAATACATAACAACCGCACTCAACCATGGTTACTATGATCAAGCCCATTTTATTAAAGAGTTCAAATACTTCACTCAAACGACGCCCAGTGAGTATTTGGTAGAAAATAATTTCACCTTAAATTACTACTCGCTAAGCTCATGGTGAGATCTGTGTGATAAAACACCCTAGCGATGAGGGAGTAAGTCAGGGACTGTTTTAAGGCATCTCATAAATATGATTAATAACATACAAAAAATAAACCACGTCAAATATGCATGATTTATAGCCCCAACAAAAGAAACGTAAAAACAGTATTTATTGTCAAAATACCCCTTTCTTTCAGTTAAATAAAAACCCAACAAGGCTTCAAAGTTTCACCTTAACAGCTTGTATGTGTTGCACAAAATGATCAAATTGAGAAGTTAAACATGTTCATTAAATACACAATGCTAGCTGATAAAGGAATAGATGATGACGATAAAAAGCTTAGGCCACATTAATATCGTGGTAGACAATATTGAAGAAGCCTCCCAGTATTACCAATCTCTTTTAAAGGCTTCCCCACAGCAAAAGTTCCCACACTTTAAAAACATCGGCTTTTCTAAATCAGCAGGGTTTATGGCTGAGCCTGAAAACGTAGAAGTATGCATTGAGTTTTTACAGATTGACCAAAGTGATATTTTTATTGAGCTAATGGAATACCATCATCCTCAGGGGAACCGCTCAGCCGTAGATAAAAAAGCGAATACGATTGGGGGCGTCGGGCACATCTGTTTAAGAGTGGAAGACATTGATTCTGAGTTTCACCGAATCAAACATCACCCCGACGTTACGCTCATTTCTCTGCATGATGATTACCGCCCGTATCAAATTTCTAGCATCGAGCAAGGAGAGTTTTTCTTTTATGACGAAAGGCTAGAAAACGACGAACAAGAGAAACAAGCGGTGTGTGACATTATTGGCAAGATCAAATATTTCTATTTTATTGATAAATATGGCCTGCAATGGGAATTTGAAGAAGGCCATTCTGATATCGGCTCTTAGACACATTAAAGCCTAAAGTCACTTTTTAACGCTTTAGGCTATTTCTAATCCGTTTTTTCAGTGGGCTGTTGGTATAGATCATTCTATAAGCCTATATTAAAGAGTGTACCCTATGAATGATGTATTGCATGTTTATTAAGCACTTGTCCCAATGTATCTCTCTCTTCTTTCTCATTGGAAGTGGTTATTCATACTCAGGGTATAACATGCATTTCTTTTTACCGGACTTCCCGCCATACACAAGCGTTGATACAGCAGGGCACAATATCGGTATTGGCTTAGACAAAGTAACCCCCATTTTAGAATCCATAGGGGTCAACTACACCATCAAGATCGGTTCAAATCACGGGAGGGCATTGGCAGAGCTGCGGAGCGGAAGATCTGACGGCTTTTTCATGGCATCAAAAAATGATGAACGAGATAAGTACGCGGTTTTTTCTGAATCCGTCATGACCAATAGGTGGGTGTGGGTTGTATTAAAAAGCAAACATGACAGCACCTCCCCCACGGTTGAATCGGAGTATATTGTCGCCAGTTTACTCAATACAAATACCAACAGGTGGTTAGAAAGATCTGGCTTTAAAATGACTCGCCCAGCAGAAAAAATAGAATCTCTGATTAGAAGGTTAGATACGCAAGAGATTGATGCAGTCTTGGTGGCAGAAGAGGTGTTCCATCATCACTTTAAACACAATCCCAACTACAAAACTATCCTTCAGGAAGAAAAGAAATTTGGCCTCTACATATCGAAAACGTTCCTCAAACAGCACCCTCTGTTCATGGATAAGCTCAATAACGCCATACGAGCCAGTTATTTAAACAAGCACTGAAGTTTCGATAATGAACTGTACTTCCTACTCTTATTCCATACCACAGCTCTAGATAAGCGATTACCTTTCACGAATGAAGTGATTTTGCACGATACAATCTAACATCGGTTTTGATTGACTATGTTTAAATTTAAGCGGCTCAGACAATTCACCAAACAACGAAATACCGCCACCAAGCAGCACAGGGATCGTCGTGATAATGAGTTCATCAATCAAGTCTTGTTTCAGAAAGTTTTGTATGGTGACGCCCCCATCGATATAAAGGTTCTTAAACCCCTTTTCATTCAATTCTTTCACAATGGCGTTGAGCTCTCCATTCACTAAAAAGACCTTATCTTCATAGCCAGCAGGCACCGATGTCATGGTATTGCTGAGCACAAACACAGGTTTGCTGTATGGCCAGTCACAATCGAAACTGAGCACCTTTTCTAATGTATTACGCCCCATCACCAAAGCATCGATGCGGCTCATGAACTGGCTAAAACCCAGATCGGAGCCATCAGGGTTTGGGATGTCATGTAACCAGTCAATGTTGTTGTGCTTGTCGGCAATGTAACCATCAAGGCTGGTTGCGATATAAACAATATTGGACATTAGATTGCTCCTAATCGGTTAACCTTGGCAAAGGTGCTATTTAATTATAAAATATTTCTACACTGTAGAATTTAATAACTAGTCTAGCGAGTATTTGAAATGAGTGTCAAGGAAAAGAAACGAGGGCGTCCTGCCGGAAAGCATGGCTCACTCAGCCAGTGCATCATCATCGAGCAAGCAAAATCTTTAATGTTAAACAATGGCAAAGCACCGAGTATCAGGCAGTTATCTTCTTCGCTGAATGTCGATGCCATGGCGATCTACCATTATTTCAAAAATAAAGATGCCTTACTGGAAGCCATCACAACATCATTAATTGGTGATATATACGAGCCTAAAAAAAGCGACGATTGGAAGAAAGAGTTAGAACGCCTATGCCACAGCTACTTACAGCTTCTTAACCAATATTCGGATTTACTAGAAACACTACTGTCAATGACATCGGCAGGGCCAGCTATTGTCTTCCAAAAACGATTCAATGACGTTGTCTATTCACTCAACTTAGATAAAGAGAGTGCCGACAACGCCCTCGCTCTGCTGGTGGATTATTTACATGGTTTTGCGCTCGCGATGAAGTGCAATAAACAAGAAGGCCAATTGCAAGTAGACATGATTGCAGGCCCACTGAATTTGTACTGTCACGCAATACAAATAGGCCCTAAGTAAACGCACCAGCTAGGCTAGTACGATTTTTTATTTTATCGTTTAATTTTGAACAATGTTCATATAAAATTTTCGATAGAAAAAGGTATAAGGGAACATCATGTCCGTACAACAATATAAAGCCGCCTTATCACAAGCGCTAAACCAACCACTACATAGAAAGCCAGAACTGAGCTTTTCTTCGCCCAATGCCGTTTTACAAGAGCGTTTCTTCCAACTGCTGACAAAACAAAAAATCCCCGTGACTCAAACCCCACAGGGCACACTCTCTGTTTCTGCTCGTTATGAACGCGTGTGGGCCGAATTGCTCGATCAAGCCATTACCACTTATCTTGGCCCTCGATATTATGCGTTTTCTGACACCGATGAAGCTTACTGCCAAGCCGCCCGCTCTTTCATTGCATCAAAAGGAATATGCTGGCTCGAAACCATAGAATCGGAAGACGTGTTCTTTTTATTGGCGGAGCGACATTGGCACACCATGAATAAATTCTACCAAAACTGGGAAAACAGTGTTCATGTTCGAGACTAATGGTCTGAAATCCATATTTTATTGAGCTCGCACCAACCATATCCGTTAACTTGAACTCCTTTTATCTTTTCAGAGGCGTCCAACGTAAACGCTTCCTGTTTTAGCTCTGTTACCACACCTTGTTCACACAACCAACGTCGTAACTCAGCTAAACGGGCTTCCGCTTTACTAAAATCCCTTTCGCTACGAATACGCACTAAAGACTCTTCAATCGTTCTCAAGATTGAAGAGTCTAGGTTATGTTTTTCGTATGGATAATGAGATAAAAAGTGCAACCAAGCGCTAAACGCATCACTTTCTTCAATAATACTGCATAACGTGATGTCTTCAGACTGGCTGTGATCTCCATAATCAACCAAGGTGCCTTGATCGCCCACCGCCGATAATTGACTAAACAACTTTTTACACTCTGCGGTATCTTCAAATGTAAAATGGTGCGGGCTATTGAGTGAGTTGGATGACAACGGGTTTTGGATCATTAAAAAAGTCGCCCGTTTAACGCTATGGTAAGCGTGGGTAAGTTCTGGCACTTCAAGGACGAGCTTATTTTGGGCGCACGCCTTATTTTCCGCCCACTCTGGGTACACCCAAAGCTCTACTCGTTCGAGAATAGCTACATTAAGCGGATAATAAATATTACGGTTTAGCCGCAGCATTTTCGTTGAAAAAATATCCAGCATGAAGGGGCCAGAGCCAACCAATCTACACGATGAAGCCGAGGAAGTGACTTGAAAAACAGACGCCTCGGTTCTCGCCAGCAATCTCGGTAAATGCCAATCTGCTAGGTGTAACCTAACTTCAATGACCTCATCAGAAATAGCGATAACCTCATTGATATGCCGATAGCTCGAACGCCAGTACGTATTCTCAACCAGTGCATTCAAACAACGCGCAACGTCTTGTGCTTTCAGTGTAGTGCCATCATGAAATCGCACCTCACTTCTAATTTGAAAAAGCCAAACGGTGGCGTCTTCATTCGGCTGCCAGTGATAGGCTAAATCCCCCGTGACACGGCCTTGCTCTATGGCGGTTAAACGCTGACAAATTTGTGTCACTAAAAAACGCTCTGTGCGCCTTCTTACCTTATGCACCTGTAATGCTTCTAGCTCACGGTGAAAAGGAAGAAAGGCAATACGTCGAATTGACTGGTTGGAATAAGCCAAAAACGATTGAAACTCACGGCTGGCATCCCGACCGCCAAAGCTGAGTGTATTTAGTAACTGCTCCACTTTGCCTTCATCTGCCAACACTCTAGCTACTTCGTAACATGCATCCATGGGCTCAACTCGGCAGGTCAGCAGGGCTTTTTTATGCCTGCCAGAGCTTGCTTGCCATTCAATCCACCCTGCGGAAACCATGTTTTTTATTAAGGTTTGTACATGCCGCTCACTGACGTGCAGAAGCGACGCCAACTGACCGATTTGGCAGGCCGAATCGCCGGGGCCATAGGCTTGAAAAAGTTGTTCGTATATTTCGAGCTTCCGCTTAATGTTTGCCATTCAACACCCTATTCCGTCAGGTGACCATACCCTGCGTTAATTAGCCCTTGTTCCATCGTAGTCAGAACCTGAGCCGTCACTTCCGGTAACAGTAAATCAGAGTGCTTTTTTCCTTCAAGAATAAGTTGCGAAACATGATCGATTTCAAACTCAAACCCATTTCCTTTCACTGCACAGTCAATGGTAAAACGCTTGCCCTGATGTTCAATATCGATCACATCTGGGTTCCACCATTTATCTTGGATCCTAATGGTTAATTGATCCCCACGCAGTATCGCGGTACGAGGCAGGTTTTGAACAATCGATGCTGATATCTTGCCGTTTATTTTTCCTGAAAACCGGAAACACGCATCGGTATCCACGTTCGATTCGGCATACAAGCTCGACATCTCCACCGAAGGCTCCGGCGCATCAACACCAAATGTTTGACACAAATCGTAATACAACCACAGTCCATAAACGCCCACATCCAATGTCGCTCCACCCGACAAGTTCGGATTAAATATAAAAAGCTCCGGGTCATAGTCATGCTCATTGCCAAAGCTAGCTTCAATGGACGTCAGTTGAAGCTTGTTGGTCAACAAATACGATTTCAGCGCCAAATAAGCGGGGAACGTCATGGTTTTCATCGCTTCCAGTAACATTACCCCATTTCGTTTCGCCAACGCTCTCATGGTTAACCAATCATTGAGGTTTGTAAACGCGGGCTTTTCCACTAAAACATGTTTTTTGTGGCTTAAAAACAGCTCGGCCAAGGGTTGATGGTAAGGGTGAACCGTCGCAATATAAACGGCATCGACATTGGGATCTTTCGCCATCTCTTCATAGCTGCCATAGCTAATACCACACCCAAACTCTTCACCAAAGGCCAACGCTCGGGATGCATCTCGGGCCGCAACGGCATACAGCTCACCTTGCTCACTATAACCATTTAACGCTGCAGAAAACCGCTTAGCGATATTCCCTAACCCCGCGATACCCCATCTTACTTTCGGCTTTTCCTGACTCATGACATTTCCTAGTAAACTGTGTTGCACCAGTGTACCCAGAGACGATTGATTTAAATATGGAACAGATGAGCCCGTTAGTTCATGGTTTTATGATATACACTTCCTAAGCTCTGTGATTATGCCGTATTTCAACCACGCTCAATTAGGCTATTTTGCAGGTATTCAATAAACGCAGAGACTTTTTTGGCTAAGTGCTTGCGTCCGGCATAAAATGCATAAAACACTAAATCTTCAGGATCAGCTTCCAGCACTATCGATTGCAATGTCCCTTCTTGTAATTCCTGAAGACAATATTCCTCTGGCAAGATCGCAAAACCAAGCCCCGCAAGTGCTGCCGACTTTGCCATGTTGCCACTGTTCACTTTAAATGAAGAACTCACATTATGCTTAATAAGTTGGCCATGTGAGCCTTTGAAAACCCATGGTGCGCCATTTAACGCTGTAAGACTGCTAATACAAGGCACCTTATTCAAATCCACCAACCGGAACAAAGGATCATGCTGTTGAATTAAGCTTGGCGACGCCACAACAACGCTTTTCCAACGAGTGATCTCTTTTGCTACCCAGCCACTGTCCGCCAGTTTTCCACGGTTGTAACCCAAAATCACATCAAAGCCATCCAGCAAATCCTCTTTTGGGCTCAAACTCGTTTCGCAGCATAACGAAACAGAAGGGTGCTCAACACAAAATGACACCACAATATCAGAGAGAAGAGGAACATCGGGCATTAATAACTTCAGCTGCCCGGTTACCTCTTTCGAATGCTGACTAATGTCTTCAAAAGCATCATTTAGTGCCGTTAGCAACCTCAGTGTGGATGCATAAAGCTTTTCTCCCGCTTCAGTGGGGGCAATGCGGCGCGTCGTTCTTTCTAATAGCCGAGTATTAAGCTTCTCTTCCAACAAAGCCACGTGACGGCTCACGTTTGACGTCGGTAAATTCAGGTGCTCTGCCGCTTTTTTAAAACTGTTGTGTTCATAAACACAGTGAAAACTTTTAAGCCACTGCTGATCGATTTGGTCAATCATTTATTATCCCAAAATGTTGGATAGTTAAGCCAAAAAACCACACTTTATTGCTAATTTTCAGTTTATACAATGAGTGCTTTTAGAATAGTCAACCAGGGCCTCACTATGCTCGCTTTACTCTCTTCGTTACAACAAACCTCTCGTTACAATGAATTTGTTTGCTTCATTATTTACTTTATTGTCGCCCTTGATGCTCTCATTATTGTGCCTTTTAGCTCGGCAATGGCTATAACAGCTGGCGCTTCAGTATCACAGGCAGGTTACTTATCTTCCGCTTATGCTTTAGCCGCCGCCATCACTAGCCTTATCATCAAAGGCTCAACAAACCCTTGGGATGAAAAAAAGAAAATAAGGTATGCCCTTGTCGGCATCGCTGTCGTGACGCTAGGTACATCATTAATTAATGATTTTTATTGGTTGCTTGTTGCTCGCGTTCTTACTGGCATTTTTGGTGGAGCATTGGCGGTAATGACCCTGAACTACCTTATTTTAATTTCGGGTGAAAAGAGGAAGAAGAAAAATACCGCAATACTATTAAGTGCGTTTCCTCTTGCACTGGCTGTTGGTGTACCAAGCCTTATTATGCTTTCTTCGACATCAGGCTGGCAGTTTGGCTTTCAGCTGCTAGGGCTGGCGTTGGTGGGAGTACTTTGCCTCTTTTCGGCTTCACTCTTCGCTTCTTCAAAATCATTAAACGCCCCTATTCCCAAGTCTAATCACCAACCTTCAACCACAGAAGCGGTGACAAACTACAAAGAATTATTGATTGCCATTACACTCATTTTTACTGCTATCCTCAGTACGTTTTTCGTATCTACTCAATACCCAGTTATGTTGATCGTGAACCTTAATACCCCTCATCCTCTGCTGAGCCTCAGTTATGCATTAAGCGGCTTGGGCTCCTTTATCGCAGTACAAAGCTATGCAAGAACATCGGTGGGCGAGCTTACGGTCAGCAGGTTAATTGGGACTCTCTCATTAGTCATGGCGATTGCCGTCGGCGTAGGGTTTAATACCCTAAATATCAACATGGCTACGCTGGCTTTTATCACCTTTATTATTGTGAGCTCTACACGCACGCTAATTCTGATCACAGAGCTTATCAGCATCCTCACTCCGCAAACTCGTATGAAAGTGATCCGATTACAAAGTGCACTCCAACATTGTGCTGTGGGGCTTGGTGGCGCGCTAGGTAGCGTACTTGTCACTACCCAATCAAACTCAACCCTTGATTTTACAAAAATGATTTATGCCGCTGTCATTTTAATTCTGTGTGTTCCCTTGTTATGGCACATAAAAGGATACAATAGACAAAGTTAGTAAGGATAAAACCACTCTATCAACCCTGCTAAATGTAGTACAAGAGCGTGTCAGTGAAAACCGCTGACACGTAGAGTAACAGCTCATTTTTTCTTCATTAGCATAAAATATCTCAACCTATACCTTCCACGATTAACAGCTAGAGAAAAACAAGTTTCGAAATTTTCATCGGCATTGCAAAGGGGTTTCTAATAATTTTTGATGTAAACTTCTAATTCCTTCTTCCAGAACTACAAATAGATCATCCATGCTGCAATAATAATCAGCACAGGAAAACATAGAACGACAACCAACAAAAATAGACACTTCAGATTTTCTTAACATTTCAAAATCATTGAAATCATTACCCGATGAAAGTGATGATTGAAAGTTAACACCTAGTTTTTTTAGTGCCTCTGCTTTATTTATCTTCATCGGTGTAATATCAAAAAATTGATCTTTGGTATGAGTGTGAAGGTTCGCTGACACTCCTCTAAGTAATAAAGACTCTTTTAAAAAATCCTGACACACTCGATCAAGCACTAAAATTTTAGTGATTCCTAAATTCATATTTTCATTTTCACTGACTTCTAGAGAAGACAAAGATCTGAGGTAATCATGAAACGCATGTGGTATTTCTGAAACAGAATAATGCCAATCACTGTCAAGTATATACGGAACTCTTAACTCTTTAAGAAGGGATATGATTTGTACAGCTTCTCCCTTAGGTATTTGGTAAGAATACACAAAGCTATTATTTTTCCATACCTGACCACCATTACAGCCAATAAAGGTAGCGTGGTGCAAATCACTTGGGATTAAAGGGAGCATATCGCGAACGGGCCGAGCAGACGCAAAAATAATATTATAATCGTTAGAAAAATCACAAAGCCTGCGTGTTCCTGCCTGACTTAGCTTTTCACCATTACTAATTATCGTCCCATCTAAATCAAAAATTAAATTAATATTATCCATTATTTATCTTTCCTTAAAATACATATCTGTTAAGACTAATTTTATCTATGCCTCATGCTAGAATTAGCCGCTATAGCTCAACTAATGGATGTTTTGGTTCAAATGAGTAAAGTCCAGCTTATTCGGTTTTCACCTAACCACTCTGTACGTGTCCATCATTTACAAAATCGACCACCTATTTTTGACTGGCACGCACACGATTGCTACGAGCTAATCATGCTCATAGGTAGTTCAGGTACTCGATTTATTGGTAACGATGTTTCAGAAAGTAAAACGAATGAATTAATCCTCATCCCTCCTCTTGTCTCGCACACCTGGGACACTGAATCTCAAGCTGAGGACGTTGTTGTGGTGCTATTTAGCCACGAATTTTTAAATTCAAGTGTGCCAGAATTTTCTCAGTTGTTTGATTGGCTGCGTGGGCTAAGACAGAACGTGTCGCTGAACTTAGAACATAACCTTCATGAACACGCCTATATTAATCCTTTGAGAAAATTGAAAGATAGCCCGCCATTAGAGAGAGTCATTATTCTGTTATCTTTACTCAGCCAGCTTCAAAGCGACTGTAGGGAAAATTCAGCAATTATAGATCACGCGCCTCAATCGAAAATATCCAAACTTATGGCGTACTTGGAAGGGAATAATGAGAAATCACTCACTCATTGTGCTGAAACAATGAATATGAGCACCTCAACACTCAAGCGTTGGCTGAAGAAAGACGTAAATACAACCTTCACGGAATTGTATCGACATACTAGGCTCAAAAAAGCTCAAAATTTACTGGCATGCACACAAGTCACCATACCCATAGTGGCCGAACAGAGTGGCTTCAGTAGTGTTCGTGCTTTTAATGAAGCATTCAAAGCCACTTTCAACACCACACCTGTAAAATATCGAGCTCAGTATAAATGGAGAAAAGAACGGGCCTAAAAGTAAGGCCCAGATAATAGAATTGACTCGTCGTTTATTTATTAACCGATAGTGTTTTACCTAAACGGCTGCTTTCCATCGCAAGTTCAATCAGCTTAATATTCCAAAGTGCTTCTTCTGCCTTAACAGGAGGCGACGAATTAAATCGAACAGCTTGAACCACTTCTTGGAAGTACTTCTGATAGCTGCCACTTTCAGTCACAACAGTTTCGTCCCCTTCCTCGCAATAAAAATGACCGTACTGATCGGGGCTTTCATCGGCCCATTTTTCTTTATTCGGCAGTGTGCCAGCAATCAGGCATCCCTCTTGTGGATCCATACCATACTTTTCATAACTGCCACCAGTGCCCTTTACACTAAAGCGTTTATTGGGGCCCGCACTGAAAAGGTCACCGTGCAACGTCACTAATAGATTTGGGTAATGCATCACCACATGAAAGTAATCCACGTTAATTGACCCTTCTCGCATCATTTCGCACTGAGCCGTAATCGCATCGGGCACACCAAATAACACCAAAGCTTGATCAAGTAAGTGGGAGCCTAAATCAAACAAAATCCCACCGCCATTTGTCGTCTGCTCACGCCAGCGTTGGCGAACTTTAGGACGAAAACGATCAAAGTGAGATTCAAAGTGTTTCAAGTCACCAAACCTTTTTTCTTCAATCATTTTTTTAACAGTTAGAAAATCCCCATCCCAGCGTCGATTGTGATACACACTGAGCACCAACTTTTTCTCCGCCGCTAAGGTAATCAAGGCTTCACCATCCGCGACATTAGTGACAAATGGTTTTTCTAAGATGACGTGCTTCCCGTTTTTTAAGGCTTTTTGGGCTAAATCAAAATGCACGTCGTTAGGAGCGGTAATAATCACAAGCTCTGCATCTGAGTTTACGATCAACTCATCAGCTGAAGCATAATGCTGTGCACTAGGCCAATCTCTCATAACCGCATCATGGTTACTCGTACTAATTGCTGCTAACTCAAACTCCGGCAAAGAGCTGACAAATGGAATATGGAATGTTTTCGCTGAAAAACCGTAACCGATAACGGCTGTTTTGATAGGAGTAAAAGCCATGTTATCTAACTCTCTCTTGGTTGATTGGTGACGATAAGGTGGATGTCGTTTGATTCGATAATGTCACGAAGTGGTGAAGACGGCCGCTGATCTGTCACTATGATGTCTACTTTTTCCATCTCACATACTTTAAAAAAGTGCTGCTGACCAAACTTGCTACTATCACAAACTAACACAACCAATTGCGCCTGCTCGATCATCGCCTGTTTCATCGATGCCTCTTCTTCACTGGTCGTCGACAAACCATGTTCAGATAATGCACATACCCCAATAAAGGCTTTATTTAATCGATACTGAGATAGTTGTTGAATGGCAGTTGCCCCCAGCATGGCACGATGAAAACCATTGAACTTTCCCCCAACAAAATGCAAATCAATACCCTGTTTTTGCGATAAAGACGTTAAGCAATCCACAGCATTAGTGACGACAGTCAGTGGCGGCGTAAGGTAAGACGCCATTGCCGATAACGTCGTCCCCGTATCCATTAAAATATAGTCATGGGGCTCAACTAAGCTTGCCGCTACTCGTCCAATATCTAATTTAACTTGGCTGATCGACTTTTGATGATACGCCTTTGAGTCAGGCGACACTGGAACACAAATAGCCCCGCCACGAACTCTCTGCACACCGGGTTGCTGTGTGAGTTTAACCAAATCACGTCGTGCTGAATCTCGGGATATCCCATATCGTTCACACACTTCAGATAATGTAATTTTCTTCTGCTCTAGCAACCAACTTTGCATAGAAATGAGTCGTTCATCTTGTGTCATTAACTTAAAAAAACTTACTTTCAATTAAGGCATTAAGTGATTGTAAGTTATTATTGTGATAATTACACGAATATTACGAACTTAAATTCCAAGAAACTTTGCACAAAATGTGGGGAAATCGACCATAAAAATGTAAGAAATACAATTACAACCCATGGTCACCACTCTTACAGGGATCCCCCCTTAAGTGGTATATCTGTGAACCACATCGCAGTTCACCTCTTTTTGGCTATCAATCGCACATATATGCAATTAATTTCATTAGTGTGAAATATTTAAGATAAAAATGCCTGAGGTAAGCTCATGCGGTTTAAAGCTTTGTTGCATGGAAGGCGTTGATAACACAAGCGAGCAAGTAAGCTCACAATATTCCCCCTTAAGGAGATCAACAATGGCAAAAGTTTCAAAAGAGAAAAAAGCACTAAAAGAAGTGAAAGCACCGAAAGTTTCAAAAGAAGTAAAATCAATTAAGAAAGAGATTAAAGCTAGAGAAGCTAAACTTGCTAAACAAGAAGACAAGCTTAAAAAGCTAAAAAAAGCACTTAAAAAAGCAGCCTAGCTCTCTGCATTAACGCTTTTCGTCTTCTCCCCCTACGCTAATAGAGCGAGGGGGAGAAAAATACGTCTGCATACATCACTCACCGTAAAGCAAACGTAGCCACAGACTTGATATTAAAACTGCTAAGCTCACTTTTATAAAAATTTTTCTATCAACACTTCATCGATATATTGCCCACCAATTTTGGCATGCTTCTTCGCTTTTCCGACTACTGCAAAACCTTGTTTCAAATACGTTTTCAAAGCATTGTCATTATCATCACGTACATAGGCAAACAGCTTTTCATAGCCTTGATTTTTTGCCGCCTCAAAGGTTGCCTCAAACAGGCTCGACGCAATACCTTGCCTGCGGTATTGACTATCTACATAAGTACCAATAATACCAACATGATCAAAAGCGCGTGTATAGCAGGCAAAAGGTTCCACATTTTGAAAACCAACCACGCACGAGTTTTCAGTGTTTAACGCAACATTAAACACGCCTCGTTCAGGAAAGTTCTGAATAAATTGCTCTTCTTCTTCGACAGAGAAGAGAGTATCAAGAATCGTGAAACGTCCACCTTCAATAATCGGGTTCAGTACATTCACGATGCCTTGAGCATCTTCTTTTTGTGCTTTTCTAACGATCAATTTCATGCTGTTTCATTTTATTTATCGTGGTACAAAAACGGTGGTGTGAGATGCCCCACTCGATCACTTAATCCTACACAACCACCTTCTTACGCGCATAAATCTCGATATAGCTGATCAGCCAATTGCTGCAAGGTTTTCGCTTCTGGATGGGTATGAGCAAAAGTTCTTAAACCATAAATTCCCATCACCAAAAAACGTGCTAAGTCCTCACTTTCTCTCACTGTTACCAATTCACCAGATTGTTTTGCTTGCTCAAATTTATCCGTTAAAGCTTGCTGCCAGTTGGCTAAATTTGCGGTGATAATGTTTTGTACTTCATCATCTTGCTGCGCCATTTCATTTAAAGCTTTTGTCAGTAAGCAGGCTTTTGCTGCATCCCCGCTAACACACTCACAAACAATGTTATCAAGATAGTTTTTTAGCTCAGTTAAGACAGGTTTTGCCCCAGAAAAGAATCCCTCAAACTCTGCATTTCGATCTTGTTTGTATTGCTCTAATGCTGCCAATAATAACCCACGTTTATTATCAAAAGCACAGTAAATAGAGCCGGGGTGCAATCCGGTGGCTTTCGTTAAATCTTGCATACTGGTTTTTGCATATCCCTTATGCATAAAAGCCGTCATGGCGGACCTTAAAACGGTTTCTCTATCAAACTCTGCGTTTCTCATTAGTGGCTTACTCATTTGCTATCTCTTTTTTTATTGTACTCAATTTTGAATATCTGTTCAAAATAGTACTTGAATGATCGTTCAAATAAGTGCATCTTAATATTGAACAAACATTCAAATAAGAGATCTGAGCATGACAACGAACCTACTGCAACCTTACGAGCTGAATAACACCATCACTTTAAACAACCGTATCTTAATGGCCCCACTCACTCGCTGCATGGCGGATGATAATCTGGTGCCAACCCAAGCCATGGCTGATTATTATGGTCGTAGGGCAGAGGCTGGTTTGATCATTTCAGAAGCCATATTGATCCGACAAGATGGTCAGGGTTACCCAAATACACCAGGGTTATTTACACCAGAACAAATTACAGGCTGGCGTAAAGTGACCGATGCCGTGCATAACAATGGCGGTAAAATTTTTGCTCAAATATGGCATACAGGCCGTGTCTCTCACCCACACTTTTTCGGTGGTGGTGATGTTTTGGCACCTTCGGCAGTAAAAGTAGATGGCTCAGTACCTCGTATGCGTGAACTAAGCTACCAAGTTCCAAAACCGCTGACTCATGAAGAAATCGCACAGCTTGTTCAAGACTTTTCTCAAACAGCCGCGAACGCCATCGATGCAGGATTTGATGGGGTGGAGATCCATGGAGCCAATGGCTACCTGATCGATCAATTCCTACACCACGACAGTAACCACCGAACCGATGAATACGGTGGAAGTGAACAGAATATGGCCCGTTTTGCTCTTGAAGTCGTCGATGCTGTCGTCGATCGCATTGGCAACGACAGAACAGCGCTTCGTGTTAGCCCTGGAGCCTATGTGAACATGGAAGGTGATGAGCGTGACAGAGGCGTATTTGATCACCTACTAACTGAATTGGAAAAACGCGACTTGGCATTCCTCCATATCGGTATTTTTGATGACAGCTTAGAATTTGATTACCTCGGTGGTACTGCATCTAGCTATGTTCGTGCAAACTATAACAACACACTGGTAGGAGTAGGCGGCTACACCGCTGAAACGGGCAGTGACGCCATCGAAACAAACAAGTTTGATTTGCTGGCAATAGGCCGCCCGTTCATTGCTAATCCAGACTACATCGCCAAAGTTAGAGAAGGCAAAGAACTAGTAAATTACTCAGATGAGATGCTGGCAAGCTTAGTGTAACCCATCTGTCTGAGGTATTTCGTTGCTACAGGCCAAGGCTTGAAACTCGTTCAAACCTTGGCCTTTATACATCAAGTTAAGGCGGTATTATCAACGAGTTTTATAAACTGAGGTGCAACGTCAACTATGCTTTGAGTACAAGATCATCATAATCACTCGACTTTCTCTAGGTATTTCCAGCGGTCAGTACTGAGGAACAAAGCATGAAAATGTTCATTCTGCTCCTATCATTGTTTTCCTTCAATGCGTTAGCTGATTGCTCCAAAGACAAGCCAGTGAACATACTGGGGTTTGATTGGGAATCAAGCCAAATTCTAACTGCCATCATAAAACAAATCATTGAGCTGGGTTTCGAGTGTTCTGTCAACGTGAAAGTCGCCGACAGCAATGCTGATTTCATTGCTACCTTACACCAAAGGAAAATCGATATTGTTCCGGAAGTGTGGCTGAGCAATTATAGTGAAGAGCTCATTGAATTAGATAAAGAAAAAATACTCGTCATATTACGCAATGTATACCCCGGAGCAGAAGAAGGCTGGTACATTCCTAAATATGTCCAAGATCACTACCCCACGCTGACTAAAGTCACCGATCTCAGCGCACATACTCAGGTTTTTACCTTGAAATCTGAAAACAATAAAGGCATTTTTGTTAGTTGTCCTAGCTATTGGAAGTGCGCCACCATTAACTATAACCTATTGGCGGCATTACAATTACATAGCAACTTCCACTCCGTTAACCCGGCATCTGGCGTAGAGCAACGTGAGATCATTTTAGAGTACTTCAAAAACCAAACTCCCTTTGTTTTTTATTACTGGGAGCCCGCATCACTACTTGGGCTGCTTCCAGAAACGGTGAAACTGCAAATGCCCATCTTTAACTACCGAGGCCATACTTGTAATTCCAGATTAAATTGTGAGGCCCCCTACCCTGGAGGTTATCCACTTTCGGATGCTTCAAGTGGTATTTCATATCAGTTTCAGCAAAGAGCGCCAGTACTTAGCGATTTTATGAGTAAAGTAAACATCACCGCACACGACATGAGCTCGCTGCTTGCATGGGCAGAAAAAGGACGCCACGCCCCCGATGAAACCGCCCGTTACTTCTTAAAGACATTTTCAGAAATCTGGAACCCGTGGGTATCACGTTCCATCGTTCTAAAAATAGAGCGGCATCTTGCCATCCACAACTAATAGTAACTAACGCAGAAAAAGAAAGAAGAAAGGACAATAGAAAAAGAAGAAGAAAAAGGCATAACAAAAGCTCAGGACACACACGTAATGCAACACATCACGCTCTTCCTGAGCTTCTTACCACACAGTAAGCTTAACGGCTTTTTTTCGCTTGTTGCTTTAATTCAAAATCAAACTCATCAGGGAATACGACAACGCCTTCCTCATCTTGATTTGGAAATACCACCACCGCTAATTCATCATCTTCCAGACCATGGCTCCAACGGCTATGCCACTTATTCAACGAAATGGATTCCGCTTTACACGCTTCCCACTCCCCTGTCGCCCACGCTTCAGCAAACTCTTTATGTGGCCAAACTGGAACACAGTCTTCATCTTCTGTGTTTAACATAACGCAGCCATGCTCATCCGTCAGAATCCAAATTTGACGGTGCTCCACAACTTCTTTCAATAAATACTTAAAACGCTTTTCTGCATCGTAGCTTTGAATAGTTGTGATCAACGTTGAATCGAGAGGTGTAGACATATTCGGTGTTCCTGCTATTGCAACTTATGAAGCTCACATAATAGTGCAAAATATCTGTTGAGTCTTACCAGTTTTAAACAAATCACGCATTATTCACATTGCAACGTAAGGCATATTAATTCATATTGTTTTAAATTAACTCTAATCAACAATCAATCACATCGGTGTTAACAAGGTACAAAGGAATACTACATGGACAGTCGTATTTGGATCACTCTCTATAAAAAAAGCGCTCGATTACTGTGCATTCTCTGGCTCACTTTTTTTAGTGCCATCACCTCTGCCGATGTCATCACGATTGTTGCTGATGAATGGTATCCCTACAATGGCACTCCTGATTCATCAAAGCCAGGTTATGGCATTGAAGTGATTCAGCGTATTTTTGAAAAACATGATCACACTATTGAATATACAGTGCTGCCGTGGAACAGAGCCATTCATACCACTAGGCGAGGCAGCTACAACGCTATTATTGGTGCCATAAAAGCTGATGCGCCCGATTTTATTTTTCCAGAACAAGAGCTAGGTTACAGTCAAGATGCCTTTTACGTGGCTAAAGATAGCTCGTGGAGTTTTTCTGATATTCACTCTCTGTCAAAAATGAGAATTGGCCTTATCAAGGACTACGCTTACGATGACTCCCCATTAACCCAATTTGTTAAACGCAACCCTAATAACGTCTACTACTCCCTCGGCCAAAACGCGCTAGAACCCAACATCCGCAAACTACTCAATAACCATCTCGATGTACTGGTAGAAGACAAGAACGTTTTCGCCCACACCACCCAAGACATGGCACTGCATAATCAATTTAAATACGCAGGCAACTTAGGAAAAGGTAGCCATATCTATGTAGCCTTTTCTCCTCAACATAAAAAATCCAAAGAATACGCCGAGATTTTTTCCCAAGGAATGAAACAACTGAAAGAGTCTGGTGAACTAGAAAAGATCCTAAAAAAATACGGTCTGCAATATTGGCACGAATAACCCTTCTTTTTAGTGCTGGGTTTGATTACACTCGTGGGCTGAAACCAAACCTAGCACTAACAAGGTAATAAACTTATGAAGCTGTCTGTTTTAGACCAACCACTTTACGACCACTTATACCGCGACATTAGCCAATTCCGCTCAACTTTCGACCTTCCTATTGAAGATCCAGCGTCGCTAAATGAAAAGATGGATCAGCTTCATACTTCACTGGCTATTGAAGAGATGACTGAGCTTGCTGTCGCTGATTCTAAAGTCGAGCAAGCAGACGCGATTGTTGATTCTGTCTACGTATTGATGGGCCGTTTAGTTCACCTTGGCGACAAACAAATCAACGACAACCTAGCCATTAGCTACCTTATTGATCTGCTCCTTAATGTGGCAAAAAACTGCGACATTAACTTTGTAGCTTGCTGGGATGAAGTTCATTCAAGCAACATGAGTAAAGTGTGCCGTACCGAAGCGGAATACGAAGAAACTCAAGCTCACTATGCCAAACAAGGTGTTGAGCTAATGGCAACCACCAAAGGTGAGTTCATTATTGCTAAATGTGCACAAGACGTAGAGCTAAAAGACAAGGTAATTCGTCAAGGTAAAGTACTTAAATCGGTTTACTACCGTCCAGCGAACTTAGAACCATTAGTGTAATTTTATTTATTGAGTCATTCAGTAAATACACTTTTCAACGGCTCTATCATGAGCCGTTTTTTTCATTCTTAAAGCCAATAACCGTTCAAAGTGGCTATATTTACTCGGCCAAATATTGCGCTAAAAACATATCCAGTGTTTTTTCTATCATGTCTTGCTGCTCAGATTCTGGAACCTCTGAAAAACCATACAGCTTAGGATAAAAAATAAACGACTTTAGATGATATACAAACTGCTTACCGGCAAAGTCTGGATCGTCCACAGCAAGCACACCACATTCGCAAGCTGAACGAATAAAGCACGCTAAATGCTGTTCACACCCAATGGCTTCTGAGCTTAATTTTGCCGCTAAACTGGCGTCTTTCAGCATTTGAATAAACGCGGTGCGACCTAAGCGAATAAAATTATCAGATGTGAGGAGTGCCACTTCTTGCTCTGCAATTTCCCGTAGTTGGCCTCGAATCTCTTTATTCGGATCAAAAGCAACTTGACCAACTTGTTCCATTTTTCTCATCATGTCAGACAAAATTGCCTGAAACAAATCCTGTTTACTGGGAAAATGATTGTAAACCGTTCGTTTAGACACTTGAGCTAATTTAGCGACATAGTCCATGCTAGTGCTATCAAGCCCTTGTTCACTAAACGCTTTCTCAGCCGCCGATAAAATTTGTAACCGCTTTTGCTCAGATAATTTCACACTTAATGCTCCTTACATCTACCTCGTAAATTGTACGCTTCTTAAAAAAAAGTGCACTAACTAGTTTACTTTTCACAAAAACAGAATGTAAACTACCCAGTGTAGTTTATTTGTAATGCCTTTAAATAAACATAATCTGAAGTGAGGTAAAACATGCAACACACTCAAGCCCCAGTCGCGCCTGTTCATGTCACCAACAGCAAACAAGCGGGAAAGAAAAAATGGCTTATTGCTCTTGCTACCACCACTTTAACCATTACTGGAGCCAGTATGTTTTTATCGTCTATTAATGCCACACTTCCAGAAAACACTGATGCCATGGAGCAATCAAAACAGTTCCATCAAGGCAAGTTTCACAATCAAAGCATTATCACCAAGCCAAGCAATTCAGAGAGTTCTTCTATTCTCAAACGCTGGTTATTTGAGAAAAAAATCGATGCATCACCAACCCAGGAGATGCCGATTGTTGCTATTACACCAGATACCTTAGCCCAGCTGCCCGATAATACGGTGGAAGTGTTTCGCTTAGGCCACTCCAGCATCCTATTAAAACTGCATGGTGACTTCTGGTTGCTCGATCCTGTGTTTGCGGATCGTGCATCACCATTTAGCTTTATTGGCCCAAAACGCTTCCACCAAGCACCGATCTCCATTGACGATCTTCCTCCTTTAAAAGGAGTGATCATTTCTCATAATCACTATGATCATTTAGACAAAAGCAGCGTCAAAAAACTGGCCGATAAAGTGGATCATTTTTGGGTTCCTCTCGGTGTCGATGGCGATCTTCAACATTGGGGAGTTAATCCTAACAAGATCACTGCAATGGATTGGTGGCAAGAGGCTAACGTGGATGGCGTAACCCTTGCTTTCACGCCAACCCAGCACTTTTCTGGCCGAGGGCTGAGTGACGGGAATAAAACCTTGTGGGGATCTTGGGTGATAAAAAGCCAAGATCAAAACCTCTATTTTAGTGGTGATTCAGGGTATTTCGATGGCTTTAAACAGATCGGTGAAAAGTATGGGCCGTTTGATCTCACCATGATTGAAACTGGCGCTTATGATCCAAGTTGGCCCGGCGTTCATATGATGCCAGAGCAAAGCCTGCAAGCGCACTTAGATCTAAAAGGTAAGCAGATGCTTCCAATCCATAACTCGACCTTTGATCTGGCTTTTCATCGTTGGTATGACCCACTAGAGACCATTCGAGATCTTGCCAAACAACACCAAGTTAATCTATTGACACCACAAATTGGCGCTCAGCTTACAGTAAACAAAGAAGCGTTACTCGCACAAAATCACACAGCCCCTTGGTGGCGTGGATTAAATGAAAAATAACGCATAACAAGTGAGCGTGTGCATATAATCCTTCTATACTTAATCACCAATAACGGTGTTGAGAATAGCAGGATTAAACATGAAACAATTGGTGATCACCCTAACCGGAAAAGACCGCCCAGGGCTTATTGAACTCGTTTCTCACATCGTGCTACAACACAAAGGCACATGGCATGCCAGCAGCCTGACTAACCTTTCTGGTCAGTATGCTGGTATTTTACATATCTGCGTGCCTTCTTCTCAAGTTGCAGCTTTGTATGACGCCCTCTCCAGCATAACCGAATCCCAAATGCACTTGGTTGAAGTCAATAAACCAAGCTCATGCCAAGCACAGCACAAGCTCACCATTACAGGCAGTGAGCGCCCCGGAATTATTAACAAAATCGCGACAAAACTCGCCTCGATGAACATTAACATCAGTAAGCTAGAGACCATCACTAAAAGCCAACCTAAACTCTTTGTCGCTATCCTAGAGCTAGAGCTACCCGACATTGAATTGATACACGTTCAAGAAAATCTTGCGGCACTGACCGATGATTTAACGGTTGAATTGTCGATAACAGAAAATGAAAGTTGAAGAAAAAAGGGAGAAGAAAAAAATTTACACAAGAAAAACCTACGCCTCTATGTAACAAGCATAAAAAATGCCGGCCTTAGCCAGCATTTTTAAAGAAGAGGTCGTTCTTCGAATTATAGAGAAACTACGTTAGCAGCTTGAAGACCTTTTTGGCCTTGCTCTACTTCGAAAGATACTTTTTGGCCTTCTGCAAGAGTTTTGAAACCCTCAGAAGCGATAGCACGGAAGTGAACGAATACATCTGCACCGCCGTTATCTTGAGTAATGAAACCGAAACCTTTCTCTTCGTTGAACCACTTAACGATACCAGTTGCTTTAGACATGAGTGTCTCCTAAATTTTTTCAAAAATAATTCGCAAAAAATGCGGAAAAAAGCCCAAAAGAATTATTTATGTAATGTTTAACTATGGGAAGGAAATACTTCATGACACAGACTGATAACGCCGATGAATTGAAGGTTTTCTAAAACATAATGTCGCATATAAATAGGTCTGTATTGCAGGCCGAGCAAGATAATAACAAAAGCACTGCGTTTGTACAGTGTGACTTAAAGAAAACATTTGCCCACATTGCCCTCACTGGCTCCAGCGACTCATGCCCATTCACAACTCATCAAGGCTGATCACTATCGATTCCCAAATTGATCGCGATACTGCCTCGGAGAAACATCAAACACTCGTCGAAAGTGATGCCGCATGGTTGTTGCATTATCAAAACCTGCAAAGGTAGCAACCTGTTCAATCGTGTACTGGGTGTCTTCTATCATTTGTTTAGCGAGCGCTAAACGTTGCTGAGTCAACCACTCTTTAGGGCTCATATTCAGTGATAATTTAAATTTACGATCAAACGTTCTTCTCGACATGTTGGCACGCTCTGCCATCTGCCCAACATCGATAGGTTGCGATAAGCTTTCTAGTGCCCAATCCAACGCTTCTGAAAAGCTATTAGGTCTCTCTGACACCACGGTTTCAACGAATTGTGATTGCCCCCCTTTACGATGTGAGGAAACCACCAGCCGACGGGCAATACTATTCGCAACTTTATGACCATAGTCTTGCCTGATCACTTCAATGCCCAGATCCAATGCCGCCGCACTGCCAGCCGAGCATCCAATTTGGCCATCATAAAGGTACAACACATTATCGACAAAAGTAATCTGCGGGAATCGCTCTGAAAACAGGGCAGCATAACGCCAATGAGTTGTAGCTTTTCGTCCATCTAATAAACCAAGCTCTGCCAGTAAAAAGGCACCAGAACAAAACGATAAAATACGCTTTTTTGCTTTATGAAAGTCCAACATGGCTTTTCTTAACTTAGCCGACACTTCCGCTTTATGAGTACTCCAACTAGGGATAACGACCACGTCATAATTATCTAGCGAACTCACTTGCTGCGCCATGATTTTCACCCCACCGGTCACCTCCAATGCACAGTCATCAAACGTAACTACTTGTGTTTGATACCAGTCTTCAATTTCTGGCCTTGGTAAAGCAAACAATTCAACCGCACAGCCTAGTTCAAATAAAGCGGCATTGTCGTAAGTTAAAATGGCAATACGTTTCATCGAATATCCTTATTCTGTACTCAAATTCAGCTATCTCTGGCTCAAAGTTAACGATAATTGTCTTATGCGCCAGTGTCACCTTTTTTCATTTAACGCTGTAATACCAACCACTCATCACAACAAAGAAAAGGATTTCATTATGTCATCTGCCGTATCTAGAGTTTCTGCCGCCAACAGCAGCGATGCCCTCGCGCATTTTGAACAGCTCTTACAATTTGAAACTGACTGTTGGGATGTGCATCACGCACTGACCAATCACCGTAAAGATTTTGTCCTGCTTGATGTACGCGGCGATGAGGCGTTTGCCAAAGGGCACATCGAACAAGCCATCAGCCTACCACACTCAAAACTTAACTCTAAAAACTTAGAGAACTACTCAGCCGACACGTTATTTGTGGTGTATTGCGCAGGCCCACACTGCAATGCCACAGAGAAGGCTGCAATCAGGCTTGCGAAATTAAATCGTCCCGTGAAAAAAATGATAGGTGGGATCACAGGCTGGCTCGATGAAGGATTCACATTAATTTCCAATGAGGAGTAATCTCGTCTTATTCACTCTTCTGTAGACAAGGAAAATAAAAGGCCCAGTCGCTAAACTGGGCCTTTCAAGATCAAAGAGTATTGATCACTACGTCAGTTTGTAGAATACCGTCGACAACGGCGGTAAATTCACCACCAAGGAATTATCCAAACCTTGGCTTTCCACTTTCTCTGTTAGCGCTCTGGATGGCGTGTCGTAATCGCTGCCATCGTATTTCGCCGCATCGGTATTCAACACAAGTTGATACTCACCCGCAGTGGGAACACCTAAACGGAAACCATCACGAGGGGCTGGTGTAAAGTTGCTGATCACCAGTATACGTTCCCCGTTATCACTGATCCGCTCATGGGCCAATACACTCAGCTCATTTTCATCTTGTAAGCGCCATTCAAAACCAGACGGCTCACAATCACGCTCATGCATGGCAGGTTCATCGCGATACAAACAATTTAAATCTCGTATCAGCGTTTGCATGCCTTGGTGACGAGAGTACTGCAACCAGTGCCATTCTAACTGCCCTTCATGTGCCCACTCTGCACTTTGTGCAATCTCAGCGCCCATGAAATTCAGTTTCTTACCAGGTTGACCATACATGTATCCCATGTAAGCTCGCATATTTGCGGTTTTTTGCCACTCATCACCCGGCATTTTATTTAGAATAGAACCTTTGCCATACACCACTTCATCATGAGATAGCGACAATACGTAGTTTTCACTGAAGGCATACACCATTGGGAAGGTAATGGTATCGTGATGATAACGACGGTGAATTGGGTCTTCTTGGATATAACTTAAGCTGTCATGCATCCAGCCCATGTTCCATTTAAACCCAAATCCAAGTCCGCCTACATCCGTTGGTTTAGACACCCCCGGGAAAGCCGTTGATTCTTCAGCGATCGTGATGGCGTTCGGAAAGTGACGATACACTTCTTCGTTCATCCATTTCAGCAAGCTGATCGCATCGTAGTTTTCATTACCACCATCATGGTTTGGTACCCATTGATCATGGCTACGTGAGTAATCCAGATATAACATGGAAGCGACGGCATCCACACGAATACCATCAATGTGGAATTGCTCAAACCAATACAGTGCATTAGCCACTAGGAAACGACGGACATGATCACGGCCGTAATCATAAATAAAACTATTCCAGTCTTGATGCCAACCACGACGAGGATCAGGGTCGTTAAACAGTGGCGTACCATCAAAGTTCGCCAAACCATGGCTGTCGGATGGGAAGTGCGCTGGAACCCAATCAAGTACCACCCCAAGTCCTGCTTGGTGACACTGATCGACGAAATACTTAAAGTCATCTGGGCTGCCAAAGCGGCTGGTAGGCGCAAACATACCAATCACTTGGTAACCCCAAGAACCATAAAATGGATGCTCCGAAATCGGCATTAATTCAACGTGGGTGTAACCCATTTCCGTTAAATAAGGCACCAGCTGATCCGCTAGCTCACGATAGGTAAGGAATTCACCTTGATCATTCTTCCGCCATGAACCTGCATGTAACTCATAAAACGACAGAGCTTCTTTGTCTTTACGGGTTACAGGGCGCTGCTGCCATTTTTTGTCTTGCCATTGATAGGTACGGTGATCGTACACAATAGAAGAGAAGGAAGGGTATTGCTCAGAGTAGAACCCCCAAGGATCCGCTTTATGGGGTAAGTCTTCCCCACTCGGCCCTTTAAGTTCAAACTTATATGACGATCCAGCTTTCAGATCAGGAATAAATAATCCCCATAAGCCATGGTCAATGCGCTGCATCGGATGACGACGGCCATCCCAGTGGTTAAAATCCCCGATAACACTAGCGGCAGAGGCATGCGGTGCGTAAACAATAAAACGGACACCTGAGGTTTGGTGGCCACCACGCTCTAGGGTCACCAGTTGTGCACCCAATTCGTGATACATGCTTTTCGGAGTATGAACCGCCTCTTCACTTGGCATCACATTGTGATATTGATAGGGGTCATCGACGATCTGCTCCGTACCAGACCAGTTAATAGCTAAGCGATAATGTGCAGTGGTGAAGTTTTGAGAACCTTTAAGAATAAAGCCACTTTCTGATTCACGCTCTAAAGCAATACGTTCATTGTTATCAAGCAAGATTTCAACGCTGTCTGCGCCAGGAATCCATACTCGAAGGGCAATGCCTTTAGAGCCGAATTGAGGACCTAAAAATGAAAAAGGATCAGAAAATGCAGCCCTTTCAAGCTGCATGTATTCTTCAAATTCACTGCGTACGACATCTTTGTCCAACGCAACTCTCCTGATAGTTATTTTATTTTTGACTTGCCTGAGCTCGTACTTCAGTAAGACGACGAGTTAAGTCATTGACATCTTGGCGACCAAATAGATCATCTAACGAGGCCGACAGCTTACGACGCCAGTTAGGGTATTCATCTACCGTGCCTGGGATGTTGACTGGCTTGTCCATCTCTAGCCAATCTTCAAGCTGTAAGCTCAATAGAGTACTCGATCCTGCAGCAAGATGCATCTGCAACCCTTCACTTAAATGACGATCCATCGGCACGTATGCCGCATCGCGTCCTACTCCTTCAGGAAGGTAACCATGCCATGCAATACTATCAAGGATGGCTTGTTTGCTTTTTGCTCTAGAATCGAACAACTCTTGTAGCTGTTCACTATCAGGATAAAGGCCTAATTCTTTGCCCATCTTTAAATCTTCACAATGCCAGAAGCCACGCAGTGTCGGCATATCATGAGTACACAAAGCCGACATAGACTGGTTGGTGTAATGCTGTGGTGAGTAATATCCACCATCTTCTGCGGTTTCGAAGAAGAACACTTTGTAAGAATGCACACCGGCATCGCCAAGCAAAGTGACAATCTCATCAGGCACCGTACCCAAATCTTCACCAATAACAGAACATTGATGACGGTGGCTTTCAAGAGCCAAAATGGCCAACATGTCTTCAACTGGGTAATACATGTAGGCACCTTGAGTGGCATCTTCTCCTTTTGGAATCCACCACAGGCGCAGTAAGCCCAAGACATGGTCAATACGCAGCGCACCACAATATTTCATGTTGGCACGAAGCAGCTGGATAAAGGCATCATACGCCGTTTCTTTTAGTCGCTGTGGATTCAGCGGTGGTAACCCCCAGTTCTGACCAAGCGGACCTAAAATATCTGGCGGCGCACCAATGCTAACATCTTGGCAAAGAATGCCATCATCAGCCCATGTTTCTGAACCACTGTCTGCCACACCAACAGCGAGGTCGCGGTACAGGCCAACCGACATGCCCTTTTCTTCTGCAAATAGCTGAACTTCATTAATTTGACCGTCTGCAATCCACTGTAAATACATGTACAGCTCAACCTGATCGGCATTTTCTTTAATGAAGTTCTTAACCGCAGGGCTGTCAAAGCGTTTAAATTCAGCAGGGAAAACTGGCCAGCCCCACATACTTGCATCTTCATCGTGCAAAGATTTATGCAAAGCATCAAAAGCGGCTTGGTGAAGCAGGCTCTCACCACCGACCTGAACAAACTCTTTAAACGCTTTACCACGAGCGGTATTTTTATCTAAATGACGTTGCTTAAATTCTTTATAAAGCAGCGGCAACACACTCATTTTCAGCTCAGAGACTTCACTGTAGTTCACCCAGTGAGCATCACGCGCTGCATTTAAGCGCTGTTGGAATTCTGCGCTACCCACAAGCTGTTGTGCCTCGGTAGATTGGGCAAACTCAGCAACAGAGCTCACGTCAATATACAGAATATTGAGCCAACGACGAGACGATGGACTATAAGGACTTGCCCCTTCTGGGTTCGCAGGGAATAAAGAGTGGATAGGGTTTAGGCCAACAAAGTCACCACCACGAGCAGCCACATCACCCACTAACTGTTTGAGATCACCAAAGTCACCAATCCCCCAGTTATGCGCGGTACGCAGGGTATAAAGCTGAACACTTGGGCCCCACAATTTCTTTTCATTTAAAATATCGTCTTGCTTGAAACACGATTTAGGCGTAACGATTAAAGTCATAACATAAGGAGATTTACGACGCTTACGGAAAATCTGTAACTTGTGATAACCCCAAGGCAAGTTTTCAGGCAATGCAAACACTAAAGCACCACCATCAGCACGATCGTCACTCACAAGCTGTGATTGAAGGTAGCCTTCCATCACTTCCCCTTGCTCAGTCTCTAAGTGCCAGCTGAATTCACTTTCACGAGCACTCACACCCAAGTACAAAGGCACGTGTATCGGATCACCATCACAGGTTACCTGAACTGGTGCTAACACATCCTTACGGTGCTTTTTAGATGCCGACTCCAACAGAGACTCATCGTTTTTCGTGTTGTACCCTAGAGAGTTCAGTAAATAACGAATGGTATCGTCACTTACTGCTGCCTCGTCGCCCCAAGCGCTCACGTAGCTGTCGGCAATGCCTGCCATGTCAGCGACTTGTTTTAGTATGTTATCGTGTTTCATCGCTTTCTCCGAAGGCGGCCTAGCACCGCCTCCCATTTATGTAGTTTTAATCGTTATTGAATGGTGGAAATTAACGGTTTACCGCTTCTAATTTCCAAATGTTGTTCACGTAATCACGAATACTGCGATCAGAGCTGAACTTGCCCACCAGCGCGGTATTCAAAATAGCCATACGTGCCCAACCTTTTTGATCACGGTAGGCGTCGTCAATGCGTTGCTGAGCTTCCACATAACTTGCAAAATCCGCTAATACTAAATATGGGTCACCACCATCAAGTAAGCTCTTGCGCGTAGCAATCAGCTGACCTGGGTAGCCAGGTGTGAACTCGTCACCTTCTAGTAAATCCAGCGCCGCTTTTAATAAGCTATCCGCTTCGTAGTACTTACGAGGGTGATAGCCTTCTGCTTTTAATTGCTCAACTTCGTCCACCAACAAGCCGAAGATAAAGATGTTCTCATCCCCTACTTCTTCACGGATCTCAACATTCGCGCCATCCATCGTACCCACGGTTAATGCACCGTTTAGGGCCAACTTCATGTTACCCGTACCTGACGCTTCTTTACCCGCTGTCGAAATTTGCTCAGACACATCCGCCGCAGGAATAATAATTTCCGCTAGGCTCACACGGTAGTCTGGCAAGAACACCACTTTCAGCTTGTCGTTAAGACGCGGATCGTTATTCACTTTGTCCGCCACTTTATTAATAGCGAAAATGATTTCTTTTGCTAGCTCGTAACCTGGGGCTGCTTTTGCTGCAAAGAAGAACACGCGTGGGTGCATATCGAATGTTGGGTCATTCACTAAACGATGATACAGCGCCAAAATGTGCAGTAAGTTCAGGTGCTGACGTTTGTATTCATGCAAGCGCTTAATCTGCACATCAAAAATTGCGTCCGTATTCAGCTCAATATCTAGATTGTCTTGAACCCAATCGGCGAGACGCTGTTTATTTTGCTTCTTCACCGCCATGAAATCTTGTTGGAATTTCGCATCATCTGCGTATTTCGCAATACCACGTAACTTATCCAGATCCGCTGGCCAATCATGACCAATTTTTTCAGAGATCAGGCTCGATAAGCTTGGGTTACAGAACTTCAACCAACGACGAGGCGTTACCCCGTTAGTCACGTTTTGCAGACGATTTGGGTATAGCTCATTAAATTCAGGGAACAGATCACGCTTAACCAAAGCCGAGTGCAGAGCCGCTACACCGTTTACCGCGTAGGTACTTGCCACACACAGGTTAGCCATACGAACCATGCGGTGCTCGCCTTCTTGAATAATGGAAAGCTTACGCATTTTTTCAATGTCGCCTGGCCACTTGGCTTCTACCTCTTGTAGGAAGCGATGGTTGATTTCAAAAATGATCTCCATATGACGTGGCAACATTTGAGAAATTAACGCTTCACTCCATGTTTCTAATGCTTCTGGCAGTAGAGTATGGTTAGTGTACGCAAAGGTTTTAGAACTGATTGACCATGCGTCTTCCCAGCTAAAGCCGTAGTCATCCAGTAGAATACGCATTAACTCAGGAATGGCGATTGTTGGGTGAGTATCGTTAAGCTGAATGGTTTCAAACTTAGCTAAATCAGCAATATGGTGGCCTGATTTTTCGTGACGCTTTAGAATATCCGCCACTGAACATGCACAGTGGAAATACTGCTGCATCAAACGCAGAGCTTTACCTTGTAGGTGGTTGTCGTTCGGGTACAGAACCTTAGTCACGTTGCCCGCTTCAAGGTTCGCGTACTGCGCCCCTACGTAATCGCCGTCATTAAAACGACCTAAGTTGAAAGGCATTGGCGCACGACATTCCCACAAACGCAGCGGGTAAACGGTATTACTTTGGTAACCAACAACTGGTAAATCCCATGCAGCACCTTCTACTTCCATGCCCGGAACCCAACGGCGTTTCTCTTCACCACTTTCCGTTGTAAACGATTCCACATGACCGTAGAAACCCACTTGTTGAGAAAGCTCTGGACGCTGAACTTCCCAAGGATAACCTTCAACACCACGCCATGCATCTGGCGCTTCTTTTTGACGGCCCGCTTCAAAAGACTGACGGAACAAGCCGTATTCATAGTGAAGGCCGTACCCCACCGCTGGGAATTCTTGTGCCGCTAATGAATCCATAAAACACGCAGCTAAACGACCTAAACCACCATTACCTAAAGCAGGATCGCGCTCTTCTTCCAATAGATCCGTTAGGTTATGGCCTAACTCTTCCATCGCTTCTGTCACTTGCTCATATAAGCCCATGCTGATCAGGTTGTTACCCGTTAAACGACCAATCAGAAATTCAAGAGAAAGGTAGTTCACACTGCGGCTCTGAGTGATTTTTTCATCCTGCTCAGTTTCCAATAAATCAACCGTTGTAAACTCGGCAAGCGCACGCCCCATTGCCAAATACCAAGCACGCGCATCGGCTTGAGCTTCCGTGTTTGCGTACGTCGTTGTTAAGTGTTTTTTTACCGCCTGTTGGAAAGCAGCTTTGTTGAATGTGTTCTGAGCAGTAGGTTTCATCGCCTGATTCTCACTATTTTTTTAAAATTTTCCCGACTGATATCTATCGTGCATGGTCGTGCGCCAATAAACATCATCCTATTTCGTACGGCACTGGGGAGGAGGAGAAGGGGCGTAGAGGGTGTATTCTCCCTCTCATTGTGATGCCAGTCATAATTTAGAGGGTGAGCCTCCAAACTCTCTGTGACACTAACCTCACTTTTTGCCTCTGCTCGAGCCTCTTCTAAAATCAATATCCGTCGTCATTAAAAACAAATACATTTCAGCTGGATAAAATGAGTGCATATCAAACAACATAACGAACGGGTATTAATTTTTCGTCACACATGTGTGAATAGTTTGATCGAACACTAGATTTCAGACTCAAAGGGAGATTGACATCACACTTTCAGGGATGAGTTCACATTTAACTGATAGAAAAGGGATTAAAGTAACGATCGAGATCAAGGCCACGCTTTGTGAGAAACAAGCAAGATAAGATACATAAATATTATAAAAATAAATTTAAGATTGAATTTGAAGCGAAGTGCTCAACCTACGCTGTACTAAAAATAAGAATATAAACTATGTGGATACCGTCGAAACTAACTCGTCCAGCACGTTTACATAACGCCATCTTAAGGCCGCGTGTATTAGAATCATTACAACAAGCGCCTTTCTACAAACTGGTGCTTTTCCGCTCCCCTGCTGGCTATGGTAAAACCACCATGGCAGCACAATGGCTATCGGAAAAACCACACACGGGCTGGTACAGCCTTGATGACAGTGACAACGACACATTTCGGTTTGTGAATTACCTCATTCAAGCCATTAACAAAAGCACCAACAACGCCTGTCCAAATACCCAAACGCTGGCTGAAAGACGCCAGTTTGCTTCTTTACCTAGCCTGTTCAGTGAATTATTTGGTGAGCTACATGCGTTTCACCAAGAGCTTTATGTTGTGCTTGATGATTATCACTTAATCACCAATGACGATATTCACGAAGGGATGCGCTTTTTCTTAAAACACATGCCAGACAACGTCACCCTTGTCGTAACCAGCCGAACTCAACCTGCTCTTGGCACTGCTAATTTACGTGTGCGTGACTTATTAATCGAAATCGATAATGATTCACTCGCCTTTGACGACGACGAAACCGAACGCTTCTTTACCCAACGGATTCATGAAGAAGTCGATCAAGACACGGTGCATCACCTCCGCTCTCAAGTGGAAGGCTGGGCGTCAGCATTGCAATTGATCGCCCTACATGCTCAGCAACACCAACACTCTTTGGCTCAATCGGCGCAATCTATGGCCAATTTTAATCGTGGTCATTTATGGGACTACTTAGCCGAAGAGGTGTTCGATCAGCTAGATTCAGAAACTCAGCAATTTTTAGCTCAGTGCTCTATTCTAGATACCTTCAATGCAGAATTAGTGACCGAGCTAACTGGCAGGCCCGATGCTTTAAGCCGTTTAGAATCATTAAACCGATTTGGCCTTTTCTTGCATACTTTAGAAGGGGCGCAAAACTGGTTCCGGTTCCATAATCTTTTTGCTGAATTCTTAAATCACCAGCGTCAGACCACCATTCCAGATCAAGAAAACCAACTGCATTGCGTCGCTGCTAGAGCTTGGCTAAAGCAATCCAGCCCACAACAAGCATTAGCTCATGCTCGTAAAGCGAAAAATGCTCAGGTGATTGCCGATATTTTATCTGACTATGGCTGGATGTTGTTCCACCACGGTGAATTGACGCTATTAGAAGCCGCCATCGATGATCTGAACGCAGATGTCTTATTCACTTCTCCGCGATTAGCGCTATTAAGAGCTTGGTTAGCACAAAGCCAGCATCGCTATAACCAAGTGGGTGAATTACTCAAAGAAACAGAACATGAACTGACACAGAGAAATATTGTGCTTGATGATAGCCTGCAAGGGGAATTTAACGCCCTACGAGCACAAGTGGCCATCAACCAAAGCAATCCACAGCAAGCGTTAGAGTTGTCTGAGCAAGCGTTAGGTCAGCTTGAGTCCAATACATATCGTAGCCGCATCGTAGCGACTTCGGTTGTGGGTGAAGTGCATCATGTATTAGGCCAATTAAACCGTTCACTGCCTATGATGCAACAAACCGAGAAGATGGCGCGCCAATACCACGTTTATCACCAAGCGTTATGGGCCATTTTGCAACAGAGTGAAATTTTGATTGCACAAGGCTATGTTCAGTCCGCTTTTGATTTGCAAGATCAAGCCTTTAAGTTAATTGAAGAACAACATATGCAGCAAGTGCCGTTGCATGAATTTTTACTCCGTATTCGCGCTCAGATCTTATGGTGCTGGAACCGCTTGGACGAAGCAGAAGAGTGTGCCCATAAAGGCTTACACGTACTGGCACATTACGATGAAACGAAGTTTTTACCCTGTTACTCCATGCTGGCCAGAATTGCCATCAGCCGCGGTGAGTTAGACAAAGCCGCGCGCTACCTTGAACTCTGCCAGGGATTAATGGATCGTTCGGATTATCACATCGATTGGACGGCCAACGCACACGTTGCACAGTTATTGTACTGGCAAGCCACCAATGAAACTGACGCCATTCAACATTGGCTAGAACAAGCGGAAAGACCAGACGGAGCCTGTAACCACTTCCAACAATTGCAGTGGCGTAATATTGTTCGAGCCAGTTTGATCTGTGGTCACTATGAACAAGCCAGCGAATTGCTCACCATGATGCAAACTGAGTGTGAAAATCTCAACCTGCTCACCGACAAAAACCGTAATATGATCCTAGAGGTCATTTTGCATCACCACCAAGGCAACGAAGACGCGGCTTTAGCCAAACTCACCGAAGCACTCGTACTGACTAATAATACTGGGATGGTGGGTAACTTCTTAGTGGATGGCAAAGAAATCGCCCCGTTACTGCAAGCACTGCTCGATTCAAAGCAACTAGGAGACCTTGAGCGTCACCGCGCCCAGCAACTACTCAAAGAAATGTCGAGTAAAGAGCGCTCTCGCTCCGTTCACTTCGATGAATCGTTTGTGGAAAAACTCATTAATCACCCTGACATTCCAGAACTTATCCGTACTAGCCCGTTGACTCAGCGTGAATGGCAAGTGTTGGGGTTAATTTATGCGGGATACAGTAACGAGCAAATAGCGTCAGAACTGGATGTAGCATCAACCACCATCAAAACGCACATTCGTAACCTGTACCAAAAATTGAATATTGCGAACAGGCAACAAGCCATTGAGACCGCAGAGAAGCTGCTAAAACTCATGGGATATTAAGTTAACGCTTTTCGGTTAAATAACATAAAAAATGCTCCTAAGGTTATACCTCAGGAGCATTTTTATAATTACGGGACACAACCTAAAAGGTGTGATTATATTGAATCCCCACCAGCCAAGCGGTTGCACCCACCACCGATTCAATGTGCGATGAAGCGACCGTCGTTAAGCTTTCATTCACGCTCGTTTCTTGACCCAAGATATAGCTCACACCCACATCGACTCTATGATCCGATGCCATCTGATACGACGCGCCCATTGAATACCAATGACGATTCGTGTCTGGAATGGATAACGACGTTAATGTATCCACAGGGGAGGCATCGTACATATAGCCGCCCCTTACTGTCCACTCAGGAGACAACACATAAGTTGCGCCTAACGACAAATGTCCAGCGTCTTTCCAGCGATACTCTTTCACAGGTGTAGAGTATTCATTGGAAGTTAACGCATCAAACTCAGACCAATTCACCCATTGTAAACTGTAGTGAAAAGCCAGCTTCGTGGTTAACTGATGATGCCCAGAGAACTCAACAATATCTGGTAATGGCACATTCAGCGAACTAGCAGGAACGCCTGTCATCGCCATGTCCCCTTCAGTGTTCATTTCCGGACTGTAACGGTAGCTAAGGCCAAAACGATGATCTTCATTAACGACATAAGCAAGGCCAGTATTAAAACCAAACTCAACCCCATCGCTGTCAATAGTCAGAAGCCCTGCCCGATATATTTCCCCTTCGCCATACACAGCATCTAAGCCAAATCCCACACTCCATTGCGGCGTTAACTGATACGCCGCCGACACACCAAAGTTCACACTCGTCAGCGCCGTGGTGCCACCAAATTCGGTCGCCACAAAATCACTAGGGAAGCGCACATCGGTACCAAAGTTTGAGTGCACCGTCGCACCAAACGTCCAAGGAGAGTCTTCCATTGGCAATACGAAATGAACATTGGGCACAAAAGTACTGCTGTCTAAGTTAAAGTCCTCAATGTTCTGAGTGCTTCCCGAAATAGGCGTATAGCTGGCATCACTGATATCAACTTGGCTATCAATTAAAATACCGCCCACTGAAAAGGTTGGTTTTTCAATCAGTGACATTCCCGCGCTGTTTTTCGCCACAATGGAGGCATCATCAGCAATGATGGCATCTCCTGCAAACGCTCGCCCCAGCCCGCTGGCTGATTGTGCGTTTAACTGAAACCCAGCGGAAAAACTCGGAGCTGAAAACACAGCCAACGAAATATAAAGGCTATATCGGCGCATTAGTTTACCTCCTCGGTTTCAATGTGCACTAAATCTCGATCACTGATGGCTACCTCTTTGCCTTGGCTACGAACCATACTGGCCACGGCTTTTTGCTGCATGCCTGTTGCCCCTAGCACTTCAATCAAAATGTCTTTATCAGGAAAACCGGGCTCACCACTGTCATCCATTGGGCCTTCATAAGGGAATAAATACGTACCATGACCGCCCGTTGTGGTTCTCAAAACGCCACGAATACCGTTTTGATCCTCATGCGCCGCTCTTAATACATCGAGCCCTAAATCAGACACCAACGGATCGGTTCCCGTTCTCACGTTGTTCTCAGCATAATTCGGAATCACAAAATCAGGCAGATACTCACCCACTTCACAGGTTGCTCCACAATTACCTACCGCTTCTAAAAGTAAAGTCAGCTGATTTGCTTGTACTTGCCTTTGATTCAAATTCGCTGGCTCTGAGCTATCAATACTCCATTGCACTCCTTGTTTTAAACCAGGCAAAATTAAATCGTAAATATCATCTTCAAGCTGTGTCACCGTGAGTAAGTTTTCGTCTGATTCAGCCTTAAACAAACGCAGGGCAGTAATACACTCTTCATTACTGTTTGTGGCTTGGCAGCTACTTGGCACAACCGTTTCAGCAATACCACGTTGAATGTCTGGAGAGCCTTTAATCGCGGCTGTTGTTTCAGGGCCTAAGTCGTTGGAACTCAGAGTTAAATTCACTAAACCTTGCCCCGGAACAACGAAGTTCGCTGTTGTAAGCGCCAACTCTGGTATCCCTTGGGTCATTTCCGTCACCATGACAGACATGATTCCACCTAATGAATGGCCAATAAGGTGAACTTCATTACTGTTTGCCCAAGAAGCATTATTAAGGGCATAACGTAGGCTCAAAAAGTCAGATACCGACTGGTGCAAGTTACCACGTAACGTTAAAGGGGACGTGATATTAATAAAAAAGCTCTTATCCTTTTTGGCACTGATTTCATTGTCGTACTTGTCATACATGATCCGCTCACCGTGATACGGCATATCTATCGCCACCACAAGATAAGGCTGATTATTCCCCTTAGGAGCCACATAGTCTTTAACCATGAGTGATGCTGCCCCTTTGTCTGCCGTCACACCATGAATGAACATCACCACAGGTAAAGGCGTACTAGGATCCCAACCCGCAGGAGCATATATATCCGCCGTCAGCTGCAGTGGCTCAGAAGCGGGAAGGGGGTTACCCGAAGTTAAATGTGTACCACCATCTGCTGGCTGCATCCACTCATATAAAGCCGGGCATTTATTGATAGGGTCAAACTCATCCACTTCACAGTTATCTTTATCATCCACGGTGAATGGTAAGTAATTTGGTAAAGTTAATGGTGCTTGATAAAGCTCATAATCTTCTTTCGATCCTTCAGTGTTATGAGATAGCCCCCCTAAACTGGCCGAAATATTATTACCACGAATCGCTTCTAAAACTGCGTAAGAGTCTTGTGTTTTAAATTGCGCAGCATAAACAACGTCGCCAAGCCCACCGACATCGGAATAAGCCCTTTTTGCTGCATTAATTTGATTTTTAATATCAATTTCTTTTGGTGTCAGATGTTCATCTTCGGTTTCTTGCAACGTTAAAAAGCGGCTGTCTGCTTTTATTGGTTGACCAAATTGAGTCGTAACGCCGTTACTTACTACCACGTAATAAGTACTGCCACTTTTCAAGGCCGATGAACAAGCAATTTCGATATTAGAGCCATCAGCACTGACACTGGCATCTACGACAGTTGAAGTCGTTTTATCAATCAGCATCACATGCCCAGTGAGAGAGCTGGCTTCTAAGTCATAACGCTGAGGTGAATCAATGCTGGCAATTGGGATCATTAGAGGTTCGGTACATAATCCCCAACCATCTAAAGCACCAAATGAAGTTTCGTAACTTTGATAAAACGAAACACTATCACTTGAATAAGCAATGGGTTCACTAGGTACGGAGAGCGTTCCATCATCGTCATAACCATAACCATCGTTCGGTTTGGGTAAACTTTCTGTGGAAAACGGAATATATACAGAAACTTCCTGTTGGGTCTGTTCTTCTTCGATATTACACCCACTCAAAGAGAACGCCCACAATATAATTGCAGGGTATTTATATCGTGTTTGCATATTAATTCTTCTTTTTATTTAAATTATATTTATGACAACAATTAATATTTAACTTATTTTTATAGGGTACTAGAATGTTAAATAATCAACATGATCGAGATTTGCTGTCATTAAAATGGAATTAATTGTTTTTACTCATTTAGTTAAAT
This sequence comes from Vibrio sp. Of7-15, assembly GCF_022347565.1. Taxonomy (GTDB): domain Bacteria; phylum Pseudomonadota; class Gammaproteobacteria; order Enterobacterales; family Vibrionaceae; genus NORP241. The sequence continues at coordinate 109,855 of NZ_JAKRGH010000015.1, forward strand.
GTAATAATCACCTCCAAAAAGTAAACCATAAATAGAGTGTATTTATATCTATCAATACATATAACGTATTATTACATGTCTTATGTAAAATATGACATGTAATTAAACTAGCTTATTTGATAGTTGTATTCTTAGTGGATTATGTATTATTTGACAGTAGCAATGAAATTTAAAACAATAACATTAAAATAACACTACCATGACAAAAGAAAGGGTAAATATAGATAAGAATATAATTACTATAAATACATTCTTAATTAATCACTGATGAAATAAATACTGATTTTATAAAAAATGGCACTGATATTCTTTAATATTCAGTGCCAAAAAATATCACGTTTATGCTGTTGGATTATCTAATACATAACTGTCAATCATACCCACCATTTGCCCTATTTCTGGCTTAGTAATGGTATCATTGGCCCCAAGTTGTAATGCTTTCATTCGATTATCATCACTCATTAAAGAAGAAAACATCACAATTGGAATTGAGGCGTAGGAAACAGTATCCCGTAACCTTTTCACTAAATGCATGCCATCCATTCGAGGCATCTCCACATCAGTGATCACTCCATCGATGAGGCTGCTGAGTGGCACATTATCCGCTTTAGATTGCGCGTCAAAATCCATCAATGTTTCTAATGCTTCACCGCCATCTTTTGCCGACACCGTATTGTACCCAGCGGCTTCTAGCGTATTTTTAATCATGGTACGAATGAACGCAGAATCATCCACCACCATAATGGTTCTTGTTTTACGCCTTGCCACGGTCGCGCTATTTAGATCCACTTTTTTATCAGTAGTGACATCGTATTTATCCATACTAAGCTCAGGGTTAATGTCAGCAATGATCTTTTCAAAGTCGAGAATCATCATCAGGTTGCCGCTGTATCGAACCACAGCGACCACACAATCATTTTCCCCAGCCTCTAAAAACTGACTAGGCGACTCAACATCCTCCCATGAAATACGATGAATTCGGCTAACGCCATCGATCAAAAATCCATTCGTCATGTGATTGAAGTCAGTCACAATGACAAACTTATGAGTCAGGTCCTTGGTTGTACTGACACCAAGCCAACCTGCGAGATCCACCAAAGGGGTCAGTTTCTCGCGAGAGGAAAACACCCCAATCATATGATCTTGAGCGTTGGGGTAATCTGTAGTTTCCGGTACTTTAATCACCTCACGCACTTTAGCCACATTGATACCGTAATAGCAGGTTTTTGTGCCTCCATCCGGTAACTGTTTAATTAAATGGAACTCTATAATCTCAAGCTCATTGGTACCACTTTCGGTAAGAACGGACACTTTTTGATCTTTATCCATGCAACCACGCTATTCACCGCCTCAGCTTGGTGCTCCTGAAAGTTATGAAATACATATTTCAGTATATAAACGCCTTGTGAATTCAAACAATTTTTTTAAGCCTGATACGCTCAGCGTAAATCTTGATACACTGTTGAAACACAGCCTCAACGAACAATCGCTCTCTTGCGGGGCGAGCCACAACAATCAAAAGGACCGAATAATCAATGAGTATGCTGGTTGAATGGAGCACAAACCGGCTCTGGTATCTGGATATGCCATTTATCAAACATGGAATATCTTTTGTGCACCGAATGATGGTCATCAAGCTTAAGGACAATAAATTACTCATTCACTCCCCGGTAGAACTGTCCACCGAGCTTCAAATAGAGTTATCCCAATTGGGCAACGTGCACGCTGTGGTTTGCCCATGCCTTAACGCTCATACCTATTTATCAGAGTGGTGGTATAGCTACCCCGAAGCCTACTTTTTTGCCACTACGGAATTAATTCAAAAACGCTCAGAGCTGACTTTTGATGATGCCTTGTCTTGCCGTACGCCCCCAATATGGCGTCACCAGCTCTTACAAACACCACTCTTAGGCGGCACTCACCCTACTCAGATTGCATTTTGTGATCCAAGTAGCCAAACCCTGTTATTAGGAGATTTACTCCTTGGCAAAACAAAGCCATCACATTTGAGTCATTGGTTGTATCTATGCGCTCAAGGAATTTTGGGCGCACCACAAATCCCCTTCTACGAAAAATGGTCATATCAAAATAAATTTTTACTACGTACCTCTCTACAAGAAATCCTCACTTGGCCATTTGATAACTTACTCACTTCAAACGGTTTATTGATAGAAGGTGATGCAAAAGAACAGTTTTACCTGTCCTTCAAGTGGGCCTTTAAAGAATAATTTTTAAAATAAAAAATTGCACGTTGTTTTATTTTACCCTAACATTCGCCGCAACAAGAAAATGAACACAGTTCAATTAAGAAGTACCAATAGGAATAACCATGACTAAGCGAATTTTACCTCTAATTATTGCTGCCTCTCTTCCGATGTTGGCGAATGCAGCGGACAGCAACGATGAGATTGTAAATGCAGGTGAAAGCTACAACTACATCTCAGGTGGTTTACAGCTGTCGAATACAGATAAAGAGTTACAAACATCAAGCACTCATGTATCTGCTGAAGATCAATTTGGTGGTTTGTACCTTCGTGGTAGCTGGAACTTTACTGATAGCCTATTTGTTGAACTGCGTACTGATGTAGTAACAAAAGACGATTTGACCCTAGGACACGATTTATTGGGTTTAGGCTATTTCTACTCACTAAACGACACAACCAGCGTTTACGGCCTAGTGGGGATCAGCACTTTAACAAAAGAATACCATGTACGTGCATTCGGTCATGACATCAAACTAAGCGATAGCGACAGTGCTCTTTCTGGTGAAATTGGCTTACGCCACCAAATCACAAACAATTGGACCATTGAACCTGCCATTCGCACAGCTGGCCATGATGAAAGCCTAATCGAGCTACGCTTAGGTAATACGTACCAAGTAAGCGACGCAATTAGCATTGAAGCCAACTTACAGCAACGTGATCACGACTTCTTAAAAGAAACAGATTTCCAGCTGGGTATGCGTTACAGCTTCTAACACACTTTACACACTACGGAGCAAGGATGCTCAGTTTCTCTCATCATTCCCTCATTAATTCAATAGGGGCCAATTATGCTCACTCGCTGTGCCTTATTGGCCTTTATATTTCTGACAACAACAACCATGACTTACGCTAATGAATGCGTCATCTTACTGCATGGACTTGCCAGAAGTGCTTCTTCAATGGAGAAAATGGCTGAATCCCTGCAAAATAATTACTTCTCTGTCATTAATTACGATTACCCTTCAACCCATTTCCCTATCGATGTCTTAGCTACTGAGCATATTCCCAAAGCACTCTCTCTATGTGGAAAGGCAAAGCGTATACACTTTGTTACTCACTCTATGGGCGGGATTTTGGTGCGCCAATACCTAAGTACAGAGAAAATTGAGAATTTAGGCCGAGTGGTGATGCTCGCACCACCGAACCAAGGCAGCGAAGTTGTCGATGCCTTAGCTAATTTTCCACCTTTTCAGTGGCTCAATGGCCCTGCCGGAAAGCAATTAGGAACAGACGATCGCAGTGTACCTAACCAGCTAGGGACCGCCAATTTCGAGCTAGGAATCATTGCAGGAAACAGAACCTTTAATCCGATACTGTCGACTCTGCTGCCTAATCCCGACGATGGGAAAGTCAGTGTTGAACGCACGAAGCTGAATGGAATGAAAGAACATATAACCTTACCAGTTACTCATACCTTTATAATGAGAAATGGCGAAGTCATCCAAAATACCATCACATTTTTGAAGGAAGGAAGATTCTTAGAACCCACGATTAACGAGAAATAGACTGTGACATAGCAAACTCTAACCGCGAACGTAATTCAGCACTGCGTTTTTTGGCACCATAAGGATAAAATAACCTCATACATAACTTTCTTAACATCATCGTGCCCTCGCAGTTAAGTGATCACTCATGATTCTTACACTATGAAACAGGTTTAACCTTAGACCGACTTCTTCACACCCGCCATAAGTCTTTAGTCGTAATTTACACTTCTATCATACTTACTCACCTCTAACTCAAAGAAATACCTGTAATTTGTTACCAGTAATAAACTCATACATTTTTTCTACATTTACTCGGTATAATAACGGCAAGTTGGCCATATGGCAGGAAACTAAGGTAACGAACTCGTAGCATTATGAAGCATTTATCTACTTTTTTTAAAGGAATGGCCATGGGAGCAGCAGATGTTGTTCCTGGGGTTTCCGGCGGCACCATCGCTTTTATCACTGGTATTTATGACACCTTATTAGAGAGCATTCGTCGTATTAACCCTAGCCTTGTGGGACTATGGCGTAAAGAAGGCCTTAAAGCGGTCTGCGATCATATTAATTTATATTTTTTACTGGCGCTTTTTGGCGGCATTCTGACCAGTATTTTAACCTTGGCCAAGCTCATTTCTTGGTTATTGCATACTCACCCAATCCCTCTGTGGTCATTCTTCTTTGGTTTGATCACGATTTCAGTGATCCATATGCTCAAGCAAATTGAACAGTGGAAAATATCTAGACTGATCATGCTCACACTAGGAGCCGTGTTTGCTTATAGCATTACCATGCTGAGCCCACTCAATATGTCTCCTACTGCCCTAAATATTGTTATTGCTGGCTCTATTGCTATTTGTGCCATGATCTTACCGGGTATCTCCGGCAGCTTTATACTTCTGTTGCTAGGAATGTATGCGCCAGTACTGGGGGCTGTAAAAGAATTTAATATTGCCACCATGGCACTGTTTGCAACAGGCTGTGTAATTGGCTTATTAAGCTTCTCACACCTCTTATCTTGGTTACTCAAACGTCAGCGTGATTTGACCCTTATCTTTCTAACAGGATTAATGCTTGGGACGTTAAGCAAAATATGGCCTTGGAAAGAAACCCTCACTTGGCGAACAAACTCACAAGGTGAACAAGTGCCTCTCATTGAGCAGAATTTATCGCCATTTGCGTTTGAGCAAACCACAGGCCAGCCTTCTTTAATACTGTGGGCTATTTGTTCACTTATTATCGGAATAAGCATTGTATGGGGCTTAGAGCGCTACGCCGAAAAAAATAAATAACCCACCAATTAATAAAATAAAGGCAGCACTACGCTGCCTTTATTATATCTGGATCACAAAAGCCCTGCGAAAAACCTCTGCTCAACCCTCACTAAATGATACAATTTTCATAAATTTTTATTTTATTATGTAATATGCCATTCATTACTTCTAAGCTGATACCTGTAATACTGACTGTATCTGCACTTGGTGCGGGATTTTTTGCGCCAGAGCTCATTGCTCAGTTCAGTGCTTCAGAAAAGCACAATTATTGCGAACTCGGAGCCCAAGCTTGCGAACAAAAAAATACCATTATCACTCTATCAGATGATATCGTTCAGCCGTTAAAGCCAAGTACCATTACAGTAAAGTGGCCTGAAGAAAATATGAGCCAACCACTGCTTCTTGAGCTTCAAGGCCAAGAAATGGAAATGGGAACGTATAAATTGCCGCTCACATTAAATGATAAAGGCTTATACACAGGAGAGGTCATGCTACCAATATGCACTGAAGACAGCATGACATGGCAAGGAAGTATCAGTAGTAAAACCAATCAAGCTTATATTTCAATTAGGATGGAACAATGAAACGTTCATGGATTTTAGTCGCAGCCATTGCTCTTGGTGTTGGTTTAACCGTTCGTCTTTCTTTAGATTCATCAACGACAGAGCAACCCGTCGAAGTAAATAGCTTACTTGAAACAGGCTCGCAAAAAGTCGATCTGTACAACACCGATGATAGCCGTACTCGTATTGTTTATTTTGGTTATACTCACTGCCCTGACGTTTGCCCGACTTCTTTGGCTGTCTTATCTTCCGCTTTAAAAGAATTACCAGAAGATAAATTAAATAAAGTATGGCCAATATTCATTAGCCTAGATCCAGAAAGAGATACTGCTGATAAGGCCCAGCAATATGCTCAGTACTTCCATAAAAACTTCACGGGCTTTTCAGGCACTGAGCAACAAATAAAAGAGTTAGCAAGCAGTTACGGTGTACTTTACACCAAGACAGAATTAAAAGACTCAGCACTAGAGTATGCGGTCGACCATAGCTCCTATTTCTATTTTTTAAAGCCTGATGGTTCGCTTATTGAAAAAGTCGCTCACACGTTAAATCCAGCTATGCTGATCGATGCCATCGATCGTCTCCCGCAAAGCTAACTTTTATCAAATCAAGCACGACTTACACCATCAAAAAAGCCCCACAATGAACAATCACTGTGGGGCTTTATTATTGAAAGAAGTGAGCCGTTATTTATCCATTTTAGATTGACTAAAATTGGTATTATCCGCTTTCTTAGTACTATCAGAACTACTCGCAACATCTGACTTACTAGGCTTCTCTCCAACCATAAACTCATTATCTCCGTCCGGAAAATAGCTCTGACGTTCATACAGTTTATCAAGCGCTTTAATAATGGTGTGTTTCGTAATTTTACCCGCTCTCATTTTTTTCAGCAGGGGCTTAGCCATTCCCTGTAAACCAATAACAGAGTCAACCCCCATTAAATGACCAACCTGATCACGGCGTGTTTTAGCTTCTTCTACCCCATTTTCAGCAGCAAGCCAGAACCAAATGTAAGCAATCGCATTACCATCATCACTCGTTTCTGCCGACATTTCCCCAGCATAAAACTGAGCACGAACATCTCCAGCTTCAGCGGCTAGTTCTAGCCAATACGTCGCCTTTTTAGGGTTCGCGGGAATGCCTTTCCCTTCCGCATATTGGCGGCCTAAAGTCACTTGCGCTTCAATAGAACCATTCTCAGCCGCTTTTAGGTTCCATTCTGCTGATAATTTCGGACTAGGCCTTGGGTTTGCTTCAGCAACATGCCAATCAGCCATAAAGAGTTGTGCTTCTAGATCTCCCTTTTCAGCCACTTCCTCGATAAAAGAGATGCCTTTTTCAACATTCACCTCAACCCCATCGCCCTTCATTAACGCTAAGCCCATTTCAAATTTAGCTTCATCGCTGCCGTTACGTGCTTTGATCACTTTTGACCAATATTGCGATTTTCCTTCCGCTTCCGAATCCCCCATTCTGGCATCACATAAACGGATCACAGAATACATCGCGAGTTCATTATCACTTTCCGCAGCTTTTTCATACCAATACAGGGCTTCTTTCGGGTTCGTGTGCTCGGCTTCCTTAGCCAAATACATTTGAGTAGGAACGTGACCCGTTTGGGCTTTATACACTCGCTCTTTTTTTTCCGCCGCTCTTTGTTCTTCTAGTGCTTTAAGGCGAGCATCATCCGCTTGCTGCTTCTGAACTTCTTTTCTTTCTTGCTCTTTAGACACACTAAAATAACGCACTAAAAACCACATTAGAGGCAAAACTAAGATTATCACCCCAATTAAAATAGGATCCATATCACACCATTTATATATACACGTTCTCTATTATGTAGCGGCTACTAAACCACATACTTGAAACATTCTCGAATGAATAATACATATTATTTACGAATAATTTACAGTGTAAAACGAGTTATTCGTAAAGCCTATTATTAAAAACAAAAAAGCCTACACTAGGCAGGCTTTTTATTGTTATACCATCAAGGCTAGTCTGTTATAACGAGCTTGCTGCTATCAATAAGGTTTCGGAGAATATCGCCCTCTGTCATACCAGAGCTGCCTTCCGTTAAATCACTCATTGATACATTTTCAAGTTTAATGACTTGTTCAATATCGCCATCTTTAGTGGAACTCACGTCCAATACAACATTGCCATTTTCTTCTCTAATAGATAAGAAATCTTCAATCGTATCTCGTGTTTCACCTTCTAATAAGTCGCTCAGGTCCAAAATATCGTGGTTATCATCCGATAATGAGAAATCTTCAATAATATCCACTTCAACCCCAGCTGAAGAGGTTGGCTCATGATTAAACTTGAAGGTATCTTGGCCTTCCCCACCGATAAGAATGTCATCACCAGCCCCACCCGTTAAGATGTCATGGCCTAAGCCACCGACTAAAATGTCATTCCCTAGCATTCCTAAAAGATCATCATCTCCAGATTGACCAAAGAGCATATCAGCACTGTCAGTACCAAACATTGAATCATCACCCGTTGAACCACTCAGTGAATGGCCTTGAGCGAGATTCGTTTCACCTGAAGGGCTAATATTCAATGATAACTGTTGCTCAGACTCCACACCGTTTGCATCCACCACGGTGTACATAAACTCTAAGCCAACAGCTTTACTAGGCTCAATAACAGGTGCATTTGGTGCAGGCTGGAACTGATAGCTACCATCACTATCAATGAATAAGCTGCCATACTCTGTCGCCAGTTGAAGCTGACCATTATCAATAGATGTTGTTAGAGAAGCATTCCCTACGGAGCCATCAGCATTAATGGTTTGCAGCAACTCCACTTTTGCTACATCGATAACAACAGCCACACCATCTTCTCCAGCAATATGCTGTAGCAACTCACCAGGTTGGCCCAGAGTTGGTGCAAGCTCAGGCAACTTAGTTTTCAATTCCGTATCTGGAATATAAACCACATTGGAAGACAAATTTTCTAAGCTAGAAATCGTCGGATTGTGTGTATTCGGCGGAACAATACCCACAGCCGTCACATCTTTACCTGCCGTAAAGTTTTGCCATGCAGTATCTGCGTTACTATCCCATCCACCATTACTTTCACCATCACTGATGAAATACACCACATCATTTGTTGTGGCTGGATCTACACCTTCTGGCAGTTTGGTATAACCATCAATTGCACCATACACGGCCTCTTCATAGTCAGTCCCACCTTCTACAGCAAAAGTGCCTGTATTTAGCTGAGCAATCGCCTCATCAATGGTAAACCAACCTAGTGATTGCTTCTGGTTGTCATAATCACCATACAGATCATTGTCAAAGTCGACCAATTGAACCAACACGGAATCTGAACCTGGCTGAGATTTCACATTCTGCAGTAATGAAATGGTTGCATCTAACGCAATTTCCATTCGCGTTTTCTGATCACCATCCACATTATAACTGTAGTCATCCATACTACCTGATGAATCAATCACTAACGTCATTAACGTCGCTGAAGCCGCATCCCCCTGATCCACAAAGACTTCATGCGCTGGCGCTGCTTGTGCTGTACCAGATGCTGTATCTCCATTTGATTCAACCGCTACCGCTGTAACATCAATCTCAAAATTAGTGTTATCAGCCGGGACACGAATGATTAAATCATTAATATCTACCTGCTGACCATTTGCTGATACTGTTCCCGTGAGTGTCCATGTATTGTTATCCGCATTATATGTCCCTACTTCTTGGCCATTTGCATCAAAAATACTTGATCCAACAGGAAGACCTGATAACACAACGTCAGATTGAATCGACTCGCTGCCATCAATATCCGTCACTTGCGCTGAGATATCGAGCGGATATTCGACAAATGTATCACCTTCTTTTTGCCACTCACCTGCCGTTTCATTCCAACGATAAGTACCATCAGCAAACTGAAGACGCTCGATGTCATACAGATCATCAGAACCTTCATTCGTTCTTGTTGATAACCCATCATCACCGTTATGAGAAGCAGCCGGAACGTGATTATCCGTTACTGCAAAGAAAATATTCTGACCACCATCGTTCGTCACAACTGGGTTGGTAATGGTGTAATCACTAAAGTTTCCAGCAAAGACAGCGGTATCAGTCCCTGTACCTCCGTAAAGGGTATCATCACCTTGCTCACCAATAAGGATGTCGTTACCCCCGCCAGCGGTCAGCGTGTCATTAACATCAGAGCTATTGACTCGATCGTTATTGCCTAAGATGCCATCATCACCAATCAAAATATCGTCTGCGTTAGATAACGGGTTAGTCACAATAGTGTCATTCAACCCTTGGCCACGAACAGCAATACCTTCATCCGCCTTAGCTCCCGTAGCTTGATAGCCATGTGTTGGGTTCACCGATGCATAGTGGTACTCACCATCGACATCAGCAAGACTGTTCATACCATCACTCATATCAAAGGCTTGTGAACCATATTGTTCTTTCACATCATCCCATGATGTATAAGATGGCAAATTACCATCAGAGCCACCAACCTGAACAATCACAGGTTCACCCAAGATGACAGAAACTTCTGGCGCATCGGCAACAGCAATAACATCAATAACGGCTGTACCATCCGCCGTTTTATCACCATCTGATACAGTGAACTGTAATGGTACATCATTACCACTGTAATCTTTTGCTGGATGGAAAATGGCTGAAGTAACAACTCCGTTACCATCTACAACAAGATCCACGCTGCCATGAGCAGGATCAACACTCACATTTGTGAAATGCAGGGGATCATTATCTTGATCATTAGCTGCATTTAATAACAGGCTTAAATCAATGACTTTGCCGCCAGCTGCATCTTCTTGTACACAACCTAAATCGACAGACTTAACAGTCGGTGCATCATTTAAAGAAATGATGGAATCATTAGACACATGCCCTGCATTACCGGCAACGTCTGTCACCTCCATCGTAACGGTAACTTTGCCTTCATCAAATAAAGATAAGTCTTGTCCTGACACCGTTACTTGGCCATTCACTCCGACCGTAATATCAGCTGGGTCTACAGTAATTAAGGTTTGTCCATCACTAATTGTAATAGCGCCTACTTGTGCTCCAGCTTCAACCTGCCCTGTAAAGGTAACGCTACCAGTTTCCCCATCTTCGATATAGTTATCATCAAACTCTATCGAGTTCTGACCATCTGAAGTTTCAGGTTCTTGAGTATCGATAACGATGGTTTGCTCAGCTTGCTCGCTATTACCCGCCACGTCCGTTACCGTCGCCGTCACGTCGTAGCTGCCGTCAGCCAACTCGGTGCCCGTCACGTCCAGCGTCCAAGTACCGTCAGCATTAATCACCAGACCGTTGTCGGTGGTGTAATCCGTGCCGTTGAAGTTCACCGTCAGGCGGTCACCCGTCGCGAGCTCCACTTTACCGTTGATGACCAAGGTGTTGTCGTTGGTAATAAAGTCACTCGCGCTCTCACCACGGTCTTCCGTGATGCCGTCGATGCTCACCGCGGATGTCTTATCATCACCGTCGGTGCCGATTTCGGTATCGATGATGATCTCTTGGGTC
>NZ_JAKRGH010000016.1 GCF_022347565.1 Vibrio sp. Of7-15
TATGAGCAGCAGTTACAGTTATTAAAGGACTGATAGCGTGGTCGCCCCCTTCTAGGGGGCTATATTGCAAAACCGCCTTCTAAGAAGGCGGATATTTTTAATGAGAAATACGAGGGGATTTTGTTTATTTCTGAAGGTACGATATTTGGGGGGATATAGCCTGCTTAAATCGAAATGTTTAGTAAAAGGTAATAAAAAACCGAGCAAATAATATGCTCGGTTAAATAAAAGAAGAAAATTGGATATATTATTTAAGCTTAAATGAAGTTAATACAGTATCTTCATTCTTGTGGTCACCAATCATTTCATTTACTTTTACATTGCCAAATACTGGGTTATACCAAATAGTTTTTCGTACTGTTTGGTTCGCAGTTTTAGTTTCGCCTCGGTATGATTGACAGCTGAAATTATAGGTGTCACCAGAAACTATTTTAAAAGTTTCAATAGTGTCACTTCCTACTTTTAGGCTTTCGATGATTTTATCATTTGAATTCCAGTCTGTAGTGTAGATTAGTGTACACGTATCAGCTGAACCTCCTAGATCAGGGCCAGCTCCTTGCCATAACCTGCTAGTAAGCTCCGTAAAGTCGATTAAACGTGCCGTTTTTGTCACCGTTGAGGATACTTTAATTTGGCTGTTTAATAAATCGTTACCATTAACAATAAATTCCGCATCTTGATGTATATTTTCGATATTTTTATCGGTGCTAATAGATGAATCAGCATCTAGCTCGAAAACAAATTCAGTATTAGGAGTAGAGAAGTTGCTTGTGAAATACAGTGAGTCTTCATCTTCTCCAATTTGTGTTCCGTTTAAGTCATAGTGAGTTTCATTAATATTGAAAAAGCTGCTCTTTCCATCATTATCCAGCTTATTGAAAACTTTTTGCAGACTTTCTAGCTCTGCTTTGTCTTCCTGATTCTCTTCTTCATCAATGCTTTTTTGGATTAAACTAGCTAGTTCACTATTACTGTAGCTGCTAAATTTTTGTGTAAAGGTTCTGTTTTGTCCTGAATTGTGCGCGTTTGTTTGAGCAGTACTTGCTAGTAGGTTAACAGAATAAGTTAATTCCTCAAGCTTTGCAGCGTCAAAAGCGGTGTCTGCAATTTTGTACGTTTGGCCGCTGCTCTTTTGATGTGAGCTGCCGTTATCACCTGAACCGCTGTTACATCCAGCTAGTGCCATTGCTACAATTATTGATAGAATCGAAACTTTATTCATGAATGAGTTGCCTTATATTCTGATCATTAAAAGCAAAAATAGAATAGTGTTTCTTATTTTGCTTGAAGGGTAAATTCGATGTGGGAATATTAAGGTTCTGGCTAAGATCTTAGCAACAAACAAAAGATCTTATTGAATAAGAAAAGCTTAATTATTATTTAACTGATTGTTATTAAAAAATTATTTATGGCTTGGTTCATGTCATCAGCTGAGCTTGCCGATGACATGAATATAAATGTGGTTACTGTAGATATTCTTCAACTCGGGTACAATATGTGTCTAATGCTTGTTTCCAGTGGGTGATGGTGGCTTCCGTTTCACCTTCGCGATTAAACTTTAATTTGTACCATGGTTTCATACAGGTCTCTTTACTTTCTGCCTCTGATAAGCGTTCAAACATTTCTTCTGATGGAATAACTTCACTGAGTGCGACAAATGATTTTAAATAAAATAGCCTGAAGTTCCTTACATCCACTTCTTTTAATGCCAAAGAAGATAAGATGACATAGAGGTAAGCATTTTGAATTGAGTTATACGCATTACTTTTTTGAAGGACTTCTGTGGACTGTTGGAAATTACCTATTTTAAAATGCAATAAGCCTAGCCAGACCGCCATCTCTTTTGGTAAGTAATTAAAGCTGGATTCAATACGAGAAATAACCATGGCTATATCTTGGGGGCTGAGTGTTTGTGATTGCATGGAAAGGCGTGCAATAAACTCGGCCTCGAAGCGAGTGAGTTTTTCGTTGCCTTGTATAAAGGCAACTAATTCCTTCTCTCCACCATTAATCCACGTTAAATTTTCATCTCGATCATAAGGAGTGAAAGTATCTGATATTGGTAAAGTCATAAACTCGCCTAAGTCGAGAGATATTTGGTGCAAATCTTTTTTCAAACTATTTAGGCTAAGCGTATATTCTGCTTTCAATGCGAGTTTATTATGTGATCGAGAGATAAGTTCGACAATTGCTTTAAGCTCATCATCTTTATCGGTAGATGCTGTCGATATATTTACTTTGTAATCATAATTAATAATATTACGGCTGCCTGGCCAGTAAGGGCTATTATCAATACGATCAATAAAATAAGTAGGGGAGTTTTGGTTTCCTAAATCGATATAGGAGTAATTAACAACACTGCTTAAGATGAGTGCTTTTAATTCTCTGGTATATTGTTTTGCTTTATCATCTTTGGCTTTTAATGAGCCTAATAATACCGTGACTGATGGAATAAAGGCGCGATTTTTGAGTCCGACGCTATTTGAACTTAAATCGGAAGATAAATAGCTTTTCCAAGGGGGAGCCATTGAGCTAATTAAAACTAATAAGCCGATAATAACAGACAAGTAGATTACATGTGTTTTTCGGGGGACGAGGGTTGATTGAGTTGTGCTGATCGGGCCATGTTCAGATCGGCTTTCTTCTGCGTCAGAAGTGACCTCCGGTAGCGGTTTAATCTTTACCTCAGATAATGAAACCAGTTCGGGTTGGATGTAATACCCTTTTTTAGGGTACGTCACGATCAGCTTTTCAGCCCCTTCATGGTTTGAGTTTTGCTTGAATATGGCTCTTAATGTACTGATGCGGTTTGTTAGTACATTTTTAGAAATATAGTCACTTTGCCACACTCGTTGAATGATTTCGTCGCTTGATACGGCTTCACCTACGCTACTAAGTAGTACTTCAAGTAACTCAATACTACGGGGCTCAATATCAAGGTTTCCATCATGATTGCTTAAGTTTTTCGAAAGAGGGTTATATGTTAACCCTGCAATTATTATGTCGCAGCCAGCTTGTTTCGCTTCTTGTAAAATATCTTTCATTGATCATACCGTCTACCCGATCTTTGTTATGTCCTTTTATCGATGGGTAATTTCGTGAAAAGTAATGGGTTATCAGTAATTATTGCATCTGATTTTATAAGGATAATTTTGTCGTAATCTATCTTAAAATTTTAGCTAATACCAATAAAATACCAGCTAGAAACAGAGTGTTTATTATCATTCTCTATAGTTGTGACTTAGGTATTCATTAACATGAGTATTTCATGCTTAACTGTGGTTCAGACTCCTAGAATATACTAAAAATATATATACCGAATATAAATATACGGGGAGATTATGGTTAGTAAGGTGTTGATTTCTTTTATATCGTCTATTTTCTTATTTGGCTGCGCCTCTCCTGTGGTGGAACAATTTATTTCTGAGCAAAATTGGTACCAGGTTGGTTATTATGATGCGGAACAAGGAAATTTTTCACGGACAGAAGAAGCTGTTAATCAGTTAATAGAGAATGGTGATCCTGATTTCTCAGTGTATTTACAAGGGTATAGTGACGGTAAAGAGGCTTATTGTCAGCCTAAAAATGCCTGGATCTTGGGGCGGATAGGGCAGCCTTATCGTGGAATTTGCCGCGATTTAAAAAATGGTTGGCAGTTTCAACAAGATTGGAATGCGGGCCGAGAAAATTATTTGAGGTGGTAACGGAGTCTCTCAAGATATCGTGTCCAGAGTTCGTATCTTGAGATTATGGGTATCACGCTCAGCCCAGGTTTTGTTTATATTATTTTTTATTCTCAAACCATTGTTGTATGAAATGAGTAAAAGCGGAGAGCTTAGTACTTTGACGTAGCTGCGGGGGATAAATTAAATAAATTCTGTTTTTGGCGATGAAATACGAATCTAATACTTGTACTAACTCCCCAGATTTTAGTGAAGGCTCCACAAGGTAACAGGGCATTTTTATGATCCCTTTTCCTTGGTGAGCGGCTTTTAACAATAAGAAATTATCGTTAATGAGAAAGTCACCTTGGGTATCTACTTGAATGGTTTTGTTGCCATCAAAAAACTGCCAGTGTGTTAGGTGTGGATCCGATAAGCAATTATGGTGGTGTAAATCGTGTGGGTGTTCTGGAGTTCCGCAATGAGCTAAGTAGCTTGGTGATGCGCAGCAGATATGTTGATATGACATGAGTTTTTTGGCAACCATGTTATCCGGTGGGGTGTTGGTTGCCCGTATGGCGAGATCAAAGTGGCTCTTAGCTAAATCTTGTCTGTTATATCCAACATCAATGTCGAACTGGATGTCGTTGTACTTTTTTTGGAAGTCGTGACAAATATCGACCAAGAAACGCTGGCTGAATATGGCCGGAGCCGTGATCCTCAATAATCCGCTGATCTCACTTTTGGTGTGATCTAACTCTTTCTCTAACTGCATGATAGAGGCGTTGATGCCTTGCATCTTTTCAAGAATTTTTTCGCCAGCCGGAGTTAAACGTACACTGCGTGTCGAGCGTATTAGCAAGCTAGTGGCTAATTCTTGTTCAAGCTGATTGATTTGAGAGGACAGGTAGCTGCGAGATATCCCTAAATGGTCGGCGGCTTTGGAGAAGCTGAGTTGTTTAGCTACTTCACTGAAAAGTGCATAACGTTCAAATCGCTTGTGCATTTTATGCATGGGTTGCTTTACATCGAGCAGAGGTAAGATGGGTTCATTATATCGTTCAATATATCAAACTAATATCGAGTAATTGTGCTCTATATCGAATTATCTTTTCTTTTAAGTGGGGTTAATCCAGCCATAGACCCTAAGTATACTGATGTTAATACAGTAAGTTACCAAGTGAAGGTAACGACACAATAAAAGAGGTGTGGATTGTGCTTAAAGGAAACTCGGTTTTTTCACCGTTAGTACAAGGCTATTGGCGTATGGCTGCATGGGGAATGACGACCCAGCAGCAGCTTTCTTTTGTAAAGCAGCATATTGAATTAGGCATTACTACCGTGGATCATGCGCCCGTTTACGGAGCCGCTGAAAGCATGTTTGGCGACGTACTTGCGTTAGATCCGAGCTTGCGTGAACAGATTAAGATTGTCTCAAAATGTGGTATTTATCCTGAAAATACAGGCGATGGTAATCCGCGAGTTTCTCATTACAACAGCAGTAAAGAGGCCATTTTAACTTCAGTTGATGAATCTTTATCTCGCCTGAAAACGGATCATTTAGATGTATTGTTACTGCACCGTCCTGATTTATTGATGGATGCCGATGGAGCAGCAGAAGCGTTTGCTGAGCTGACTGCTGCGGGGAAAGTAAAACACTTTGGGGTATCGAATTTTACACCATCGCAGTTTGACTTACTTCAGTCTCGTCTAGAGGCTCCGCTGGTGACGAACCAAGTGGAAATTAACCCTGCGAATTTGCAAGTGACAGAAGACGGCACGTTAGATCAATTGCAACAAGCACGTGTACAGCCAATGGCGTGGTCGTGTTTAGCAGGTGGCCGTATTTTCACGGACAATAGCGAGCAGATGGTACGTTTACGTGAAACATTGACCGAAGTCGGCCATGAAATTGGTGCCACTTCGATTGATCAGGTCATTTTTGCTTGGGTAATGAAAATGCCATCAAAGCCTGTTCCTATTATAGGCAGCGGCAATATTGAACGTGTGCAAGCGGCTGTCGCGTCACTTGAATTGAATTTGACCCATGAACAGTGGTATCGAGTTTGGGTTGCCTCAAAAGGCCATGGTGTTGCATAGAGTCGTAACAGCAGTCGCTAAATGAGAATTAAGAGTTACTAAAGAAAAGGTTGACGGATTTCGTCAACCTTTGTGTTTATAAGCAATAAGGAAGAATGATTTAGTTATTGCTGTGTAGCTCGCTGTTTAGTTCAACGGCTGTTTTGTTTGTTAGGCATTCAATCTGGCCTGTTACTGAGTTACGACGGAACAGTAGATCAGATTTGCCAGTAAGATCGCGAGCTTTAACCACTTCCACTTCTTGGCCGGCTGTATCTAGCATACGTACTTTTGAACCTGCGGTTACGTATAAGCCAGATTCAACTGTACAACGGTCGCCCAGTGGGAAACCAAGGCCAGCATTGGCACCGAGTAGGCTGTTTTCACCAATAGAAACAACCACGCTACCACCGCCAGATAAAGTACCCATGATAGAAGCTCCACCACCAATGTCAGAGCCTTCGCCAACCATAACACCCGCAGAAATACGGCCTTCAACCATGCTAACACCCGCCGTACCTGCGTTGAAGTTGATGAAACCTTCGTGCATTACGGTTGTGCCTTCACCAACGTGAGCGCCTAAACGGACACGAGAAGTGTCAGCAACACGGATGCCAGCAGGAACCACGTAGTCCACCATTTTCGGGAATTTATCAACACAATCAACCGTGATAGTTTCACCGTTTAGGCGAGCTTCGATTTGACGATCGGCTAGCTCAGGTAGATCGATAGGGCCTTTGTTTGTCCATGCGATGTTGTGAAGCAGACCGAAAATACCATCTAAAACGGTGCCATGAGGTTTAACAAGACGGTGAGAGATAAGTTGCAGTTTTAGGAAACCTTCAGCCACAGAGCTTGGTTTCTCATCTGTTGCTAGTACAACAAGAACAAGTGGTTGAGAAGATTGCGCCGCTTTTGCAGCAAATGCACCATTTTTCTCGTCGCCATTTGCGTTAAATGCAGCTGCTAGTGCTTCACATTTGTCCGCAGAAATTTCGATAAACTGGTTACCTTCCTTGTAACCACTCACTTCAGCAACCGCACTAACTAGCGCGTCGCTTGGGTTCAGTACTGGGTTTGGAAAAAATGCTTCAATGATTTTTTCGTCACGGTTTTTCGTTGCGGTACCAAAGGCAAGTGAAAAGTGAGCCATTATTGATAGTTCTCCATTACTATTAAAGTCGACTGCTTATGCAGCGTATTCATGAGTTGATACCATCATAATGAGACTTTGATCATTATAGAAGAGCTAAACACGCGAATATTTAGAATAAGTCGGTAGGATTTACTACAAAAAGGGATATAAAAGACAGATAAGAAAGGAAAGGGGGATAAGCAGCAAACCTTAGGAGTCGGTTCACTGCTTGAGATGCTTTATGCAGCTTCTGAGTCAGAATCAGAAGACGCTTCTGGCTCTTCTTTTTTCGCTTTTTTCGGAGCTGGCTTGCGTTTTGCGCCTAAAGCAGCAAGAACATCATCTTTACGTTTGGCTAAGTATAAAGACAGCTCTTCTTGTTTTGCTTCATCTTCAATAAGCTCACTTTCACTTAATACAGTGAATAGCTCATCAGCCATATCCAGCATTTTGTCATAAGCGTCAGCTTCTGCTTTAGAGGTAAAAGTCATCTTTTCTTCTCCGTTGCGTTCCACTACGTACTTGACGATAACAGCCATGGTCATCCTCTCTCTATTGATTTACTGGCTTTTTATACAGTAGGATCCACTGTCTGTCTAGTTGATGAAGCGACATTGTGATGACAAAAGAGAAATTTGACGCCATTTATCAGCGAGCCGCTGAACGTAAAGGCGGGGAAGTGGAATTAGAAGCACGTTTAAGCCAAGTGTTAACGGATCAAGAGTTGGTTTTATTACCTGATGATCGTTGGTTGGCAGTGATGACACAAAAGGTGTTTCAGTGTGGCATTACGTGGCAGGTAGTGCGTAATAAGTGGCCAGGTTTTGAAGAAGTATTCTGGGGCTTTGATATCGAAAAAATGTTACTGATCCCAACTGATATGTGGGAAAGCAAGGCGCAAGATACCAAAATTATTCGTCATTTAGGTAAGGTTATGACCATTCCAGCCAATGCTGAGATGATTTACCAAGCTCAAAAAACACATGGCTCTTTTGCACAACTGGTCGCGCAGTGGCCTTCCGAAGACATTATAGGCTTATGGCAATACATGAAAACCAAAGGTAAGCGCTTAGGTGGTAACACTGGGCCGTACGCGCTGCGTCAAATGGGAAAAGAGACGTTTTTACTGACAGGTGATGTAGAGGCGTATTTAAGAAATACGGGTATTGTGGATAGCGGTAAAAATACCAAGCGAGCACTAACCGCAACGCAAGCGGCTTTTAATGACTGGCAACAAGAATCTGGCCGTAGCTTAACGCAAATTAGCCAGATCATTGCTTTCAGCGCCGGAGATAATCGTATTTAATCGTCTTCCTATAGGTAAGTGTGTACAGCTTTTAGCTCACAAAGTATTAAATAGCTGATTGGCACATTGTGATCTAAAAGCTCTTGAGTATAGTCTTTGACTATTGTGAAGCAGTTTGATTTTGTTGCCATTGCTGACAAAAGGCGATGAAGGCTTGCAGCAGTGGGCTTTGGTATTTTTCTTTATGCAGTAATAACCAATAACGGCGTTTCATGTCGAGAGGGAACTTGAGCTCAACCAGTCGTCCATCGGCCAAAGCATGTTGAGCGGCGAGTTGTGACAAACAAGCGATACCAAGCCCTGCGGCAGTACTGTTGATAATGGCTTCGGTGGTATTTAGCTCAAAAGCTTCTGACCATTGCTCAATACGTGGTGCAATGCGTTGTAAGAAAAACTCTCGACTACCGGAGCCTGCCTCACGCAGTAACCACTGGCTCTTTTCTAAATCTCCCAGCTGGATATTGCCTTGTTTTGCCAATGGATGATTTGGCGAGCACACCACACACATCTCATCACTGTGCCACGGCTCCATAAATAAATTGGGGTGCTGGGTTTTCCCCTCAATTAAACCAATATCTAATTCGTAATCACTGAGCTTTTGGCAAATTAAGGCGCTGTTGCCAATCAGCAGTTGTTGTTCGTGTTGATCGGTATGTTTGCGAAAATCACTGAGCAAATAAGGAGCAACTTGATTGCCAATGGTGTCACTGGCTCCAATTTTGAGTTCACCATTTAGTAAGCTTTCGCTGTCAAACAGGTGGCTGATATCGCTAGTACGCTCTAACAGTTCATTGGCCAGAGGTAATAGTCGTTTGCCCTGAGCATTAATAAATAAGCGGTTGTTGACGCGATCAAACAGCTTATGGCCGATGACTTTTTCTAACTCACCCAGTGCCATACTAATCGCAGGTTTTGATAAAAACAGTTTATCTGCCGCCGCCGTGATGGTTTTTTCCTGTGCGATGGTCACAAACACATTGAGTTGTTTTAGGGAAATATTCATAACAAATGGGCACTTATTATTACGTCTCTAAATGAGTTAAGTTATATTTAAAAGGTGGTTAAATATATTCAGATATAATTAATTATTAAGCCTGATTACACTGACAACATCAACTTAAATAGCGATGTGAGATCAGAATGTTTATAGCAACCAAAAGAAAAATAGCCGCAGCGCCAACCCCTATGGCTGGGCTTGCCCTTGGTATTGCCAGCTTAGGTTGGTGTTGGGAAAATGCTTTACAGTTAAACGGCCAAGGTCAGTTGATTGGTGCTGGTATCGCTTTTGTTCTTTTGTTTGTACTGGCAGGTAAGTTTGTTCTTCACCCGCGTTTACTATGGAACGATTTAGCGCACCCAGTCGTTGGGAGTGTGGTGCCGACATTTGCCATGGCATTGATGGTGGTGTCTAACGGTATGGGTAAGGCGCTGCCAAGTGTTGGTGAAGGGCTATGGCTGGCGGCGGTGGCGATGCACGTGATCTTTCTTATTCTTTTTTTGTACCACCGAATTCCTGAATTTGAACTGCATCATTTGGTGCCGAGCTGGTTTGTCCCCCCTGTCGGCTTAATCGTGGCAGACGTGGCTTTCTCTGGTTCTGACAGCTTACGCCCATTAGCAGAGGCATTATTGATGTTTGGTTTATGTGCGTATGCGGTGATGTTACCTGTAATGATTTATCGTTTGATCTTTAGTCATGAAGTGCCTGATGCGGCAAAACCAACCATTGCCATTTTGGCTGCCCCTGCCAGCTTATCGTTAGCGGGCTACTTAACCGTAAGTACAACGCCATCTCCGGTGATCATTGCACTATTAGGTGGTATTGCGATTTTAATGACATTCGTTATCTATACGGCATTGTTTCGCTTATTGCGTTTGCCTTTTAGTCCTGCGTATGCCGCTTTTACGTTTCCTCTGGTGATCAGTGCAACAGCATTATTTAAAACCGCGGCATGGATGGGGGAGCAAAGCGTTGCTCAGCAATACGTGAATCAGGTACAAACATTAGCAACCTTAGAGCTGATCATTGCTTCCTTGGTGGTGGGCTATGTGGCCATTCGTTATTTAGCTTTTTATCGACCTTTGACTAACTTGGTTTATAAAACACACTAATTGCTATTATTGTGAGCGTAAGGCCTGTTTTCTTTACCGAACACAGGCTTTTTTTGTTGAATTGATTGATAGCAACCCTGAGCTGATAGACAATTTAGCCATTCCCCCCTCAATACAGAGATGGCCACGTGTTTACTGTTTATCACTCAAACCAGCTGGATTTATTAAAATCTTTGCTGGTGGAACTGATCCGTTTAAATCCTCTTGATAACCCGTTCGAGCAAGAACAAATTTTAGTCCAAAGTCCTGGTATGTCTCAGTGGTTAAAGATGGAGTTGGCCAAATCATTAGGGGTAGCAGCAAACATTGAATTTCCTCTGCCTGCGACGTTTATCTGGAATATGTTCACCAAGGTGTTGTCAGATGTTCCCGAACGTAGTGCTTTTAACAAAGATGCCATGACATGGAAGCTGATGCAGGTATTGCCACAGCAGTTGGAACAACCCGAATTTGAACCGCTCAAACGTTATTTAGAAAACGATGGCGATCATTTAAAGGGCTATCAATTAGCGGAAAAAATCGCCGATATCTTTGACCAATACTTGGTGTATCGACCGGAGTGGATCCAGCAGTGGGAATCTGGCCAAGTGGTGGCCGAGCTGGAAGGGGAGCATCCATGGCAGCCTATTTTGTGGCAGGCACTGTATGATCAAACGTTGGCTTTGGGTCAATCACCGTACCACCGTGCTAATTTGTATGAGCACTTTATTGAAACCTTAGAAGGGTATTTGCACAGTGGCGATTTACCTCAAGGTTTGCCAAAGCGATTGTTTGTTTTTGGTATTTCTTCACTGCCTCCTCGCTACCTTGATGCTTTAGCGGCAATGGGTGAGCATATTGATGTTCATTTGATGTTTACCAACCCATGTCGTTACTACTGGGGAGAAGTGCGCGATCGTAAATATTTGGCTAGATTGGCGGCAAAGCGACGACTTCAAGTGAAATGGTTGGATGATCACAGTGAGCAAGGGGAGTTATCTGAACAGCTAAAAGGCACCATTGATGAAAATGTCATTGATGATTTTCATGATGATGTGGTCGGAAACAGCCTGTTGGCGTCGATGGGGAAATTAGGTCGAGACAACTTGTATTTGATCTCAGAAATGCAGGGCCAAGAAATTGAAGCCTTTGTGGACATTGAGCCCGATTCGCTCTTACACGCCATTCAAGCGGATATTTTGAATTTAGAAGAGCGTCAAGATGATTCTATTTTAGATTCAAGTTTGCATAAGTTTGCCATTGACCCAAGTGACGATTCGCTTTCTATTCACGCTTGCCATAGCCCGATGCGAGAAGTAGAGGTGCTGCATGACAAGTTGCTGACCATGTTTGATAGCGATTCAGCTCTGAAACCTCGTGATGTGATCGTGATGGTGGCAGACATTAATGCCTACAGCCCAGCGATTCAGGCGGTATTTGGTAATGCACCAGGTAACCGTTATGTGCCTTTTTCTATTTCGGACCGTACTGCAGAGCAGGAAAACCCGATTCTTTTGGCTTTTTTACGTCTGCTTAACTTACCGGAAAGCCGCTGTGCTGCCTCTGAGCTTTTAGAGTTATTAGAAGTGCCTGCCGTGATGAGCAAATTTGGTTTTGATAGCCAAAGCTTTGAACAGGTAAAGCGCTGGATTGAGGAAGCGGGTGTACGCTGGGGGCTAGATAAAGACACCGCCAGCCAGTTTGAATTGCCAGAGCAGAGCCAAAATACGTGGTTATTTGGTATTCACCGTATGTTACTTGGTTATGCGATGCCTCACGATGTGGGGTTATTTGATGGCATTTCCGCGTATGAAGAAGTTCAGGGATTAGACGCGGAATTGGCCGGGCAATTGGCACACTTTATTGATTGCCTAATTGTTTATCGTCACCAGTTAGCGAAAACGCAATCAGTGACTCAGTGGACAGCAACCTTAAACACCTTATTGGACGACTTTTTTGAGGTAGAGCTGGAAGGTGAGTTGGTCTTAAAGTCGATTCGAGATAATTTGCAGCGATTACAAGAGCAGCTTGATGATGCGGGTTATCAAGAAGGCATTACCCCAGCGGTGTTAAATTATTACCTGCAAAATAAACTGTCTGGTGAGCGGGTCAGTCAGCGCTTTTTAGCGGGGCAAGTCAACTTTTGTACTTTGATGCCAATGCGCTCCATCCCTTTTAAAGTGGTGTGTTTGTTAGGCATGAACGATGGTACTTACCCACGTAACATCGCGCCAGAAGGCTTTGATTTGATGAACGGTCGCACTAAAGCCGGGGATCGTTCTCGACGCGATGATGACCGATACCTTTTTCTAGAGGCTTTACAGTCTGCGCAAGAAACCTTGTACATCAGCTATGTTGGCCATTCAATCCAAGACAACAGTGAGAAAGTGGCTTCAGTTTTAGTCAGTGAGCTGGTGGAATATTGTCAGCAGAGTTATTGCTTGGAAGGGGATCAGCACTTAGCCGTGGATGAATCCGGAGAGCGCCTGAAAAACAACATAATTGCACACCACCCACTAGTGCCATTCA
Organism: Vibrio sp. Of7-15; assembly: GCF_022347565.1. Taxonomy (GTDB): domain Bacteria; phylum Pseudomonadota; class Gammaproteobacteria; order Enterobacterales; family Vibrionaceae; genus NORP241. The sequence goes on from NZ_JAKRGH010000016.1 coordinate 12,803, forward strand.
GCCCTGACACGTTTACCAGTGAAGTGGGTAGTTATGCGGCAGAATGGTTACCAGCGGCCACTCGTTCAGGTATGGCCAGCCAAGGTTTTCAATTAGCCGAGCTCAATAGTGAAGAGTTTAGTGCCGATCAGGCTCGTACGTTAGACTTGGCTGAATTTCAGCGTTTTTGGCGCTTGCCTGTTCGTTACTTTTTTAATCGCCGTTTGAAAGTGTTCTTTGAGCCTCCAATGGGCGTGTTGAAAGACGATGAGCCGTTTACCTTAAATGGCCTTGATAGCTACTTAATGCGAGATGAACTGTTAGAGCTGTTATTGAGCCACCAAGGTGGAGATGAAAGCGCTTCATTTGCTCAGTTTGCTGCTGCACAGAAAGCCGCAGGTCGTTTACCTATTGCCGCTTTTGGTGATATTGAGCTAGAGATCACTCGTGCTGAAGTGGTGAATTTAGCGGAATCTATTTTACCACTTGTGAGTACACCGAAAGACGATCATGAAGTTAAACTGACTTTAGATGTGGATGGGAAAACCGTTCACCTCCAAGGATGGCTTAAGCAGCGCTATTTTAAAGGCATGGTGCGCTATCGAAGCGGGAAAATTCGCCCTCAAGATTTGCTGACCGCGTGGTTTGATCATCTGTGTTTGGCTGCCTCAGGGGAAGGTCAGCCGACTCATGTGATTGGTACTGACAGCCACTTAGTGCTGAATAGTATTGAAACTGAGCAGGCTCGGAGTTATTTGACAGAGGTTATTTCACTTTACTACCAAGGGTTGAATAGGCCTGTTGCGTATTTTCCAAGAACGGCGTTGGCTGGCATAAAAGGCTGCATTGGCCGTGATGGAAAGTGGAAAGACGATGAAGAAACCTTAGTGAAAGCGTATAAAAAAATGGCAGACAGTTTTAACGACGGTTATCTGTTTCCAGGAGAAGGCAGCGATGTGTACATTGCACGTGTATGGCCACAATGGACAGAAGAATTAGCGGTTGAATCCATGCAGTTAGCCAATCTCGTATTACAAGCGGCGGTGATGAACAGCGAAGAAGTGGGTGATGAATAGTGAGTTGAAGATGTAGTGTGGCCGCCAGCAAATCATTTTTATTTGTAGGGTGTCCGCTGTACGACCACAGGTCCAGAGGTAGACCAAGTTTCTGTTGGCGATACTAACTAATGCATGATCTACAAACCGTGAGAAAGATCTCACATTAATAGAAACAAATTTTATTCTTAAAGCGAATTGCATTTTCTAAGTGTTTGATCACATTTGCATTGTGATCATCATCACGGCAAGCCGCTTTATTCAATACGGTGGTCTTTAATGACTAAAATAACGATAGCGGAATCTCAGCCTGTAGAGATGGTCGCCCCTCAAAAATTGCATCCGATGACGTTTCCCCTTCATGGTGCGAGATTGATTGAAGCGTCGGCAGGCACAGGGAAAACATTCACCATTGCCAGCTTATATTTGCGTTTGTTGCTAGGTCATGGCAGTGAAGAAACCAGCCATGTTAGCGAGCTAACGGTGGATCAAATTCTGGTGGTGACATTTACTGAGGCTGCGACTGCGGAGCTGAGGGATCGTATTCGAGCTCGTATTCATGATGCCCGCTTAGCGTTTAGCCGTGGAGTGAGTTCCGATCCGGTGATTGCGCCCTTGTTAGAAGCGATTAGTGATCATAAGACGGCGGCAAAAATCTTATTGCAGGCCGAACGTCAAATGGATGAGGCGGCCATTTATACCATTCATGGTTTTTGTCAGCGCATGCTAACGCAAAATGCCTTTGAATCCGGTAGCCGCTTTAACAATGACTTTGTGACCGATGAAAGCCAGTTAAAAAATGTCGTGGTGGCAGATTACTGGCGTCGTAATTTTTATCATTTACCGTATGTATTAGCTCAAGAAGTGCGTCAGGTGTGGGGATCGCCTGAGGCGTTATTAAAAGACATTGGTGGCAGCTTAACAGGTGCGCCAGTGAAGCTCAGTGTTGAAGCCATGACGGACTCTTTAGAGCAACTTCATCAGCAGAATCTAGCACGAATTGATGCTTTAAAAGCACTGTGGCGTGAGCATGAAGACGATTTAGAAGTGTTGATTGCGAACTCTGGGGTAAATAAACGCAGCTACACCAAAAAGAGCTTACCTACTTGGCTGGCTCAGGTGAGTGCATGGGCAGCGACGCCAACCTCTGGGTATGAGCTGCCGGATAAGTTGGAAAAGTTCCATCAGCAGACACTCATTGAAAAAACAGCCAAAGGGGATGCGCCAGAACACCTTGTGTTTAGCGCGATTGCTGAGTTGCTTGATAACCCAGCGAGCTTACGTGATCCGCTGATGGCCCATGCGATTAATGAATGTCGTGGTCTCTTGGCGCAAACCAAACAAAAGCAAGGTTGGCTGTCGTTTGATGACTTGCTGACTCAGCTCTCGGCGGCGATCGACAACGATCAAGATGATCTTCTGACTGATCGCATTCGTAGCCAGTACCCGGTTGCGATGATCGATGAATTCCAAGATACAGACCCACTTCAATACAGTATTTTTAGCTCGATTTATACGGGAGAACGTGCCCAGCAAGCGAGATGTGGGTTATTTATGATCGGTGATCCTAAACAAGCGATTTATGCTTTCCGTGGGGCTGATATTTTTACTTATATCAAAGCTCGACGTCAGGTCACGGATCACTACACATTGGATACAAACTGGCGCTCTACAGCCGATATGATCGCATCGGTGAACAGTGTGTTTGAGCGCCCAGATAGCCCGTTCATTTATGATCAAGATATTCATTTTCTGTCCGTGAACCACAGTCCTAAAGCACCTAGCCGAAGCTGGTGGCTTGATGGGCAGCAACAGTCAGCGCTGACATTCTGGCATCAAGACAGTGTGGATGGTAAGCCAGTAACCAAGGCCAGCTATCAACAAATCATGGCAGAAGCGACTGCTGCTCAAATTCAGCATGTTCTAACTCAATCTCAGCAAAATAATGCCTACTTCCAAGATGAAGAGCATAAAAAGGCGATTAAGGCGGGTGACATTGCGGTATTGGTGCGTACCGGAAGCGAAGGAAAGCTGGTACGAAATGCATTGGCTGAACAAGGCATTGCCAGCGTGTATTTGTCTAACCGTGATAGTGTGTTTTCCAGTGCGGAAGCGGCGGACATTCAGCGTTTATTACAAGCGGTGCTTACACCACAAGATGAACGTGCACTTAGAGCCGCATTAGCATCGAGGCTTTTTTCACTGACCGCCATGAAGCTTGATGAGCTCAATAGTGATGAAACCGAGTGGGAAAATGCGGTTAATGAGTTTAAGGAATACCGTAAGCTGTGGTTGCAGCGAGGTGTTATGCCTATGCTGCGTAGCGTGATGAGTAAACGGGAAATTGCCGAGCGTTTATTGGCCGAAGATGGGGGCGAAAGGCGATTAACCGATTTACTTCATTTAGGTGAACTGCTTCAGCAAGCCAGTCAAACTTTAGACAGTGATTATGGTTTGTTGCGTTGGTTGGCGGAAAATATTGCCGAGCCTAACGGCAATGTTGAAGATCAAACCTTACGCTTAGAATCTGAACGTAACTTAGTACAAATAGTAACAATCCATAAATCAAAAGGCTTGGAATACGATTTGGTCTTTTTGCCGTTTGTGTGCAGCTACCGTGAAGCAAGCGAGGCGAAATACCATGATGAACAGCAAAGCATCACCATACTGGATATTACTAAGCAAAAAACGTCGTTAGAGCTGGCAGATAAAGAGCGGTTAGCAGAAGACTTGCGTTTGATTTATGTGGCCTTAACGAGGGCGGTTTATGGCTGTTATGTGGGCATGGCTCCGGTTCGTAATGGTCGCAGCACTAAAGAGCCTACCGGGTTGCATCGCAGTGCGATGGGTTTTTTGGTTCAAAACGGCCAAGAAGGGGGCATTGCCGATTTGGAACTCGCTTTAGCCAAACTTTCCGAAAGTCAGCCTGCCATGAGCGTCATGGATCCACCATCATTACCTGAGAGCCCTTGGCAGCCAATGGTTTCTGGTGAAGTGGAGCTAAAAGCCAAAGAGTTTACCACGCAGATTGAACGAAACTGGTGGATGACCAGCTACTCTAGTCTCGTCAAACAAGGCCATCAAGCGCATCATGACAGCAGTTTTGATCTACCTGGTTTTGATATTGACTCAGCACAAGAGCAATTTGATGGGGTGGCTGAACATGAGTTGGAAGTTGAGCCTGAATACTCTATTTATACTTTTCCGCGTGGTGCTCGACCGGGTACGTTCTTGCACACAGTGTTTGAAGAGGTTGATTTCACCGCCCCTGTAGACAGCCCTGAAACCGTGGCGATTCTTACGGATCTATTGACTAAAGAACATTATGATTTGGTTTGGTTACCCGTACTCCAAAAGCTGATTGATGATGTATTGCAATGTCCGCTTGATGGGCATGATCTGAAATTAGCAGAGAAAAACAGCAGCCAGCGTTTAACCGAAATGGAATTTTTATTGCCCATTGAGTTACTGTCGGCACCGATGGTGAATAAAGTGATTGCCAAGCACGATGCGATTTCTGCCAAAGCCGGTGAGCTTGGTTTTGCGACGGTCAGCGGCATGCTAAAAGGGTTTATTGATTTAGTGTTTGAACATCAGGGTAAATATTATGTTCTGGATTGGAAATCAAACCATTTAGGCGATGATCCCAATGTGTACCGAGGTGAGCAGCTTACCGAGGCAATGCGCGATCATCGTTATGATTTACAGTATCAGATCTATGCAGTGGCTCTTCAGCGCTTTTTACGTAGCCGTATTCCAGATTATGACTACGACACGCACTTTGGCGGCGTGTATTACTTATTTTTACGCGGGATGAAAGCGGGGAGTGACAGCGGTATTTTTTACGCTCGTCCAAGCCAAGCATTACTGCATGATTTTGATAAATTGATTGACGGAGAACCAGTCGATGTTTAATTCATTGCCAATTCTTGAGCGCTTACAAGAGTTTGCAAAACAAGGGGTGATTCGTCAGCTTGATTACCAGTTTGCAACTTTTGTGGCCAGCCGTGTAGAACAAAACCAAGCCTCACTCGCAGCTCTGATGGGGGCTCTGGCCAGTTTTGAGCTGGGGCGCGGCCATGTGTGCGTATTGCTGAATGAATTGGATCCTGAGCGCTTATTTGGTTTGCCTGCTCGTGTTTCGAGTACTCTGACATCAGAGCTGAGTGCTCCTGAACATTGGTTGCAAGAGCTTGAGTGCATGCCTGTGGTGTCTACTGGCGGGCAAGCCACGCCGTTGGTACTTGAAGGCGGCAGATTATATCTTCACCGCTATTGGAACTTTGAGCAGCTGGTCGCCAGTAAGTTAAAACAAGCGGCATCTTCGATTGAGCCAGCTGCTATCATGAGTCAGGTTCTCGATGAGCTGTTTGCCCGCAGTTATACGTTTTTATTTGATGCTTTAAAGCAAGCGGAGAAAAAACAGCCCCTTACTCAACAAGATCGCCAGCAGCTTGTGTGTGACATGCTGGATGTGGTTGCGCCCGAACGTTTGGATTGGGGCTCTATTGAGCAAGTGCTAACAACGGCAACTCGTGTTGCTGATCTTGCGGTTTTGAATCAGCTTATTCCTAACTCAGCATGTTTGAACTGGCAAAAAGTGGCAGCGGCGGTGGCACTTACTCGTCGTTTTTCCGTGATATCGGGTGGGCCAGGTACAGGTAAAACCACCACGGTAACTAAGCTATTAGCGGCTTTAGTCATTCAGGCGCAAGAGCAGCAACAAGTGCCGACAATTCAGCTGGTGGCTCCAACAGGTAAGGCGGCTGCGCGTCTGACAGAATCCATTGGTCAGGCTGTTAATTCGTTAGCGGTAGATCCTGAGATTAAGGCGTTAATCCCAACTCAATCCAGTACGATTCATCGCTTGTTAGGCTCGATTCCAAATCAAGTGGATTTTCGCCATAACCGAGAGAATCCACTTCACCTTGATATCTTGGTGGTGGATGAGGCTTCCATGGTTGATTTGCCTATGATGGCCCGACTGCTTGATGCCATGCCAAATCATGCTCGTTTGGTACTGTTGGGAGATAGGGATCAGCTCGCCTCGGTAGAAGCGGGCGCGGTATTGGGGGACATTTGTTCGTTTGCCGATCATGGTTACAGCGAAACCCAAGCGACGCAGTTATCGAAATTAACGGGTTATCAACTTAGTCATCAAAATCTATTAAGCTTGCCAAGTGCAGTGGCGGATAGCTTATGTATTCTGCGTAAAAGTTACCGTTTTGATGCTCGTTCTGGTATTGGACAGTTGGCAAAAGCGGTCAATGCGGGTAATCGTTATCAAGTAGAACAAGTCTGGGGTAAAGGGTTTAGCGATATACGCTTTCATGAATTCAGTAGTGATCATTACCAGAGTATGATTCGCATGATGGTCAATGGCTATCGCAGTTATTTAGGCCACATTAGTGCCAATGATGAACCGAAAGTGGTGTTGAATGCTTTTTCTAAAGTACGGTTATTGTGCGCGCTCAGAGAAGGAGATTTTGGTGTTTCCGGGTTAAATCAGCGTATTGAAAGAGCGTTGATTCGAGATAACCTGATAAGCCCAAATGAAGAGCTGTGGTATGTCGGCCGGCCTATTATGATCACCCGTAATGATCATGGCTTGGAGTTATACAATGGCGATATTGGTATTGCGATGCGAGATCCCATTGAGCAGCGTCTACGGGTTTATTTTGATATGCCTGATGGCTCCATTCGTGGGGTATTACCAAGCCGTTTACCAGAGCATGAAACCGCGTATGCCATGACGATTCATAAGTCCCAAGGATCAGAGTTTGAACACACGGTAATGGCATTGCCTCAAGATTTTTCACCGCTATTAACTCGTGAGCTGATTTATACCGGGATCACGAGGGCGAAAAAGCAGTTAGATTTATTTGGTACTCAGCCTGTCGTCGCTCGAAGTGTTCAAGTGAAAACCGAGCGAGCAAGCGGTTTAGGGGTACTACTCAGTTAACAGAGCTAACGTGGTTGAGCAGATTTGACCACGTTATTTGTAAAAAAATAAAAGTGCCAGCGCTCTATGATGAGATCAGCTGGCATTTTTATGGGCATAAGTATTCAGCTTTTCCTGAGAAGTTTATACATCCAGCACCAAGATTTTTGAGCGACGCTGCAAGTTGTATAAGTCTTGTTTTTCCATCGGCAACTGTGAAACATTCACTTCATAGAAACCTTGCTCTCTGAACCAATGCAAGCTGCGGGTAGTAAGAACGAATAACTGGCGTAGCCCCTGCTCACGAATTTGCTGTCGTAAGTGGTTCAGCAGCAAAACACCCCGATCGCCATCGCGGTAGTCAGTGTGCACGGCAACACAGGCCATCTCGGCCATTCTGTCTTCTGGGTATGGATAAAGTGCCGCACAGCCAATGACTAAGCCATCTTTCTCAATAATGGTGAACTGTTTGATCTCTTGTTCAAGTTGCTCACGAGAACGACGAACGAGAATCCCTTCTTCTTCTAGCGGCCGAATAAGGTCTAAAATACCGCCAATATCATCAATGTCAGCTTTACGTACTTGTTCAGCGCTGGCCATGACGACCTGAGTACCAATACCATCAAACGAAAATAGTTCTTGAATTAAAGCGCCATCTTCTTTGTAGCTGATTAAGTGGCTACGTGGTACACCAGCTCGGCAAGCCGTCACCGCTCCTCGTAAAAAGCGCATGGTGCCCGTGGTGTTGCCATCGTTCGGATCCAAATCGCGTTCTAGACGATGAAGAATTTTATTGGCTTCACTTGGCAAAAGTTCAGCGGCGATCTGGCCATGTTCGTTAACGACCCCTTGTTCTGAGCAAAAGCCAATGAGTTTATCGGCACTCAGTCGAATGGCTAATTGAGTGGCCACTTCTTCTGATAATAAATTAAAACATTCGCCTGTCACTGAACTAGCAATAGGGCCAAGCAGTACAATGGATTGTTGATCCAGCATTCGGTTGATACCTTCAATATCAATACGGCGAATGCGACCGCTGTGGCAGTAATCCACGCCTTCATCGACCCCGAGCGGTTGGGCGATGACAAAATTACCGCTGATGACATTAATTTGTGTGCCTGCCATCGGGGTATTATTCAGGCTCATGGATAAACGAGCAGTAATGTCGAGCTGTAATTGGCCAGCGGCTTGTTTTACGAGCTCTAAGGCATATTCATCGGTGACACGTGTGCCTTTGTGATAAGGGGTTGTGTAATCATGAGTGTTGAGAATATGACTGATTTGCGGGCGAGCGCCGTAAACAATCACAATGCGCATCCCTAGGCTATTAAGCAAAGCGATGTCGTTGACGATGTTAGCGAAGTTTTGATCAGCAATGGCTTCACCACCTAGCATGATGACAGCGGTTTTGCCTCTATGGGCATTAACGTAAGGGGCAGACTGACGAAATCCCTTAACTAAAGCGGTACTACGTAATTTCACTATTAATGTCCATTTAAATAATTATCCACTTATAGTGACTAATTATTTTTATTTGTGCAATAGTTAGGTTCTGGTTCAAGTTTTTTCGTGTTCTGGATAAGGATGAACTAGGATAAAGTATAGTATCGTCAAACAGTAACCGTCTTTTGGGCCTTATGGACGACAAAACGAAGCAAGAAAAAAATATTCAGCAAAAGCGCTTTCGCACGATCGCGTTACTTTCCGTGATTGCCGTTGGCATTGTTGGGGCTGCGACAACCGCAATGATTAAAAGTGGCTATTTTAGCCCACCACCACCCAGTGACATTTACGGCACTTGGGTGGAGCAGGGGGTGCCGAAATACGCGGCCGATATGTTCATTGTAAGTAAAGAAGGAATTCGCACGGAAGGGCGACTCATTAGTACCGATTTTGAATTCGACGGCCATGAGCTAACGTATCAGCAAGGTGAGGTTCGATATCGTTATGTTATTGATGACCTTGATAATCGAATTTTACTACGTGAAGAGCCTGCCCATTATCGTTCGAAATTTGTTCGTGAGTAGGCAAGCTTCATCGCTGATTTAACAGTGGCAATAATTCATGCACCGAGCATTGTTTTATTGCCACTTGCCGCATTGTATTAGCAACGGTTGTATTGCCACCTAAGCAACGTTGTATCACTTTATTGATTTCTTCTGGTGGGTTTCCATCTTTACTGAGCCCTCGAATCCATTCGTATTCAAGAGAATTAATATTAAGTAAGGTTTCTTTACCTACTTTTAATTCAGCGTCCATGGCAGTAACTCCGTTCTTTTCATTTTTATGACGTTAATATGATCTGTGCTTTATAAATATATGTCGCATGTGACGCTTTTGTGACACTAATTATACTCTGAGAGCTATTTCAATTTATTAATGCAATAGATGTAATGTTGACCTTTTACTAACAATTCAGGGTTTGCGATTCTAGGCCGAGTTTGTCATGCTTCTTGGCACAGTGACTTATTAATTACAGGCGATATTTGTGTTTCGTAAACTTGCAGTGGCGTGTGCCATTCTTGGCTTAGCTGGGTGTGCCCAACCTACCGATCGTGGTCAGCAATATTTGGATGGCAGTTTTGAAGCCAACTTAAATGAAACCGCGGTGATCAAATCTGATAAGCCTTCTGACTTTAGTGTTTTTTATCAACAGAGCCAGCAAGTATTAGAACGTTCGCCATCGATGGCTAATCGTTATAAAGAGTTGTATGTGCAATTAAGAAAATGGGCCCGAGAAAGTGGTGATACCACGACGATGGGCAATTATGGGATTGAATTTGCACAAATGGGTGGCGGCGATCGTAACGGTAATGTGCTATTCACAGGTTACTTTTCTCCTGTGATCGAAGCGCGCCACACCAAAGATGAAACCTATCGTTACCCGTTATATTCCAAACCCACTTGTGAAGGGCGTTGCCCAGATCGTGCCGCCATAAACGCTGGCGCTTTAGAAGGTCAAGATCTAGAGCTAGGTTATGTCGCCAATATGATTGACCCGTTTATCATGGAAGTACAAGGCAGCGGCTTTGTCCATTTTGGGGATGACGATAAGCTGGAGTATTTTGCCTATGGTGGTAAAAATGGTCATGCGTATGTCAGCATTGGTAAGGTCTTGATTGAGCGTGGGGAAGTGCCGCGTGAGAAAATGTCACTAAAGGCCATTCAAGATTGGGTGTCTCAGCAAGATGAAGCGACAGTACGAGAATTATTGGAGCAAAACCCATCTTATGTATTTTTTACTCCTCGCTCCGCAGATCCGGTAACCGGAACGGCAGGCATTCCATTGTTAGCTGGTGGTTCTGTTGCGGCAGATCGCTCGTTATTACCGATGGGAACACCTTTGTTGGCGGAAGTGCCACAGTTAGATAAAGAAGGTAACTGGACAGGTCAGCACGTGTTAAAGCTTCTGCTGGCGTTAGATACCGGCGGTGCAGTAAAAGAAAATCACCTAGACTTATACCATGGCATGGGGGCAAAAGCGGGTACAGACGCTGGCCACTACAAGCACTTTGGTCGAGTGTGGAAGCTAGGTTTGCAAAATACCCCAACTCAAGCGCCTTGGGTATTACCTGAAGCCACAGAAAAATAGCGCTTATTGAGAGCACTAGACAATTCAGCTCAGAGTGCGTATAAAACGCACTCTTTTTGTATTTGCTTTCTAAAAGGCACAGTTATGCGTGAACTTACAACTCCAGCATCGGAGAACTACGACCAACGTTTTGGTGGCACTCGTCGTTTATATGGTAACAGTGAAGTGGAAATTCTTCGTGCTGCCCATGTGTGTGTGATTGGCATTGGTGGTGTAGGTTCATGGGCCGTTGAAGCTTTGGCACGAACTGGTGTGGGTGAGCTGACATTGATTGATATGGATGATGTGTGTGTGACTAACATTAACCGCCAAATCCACGCCATGACAGGCACTGTCGGTCAGAGCAAAATTGAAGTGATGGCAGAGCGTGTAAAGCTGATTAACCCAGAGTGTAAAGTTAACTTAATTGATGATTTTATTACTCCTGACAACATCGCAGAGTACATTGATAAGCGTTTTGACTATGTGTTAGACGCTATTGATAGCATGAAGCCAAAAGCGGCGCTGCTGGCTTATTGTAAAAGCAATAAAATTAAGGTTATCACTACAGGTGGTGCGGGTGGTCAGGTTGATCCAACTCAAATTAAAATCACGGATTTAGCGAAAACCATTCAAGATCCGTTAGCGAAAAAGCTGAAAGATACCCTTCGTCGTTTTCATAATTTCAGTAAAAATCCACAGCGTAAATTTGGTATTGATTGTGTGTTTTCCACCGAGCAATTGAAATACCCACAAGCGGATGGTTCAGTATGCGGCACTAAATCCACAGCGGAAGGGCCAAAGCGAATGGATTGTGCGAGCGGCTTTGGTGCCGCTACGGTGGTAACGGCAACTTTTGGTTTTGTGGCTGTGTCTCGCATTGTTGAAAAGTTGATTGCTAAGCATAAAAAATAGTACATGCTTGAATAAGCAGATGTGATAGTAAGCTGGCGTAAAGTCGAAACATGAGAGGAGCTAACCGAAAAGGGCGAGCTCCTTTTTTCTTGGAATAGAAACAGTGTTTATGGGCAGATCATAACGCAGGGTTTATTGTGTAATGGTCTTAATGGTTTCCACAATGGCTTTTAGTCCATTACCACGAGACGGGCTTAAATGTGCAATCAGCCCCAGCTGCTCAAAGTAGCCATCAATATCAAATTGTTGAATTTCTTGTTTTGTTTTGCCGTTAAAGGCCGCCATCACTAAAGCAATCAGGCCGCGCACAATGCGTGCGTCAGAGTCGGCACAAAAGAAAAATTGCTCGTCATGTTGTTGATGCTGTAGCCAGACTTGGCTTTCACAACCAGCAACCATCACTTGTTCTTGTTTTAGCTCCTCAGGCATGGTTGGGAGCTTTTTCCCTAATTGAATTACGTGGCGGTATCTGTCTTCCCAACCATTGCTGTTTTGCATTAAAGCAACAACGTGGTCTGCATGAATTTCGGTACCAAAAGGGCTTGATGGAAAGTCCGTCATGACATCATATCTCGTAAATAAGTTTGCTTGGTTGAAGAGTTACAGCAGCTCACACGCTTTGTGCAGAGCGGTAATGAAACGATCAACATCTTGTTTTGTATTATACAAGGCGAAAGAGACTCGAATGGTGCCTTTTAGCTTCAGAGCATCCAATAATGGGTGTGCACAGTGATGACCGGAGCGTACGGCAACCCCTTGTTGATCGAGTAAGGTGGCAATATCTTGGTGGTGTACACCGTCTATTACAAACGAAAATAAGCTGGCATTAGGCTGCAAGCCAATAAAGCGGATATCGTCGAGATCTTTAATTTGTTCAACCGCATAATCACGTAAGGCATGAATATGTGCTTCGACTTCAGCTTGTTCAAATTGCGTGATCCAATCTATGGCAGTCGCTAATGCAATGGCTCCTGCCACGTTGGGTGTACCTGCTTCAAACTTGCCTGGCAGAGTCGAAAAGGTCGTGCCTTCAAAAGAGACTTTTTCCACCATCTTTCCTCCACCGTGCCAAGGTGGCATGGCTTCGAGTAAGGCTTGTTTACCATAAAGCACGCCGATGCCAGCAGGAGCATACAGCTTGTGGCCAGAAAAAACGTAAAAGTCGGCATTTAATGTTTGTACATCAATAGTGTGATGAACAATGCCTTGTGCGCCATCAACCACGACCACCGCGCCAACGTGATGCGCTTGCTCAATGATGGAGTCAATGGGTAATAGGGTGCCAGTTACGTTGGTGACATGCGCTACAGCAACGATTTTGGTCTTTTGACTAAGCAGATCTTGGTAGGCTGCCATGTCCAGTTGGCAATCTGGTGTCATTGGAATTTTGACGACTTTTGCCCCAGTTTGTTCTGCAACGATTTGCCACGGGACAATGTTCGCGTGATGCTCTAATTCACTGACTAAGATTTCATCGCCTGCCTGTAGTGTGTTACGCGCATAAGTTTGAGCAATGAGGTTGAGAGCCTCTGTGGCGCCACGTGTCCAAATGATCTCTTTTTCATCTTTGGCATTAATGAAGTTTTTTACACGGCTACGAGCGGCTTCAAACTGGCTGGTGGCCGTGGCGGTTAAGCTATGACTGCCACGATGAACGTTCGCGTTATGACCACTGTAATAATCACGGATTGCATTTATGACCGCTAAAGGCTTTTGAGTGGTCGCTGCACTATCAAAATAAGCCAGTGGCTGTTGATTTACCTGTTGGCTTAAAGCCGGAAACTGGCTGCGAACGGAATCAATCGTAAACGTGGTCTTTTGAGAAGTCATAGAATTAGTCACTGTTGATGTATTGGCGTTATTCGAGCCGGATCATGCGGATAAATAGAATGAAGAGCAAGTATTGATTGTTAAAAAGGGTGAGATAAAAAAATAGCACTGTATTGGGGTACAGTGCTAACAAAAATACTTTTGACAGACAGGGTCAAAAAATACAGGAAGTTAATGGTAGAAATCTACCAACTCGGATAACCGAGTAATATGCAAACACAACATCGCAACGACCAAGCTGCTGATAAACCAATAGAGGGAAATCAACCGTTCAAGCTTGCGTTGCCGGGGCACTATAGGTTTTATCTGGTAGTTGAGCAACGGACAATTTATAATGTTGCCCATTAAAAAAACTAATGGTTCAGATAGTGAGCTTTTATGTCCAGAAGATTACCCCCATTAAATTCTTTAAAAGTTTTTGAAGCAGCAGCACGCCATTTAAGTTTCACTCGTGCCGCAGAAGAATTATTTGTTACTCAGGCGGCGGTCAGCCACCAAATTAAAGCGTTAGAAGAGTTTCTTGGCTTGAAGTTATTTCGTCGTCGTAATCGCTCTTTGTTGTTAACAGAAGAAGGGCAAAGCTACTTTCTCGATATTAAAGATATTTTTTCTTCGCTTGCGGAAGCCACAGATAAAGTTTTAGAGCGCAGTGCCAAAGGGGCATTAACGATCAGTTTACCCCCAAGTTTTGCGATTCAATGGTTGGTGCCGCGTTTAGCGGATTTTAATACCCAAGAGCCAGATATTGATGTGCGTATTAAAGCGGTGGATTTGGATGAGGGCTCATTAACCGATGATGTGGACGTCGCCATTTATTATGGCCGGGGCAATTGGCCGGGTCTCAGAGCCGATAAGTTATACCAAGAATGTTTGATCCCAGTGTGTTCACCGCAACTGTTAACGGGTTCAAAACCTTTAGAAACCATTGGTGATCTGAAACTGCATACCCTTTTGCATGATACTTCTCGTAAAGATTGGAAGAGCTACGTGCGCAAACACGAAGTGGAAGGGGTCAATGTTAACCAAGGGCCGATTTTTAGCCACTCAGCGATGGTACTGCAAGCGGCAGCACACGGTCAGGGCGTCGCATTGGGTAACAATGTACTGGCGCAACCGGAGCTGGATGCTGGGCGCTTGATCTGTCCGTTTGATGAAATGCTCGTGAGTAAAAACGCGTTTTATTTAGTGTGCAGTGAAAAGCAAGCGGATACCGGTCGAATCGCTGCTTTTCGTGATTGGGTACTGGCAAAAGCCGCCAGTGAACAAGAAAGTTACAGCAATAACTCTGGGGCAGAATAACAGTGGAAAATAGAACAATGAATGAATATTTGGTCGATGGCCCAGATGATGCCAAAGTTACGTTTCTGTTTGCTCATGGTGCTGGTGCCGGAATGGATCATGAATTCATGACGGCCATTGCAACAGGGTTGGCTAAGACGGGCATTAAGGTCGTGCGTTTTAATTTCCCTTATATGGTTAAACGCGCCGAAGATGGCAAAAAGCGTCCGCCAGATCGTCAGCCTAAACTGACGGATGATTTTTTACGTCACATTGAGGCTTTTTCTCAAGATAAGCTCGTAATAGGTGGGAAGTCCATGGGAGGTCGAATGGCCAGTATTATTGCCAATGAAGCCAACGTATTGGCGCTGGCCTGTTTAGGTTTTCCTTTTCACCCACCGGGTAAACTGGATAAGTTCAAAGGTGAGCATCTTGCAGAGTTGGAAAAGCCAAGCCTAATCTTACAAGGTGAGCGTGACACATTTGGTAAGCGTGAAGAAGTCGAAGGTTATGCTTTTTCAAAGGCTGTTAGGGTGCAGTATGTACCAGATGGCGATCACAGCTTTAAACCGCGTAAAGCGTCGGGCTACACCGAAGAACAAAACCGCCAGCAGGTGATTACTCAGTTATCGGCGTTTATTTGGGAGCAGGTCGATGCTAGCTAGTCGCACGATTTTATTGATTGCGAGCCTAAGTGGGGCCGTGAGCATTATTTTAGGTGCGTTTGCTGCACATGGCTTAAAAAGTCAGTTATCGCCTTATCTCCTTGATGTATTTGGTACTGGTGTTCAATATCAGGCGTGGCATTCACTGGCATTGCTGGGATGCGGGATCTTATTGCGCATTTGTCCGTCAAAAGCGGTATCATACGCCGCACTATTTTTTACCCTGGGTATTGTTTGCTTTAGTGGCAGCCTCTATGCGCTGGCATTAACAGGGATTAAATGGTTTGGCCCAGTGACTCCATTGGGTGGTTTATGTTTTATTATCGGTTGGGTAGCTCTTGCTGTAGCTGCTTGGCGTTTACCTGAGGTTACAAAGTGAAGCAAGTTTTGTTGTATTGTCGTCCGGGCTTTGAAAAAGAGTGTGCCGGAGAAATTCAGGACAAAGCCAATAAATTAGAAGTGTATGGTTTTCCACGCACTAAACGTAATACAGGCTATGTTCTGTTTGAGTTTTATCAAGATTCAGACGCAGTAAAATTCACCAAAGAGGTAAAATTCTCTGAGTTGATTTTCTCTCGTCAAATGATCTTGGTTGCGGCTCAATTTACTGACTTGCCTTCAGAAGATCGTATTTCACCGATTTTGAATGAGCTGGCTGACATTGAAGCGCTGCCTCGTTGTGGTGATATTCGTATTGAAACCCCAGACACTAACGAAGCCAAAGAGCTACTAAAATTCTGCCGTAAGTTTACTGTGCCACTGCGCCAAGCATTGCGTGGCAAAGGTATTTTATACAGCAAAGACAGCCCGAAAAAGCCAGTGTTGCATGTGTGTTTTACTGAGCCGGGATCGTGTTTTATTGGGTATTCTTTAACAAGCAATAATTCACCATTCTTTATGGGGATCCCTCGTTTAAAATTCCCATCAGACGCACCAAGCCGCTCAACGTTGAAATTGGAAGAAGCTTTCCATGTATTTATTCCGCGTGAAGAGTGGGATGAACGTTTAGCTGCGGGTATGTGGGGTGTTGATTTAGGTGCATGTCCAGGTGGTTGGACGTATCAGCTGGTTAAGCGCTCTATGTTTGTTCACTCTATCGATAATGGACAAATGGCTGAAAGCTTGATGAACACTGGCCAAGTGAAACATCACGAAGTGGATGGGTTCAAGTTTGAGCCACCACGTAAAAACGTCACTTGGATTGTGTGTGACATGATTGAAAAGCCAGCACGTGTGGCACACTTGATGGGCGAGTGGATTGTTAAAGGTTGGGCGAAAGAAGCCATTTTTAACCTGAAGCTGCCAATGAAAGGCCGTTACGATGAGGTGCTTCAAGATATTGAAAACTTAAAAGAGTTTCTTGCTCAAAATGGTGTGAAATTCACGTTACAGGCAAAACACCTTTACCATGATCGTGAAGAAATTACGGTTCATTTACGTAGCCTAAGCAACATCTCTCCACATTGATTTTTTGATGTTTCGTAATAGATAAATAACAACGCCAAGGTATCAAGCCTTGGCGTTTTTGTATCTTGTTTCTTTTTCTAGAAGAGTAACAGTTAAGAGGCTTGTCTATCGTAGCGAATGTCTTGCAAGTTGAAGCCTAATGGAATGTCCGTTTTTAGGGCGGAGATTTGCTTGCTGATTCTTGCTATTTCGATGTGCTCATCCATCTTTTTTCTATATTTAGGAGCAAGATCGTCGGCGTTATAGGCCGTTTCAATGTCTTCATATTGGCTTAAAATTTCGACAGCGGCTTTGGGCCCTACACCAGGAATCCCTGAAATTTTACTTGAGCTGATGCCTGCTAAGCCCCAATAATCAGGAAGTTGTTCCGGTTTAATACCATACTCTTTTTCTACAAACGGCATGTCTAACCAACGTTGTTGAAAGTAGTCACGGATGCGCAGAGTCGGATTTAATAATTGGCAGTAACCTTTATCTGTCGATACGATGGTGACTTGTTCATTGCGAGAAGCGACTTTCATGGCAATGGTGGCGATCAAATCGTCGGCTTCATCTTCAGCACAGATCAACGAATCAACCCCTATCTCCCACATGGCATCTTGTATGCTGTCCATGTTTTTGGCGAGTGCCTCTGGCATTGGCTTTCGGCCTTCTTTATAGCTTGGCAGTAGCTCTGCACGCCAGCCTCGATTCTGCTCATGGTTATCAAAAACCGCAATAATATGGCTTGGTTGGCTTTGTTTGATGATTTTTTTGAGCGCTTGTAAACACACTCTACGAGTTTGCTCAATATCCGATTCATCTTTTTGAACAGCATGAATGCGGCGGATCAGATTTAGTGCATCGATAACAACAAGGTGTAGAGACATAGTTTGGTATTTGTTTGCCAGTGAAAGAAAAAAGCTCAGAGAACTGAATTATCTGAGCTTTATTGTACTGGGGGAGAGGCGGGAGTATCAATTAGTTTCCGTTGGTGATGATCTCATAACATGGGATATATTGGGTTCCAGGTAACTTCATGCGTTTTTGATCCACAAAGTCTTTCAGTAACTTGTCCATCTTCTTCATTAAGTCGGCGTCACCATTGATTTTAAAGGGGCCATTGCGCTCAATCTCTCGAATCCCTTCTGCTTTGACATTACCAGCCACGATGCCTGAGAAAGCACAGCGTAAATTGGCGGCTAAGCTTTCAGGGCTTTGGTTTAGATGTAAATCTAAATTGCTCATTGATTCGTGCGTGGGATCAAAAGGTAGTTGGAACTCAGGGGATATCTTGAGTGACCAGTTAAAGCTGTAGGCATCGCCAGTTGATTTACGGTGTTCCCGAACTTCAGTCATGGATTGCTTCACAATTTGTGCCGCTTTTTCATAATCGTCAATCACAATGGTGTAGTGCTGTTGTGCTTCTGGTCCTAATGTATCGCCGATGAATTGGTCGATGGACTTGAAGTAGGCCTCACTCTCTTTTGGGCCCGTCAGAACAATAGGCATAGGTTGCGATTTATTTTCTGGGTGCATCATGATGCCAAGAATATAAAGTAGCTCCTCGGCAGTACCTGCGCCACCGGGGAAAATAACGATGCCGTGAGCCAAGCGCACGAAGGCTTCGAGCCGTTTTTCAATGTCAGGCATGATAACCAGTTCATTAACGATGGGGTTTGGCGGCTCAGCTGCAATAATTGAAGGCTCGGTTAAACCAAAGAATCGGCTGTCGGTATAGCGTTGTTTGGCATGACCAATGGCAGCCCCTTTCATTGGCCCTTCCATGGCACCTGGTCCACAGCCAGTACAGATATTCAGTTCACGGAGGCCTAGTTCATGGCCGACTTCTCGAGTGTATTGATATTCTATAGAGTTAATTGAATGGCCGCCCCAGCAAACCACTAGGTTAGGATCGGATCCTGGGTGCAATGATCTGGCGTTACGAAGAATACTAAAAACTAAATTGGTAATGTGGGTGGTGTTGGTTAAATTGAGTTTGGCTTTGTCTTCAAGCTGCATATTGACGTACACAATATCGCGCAGTACTGAAAACATATGCTCTTGAATGCCTTTGATAATTGTACCGTCAACAAAAGCGTGGCTCGGTGGGTTTATTAATTCGAGTTTAATGCCGCGCTCACGGCGCATGACGCTAACATCAAAAGATTTATATTTTTCG
This sequence comes from Vibrio sp. Of7-15, assembly GCF_022347565.1. Lineage (GTDB taxonomy): Bacteria > Pseudomonadota > Gammaproteobacteria > Enterobacterales > Vibrionaceae > NORP241. The sequence continues at coordinate 31,665 of NZ_JAKRGH010000016.1, forward strand.
AGAAGTTCTTTTGAGTTGTCTGAGTGGCTGCCGGAGTTTAGCACCGCAAGTGAACAGTTGCGGTAGAGGCGATATAAATCACTGGAGGCGGTGTGTTTTAGTTGTTCTACTTCCAGTTGAGAGAGAAGATCCATACTGCCAGCGGGACTTATGTGTGTGATCATGGTGACCTCCTTGACGTTGGAAAGTAAAGGAGCATGGAGCCCCTTTAAAATCAGTCTGTTATTTCACCATACACAGCAAATTCAGTTTTCGCTAGTTTTCGCCTCGATTCAATGTGATATTAATGACATTAATGTTAGATCCAGATCAGCTGGTTTCGGCCACTGTCTTTAGCGTGGTACAAGGCTTTATCTGCTCTCTCAATCACATCATTAGGGGTATCGCTTTCCGTAAATAAAGTAGCCCCGATGGACACCGTAATACTGACTTGGCTGTCTTTAAATTTGAAAGGCAGCTCGCCGACCGCATCGTTGATGGATTGAAGGATAGAAGAGCGTTCTTCTTCAGTGGCGTCAGGTAACAGAACCACAAACTCTTCCCCACCAAAACGGGCGATGAAGTCAGTATCTCGCAACTGCTTTTGGATGGTCTTTGCCATTACCTTGAGGGCTTTATCTCCTGCAAGGTGCCCAAAGCTGTCATTAACGTCTTTAAAGTGGTCAATATCAATCATAGCTAGGCATAATGGGTGTTGGTAGCGTAGCCAACGTTTGTATTCATGCTCTAGGCGATCCGTTAGGGCTGCACGGTTATACACCTTGGTTAAGTGATCAAGGAACATTCTTTTTTCCTGATCATTCAAACGACGGCGATAGTCCAGCGTTTGCTCGTACAAAACAGAGATCTTGTTTTCGTTGTATTGCAGTTGCTCAAGCAGCGTTTGCTCGCGTGCTTCCATTGCTCGCTGACGATCCACCAAAGAGCTCATCTCGGCATGTAAATGGCTAAGGCCTTTTCGCCAGTCTTCTAAGTTAGCATGGCCCTCTAGCCCAGCATTGACTTTATTCGCTATGCCTTCAAACTCACTGGTCATATCGCGCCGCTGATCAAAGTAGGAGTTACCTTGGCTGAAGCTTTGATTGGTGGTTTTTTGTAAGGTGGCGAGATCACTGTTTACTTGATCAAGAAATTTTTGTGATGAACGGCGCTCGTGGTGAGTACCATCTAAAACCAGTCGAAGAGTTTCAAGTGCCAATTCAATTAGGGTTTGAGCATCGACACCCAGCAGTAAGCGGTTTCGGATATCGAGCAGGCTTTCTCCTGATTCACTGTCAAAATCAAGCTCAGTAATGAGGTGTTGCAGTTCATTGGTGAGCTGCATTTGCATGTCGGTATCTAGACTGTCTTTTAGCAGTGTGCCTTCATGACCATTGGTTGAAATTAACTTTACGGCACGTTCATACAAGTCAACTAAACGAATTACTCGACTAATGTTATCACTGCTGTCTACGATTGGGCGTTGCAGCAGATTACGCAGATCGCGTTTTAACTGGGCAGGAAGGCCACTCATTCGTTGGAGCGTTTCGCCACTGTTCCTGATTTGTTCATTTAGCCTTGCGTGATATTTGTCCATTTGTGCGGTATGCCTGATAACCATACGTTCTACGACGGCCAAACGCGGAATAAGCTTAGAAACATCTTTATTATGTTCTAAATCATTACGAAGTAGAGTAAGCTTTTGATCTAATTCTGCGTTTTGACCACGGCAAGCAATACTTAAACGTGAAATTAATCGTTTTAAGATAATTGTCTCACGTCGAGATTTTAATGTGGTATCTCTGTGAGTTAAGCGGGCTTGATCTAATTGTTGTTTCAGCTGACTAAATTCAGCTGCAACCATTGCAACTTCACTCATAAGATTAGACTAGCAACTCCTGCTGTACAACAATTCAAAATAATCAATAACATTGATGAGTAACTGGTAATAATAACAAATTTATTATTACGAGTAGAGTAATAGCAAGCAAAAAGCTCAAGTGTTAATCATTTGACGCCATATTTCTGACTGATTCGTGATCGTCGCTCCAATTAATGTCATCATCACTTGAAGTTTGTACTTTCACTAAACCTTGGTTTATTGCTTGCTGGCAAGCCAGACGGATATTGTCGGTTGCAAAACTGGCGGCTGGGGCACTTTCTATTGCACTTAAGTGTACCCAGTGACTGCCTGGTTCACTTTTGCTGATTTGACGAGCAAAGTGAGTGGCCATTAATAAAATATCAATTAACTCTCGGTCATTAATGGCGGTATACGCTCTTGGTAAAAACGGGTATTCAGTAATGCCTGTACGTATACGTCTATCTAATGTACGTTCTAGAGAAAAATTATCAATGATTGATTGAATCATATCCGCCAATTGTTGCGGATCTTTATTAGGATTGGAGTTAGGTTCAATATATAGAAACGCCGCATCGGAAAAATGATATAACCGAGAAGGTTTCTGGATGTGTTGTTTTAAGTACTCCCCAAATTCCTTTTCAAGAGCCAGGCCTTCTTGGTAGCCGTGGTGAAGATAAACATGGCGTAAAAATGGCACATCGATGAGCGCAAAGCGGAGGCGGTCACTCAGGGGTTCATTAATCAGCTCACCTAAGTGCCATTGTTCAAAATGAGCACTGCTTTGTTGTAGCGATGATGGCAAACGTGCTGTGAGCAGCCGTAAATTCCGCAAACCACTTCTTGGATGAGTGTAAAAGTCGTGACGCAGTTTATCGAAATTGCGGTTTAAACGGTTGTTGAGCCTACCACGACGAAATGAGATGGCGCTGATCAGAATTAACAGACAGAATAGCGCAAACGCCACCTTTTGCATTTTCCTAAATTCTTTCTGGCCATCTTTTAATTGCTGTTCTAGACCTTGGTAGTGCAGCGTTTTTTCAATAATTTCTTTTTGCTGGCGAAAAACATCTTCATTGATTTCATTTTGCCTAGCTTGTTTTGAATCAAACAGCTGTTCATATCGGCGCTGTGCTTGCAGCGACAGCTTAAACTCTTCTGATAGCTCATACGCTAAAGAAAGCAGTTTCTCTCCTTCCATCTTGATGTCGTTTCTTTCTATATGCTGGGCGATGGTTAAGGCGCTTTGAATATTGGTAATGGCGTCGTGTGTCAGATCTTGAGTGAGTAAGAGTTCTGCTTCTAGTAACAGAGTTCGGGCTTGTAAGGGCTTTATTTGTGTATAACTGACTAAACGCTTGGCCTGCTTTAAGTACTGATCGCTTAAGGTGTAGTTATATAGGTTTAAATAGGTTTTGGAGATGTCCAGTCGCAGCTGAATCACTTTACTTAAGTCTTGCTGGTCTTTTTCTTGGTCTAATACGTTGAAGTAGTGGACTAAGGCCAAGTTGTAGCGCCCTTGCTTGAAGTAAATTTCGGCCATCAGGTTAAGAATGTCAGCCAGATTTTGGTTGTAGTTGAAACGACCATAAAACTCGGCGGCCTGTGAAGCGTGCTCGATGGATTTATCCAAAACTTGACGTTGGAAAAAGAGTTTTGCCAGTTGGAAATTGGCTTTAGCCAGTAGGCCACTGTTGTCTTCTGATACTGACCGCCAATAGGCTGCCAATAATTCAGTTAGGGCTTGGTCGTATTGTTTATGATCCAGATAGTGCTGACCAAACGACAGGTGATATTGAATGGTGTTGGCTGGCGTATTGTCGTTGGCTAAATAGTTTTGAGCCTGTTTATAAAAGGCAATGGCTTGAGCGGCATTGTTTTGGGCTGATTGCAGTTCAGCATTGAGCAGAGCTAAACGAAAATACAGATCACCACTGAGATCAGCCGAAGGGGGCATTGTTGTGAGGTCTTTTGCTATCTCATCGAGCAAAGCTTGTGAAAGAGGTGTATTTCGAGTCTGTTGCCATAAAATTTGTGAGCGGATTAATTTTGACTCTAAATAGGTATAAGTCAGAGAGTTATTTTTGGCGATGAGCTCCGCTTCTTTAATGGCTTGTAAGGCTGCTCTTGGAGCGTTGAGCAGGCTAAGTGCTTGTGCCTGGATTTGTAAGGCATCAATGGTGTTCATTGGGGTTCGAATGGCTCGGTCTGTTTCATCATTAATATGAACACTGGAGGAGCCTTTAGGTGCACTAAGGCGACGTTGTGATAAGAAACGTTCTGCGATAATACGCGCTTGCTCTGGGTTGGTCTCCAGCAGCTGGTGAGCTTCAGCAAGAATAGGGGCGGTATAAATCTTTGCGGCTACAGGGGTGAGCCAAAAGAGTAAACCGATGCAGAGAGATCGAATCACAAGTTTCATCATATTTGTAGTGATAGCCTAACTAAGAGTTGTTCATAATATCTGTGTTATAACCAAAGTCCAACAAGTTCGCTGGGAATGAAACTTACTGGACTTGAAGAGGTTATTGCTCTTATTGGCGAGCTAAACGAAAGTTGTTTGCTGGCTGAGTTTGTTCGCTAGAGCGGTATGGGTTGATGTCTAATCCACCACGGCGAGTATAGCGAGCATACACAGTTAATGTAGTTGGTTGGCAATATTTCATGATGTCGGTAAAAATACGCTCGACACATTGCTCGTGAAATTCATTATGCTGGCGGAAAGAAATCAGGTAGCGCAATAATTTTTCACGGTTGATTTGGTGGCCCGTGTATTGGATCTCGACGCTGCCCCAATCTGGTTGACTGGTGATCAAACAGTTCGACTTTAATAAGTGGCTGTGCAGGGCTTCGGTGACAACAGTGTCTTCTTTTGCCCCTTCTAATAAACTTGGGTCAAAGTCATAACTTGTGATTTCAATATCTTGATCGTCAATACACTCACCCGCCATGCCTACAATAGGTTGGTTATCATAAGCCGTTACTGAATTGACGGTGACGCTAACACTTTCTCCAGCACACTGTGACAAGTCTTTTTGCAGTGTTTCTTCTACTTGCTGCCATGAGTCAAAGCGTGTTTGGTTAAAGCTATTTAAGTACAGCTTAAACGACTTTGATTCAATTAAGTTTGGGCTTGTAGCGGGTAAGGTCACTTCTGCGACAGCCACTTGCGGTAGACCTTTGTTATTTAACCAAGACAGTTCATAGAGAGTCCAAATATCTACGCCGTGAAAAGGCAGTGAGTCACCAAGTTCAAGATCATCACGGTTTAAGCTACGTGGTACAGGGTGTAGAAGGCTTGCGTCATATTGATCTTTGTAGTCTGTTTTTTGACCGAGGGTTAACCCCGCCAGCTCTTTTGCGCCAGAGTATTTGCTCATATTGAATTTGATTAAATTAGATTAGAATAGCCTAAGTTTACTGAATCATAATGATAGTGTCACCAATAGGAGAAAATCAATGAATCATCTTGCTGCTCAGGCATTAGCTGAGTTTAGCCAACGTTATGTTGAGGCTTGGCAACAAAAACACGATACGTTGCCGATGAGTGAAGACATGGTTGATTTACCTTCGTCTTGCGTGACCAAAGAGAATGACAGTTGTGTGATTTGGCAGCCGGTTGCTCGCAATGAGTTTGCGGATTTTGAAAATGTAGAGCAGGGCATGGAATTGCTTTTACATGAAGACAGTAAGGCTTTTTACGGCAGCCAATATAGCGCAGATATGCAAGGTGAGTGGGAAGGAAATACAATTACCTTATTACAAGTGTGGAGTGATGATGACTTTACCCGCTTGCAGGAAAACATTATTGGTCATCTGGTTACACAGCGTCGTTTAAAATTAAAACCAACCGTATTTATTGCCGCGACAGATGCTGAACTGGATGTGGTGTCTATTTGTAATTTAAGTGGTGAAGTCATTTTAGAAAAACTAGGCACCAAGAAGCGTACTGTGCTTGCTGCTAACGTAAGTGAGTTCTTAGCTAAATTAACGCCAGTGGTTGAGTAATGTACGTAATTGAATTGCAGTTTGAGTGTTTCGATAATACGACGGTTAGCGCGGTAGACAGTGCCATTAATGGCTTGATGGACGCATTGCGCTACAACGGCCAAGTGTTAGGGCGTGAGTTTCCTATTATCATGGGGGAAGGGGAGTTTCGGGTTCGGGCAGTGTGCCCTGAGCAAGACAGTTTACATCCTGACTTTCATTCTGACTCTGTGAATGCCCATTTTAATCGCTTGTCAGACGCAAAGTTGTTGGCTCCCAAGGTTCGATTACTGGGGCGCGATTTAAACTCGGAAGAATCTGCCGAAGACAGTACGCCAAGCTGGCAGGTGATTTATACCACCTTTGTTCATACCTGCTCGCCATTACGCAGCGGTGATACGCTGATGCCTATTCCGCTGTATCGAAATGGCCCGACGTTAAACGGCGATCATAAAGCGGTTGTGAAGTGGCAAACAGAATGGCAAGCGTGTGATGAGATTCAGATGACCGACGGTTGTGAAGCGAAGCACTCTGCCTTAAAAGAAATTGCTGATATTCATAGTGACCTTTTCCGCCGAGGCTGGGATTTACGAGGCCGAATCGAATACATTACCAAAGTGCCGACCTACTACTATTTGTATCGTGTGGGTGGGGAAAGTTTAGAGCAAGAGCAGCAACGCAGTTGTCCTAAATGTGGCAGTCAACAATGGCGACAAGATGAACCATTGCATGGTTTATTCCATTTTAAATGTGACGATTGCCGAATTGTGTCTAATCTGTCTTGGGATTTTCAGTAACAATAGTGGCCAGTAGTTCTTGAAAAACTGGCCCTCATTTTATTTTCGGATTAACGCTTTGCCTTGGCTAAAATGCGATCGAGCTGGTTAGCAAATTCACGGCGATCGGTTTGTGATAGTGCGCTTGGGCCACCTGTTTGAATTCCGCTTGATCTTAACGTATCCATAAAGTCACGAATGTTTAAGCGGGCTTTAATCGTTTCTGGCGTATAGAGCTCACCACGAGGGTTGAGAGCTTGTGCGCCTTTATCAATGACCTCAGAGGCCAACGGAATATCGGCAGTGATGACTAGGTCTCCTGTGTTTACGCGCTGGACTATTTCATCATCAGCCACATCGAACCCAGACTCTACTCTTAAAGATCGAATATTGGCTGCGCTAGGAACTGGAATATTGTGATTAGCGACCAGAGTTAAATCAAACCCTGTTCGAGTGGCAGCACGAAATAGTGTTTCTTTGATGACTTTCGGACAAGCATCAGCATCAACCCAAATATGCATTATTGTGCTCCTTGTTGTTCAAGTACGGCAAGGCGCTCAGTCAGTGCTTTCACTTGTTGTTCTAACTCTTCGATTCTTTGTTCATGATCTTTAGGGGCGGTGGTCACTTCAATTTTGGGTACTTTATTACCCGCTTTCCATGCTTTTAAGGCAGTAATAATCGCAGGCATAGGTGCTGGGGCGGTAAGGCGGGCTTTAATAAGAGCGACAGTGGGGGTTTTACCTTCTGCCGCTAATGTACTTATTGCGTGTTCAAGTTGTGAGGTTATGTCTTTCATTGTGTGCTCAGTTAGTGATCATTCCCTGAGCATCATATCTAATTGATCAATAACTTCACACCAATCCGCGTCATCAGCTAGGGCTTCGGCTAAAAACTGTTTTTGGGTTGGTGTCCAAAAAGGGGCTTCAGTAAGTTTCTGTCCATCTTTTAAAGAATGTTCGGCAATAAACTGAACTTCCTTTTCATTAATTCCTAACTGACTGAATAAATTAGCTAAATTATGCTCAAATACTTCCATGCTACCTCCATTACTACCAGTATTGAGTTAAGTATAGGATAAGAAAAAAGAGAAACCCTGTAGAGCTTGTAAGAGATCTCTCACAACGAATGTAAGAAAAATCGCTTTATCGTCAGCAATAATACGCACAATAAAAATTAAGTCATTGATATTTAATAATATTGGCTTTTGTCTGTGTTTTGGAGCCAGAAAAGTGTGATAAAAGACTATTGCTGAAAAATCAGGTTGGCGTAATCTTAAAAGTGTCGGAAGGATGCTGACACGGAACAGGAACTTAACCACGGATTTGGTTAGTCTCAGGATGAGGCATCGGTGATTCAGGATGAATGATCGGCATGGATAGCAAAAGGACATTGAACGGACTCAATAGTAACTAGGATGGTTACTAGCAAGGAAGACAATGGACACCTCTAGGACAGAGGCAAGGAACGAACTTCAGGATGAAGGGGTCAGGAAGGCCGAGGACACCGCTAGGACAGCGATGAAAAAAGGATTGAGCTTTAAGGATTAAAGCTAACTATCATGGAATGATGCAGGGAGCACCATCAGTAGCCGGATTGCTGCGAGTAAGACTAAGGGCCCGAGACGTGAGAGCGTATCGGGCCCATTCTTTTTATCCACTTCTTTATCTCTTTCTATAACTGCGCTTGTGTGCCTTAAGCCGTCGATAAGTGAATTTCCCTTTTGCATAAATTTCATATTATGATGATTTTTTATTCACGTTGGTGATTTTCGAGTACATTGACGAATCATGTTGTGAGAGATCTCTTACACAGGACGTAAGATAAAACGCTTTAGTACGGTGAAAAACTTGCTTTTGTTCATTTAAGTTATTGATTTTTAATGATATTGATTTTTTCGTGTTTTTAGGTGAATCACTTTTGTGATCAAGATCTATTGCTGAAAATCTTAGCTAGCGTAATCTTATTGGTGTCGGAAGGATGCTGACACGGAACAGGAACTTAACCACGGATTTGGTTAGTCTCAGGATGAGGCATCGGTGATTCAGGATGAGTTATCGGCATGGATAGCAAAGGACATTGAACGGATTCAATAGTAACTAGGATGGTTACTAGCAAGGAAGACAATGGACACCTCTAGGACAGAGGCAAGGAACGAACTTCAGGATGAAGTAAAGGACACCGCTCAAGGAACAAGCGAGAGAGTTAATACTGGATGTATTAATGGGTCAGGAAGGCCAAGGACACCGCTAGGATAGCGATGAAAAAAGGATTGAGCTTTAAGGATCAAAGCTAACTATCATGGAATGATGCAGGGAGCACCATCAGTAGCCGGATTGCTGCGAGTAAGACTAAGGGCCCGATATGCGTATGTGTATCGGGCCCATTCTTTTTCTGGACACATACAATAAACCGATCAGTAAATGACTCTTTCTGATTCATTGGCAGGCATGTGGTGAGGTGGTAGAATGAATTTCATTGAACGGAAGCCTTTCACAATCAATTGTCCTTGATAGCAATCCTCACCCGTCGCAGAAAATTCAAATAAATACACGGTATGCCAGCCTATTTTACCATTAGGTAAACGTAATTTATGTTCGCCTCGGGCCACACTCAGTAGTTGTAAATTGAGTTGTTTGCAATGGCGAGCAATGGCTTTTTTGGCGACTTCAGTTTGCTTATTTTGCTGCCAGAATCCATAGCCGACGAAAGCAAGAGCAAGTATGGCGAGTAAGTTTGTCATCGGGTTCCCTTCAATGAAATAGCCTGAGCGTTGAGGCTCAGGCTTAAATGATTATTGTTGTTTTGTGCTTTGTTGTAATTGCGCGATGGCCTTGTGCAAGGCTGGATCGGCTTCACTATTTAGAATTTGCAGCATGGTTAAGCGCAATGTTGGCTGCATCACTAAATCTGCAAACAGTTGATTAAATAAGGACTGGTTACCTGTTTGAGCTAAACGCAGTAGGTATTGGCTTGCTAGCGTTGTGTCTTGCAGAGCTTGCCAGCTTCTTCCTGCAATACCGATTAACACTTCTGGGTGGCTTAAACGCTCACTGGCTAAAATGGCGGTGAGTGCTTTTTTTAATAAGGTGGATTCTGCACCTGATAAGGCTCTAATTAATGCAGAGATCAAGAATAAATCGGGATCTGTGCTTTTACACTCTTCTTCTGTGAATTCAAGTAATCGCTCTGCTAGTTTTGTCGGTAAGTGACTGTGTTCTAAACAGCCTAACAGCGCATACAGAGGTTCTGTGGGTAATTGGGTTAATGCTTTACGAACGATCACGCCATTTTGTTGTTCGTTTAAACGGGCGCACACATCGGCCAATCCTTGTAGGCCTACGGTTTGCCAGTTATTCCAACCTAATCCACCTTCTAGGTAATGGATTGTGTGCTCGTAATACTGACTGGTTGGTTGTTTTAACGTGACACGCAATAGACTGTGAAACATCGCCATCTTGTCGTCTTGAGGCTTAAATGTATAAGGATTGTTGGCTAACTTTTGCTGCTGCTCTTCTGTTGGTTGTTTATTCAGGCTTAGGCCCGTTGCTTCAATAACAAATTTAATGAAGTTGCCCATATCGGCTTGTTTTAGCAAGCTACGTTCATCAAGAGGCAGTTTTAAGAACCACACCCAAGGCTGGGCGACATCGTTCCAGAAAGCGATGGCTAAATGTGCGTGTTTTTGCAATGGATAAGGGTATGGCTGCTGGCTGGCCTCTACGGATTCAAACTGTTGATTGTCGATCGGCTGAACACGGCGGCCTAAATCGTAAATTTGATATTGGCAGTTCGCATTATTGAGTAGTTCTGAAAGAGTATGAATAGTATCCATTGCTGTTTATCTGTTGTTCCTAAGTGGCTTTCGATTATAGGGAGTATCAAGAGAAGATGGTATCCTTGACTTCTCAAACCTCGCCTCTAGTAAGACAAAGGTACACCATGGATACATATCAACACACTTCGTTACTGCTTGATAAATTAGAGCAAGCCCTTATTGCGCATGATTTATGGCAATCCACATCACCAACGAAAGAGGCACTGGCCAGTGTGGAGCCTTTTGCTGTTGATACTTTGTCGTGCACAGAATGGCTACAGTGGATCTTTATTCCTAAAATGCGTCATTTGGTGGAGATGAAAATGGCATTGCCAATGGGTTTTTCCATTGCGCCTTACGTTGAGGAAGCCCTAAAAGAAACCGTAGGCCAACAGAGCGTTTTAGCCGTAGTGTTAGAATTAGATAATCTATCAAAAGGTGTGCAGTAACATGGAATTAGAAATTGTATACCGCGATGAATATTTAATTGCTGTGAACAAGCCTGCGGGAATGTTGGTGCATCGTTCTTGGCTTGATAAGCATGAAACGCAATTTGTAATGCAAACATTGCGTGATCAAATCGGCCAGCATGTTTTTCCTCTGCATCGATTGGATAGGCCAACCTCTGGTGTGCTTTTCTTCGCTCTTTCAAGTGAAATCGCATCCCAAGTGATGCCTTTGTTTGCCAGCCGTGAGATGAAAAAAACGTACCATGCGGTGGTGCGTGGTTGGATCACAGAAGGCGCAACGCTGGATTACGCTCTAAAAGAAGAGCTGGATAAAATTGCTGACAAGAACGCCACTAAAGAGCCAGAAGCTAAAGAGGCTATTACTGAATATCGGCCATTGGCGCAGATTGAAGTGCCATACTCGACAGGGCGTTTTCCAACCAGCCGATACTGCTTAATGGAAATGAAACCACACACAGGCAGAAAGCATCAACTTCGTCGTCATATGCATCATTTAAGTCATCCTATTATTGGTGATACTTCCCATGGTGATGGCCGTCATAATCGATTATTTCGAGAGCATTATGATTGTCACCGTCTAATGTTACATGCATCAGAGCTGGCATTTACTCATCCAATCACCAACGAAAACGTGATTATTAAGGCAGGCTTTGATGCTGTTTGGCTAAAGCTTATTGAAGAGTTTGGCTGGCAAGAGGCCTTTTAGTGATACGATAAAACGTCAATACAGAGCGGCTGAACGCTCTGTATTTTTACAGTTTATGAGCTGATTATTTTAATTTTTCCAGATCAGATTCAATCTCAGCAATTTTGCTGGCCACCACTTTTTCTAGATGACGAAGATCGGTAAGGATTTTTTGTTTCACATCGACTTCTGGTGTCTTTTCTGGTCGAGTGATTTTATTCAATTCATCAATCACAATCGTCAGGTTACGATTGATTTCAGTGACTTCCTTGTACTGATGGCTACCGCTATCAACCAGTACATTTTTGCGCTGGCGTGGGTATTTGAATTTTACGCTTTTGGCAAAAAACTCCCCTTTTTGTTTTGTGAAGTAGATTTTTAGAATGTCCGCTTGTGCTTCTTGGCGAAGTGAATAGCGGCCAATTTTCTCTGGCTCTGTGATGCCTAAGCCTTTGAGGTTTGGATACATAAATACCTCATTCATCGTTATTGTAAGTAAAGAAAAGCAAATGTGGGTGTATAGAGTCAATGTACTAAAAGGTGGTTACATTGATTCAACTAGCTGGTATTAAACAGGATAACTGTAGCAAGAACTGATGACTCCGGACAGCTACCCACCTAGGTCAAACAGGAGAGTTGTGGGCAAGATCGCCTCTTTAGTAACCAGAGGCAACCTTGCTGTGATTATTGAGGACTCAGCCTAGCTTGGGTTAGCAAGCTGATGGACGTTTTCAACTAGCTTGGCTGATAAGGCGGTTTGTTGCTCTTCATTCAGCCGTGTCCCTTGCTCTGAGGTGATAATGAACAAGTTTTCGGCGCGCTCACCAATGGTAGTAATTTTTGCAGCATGAAGATGAATCGCTAATTCAGCAAAGGTAGCGCCAATGGTGGCCAACAGCCCTGGAGAGTCAAGAGCGACAAATTCCATCAAGGTTCGCTTACCGGTTTTGGTTGGTAAAAAGTCGACTCGAGTACGCACATTAAAGTGCATCAGTTGTCTTGGTGTTCTTCTTACTTTTATCTTGGTCTGTTTTTCACTCTCAAGAACATGGGTAATGTGTTTAATTACAGCATGGTGACGAGATTCATCTATTGGTTTCCCATGGTGATCCAATACCATAAATGTGTCCAAGGCATAGCCATCTTTGCTGGTCATGATTTGTGCATCATGCACACTAAAGTTACGACGATCCAGCTCTGCTACTACGGTAGCAAATAAGCTCGGTAAATCTTTACTGTAAATAAATAGCTCAGTGCCACCTCGGCTAGGCTTTTTGCTCATCAGTACCATGGGTTTTTCTATGGGTTGGCGGAGCAGTTTTTCTGTATGCCAAGCAATTTGTTTATGAGTGTGGCGTAAAAAATAGTCGGCTTTAAAACGTTGCCACAATAATTCGATTTCTCGTGGGCTAAAACCTTCACTACGAACCAGTGCAGAAGCCATTTGTTGGTTATGACGAATGCGATCTCGAATATCTGGTGGATTTTCTAGGCCTCGGCGTAGCGCTCGTTGAGTTGAGTGGAACAATTCGGAAATTAAAGTGCGCTTCCAGCTGTTCCAAAGTTCTGGGTTGGTGGCGCAAATATCGGCCACTGTTAGGCAAACTAAATATTCAAGGTACTCTTCTTCACGAACTTGTTTGGCAAATTCAGTGATGACATCGGGATCGTAAATGTCTCGTCGTTGAGCTGTGACCGACATGAGTAAATGGTGCCGTACAAGCCACGACACTAATTTGGCTTCAGGCTTAGATAGCCCATGGCCGATACAAAAATCATAGGCTTCTACTGCACCAATTTCAGAGTGATCGCCTCCGCGTCCTTTGCCGATATCATGAAAAATAGCGGCTAAAATCAACAGCTCTTTTTTGATGATTCGGGGATACACTTCACAACAGATCGGGTGCTTTTCACGGTTATCGGGATCAGAGAAACGGTGGATATTTTTTAGTAAACGGACACTGTGTTCATCAACGGTATAGACATGGAAAAGATCGAATTGCATTTGTCCAACAATCTGGCTCCATTGGGGTAAATAAGCAGCCAGTACGCCTAAACGATGCATCAAGCTAAAGGCTTTGGTAAGAGCATTAGGGTGACGGGTTAGCGCGATGAACTTGTCTCGGGCTTCTGGAATATCACATAAAAAGCGGTTGAGGCGTCGGCGAGCTGTTCTTAGCTGGCGCAATGTCGGGGGGCTAACGCCATCAATGGTAGAGTCATTCGCCACATGCAAAAACATGTCTAAAATGGTTTCGGGTCTTGCTTGGAAGAGCGCCGGTTTTCTGGCTTCAATGAGGTTATCTCGGCGCTGAAAATCATCATCGAGAATTTCTGCTTCAGGTACTTCACCTTTGTTGATGATGGCTTCATCAAACAATTTCAGCAGCATTTTGTTGAGTTCTGCAATACGACGAAGAGTGCGATAAAACTCTTTCATCATTTTCTCTACGCCGCGGTTTCCTTCTCCCTCAAACCCTAAGTGTTCGGCTACTTGCGCCTGGTGACCAAAGGTTAGGCGGTTATCGTAGCGCCTTAATTCAATGTGCAGAGCAAAGCGCACTCGCCATAAAAAGTCTTGGCATTCGACAAGTTCACGGTATTCCGCGTCTGTTAAAAAGCCGAAGCGGCTCATTTCAAACAGCGATGTTGCACCAAAATGGCGTCTGGCGACCCAGCTTAATGTGTGAATATCACGTAGGCCACCTGGGCTGGACTTAATGTCAGGCTCTAGGTTGTAGGTTGTGTCATGGTAGCGAGCGTGGCGTTCTTTTTGCTCTATGAGTTTTGCTTGGTAAAAGTCTTCACTAGGCCAAAAGGCTTCTGAGTGAATGTGCATTTTGAGCTGATGGAATGTTTCATCACAGCCACATAGATGTCGAGATTCTTGCAGGTTAGTGGCAACCGTTAAGTCGTTCTGCCCAATATCAATACACTCTTCGATAGTACGAACACTGTGGCCGACTTCTAAGCGAAGATCCCATAAAAGAGTAATGAATTCACTGATTTTGGCACCAATTTCATCGGAGATGGCTTCACGTGAAAGAATTAGGATATCAATATCTGAGAGAGGATGAAGCTCTCCACGACCATAACCACCTACGGCCACAAGTGTCAGATTTTGTTGTTGGTTAAATCCGTAAAAAGCCCATAAACGATTGAGTAGTTGATCAATGTAATCGGATCGATCATGAACCAAATCGGTAATAGAGGCGTGATTACTAAACTGAACTTTTTGAGCATCAGCAAACAAGGTGAGCTGGTGACGTAACTCTACAGCAGAAATATGCTCACTTGAGAGACTCAATGGGGGAAGGTAGGCAGTTGTCATAGCATTCCTTGCAAGTTTTCTTAAACAATATTAAGAGTACAGAATGCTATTATTAATACAATGCAGAGATGATAATATAGTCAATATGAGGGTTGATTATAGTTACCACCTCTGTATTTATGATCCTGTATTCACAGTGAATAAAGAACAGTTAAATTAGTTTTTTAGGTGGCGAGGCAGTGTTTCATCTGAACGTAATGTTAACACTTCACAACCTGTGTCTGTTACAAGTAATGTGTGTTCCCATTGTGCCGATTTTTTACCATCCACAGTGTAAACCGTCCAGTTGTCTTCTTCGTCAAGAACACAGCCGTATTTACCAGCATTAATCATCGGTTCAATCGTAAAACACATGCCCGCTTTTAAGACAGTTTTATCGTTGTTTTTGTAGTGAACCACTTGTGGATCTTCATGGAATTCACTACCGATACCGTGACCACAGTAGTCACGCACGATTGAAAAGCGGCTGTTACCGTTTTTAATGAACTTTTGAATAGCTGTGCCAATTTCGCCTAATTTCACACCTGGTTTTACTTTCTTAATGGCTAAATATAGGCTTTCTTGAGCAACACGGCACAGACGTTTGTCTTCCAATGAGACTTCACCAACGAAGAACATTTTTGAAGTGTCGCCATGATAGCCATCTTTGATAACCGTGATATCAATGTTAATGATATCACCATCCTGTAATACATCTTTTTCACTTGGGATGCCGTGGCAAACAACGTGGTTAATTGAGGTACAGATGGATTTAGGGAAGCCATGGTAGTTCAGAGGGGCAGGAATCGTGCCTTGTTCGTTAACCATGTAATCATGACAAATCTTATTGAGCTCTTCTGTGTGTACTCCTGGCTTCACATACGGGCCAATCATTTCTAAAACGTCTGCGGCAAGTTTGCCGGCAACACGCATTTTTTCAATTTCTTCTGCTGTTTTTATTTTGCTAGTCATTCAATTTTCTCAGCTGACATGATTTAAGTGGCAATCTATTCATATTATCAGTGTGAACGCTGTCTGAAAACTCGCAGAGGAAGAAAGTTGCCAGAATATAACCCTTCTTTGTATAGGTTTATAAAATGGAAATTGTGTTGAAGAACGGAATAGTTCTGGATGTGTATCGGCATTATATGGTATAAAGCGCGCCGGATTCACAAACAATCTGTTTTGTGTCTTCCGAACTAACTTAAATTTTAATTTACACACATGCCGACACATGTTCCGGGGTGCCCCATATCTGATGCCTGAATTGGATAGCTGAGAGGGTCGGTAACATGGGGTATGTGGAGCCTAAACCCCAAAGAGGAAATCTCAATGGCAACTGTATCAATGCGCGATATGCTTAAAGCTGGTGTTCACTTCGGTCACCAAACTCGTTACTGGAACCCAAAGATGAAGCCGTTCATCTTCGGTGCTCGTAACAAAGTTCATATCATCAACCTAGAATCAACTGTACCAATGTTCAACGATGCACTAGCTGAGCTAGGCAAAATCGGTGCTCGTAAAGGTAAAGTTCTTTTCGTAGGTACTAAGCGCGCTGCATCTGAAGCTGTTAAAGAAGCTGCAATCAACAGCGACCAGTTCTACGTAAACAACCGTTGGTTAGGTGGTATGCTAACTAACTACAAAACTGTTCGCCAATCAATCAAGCGTCTAAAAGACTTCGAAGCACAGTCTCAAGACGGTACTTTCGAAAAGCTAACCAAGAAAGAAGCGCTAATGCGTACTCGTGAAATGGAAAAGCTTGAGAAATCTCTTGGTGGTATCAAAAACATGGGCGGCCTACCAGACGCTCTATTCGTAATCGATGCTGACCACGAGCACATTGCAATTAAAGAAGCTAACAACCTAGGTATTCCAGTATTTGCTGTTGTTGATACTAACTCTAACCCAGATGGTGTTGACTACGTAATCCCAGGTAACGATGACGCAATCCGTGCGGTTCAACTTTACCTGAACGCTGCTGCACAAGCTGTAACTGAAGGTCGTAACCAAGACATCGCAGTACAAGCTGAGCAAGACGGTTTCGTAGAAGAAGCTAAGTAATTTTCACTATTTAGTGAAGATCACAAATTTAGCTCGCTCCTAGTGAGTTGCTTAGTTTCTATGTAAACTAAGTTATAGTTAGCAGGGGCCTCATATTGGCCCCTGATTTTTAACTTTCCATGTTTGGAATAACGAGGAATAAACAATGGCAACTGTTACAGCAGCCCTAGTTAAAGAATTACGCGAGCGCACTGGCGCTGGCATGATGGAATGTAAAAAAGCACTTGTTGAAGCTAACGCTGATATTGAGCTAGCAATTGAGAACATGCGTAAGTCTGGCGCAGCGAAAGCAGCTAAAAAAGCTGGTAACGTTGCTGCTGAAGGCGCAATCATCATCAAAGAAGAAAACGGCGTTGCTGTTCTTCTTGAAGTTAACTGCCAAACTGACTTCGTTGCTAAAGATGGTAACTTCACTGCATTCGCAGAGAAAGTTGCGGAAGCTGCTCTAGCTTCTAAAGCAACTGTTGAAGAGCTAGTAGCTCAATTCGAAGAAGAGCGTGTTGCTCTTGTTGCTAAGATCGGTGAGAACATCAACATCCGTCGCGTTGCTTACGTTGAAGGCGCTGCAATTGCTTCTTACCGTCACGGTGAGAAAATCGGCGTGGTTGTTGCTGGTGAAGGCGATGCAGAAACTCTTAAGCACGTTTCAATGCACGTTGCTGCTTCTAAGCCTGAGTACGTTAACCCAGAAGACGTACCAGCTGACGTAGTTGCTAAAGAGAAAGAAGTTCAAGTTGAAATTGCTATGAACGAAGGCAAGCCTGCTGAAATCGCTGAGAAGATGGTTGTTGGCCGTATGAAGAAATTCACGGGCGAAATCTCTCTAACAGGTCAAGCGTTCATCATGGAACCTAAGAAAACTGTTGGCGACATCCTTAAAGAGCGTAACGCTTCTGTTTCTACTTTCGTTCGCCTAGAAGTTGGTGAAGGTATCGAGAAAGCTGAAGAAATGAGCTTTGCTGAAGAAGTAGCGGCAGCACAAAAAGGTTAATCCTAATTTATTAGGTTAAACTTAAAGACCGTGGCTTAGGCTGCGGTCTTTTTATAATCATCATTAGACAAACTCTCTATGAAAGGTAATTCCATGACTACAAGCCCGAAGCCTGCTTATCAACGTATTCTACTTAAATTGAGTGGCGAAGCCCTTCAAGGTTCTGAAGGTTTTGGTATCGATCCAACGATCCTTGATCGTATGGCTCAAGAAATTAAAGAGCTTGTTGAGCTCGGTGTACAAGTTGGTGTCGTAATTGGTGGTGGTAATTTATTCCGTGGTGCAGGCCTTGCTGAAGCGGGTATGAATCGAGTAGTGGGCGACCACATGGGCATGCTAGCAACGGTAATGAATGGTTTAGCAATGCGTGATGCGCTGCATCGTGCTTATGTGAACGCTCGAGTAATGTCCGCAATTCCTTTAAATGGTGTTTGTGATGACTATAACTGGGCAGATGCTATTAGCCAGTTGCGTAACGGCCGTGTTGTGATTTTCTCAGCAGGTACTGGTAACCCGTTTTTCACGACTGATTCAGCAGCGTGTCTACGTGGTATCGAAATTGAAGCGGACATCGTATTAAAAGCAACCAAAGTTGATGGTGTATTTGATAGCGATCCAGTAGCTAACCCTGATGCAACTCTTTATGATAAACTGAGCTACAGTGAAATTCTTGAAAAAGAACTGAAAGTCATGGATTTGGCTGCATTTACACTAGCTCGTGACCATGAAATGCCGATTCGTGTATTCAACATGAACAAACCTGGTGCTTTACGCCGTGTTGTTATGGGTGAAACTGAAGGTACACTAATCAGCAGCGCTGAATAATATTAATGCTTAAGTATTAATAAAAATAGATTTTATAGGACGATATTGTGATTAACGAAATCAAATCTGACGCTAAAGTACGTATGGAAAAAAGCGTTGAAGCTCTAAAAAATAACCTGGCTAAGATCCGTACTGGTCGTGCACACCCAAGCCTACTTCAAGGCTTATCGGTTGAATACTATGGTGCAGCAACACCTATCAACCAAGTAGCAAACATTGTAGCAGAAGACGCTCGTACTCTAGCTATCACCGTGTTTGATAAAGAGCTGGCTTCAGCAGTAGAAAAAGCAATCATGAAGTCTGATCTAGGTCTGAACCCACAGTCTGCTGGTACTGTAATTCGTGTTCCACTTCCACCATTAACAGAAGAGCGTCGTCGCGATTTCGTTAAAATCGTACGTGGTGAAGCTGAAGGTGGTCGTGTTGCTATCCGTAACATCCGTCGTGATGCGAATGGTGATCTAAAAGCACTACTAAAAGACAAAGAAATCTCTGAAGATGAAGATCGTCGTGCACAAGACGAAATTCAGAAGTTAACAGACGCAGCGGTTAAGAGTGTCGATGAGCTTCTTGAAATTAAAGAAAAAGAGTTGATGGAAGTGTAATAAGTAATACACTTTACAATCTACGAAAGCGCTGGGCGTGCAGCACAGCGCTTTTTATTTTGTATAGGGAATATATATGGCAGATAGTATTGGTGAGTCTGCTATCTCATCACAGGCTCTTCCTAAACATATTGCTGTGATAATGGATGGCAATGGACGCTGGGCGAAGGCAAAAGGTAAACCTCGAGTTTTTGGTCATAAAGCTGGCGTTGATTCAGTACGAAAAACAATTTCAGCAGCAAACCGATTAAATGTTAAAGCCATTACGTTATTTGCGTTTAGCAGTGAAAATTGGCGAAGACCTGAAGATGAAGTCAGTTTATTAATGGAGTTGTTTATCTCTGTACTTTCCAGGGAAGTGAAACGACTGCATAAAAATAATATTCAGCTGCGTATCATTGGTGACAAAAGTCGCTTTAGTAAGCGTTTACAGACCAAAATTAGGGAGTCTGAAGAGCTTACTGCAAACAATGATGGCATGGTTTTGAATGTTGCAGCTAACTATGGCGGCAAATGGGATATTACCCAAGCCGTGAAAAATATTGCTCAAGATATCGAGCAAGGTCTGTATCGTTCAGACCAAATAGATGAAGCTTTGTTAAGTTCCAAGATGACGATGTCAGATCTTCCTGAAGTCGATCTTCTAATTCGTACCAGTGGGGAATGCCGGATCAGTAACTTTATGTTGTGGCAAATGGCTTACGCTGAGATGTATTTTACAGAACAATATTGGCCTGACTTTGATGAACAAAGTTTAGCTGAGGCTGTGGCTTGGTTTGTAAATCGAGAGCGCCGCTTTGGTTGTACTGGGGAACAGATCCACGCTTTAATGAAATAAACAGAGGACGATAAAGTTTGAAACAACGCATAATTACAGCCCTCATTCTTGCTCCACTTGTTATTGCTGGGATCTTTTTATTACCAATTCCTGGTTTTTTAATCGCGTTAACTGCTGTGACGGTTATCGGCTTCTGGGAATGGACACAGTTTGTTAATGCTAAATCACGTTTAGTGGCTCTAGTGCCAGCTCTCGCTGTGGTGGCGGGCACACTCGTTTGGCTTCCGTTTGATGTTAATTCTTTATCGGAAGTTGGGGGATCACATCAAAGTGTTCTCATGGCGGGAGGCCTATGGTGGTTGATTGCTTCTGCATTGGTGATCAGTTACCCGAAAAGTTCTAAATTGTGGTCAGGTAGTAATGTGATCCGTCATGTATTTGGTTTGCTGACCATGGTGCCATTTTTATGGAGTGTGGTGTTACTGCGTGCGGCAGAGTACCAAGCTGACCCTTATTACGGTGCAAAACTGGTTCTTTTAGTGTGCTTTTTGGTATGGGCTGCTGACAGTGGTGCTTATTTTGCTGGTAAATCTTTTGGGAAATATAAGATGGCTCCCGCCGTTAGCCCGAATAAAACCATTGAAGGCCTAATTGGTGGTATAGTTGCTGCTATGCTTGTTGCCTGGGGGGCGTCTAGTCTATTTGGCATCCACTTTTCTAGCGTTGGTGCCATGCTAGGTATTTCCATGGTGACTGTGATTATTTCAGTGCTTGGTGATCTTGCTGAAAGTATGTTTAAGCGAGTATCAGGCATTAAAGATAGCGGTAACATTTTACCAGGACACGGTGGGATCTTAGACCGAATTGATAGCCTAACAGCTGCTTTCCCTGTCTTTGCTCTTTTGTATTTTTGGTAGATATACATATTTTTAAAAGTGGCTCTAAAGTAGCCACTTTTTATCTATTTTGGTCAATTCGTGATGCGTAACTTAACCATTCTTGGAGCAACTGGCTCTATCGGTTCTAGCACCTTATCGGTCGCTGCTCAAAATCCCCACTTATATAATATCATTGCCCTTGCCGCAGGCTCTAATGTTGAAAAAATGATGCAACTTTGCCTTCAATGGCAGCCTCAGTATGCCGCAATGGCGGAGCCAACAGCAGCACTTGAACTTCAAATGCGCTTAGCAGAAAAAGGCGTCAAAACCGAGGTTTTAGCGGGGAATGATGGCTTATGTCAGCTGGCCTCTTTACCCGATGTCGATACCGTCATGGCCGCTATTGTTGGTGCGGCAGGTTTATTGCCTACAATGGCTGCAGTAAAGGCTGGAAAGCGAGTTTTATTGGCAAACAAAGAAGCATTGGTGATGTCTGGTCAGTTGTTTATCGATGCTGTTGAAAAGTATGGGGCGGAATTACTACCAGTTGATAGTGAGCATAATGCAATTTTCCAATGTCTTCCCGAAAAAGTGCAAACCAACCTTGGACGCTGCGATCTTGATGAAAGTGGTATTAGCAGTATTCTCCTGACTGGCTCGGGTGGCCCTTTCCGTTACACTGATGTATCCGAGCTGAGCTCAGTAACGCCTGAAATGGCCATCGCTCATCCGAATTGGTCGATGGGGCCTAAGATTTCTGTCGACTCTGCCACGATGATGAACAAAGGCCTAGAGTACATAGAAGCACGCTGGCTGTTTAACACTCGTCAAGAGCAGTTGAAAGTGATCATTCATCCCCAGTCTGTGATTCATTCTATGGTGCAGTATCGCGATGGTTCTGTGTTGGCGCAAATGGGCCTACCGGACATGAAAACCCCAATTGCGTGCACCATGTCTTATCCTGAGCGTATCAATGCGGGCGTTGAGCCGTTAGATTTCACTAAAGTGGGCGAGTTTACGTTTTTGGAACCCGATTACCAACGTTACCCATGCTTGAAGTTAGCGATTGATGCATGTTATCAGGGGCAACAAGCAACGACAGCATTGAATGCTGCAAATGAGCAGAGTGTTGCTGCTTTCTTAAATCATCAGCTTCGATTTACCGATATCGCGATGATAAATGAGCAGGTTTTAAACAAGCTCGTAGGTTCTGAACAATTCCGTCAACTTGTTGACTTGGAAAGCTTAGTCGAGCTAGATAGAATGGCTCGCAAATACGCAGATGAAGCAATTCAAAAGGCAATGTCATGACAGGTTTATTATGGAACTTGGGTTCCTTTCTTTTAGCTCTTGGTATTTTGATTGCCGTTCATGAGTTTGGCCATTTTTGGGTTGCTCGTCGATGTGGTGTCATTGTAGAAAAATTCTCTATTGGATTCGGCAAATCTATCTGGCGAAAAGTCGCTAAAGATGGCACAGAATACAGCTTGTCTATGATCCCACTTGGTGGGTATGTGAAAATGCTGGATGAGCGAGTTGATGAGGTCCCAGAAGAGTTAAAGCATCGCGCATTTAATAACCGTCCTCTTTGGCAGCGTACTTCCATTGTGGCTGCTGGTCCTATTGCTAATTTCTTATTTGCTATTTTTGCTTATTGGATTGTGTATCTGATTGGTATTCCTGCAGTGAAGCCAGTGATTGGCGTTGTTACGCCAAATTCTATTGTTGCTCAGGCTGGAATTGAACCTGGAATGGAACTTAAAGCGGTTTCAGGACTCAAAACCGCGGACTGGGAATCAGTTAACATGGCGATCATCTCCCATATCGGTGATGAGAGCATGGCCTTTACGGTGACAGATTCTGACAATATTGGTGTTGAGCATACTAAAACGCTTGATTTATCTGAGTGGCACTTTGATCCAGAGAAAGACTCTGCAATGCAGACGTTAGGTTTTAAACCTTTTTCTCCAGAAATATCGCCAGTCATTGCCCATATTGGAGAACAAAGTGCAGCGGAGGCCGCAGGTTTTCAAGTTAATGATGAATTGCTAGAAATTAACGGTGTTGAAGTTAAAAACTGGCAGCAAGTTGTTGATATTATTCAATCTAGCCCAGGCCAAGATGTGTCAATAACGGTACTACGTGATAACAATAAGCTTGATGTTGTTTTAGTCCCAAACAGCCGAGAGCTTTCTGATGGTCGCATGGTTGGCTTTGCTGGCATTGGCCCACAGGTTGCAGAATGGCCTGAAGATTATCGTTTCGAATTACGCTTTGGTGTATTTGAAGCCATAGGTAAAGCCGTTGAGAAAACAGGTCAGTTAGTGGATCTCACTTTCGGTATGGTGGTGAAACTGATCACTGGCGATGTTGCAGTGAAAAACTTAAGTGGCCCTATCTCAATTGCGAAAGGCGCAGGAATGACGGCCGATTATGGCTTGGTGTATTTCCTGGGCTTTTTGGCTTTGATCAGCGTGAACCTAGGCATTATTAACTTATTACCTCTTCCAGTATTGGATGGAGGCCATTTACTGTTTTTTGCTATTGAAGCAGTAACAAGAAAGCCTGTTTCGGAAAAAGTACAAGATATAGGTTACCGAGTAGGTTCTGCGATTATAGTAATGTTGATGGCGGTTGCGCTATTTAACGACTTTACGCGCCTTTAATAAATGCAGTAACAGCAAGGAATAATTAGAGTAGTCATGGCGATGAAAAAACTGTTAATCGCGTCGCTTCTTTTTGGTAGTGCGATGGCGCAAAGCGCAGAACAATTTGTTGTAGATGATATCCGTTTTGAAGGGTTACAACGAGTTGCTTTAGGTGCCGCTTTGCTCAAAATACCAGTACGTGTTGGTGATAATGTTACTGAGCGTGATACTGCTCAGATCATTAAAGCATTATTTGCATCTGGTAATTTTGAAGATGTAAAAGTATATAAAGATAACAATACCTTACTGGTAAAAGTTAAAGAACGTCCAACCATTGCGAGTATTTCTTTCTCAGGAAATAAAGCGATTAAGGAAGAGCAATTACAAGAAAACCTTGATGCTTCTGGCATTCGTATAGGTGAAGCTCTTGATCGCACAACGTTAAATAAGATTGAAAAAGGCCTTGAAGACTTTTACTACAGCGTTGGTAAGTACAATGCGACGGTAAAAGCAGTGGTAACTCCATTGCCACGTAATCGTTCTGATTTGAAGTTTGTGTTTACGGAAGGCGTTTCGGCGACCATTCAGCAAATCAACTTTATTGGCAATGAAATTTTTACAGATGAAGAATTATTAGGGCGTTTTAACTTAAATGTGGATTTGCCTTGGTGGAACTTCCTTGCTGATGAAAAGTACCAAAAGCAAGTTTTAGCGGGTGATATTGAAGCATTACGCTCATATTACTTGAATAAAGGTTATTTAAAATTCCAAGTTGAATCGACTCAAGTTTCTATTTCGCCTGATAAGAAAGGGGTATACATCACCCTGACTTTGAACGAAGGTGAAGCTTATACAGTTAAAGATGTCGAGTTTAGAGGGGATTTAATTGGTAAAGAGGCTGAATTTGATGCCCTTGTGCCATTTGAGGCAGGAGAAACTTATAACGGCTCTTTGGTAACAAGCCTAGAAGAAAACGTGAAGCGTGTTCTTGGTGAGGCTGGTTATGCTTACCCTCAAGTTCGTACTTTGCCAGAGTTCGATGACGAAGCCAATGAAGTGTCCTTAGCGATTCATGTTGAGCCGGGTAATCGTATTTATGTTCGTGACATTAAGTTCTCTGGTAACACAGCAACAAAAGACGAGGTGTTACGTCGTGAAATGCGTCAAATGGAGGGGAGCTGGCTAAACTCGAAATCCATTGATCGTGGTAAAGAGCGTTTGAATCGTCTTGGTTTCTTTGAAACGGTGGATGTTCAAACGGTTCGTGTGCCGGGTACTGATGATCAGGTAGACATTGCCTACAACGTGAAAGAAGCAAACTCTGGTAATATCAACTTTGGTGTTGGTTATGGTACGGAGTCGGGTGTTAGCTTCCAGATTGGTTTACAGCAAGATAACTTTATTGGCAGCGGTAACCGTGTAGGTATCAGCGCCATGATGAACGACTACCAAAAGAACGTAAGCTTTGAATATCGAGATCCGTACTTTACGCTTGATGGTATTAGTTTAGGTGGTAAGGTTTTCTACAACGAATTTGAAGCCTCTGATGCTGGTATTGTTGACTACACCAACCAAAGCTATGGCACCACGTTAACTTGGGGTTTTCCGTTTGACGAATTGAATTATTTTGATTTGAGTATTGGTTATACCCATAACAAAATTTCGAACTTAGACTCTTATTTACAAATTGAGCAGTTCTTACAAGCTCAAGAAGAAAATGTGAACCCAGACGGTAGCTTAGAAGTGAATGACTTCGATGCCACAATTTCTTGGACTCGTAATAATTTAAACCGTGGTTACTTCCCGACAGCAGGTAATTACCAACGTGCGTATTACAAGATGACGGTTCCTGGCTCGGATGTTCAATTCTTTAAGACTCAGTACGACGTTCGTCAATATTTCCCATTAACCAAAAAGCATGAGTTCACACTCTTAATGCGTGGCCGTTTAGGTTACGGTAATGGTTATGGCCAAACGAATGGTAATGATAATTTATTGCCATTTTACGAAAACTTTTATGCCGGTGGTTTTACAACCCTACGTGGTTTCCGTTCTAACTCGGCTGGTCCTAAAGCCGTTTATGATGATCCAACGGGCTGTAGCAGTAACGTAGGTGGTAATAACCCATGTTACAGCGGTACTGATGACTCTGTTGGTGGTAACGCCACGGCACTGGCCAGTATTGAATTGATTGTACCAACGCCGTTTGCTTCGGAAGAAGCTCGAAATCAGATTCGAACCAGTGTGTTCTTTGATATGGCAAGTGTGTGGGATACCGAGTTCTCGTACCGGGAAGCTGATGCCAATATGCCGGGCAAACAGTACTACTATGATTATTCAGATCCGAGTAACTACCGTTCATCATATGGTGCAGCCTTACAGTGGATGTCACCGATGGGGCCACTAGTTTTCTCGGTTGCAAAACCAGTTAAGAAATTTGAAGGTGATGACGAAGAGTTCTTCACTTTTACTATTGGACGTACGTTCTAACACTTTGAGGTGAATATTTTGAAACAATGGATTAAAGCGGCCGGTATTGGCCTAGTAGTATTAAGCTCATCTGTGTTTGCTGATGCAGCACAAGCCGCACAGCAAGTGGGCTACGTAAATATGGCTAAAATCTTCCAGCAGTTGCCTCAACGTGAAGCCGTGAGCAAAAAGCTTCGTGAAGAATTTAAAGACCGTATCGATGCTTTACGTTCTTTAGAGCAAAAAATTAAAGATAAAGTGGGTAAAATTAAACGTGATGGCGAATTACTTGGTGAATCAGGCCGTACTCAACTTGAACGTGAAATTGCCTCTTTACAAGCAGACTATAAACTAAAAGCAAAAGCGTTGGATGAAGACAACCGTCGTCGTCAGGCTGAAGAGCGTAATAAGCTTCTGATGCAAGTGCAGAAAACTGTAGAAACAGTGGCTAAAAAAGAAGGCTACGACATGGTTGTTGATGCCGCTTCACTATTATACGCACAACCAGAAAATGATCTTTCTGATAAAGTTCTTGCTGAAATTAAATAAGGTTTACCATGGTTCGAATCACACTAGCTGAGTTAGCTGAAAAACTTGAAGCAAAATTACACGGCGATGCGTCTGTCGTTGTGTCTTCAATTGCAAGTATGGATAAAGCTAGCGAAGGCGATATTACGTTTCTGTCTAACAGTAAGTACCGCCAGCATCTTGAGCAATGTAATGCTTCAGCTGTTATGGTGAAAGAGGCTGATTTGCCTTACTGTCAAACTAACGCCCTTGTGGTTCGAGACCCTTATTTGGCTTATGCACTGGTTGCTCAAATTTTAGATACAACCCCTGCTTCAGCAGTAGGCGTTTCACCTTCTGCACATATTGCGGATGATGCGGTTATTGGTGAAGGTGTGGCCATTGGTCATAATGCGGTGATTGAATCTGGTGCGGTGATTGAATCTGGTGCTCAGGTCGGTGCTGGTTGCTTTATTGGTAAAAATGCAAAAATTGGAACAAAGACTAAACTTTGGGCTAATGTTTCGATTTATCACGATGTTGTGATTGGTGATAATTGCTTGATTCAATCCGCCACAGTTATTGGTTCTGACGGCTTTGGTTATGCTAATGATCGTGGTACTTGGGTTAAAATCCCGCAGCTCGGATCTGTTCGCGTTGGTAATAATGTTGAAATAGGCGCAAGTTGCTCTATTGATCGTGGTGCGCTAGACGATACGGTTATTGGCGATGGTGTGATTTTAGATAACCAACTGCAGATTGCTCATAATGTTGTGATTGGTGAGAAAACGGCCATGGCAGGTGCAACAACAGTTGCAGGTAGTACTACGATTGGTAAACATTGTGTGATTGGTGGAGCCAGTGTGCTTAATGGTCACATTAATATTGCAGATGGTGTACATATTACTGGCATGGGTATGGTAATGCGTTCGATTTCTGAACCTGGCGTATACTCATCAGGAATCCCATTACAAACAAATAAAGAGTGGCGAAAAACAGCTGCCCGCACTCATCGAATTGATGAGATGCATAAGCGTTTGAAAACGGTAGAAAAGAAGCTAAGCGAAGAAAAGTAAACGCGCTCTTTTCTAACAGGCCTGCCCATTGCAGGCCGTTTTCGTTTTATATTAATAATTAAATTTAGACAGGAATATTGCTTTGAGTCGCGAAAATAAAACACTCAACATCACAGAAATTCAAGAACTTCTTCCTCATCGTTACCCTTTCTTATTGATTGATCGTGTTACCGATTATGAAGAAGGTGATTATCTAATCGGTCTTAAAAACGTCTCTGTGAACGAGCCTCAATTTACGGGACACTTCCCGCAATTGCCTGTATTCCCAGGTGTGCTGATTCTTGAAGCAATGGCACAAGCCACAGGCCTGCTTGCATTTAAAACCTTTGGTGCTCCTGCGGAAAATGAATTGTACTACTTTGCTAGTGTAGACAACGCAAAGTTCCGTCAACCAGTTGTTCCTGGCGATCAGTTGTCTATTAAGGTGAATTTTTTGAAAGAGCGTCGTGGCATTGCATTATTTGATTGTGTAGCGACGGTTGATGGCAAAGCGGTTTGTACTGCAGAGCTTAAATGTGCAAGACGAGAGTTTTAATTCATGATCCATGAGACAGCTCAAATCCACCCAAGTGCGGTGGTTGAAGAAGGTGCCATTATTGGCGCAAACGTCAAGATTGGCCCATTTTGTTTTGTTGATAGCAAAGTTGAAATTGGCGAAGGTACAGAACTGACTTCTCACGTCGTTGTAAAAGGGCCTACTCTGATTGGTAAAGAAAATAAAATTTACCAATTTGCATCGATTGGCGAAGAGTGCCAAGACTTAAAATACGCGGGTGAAGATACGCGTCTTGAAATTGGCGATCGCAATATGATCCGCGAAAGCGTGACAATGCATCGTGGTACTGTTCAAGATGGCGGCTTAACTAAGGTTGGCAGTGATAACCTATTTATGATCAATGCTCACGTAGCTCATGACTGTATGATCGGCGATCGATGCATCTTTGCAAATAATGCGACGTTAGCAGGCCATGTAAAAGTAGGCAACCATGCCATTATTGGCGGCATGTCTGCAATTCATCAGTTCTGTGAAATTGGTGAGCATTGTATGCTAGGTGGCGGCTCTATTGTTGTGAAAGATGTGCCGCCTTACGTTATGGCTCAAGGTAACCACTGTGCGCCGTTTGGCATTAATATTGAAGGCCTAAAACGTCGTGGTTTTGAAAAGCCAGCATTACATGCGATTCGTCGTGCTTATAAAGAAATTTATCGTTTAGGGAAAACGTTGGATGAAGCAAAACAAGCCATTGCTGACATTGCAAAAGATCATCCAGAAGTTCAAGCTTATGTTGATTTCTTTGCCCGCTCTAAACGTGGGATTATTCGTTAGATGACTAAGCCTCTACGAATAGGTATTGTCGCCGGGGAAATCTCCGGCGATATTTTAGGTGCTGGATTTATTCAAGCCATTAAACAACAGTACCCAGATGCTGAGTTTGTGGGCATTGGCGGTCCACGTATGATAGCTCAAGGTTGTGACTCTCTATTTGATATGGAAGAGTTAGCCGTGATGGGGTTGGTTGAAGTATTGGGTCGGCTGCCGCGCTTACTAAAAGTAAAAGCAGAGCTGGTTCGTTATTTTAAGAGTAATCCCCCGGATGTGTTTGTTGGCATTGATGCACCAGATTTTAATTTACGTTTAGAAGCGGATTTAAAGCAATCAGGTATTAAAACCGTTCATTATGTGAGCCCTTCTGTGTGGGCTTGGCGTCAAAAACGTATTTTCAAAATAGAAGCGGCAACTCATCTCGTATTGGCGTTTTTACCTTTTGAAAAAGCGTTTTATGATAAGTTCAACGTGCCTTGTCAGTTTATTGGCCATACGATGGCTGATTCCATTCCATTACAGCCTGATCAAAGACAAGCTCAAGATAAGCTGGGCTTAGATCCAACTAAAACATGGCTAGCTGTTTTGCCTGGTAGCCGTGGCAGCGAAATGGGCATGCTAGCTGAGCCTTTTATCCAAGCCTGTCAAAAACTTAAAAAGCAGCACCCTAATTTAGGTTTTGTTGTTGCTTTGGTGAATCAAAAGCGCCGTGAACAGTTTGAACAAGTTTGGCAAGCAACAGCGCCGGAGTTAGACTTTGTACTGGTTGACGATACCGCTCGTGATGTTATGACTGCTTCAGATGTGGTTCTATTAGCATCGGGCACTGTCGCACTGGAATGTATGCTAGTGAAGCGACCAATGGTAGTAGGTTACCGAGTAAAACCAATTACTTACTGGATTGCTAAGCGTATGATAAAAACAGAGTATGTGTCGTTACCTAATATTTTGGCAGACAGAGCACTTGTGCCTGAATTATTACAGCACGATTGTACTCCAGAAGCATTGGCTAACGCGGTAAATCACTATTTAACCACAGACAACCAAGAGTTGATTGAACAATTTACTCAAATGCACGAGTGGATAAAAAAAGACGCAGATAAGCAAGCAGCAAGCGCTGTTTTAGAATTAATTGGCAAAGCATAATGACAAAGAAAAACACAGAATTAGAGCCGTTCGAATACCCTGAAAATGTCGATTTAATCGCAGGAGTTGATGAGGTGGGGCGGGGACCATTAGTGGGAGCTGTAGTGACGGCTGCTGTGATTTTAGACCCGAATAATCCGATCGAAGGTTTAACGGACTCGAAGAAGTTGTCAGAGAAAAAACGCAACGCCTTGTTTATAGAAATTAAAGAAAAAGCCTTGTCGTGGTCTCTTGGGCGTTGTGAGCCCGAAGAAATTGATCAGATTAATATTCTTCAAGCAACCATGGTTGCGATGCAGCGCGCTATCGCTGGGTTAGATGTTCAGCCTAACTTTGCGCTTATCGATGGCAATAAAGTACCTGAGTTACCAATGCCAGGTCAGGCAGTGGTGAAAGGTGACTTACGAGTGGCAGAAATTAGTGCTGCCTCTATTCTGGCCAAAGTCACTCGAGACGCTGAAATGGAAGCGCTTGATGAGCAATACCCTGATTATGGGTTTGCTAAACATAAAGGCTATCCGACCAAAGCGCACTTTGAAGCTTTAGAGAAATTTGGTGCCATTGAGCAACATCGTAAAAGCTTTAAGCCTGTAAAAAGGGCTTTAGGTCTAGAATAGAAATACATACAGAGCCTAATGATGTTGCGTTAGCGCTCTGTTTATCATGTCAGGTAATGACTCTTATTACTTTCATCTTCGAATAACCGGTTATAACTTCAATCATGGCAGAACCTCGTTTTATTCATCTTCGTGTTCACAGTGACTACTCCATGGTGGACGGCCTTTCCAAAGTGCCGCCATTAGTAAAGAAAGTGGCTGAGCTGGGCATGCCTGCAATGGCGCTTACGGATTTCACTAACTTATGTGGTTTGGTGAAGTTTTACTTTGCAGCACACGGAGCCGGAATTAAGCCTATTATTGGTGCTGATTTTAAAATGCAGTCACCAGAGTTTGGTGATGAGCTGACTCAACTAACCGTATTGGCAGCAAATAATGAAGGGTATAAAAATTTAACCCTTTTAATCTCGAAAGCGTATCAACGTGGTCACGTTCAGCACCAGCCTGTTATAGATAAAGAGTGGTTAGTTGAACATAAAGAAGGCCTGATCCTGCTTTCTGGTGCCAAGCAAGGTGATGTGGGTAAAGCCCTATTAAAAGGTAACCAAACGCTGGTTAACCAGTGTGTCGAGTTTTATCAGACTCATTTTGCCGATAATTATTATCTTGAGCTGATCCGCAGCGGTCGTCCTGATGAAGAAAATTATCTGCATTTTGCAATAGCCCTTGCTGAACAACGTGCTCTTCCTGTTGTGGCGACAAATGAGGTTTGTTTTCTATCTGAAGATCAGTTCGATGCCCATGAAATCCGTGTTGCGATTCATGATGGTTACACGATGGCGGATCCTCGTCGTCCTAAAAACTACAGCAATCAACAATACTTGCGTAGTGAAGAGGAGATGTGCGAGCTATTTGCAGATATTCCAGAGGCTCTTGAGAACAGTGTTGAAATTGCCAAACGCTGTAATGTGACGGTGCGTTTAGGTGAGTATTTCTTACCTAACTTTCCCACTGAAGGGATGACCATCGAAGATTTTTTAATTAAGAAATCGGAAGAAGGGCTGGAAGAGCGCCTCGAGTTTTTATTCCCAGATCTTGAAGTTAGAAACCAAAAACGTCCAGAGTATGATGAACGTTTAAAGGTAGAGCTCAAAGTAATCAATGACATGGGTTTCCCTGGTTACTTCCTGATCGTAATGGAATTTATACAGTGGTCTAAAGACAACGACATTCCTGTTGGTCCAGGGCGTGGTTCTGGTGCAGGCTCATTAGTTGCTTATGCTTTAAGCATTACCGACTTAGACCCACTCGAATATGATCTTCTTTTTGAACGTTTCTTGAACCCAGAACGTGTCTCCATGCCTGACTTCGATGTCGACTTTTGTATGGACAAACGTGATCAGGTTATTGAGCACGTGGCAGAGTTGTATGGTCGAGATGCGGTATCTCAGATTATTACCTTTGGCACCATGGCAGCCAAAGCGGTAATACGAGATGTAGGCCGCGTACTTGGCCACCCATATGGGTTTGTTGATCGTATCTCTAAGTTAGTTCCGCCCGATCCGGGAATGACACTGGCTAAAGCTTTTGAGGCCGAACCTCAGCTGCCTGAAATTTATAATGGCGATGAAGAAGTAAAAGCGCTTATCGATATGTGTCGTATCCTTGAAGGGGTGACACGTAATGCGGGTAAACATGCCGGTGGTGTTGTTATTTCACCAACGACCATCACAGATTTTGCGCCTCTATATTGTGATGCAGAAGGTCAGTTCCCGGTTACCCAGTTTGATAAGAATGATGTTGAAACTGCGGGTCTGATTAAGTTTGACTTCTTGGGCCTTAGAACCCTTACCATTATTGACTGGGCACTGGGTCTGATTAACCCAAGGTTGAAAAAAGAGGGTAAAGATCCTGTTCGTATTGAGGCCATACCTCTTGATGACCCGGCTTCTTTTGCACTAATGCAGCGCTCTGAAACTACTGCGGTATTCCAGGTGGAATCTCGAGGTATGAAAGAGCTGATTAAACGCCTTCAACCTGACTGCTTTGAAGATATTATCGCACTGGTAGCCCTGTTCCGACCGGGTCCTTTGCAATCGGGCATGGTAGATAACTTCATTGACCGTAAACACGGCCGGGAAGAGATTTCGTACCCAGATGAAAAGTGGCAGCATGAGTCTCTAAAAGACATTCTAGAGCCTACTTATGGCATTATTCTGTATCAAGAGCAGGTAATGCAGATTGCTCAGGTCTTAGCGGGTTATACCCTAGGTGGAGCTGATATGCTTCGTCGTGCAATGGGTAAGAAAAAACCGGAAGAGATGGCTAAACAGCGTGCTGTCTTTGAAGAAGGCTCGGTCAAAAATGGGGTTGATGGCGAGCTCGCCATGAAGATTTTTGACTTGGTAGAGAAGTTTGCTGGTTATGGTTTTAACAAATCTCACTCTGCGGCATATGCGTTAGTTTCTTATCAAACGTTATGGTTAAAAACCCATTATCCAGCCGAGTTCATGGCCGCCGTAATGACCGCGGATATGGACAATACGGATAAAATCATCGGTTTGGTGGATGAGTGTCTGCGCATGGGCTTAAAAGTTTTGCCGCCAGACATTAACTCCGGCTTGTATCGATTTAATGTTGACGATGGTGCTATTGTATACGGTATCGGTGCTATTAAAGGTGTCGGTGAGGGCCCCATTGAAAATATTATTCAAGCGCGGAACAAAGGAGGCCACTTTCGTGATCTTTTTGATTTTTGTGCTCGAATTGACACCAAAAAAGTCAACAAACGAGTGATTGAAAAATTAATTCAATCCGGTGCGTTAGATCGACTAGGTCCACACCGAGCGGCGATTATGGCGTCAGTGGATGATGCTGTAAAAGCTGCGGGTCAGCATCATCAAGCAGAGGCATTTGGCCAAACGGATATGTTTGGTGTCCTTACCGCCGAGCCGGAAGAAGTGGAGCAAGCGTATGCGCAAGTACCTAAATGGCCTGAGAAAGTATGGCTTGAAGGGGAGCGCGAAACCTTAGGCTTATATTTAACTGGTCACCCAGTCAATTCTTATTTAAAAGAGCTAAAACGTTACACGACATGGCGCTTAAAAGATGCACATCCTACTGGACGTGATAAAGTGGTTACAGTAGCGGGGCTAGTGCTTGCTGCTCGTGTGATGACCACCAAAAGAGGGAACCGTATTGGTTTATTAACCCTTGATGACCGTTCAGGCCGAATGGAAGTCATGTTATTCTCTGATGCGTTGGACCGTTACGCCGATTTACTTGAAAAAGACAAAATTTTACTTGTTTCTGGACAGGTCAGCTTTGATGACTTTAATGGTGGCCTTAAAATGTCAGCGCGTGAAGTGCTAGACATCTCAGAAGCAAGAGAAAAGTACGCCAGAGGACTTGCACTCTCGGTCACTGAGAGGCAAATTGATGGCCAATTTTTTGAGCGCTTTAGCCAAGTGCTGGAGCCACACCGGGCAGGTACTGTGCCGGTAAATGTATATTATCAACGAGAAGACGCTCGCGTTAAGTTAGTTCTTGGTACAGAGTGGCGGGTAACGCCTTCTGATCAATTACTTGATGATTTAAAATCGTTGCTTGGCGAAGAGCAAGTCGAACTTGAATTTAACTAGAATATCCAGTTACAGCAATAAACGTGACTGTACTGATAAAGGATTCTTAGTGGTATGAGCCTGAATTTTCTTGAATTTGAAAAACCAATTGCAGAATTAGAAGCCAAGATCGAAGCATTGCGTGATGTATCTAAACATGATGAAGATGCATCTATCGATCTAGATAAAGAGATCTCTCAGCTAGAAGAAAAAAGCCTTGAGCTAACAAAAAAAATCTTCGGAGATTTAGGCGCATGGCAAGTGGCGCAACTTGCGCGTCACCCTCGTCGTCCTTACACGCAAGACTACTTGGATCATGCGTTTACTGAGTTTGATGATTTAGCTGGCGATCGTGCTTATGCTGATGATAAAGCTATCGTAGGCGGTATCGCTCGTTTGGATGGCCGACCAGTTATGGTTATTGGTCATCAAAAAGGCCGTGAAACAAAAGAAAAAGTACTTCGTAACTTTGGTATGCCTAAGCCGGAAGGTTACCGTAAAGCGCTACGTCTAATGGAAATGGCAGAGCGTTTTAACATGCCTATCATTACTTTTATCGATACTGCAGGTGCTTACCCAGGCGTTGGTGCGGAAGAGCGCGGCCAATCAGAAGCGATTGCGAAAAACTTAAAAGTCATGGCAGGCTTAAAAGTCCCTGTGATTTGTAATGTTGTGGGTGAAGGCGGCTCTGGTGGTGCTCTTGCTATTGGTGTTGGTGATTATGTGAATATGCTTCAGTATTCAACGTACTCAGTGATTTCACCTGAAGGTTGTGCTTCTATTCTATGGCGTGATTCAGATAAAGCGCCACAAGCTGCTGAAGCAATGGGTCTAGTGGCAGAGCGTCTGAAAGAGTTGGAGCTGATCGATACGATCATCGAAGAGCCTTTAGGTGGCGCGCACCGTGACCATATTCAGATGGCTGAAAACATGAAAACGCGTTTGCTTGAGCAGCTGGCAGAGCTTGATCAATTAGATCAAGAAACGCTACTTGAGCGTCGTTACCAGCGTCTAATGAGCTACGGTTACTGTTAATCGTGTTCTGAACTAGATATTTAACTCATTGATTTGATCGATTTGTTTTTAATATCAATAATAAGCGGGCTTCGGCTCGCTTTTTTCGTTTTTAGGTTTCTTGATTGAATAACGCTATGCTTACAGATCATTTTTTCACTGTGCTTCAACCATACCTTACCCAACCGAGAAAGTTTGTTCTTGCCTTTAGTGGTGGAGTGGATTCTCGGGTGATGTTACAGCTTCTTGCTCAGTTTCAAGCAAAGCATAAAAATGCAGAGTGTATTGCGGTGCATGTCCATCATGGATTAAGTGAGCATGCGGACACTTGGCAACAGCAATGTGAGAGTTGGACGAATGAAGTGGGCATTCCATTGTATGTAGAAAAGGTCACCTTGTCATTGGGGGCTCGTGTAAGCATTGAGCAAGCCGCTCGTGAAGCCCGTTATCAAGCGTTAGAAAAATACATTAGTCGTGACGATGTACTACTAACAGGGCAACACAGCGACGATCAGGTTGAAACGTTTTTGTTGGCGTTAAAAAGAGGAAGCGGCCCTGCGGGATTGTCGGCCATGGCACCGGTGAGTCAATTTGGTCAGGGAGTGATGGTTAGGCCTTTATTGTCAGTGCCACGACATGACGTCGAAGCGTTTGCGAAGGCTGAGCAGTTAGAGTGGGTGGAAGATGAAAGTAATCAAGATACTCAGTTTGATCGTAATTTCTTGCGCCATCAAGTGACGCCCCAATTGAATCAGCGTTGGCCGGGCTTTAGAAAGTCGGTAATGCGAACCGCTGAATTGTGTGCGGAGCAGGAGAGTCTACTAACAGAGTTGTTGATGGAGAAGCTACAGTCTATTAAGCAACCTGATGGCAGTGTAGATATACCTCTTTTACGTCAAGAGTCAGATCCGGCCAGAGCGTATCTGTTGCGTATGTGGCTTGCCTCTCATCAGTGTCAGATGCCAAGTCGTATTCAGCTAGAGCAGATGTGGCAAGATGTAGCGTGTGCCAGTACCGATGCCAACCCTATTTTTAGTCTGCATGATATGCACATACGTCGTTTTCAACAGCGGTTGTATTTGGTTAGGCCATGTGAAGATATCACCGATTGGCGTGCTCCATTAGTCGATGAACTAGCTCTTCCTGATGGGCTTGGTCGTTTAGCATTAAAGGCATTATCGGGCAGAGAGCTGGTCGAATTTGGTTTACGCTTACCAAGCAAAGATGAAGTGGTAACGGTTTGCTTTAATCCTGAAGGTATTTCTGCTCATCCACAGAATCGTGGTCATAGTCGTAAGCTGAAAAAATTGTTTCAAGAGTATGGTGTTCCAAGTTGGAATCGTCGTCGTACCCCGCTTATTTTTTATGGCGAACAGCTGGCAGCGGTGGCTGGCTTATTCGTATGTCGGGGGTTTGTTGGTCAGCAGTGTGAGCTAACGTGGCATATTTAATCGGTTCAGTGGAAATTCTCAATAAGAAAAGCAAAAATATAAACTAATAAAAACACAATAAATTATTGAGAGGAAGCAATGAAAAGAGCACTAGGATTCGCAGTTGCGGCATTAATGATGGCTTCACCAGCAATGGCCGGTGATGCAGCCGCAGGAAAAGCAAAAGCAGCTGTGTGTGCGGCATGTCATGGCGCTGATGGTATCGCATTGATCCCAGGTTACCCTAATCTGAAAGGTCAAAATGAGCAGTATTTAGTGAGTTCACTGAAAGCGTATAAGTCAAAAGAGCGCAGTGGTGGTATGGCGATGGTTATGCAGCCACAAGCGGCAATGTTAAGTGATGCTGATATCGAAAACTTAGCAGCGTATTTTGCTAGTTTGAAGTAAATACAACTCTGCATATAGGTAAATAAAGCATAGTCTCTTGGCTATGCTTTTTTGTTTATATAAGGGGGCGTACACTGAAAATATCTGTGGTTTCATTGGAAAGTGTGAAAAGGCATCGCATTAGTTGATAACATGTGATTAACTTGGGGTTATCCTGTAGTAAATAAGGGGCATCTTATGATTTTCTTCGACTTGGACAACACCTTATTGGATCATGATGGCGCAGAGAAAGATGCAATTTGTGATTTTGTCGCTAAGTATCATTCACAGTTAATAGAGTTAGAGCACGCACCGGATGTAGCTTGGCGTGAAATAACCGATAAACATCGAGAGCGTTGGCGACAAGGAGAGTTGGACTTTATTGGTCAGAGGCGAGCTAGGATCAGTGAGTTATTCAGTCGCCCCTTGACCACTCAGCAAGCTGATGCGTTATTTAGCGAATTTTTTGCTATTTATCAATCTTATTGGCGTCCTTATAGTGATGTTATTCCTGCGCTTGAGAAACTAAAAGGTATCCCATTAGCAGTAATCAGTAATGGTTTTACGAGTCAGCAAGTGGCAAAATTAACAGAAACTGGATTACGCCCTTATTTTCAGTTGATAGTGAGCTCAGAAGAGGCTGGTTACGCTAAGCCAAGCCCTGAGATTTTTCATTATGCGGCTGGCATGGCGGGTGGTGACGCTAACAGCCATTGGTTTATTGGTAACCATCCAGAACGTGATGCTATTGCTGCCCATCGGGCTGGAATGCGATCAGTGTGGCTGAATCGGGATAATACTGTGTTTTCGACTGAAACCCGAGTGGTTAAAAGCTTAACGGGTTTTGCTGATTTGGTTTGTGAAAGCTATAAAATGACGGCTTGAGTCGGAACTGAGATCGTACAATTTTGGATTGTACTTTACATTTCTTACGATGATATATAGCTTAGTAAATACTTAGTATGTGCTTTCACAGGAGGTGAACAGCAATATTAAGTCATTTAGTTGTTTCAATGGATGAAATGACATTAATTAAGAAGGACTTTATTTGTGATAGCTCATGCAATTGGTGAGCTTAAACCTAATCATACGCTAGATACCGGACGGGTATTAGCCATCATATTAGGTGCTTGCCTTATTTATCATATCGATACGTTTAGTAGTGTGTTTACTGCTCGTACGCTAAGCGTGATTCCTCTATTCATCTCTGGTTTGATTTTTACGGCCGGTGGCTTGGCCGTGACTGGTTTGTGGCTAAGAAAATTGTGGGGTTATATCCCAGCTTATTTCTTTATCCCTGCCATAACCATGTTTTCTGATATTAGTCTTGTGCCTTTTTTACCGACATTGTTTCCGGGTGAGTTCCAAGCGTGGAGTATTGTGGTCAGTAATCTGGCTGTGCTGCTTTTTTCTGTCTGGTCTTTGCTTCATAAAATGAAAGCGCCGTAATCGTAAAGAGGTTTAGGTCTTTTCCTTATTTGTTAAAGAGTTCAATTTGGATTCAATACCAATATAAGTAATAATGACATCAGATTTTTGTTGCTGGTGAGATTGGTGCAAGCCAGGAGTAGCCATACTAAGGGACTATGATGAAAAAGATTGAAGCGATTATTAAGCCATTTAAGTTGGATGATGTACGTGAAGCACTGGCAGAAGTTGGCATTACTGGTATGACAGTATCTGAAGTTAAAGGCTTTGGTCGTCAAAAAGGCCATACTGAGTTGTACCGTGGTGCGGAATACATGGTGGACTTTTTACCAAAAGTAAAGCTGGAAATTGTTGTGGGTGATGAAGTCGCAGATCAGTGTGTAGACTGTATTATCGAAACGGCTCAAACAGGCAAAATTGGCGATGGTAAGATCTTTGTATTTGATGTGGATCGTGTGGTTCGTATTCGTACTGGCGAAGAAGATGAAGACGCCATCTAAGTGGCCACACAGTGATACTACTATCTGTAATTGATTTAAGCAGCCGTGGTTCATTTTTAAATTTACATGGGCTCTAAGGGATAACCTTGGGGCTTTTTTATCTTGATCTAATCCACCTTTCTTTTTTGCGCTTGGTCGACTGTTGGACTAATAATTGAAGTTGTGACTTTTTTCACTTCTTACCAATAGTTAAATACCGTCTAGACTGTATATAACCAACGAAAAATTTATTAAGGAGGATATATGCCTCGTACGGTTAACCCTTCAGACTTTGAAGATAAGAAAAAGCATGTCCCTGATCATGAGTATGCTCGAACGATTCCATGTAATCAGGTAAGTGTGTCGGCTCCATTTCATTGGCTATCACTTGGTTTACACGATTTTATTCGTATGCCAGTGATCAGTGCTTTCTATGGTCTTTGTTTTATGGCCGCCGCCATTGGTATTGTTTTATTGGTGCAGTGGCAGGGAACGCACCTAGTAGTAATGCCCAGCTTAGTTGTTTATATGCTGATTGGTCCTTTTTTAGCTTTAGGGCTCTATGATGCGAGTTGGGAGCGAGAAAAAGGGCACCATGCAAAATTGTTCCACTCCATGAAAGCGATAGGGCGTAACTCCACATCTCAATGGGCCTTTGCCGTTATGCTTGCTGTTGCGATGATCTTTTGGATGCGAATTGCTGCTTTGTTGCATGTTCTCTACCCTTCAGTGCAAGGTGCGCCATTGACTGATTTCTTGCCTTTCTTAGTGATTGGCTCTCTTATCGGGCTTGTTATTGCTAGTGTGATTTTCAGTATTTCCGCTTTCTCTATGCCACTAATGATGGAGCGTCGAGTGGATATGATGACGGCGGTATTTACAAGTTTTAATGCTGTTAAATCTAATGTACCTGCCATGATCGTATGGGCTGCCATTATCTGCGGCGGGATTTTGATTGGGTTTGCGACTTATGGAATTGGGATGTTATTTACTATGCCTATTTTAGGTTACGGTACTTGGCATGCTTATCATGAAACGGTTAAAAAGAATCATCACTTATAAATTTTTAACACCGCTTATTTAAGAATAAGCGGTGTTCCTTCCTAAAAATAATTCTCCCCTGACTTTCCTTGCTAAAAGAATGCTTGCCAGCATAATGGGTAGGCACTGGCTTAATGGCTTCTAATGTCTTTAAGCCAAACTGTTGTGTCTAATCTTAAATTCTCCTGAGTTCAGGTTATGTTTTTGGGCTCGTTAATTGAGAGCAATGTTTAATGAAAATTCTTATTGGGCTTGGTGCTGTGTTTGTAGCTGCCATAGTTTCTTTCCAAGTGTCTTTTACCATTCCTGAGCAAGCAGAAGTGATGGCACTAGAAGCTGAATCTAATGAGCTTAAAGTCCGTTGTCTTACGGAAAATCAGGTCACTGCGCTTGATCGCGACGGAAAGTTGTCATTACTGGTGTGGAATATTTATAAGCAGCAGAAGGAGAGTTGGCAATCGCAGTTGCAGGAATTATCAACGGATGTCGATCTAATTTTATTACAAGAAGCCAGTTTAACCCCATCTCTAAAAAGTGCCATAAAACAAGCAGGTTGGGTAGCAAATCTTGTGCGAGCGTTTGATGTGTTAGATACCTCAGCAGGCGTATTAAGTTTATCTCGCAGTCAGCCTAGCTCAGCATGTGCCCATACGGCGTTAGAGCCTTGGTTACGTTTACCTAAATCGGCGTTACTGAGTTTGTTTCCTTTGAGCACTCAAGAAAATTTAGCGGTGGTGAATATCCATGGTGTTAATTTTACCTTGGGTACAGAGGAGTATCACGCTCAGCTATCTGAGCTACAAAACGCGTTAGAGGCACATCAGGGGCCAATTATTGTGGCT
This sequence comes from Vibrio sp. Of7-15, assembly GCF_022347565.1. GTDB lineage: Bacteria > Pseudomonadota > Gammaproteobacteria > Enterobacterales > Vibrionaceae > NORP241. Next base: position 72,659 of record NZ_JAKRGH010000016.1, read on the forward strand.
GGTGATTTTAATACATGGAGTGAAGACAGGTTAGCGGTGGTAAGGGATCAAGTGGGTCAACTTGGTTTGAAGGAGGTGAGTTTTACTGACGATCATCGAACTCAGTTTCTGACGGGCTTGCCGTTAGATCATATTTTTTATCGGGGTTTAGAGCTTGAAAAAGCAGAAGCGCCCAAGTCGGACGCTTCTGATCATAACCCTATGATTGCCCATTTTCGATTACAAAATAGCAATGAATAGTGGCCAAACTGTAAAGCAGATTAACCATGGCAGTAGGGCGATGGTGAGCGCCTTCGCTTTATCGAAATCTGTCCATGCTCCGATGGCGGCATAGCTGAGAACAATATACCAAGGCATTAAGAGTGGGAATGCGCTGGTATAAGTTGCCCAAGGGTTATTCAGGGGTAACTTAACCAGTCCATTTAGGCTGTTTAAGTCGGCATTTCCTGGTAAAACATGCGCGTGATTCATCAATAGGTTCACATAGCTTGCTAAATCACCAATGATGGCTGGAAACATGATGATGGTACAAGCAGCGACCCATTTAAAATAGCTGTGCTGGTATTGGCTTGGTTTGGTTGCGAGTTTAAACCAAAACGCGAGCATAAGAATGGAAGCCGTACGCCCAAACACATCGTTAAAGACTTCACCTGCCAGTAGGACTTCTTTGTTTAGCCAGTCTTGTTGTACTTGGGCGTCCACTGGCCCAATGACAGCAAGTAAAGACTGAATAAGCCAGTCAAAATTGACCATACTAAAGTAGGTATCCCAAAATACTAAAGGGCTAAAAATGAGTAATAAGTAAGGGAACCAAGCCCATTTTCCTTTCTGGTACAGAGCAGCAAAGCACGCTGTGGGTGCTCTAAAAATATCTAGAATTAAGAATAATGGGTTCGCAGATGGGCTCATACGCTCACCTTAGTCACATCAACGTACAGCTTGAGTTGTTGGCCAGGCTGAATGTAGACGCCTTTTTTAAGGTTGTTCCATTTTCTTAGGTTTGCAACCGAGACCTTATGGCGAGCAGCAATGGTACTTAGAGAGTCACCCTTACGGATCTTGTAATACACCGTGCGGATTATTGCGCCGTCTTTACCGTCTTTCCATATCACGAGCTTTTGCCCAATGCGAAGGGGATCTTTAGGGCTCATGCCATTCCACTTCGCTAATGTTTTGTGTGATACCTTATTTTTACGTGCAATTGTCCAGAAGCTGTCACCGCTTTTTACGACATGAGTCAGTTTGTATTTACCACGAGACGCGGATTGTAGTTTTTCTTGGCGTTGAGCGACCGTCAGCGTGTATTGCTCACTGCCTTTGCTCGACGCAGGGATTAATAAATACTTACCGACACGGATATTATTGCTGGTGAGATTATTGCTACGCTTAATTTGGGCTGTAGTCGTGCGATAACTTTCGGCAAGTTGGCTCAGTGTGTCGCCACTTTTTACTTTGTAACGAACAACATTAATGCCTTGGCCTTTATTTTTTGCGAGGTTTGTATTGAAAGAATCTACTTTATCTAAAGGTAAGAGCAGATGGTGGGGGCCACTTGGCGAGGTTGCCCACTGATTATAAGCGGGATTATAACCTTGTAGTTCTGTAATGCTCATTCCTGCGTATTTTGCCGCTAGCGCTAAATCCATTTGTTGCTTTGGATCGATGCGTTGCAGTGCTGGTTTATTCTCAATTGCAGGTAGGTCTAAACCATATTCTTTTCTGTTTTTGATCACGTCTGCTAAGGCGATCAGTTTTGGTACATAGCCGCTGGTTTCTTTTGGTAAATCGAGAGAGAAGAAATCTGTTGGTTTACCGGCTTTTTTGTTCTTTTTAACGGCACGGAAAACGCGTCCTTCACCACTATTGTAAGCCGCAATAGCGTAAGACCAGTTACCATCAAATTTTTTGTTTAAGTACACCATTAGATCCAAAGCGGCATCGGTTGCTTCTTCCACATCACGACGACCGTCATACCACCAGTTTTGCTCCAGGCCAAAACTACGAGCGGTTTCAGGAACAAATTGCCATAAACCCGCAGCACGGCCGTGAGAGTAGGCAAATGGGTCGAAGGAGCTTTCAACGATAGGAAGTAGTGCCAGTTCGAGAGGTAAACCGCGTTTTTCAATTTCCTCTGTGATCATGTAGAGAAAAGGTTCAGCACGTTTAGAAACAGTAATAAGGTGCTGTGGGTGCTTTAGGTACCAATTGCGATAGTAATCGACTTTCTTATGATCTGGAATCGGCATTTCTAATTGCATAGCAATGCGTTGCCAAACATCACTTTGTTCTTGTGGTGTTGGCTGCTTTACAACAACAGAAGGTTTGTTAGCTTCTTTGGGTGTTGGAGATGGGGCAACTTGAGTTGTGTTTGTTGGAACCTGCTCTGTTCCCTCTTCTGTTGTGGGTTGGGTTATCTGACAACCTGTCAGAAATAATGCACCAACCCAATATAGCTTTAATTTCATTGTTCCAGCCTTTTACCTAATTGGCTGGAGATAATACTTGTCTCGATACCGTCTCGCAATGATTTGAATCTGTAGGTGCGGTTAAAATTTGACCTGACAACCAAAATAATGAAAGCGATATGAACTCTTGTTCACTTGGTTGGGAGATAACATTTCGCCTTAGAATTCATCTTTCCATTGTCGTAATGCGGTAAATGTGGCGAGGTCTGATGTATCGTAAGCCTTGCTGGCCACAGAGCGTTTTATCGTGCTTTCATGGCAACGCAAAAATGGGTTGATTAGCTTTTCTTGTTGCAGAGTAGAAGGGAGCGTTGGCGTATTTTGTACTCTGAGCTTGGTGACTTGCTCGCGATATTTATGTAAGTAAATGTTATCGGGCTCAGCGGCTAGGGCGAAAGAAAGGTTCGCTGCTGTGTATTCATGAGTGCAGTACACTTCGGTTTCATCCGGTAAAGCCAACAGTTTTTGCAAAGAATGGTACATCTGCTCAGGAGTTCCTTCAAACAGGCGGCCACAGCCAGCAGAAAACAGTGTGTCACCACAAAATAGCTTTTCATCGCCCACATAGGCAATGTGTCCTAACGTATGGCCAGGTACTCCTAGTACCATAAATTGTTCATCAAATAACTCCACTAAATCCCCATCTTCAACAGGATGCGTTAAAGTTGGAATTGGCTCTTGAGCTGGGCCAACGACATTTGTGCCTGGGTATTGGCGAATAAGCTCTGGAACGCCGCCAATGTGATCGTGATGGTGGTGTGTAATAAGTATGGCGTCTAAAGTGAAATTATGTTGTTGTAATGCATCAATAACTGGTTGAGCATCGCCCGGATCGACGACAACACAATGGTTATCATTATTGTGAATAAGCCAGATGTAATTGTCGTTAAATGCAGGTATGCTTTTTACTGTCAGCATTAATCAGATCTCCAACCTTCGGTGGTAATGAGTAGTGATATAAATGAAGCCAGCACGCACATATCGTCAGCTTGACAAACCACACTCGTGGCAGCAACTTGGTAATGGGAAATGGGTCGCTGAACTACTTCAAACCCGCTTAGATGAATGGTGTCCAAAATTTTTTGGCTACCATATGCTCAAACTTGGCGGTCTCAGTAGTGAGCTTGCCAGTGCTCAGTGTAATATTCAACATCAAGTTTGTGTAGATGAAGAAAATCCTCTTCATAATGTGATAGCCCATCCTTTTGAACTTCCTTTTGCTGAAAAAACATTCGATGTGTGTTTATTGGCTCATCAACTTGACTATTGTGATGACCCCCATCGATTACTCCGGGAAATGGATCGAGTGTTAATTAATGATGGTTATGTCATTATTTCTGGCTTTAATCCTTTAAGTTTAACAGGCATGGCCAGTTTATTACCGTGGCGGAAAAATAATTTGCCTTGGAGTGGGCGTATGTTCACTCCGTATCGAGTGAAAGATTGGTTGGGAGTATTAAATTACGAAGTGGTGCACCATGAAAGTTTTGCGGTGATCCCTGCCACCAAATACCAAACCTGCTGGACATGGTTAGAAAACAGTTGTGGGGGCTGGCTTTCAGGGGCTGGAAGTTTGTACTTCATTGTCGCTCGAAAGCGCACTTATCCCCTGAACCCCATCAAGCGCAACTGGCAGGTTAAACGACGCTTCTCACCGGTTGGCGTTAATTTTCGGACCAAGCACTTAGATCGCTAAATTTTAGCTTGGTTTGTAGCCTGTATCGATGTCCGTTGGATTCTCGGCTGCGTGACGGGCTAGCTCATCACACATTTCATTTTCTCGATGACCTGCGTGGCCTTTTACCCATTTCCACTCAATTTGATGGCGTTGGCTCTCTTTGTCGAGTAATTGCCATAAATCGGCATTTTTTACGGGCTTTTTATCAGCGGTAGTCCAATTACGCTTTTTCCAATTGTGGATCCATTTGGTTATGCCTTGGCGAACGTATTGGCTGTCTGTGGTTAAGGTTACTTGGCACGCTTGAGTGAGGTTTTCCAAACCAATGATTGCGGCTAATAATTCCATTCGGTTGTTGGTGGTGAGTGTGAACCCTTTTTTGAAGGTTTTTTCATGTTGTTTGTAGCGCATAACAATGCCATAGCCACCAGGACCAGGATTACCCAAACAAGAACCATCAGTGAAAATTTCTACCTGCTTCATCATCTTTGGTAGTATTACCTCAATACGTTAAAAAAACAGTCTGACACAATCACGCTTATGAACGCTAGCAATACAGTAGATAACGAACGCATTATTGTTCTCGATACCGAAACCACCGGTATGAATATGGGCAGTGGCCCGCATTATGAAGGGCACCGAATTATTGAAATTGGTGCCGTAGAAATCATTAACCGGAAGCTGACTGGCAGACACTATCATGTGTACATTAAGCCTGATCGTATCATTGATGCTGAGGCGATTGAAGTTCACGGTATTACGGATGAATTTTTAGCGGATAAACCTTCTTACGCCGATGTTCACCAAGAATTTTTAGAATTTATTAAAGGCGCCGAATTAGTTGCCCATAACGCGCCCTTCGATACGGGCTTCATGGATTATGAATTCTCCAAGCTTGATGCCAGCATCGGGAAAACGGAGGATTATTGCAAGGTTACCGATACCTTGGATATGGCGAAAAAGCTATTTCCGGGTAAGCGAAACAACTTAGATATCCTTTGTGATCGTTATGGTATCGATAATTCACATCGTACTTTGCACGGCGCTTTACTCGATGCCGAGATCCTTGCTGACGTATACTTGTTAATGACAGGTGGGCAAACCAGTTTAACGTTCAGTGGCTCACAAAGTGAAGAGGGAGAGGGTGCTGCTGAGGCAATAAAAAGGTTAGCTTCTGGTCGTAAATCGTTAAAGGTTTTACGTGCATCGGCCGATGAATTAGAAGCGCATGAATCGCGATTGGACTTAGTTGATAAAAACGGCGCCTGTTTGTGGCGTCAATAGGAGAAAATATGTGGCGATGGTTCTTATTGGCATTTTTGTTTCCCATAGCAAGTTGGGCTCAAGATGGAACGGACATGTCATGGTTGGATAATCGCTTTCGTGTTGATCCTACCATTCGTCAGGCTTCATTTGTGGTATACCGTGAAAAAGCGTCTCAGCCAGTGGTGCTTGTTCGTCCTGACGGGGTGAAATATTACGCTTGGAAACACCCTAAAAATGTTGCTTGGCATGAAGAAGATGGCATGGACATTATTTCGATTGAAAAACCCATGCCAGGCCCATGGCAGGCTATTGGTAAGGTCACGCCTAAAAACCGCATTAAGGTGTTATCTAACCTCACCATGAACGTGGATAATTTGCCAGCGAAGTTGTATCAATCGGAAGTGCTGAAGTTTACTGCTCGTTTATTGCAAGAGGATAAGCCATTAGTGTTACGAGACTTCTTAGATCGCGTGAACCTAAATGTGGTGTTTACCGAATACGTGGCAAATGAAGAGGACTTACCAAAAGAAGCGAAACCGCTTTCCACTATTGTGGGCACTTACGCCGATGATGGGCAGGGTATGGATGAATTCCCTGGTGATGGTGTGTTTACGGTGGATTTACCAATTACGGTAAAACCGGGTAAATATCGCGTTCGTATTCGTTCTGGTAATGGCGTGTTTTTAAGAACCATTGAACAAGAAGTGTTAGTGTACCCGCCGCCAATTCGAGCCAGCTTCATTCAAGCGCGTACGGATAAAACGGATCATGCTATGTCTATTGATACGGAAGCTGGGGTGGTTTTACCGGGTTCGTTATCAGCCCACATTGAACAGCAAGACCCGGAAGGCATTAATACGGTGAGCCAGGGCCAATCTCATGAAGAAGAGATTAAGTTGTCTTTCAATTTGCCAAATAGCAACATTCCGGGGCGCAACTCATGGTGGGGCTGGGTGTATGCAACGGATAAAGGAACGGGTCGAGAGCTGATTTTCCCTCTACCTAAGCAAAACTACGGTGTGGTTGAACCGATTGACTTAGAAAGCACATACGCCGCCTATCAAGCAGAAAAAGAGGCAAAGCGTTTAGCAGAAGAAGCACTACGTTTAGAAGAAGAACGTAAAGAGGCTCAAACCAAAGCACTGATTGCGATTGGGGTGGGTAATCTTATTGTTATTATTCTTGGCGTATTAGGTGTCTTTATTTGGCGTAAAGTGAAACAAAGAAAAGCCAAAGCGGCAGAGCAATTAAGTATGCCACCGCCACCAAAAGTGTAAGGCGATAAGCTACCTAGATAAACAGAGCCAGTTGGTATTCCAGCTGGCTTTTTTGTTTGTCAGTAACAGTGTCTTATCACTTCTTTAAGCTCATTCATCTCGTCAGAATGATGAGTGCATCCCGTGTTTATTAAAGCTTGGGATAAGGTTTGATAAAGCCTTGAATTACGCCTTGTGGTTTTTATTGAAGAGGATTCGATAAAGATAAACTGGATGTGCTATGCGGAAGTAGACAGGGCGGATGCTAGTTAACCTGATGGCCTATTGCGATAACGTTAACGAAGTTAGGCGCTAAAAGAGCGAGTAGAGTGACTTAAATGATGAATCAATGGAGAGGTGAAAAACCAGCGAGGAAGATAGGACTTTATTAAGACTCTTCAATAAAAAGGGAGAGCGTAATAGGCTCTCCCTTGCGGTACGTTGACGGTTTAATTAAGCCACACTGTGCAAATCAGGCTTTTTTATTTGAACTGGCTTGGTTGCAAGCTCTTCATGTTCAAAGTCATCGACGTTAATGGTTTCCAGTCTGCCAGCTTCTGCTTTACGAAGTAATTCTGCTTCTTCTTCGGTAATGGCTTTTGCTTCCAAACCTAGTTCAGCAACGTTATCCAGCTGCATGAATGGCAGTTTTTTCCCAGTCGCTTGGCAAACACGATCAAACAGAGGTTCCGCGGCTAGAATATCCAGCAGAGTTTGCTCAATTTTACCGATTGGATTGTGCTCACTGGCTTCTAGGAACTGACCTCGACCGATGCGTGAACGAGACTCGCTTGGTGTCTGAATAATACGAGCTACCTTGCTATCTAGTACATCTGAAGGCTTAGAGCGACTTAATCCTGTTGGGAAAAGGACCACTCGTAGCGCTTTTGCCACAAAGCGGTTAGGGAAATTAGCTAAGAACTCATCAATGGCCAATTCAGTTTGGTATAAAGAGTCTTGTAAGCCCCAGTGTACCAGTGCTAAGTCTTCTTTTTGGCGCCCTTCATCGGCAAAACGTTTTAACGTTGCAGAGCTTAGATACAGCTGGCTTAAAATATCACCTAAGCGAGCAGATAAGCGCTCACGACGTTTTAATGAGCCACCAAGTACCGCCATAGAAATATCAGATAGCAAAGCCATGTTAGTGCTGTAGCGGTTGAGTTGCTGATAATAGCGAGTCGTTTCGTCTTTAAATGGGGCAGCAGAGCCTCGGCCATCTGTTAAGCCTAACCAGAAGCTACGAGCAAAGTTACTAAAGACAAAACCCATGTGACCAAATAGCGCCGAATCAAAACCTTTTAGTGCTTTTTGTGCATCATCAGAGTAAGCCGCTTCCATTTCTGCCAGCACGTATGGATGGCAGCGGATAGCGCCTTGCCCGTAAATGATCATAGAGCGAGTAAGAATGTTGGCCCCTTCAACGGTAACGGCAATCGGAGCACCTTGATACGCACGCGCCAAGAAGTTTGATGGCCCCATGCAAATACCTTTACCACCGACGATGTCCATTGCATCAATGACGCTGCGTTGGCCGCGATGGGTACAGTGGTATTTGACGATAGCGGAGATCACCGAAGGTTTTTCACCTTGGTCGATGCCTGCAACTGTAAGAGCACTAGCTGCATCCATCACATAAGCGTTACCAGCAAGGCGTGCTAGTGGCTCTTCGATACCTTCCATTTTACCAATCGGAAGCTTGAACTGACGGCGAATACGAGCATAAGCACCTGTTGCCATCGCCACGCTTTTTGTGCCGCCTGTTGAGTTAGAAGGTAAAGTAATGCCACGGCCCACGGATAGACATTCAACCAGCATACGCCAGCCTTGGCCCGCCATGTCGGCACCACCAATAATGAAATCCAGTGGAACAAACACATCGTTACCGCGTGTTGGGCCGTTTTGGAATGGAACATTTAACGGGAAGTGACGGCGGCCAATACCAACGCCATCAATGTCGGTTGGGATCAGAGCACATGTAATGCCTAGTTCTTCTTTGTTACCTAGCAAGCCGTCTGGATCGCGCAGTTTAAAAGCAAGACCCAGTACGGTTGCGATAGGGGCTAGGGTAATGTAGCGCTTATTCCACGTAATACGCATACCAAGCACTTCTTCTCCATTCCACATGCCCTTGGTAACCACACCGTAGTCAGGGATTGAGCCTGCATCAGAGCCTGCTTCAGGACTGGTTAATGCAAAACACGGAATTTCTTGGCCTTTAGCAAGGCGCGGTAGGTAATGATCTTTTTGTGCTTTTGTACCGTAGTGTTGTAGTAATTCACCAGGGCCTAGTGAGTTAGGCACACCTACAGTTGAAGAGAGCACACCCGATACACCTGTAAGCTTTTGCAGCACTAATGATTGTGCGTAAGCCGAAAACTCTAAGCCACCGTATTCTTTTTTGATGATCATCGCGAAGAACTTATGATCTTTTAGGTACTGCCAGATCTCTGGTGGTAGATCGGCCATTTCATGAGTGATCTCGTAGTCACTGGCCATACGGCACACTTCGTTTACTGGGCCATCAAGAAAGGCTTGTTCTTCAGCGGTCAGTTGCGAAGCTGGAATGTTATGCAGCTTTTTCCAATCTGGATTACCACGGAATAAGTCAGCTTCCCACCATACGGTACCTGCATCAATTGCCTCTTTTTCAGTTTGAGACATGGCTGGCATGATGGTTTTAAACACCGCTAAAACTGGGCGGCTGATCAAAGATTGTCTGATCGATGTGATATTGATTGGAAGCGCAATAATTGCAAACGCTAGCCAACCGAATAAGCCAACAATGTCTAATGCACTGCCAGCAGCCAAAATCACCGCAGTTGTAAAGGTAAATGTTTTTAATCCGGCTCTTTGGTAGGCCAGTATGCCAAGCACTAAAACCAAAGAAAGCGAAAAGAGCAGTGTTGCCATTGTGATTCTCCTTATCGTGCAACGTATTTTTATTGTGCTTGGTAAGAGGTCCAACCACTTCTATGTAAAGTGTAATCAATTTTTTAATAAAATGTAAATTGTTTGATTGTTGAAAAAGTGATCTACTTTGCGTAAAAGCTCTAAACTTTCGTGCGGATTGATTAAGATCATGAAAAGACGTTGAGTTATCGCGCTAAAAAACAGTGATGTTCGGTATAATATTTTCTTCTGACACGTTCGTGTTGGATAGTTTGTGCAAGCTCATTAGTTGCCTTTCCCTGTTTTTACCGCTTGGTTGAAATCTCTTCTTGGGACGACAAATTTTGTAATTGCTGTCATATGACAACCTTACTCTACCGCTTCTTATCGCGTGGAGGGGTTGCCCGTTCTTTTTTATTAGGAGTAGGTTGTGTCGTTATGCTATTCATTACGTCAGGTGATGAAATCTGGTTATTCACTTGCATTATTACGGAAAGATATCGTTTCAGGGATGACAGTGGGCGTGGTGGCAATACCACTTGGTATGGCTTTAGCTATCGCTATTGGAGTACCGCCACAGCATGGTTTATATACGGTGATTGTTGCTGGTTTCTTAGTCGCTTTGTTTGGTGGTTCTCGTTTTAATATCACAGGCCCTACCGCGGCTTTTGTGGTTATTTTATTGCCTATTACTGAGCACTTTGGTTTAAGTGGGTTATTGATCGCCACTATGATGTCGGGCATGTGGTTGGCACTAATGGGAATGCTTAAGCTCGGGCGTGTGATCCGTTTTGTACCTTATCCTGTAACGATTGGTTTTACGGCAGGTATTGGCTTTGTGATTGCGTTCTTGCAGTTAAAAGATCTTCTTGGGTTAACTCTCATGTCTTCGCCTATTCACTTTTTCGATAAAGTTTTCAGCTATGTTAATGCTTTGCCGAGTATTAATTACGCAGACGCTGTGATCGGCTTGCTTACTATTGTGAGCTTTATTATGTGCAGTAAGGTGCCACCCCATGTAATGGCGCTGCTTGTTGCAACGGTTTTAGCTGCCATTATTAACAACTCTTCTTGGGCGATGGCTACGACCATAGGGGATAAATTTCATTATGTGATTGATGGGGTTTTTGGTCGAGGTATCCCTCAGCAATTACCTGAACTCTCATTACCATGGCAAGATATTGAGTTGAGCTGGGGGCTGATTTATCAGTTATTGCCTGCATCCATTGCCATTGCGTTATTGGGGGCCATTGAATCTTTATTATGTGCTGTTGTGGCTGATGGCATGACCAAAACTCGGCATGATTCGGATTCAGAGCTGGTGGCTCAAGGTTTAGGGAATATGATTGCGCCTTTATTTGGTGCTATTCCTGCTACTGCGGCGATTGCCCGAACAGCAACGAACATTAGAGCAGGGGGCGTGTCACCCATATCAGCCATGATCCACGCGGTATTTGTATTAATTGCAATGCTGATATTAGCTCCTGTGCTGGCCTATATCCCAATGGCCGGGCTGGCAGGTTTATTAATTATGGTGGCTTGGAATATGTCTGAAGCGCCTCATTTTGTAAAACTGATCAAAACCGCCCCTCGCCGAGATGTGATCGTGCTATTGGTGTGTTTTAGCCTAACCGTCGCCTTTGATATGGTTGTTGCGGTTGCCGTAGGAATAGCATTAGCAGGTGTATTGTTTATTCAGCGAGTACTGGCATTAACAGCAGCACACAGCACTGTTCCAGCGGACATTGAACATGAATCTATGGTTTATCATTACTTAGAGGGGCCCTTATTTTTTGCAGCTTGCGATAAGATAAAACAGTTGGTTGATGACACGCCTAAATCTGCCCAAGTGATCATTTTTGATATGGAAAAGGTAACCGCAATTGATATTAGTGCGTTAAATGCCATTCAGGAAGCGATGGATCAGCTATCGCATGCACGGATTTTGGTGTGTAATTTATCTTCTGAATTATGGTTAAAAGTGCAGCGTATTGGCTGGGAGAGTTTACCTAATGTGACATTATGTGAATCCGATGCACAATTTACGCATCATCTTTCAGCAATCAGAGCGGATAATCGAGTTTCAGTATCGACACCTTCTCCTCTTTCTATGTAAACTGCAATAAGGCTTGATATGGGCATGTAAAGGCATGCCTGTTCATTAATAATAAATAAAGAGATATTGCCATGTACCAAGATCTGATTCGTTCTGAGCTCACAGAAGCTGCTGATGTTCTTAATGCCTTTTTAAGTGATAACGATAACCTCGCTAACATTGAAGCAGCAGCTAAAATGATTGCAGATTCTTTCAAAAAAGGCGGTAAAGTACTGTCTTGTGGTAATGGTGGCTCCCATTGTGATGCCATGCATTTTGCTGAAGAGCTAACAGGTCGCTATCGCGATAATCGCCCAGGTTACCCTGGTATTGCTATTTCAGATCCGAGTCATCTATCGTGTGTGAGTAATGACTTTGGTTACGAGCACGTATTTTCTCGTTACACACAAGCGGTAGGTTCAGCGGGCGATGTACTGTTTGGGCTGTCAACATCAGGTAACTCTGGTAATATTCTTAACGCAATTGAAGCTGCGAAAGAGAAAGGAATGACGACCATCGCGCTTACGGGCAAAGATGGCGGTAAGATGGCGGGTTTGGCTGATATTGAGATCCGCGTACCACACTTTGGCTATGCTGATCGTATCCAGGAAATCCACATCAAAATCATCCATATTATTATTCAGCTGATTGAAAAAGAGATGGAAGCCTAAAACGGCAAGAAGTAACAAGGAGTACAACCGGATATGTGTGAATTGCTCGGAATGAGCGCCAATGTGCCAACTGATATCTGTTTTAGCTTTACAGGCTTAATACAACGTGGCGGTAATACAGGTCCGCACCGTGACGGCTGGGGGATCACTTTTTATGAAGAAAAAGGATTCCGGACTTTTAAAGACCCAAAGCCGAGTTGTGAATCTAAAATTGCAGAATTAGTTCAGCATTATCCAATAAAGAGTTGTGCGGTTGTTAGCCATATAAGGCAGGCGAATCGGGGTGGGGTTAACCTTGAAAACACCCATCCGTTTACCAGAGAGCTTTGGGGGCGTTACTGGACTTTCGCGCACAATGGGCAATTGACGGATTACGATGATCTGGACAGTGGGCGATTTCGCCCTGTTGGTCAGACCGACAGCGAATTGTCTTTTTGTTGGTTGATTAAGCAATTAGAAGATCGTTACCCTGAGCCTCCACAAGACATGGAGGGCATGTTTCGGTACGTCGCAGAGTGTTGTGATGTATTGAGAGAAAAGGGGGTCTTTAATATGCTGCTAAGCGATGGTGAGTATGTGATGATTTACTGCACAAACCACCTTTACTGGATCACCCGCCGTGCACCTTTTGGTAAAGCCAGTTTAATCGATGAAGATGTTGAGATTAACTTCCAAGAAGAAACGACACCTAATGATGTGGTTTCAGTGGTGGCTACTCAGCCTTTAACAGACAACGAAACTTGGTCACGCATGAAACCAGGAGAGTTTGCGTTGTTTCACTTCGGTGAATTGATTGACGGGAACAAAGAAGCACTTAGTCATGTGGCATTTGCGCCGAAGAAAGTGGCAAGTCAGGCACCGACGGAACCCCTTGAGTAATTCCTCTTACATGGTTATACGAAAAGAGCTGATTTATCGTCAGCTCTTTTTTGTTTATATGTAGGCGAGGCCGTGACACTATTCTTCAGCGTAGCCGTGGAGGCCGAGAACGTTGCCATCTAACACGGCTTGTCCTTCTTCCATTACAAGACGTTCTTCGACAAACCATTTTGTCACAAGAGGGTAAATTTTATGCTCTTGAGTCAGTACACGAGCTGCCAGAGTTTGGGCGTCATCTTCTTCAAATACAGGCACTTTTGCTTGTAAAATAACAGGCCCACCATCGAGCTCTTCGGTTACGAAGTGAACACTGGTGCCGTGTTCTGAATCTTTGGCATCAATGGCGCGTTGATGGGTATTAAGGCCCGTATATTTAGGCAGTAACGATGGATGAACATTGATCATTCTACCCATGTAGTGATTAACAAACTCTCCACTTAGAATGCGCATGTAGCCAGCAAGAACAATCAGATCAGGTTGATAGCGATCAATTTGATTCATTAGCTCTAAATCGAAATCGTCTCGTGAATCGAAGTCTTTCGGGTTAATGAAGTGCGCTGGAATGTGTTCGTCACGAGCGCGTTGTAATCCAAAGGCATCTTCTTTATTGGAAAAAACAGCGCTTACTTTTGCCACATCAATGTTGGTGTTACAGGCGTCTAAGATCGCTTGTAAATTACTGCCGCTACCAGAAACTAAAACAACAATATTTTTCATATGGTGCAGACCAAATTCTCTGATTAAACGTTAACGTATTGAGTAATATACTTATCTTTACTATGGTTTTATGCTGTGTAAATAGCAAAATGAGGACTCAAGAGCCCTCATTTTATTTAACCGAAGCAAGGTATTTGCTTAGTTAATTTCTACTTGTTCTTCACCTGCTTCGGCATTGGCAATTTCACCAATCACCCAAGTATTTTCGCCTTCTGCTTTTAGTAGCTCAACTGCTGCTTCAGCTTGCTCTTTAGGAAGAGCAATGACAAGGCCTACGCCACAGTTGAAAGTGCGGTACATTTCGAATGTTTCCACGTTGCCTTTCTCTTGTAGCCAGTTAAAGATAGCAGGCCATTCCCAGCTCTTACCGTCAATCACTGCTTTGGTCCCTTCAGGAAGGACACGAGGGATATTTTCCCAGAAACCACCACCTGTAATGTGCGAGATAGCGTGAATATCATGCTCTGCAATCATTTTAAGGGCTGATTTGATGTAAATTTTGGTTGGTTCCAGTAAGTGTTCACCAATGGTGCGACCTTCTAGCTCTTCATTCTTATCAGCACCAGATACTTCCAGTACTTTACGAATAAGTGAGTAACCGTTTGAGTGTGGGCCACTTGAGCCAACAGCGATAAGTGCATCACCTGCTGCTACTTTTGTACCGTCGATGATGTCTGCTTTTTCTACTACGCCAACACAAAAGCCAGCCACATCGTAGTCTTCACCTTCGTACATACCTGGCATTTCAGCTGTTTCACCGCCGATAAGTGCACAACCAGATTGAACACAGCCTTCCGCAATACCAGAAACAACGTCTGCTGCCGTATCTACGTCTAGCTTACCTGTCGCGTAGTAATCTAGGAAGAATAATGGTTCTGCACCTTGAACAATCAGATCGTTCACACACATAGCCACTAAATCGATACCAATGGTGTCGTGCTTTTTCATATCCAAAGCAAGGCGAAGTTTAGTACCTACCCCATCCGTACCTGAAACCAATACAGGTTCTTTGTATTTGGTTGGAAGTTCACATAGGGCACCAAAGCCACCAATACCACCCATTACTTCAGGGCGACGAGTGCGCTTAACGGCACCCTTAATACGGTCTACTAATGCATTACCAGCGTCAATATCGACACCAGCGTCTTTATAACTCAAAGAAGCGTTGTTACCACTCACGGGTTTACCTCGGCATAGGTTGGATTTGAAAAATCGGCGCTATTCTAACAGCAGATGATAGAAAAAGGAAAACGTTTGCGTCGCTTATTGTAATAAAAAAACACAGCAATAATATCGCCACAAATCAAAAGGAATAAGGTATAATTTTTCGGTTTTGATTAATTTGGGCCGGAGTCCGATATGAAGATTGTAGAAGTGAAACACCCACTGGTTAAGCATAAAATTGGTCTGATGCGTGAGGCTGATATCAGCACAAAACGTTTTCGTGAGCTGGCAACAGAAGTGGGTAGCCTTTTAACTTACGAAGCAACTGCGGATTTTGAAACAGAAAAAGTAACTATTGATGGCTGGAATGGTCCAGTAGAAGTAGACCAAATCAAAGGTAAAAAAGTAACAGTTGTGCCAATTCTTCGTGCTGGCCTTGGTATGATGGATGGTGTTTTAGAGCACATCCCAAGTGCACGTATTAGCGTTGTTGGCATTTACCGCGACGAAGAAACACTAGAGCCTGTACCATACTTCCACAAATTGGCTTCAAACATTGATGAGCGTTTAGCTCTTGTTGTTGATCCAATGCTTGCAACAGGCGGCTCTATGATCGCAACTATCGATCTATTAAAAGAGAAAGGTTGTAAGTCGATTAAGATCTTAGTGCTTGTTGCTGCTCCTGAAGGCCTAGAAGCACTAGAAAAAGCACACCCAGATGTGGAGCTTTACACCGCAGCAGTTGATGAGTGTCTGAATGATAAAGGTTACATCATCCCTGGCCTTGGTGATGCTGGTGATAAGATCTTCGGTACGAAATAATTTTGATTCTGCTTTGTATTAAAAGATAAGCAGAGCGAAAGGATAATGAAAGCCAACTTCCGTGAGTTGGCTTTTTTAATGACGCTTGAAAAGGCTTATTTTATCTCTTCTTCCATTTGGGCTTGATCCACCACCTTATTTTCGCCCAGATCTTTTGGCAAAATTAAATTAAGGGCAATGGCTACGATGCCACATAAGCTCACGCCTTGCAGGCTAAATTCACCAATGCCAAACGCCATGCCGCCAATACCAAATACTAAAGTCACACCAACAATGGTCAGGTTACGTGATTGATGTAAATCGACATTATTTTTGATCAGAGTATTAAGGCCAACCGTTGCGATAGAGCCAAAGAGTAGGATCATGATCCCGCCCATAACAGGCACAGGAATGGTTTGTAATGTCGCACCTAGCTTGGCAACAAGTGCAAGCACAATGGCACTGACAGCAGCCCATGTCATGATTACAGGATTAAATGCTTTGGTTAGCATTACCGCACCCGTTACTTCACTGTAGGTAGTATTTGGTGGTGCGCCAACCATAGAGGCCGCAATAGTTGCGACGCCATCACCTGTAATAGTGCGATGTAGACCTGGTTTTTTAAGGTAGTTTTTACCCGTAACGTTTGAGATTGCCAGCATGTCACCAACATGTTCCACGGCTGGAGCAATGGCGACTGGGATCATAAATAAAATGGCGTTAATGTTAAATTCAGGGGCAGTGAAACTAGGCAGAGCAAACCAAGGCGCTTGTTCTACGGCACTAAAATCGACGACTCCAAATGCAAGGCTTAAGCCGTAGCCCACAGCAATACCAGAGACGATAGGCAGCAGTTTAAAAAAGCCTTTAGCAAATACACTAACCGCAATTGTGGTTAGTAGTGATGCACAAGAAATCCATAGGGCCAAATCGGCATCGATAAGTTGAACGGCACCATCGCCAGTTTTACCAAGCGCCATATTCACAGCAACAGGTGCGAGACCTAAGCCAATCACCATGATGACAGGGCCAACCACTACTGGCGGTAAAATTTTATGGATAAATTCTACCCCTCGTACTTTGATTACCGCTCCCATAAGAACATAAATGATACCAGCGGCCATTAAACCGCCCATGGTAGCGGGGATGCCCCACGTTTGTGTTCCATACATAATCGGTGCAATAAAAGCGAAAGATGAGGCTAAGAAGATAGGCACCGAGCGGCGAGTAATAAATTGAAAGAGTAAAGTACCAATACCCGCACCAAAAAGAGCTACATTGGGATCTAACCCAGTCAGAAGGGGAACTAAAACCAGTGCGCCAAAGGCCACAAACAGCATCTGCGCGCCTTGCAGTACATTAAACATGAGCAAGTATCCATTGTTATTTTAAATAGGAATAATAAAATCGGCGAATTCTAGCATTGATGGCAATCGTTTGCCTACCAGCATAGGTCAAACTTATTAAAGACTCTTTAGCTTAAAAATGGAGTGATAAATAAAAAACACTAAATAGCCTTAGTGAATTTTATTTATCACTTTATTAACTTGGGATAGGAATCCCTAGTGCATGGCTTGCCCCATATAAAATATGCGCTTATGATCGGGGGAATTTAAATGAATAGTGGATGTACTATGCTGCGATTAGCTTTTTTATTGCTTTGTCTTTTGGCTCTGCCTGTAAAAGCAATGACTAATGTGGACTTATATAAAGCTCAGGTTGTACTGCCTGCTGGAAAAAATGCCGAAGAATTGGCTCGTCGTCAGGCACTTGAGCAAGTATTGATTAAAGTTTCTGGTCAAAGGAATGTATCGAAAAATGAAGTAATACAAAAAGCGCTGGCTAAGAGTAATCAGTATATTTCACAGTTTGGGTACGGTGAATGGCAAGGAAAGCGTACTTTAGTTCTGGGTTTTAATAATCAACTGATTCACAACTTATTGACACAAGCACAGCTAACATTGTGGGGATCGCAGCGCCCAGTGTTACTTGTTTGGTTAGCTGAAGAAGAAAACTACGATCGCAGCATCATTTGGGAGCAGTCGGGTAGCACATTGACCAAACAAGTGCGTTTCTCTGCCGAGCAACGTGGGTTACCTGTTAGTATTCCGGTTGGAGATTTTGATGACATTACGGCGATAAGTGTACCTGATCTATGGGGTGGCTTTGTTCGACCTATCGCGGAAGCAAGTTCTCGCTATCCATCTGATTCGGTTTTAGTCGCTAAAGTGGTACGTTTAGCGGGTGGTGACGTTAAACTTTATTGGCAGCTGTTTAATGATGAGCCGACCTCTATGTTAACTAGCCAGCGTTTGCCTATAGAGGGGAGAACTCAAGGCTCTGAAGCCGATGCGATTGCAACCATGATGAATACGGTTAGTGACTATTTTGCTAAGCAGTATGCAGTTAGATTAGGCGGAGAATCTGATGAAGGCGTGACGATCACTGTGTTAGATGTGAACTCACCAGAAGATTTTTTCCATCTTGAAGGGGTGATTAAGAAATTAAGCTCTGTTGCTAACGTGCAAGTGAATCAGTTGAAAGGCAATGAAGTGACTTTTTCGGTGAGTTTATTAACCAATGCCACAGAGTTTCAGCGTGAACTGCTTCTAGACTCTCGAATTCAACCAGTTCAAACTTATACGGATGTGGAGCCAGTAGATGATAAAGAGCCTACGCTGTTGGTTGAACCTGGCACTGTTGATGGTTCACTAGAGGCCCCCACAACGGAAGAGCCAACCGATACAAATGAGTCTGCTCAAACTTTGTATCACTGGGTTTCTTAACCTGGCTAAGGTTTGTTTGAAAAAGCCACGAAGATGCATTTCTTCGTGGCTTTTTTATTTGTTTTTAGTCAGAGTTTGATTGGTCAAACTTCTCTTTTTCTTGCTTCTCAACCGTTGATAGTTTGGGAAGTTTTAGACCAAGCTCTTGTCCACGGAATTTGGCGTAGAGCGTATTGCCAGCAAAGGCTGCAGAAACGATGATTAACTCCACCAGGGCTAATAATCTTTCGCCTTCATCTACCCAAATCATGGTAAGGGCGTGCAGAAAGTAGAACATTAATATGAAATTAGCCCAAGCGTGAGTATAGGCTTTTCCACGTAGTATCCCCGGTAGTGGGAAAAGTAGTGGTATTAGCCAACCAATGGTTAAGCCTAATGGATTGATTTGTGAATGAGGTGCGATCACGCTGTGCCATAGCACGACCCAAACAACCAATGAAAGATAGCTAAATAGGGCTAATCGGCGATACTGTTGAGTCTTGGGGCTCAGTTCTGTCATGTAGATTCCTTGGACTGACAAAGGTGGTTTATAGGCTCAGTTTTTTGGCGTGTTCAGCAAGTCGTTTACCTAATATGATCGCCAATTTTTGTTCGTCTTGCTCTAATCCAGCCTGTGGATTTCCGGCGTGGTGCGAAGCGCCATAAGGGGTCCCTCCATGGGCGTTAGTGTGTAATTCTGGAGTGGAATACGGGATACCCATCACCAACATGCCGTGATGAAGTAAAGGCAACATCATAGATTGTAGGGTTGTTTCTTGGCCACCATGTAAGGTGGAAGACGAGGTAAATACACACGCTGGTTTGCCTTCTAGCTCACCAGCCAGCCACAGTGGTGTAGTTTGATCTAAAAAATGTTTCAAGGGGGCGGCCATGTTACCAAACCAAACAGGGCTGCCTAATGCTAGCGCTGAACACTGCTTAAGATCATCAAGGGTAGCAATGGGGTCAACTTCAGAACCTTCTGATGTGGATAATTCAGCTACCGTTCGTATTTTGGCTTCACAGCCTTCGACTTGCTCTACACCACGGGCAATCGCACGCGCAAGGCGGCGAGTGCTTCCGTGGCGGCTGTAATAGAGAATAACAATAGAGAGCATTAAAGAATATCCAGCACTTGCTCTGGTGGTCGGCCTAATTTGGCTTTGTTATTCGCAATAACAATAGGACGCTCAATTAGCTTTGGTGTGTTATGCATTGCTTCAAATAAGGCATCATCTGAAACGCTTTCATCACCTAAGTTTTGCTCTTTATACACATCTTCTTTAGTACGCATCATGTCACGTACAGACTCAAAACCAAGTTGGCTATAAATCGTCTTAAGCTCAGACACACTTGGTGGCGTATCCAAATATTTAATTACTTCTGGTGTGATGTCTTGAGCTTCAAGTAGAGTCAATGTTTGACGGCTTTTTGAACAGCGGGGGTTGTGGTAAATGACAACAGACATGACCTGTCTCCGATATTGTTAAAAGAATGCAGTTCCATTGTAGTGGAACTGCATCATTCGTTAAATATCAAAGTGCTGAAAATCGATCTCGCGCGATTCGTAATTGGTCAATGCGAGCATCATAACGAGCTTGATTTAAGCTCCCAAGCTCTGCTAGTTGGCTAGCTTGCGTGTAGTTTTGCAAGGATTTGTTCCATAAGCCCTTTAAGGCAAAAATTTCAGCTCTGGCTGCCAATTCGCCATCGGTGATGCCTGCATTCGCATATGCTTTGGCAAGCAATGACCAGCCAGTTGTGTCGTTTGGTCGTTCATGGGTGTATTGCTGTAACGTTTTAATGGCTTGCTGAGCTTGATTATTTTCAAGCAGTGCATTGGCGTAGTTAATCATTAACACTGAGTTTTGAGGTTGTTGTTTTAACGCTTTTTCTAATCGTGTAATCGCAGAGGCATATTTTTCTTGATATAAGTCAAGATCGGTTATTGCGTCTAAATAAAAACGATTGTTGGGGTTGTCTTTTAACAGCTTATCTAAGATTTTTTGGGCGTCATCGAATTTCTTATCGTCTAGGTACACTAGCGCTTTACCATATTCTAAAGAAGGCTTAACCGTAGCACTGGCCTTTTTTAATTGACGATCGAACCAGTCGTGAGCGGCACTGCTTTCAATGCCAGCATAGCGGGCCACAATTCGTGCTCTCGCCAAATGATAACGTAGTGATGGTGCGACTTTTTTACTCTTGTATTGCTGAGCCCGAGAGCGAGTGTCGGTGATACGGTCTTCTGGTAAGGGGTGGGTCAGCAGCATAGGCGGCGGCGTGCTGGCGTAACGGTACTGATCCGCTAGACGACCAAAGAATCGAGGCATGGCATTGGTATCAAAACCACTTTTGGCTAATGTACTGATGCCAAATCTATCTGCTTCTTTTTCATTGCTACGAGTGTAGTTGATAGAGCTTTGCATGGACGATGCTGTTGTGGCATGAATAGCGGCAATACCAGCTTCAGGAGCGGCGACAGCTAAAATGAGCGAGCCTATTAAAGCAGCCATGGTTGCCGGAGAGCGGCGAGCTTGTTCTTCCATGCTACGAGCTAAATGGCGTTGGGTTACGTGGGCAATTTCGTGGGCAACAACAGATGCGAGCTCACTTTCAGTTTGAGCGTGTAGAAATAGGCCAGAGTGCAGGGCGACATAACCACCAAAAAACGCAAACGCATTAATATTACGATCTTGGATCATAAAAAAGTTAAATGGCGTTTTTACATCGTTGGCGTTAGCAACTAAGCGGTGCCCTAAATCTTGAATGTATTCGTTTAAAACGGGATCTGAGATGACAGGTTGGCTTGCGCGTAACATTCGCATGTAAGCATCACCATACTCCAGCTCTTGATCGATAGTAAGTGTCGCGGCAGCAGCTGTTCCGATATCGGGTAAATCTAAGCTATTAGCAGCCACACTGGTACTGAAACCAGAGCTTAATAACGCTGACAATAATAGGTAAACGGGGGCTTTTTTAAATTTAAGCATGAAAACAGCACTGCACCTTTTCTTGTTTTTCTGGTCTAGTAGTACCAGATAATTTAAGTTTTTAATGTAGATTGTAATGGTTCGACCACAAATCCTTGGTTAGGTTTCTTTTTTGTCGTGGCTATGTGATTTACAATATTGTTTTTGATAATAACTGTCGAGCTGAGTAATGGAAACCCAACTTCTTGATTTAACGTCTGAACGTTGTCCAATGTCCCTTCTATTAGCGAAGAGAAAAGGGGCAACACTCGGTGTTAATGAAACGCTCAAGATTTGTATTTCAGACGCTGGCTCGCAGAAAGACATTAGCGCGTACTTTCTACAACAAGGCTTTGTCGTGATCGTGAATAGTCAAAATGACCACGGTTTTGAATTAATTGTGACTAAAGAGAAGATGTAATTCATTATGCTAGAAATGATCAGCCGTTGGTATCAACGACGTTTTTCCGATCCACATGCCGTTAGCTTAGTTGCCATCTTAGTGGTTGGCTTTGTCACGATTTATTTCTTTGGTCATTTAATTGCCCCATTATTGGTTGCGATCGTCTTGGCTTATTTACTCGAATGGCCTGTAACCCGCCTTTGTAATGTGGGGCTGCCTCGGTCTATTTCTGTTGTTGTTGTTTTAATTATTTTTATCGGTTTGATGTTAATGGCTTTATTTGGCCTAGTTCCGACTATTTGGACTCAAATAGGGAATTTAGTCAATGATGTGCCTTCCATGCTAAACGGTTTTCAAAAGTTTGTTTTCAGTCTGCCTGAGCGCTATCCAGAAATGGTTGACCCTCAATTGGTTGAAACCATGATGAGTACATTGAAAAGCAAAGTGTTAGGCATGGGGGAAAGTGTTGTCAAAGGGTCATTGGCATCCCTAGTAAGCTTGGCAGCTCTTGGTGTGTATTTAATTTTAGTGCCACTGCTTATCTTCTTTTTATTAAAAGATAAAAACGAGATGCTAACAGCACTTAGCGGTATTTTGCCACAAAACCGTCGTTTGGCGGCGAAGGTTTGGTTTGAAATGAATGAGCAAATTTCAAATTACATTCGTGGCAAAGTCACTGAAATCATGATTGTAGGCGGTGTGAGTTACGTTACGTTTGCCGTGATGGACCTACGCTATGCGGTACTGTTGAGTGTAGCGGTCGGCTTATCTGTCTTGATCCCTTATATTGGGGCCGCCGCGGTGACAGTACCTGTTGCTATTGTGGCTCTGTTTCAGTGGGGGCTCAGCTCTGAATTTTACTGGCTATTGTTTGCCTATGCCATTATTCAAGCATTAGACGGTAACGTATTAGTGCCTGTTTTATTTTCAGAAGCAGTGAACCTACATCCTGTAGCGATTATTGTGGCAGTGTTGGTGTTTGGTGGTTTATGGGGATTCTGGGGCGTTTTCTTTGCCATTCCTTTAGCGACATTAGTAAAAGCAGTATGGAAAGCGTTGCCAGCTAGGGAAGATCAGTATTCCAAGGCCTAGTGGACAGTTTATCGAATTAAACAATAAAAAGCGCCGCAATAAGACATTGCGGCGCTTTTTATTGTTTAATTGGATAACGATTTATTCGCCGTTATTCAAATAATCCAGCACGACTTCATGGTGTGTTTTTGTTTTAAATTTATTGAACACTTTTTCAATCACACCTTCTTCATTGATTAAGAAGCTGATGCGATGTAAGCCATCGTACACTTTACCCATGAATTTCTTTTCACCCCATACGCCAAATTGATCAGCGGCAGCATGATCTTCATCAGACAGTAAAGTGAAGTTAAGATCATCACGTTCGATGAACTTTCCTAAGCGTTTTACAGGATCAATACTTACGCCCAGTACGACTACATTATGGCTGTCAAGCTCAGCTTTAATATCTCGAAGGCCTTGTGCTTGTACAGTACAGCCTGGAGTCATGGCTTTCGGGTAGAAGTAAAATAAGACTTTTTTACCAGCGAAGTCGGCTAATGTTACGGTGTTGTTGTCTTGATCTAACAATGAAAAGGCTGGTGCTGGTGTACCAGCAGTTAAAGTGTTCATTATTATTCTTTCTCCAAAAAGAAGGTTACTGACTGTTTTTGATGAAGTTTAAGCTACCAGTGACACTGAGTTCGGCGCAAATACGCTCAAACTCTTCTTGTAGTTGCATTAGGTGACACTCTTCAGGCAGCCTAGCGGTAATTTGAATTAAAAATTGATGCTGCGAACCGATATGTTCGTCAGCGGTGATGGTTTGTGCGCTGAGTGAAGCAATATCAATGTTTCGGTCGGCAAAGAACTGGGTGAATTGTTCTGTTAAACCAGGCTTATCGGCTGACTCAATCTGCATTTCTAATAAATAGGTATAGGGCTGCTCATGGTGCGTCGTAGTTCGCTTCATGATGGTGATCAACTCATGCTCTTGGCTGACTAGCGGCAAAGTTGACTCTACTCGGCTAATGCCATTGGCGTTTCCTGATAGCAGCATGATCAGAGTAAATTCGCTGCCATAAAGTTCGATGCGGCTATCGACAATATTACAGCCTGCTTTGGTGACTAATTGTGTAATGAGATTTGAGATACCCGGTCGATCGGTTCCAATAGCGGTAATAACAAGGTGATGAGTCATACTTTATGGCTTTTATTTATGCTTTTTTGCATGGTAGCACAGCTCTGTAAACTCTGATAACTTCTAGAAAAAGAAGTATGAGTAATTATTCATGGTTCCGTGACGGTAATGTGGGCTCGTATGCTTGTTTTTATTAAATCCGAAACGTACCATGGTGAACTGATTAAATTAAGGGAGATGTACATGTTCTCAGGAAGCATTGTTGCATTGGTAACACCACTAGATACGACTGGTGAAGTAGATTACGCAAGTTTGAAGACCCTAGTGGATTATCACGTTAATGCAGGCACAGATGGAATTGTTGCCGTTGGTACTACAGGCGAATCTGCAACATTAAGTGTAGAAGAACACGTTAAAGTTGTCATGAAAACGCTTGAATTTGCAGATGGCCGAATTCCTGTCATCGCAGGCACTGGTGCCAATGCCACTCATGAGGCCATCACCTTTAGTAAACTTTTCCATGATTCTGGTGTAGCTGGCTGCCTAAGTGTCACGCCATATTACAATAAACCAACTCAAGAAGGTTTATTCCTACATTATAAAGCGATTTCAGAGGCAACGGACTTACCTCAGATTCTTTATAATGTACCGGGCCGAACTGCAGTAGATATGTTGCCAGAAACAGTGGCTCGTTTATCTGAATTTGACAACATTGTTGCAATAAAAGATGCGACGGGTGATTTATCTCGTATTAAAAAAACGCGTGAACTTTGTGGTAAAGATTTTATCCAACTGAGCGGTGATGATGTTTCTGGTTTAGATTTTGTGGCGGCTGGTGGCCATGGTGTGATTTCGGTGACATCGAACGTGGCAGCGGCTGATATGGCTAACATGTTTAAACTTGCGTTAGCTGGCAATATTGAGGAAGCACGAGTTATCAATGAACGTTTAATGCCTTTACATACGAATTTGTTTGTAGAGTCAAACCCAATCCCAGTGAAATGGGCGGTACACAAGCTTGGCTTAATGAAGCATGGTGACATCCGTTTACCATTAACAACATTAAGCGAAGCGGCACAACCGCAAGTAGCAAAAGCCCTTGCAGAAGCCTGTGTGTTGTAATTAGCAGGAGCATAAATGAAATTCAAATATCGGTTTGTTCTTACCTCTGTTATGGCTGTCAGTTTAGCGGCATGTTCAGGAAACCCGACAGAGCGTAGACAAGCCAAGCAAGACTTCACTTACATGGAAACCACACCATTCAAAGTTTGGAATCAACCGGAAGGATCGAAGGTAGAGTTCTCTTCTTTCTATGCCATTCCTGAAGGTAACTTTAATGGTGAATTAGGGCCAGGTGTTGATATCAGGCCGCCTCAACAGGTATTGCAGTTAATTCCTGGTGCAAGAGCGGACTTACAAAATGGTGAAGTAACGCTTTGGTTAGTGAAAGAAGAAGAACTAACTAAAGTTTGGCAAACCGCTTTGGATTTGATTGCCAAACGTAATATTCCGTTACGTAGTCAAGACGATTCACGTCTCGAAACCGATTGGGTGTCTTGGATCTCAGAAGATGAAGACACAGAAATTGGCAGCCGATACGTAATCGAAAAGACGAAACAAGCGAAACGTCATGGTTTTAAAATAACGTTGGTGGATTGGAAAGAAGCTGGCAAAGTTCAGCCAGTGAGTGCGACCAACAAAGAACGTTATAATATTTTGATGACGAACTTAGTGACGTCTGCCTATGATCAACAAGTTCGTGACGATGCTCGTGTAAGGGCGCAAGAACTTGTGAAGCAAATTCCAATCAGTATGGGGCAAGACCGAAGTGGTCTTCCTGTGATTATTGCTCGTGCACCTTACAACGTATTTTGGGAGCGTTTACCTGATTTGTTGCCAAAAGTGGGTTTAACAATGGAAGGGCGTAACCGATCTCAAGGTCAGGTTCAGGTGAAATACCGTGCACCAGATGACGCCTTCTGGCAGGAAATTGGAACTAAGCCACTGGCATTTGAAGGAAAAACCTACAACCTATTATTAGGGGACTTAGGTAACCGAACTTCAATTAATGTTACCGATGGTGCGGGGAAACCAGTCAGCGAAGAGGTGCTAACCAGCTTGGCACCGGTATTAGCTGCTGCAGTAGATCGAGCAAATACCGTTACCGAGTAATTCGCTTTATTCAGTATGAACTTACTGACTAAATACGATTAGAAAGGGGGCATGTTGTATGCGCCCTTTTATTTTGTCTTGTGTTCAGAGTCTTCAGGCTTACCTTCTTCTTCTGATTGAGCATCGCTTTTGCGTTTTTTGTCCATTTGGCCAAATTTCATGTTGGCGGTGTATTTCAGGGCGGCGATATTACCAATAACCACACTCAATACCACCACAATAATGACCCAAGGGTTAGTCAGAAATTCCATTGCAATTCTCGTAAATGTTAGTGATATAACGAGTATAAAGCTTATCCAGTTCGGAAAGTATCTGAGTTTTTCCGGCAAGTTCGGTATTGTGCCATGCATCAACTAAAAGCTCAGGCGTGAGCATGGGTAGAAGTGTGTGACTGATAGGCGCAAAGCTGATGTGCCATGGCTCTTGTGCAACTCCACCCTGATCGTTTTGATAAGGGAAAAAGAAGTCAAACTTGCCTGCTTGTTCATTTAACCATTGGCTAAACTCTGCTTGATGGCCCGTCTCATATTCCCACGGCTCCAGCTGAAGTTGTATATCATTGGGTAAACAGTTTTTTGCGTAAACGTCTAAATCGGTGCCCCAATGATGTCGACTTGCGCCAGGGAGTGCAGACCAGCGCATGATGGCATGAATCTTTTCACTCTCTGTTAGGGTTGTAGGATCAAGAGGTTGGCTTTGGCTATTTAGTATTGGCCTCAGTCCATGAAACTTGTTATTCCATATCATCAGCTGACGGTCAAAGTCACGAAAACTACTGGCAATGGCCAAGTCGAATCCGGCTTGTTGTGCTGCGCTTTGAAGGGCTAAAAAAGGCCGATGCACTTTAGTATGGAGTAATCGACTCGGAATCTGTGCCAGAGGGGCTAAATGGCCAGTTTCCCGGCCAATCAGTTGAGATGGGATCATGCTAATAGCTTTTCCATCACTTTTTGGTACATGTCTGTCAGCTTTTCTAAGTCTGGAATCTTCACGCACTCGTTCACTTTATGAATCGTGGCATTCACAGGCCCAAGTTCAATCACTTGCGAACCCATTTGAGCAATAAAACGACCATCAGACGTCCCGCCAGTTGTTAGCAGTTCTGGCTTTTGGTGGTTTACTTCTTTTACTGCATCGACGACAGCGTTGAGGAGATCACCAGTACCTGTTAGGAATGGCTGGCCACTAAGCGTCCATTTTAGATCGTAATCTAAGCCGTGAGCATCTAAGATCGAGTGTACTCGGCGTTTTAACTCGGTGTCTGTGACTTCTGTACTGAAACGGAAGTTAAATTGAACGTTAAATTCACCAGGGATCACATTGGAAGCGCCTGTACCGGAGGCGACGTTTGGAATTTGAAAGCTGGTTGGTGGGAAGAATTCATTCCCATTGTCCCATGTGGTTGCTGCCAGTTCCGCTAGAGCTGGTAAGGCTTGATGGATCGGGTTGTTGGCCAGTTGTGGGTAAGCGACGTGGCCTTGAGTTCCTTTAATGACGAGATCACCTGTGATGGAGCCACGGCGACCATTCTTAACCACATCACCAACAGCATGTGTGCTGGAGGGCTCTCCAACAATACACATATCAATCAGTTCATTGCGTTCCATTAATGTATCAACCACACGAGTTGTTCCATTAATGAATGGGCCTTCTTCGTCTGACGTGATTAAAAATGCAATGGAGCCTTTATGATTTGGGTTTTCAGCAATAAAGCGTTCAACCGCAACAACCATACATGCCAATGAACCCTTCATGTCTGCCGCACCACGGCCATGTAAGTAATCATCGATTACGGTTGGTTCAAATGGTGGAGTATGCCATTGCTCCAAAGGGCCAGCTGGCACCACATCAGTATGGCCTGCAAAGCAAAATAAAGGAGCTTCCGTGCCTCGTCGTGCCCAGAAGTTGGTCGTGTCTTCAAATACCATTGGTTCAATTGTGAAACCAATGGCTTTAAGTCGAGCTATCATGACATCCTGACAGCCAGCGTCTACTGGTGTTACTGATTCACGACTCATTATATCTTTAGCCAATGCTAAAACTGGGCTATCTGCCATCCTTGAAATCCTTGTTTATTGCTTGGTGTTATTTATTAAAAATTGCGCTGTATTGATCAGCTTTAAAGCCTAAATGGTATTCATCGTTATGAACGAGAAGTGGGCGTTTGATCATGGCTGGAAATTCAATCATCAGAGCGATTGCGGTGTCTTGATTGAGGGTTTCTTTTTGCTCGTCACTCAGCTGTCGGTAGGTGGTACCACGTTTGTTCACCATGGCTTCCCAGCCAAGCTGTGCGACAAAGTTTTGGATCATCTCTTCATTAATACCATCAACACGATAGTCATGAAAGGTATAGTCGATTTCTTCAGCAGTTAGCCACTTACGTGCTTTTTTGATTGTGTCGCAGTTTTTAATACCAAAAACTTGGGTTGTCATCTTTATTACCATTAATGTCACTTTAGTGTGTCAGTTATAACGAGAAATGAGAGGAGAGACTAGAGCAAGAGGGTCTTTTATTACTATTTTTTTCTTTTTGTTTGTCACAATCTGAAAGGCAGAATGTATTTCGTGGTAATTTTTTAACAGTTTATGCAAAATTAAGAGGAGTTTTGCGGATTTATAGGGTGTTATGCGTCCCTTTTGATCAATCTCAACATATTTTTTGTATAAATAATAATAATGAAGCCTCAGTGTTAGGGAGGTATCAATGGAGCTGAATCCTGTTTTTGCTAGAAGGCTGTACCTTGCGATGCTAGTTGATAGCATTGAGCGGCCAAACGTACCAAAATTAATAGAACAGACTGGCTGGCCACGTCGGACGATTCAAGATGTGTTAAAAGCCTTACCGGGAATTGGTATCGAGTTGATGTTTGTTCAAGATGGTCGTCGCCATAATGATGGTTATTACCAACTATGTGATTGGGGGCCTTTTGATAGCCAGTGGGTACTTGATCGGCAAGATGTGATTGTTTCTACGCTTCGTGAGTAACTCATAGAGAAAGCGTAAGGATCGTTGTGGTAAAGATTTGATGACAGCCTGAGTGTGTGTATTCTCAGGCTGTTTCTTTTTTGGGTTATTTTCCTTGGGCTTCTAAGTACACTAAAGTTGCGGCAACCCGAGACTTCACATCGAGCTTTTTTAATAAACTTTTCATGTGTACTTTTACGGTCGCTTCAGAAATAAACAGTCGATCAGCGATTTGTTTATTACGGAATCCTTTTGCCACTTCTTGCAGAATTTCACTTTCTCTGGCCGTCAACGAAGATAGGATATCATCTTGATTAGAGTATTCATTGAGGTATTCCTTTACTTGGGCTGAGAAAGCTTCTCCACCTGTCATGGCTTGTTTTAGCAATGAGACCAATTCATCAGGCTCAGTGTCTTTTAATAGGTAGCCATCAGCCCCCGCAGCTACTAATGTTTTAATGTCTTGTCTGCTGTCAGAAACGGTAAGTATCACGATGGTTGATGTGATGCCCTCTGCTCGTAATGCCTCTAGGGTATCTAACCCTGACATGCCTTTCATGTTGAGATCGAGCAGAATTAAATCTGGCTCTTTGTCTTGGGCTAGAGCGACAGCATCAGCACCATTGCTGGCTTCACCAACCAGCGAAAATTCGGTTTCAATAGCAAGTAGTTGACCAATACCACGCCTCATTAGTGGGTGATCATCAACAATAATTACATTCCACATCGTCGTTATACCTATTTATTGTATTTTTAGGGGGAAATTAAGGCTGACTTGGCAGCCTGCATTTGGCTCTGAGTCAATGTTTAACTCCCCATGTATTCGGTTGGCACGTTCGTGCATTATCCCTAGGCCGTAGTGGTTTACTTTTTCTTCGTTTGGATTAAAGCCACATCCGTTATCAATAATTGTAATGTGGCCATGATCTGTACTTTGATCGCAGCGGATCGTAATGGTATCAGCTTTTGCATGTTTGATCGCATTGAGTACTGCTTCTCGGATCAGCTGCAATAAATGTACATGACAATTTGCATCCAGTGGTAAGGAAGATAAGGAGTTATCAACGGTGATTGTTGCGTCCGTTTGAGTCATTAAAGGGGTGATCATTTCAGTAAGGGCTTCACCAAAATGCGCCTGTTTAATGGTTAACCTAAAGGTATTGAGTAGCTCACGTAATTGAGTGTAAGCACTTTTTAATCCGTTATCTAATTCCGCCAGTGTACTGCCTGTATTAGGGCACTGACAATCATTAAGCTGGCGTTTTAGTAAGGTCATTTGAATTTTGAGATATGACAAAGATTGGGCAAGGGAATCATGTAATTCTCGTGCAATCGTAGCGCGCTCTTCCATTAATAAAAGATGTTGAGCTTGCTTTTGAGCTTGATTGTAATAAATCCCTCTGGCTAGTATTCGAGATACATTGATGATCAATTTATGATCCGGGCAAGGTAGAGTAAATTGCCACGCTAGGTAACCTAATAATTCACCATCAATGATCAGCTCTTCTTGGTGCCAATCTCCACCGTCGGCTATACCTGCAACGATGTCCCATGTGCCTCCGCTATCTTCTTCTATCACGAGCTTGACCGCAGTAATGCCATCAGTTTGAACTAAGGTATTGAGCATGGACTGGAAGTTAGCCTGGGTGAGCTGAGATACCGTTAATTGTTGAGAACACTGATACAGAGTATGAAGTGACTCGTTGGCTAGACTAAGCTTCCGTGTTTTTTCATCCACACTTTGCTCTAGATTGCTATAAAGATTCCCTAAATCTTTCGCCATATGATTAAAAGCATTACCAAGTAACCCTAACTCATTGTCACTTTTAATATTCACCGATATATCAAAGTTGCCTTGTGTCATGGAGTGGCTTGCCGCAACCAGCTGATTTAAGGGAGAGACAATTTTCCTTTGAGTGAAGTGAATAATAAATAAAGAAGCAAATAAAATCAGCGTGAGTCCCGCCCCTCCTGTTAATGCGAGCACTTGTAATTTGTGTTCTGAAAACTCTTGTAGCTGGAAAACAAACAGGTCTATTTCTTCCACAAATTCTGATACTTGCCCAACATAATTTGTGTTTTCACTATCGGTTATTTCAAGTTGTATGAGTTGCCAGCGTTTCGTTAATTGATGATATTGCTGTTCAATTTCGTCAGGAACGATCCAGTGATTTAGCGCTAATAACGCAGGAGAGGAAAGGGACTGTTCAAATTTCTTTAAATGCTGCGGCAAATTTTCAGAATTTGTCTCAATGTCGAACGCAAGACGGTAGCTTTGCATTCTTAATGAGCCAGCTACGTTGATCGCTTCAGCATCATTAATACTTGAAGATAGGGTAAGAAGTGCAACACTTGTTGTAGTGATTGATAGCAGTAAAATCAATAGCATAGTTCGTGCTATCGTACTGGTTACTGTTGTAGACGATTTAATCAACAAATGCTCTCCGGTCGGTATTCTCCGGCTCAAGACTAAAGCTTTTTTAAGTTAAGTGTTAATTCTGTGAGCCAATAAAGCGTAATAAATTGATCTAACTCAACTACCCCCTAGGAATAACCCTTAGTAGGTATTTAACCACTTATTACAGCTCTTAAAATTGAAAAGTGTAGATATTAAGAAATATGACAGTTGATGTTGAATTGTGATTTTTCGTAAAGCTGGCTATTTATTCTAGGCTTAATAGCAGTAGTCGTAACCTCTATTTGGGAGACCTAATGGTCGATTTGGCGAGACGTAGTCTGTTTCGTAGCAGAAAAAGAATCCCTCAATTATCACAGCAAAGATTGCCGTGGTTGATCAATGAAAGCACGTTTACAGATCAATGTACACGATGCGAAAAATGCATAGTGCTGTGTGAAACCAAGATCATTGTGAAAGGCGATGGTGGGTTCCCCATTGTTGATTTTCAAAAAGGTGAGTGCACGTTTTGTGGTGAGTGTGTTTCTGCTTGCCCTGAGCCGTTGTTCCAACCTGTGTCGGCCAAACCTTGGCAACACAAAATATCGTTAGCCGATGATGCATGTTTAGCAAGGCAGTCTGTTGAGTGTCGAAGCTGTGGTGAGTTATGCGAGCCTGGTGCTATACGTTTTCAATTAACGTTAGGCAGTGTCGCGCAACCTAAAATAGAAGCGGATGAGTGCACTGGTTGTGGAGCATGTGTTGCTGTTTGCCCAACACAAGCTATTGCCATCAAATTAGAAGAGCAAGAATGATGTTAGAAAACCTACCTGAACATGAAGTTCATATCTCGAGCTTGGTGGTTCATGTAAAACCTAAAGCCTTAGAGATTACAAAACAAAAAATATTAGCCCTTCCTAACACTGAAATTCACGGTGAAAGCGAAGATGGCAAAATCATTGTAGTACTGGAAACTGAGAATCAGGGCTATATAACTGATTCAATAGATAAAATTAATGATTTCGATGATGTGTTAAATACCGCTCTGGTATTTCATCAAATCGAACACTTTGATTCGCAATGTGAGGATGAATCATGAAAATGACAAGACGTGCATTTGTTAAGGCAAATGCAGCAGCATCAGCGGCAGCAGTTGCAGGTATTACGTTACCTGCAAAAGCCACGAATTTAATTGTGAGTTCTGATCAAACTAAGATTAAGTGGGATAAGGCACCTTGTCGTTTTTGTGGTACCGGTTGTTCTGTTTTGGTTGGTACACAAAACGGCCGAGTAGTTGCTACGCAGGGGGATCCTGAAGCACCTGTAAATAAAGGCTTAAATTGTATTAAAGGCTACTTCCTATCAAAAATAATGTACGGTAAAGACCGTGTGCAAACGCCATTGCTTCGTATGAAGAATGGTAAATTTGATAAAGACGGTGACTTTGCGCCAGTTTCATGGGATCAAGCATTTGATATCATGGCTGAAAAATGGAAAGCAGCGCTTAAAGATAGAGGGCCAACCAGCGTAGGTATGTTTGGATCTGGCCAATGGACGGTCATGGAAGGCTACGCAGCCGTTAAAATGATGAAAGCGGGTTTCCGTTCAAACAACATTGATCCAAATGCCCGTCATTGTATGGCATCCGCTGTAGGTGCTTTCATGCGAACCTTTGGTATTGATGAGCCAATGGGTTGTTATGATGACTTTGAAAATGCCGACTCGTTTGTGCTTTGGGGCTCAAATATGGCAGAAATGCACCCAGTATTATGGACACGAATCACTGACCGCCGTTTAAGTAATCCTCATGTAAAAGTGAACGTGTTGTCTACCTACTACCACCGTTCGTTTGAACTGGCTGATCGCGGTATGATCTTTGAGCCTCAAACCGACCTTGCGATTGCTAACTTCATTGCTAACTACATTATCCAAAATGATGCAGTGAATTGGGAGTTTGTGAACAAACATACTAACTTCAAGCGTGCAACGACAGACATTGGTTACGGCTTACGTGACGATCACCCATTACAGAAAAAAGCAGCGAACCCGAATTCTGGCAAAATGCAATCAATGAGCTTTGAAGAGTACAAAGCGTCTGTTGCTGAATACACTGTAGAAAAAGCTTCCGAGATATCTGGTGTATCTCAAAAAGAACTGATTGAGCTAGCGAAGCAATAC
Source organism: Vibrio sp. Of7-15 (assembly GCF_022347565.1). Taxonomy (GTDB): domain Bacteria; phylum Pseudomonadota; class Gammaproteobacteria; order Enterobacterales; family Vibrionaceae; genus NORP241. The sequence continues at coordinate 106,545 of NZ_JAKRGH010000016.1, forward strand.
GCGGATCCAAAAACGAAAGTGATGTCACTATGGACAATGGGTATGAACCAACATACTCGTGGTGTATGGATGAATAGCCTTGTTTACAACATCCACTTATTAACCGGTAAAATCTCAACACCAGGTAACAGCCCATTCTCACTGACAGGCCAGCCTTCTGCGTGTGGTACTGCTCGTGAAGTTGGTACATTCTCACACCGTCTTCCGGCTGACATGGTGGTTGCAAATCCTAAGCATCGTAAGATTGCTGAGACAATCTGGAAACTGCCTGAAGGGACGATTCCACCAAAACCGGGTTACCACGCTGTGGTGCAAGATCGCATGTTAAAAGACGGTAAGTTAAATGCTTACTGGGTAATGTGTAATAACAACTTGCAAGCGGGTCCGAACATTAATGATGAACGCTTACCTGGTTACCGTAATCCAGATAACTTTATTGTCTGCTCTGACCCATACCCAACAGCCACCGCTCAAGCTGCTGACTTGATTCTTCCAACGGCAATGTGGGTAGAGAAAGAAGGGGCCTATGGTAATGCAGAGCGTCGTACACAAGCTTGGTATCAGCAAGTTAAAGCAAAAGGTGAAGCTAAGTCTGATTTATGGCAAATCATGGAGTTCTCGAAACGCTTCAAAATTGAAGAAGTGTGGGGTGAAGATCTATTAGCGCAAATGCCTGAACTGCGCGGTAAAACGATGTATGACGTTCTATATCGTAACGGTCAGGTTGATAAATTCCCACTTTCGGAAGCTCAAGAGCTTAACGATGATGCACAAGCTCAGGGTTTTTACGTTCAAAAAGGTCTGTTTGAAGAGTATGCGACATTTGGTCGTGATCATGGCCATGATTTAGCCCCTTACGATACTTACCACCAAGTGCGTGGCCTACGTTGGCCTGTTGTTGATGGTAAAGAAACTTTATGGCGTTATGCTGAAGGCTCGGACCCATACGTGAAAAAAGGCGCGGGCTTTGAGTTCTATGGTAAACCAGATGGTAAAGCTCTGATCATCTCTGCGCCTTATGAAGCACCACCGGAAGCACCGGACAGTGAATTTGACATGTGGCTATGTACTGGCCGTGTTCTTGAGCACTGGCACACAGGTACGATGACTCGACGCGTACCTGAGTTATATAAAGCAGTACCAGATGCGCTTTGTTACATTCACCCTGATGATGCGAAATCGAAAGGCTTACGCCGTGGTGATGAAGTCTTGTTGACGTCTCGTCGTGGTGAAGTTCGCTGTCGAGTAGAAACTCGCGGTCGTAACCGTCCACCAGTAGGACTGGTATTTGTTCCGTTCTTTGATGCTCGAATTTTGATTAACAAACTGATTTTGGATGCTACGGATCCTCTGTCTAAACAGACAGACTTCAAGAAGTGCCCAATTAAAATTCAAAAAGTTTAATTAATCGAATGAGGCTGGCTATTTCATGAAATGGCCAGCGTCTGAGAACTGAATGTAGCCAATAGGCGGAGAAGAATACAATGAAACGAATAATTGTCGTGGTAATGGCACTTGGTATGTTGATGGCAGGTGCGGTGCAAAGTGAAGAAAAGCTTCATAATCCTGGTGGTATTGGCGGTGTTGAATCTTTACGTGGTGCTAGCGAATTAGAAGCAACCCGAGCAGCAGATGACTTTAAGCATTTCCCTAAAGAGAACTCTCTGGAGAGTGATTATGTTTATCAGCCACCTCTAGTCCCACATACGATTCGTAACTACGAAGTGTCGTTGAACGCAAATAAGTGTCTATCTTGTCATAGTTGGAAAAATGCAAAAGAGATGAACGCGACTAAGATCAGTGTTACTCACTATCAGAACCGTCAAGATCAAGTACTGTCTGATGTGTCACCTCGCCGTTATTTCTGCTTGCAGTGTCACGTTCCTCAAGCTGATGCTAAACCGTTAGTTGAGAACGAATTCCAACGTGTTGAAGCACTGCGCTAGTTATAGCCATACGAATAAGAGAGGCTATATATGAATATTTTGAAGACATTTTGGAGACGCTTAAAGTCTCCAAGTAAAGTGGCAGCAGGTGTTGTTCTATTCATGGGGTTCATGGGAGGCTTATTATTCTGGGGGGCATTTAATACCGGAATGGAAGCAACGAACTCTGAAGAGTTTTGTTCAGGGTGTCATGCTCCAATTGTGAAAGAAATTCGTGAAACGATTCACTTTTCAAACCGATCTGGTGTTCGTGCTATCTGCTCTGATTGCCACGTTCCACATAATTGGACAGATAAAATTGTTCGTAAGGTTCAGGCGTCGAAAGAGCTAGTGGCCTTTGCCATGGGGACGATCAGCACGGAAGAGAAGTTTAAAGAGCGACGGTCTTACTTGGCGAACCGTGAGTGGCACCGGATGAAAGAAAATGATTCACAAGAGTGCCGAAATTGTCATAACTTTGACTATATGGACTTTTCAGAGCAAGGCCCACGTAGTGCGCAACAGCACTCTACTGCTTTAGCATCTGGTGAGAAAACATGTGTAGACTGTCATAAAGGTATCGCACATAAACTGCCAGACATGCAAAACGTTGAAGGTTGGCAATAACAAGAAGGTAGGTAAGGATGAGTAATTTAGAATCAATTATTTGGCATGTGTTAGGGTATGCCGCAATGCCTGTGATCATCTTAACTGGTTTTGCTGTTGTTGCTGCGATATCCCTGTGGCTACTGTCATTAGGGAAAGACAAAAATATTTAGTGCCTTACTGCTAAATTATTAAACCAAAATTGAAATGAATGAAAGCCATGTTGTATGTATGACATGGCTTTTTTATTCGCAGCTTTTTATCTGTCTATGAGAGTGACTTTATTTTTTTAAAAAGCCCATAGAATAGCACCAAAGACCAAACAAGATATAAAGGTAGCCACTCAAGCCACCACTCACTCTTACTGCCAATAAAGAGTGTCTCATAGCTATGTATGGCCATCATAGTTAATAAGCCGATAAAACTGATCAATAAAAGAACGGGCCGATCCATATTCACCACCAAGATAGAAACACTACATACAGTTTAGATCTAAATGGTAATCATTATCAAGTGTACTTTTGGCTTTCATTATTGATTGCAGGTTATGCCTGACAGAAAATGGGCTGCTATATAGGTTGTGCTTAGGTCCAAGTGCCCAAAGAAGGAAGATGACTTAAGCATGAATTATTGCTAATGACCTTGATAAGACAGGAGGTTCGGTTTGTATCGCGCATATCTTTGTGGAATAGGTCATCATTTAGCCAATAGATAAAAGATGTTTTCGGTTTTGGTAGGTCAGGCAAAACATTTTATTTTGATTGGTGTTATAAACACCGGTGATGATCCGCTTTCTAATATCTCTTGTATCGATTTTAATTAGGTAGAAAGCGGTACGTACATTCAGGACTGTAGCTAAATTTATAGCATTTAGGGGCTATTTTTGCGTTACCCAGTAAAAGAGAGCAAACCCTAGCCAGCTAGCGATGAGTAAAATCCAAGGAAGCATGGATTTTTGCTGAGATTCTGCGGGTGCCTCAATGGTTTCTTGTGATGCTGCTTCTTGTTCTTTTTGCTTTAGTTTGGTTTCTTTTTTCTTTTGTTTATCGGCTTGGCGGGCTTTTTCTTTTTGTTGTTTCTTATAAAGCGTAATGCCTTTCTGGATACCTTGAGCAATAAGTTTTGTCTGCTCTTTTGATTGCCCAGCTTTTTGGGTGGCTTTTGCGATGGCCATTGCTTCAGCTTGTGTTTCCGCTGAAGGAGCTTGCTTTTTATTGTATTGAATTGTCATGGGGTACGAAGATCTCTGTATTTAAGTGCCTTGGAATGTAGAAGCATGATTTTCAGTAATGCTAAGTAACGAAGAGTATAAACGTTTTAAATGCATTACTCTTCTAATATGAGGTGAAGGGTTTGTTGTTTGTTCGATCCATTATTTCCCGCTTAATTTTGATTTTGATCTTAGCATTGATCCCATCGTTGATTGTGATGTCACTGAATACATGGAGAGAATTCTCGGAGCAGAAAGAGCAGGTGAGATCTCAAGCGGCTTTATACGCTCAGTTATTGGCATTGCAGCAACAAAAGTACGTTACCTTGACAGAATCTTTTCTGTTGGGCATTGCTAAGCTCCCTGCGATTAAAAAGCCTTCCCGTCTTATTTGCAGTGATACTGTGGCCAGTCTTCTAAAAACAAATCCTATTTTTGTGAATGTTGGAATTCCATTGGCGAATGGTGATCTATTGTGTAATGCCTTACCTCTACCTACCAATCGCAAAATTAACGTATCGGATCGTCGTTACTTTCGGAACACCATAGATAATGAAGAGTTCTCTATGGGGGAGTTTCAGTTAGACAGAGCTGCGGGTGTCTCGTCTATTAACTTCTCTGTACCCGTGTATAACGACAATAAAGAGGTGATTGCTGCTGCGGTTGCGGTTGTGTCATTAGATTGGTGGAGCAAACAATTGGCGGAGTTTGAACTGCCCAAGCAGGCCGTGGCTTTTATTTTAGATGCAAATGGCCGAGTCGTTGCCTCACATTATGGCTCTTTAGTTTCGACTACTATGCAAAAAATGTCTTTGATTCTGGGGGATTTCTCTTTTGATGAAGAAGGCGTTATCGAAGTGATCTCTAGCGATAATGTTAAGCGTTTAGTTGCTCATCAGCCCTTATTTGGAAGTGATTCAAGTTATGAGGCACAAGTGATTATCGCTTTGCCTGTGGAACATGCGTATTCAGGTGCTTATCAATCATTAAAAACAAGCATGTTCATTGTTTTACTGAGTTCAGCCATGCTCAGTATGATTTTGTATATCGGACTGAAAGCAACCATCTTAACCCCAATTTACTCATTGCTTGATACAACGAAAAAATTTGTGGCCGCCAAATTAAAACCAACGATTCAGAAAGCCAATATGGACGAGTTATCGGTTCTGGCGGATCACTTTAAACAAGTGATTTTAGAGCAAAGGAAAACAGAGCACGCATTACGTAAGAAAGAGGCGAGCTTAGAACAAGCGTATCTTCGGATAAATAACTTATTGGATAATGCGCCATTAGGGGTTATTGAGTGGGATCCGAAACTGTCAGTATGCCGCTGGTCTCAAGCTTGTGAGCAAGTGTTTCTATTGTCATCTGATAGGGTGATGTCTAAATCGATAGATGCTTTCCCAGAGCCGCTAAAGAAAGAGCTGGAATGTGTTCTTAATGCCTTGCTTGTGGTTCAGTCAGGTAAACCTTATCAGCACACTTTATTAAGTCACCATAAAACCTTAGAGGAAGAGCAGACACTGAGTTGGCGTTTTTCATCCATCTGTGATGCTAACGGCGATATAACGGCTATTTTGAGCTTATTTGAAAATGTGACAGAGCAAATTCGATATCAAGAGGAGCTTGAATACCAAGCTTGTTATGACACATTAACTCAGTTGCCAAACCGTTACCTGTTATTGAAAACGTTGAATGATGTTCTGGTGTCTGACCATCAGCCTGTTGCTGCTTTGTTGATCGCACTAAATGACTTTAAGATGTTGAATGATAATTTTGGCCATGAACTTGGTGATAGTTTATTGGTGACTGTTGCTGACAGGCTAAGCCATCAAGTAAAAGAGTCCGAGTTATTGAGCCGCTGGGGAGGGGATGAGTTCTTTTATGTTTTCCCATATAAGTCTCATGAACAAGTACAAAAAAAAGCGGAAGCTATCTTAGAGTTAATTTCAGATCCCATAAAGGTTGGGGACATGAATCACTCTATGCAAGCGTGTGTTGGTATTGCTATCAGTTCTGATTGTGAAGGAGATGTGGAGTACTTAATCAAACAGGCTGACTTATCTGTTTTTCATACTAAACGTAATAAACAGCTAAAAATTAGCTTCTTTCAGTCAGACATGGAGACGTTGGGAAGAGAACGTTTTGCATTAGAATCTGAATTACGCCATGCGCTCACACAAGAGCAATTACTTTTACATTATCAGCCAATTATAAACCTTCATTCAGGTAAATATGAGCTTGTTGAGGCGCTAATCCGTTGGCAACACCCAACTCGTGGTTTAGTCCCACCGATGGAGTTTATTGCACTAGCTGAAGAAACAGGGCTAATTATTGATATTGGTCGCTGGGTTATATTGGAAGCTTTGAAACAGTTAGCCGAGTGGCAACAAGAAGGCGGTATAGGCATTAAAGAAGTCGCAGTTAATGTTTCTCCGATTCAGCTCAAAGATGCTCATTTGGTAGCCTTGGTACAATCTGGGCTTGAAAAATACGGTTTACCTCCAGACTGTCTAACGCTAGAGATCACAGAGTCAGTTTTGTTGGATGGGGGAGAAGTGGTGTTTTCTCGTATTGAACAATACCGTCGTCTTGGTATTAAAATCGCGTTGGATGATTTTGGTACTGGTTACTCTAGCCTCAGTTATTTATCTCGTATTGAACTGGATAAAATAAAAATAGACCGTTCGTTTGTTAATGCCATTGGTTCAAGTAAAGATGAAGCGCTGATTAATGCCATTATGACTATGGCACACAGCATGAATTTACCTGTGGTTGCTGAAGGTATTGAAGACAAAGGGCAGCTGAATTTTTTAACTGGACATGATTGTGAATACGGGCAAGGGTATTACTTTAGTCGCCCCTTGGATGCAAAAGCGTTAGGTTTCTTTATTGAAAACGCAAAGTAAAATAACCATTGTATAATTATGTTATTTATCAATGTTGACTTTATTTACGCTCTTCATAAAGTGTGATCTGCTCTGTTTTTCCGAAAATAAAAGTTAATCTAGCTCGTATTTTTGACTCTCTAGTTCACCCCTTTAGTTCCATATTGGTATGTTAGGCTCATATTTACTTTCTGTGGTGTGATTGATATTTTCTAGCTCAATCCCCATAGCTTTTATATAAGCATGGGTCATGATCATTGAAGGTAAATGTAGTGCAGTACTCTTTAGAAGCATACGATAAACATGGTTTTTTGAAGCCGCCTATTTGGCTTTGGCTCGGTTGGTTTTTTTTGGCTCGGGCATGGGTGGTTTTTGTTATGGCAGGCGCGAGCCGCAATCAAGGATCTGATTTGCTTACGATGTTTTATCCCGACCATGATCGTTTTTATTTAGGGTTACTGCTGGGTTTGCCTGCTATCTTGTTAATGTGGTTATTTGGAATTAGAAAAAATAACAATCAAATAGCTGAACATGTATGGCGATATGGGCGTTTATTTACCATTTTGGTGGTTTTAATTGATTTAGTGATGGTAGTTGAACAGATTATTGTAAGCCGGGGTCAATTCCACTGGGTTAATGCAATTGTTCTGTTATTACTGAGTTGGTTGCTTCTTTTCTTATATAAAAGCCGACGAGTAAAAGACTGCTTTACCACTGAGTCTGTAGGAGAGAGTTAAATGGCAGATTGGGGAAGAGGACTGGTTTTATTCAGTGCATTGCTAAGCCCTTTAGCGATGGCTGATTGGCAGTTAGATATTAATTTTGAACTGTTACGCAATAATGCGATGACAAGTGCAAATAGCTCTGTGTCGTTAGTGCCGGGTGAAGACACCGTGATTTTTGATTCGAATAACGATGGTGCTGAGCTAGTTGGGCGGGCAGAGCTACTGGAATTTGATGCAGAGAAAATAAAAGTAGCTATACGGGTTGAAGAACATAACCCTAATGGTGTTATTCGAACTTTAATTTCACCAGTGGTGATGGCAGGGTTAAATCAACCAGCTTCTTTTGAGGTTGAAGACTCTGAACAATCTATGAAATTGTCAGTAGAAGTTATTTCAGTGTAACGTATTTATTATGGTAATGCAGTTTTATAAAGAGAGTGGCTCTAGAGCGCTCTCTTTTCGTTTTTGATGGTACATGGCATGATCCGCTCGCATGAGTAGGGCGTCTGCGGAATCTCCTTTTTTAAAGTGACTTACTCCGATGCTTGCCCCGATATGAATACGTTTCTCTCCAATAATAAAAGTTGTTTGGCTGTGATGCTGTACATCTTTTATCAGATATTCCAGTTCCTCAGTGCTTTCTTCACGTAATAGAATGACAAACTCATCACCAGCTAAACGGGCAAAAAAGGCATGTTTAGGTAAGCTGCTGGAGATACGAAAACTAAATTGCTGTAAGACTTTATCACCAATATGGTGACCATATGTGTCATTAACAGACTTGAATTTATTGAGATCAATAAAGAGTATTGTGACGGATGAGGTTGCCTGATCTGTATTGATTGTTCTTTCAAGCTCTTCCATGAGTGCGTAGCGGTTGGAGATCCCCGTTAGCATGTCTTTTTTTGCTAATAAAATGGCTTTGTTTTCGGCTGTTTTACGACGTTTGATCTCCTTTTTGAGCTTTTGGTTAACTATGGTGATATAACCAATGATTGAGAATAGTAAGAAAACGGCAGAACCAATGGGAAAGAACCAGCTTTTTATTTTTTCCCAATTGAGCTGGTGGTTCAGTGGGAAGATGAATTGATCGTCAATGTGTGTTTCTGGGATCAAACCAAATTCCGTTAGTTGATCTGCGATCGTCTGCCATCTGTGTTGGCTCATATGCCCAATATCCACCAATTTAGGCATGATGAAGTTAGATGCACTTGTTAACTCGAACCTAAGGTGTTCACGAGTCTTTCCTGTTTGGTAGTTCGCTTCTATCACATCTAAGGTTTCTTCTATATGTGTGAGGGCATAGCGCCAACCGAGCAAGCTGGCATCAACAAATTTTTTGACCTTTTTGGGGTTGTTTTTGGCGTAGTCTGAATGCGTGAAGAGAATATCACTGTAAAAATTAATGCCGACATCTTTAGGGTCAAAGATGCGTGGCTGTATAGCGTGCTCTTGTAACAAAAATGGCTCATTGGTTGAGTAGGCATTGTACACATCAACGTTATTATTGATGAGATCGCCAAGGTTAGCTGATGTGGGGAGTTGCTGTAATTCAGATGTTTCTAAGCCATGAAATTTGAGCAAGCTGACTAGTTCAGCATCTTCAATGCCTGAAAACATCATGACCTTACGTCCTTTTAACTCAGACACTGAGTTTATTTGGCCATCTTTTCGGGCTAATAAAACAGAAGGTGATTGTTGATATACTGCGGCAAGGGTAGTTAATGGAAGGCCATGAGCATATGCGATGAGTATTTCGGTATTCCCGACACCGAATTGAGCTCGTCTTGATGATACTTCTCTTAGGGGGACTTTACCTGCTCCTCTGGCTGAAATAGTCACATTTAATCCAGCATCTGCGTAATACCCTTTTTCTTTTGCCATATAATAGCCTGCAAATTGCGCTTGGTGTAGCCAGCGTAGCTGAAGCGTAATATTTTCAGCAGGGGCGGCCAATGAGACCGTTGGTATAACGAAAGCAAGTAGTATTATTACGGCACTGAATTTACTCATGATCTTTATTTACACCCTTTATAAAGATGACTAGATTTTGAGTAATTAGCTGGGAAATGTAAAGCATAACATTGTGGGTTTTATTTTACTGATAATAATCAACACATATGTTACTCGCTTCCATTAATATAAGAATAAATAACTAATTTAATTAAAAATATTAGGAGTACAATGTAATGTCGGGTTTATCTCAGTCTGCTATTTTGCCTGAAGCAGGCCCTTTTGCTCTGTATGCTATTTTGAATGTTCAGAGTAATCAGGCGAATGTATTATCTCAGCTGCAAGAGCTGCAAAGTATTATTAGTGACATTAACCAAAGTCAAACGGACGCTCAATTATGTAGCTCTATTGCTTTCGGAAAGTCTTTTTGGGCGCAACTGCATCGTCCAAGTCCAAAAGAGTTAACGGAGTTTAGAGAATATGGTCATGATGACATAGTGGCTCCTGCAACGGGAGGAGATGTTCTATTACATTTTCACTCTTCTCGTCATGATCTCAATTTTTATGCATTACGTAAGTTACTAGAACCAATTGCAGAAGACGTTGAGGTCATCGATGAAACTCATGGCTTTCGCTATTTAGATTCACGTGATATGACAGACTTCGTTGATGGTACGGAAAACCCGAAAGCGGCGGTAAGAGAAGAGGTCGCATTGATTCCAGAAGGGGAATTTGCGGGTGGCAGTTATGTCATGGTGCAACGCTTTGTCCATAATTTACCAGCGTGGAATCGCTTGTCGGTGTCCGCACAGGAAAAAGTCATTGGCCGCACTAAGCCAGATTCTATCGAGTTAGAAGATGTGCCAGCGGCATCACACGTAGGACGAGTGGATCTTAAAGAAGAGGGTAAAGGTTTAAAGATTGTTCGTCATAGTTTGCCATATGGATCTGTAAGTGGTGAACATGGTTTACTGTTTATTGCTTACTGTAATACAGTACATAACTTTGATGCGATGCTAACAAGCATGTATGGTGAAGTTGATGGGAAAACTGATCAGATGCTGCGTTTCACTAAAGCCGTATCGGGAGCGTATTTCTTTGCACCATCAGAGGCAATGTTGAAAGAGCTAAATTTATCCTAAACGGCATTTTAGAATAGATATAAAAAAACGCTGCTTGAGGGCAGCGTTTTTTTGATTCAGGAAACTGAATTATTTTGTGATACGTAGAACTGGAGATTCACCAACAGTTACAGCACCCGCAAGCTTGTTCAACTCTTTGATTTCATCCATGTTTGAAATAACAACAGGAGTTAGAGTTGATTTCGCTTTTTCTTCAAGAAGTGCTAGGTCGAACTCAATGATAGTGTCGCCAGCTTTAACATCTTGGCCTTCTTCTGCAATACGCTTGAAGCCTTCACCTTTAAGTTCAACAGTGTCGATGCCAAAGTGAACGAAAAGCTCAATACCATCTTCAGACTCAATAGAGAAAGCGTGGTTCGTTTCGAAGATCTTACCGATAGTACCGTTTACAGGCGCTACCATTTTGTTACCCGCTGGTTTAATAGCAATGCCGTCACCAACAATCTTTTCAGCGAATACAACATCTGGCACATCTTCAATGTTTACGATTTCACCAGATAGCGGTGCGATAATTTCGATAGCACCTGCATCAGCGTTGTCGTCAGATACTAGCTTCTTAAGTTTGTCAAACAGACCCATGTCGTTGCTCCTAAGCGTTTGTAATTTATCTGCAACTATACTAGCAGATGGTTTTTTCTGCGATAAATTTTTCTACGTGAGCTTCAATTTCAGCCGCAGTAGGAAGTTGTAGAGCTTCGTCAGCCATTGCTTTAACATCAGCAAAGTTTGCATTACGAATCACTTTCTTAATACGTGGGATAGAGATACCGCTCATGCTGAACTCATCTAAGCCCATACCCAGTAGTAGTAATGTCGCACGGTCATCACCTGCTAGCTCACCACACATACCTGTCCACTTACCTTCTTTATGAGAAGCATCAATTACTTGCTTGATCACAGTTAAAACTGCAGGTGATAGCGGGTTGTATAGGTGTGAGATTAGCTCATTACCACGGTCTACAGCTAGAGTGTACTGTGTTAAATCGTTAGTACCAATGCTGAAGAAAGATACTTCTTTTGCTAAATGGTGAGCAATCGCAGCTGCTGCTGGTGTCTCAACCATAACACCGATTTCAATCGCTTCGTCAAAAGCGTGCCCTTCAGCGCGAAGCTCTGCTTTTAATTCTTCGATTACTTTCTTAAGCTCACGAATCTCTTCCACAGAAATGATCATTGGGAACATGATGCGTAGCTTACCGTGTGCAGAAGCACGTAGGATAGCACGGATTTGATCGTTTAGAATTTCACGACGATCTAGGCAGATACGAACTGCACGCCAGCCCAAGAATGGGTTCATTTCTTTTGGAAGATCTAAATAAGGTAGATCTTTGTCGCCACCGATATCCATAGTACGGATGATCACTGACTCACCATGCATCGCTTCAGCAACTTCTTTATAAGCCGCGTATTGTTCTTCTTCTGTAGGAAGAGAATCACGATCCATGAATAGGAATTCTGTGCGGTACAGGCCAACACCTTCACCACCGTTGCGATTAACACCATCGCAATCTTTTGCAGTACCGATGTTACCACAAACTTCAACTTGCTTACCGTCTAGTGTAATAGCTGGTAAGTCTTTCAGTTTAGCTAATTCTTCTTTTTCCGCTAGGAACTCATCACGGATTTTTTTGAATTTAGCGAGCTCTGCTTCTTCTGGGTTAATTACAATCTTGTTGTTGATTGCATCAAGAATTAGCATGTCACCATTTTTTACCTGCTGAGTAATATCGTTAGTACCAACGATTGCAGGCAGTTCTAGTGAGCGAGCCATGATAGACGTATGTGAAGTACGGCCACCAATATCACATGCAAAACCAAGAACGTAATCTAGGTTGATTTGTGCAGTTTCTGAAGGTGTTAAGTCATTTGCAACTAGGATAACTTCTTCATTGATATCACTTAGAGATACAATGTTGATGCCTAGTGCGTTCTTAACAAAGCGGCTACCGATATCACGGATATCTGTAGCACGCTCTTTTAGATAATCATCATCTAATGATTCAAGTGCAGATGCTTGCTCTTCAATGATAGAGTGAATAGCAGCATCCGCTGACATCTTGTCATCTTTAATTAAGGCTAAAATTTCTTCTTCTAGTTCTTCATCTTCTAAAAGCATGATATGGCCTTCGAAGATTGCTTCCTTCTCTTCGCCAAACGTAATGCGAGCTTTTTCTTTAACGACTTCCAATTGCTCAGAAGATTTATTTCGAGCATCAAAGAAACGCTGAACTTCTGCGTCTACTTGGTCATCAGAAATTGGGTTTGTGTTTAGGACAATTTCATCTTCTTGAAGTAGGAGTGCTTTACCAAAAGCAATACCTGGAGATGCTAGAATGCCTGAAATCATAGCTTTACCTTAAATTGATCAATAAATAATGAGGAATATAAAGAAAAGCTGGATTAGTGCAGCTCGTCCATTAGTGCTACTAGGTGATCAACAGCTTGTTGAGCTTGCTCACCTTCAGCTGAGATAGTCACTGTAGTGCCTTTAGTTAGGCCTAGAGTTTGCAGTTTGAAAAGGCTAGTAGCGCTTGCGCTTTTGCCGTTAGAAGTTACAGTGATTTTTGCATCAAAACCTTTTGCTTCTTTAACAAACTGTGCAGCAGGACGAGTGTGTAGGCCGTTTTCAGCAGTAATTTCAACTTGCTTCTGATACATGTGATTTACCCCAATGATTAATTTTATTTGTATATTAATTTGCTGTTACCTGATTAGAGCTTACCTTGGAATTTGTGATATCGCTAGAATATCGATGCCATGGTATAAATCTAAACAAATTACAGTCGAATTTATTTAAGTTAAGTCAAACAAATGCGATAGATTTCATACTTGTTTGTATTTTACTTAACCATCCTAGCTTCTTTATTTTGATGCTAGAAATAAAACAATATGATTATTACTAAAGGTGGGGAGTGAAATCAACAAAAAAGCCCCTAGACGGGGCTTTTTTAGTCAAAAAATTGATTTGAGCACAGATTTATGACGTTTTTACTGCTGGTTTTCTTTTTCAGTAAACAGACCTGCAAACAGAGCCGTACTGAGGTAACGCTCACCTGAGCTTGGTAGCACAGTAACAATGGTCTTATCTGCAAATTCTGGCAATGCAGCAAGGCGATTTGCCGCGACAACAGCAGCACCAGAAGAGATACCAGCAAGGATGCCTTCTTCTTCCATAAGGCGGCGTGTCATCTCAATTGCTTCTTCTGAGGTAACAGCTTCCACGCGGTCAATTAATTCAACATCTAGGTTGCCAGGAATAAAGCCCGCGCCAATACCTTGAATCTTATGAGGTGCAGGTTGCACTTCATCACCAGCTAGGGTTTGTGCAATGACAGGAGATTCTGCTGGCTCAACAGCTACAGTTGTGATTGCTTTACCTTGAGTACCTTTAATGTAACGACTAACACCTGTTAGTGTACCACCAGTACCGACACCTGAAACGAACACATCGATATCGCCGTCAGTCGCTTCCCAGATTTCAGGACCAGTCGTCTTTTCATGAATCGCAGGGTTTGCTGGGTTGTTAAATTGTTGAAGAAGTAAGTATTTATCTGGGTTTTCCGCTACAATTTCTTCAGCTTTGGCAATTGCCCCTTTCATGCCTTTTGGAGCTTCTGTTAGTACAAGGTTTGCACCTAATGCTTTAAGTAACTTACGACGTTCTAGACTCATTGATTCAGGCATCGTTAGTGTTAGTTTATAACCACGAGCAGCAGCAACAAACGCAAGAGCAATACCAGTATTACCACTTGTAGGCTCGACTAATTCAATACCTTCTTTCAGGGTACCTGCTTTTTCTGCTTCCCAAATCATATTAGCGCCAATACGACACTTTACGCTAAAACTTGGGTTACGAGCTTCAACTTTTACTAATACGTTCCCGTTACTAACACGGTTTAAACGAACAAGGGGAGTGTTACCAATAGTTAGCGAGTTATCTTCGTAAATTTTGCTCATGCTTTCGTTCCTTCATTACACGATAGATAGTCAATAGCTTATCTTGATTAATAGATAGTAAGCATACGTTTAGAGTTAAAAATCAAGAAGGAATAAATCGTTATAAGATATGGTTATAAGCAGATAATTATTCCTGAAAGTAGAAGATAGACTAATTTATCGTCATGTGTGTGAATTAAAAGACGATTATGAGCGACATAGGATGCTGCTACCCATAATCATCTTGAGGGGCGTTATGATAAGTGGCGCTCTCGATAGACATCGACCCACATAGCAGTGGCTCCACATACAGCAACAGGCATGATGAATAAATTCACGATTGGCATCATAGTAAAGAAGGCCACTAGTGCTCCAAAGCTGAGAGATTTTCCTCTATTCCCTTTGAGATCATCTCTCATGTTCATGAAAGAGACTTTGTGGTTGTCGAATGGGTAGTCACAATATTGAATAGCCATCATCCACGCCGTAAACATAAACCATAAGATTGGCCCAATTGTTTGCCCTACCGCTGGTATCCAAAGCAGAATGAATAGCCCGAGTGCTTTGGGTAGGTAATACCATAGCTTTTGCCATTCACGTTTGAGGATTCGCGGAATATCGGCAAGTGCTTCTTTAATGCCGCTGTCAGGTGCCTGCTGCCCCGTTAATTTTGCCTCTAAATGTTCTGATAGTAGTCCGTTGAATGGTGCTGCAATCCAATTTGCAATGGTACTAAAGAAGTAAGAAAAAGTGACCAAGATAGCTATTACCATCAATGGCCAAATTAGGTAAGCGAGCCAATCTAGCCAGCTTGGTACATAGGAAAGCCAGCCATCAATCCAGCCCCCCATTTGAGATATCATCCACGCAAAAGCACCACCAAGTAACAGAAGGTTGATAATTAACGGAATAATGACAAATCGGCGAATGCCTGGTTGGGCACATAATTTTGCCCCTTGAGTAAAGTAATGGACGCCGTTTAAAGATGAGTGGGATGGTTGAGAATGAGTCATTTTTCCTCCTAATAATCGCTGACCTCATCATAGTCGTGTGAAGAGGTTGATTCAATTAAGAATCGAGCACAGTTCAAAATAACGGCAAGCTTACATTCTGTTGCTATTTTAAATCTATTGAACAGTGTGCTGGGTCACATTATCAATAGGATAGAAAGGGTGAATTTATACAAAAGTGGTCCATAGTTTTGATAGAGTAAGAAAATAACCGTGATAAAACGAGCTTCATAAGATAGGATCAGTAGTTATATGATGGAATGTCTAACGTTGCTTTCGGTATTTATCTGATAAGCCTTCTGGAAATTGACTAAGAGCAGAGAATTTGAAATGCAGGAATTGCGCCTGGTTCTGATAATTGTTGGTGCGCTAGCTATTGGTGCATTATTATTTCACGGCCTTTGGACCAGCCGAAAGGAAAAAAGCACAAAATTTGGCGATAAGCCATTAAGTAAGCTAGATGATGAGCTTGATGAAGAGAGCGATCAAAATTCTCGTAGTGCTGGCCGTGCGTTTAGTCAGGTAGGTTCAGAGTCTACCCCAGAGCCGAGTAAAACACGTAAAGAACCAGAATTTGGATTTGAAAATAATATTCAAGGAGATCCTCTGTTGGATTCTGGCGCGAAGCTGGATAATGTAAACTCGGCAGCAGAGCCAGTAACTCAGCCTGCAATGTCAACAATGACCGCTGAGGTCGACATTCCGCATGACTCTGAGCAACAAGCTGTTAGTTTTACGGCAGAAGCTGCTCCTGTTGTAGATGAGGTGGCGATTACAGAGCCAGAGCCCGTAAAAGAAGATGTGATTGTTTTACATGTACATATTACGGGAGAAGAGCGTTTTAAAGGACCTCGGTTGTTTAACAGCCTTGAGCAAAATGGTTTGCTATTTGGTGAAATGGCTATTTACCACCGTCATGCTGATCTTGCGGGAACCGGTAAAGTGCTTTTTAGTGTGGCGAACATGGTAGCACCAGGTAACTTCCGTTTGGATAATCCAGATGAATTTGAAACTCCAGGAATAGCATTTTTTATGACTTTGCCTTGCTATGGTGAAGCGGATCATAACTTTAAATTAATGTTAAAAACCGCCCAACAGATCGCAGATGATCTTGGCGGGCATGTATTAGATGAACACCGTAATTTAATGACGCCAAATAAATTAGATGAATATCGAGAGAGAGTTCGTCAATTTGTGAGTGAAGGTTAAATTAAGAATATCGTACTAACTTAGGCTCCGGTTCGGGGCCTTTTTTATATAGTGAGCAACATAAATGGCAAGTGAATTGGCAATACGTTTAGAAACATTAAAAGAATCCATCAACCATCATGGCTATCGTTATTATGTTGAAGATAATCCAGAGATCCCTGATGCTGAGTACGATCGTTTAATGCAAGAGTTATTGGCCATTGAAGCAGAGCATCCAGAGCTTGTTACGATAGACTCACCAAGTCAGCGTGTCGGGGGAGTTCCTTTAGCTGGGTTTAGTCAAGTGCAGCATGAAATTCCGATGTTATCTTTGGATAACGCGTTTAATGACGAGGATCTTGATTCATTTTCTAAGCGTATGAACGATCGTTTGAGTTCATCTTCTGTTGGTCATTATTGCTGTGAGCCGAAATTAGATGGCCTTGCTGTTAGCCTAATGTATGTGGATGGCATTTTGACTCAAGCTGCAACTCGTGGTGATGGCACTACCGGTGAAAATATTACTGAGAATGTTCGTACAATCCGTTCAATTCCTCTGAAGTTGCAAGGAACTGGTTGGCCGCGACGCCTAGAAGTTCGCGGGGAAGTGTTTATGCCAAAAGCAGGTTTTGACGCATTAAATGCCCGTGCATTAAAAAAAGGAGATAAGCCTTTCGCTAACCCACGTAATGCCGCTGCAGGAAGCCTACGCCAGCTTGACTCTAAAATTACAGCAGGACGCCCGTTAAGTTTTTATGCTTACAGCGTGGGTGTTGTTGAAGGTGCAGAGCTAAAAGTAAGCCATTATGAGCGTTTTGTTCAGTTAAAAACATGGGGACTTCCAATGTGTGAAGAAACCAAACAATTAGCTAATTTAGAAGAAGTGAAAGCTTACTATCAAGATATTGCGGAGCGTCGTAATCAACTGGGTTATGAAATTGATGGTGTCGTTATTAAAGTTGATGACATTACCTTACAAGAAGAACTTGGTTTTGTCGCGAGAGCACCTCGTTGGGCCATTGCTTATAAATTTCCTGCGCAAGAAGAGCTTACCGTACTAAATGATGTTGAATTTCAAGTTGGTAGAACCGGGGCTATTACGCCTGTAGCAAAACTAGAGCCTGTGTTTGTTGGTGGGGTAACAGTAAGTAATGCAACGTTACATAATGCGGATGAGATAGAGCGTTTACAAGTTCATATTGGTGATACCGTTATTATTCGTCGTGCTGGAGATGTGATCCCTCAAATAGCAGGCGTAGTGAAAAGCCGTAGGCCACAAGACAGTAAAGAAATCATTTTTCCTACATCCTGCCCGGTTTGTGACTCTTTAATTGAGAGAGTAGAAGGAGAGGCTGTGGCTCGTTGCAGTGGCGGTCTAATTTGTCAGGCTCAGCGTAAAGAAGCGCTAAAACATTTTGTTTCACGTAAAGCTCTAGATGTTGATGGCCTTGGCGTAAAAGTGATTGAGCAACTTGTTGATAGAGAAATGGTTGAAACACCTGCTGGCTTATTTAAGCTCTCTGCGGGTGTCTTGACCGTTCTTGATCGTATGGGACCAAAGTCGGCACAAAATGTTGTGGATGCACTTAATCAATCTAAACAAACAACATTACCTCGTTTTTTATATTCTTTAGGTATCCGTGAAGTCGGAGAGGCTACTGCGGCTAACTTAGCAAATCATTTTTATACATTAGAGGCGATTCAAGCGGCTAATCATGAACAATTGATTGAAGTCCCTGATGTTGGTGAGATTGTTGCTAAGCATATTGTTAGTTTCTTTAAAGAACCTCATAACCAGCAAGTATTGCAAGACTTACTGGATGTGGGTATTGAATGGCCTGCGATTGATGCAGTGGATGAAAGCCAACCTAAGCCGCTAGAAGGGAAAGTTGTCGTTCTAACAGGAACATTAACTCAATTATCTCGCTCTGATGCAAAAACGGCTTTACAGAATTTTGGTGCCAAAGTGACAGGCAGTGTATCTAAAAAAACGGATATTCTATTTGCTGGAGAAGCTGCGGGTTCTAAATTAGCAAAAGCACAAGAACTTGGTGTTGAAATTCGTAACGAACAAGATCTTTTAGATTTACTTAGTTAGTATTTAGCTTTTTTAATATGAACGCCTCTATGTGATATGAAATACATAGAGGCTTCTTTTTTTTTGATTGTAATTAATTACTCTTTTCATTTGAGCTCTTTTCTAAAGAGTACGTCTGTACTTATTCTAGCCTTCCTCATGCACAATAAAGTTTTCTGTACTGTATTCATTTTAATGAGATTTCTGTCGCATTAATAAAAGTCAAGTTTCGTTTAAGTGTTTGTTTTTTTTGTTTTTTTTGTTTTTTTGTTTTTTTTTATAATAAAGTTTGAACTTTATCACTAACAGCTAAAAAGTTTGCGGCGGCTCATATTTTTTTATTTGGAAATTAAGTTCTGATTGATGTTTTTTGATGCGAAGTTAGTCTTATACCCATGGATACACAAGATGTATGCAGAAATAAATAAAGGTGATTTCAGTTTTACGAAAACTGAAATAATAGGGAATCACATTTGTTGTCTTCGGCGGCCAACTTAAGGCAGCAAATGAAAATATACAGCTATATCTATTTTTAGGAGTTTTCCATGGAAAAGACTTTCAAACGTACGCTACTGGGCGCAGCAGTTGCACTTGCTTCAACTGTTTCTATTAATGCACAAGCAGCGGACTTAACAGATAACGTACAAGTTTATGGTCAAGCTGCAGTGTCAGTTTGGTACCAAAGTTTTGCTGAAGATAACAAAGAGAACTCACTAGATGTTGAAAATGAGTCTCGTATTGGTCTACGTGGTACTCAAGAGTTCAATAACTTTGGTCCAGCAGTTATTTGGCAAATTGAAAGCGGAAACGTAGGTGACGACGGTGCAGATGGTAAATTAGGTGTACGTGACTCATTTATTGGGCTTGAATTTGATGCTGGTAAATTCCGCTTCGGTCGTTTGACTACTCCAGCGTATGACATTGTTGACTGGCCTTACACTAACCCTGGTTTAGGTAATGTATTTGACTGGAATACAGATATCAAAGGTGGTGCACACCTCGACCGTGTAGGCGATCACTTCCGTTGGGACTCGAAAAATTACGGTGGTTTCACTTACTCTCTATCTACAGGTCAAGGCCAAAATGATACAGGAAATATGTTCTATAGTGCAGCAGCTCACTACACTGCGGGCATCTTTACAGGTCACTTAGGTTATCAAACTGAAGGTGAAGCTGAAGTAAAAGTGAGCGATGTAGCTGTTGGTATGGGTGAGCGTTCATTCTATATTGCTGGTATCGAAGCACACTTAGAAAATGGTATCTCTCTAGTTGCAGCATACAAGCACATGGAGTCTGATTACAGTAAGCAAACAGGTGCACTAACTGGCATCACTAACGAAGAGCAAAATGCTATTTCGGTAACAGCACAATATGTAACAGGTGACTGGTTATATAAAGTGGGTTACGCAATGACTGATGATTTAGATTCAAATAACGGTTCGACATCAGGAACTTCAGATACAGCAATCACAGCTCGTGTTCTTTACATGCTAGACCCATCAGCTGTGATTTACTCTGATATCCGTAGCTATGATTTTAATGATAGTAATGATGCTGGCGATGTGACTAAACTTGGTCTTGGTATTGAATACTACTTCTAGTTGTTAAATTGTTTTAAATTTACTGCTTTTTTAGGTGGACCTAGTGTCCGCCTTTTTTGATTCTATATAGAGAGATATGTTTATGAAGTACATGAAAAATTTAATTTTAGCATTGAGCTTAATGTCTTTCGGAGCAGTAGCAGAAGATGCAAAAATAAACTTTCATAAGGAGATTGAGATTCTGGTTGTTAATGGAGAAGAGGTGAATGGAGGATTTGGGCACCAAGACTCAGTTGTGGTGCCAAAAGGAGAAAACCAGCTTTTGCTTCGAATTGCAAAAGTCATTCGATTAGATGGCCAAAAGACAAAATTTGAATCAAAAACTCTATTGATAACATTTAATGTTTTAAATGATAGCTATAAAATAGAACCGCCGATAAAAATTAAAAATGGCGAGCAAGCTAATAAATATAACGAAAAACCATCGATAGTATTAACTTCTGAAAGTTCGACTGTTAATTATCGTTTAGATATTGTTACAGGTTCAGGAAAGAGCCTGTTCAGAAATTATGAGAAAGATGTACAAAAATACAATAACAAGGGTGGTATTGCATCTTTATCAAGTGCTAAAAAACTAAGTATTGAAGATCAGGAAGATCTTAAAAATTACTTTTTAAATATGGATAAAAATAACCAAAAAGAGTTTCTAGACTGGGCATCCGAGATTTATAAAAAGTAACGTTATTCCGCATTTATAATTTTCTATAAAGCCGCTTACAGTTATAACTGTAAGCGGCTTTTCTTATTGCGTTTTTTTTAATTCATAATCAATACAAACATAAAAGTTTTTAGATGTAGCACATTTGTGAACAATTTCTTGTGGCACCTCAACACCAAAGTACGTAATGGTACTTGCAAATGAGAGACTAGAGGTGAAAGCAAGGGTTAAGAATAACATCATTAAACGTTTCATTTTATTTACCTCATTCAACTACAGCATTCCTTGCTAAAAGAATATGTATCTCCTGTGATAAATAGTAGTCATAAAACATTTTTTTCGATGAAAAGTAGTAAAAATCATTAATAAATAAAGAATTAAGTATCTGACCATTTATGTTAAAAGTAATGTAAAAGATTGTTTTTATTATATATTGGTTAAGCTCTTGTTCAGATATGCATGATTTTACTCTTAGTTTGTACTAAAGCCTATTATCAAATGAGAGTTTCTTTAGGTAATAATAAGATGCAAAATCGTCAAAATTAAAAAAACTGTTATTTTGACGTCTTTCGCTCCTGCTTATAATTTGTGATACCTATCAAATAAATACCTTTTTTTTTCAAAATAAATATTATTCAGCTGCTTATAATTTAGTTCTTGGTACTGTAATTGCGATGAGCTTATCAGTTTATTTTTACCTCTTTTTTCTATTTTTTATTTTGACGTTGTTAGTCTATTGAACTTAAAGGCTTTTTGTTTTTTTTGTTTTTGAAGATTTGATGCTGTTCAAGTTTATTTTCTAGGCCTTATTTAGTGTTCAAAAAATGTCGTAGTCTGCTCCCGTTCAATTAATACATGTGCTCTGAGCTTTTGGCGGCCAACTAAAAAGCTCAATATATACAGCTAATAATTTGGGAGCTTTTATGACAACTATCTTCAAACGTTCAATACTCGGTCTAGCTATTACCTCTACAGCGTTTACTGCAAATGCGTATTTAATAGGTGAAGAAAATGATGCATCCGTTGAAGTGTACGGTGTGGTTTCTATTTCAGCTGTAAACTATGGTGCTGAAAACGAGTCTTTTACATTAGAGAATGAAACACGTGTCGGGTTTCGTGCGGCAAAAATGATGACGGATAGCGTAGAGGCATTCACGCAAATTGAGTCTGGGTGGGTACTTGATAATGGGGCGGACCTTGGTAACCGAGACACTTTTGTAGGGTTGCGTGGTGATGATTGGGGAGCTGTGCGTTTTGGACGAATGCTAACTCCTATGTATGAGCTTGTTGATTGGCCTTATTCTGCCTCTAATTTATCTCGTACTTTTGATCGTGGTTGGCGATCGGGTGAGCGCTATACCTTTGATCGTAAAAGTCAGCAGGTACGTTATGACTCACCAATGCTAGGGAACATGGTGAAATTCAGTGTGTCTGGTGGTAATGGCAGTGAAAACCATGATAAATCAAACTTCTATGGTGGTTCGGTATCGGTAACTCCTACTGAGATGTTGACCTTACACGCAGCATTCGAAACAGCGAAAGGAACCATTTTTGAAGATGCTGTTGCTGGTAGTGTGAGCGTTGCTGGTGCTCCTGTTGCTGGTAAGTCTGCGTCAATCGGTGATACCAGTGCGTATTTTGTTGGTTTTGAACTTCGTCCTACCGATAATTTTAATGTATTGGCAGCGTATAAAGGTGGTTCATATGAAGCGACAGACAAAGGAAGTTACAGTTATCAAGAGCGAGAAATCGATGCGTATTCAATCCAGGCGAATTACTACATGGGTGATATGAACTTCCGTGTGGGATATGCAGATCAAACGGGCAAAGAAGATAACGTTAAAAGTAAGGACATGGACTCGACTTCAATAAGTGGTGAAGTTGGCTATAGCTTTAATTCTGTTTATACCTTCCTTCGTTTAACCGAGCAAACAGATAGTACTTATGATGGTGATTTGATGGTTCGTGTTGGTACTGAGTGGTATTTCTAAGTTTATTTTTGTCTAAATGCTGAGCGAGCCTGCGAGCTCGCTTTTGTTTTAATGGAGTTGGATGTTAGAAATGAAAATTCTCTTTAGGTTACCTGTATTCATTTTATCTATGTTATCTGTTTTTACTCTACGAGCAGAAGTATTGATCAATTTTGATCGTGGGGTGGAAGTGCTGGCTGTAGGTCAACATGAATACACACCTTCTATTTTAAGTTCAACGGCTGATTTTAAATTGAATAATGGGGTTAATCAGCTTTTAATTCGAGTTACAGCTCTTGTTAATCGTAATGGCGCAAAAGAGAAATACGTATCACAGCCTTTTGTCATGAAGTTTACTGCTTCAGATACTGAGTTACTGGTGTCGGCTCCCTTTGCTATTCGGGATGACAGAGGTGTACGTAAGTTTGAAAAACAGCCTCATGTATTGCTAACTCAAAGTGGAGAAAGCTACTCATTTAAAAGTGAGATGATTACGTCTAAGGAGTTCTCATTATTTAAAAACTATAATGAATTGCTTGGAAAGTATAATCAGTCAGGAGGTGTTGCGTCATTATCGGTGATAGATATGGGTTCAGAGAATGTACAAATTACCGCTTCAGAATCACCTGATCCGTGTGGCAAATCAAGTGGTCTTCAAGGTGATTTTTTATTGATGAGCTTTGAAGGGCGACAAGAGTTTATTTCATGGGCGGTGAAACATTTGCATGATTAGCCTTTAGATTGGTTGTAGCGATTGTAGAATTAGTACACGGTGCTAAAATAGCGGCCAAATTTGCCCTACACAGCGGTGTTCGCTGTGTGCAATCGACACTAAGGTATTTGAAATGACGGTTAAAACTCGTTTTGCTCCTAGCCCAACTGGCTATCTTCATGTAGGTGGTGCACGTACTGCACTTTACTCTTGGTTGTATGCGAAAAATCAAGGTGGTGAGTTTGTTCTGCGTATTGAAGATACAGATCTTGAGCGTAACTCTCAGGAAGCAGTAGATGCAATCCTTGAAGGTATGCAGTGGATGGGATTAGAGTGGAATGAAGGCCCTTACTTCCAATCTAAGCGTTTTGACCGTTACAACGAGATGGTTGATAAGCTTCTTTCTGAAGATAAAGCATACAAGTGCTACGCCTCTAAAGAGCTACTGGATGAAATTCGTGCGGAGCAGGAAGCGGCAAAAGAGATGCCTCGTTATGATGCAAACCACCCAAAAATTATTGCGGCAAATGAAGCGGCAAAAGAGGGTGAGCCTTGTGTGATTCGCTTCCGTAATCCAAAAGAAGGCAGCGTAGTATTTGATGATCAAATTCGTGGCCATATTGAAATTGGCAATGATCAGCTAGATGACCTAATCATCCGCCGTACAGATGGCTCTCCAACCTACAACTTTGTGGTGGTAGTGGATGACTGGGATATGGGCATCACACACGTTGTTCGTGGTGAAGACCACATCAACAATACGCCTCGTCAAATCAATATTTACGAAGCTCTTGGTGCACCAGTACCAACGTTTGCTCACTGTGCAATGATCTTGGGTGATGACGGTGCGAAACTGTCTAAGCGTCATGGCGCTGTGTCTGTCATGCAGTACCGTGATGAAGGCTATCTACCTAACGCGCTAAATAACTACCTTGTTCGTCTTGGTTGGTCTCATGGTGATCAGGAGATCTTCTCTCAAGAAGAGATGATTAATTTGTTTAGCCTAAATGCGATTTCTAAATCTGCATCTGCGTTCAATACTGAGAAGCTATTGTGGCTAAACAATCACTACATTAAGACTTCAGAACCAGAGTATGTTGCTGAGCACTTGCAGTGGCACTTAGATAACCAGAAATTAGATACATCTAATGGCCCGGCGATCACTGACGTTATCAAACTAGTTGGTGAGCGTTGTAACACGCTTATCGAACTTGCTGAGCAATCTCGTTACTTCTACGAAGATTTCTCTGAGTTTGAAGCTGGCGCAGCGAAGAAGCACCTACGTGGTGTTGCGAAAGGCCCGCTAGAGCTTGCTCTGGCTAAGGTTGAAGCTCTTGAAGAATTCACAACAGTAAACATCAAAGATGGTGTTATCGCAGCGGTATGTGAAGAGCTAGAGATTGGCATGGGTAAGATCGGTATGCCATTACGTGTAGCTGTTACAGGTGGTGGTCAATCACCATCTGTTGATGCTGTGATGGAGCTTATTGGTAAAGAGCGTGTAATTGCTCGCATTAAAATGGCGCTTGAGTTTATCGCAGAGCGTGAAGCAAACGCTTAATATTAAGTAAGTTAATTGTTTGAACAAAGCCACTGTTTAGCAGTGGCTTTTTTATTGCTGCAGAGCGTAAATGTACTTACTTGAGAGTAAAAATCGCTACCGAACATTTCAAAGGTTATGGCATTTTTTATGTATTAAGAAGGTAGCGTGCAGTTGGTTATTTAAGAGGGGATTTATAAGTAAGGTAAAATGGCGCTCCCGACAGGATTCGAACCTGTGACCTGCCCCTTAGGAGGGGGCCGCGCTATCCAGCTGTGCCACGGGAGCTAAGAATAGGGAGTATACCCCATTCTTTGCATATGTTAAGCCATTGATGTGATTTACTTAAAAGGTTTGCTCATTACATCGCCAATTTGAATGCTGTTCGCTAGTTTTGGTTGGTTAATGATCAGCTCTGCGCCCTTTTCATAAACTCTATCTACGGTTAAGGTGATTTCGCTTTGTGTTACTTTGTTACGAGGTAGGCCATATTGATCAATGAAAGAGCCTGTATGCCACAGTTGTAAAGTATCACCACGTTTAACGCCGTGTTCTCTCCCTAAATCAATTTGTACTTTGTTATTTCGTATATCAACCACTTGTGGAAGAGTTGCTTTACAGGTTAACTCTGTTTCTAAATCTAACAGAATATCCCGGTTAACTCTTTGGAGCATAGCACCGTAAGTAGATGTCCAAAAGCGGGCACTTTTCGTATCTACCTGGCTGGTTTTAGCAAATGGCCATTCAGCAATGTCACGATAATTGTTTTGGTAGATTGTTTCACCTGTCTTGCCATCAATTAAAAAGACGGAAAGGGCAAACTGTCTATTAATCTGGTCTTTCTTTAATTTGTTGATTTCAATTGTTGCTGTTAGATCTGATATTTGACCACCAACAATGTAGTGAGCTCCTGTATCTTCAGAGAGCATCTTCATCACTTGTGGTTGATCTGGGGTGATGCGTACTTTAGAAATACCAGTAGCAAAAAAGCTTTGAGATTGCTGGTCAATTTGGCGCTTTAGTAAAACACTAAAGTCCTCCCCTAAACGGTATACACTACCCATAACGGCTTGTTGTGGTGACAGAATATCAATATTACCAACAAGAATAGATTTCTTATACTGTAAACTATGGCAACTGTTTGCCGAAGGATAAATATCGATCCTAGTCTTGAGGTAAACTTTGCCGCCTCGTTTTTTCTCTTCAATTACACGTACGTTACGAACTTCGCTGTTACTGAACTGGTATTCATTTCTTTTTTCCTGAAGGTAAGGCCTTAGTGCATTTAAGGTGCTGATGTCTGAGCCTGAAAACATCATTGCCTGGTACGTCGCATCTTCTAGGGCATGAATTCGTGCGGTATCTTCACTTGCCAGAATGGTTGCACTACCAGTCACCTCATACCATGCAGCGTAAAGCACGTTGCTATAAATGGTTGTTATAATAGCAAATATACAAGAAGTTATTTTTTTCATTTAAGTCTTCACCAGTTGGGTATGGATTTTGCAAGCTATCTGATAGTTGATTAAAAAGGTGTGTTTCTGACAGGTTGCAAAGTTACTAAATGCAAGTTTCGTTCCTAATTTTTACATCTATGTATAGTTGTAAATGATGAAATAATGAGAAGCATTGTTGGTCATATCCAGTATATTTCGGAGTTAAATAGAATGAGAAAATGGATAGTCTTGTTACTGTCTTTGATGACAGTATCATGTGCATATTCCCCAATTTATAACGGTAAAGAACCTTATTCTGGTAGCCGTTTTATGCTGGTGGATACCCCAAGACATACGATGGATTTTTTCATCGAGAGTTTAGCTGAGCAGTTAATTGAGTCAAATTCGAGTCTTTCTGCATACACACCTATAGCGATAACATCATTTGTTGATTTGCAGGAAATGGATCAAACAAACTGGCTAGGAAACTCGGTAACAGAAGGCTTTATTTACCAACTCCAACGCCGTGGCTTTAAAGTCGTAGATTTTAAATCAACAGGCGCTATTCGTGTGACTCCACAAGGGGATTTTGCTTTTAGCCGAGATTGGAAAGACTTGGTTCAAGAGCAAGAAGTTGACTATGTCCTAACAGGAACAATGTTGCGTCAAGATGGCGGTGTATTAGTGAATGCTCGAGTTATCGGTATGCAGTCTCGTGTTGTAGTGGCATCGGCACAAGGCTTCCTGCCTGCTGACCGTATTGGTCGAGATTTAGATTCATTGAATAGAATGCGCATGGAAGATGGTGTTTTGATTCGATCAGATGCATCAATGAGTTCTCGTAATACTGTTATTCTTAAGCCTTAGGAGTTGTGATGCGTATTTGGTTTTTAGGTGCATTTTTATTAGGGTTAGTTGGTTGTCAGCCACTAACAACTATGCGTGCTGATGACATTATTACAGCAGTAGGCTACGCACCTATTAGTGAACAGCGTGGGCGTACGGAAGAAGAGAAAAAAATTCGTGCAATGAGAGCTTCTAAAGTGGATGCTTATAGAGAGCTGACAGAGCAGGTGTATGGCTTGAGGATAAGCGGTCGTGCAGACCTAGCTGATCAGCAACTGGGTGTTGAAAATACATCTGGGGCTGTTGATGGTGTCATACGTGGTGCTGAAGTGATAAGAAGTTATCCTGTAGGGGATAGCTATGTAACTGAGCTTAAACTGGATCTGCGCAAGATGGAAAAAATGAAAAATCATGGCGAAGTTTTTGAAGTGCCTGAAAAGAATCAACGCCAAACACTTTTCTAGTTTTATCTATTCTACTTGAAACAAAAAGCGGCTCTTTAGCCGCTTTTTGTTTTCAATTCTTAAGGGAACATCAAGCTTTTACATTTGTGCCTAAGGTTGTAATGTTTTGTGCTTGCCCTTCACTGGTATAAGTCATACCTGATTTACCTCTGCTTTGTTGCAGAAGATTGTTTAGCTTATTGTAGCTAAGCTGAGCTCGTTGTAGAGCCTCCCCATTACTGACATTTTCTTGCTGGCAGTCATGAACAATGGACTTAATTTCAGATACGCGACTGTGTAATGAGTCATCATCTATTAACAGCTGCCTTTCAGGGTGGGTACCTAAAAGGTGATCGGTTTGTTGAAGCTGGTTTAATAACCCTAGTTTTTGTTGTGCTAACTGCTCTATTTCCACAGACTTTCGATTGGCAATAGCAAATTTTTCCCTTTCTAATAACGAAGAAAGTGAAAGTGCAGTACTTTTCTGGATCTCTAAGAGTTCAATTAGAGTTTGCCCCATAAACAGCCTCACTCTAGGAAGGAGCTGAGCCTATTGGACTATAGGCCGGCCAACTCATCTTCAAATTTCATCATATTTGCAGCTAATTTTTCAGGATCAACGGTATAAGAGCCGTTAGCGATCGCTTCTTTAATTGCTGCTACTTTTGCGCTGTCGAACTGAGGCTCTGCAGCTAGCTGATGGTGCAGCTGGCCAATTGCTTTACCTTGAGTACTTAACGACACTGCATCGTTACTATTTTTAGAACCAGGAACAGATTCAGATGGGCTGGGTGTTTGTGCACCAACTTTGTTCTGGTTACGATTGGTAGTCATTGTCTGACTTGAGCGTAACTGATCAATACTTGCCATAAACAGGAGCCTTTTTAGCTTTTCTCGTTAATTCTGACCACTATATCGACCGTCAAAATTTTATCTTTAGCGCTTTTTTAAAAATTAACGCTAACTTCACCAACATTGGTTATCGTACCGTCAATTATACGATTGGATTTATTATTTTTCACCTTTACTTGCTCACCGAGTGCACCGTCGTTGAGTGCTGTACCTTTTGTGATGATGCTTAATCCACTCTGGGTTGCCTTAATGATAACTTCATCATTTCTGCATACGAGGCAAATATCGTTGCTACTAATTGTATCACCATGCCGAACCGATCGCTTAATGCGTGAGCCGATTAATTTTTCGGTCGAACTAAATCCAGAGCCACGAGATAAATTTACATCGGTTAATTCAATGTGCAAATCATCTTCGCTGATAATAGTGCCTCGATTTAAAGGCCTAACAGCCACCACAAGTGGCATCATCAATTTAGTTTTCACTGGCACATAAACTCGCCAGCCATCCTCTTCACACTCAACAAGTACAGTAATATTTCCACTGCGAGATTGCCTACCAGGTGCCGTAACTTGCAGTGGTGTGGGGCAATCTGTTGCCCGTATCCTAGAGTCGAGTGCGGCCGCTTTAATGTCGAGTATTCCTGTACTTGGTTTTTCCACTTGTCCTTGAACAAAAATTTCGGCAGCAGAGCGGATTTCTTCAAGCTGGTTTTCTGTCGCAGCATTAATAATAGGACTAAAGCTTATTAAAAAAATGCCGATAAAGCCGACAAAGAATGAGTATAACCAATCATTTGACGCTATGCTTATTCTTAATATGGGTTTTTTTATAAAGTTCCTTTTATAAAACATCATTCTGTATGTCGTTATCTCGTTCATTTTATGGTAATCTCATACTCTACTAGAAAAACGCATAAGATGGAGTCTCCCTTATGACGGGTATTCTTGATTCGGTGAATCAGCGCACACAACTTGTCGGACAAAACCGCTTAGAGTTATTAACGTTTCGTTTAATGGGACGCCAACGCTATGGTATTAATGTCTTTAAAGTAAAAGAAGTTTTACAGTGTCCTAAGCTAACCTCAATGCCAAATTTAAACCCGTTGGTAAAAGGGGTGGCTCACATTAGAGGACAAACAGTTTCTGTTATTGATCTTAGTTTAGCTACAGGCGGAAGACCAACCGTCGATGTTGATAAGTGCTTCGTTATTATTTCTGAGTTTAACAGAACGATTCAGGGGTTCTTAGTAAGTTCGGTTGAACGCATTATCAATATGCATTGGGAGTCAATTCTTCCTCCGCCTGATGGTGCAGGTAAAGCTAACTACCTAACCGCAGTGACGGAAATTGATAACGAGTTGGTTGAAATTCTTGATGTTGAGAAAATTTTAGCTGAAATCTCACCTATGGATGAAACCATGAGTGAAGACTTGGTTGAAGAAATGGCTGAAATGGGCGAAGAAGTAATTCGTCGCGTCTTAGTCGCTGATGACTCAACGGTTGCTCGTAAACAGGTACAACGTGCGATTGAAGCTATTGGTCTTGAAGCCATTACTGTGAAAGATGGCAAAGAAGCGATAGACAAACTACACGAGATGGCTCAAGAAGGCAGTATTTACGATCAATTGGCTTTGATTATCTCAGATATCGAAATGCCTGAAATGGATGGCTATACTCTGACTGCCGAAATTCGTCGCGACTCAGCATTGAAAGACTTACATGTTATTCTTCATACTTCATTAAGTGGCGTATTTAACCAAGCAATGGTTGAACGTGTAGGTGCCAATGAGTTCATCGCAAAATTTAATCCAGATGAACTTGGTGCTGCTGTAAAAGCGGCAATGGATAAACAAATAAAATAAAAGAGTAGTGAATGACAGCTATAACTATTAGTGATCAAGAGTATCGAGATTTCAGTCGTTTTCTAGAATCTCAATGTGGCATTGTTTTGGGGAATAGTAAGCAATATCTTGTGCGCAGTCGCTTAAGCCCATTAGTAAATCGTTACTCACTGGATTCACTGTCTGATTTATTGAAGCAAGTGATCACTGGGCGTAACCGAGACTTACGTGTGGCGGCTGTTGATGCAATGACTACTAACGAAACGCTTTGGTTTCGTGATACTTACCCATTTACGGTTCTGGCAGACAAGTTGTTGCCTGAAGTGGCGGCAAACAAAAGACCAATTAAAATTTGGTCGGCTGCGAGTTCATCGGGGCAAGAACCATACTCTATGGCGATGACCATTCTAGAGTTGCAGTCTCGTCGTCCAGGCATGCTATCAAATGTACAAATTACTGCTACAGACATCTCAAGTACTATGCTTGAAACCTGTAAAGCGGGCATTTATGACAATTTAGCACTAAGCCGAGGTCTTTCTCCTGAGCGTCGTCGCACGTTTTTTGAAGATGCGGGTGATGGCAGGATGAAAATAAACGATAAAGCCAAGCGAATGGTGAGCTTTAGGCCCCAAAACTTAATGGATAGTTATTCTTTGCTAGGTAAGTTCGATATTATTTTCTGCCGAAACGTTCTTATTTACTTTTCCCAAGAAATGAAATCTCAAGTGCTAAACCAAATGGCGGCAAGTCTTAACCCCGGTGGCTATTTATTGCTGGGAGCCTCTGAGTCATTAACGGGCTTGACGGATAAGTTTGAGATGGTGCGGTGTAATCCAGGCATTATTTATAAACTGAAATGATGAGCAGTTTATTTTAAAAAGCGGCGTAAGCCGTTTTTTTATGCCCGTAATTCACTGCTTTTTCTATTCTTGGCGTGTTTATTGCATTTTGTTCACTGGATTACTTCTTTTTATATGTTCTATTTTTATAATTGGCATGTAGATTGCAGTGTTCAAGTCAGTTCTTGTGGAGGTTTGATATGGGTATTTCTTTTGATAAAGCGCTAGGAATTCATCAACATACAGTTGGTGTTCGAGCTGAGCGTGCTGAGGTTATTTCAACCAATATCGCGCAGGCGAATACACCTGGCTATAAAGCGAAAGGGATGGATTTTCAACGAGCATTACAGGCGGCAAGTTCTGGGGCAAGTATCGGCCTTAGTCGCACGGATGGTCGGCATATCAGTGCCTCTACAAAGGTATCAGGAGAGAAGATGTACCGTTTACCAACACAACCCGATACAGGTGATGGTAATACGGTCGATGTTGATTTAGAGCGTAATTTATTTATGCAAAACCAACTTCGCCATCAAGCATCTCTGGACTTTTTAGGCAGTAAGTTTAAGAACCTAACCAAAGCAATTAAGGGGCAATAATAGATGAGCTTATTTAATGTTTTCAACGTTACGGGTTCTGCCATGAGTGCAGAATCAGTTCGTCTAAATACCACTTCAAGTAACATGGCAAATGCAGACAGCGTAAGTAGTTCAGCAGAACAAACTTACAAAGCTCGCCAAGCCGTGTTTGGTGCGGAATTAAGCCAAGCTAAATACAATCGTAACCCGAGTGTACCGGTAAAAGTTCTAGGTATTGTTGAGAGTAATAAACCTCTTCGTGCTGAATATAATCCTGATCACCCTATGGCTAATGATGAAGGGTATATTTTTAAACCTAACGTTAATGTCATGGAAGAAATGGCAAATATGATATCTGCATCTCGTTCATACCAAACGAATGTTCAAGTTGCGGATGCAAGTAAACAAATGCTGCTGCGTACGCTGCAGATGGGTCAATAAGGATAAGGAGGATACGTTATGGCCGGTATTAACGGCTTAGGTCAGAACGGCTTGTCCTACATTGATCAGCTTAAAGACATTCAAGAGAAAAAGCTGAAAGATGAAGGCAAAGTTACAGGTCAAAATGAGCTGAAACAAGAAGATTTCTTGTCTTTGTTAACAAAACAGCTTGCTCAACAGGATCCATTTAAGCCGGTCGGTAATGACCAGATGATTGCGCAAATGGCATCATTTGCCACCGTCGACGGTATTTCAAAAATGAATTCACAGTTTGATAGCTTGAATTCATCAATGACATCAAATCAAGCTCTGCAAGCTTCTTCACTTGTTGGGCGTGATGTTTTGGTACCGGGCGCTAAAGGGCTAAAAGGTGCTGACATGGGGATGGCTGCTATGGTGAAACTACCACAAGCAGTGAATAACTTGTTTGTTCGTATTGAGAATGAGCAAGGGCAGTTGTTGCGAACCCTGGATGTTGGTCCAAAGCCTGGCGGTGACACTCGTGTTGAGTGGGATGGAAAAGATGAAAATGGCAACCCATTGCCTGCTGGTCGCTACTCTGTGAAAGCAGGTGGCATGCTGGATGGGGAAAGCAAGGAGTTTGATGTATCGACATACGCAAACGTCAACAGCGTTCTTCTAGGTAATGGTGATGGTAACGTTCTGCTCAATCTAGCTGGTTTCGAGTCACCAGTTCGACTAGCTGAAGTGTTAGAAGTTGGCAAAGCATAATAAATAGCTAGATGGGAGATTAGGAATGTCATATGTGGCTTTAAGCGGTTTATCCGCTGCTCAGAAAGATTTAAATACAACCAGTAATAATATTGCAAATGCCAATACGTATGGCTTTAAAGAGTCTCGTGCGGAATTTGGTGATGTATATTCAACATCAATTTTTTCGAATTCAAAAACGGCAACTGGTGGTGGTGCTCAAGCTACTATGGTTGCGCAGCAGTTCCATGAAGGTTCAAGTATTTATACGAATAACCCAATGGATATGCGTATTTCAGGCCAAGGCTTTTTTGCTGTGGCTGGGGATCGTCTTCAACCTGCCGATAATCAACTGACTCGAAATGGTGCATTCCATCTTGATAAAGAAAATTATATGGTGACGGCGAAAGATGAGTTTTTGCTTGGTTATGAAGTTGATGAAGCAAGTGGTGAAGTTACTTCTTATGAGCCAAAAGCACTTAAAATTCCTGATCAGTTTGGTAAGCCAAAGCCGTCAGAGAATGTGGAAATTGGATTGAACTTGCCTGCAAATGCAATTGCAAAAGATCCAGCTCTGTTCGACATTAACGATCCAGACACCTATAACAAAGCAACGTCAGTAACAACGTATGACTCTCTTGGGCAGCCATACAAAATGACGACTTATTATCTAAAAGATGCAACCCAGCCTAACCGCTGGAATGCATTCTATACGTTAACAGACAGTGAAGGTGAGAAGCCGGTAAACATTGCCGCAGGTGATGCAACCAATGCGACAGGTCACCTAGGTCACAGCATTGTATTTAACAATGATGGTACAGCACAATCTGTTAACTCTGGCCAACCGATTACGACAGAAGCACTCGGTGCTGGCGCAGTGCCTATTAATCTTAATGGTGCTGATCCTGCACAGGCCATGAATATTAAATTTAAAGATCCAACGCAATATGCAGCTCCATTTGAAATGCGTCGTTTTAATGAAGATGGTGCAACCACAGGTTATCTCGCTAAGGTTGATATAGATAGCAAAGGTAGTATTGTTGGAACATATTCAAATGGTGAAGATGTTACGTTAGGTCGTGTAGCCATGGTACGAGTTGCTAACCAGCAAGGTCTTGCGCAAGAAGGTGGTACTCAGTGGTCTGTGACACAAGGTTCTGGTGGTGCTGTTTGGGGTGAAGCAAGTCAGGGGGCGTTTGGTGATATTCAAAGTGGTACGATTGAACAATCGAACATTGATATGACTCAAGAGCTAGTTGATTTAATTTCAGCGCAACGTAACTTCCAAGCTAACTCACGAGCACTTGAAGTGGGTAATCAGCTTCAACAAAATATCTTGCAAATTCGTTAAACACTTCTATGCCATTGCCGCCTAGCTGTAGGCGGCAATTTTTCCCCTTTCTTTTCCCTGCATTTTTCCGTTTTTCTTTTCTTTTTTTTATATCTTGGCATTTATTGTTTAAATTCAACGGTTTAAAAATTGGCATGCCATTTGCTTTTATGTCTTTAAGAAGCAATATTGGAGCAAACAATGGATCGCGCATTATTTTTAGCCATGAGTGGCGCAAAGCAAAATATGAATGCAATGCAGCTACGAGCAAACAACTTAGCTAACGTAAGTACGACTGGCTTTAGAGCTGATTTAGCCCAAGCGCGATCTATGCAGGCGTACGGTGAAGGGTTACCAAGTCGTGTGTTTAATATGACGGAAAAACCGGGCCAAAATTTTGCTCAAGGCTCTGTAATTACGACTGGCCGAGATCTTGATATCACCATAGAAGGTAATGGTTGGATGTCGGTAATGGATAATACAGGGCGCGAAGGTTTAACTCGTGCTGGTAATCTTCGTATTGATCAGTCGGGGCTGCTTATGAATGGCAGTGGCCACCTTGTTATGGGGGAAAATGATGCCCCTATTACATTGCCGCTTCCTTTAAGCAAAATTGAAATTGGCCGTGATGGCACCATTTCTGTTTTAGAGCAAGGTGCTCCGGCAGAAGCGATTGAAGTGGTTGATCGTATTAAGCTTGTTCAGCCAGATAACCGTTCTTTATTTAAAGACACAAACGGTTTATTTCGTTCAAAAGATCCTGCGGCGGTATTCGAAGCTGATGCAGGCGTAAAAATATTAAGTGGCGCAGTAGAAGGCAGTAATGTGAATGCTGTGGGTGAAATGACAAATTTAATTGATTTGCAACGTCAGTTCGAAATGCAGGTCAAAATGATGAGTACAGCTGAAGAAATGGACAAAGCGTCTGATTCTTTGTTGCGTATGAGCTAATGGATTTTTAAAGAGGATTTATCATGCATCCAGCATTATGGGTAAGTAAAACAGGTCTTGACGCGCAGCAAACGAATATCTCGACGATTTCGAATAACTTAGCGAATGCCTCAACAATTGGTTATAAAAAAAGCCGTGCGGTTTTTGAAGATTTGTTTTATCAGAACGTGAACCAAGCGGGTGGTCAATCATCACAGAATACCGAGCTACCGAGTGGCTTAATGCTTGGTGCTGGTTCAAAAGTGGTCGCAACTCAGAAAGTTTTTACGAATGGTAATGCGCAAACGACATCAAATAATCTTGATATGATGATCGAAGGTGATGGTTTTTTCCAGGTGCTAATGCCAGACGGTAACATTGGTTATTCACGTAATGGTCAATTTACTTTAAATGATGAAGGTGCGTTAGTGACGTCAGGCTCAGGCTATCAAGTTCAGCCTGAGATTGTTGTTCCAGAAGATGCCATTCAAGTGACGGTTGGTACAGATGGTGAAGTATCCGTACGTTTACGTGGCCAGCAAGAAAACCAAGTCATTGGTCAAATTACGACGGTAGACTTTATTAACCCAGGTGGTCTTGAGCCGATTGGTCAAAACCTATACCTACCAACAGGGGCGAGTGGAGATCCACAAGAAGGTGTTCCGGGCTTAGAAGGTTTAGGTGCTATCCGCCAATCTATGTTGGAAACATCGAATGTAAACGTAACCGAAGAATTAGTTAATATGATTGAAGCTCAGCGCGTTTATGAAATGAACTCTAAAGTGATTTCATCTGTCGATAAGATGATGAGCTTTGTTAATCAGCAGCTTTAATTTGTAGTAAAAAGGCCACTATTATGAAACGTCTCCTTTGTCTCGCCACTGTCATTTCATTGTCTGGTTGCATGGCTCCACCTCAAGAAGGTGATGATGTCAGCTCCGCTACGACTATTGTAGATGCGATTGAGGGTGATAAAGCACAAGAAGCAGACACAGGTATTATTGGATCGTTGCGTGGCCGTGAAGATCCCGTTGCTGGAGATCCAGCTTGGGCTCCAATTCACCCAAACAAAAAGCCAGAGCATTATGCCGCTGCAACAGGTTCGCTGTTTAATATTGATCACGCTTCTAACTTATACGATGACTCAAAGCCGCATGGCATTGGTGATATTGTCACGGTGTTGCTAGCTGAAAATACCAAGGCGGCAAAAAGTGCAGATGCGGATTTAGCAAAATCTAACGATGCCAGTATGGATCCTTTGAACGTAGGTGGGCAAGAATTAACGGTTGGTGACTATAATTTCTCCTACGAGCTAAGTAATGAAAATACATTTAGTGGCAATAGTTCAGCCAATCAGAGTAACAGTATCTCTGGCTCTATTACGGTAGAGGTCATTGAAGTGTTATCTAATGGTAACTTGATCATACGTGGTGAAAAGTGGTTAACGCTAAATACAGGGGATGAATATATCCGTGTGAGCGGCACGATTCGTCCTGATGATATTAGCTTTGAAAATACCATAGCATCTACTCGTATTTCTAATGCACGTATTCAGTACTCTGGCACTGGTGATCAGCAAGATATGCAAGAGCCAGGTTTCTTGGCACGTTTCTTTAATGTGTCATTATAGTAATAACAAATCAATCGGAGTTCTGACGTGAAAAATTGGTTACAAAGCTTGTTACTCAGTTTGGTGGTTATTAGTGTTATGCCTGCTCATGCCGCTAGAATCAAAGACGTTTCTAAAGTTGCAGGAGTACGTTCTAACCAATTGGTTGGTTATGGACTAGTAATGGGCTTACCTGGAACGGGTGAGTCAACGCCATTTACTGATCAAAGCTTCAATGCCATGTTGCAAAACTTTGGCATTCAATTACCACCGGGTACCAAACCTAAAACCAAAAATGTGGCAGCGGTAATTGTCACGGCTGAGCTTCCAGCCTTTTCAAAACAAGGCCAATTAGTTGATGTTACGGTTTCTTCCGTAGGTTCAGCAAAAAGCTTACGTGGTGGTACATTACTGCAGACTTTTTTGAAAGGCTTAGATGGTCAGACTTATGCTATTGCACAAGGTAGTCTTGTGGTTAGTGGGTTCAGCGCTGAAGGGGCTGATGGGTCAAAGATTGTAGGTAATAACCCAACAGTTGGGCGTATTTCTGCTGGTGCTATTGTTGAACGTGAAGTTCCAAACCCATTTGGTCGTGGCGACTTTATTACTTTTAACTTATTTGAGTCGGATTTTACAACAGCTCAGCGTATGGCTGATGCGGTGAATAACTTCTTAGGGCCAAATATGGCTTCAGCTGTTGATGCAACTTCAATTCGTGTTCGAGCTCCACGAGATATTAGCCAACGAGTTGCGTTTTTATCTGTTGTAGAAAACGTAGAATTTAATCCAGCAGATGGCTCAGCCAAGATTATTGTAAACTCTCGCACGGGCACGATTGTGGTCGGCAAACACGTGAAGTTACGAGCGGCTGCGGTAACCCATGGTGGGATGACCGTGGCGATTAAAGAAAATCTAGAAGTAAGCCAGCCAAATGCACTTGCTGGTGGAGAGACGGTTGTTGTACCTAATACGGACATCGAGGTAACCGAAGAGCAGGGTAAAATGTTTAAATTTGAGCCTGGTCTAACACTGGATGATCTTGTACGAGCAGTAAACGAAGTAGGGGCGGCACCTTCTGACTTAATGGCTATCCTTCAGGCACTGAAACAAGCAGGTGCTATTGAAGGTCAACTGATTATTATTTAATTATGATAAATAACACGAATAACATTCAAGATGTTGGTTTCATCCATGATGTGGGTGGGTTAGACAAGTTACGCCAACAAGCGGTTGATGAAAGCTCTGATGGGCAAAGTAAGGCTCTAAGAGCTGCGGCTGAACAATTTGAAGGTATTTTTACTCAAATGCTGTTTAAGTCAATGCGTGATGCTAATTCTGCTTTCAACTCAGACTTAATGACCAGTCAAAACCAGAAGTTTTTTGAGCAAATGCGAGATGATCAAATGGCATCAGAGCTTAGTTCATCTGGTTCGTTAGGCCTTGCTGATATGATTGTGGCCCAACTTGGAGGCCAAGCAGCAGCTCAAGAGGAAGTGTCAACTCGGCGTATTATGCGTAATGCGGCAATGGATAGCAGCCTTCGTCTGCCTGTTGACCGTGATATTGCCCAAAAGGCGGCAGATGATGCAATGCAAGTAATGGCCGCAGGTGGTACATCCGCTGCTTCTCGTTCACAAAGCCGTTCATTTAATTCTCCAGAAGATTTTGTTACCTCCATGAAGCCATACGCTGAAAAAGCAGGGCGAGCACTGGGTGTGGATCCTGCTATTTTGTTAGCTCAGGCCGCGTTAGAAACCGGATGGGGCAAAAAAGTTGTTAAAAATTCCCTAGGCACCAGTAATAACCTGTTCAATATTAAAGCTGATCGTCGGTGGGAAGGAGGGAAAGTTGCCACCCAGACACTCGAATTCCACAATGGTATTCCGGTTCAGGAGACGGCTGCCTTTCGTTCTTACGATGATTACCAAGCTAGCTTTAACGACTATGTGAGTTTTCTTCATAATAACCCTCGTTATGAAAAAGCACTGCAAAACACCAGTAATCCTGAGTCGTTTATTCGTGGTATTCATTCTGCAGGTTATGCAACAGACCCTAAATATTCAGAAAAAGTGCTACAGGTTATGGGGCGTGTTAATCAGATCTTAGAGTAACGGTAACTGCAAAGTGCTACACACTTTAGTGCTAAGAAGGTATGAAATTCCTTAGTTCTCCTTAATGTAGTCTCCTTGTTTAAAGTCAATTCCATTAGAATCCTGTCATTGTTTCCTGGCAGGATTTTTTTATGGAAGAACAAAGCCTAAAAGCTCAATCAATTTCTAGTCAAAATGATGATATTAGGTGTGATCCTTTTATATCAAAACTGCTTGAACGCATGCCGAATGATGTGAGTGATAGCTTTAGTGAAAAACAACTCAGTTATTTGAAAACGGCAATTGGTGCGAGAAGCTGGGGCCAGCATCGGGTTGATTTGCGTGGCACTATTGGTTTATTTCATTGGCGCTATTACTTTGTATTCTTATTTGGACGTAACCGCCGTGAGCTTAGCCGATTAGAAAATCAGCTGACGTTGTGGGGTAAAGCGGCATTTCTTACTTTGTTCCTGTCTGTTTCAACCATTCTTGGTCTGGTCATTCTCTATTTATTAAAGTCGGCGGCAGGAATAGACATTTTTCCTAATTTCTCTTTTGGTTTATGGGGATGGTTTCAAGAGGAATTCTTGTAAGGTTTCGAATCTGTTTTATCGAGTATGGGCGGCAAATAGCTGCCTTTACTATATAGACTTTACTTTAACTTTTTGAAATTTAACAAAATTAACTTATTTTTTCATGTGGCACATAAATTGCTAAGTAAGTGATGTTAGGATAATTTTCGCTTATTTTGTTATTTGGAGGCAACATGGGATTTGATCTGCTTAATTTGGGTACACAAGGTGTACTTACGGCGCAAAGGCAGCTCAATACGACGGGTCATAATATTAACAATGTTAATACTAAAGGCTATAGTCGTCAGTCTGTTATCCAAGATACGAACAAAGCACATTGGTATGCAGGCAACAATTATGGTGCTGGTGTTCATGTTGCCAATGTTCGCCGATCTTTCGATCAGTTTGCAATTAATGAACTGAATCTTTCAACAACCAATCTTAATTATTCAATGGACACTGAGGCAAACCTCGATGTTTTGAATAATATGCTATCGTCACTTTCAGCGAAAAAAATCCCAGAAAATATTAATGATTGGTTTGATGCAGTAAAAACCTTAGCGGACAGTCCTAACGAAATTGGTGCGCGTAAAGTTGTTCTTGAAAAGTCTCGTTTAGTCTCTCAAAGTTTAAATGATTTCCATGATACGGTTCGTCAGCAAAATGACGATACCAATAAAAAAATGGATCTTGTTGTAGAGCGTATGAATAGCATCGCTGAAGAGCTGAAAGGCATTCATAAAATGATGGTGAAAACGCCAGGTCCGCATAACGATTTAATGGATCGTCACCAAAAACTGATTCATGAGTTGT
Organism: Vibrio sp. Of7-15; assembly: GCF_022347565.1. Taxonomy (GTDB): domain Bacteria; phylum Pseudomonadota; class Gammaproteobacteria; order Enterobacterales; family Vibrionaceae; genus NORP241. Next base: position 147,016 of record NZ_JAKRGH010000016.1, read on the forward strand.
CAGAGTACACAAAAGTTACCATTACTCCTCGAAACAATGAAAACTCTTTTAATATTCTTATCGGTACTGGTCATACATTGGTGTCTGGTACTGAATCTAGTACGTTAAAAATGATCCCAGGCAAGCCTGATCCTCAACAACGTCGTTTGGCCATGATTGAAGGGGAAGGTGTAAAAGCGATTCAGCATGACAGTATTGGTGGTAAGTTGGCTTCGCTGTTTGAATTGCGTGATAAAACCATTCCTCACATTATGGATGAGCTTGGTCGTGTGGCGATTGGTTTTACGGGTGAGGTAAACCGCTTACAAGGGCAGGCTATCGACCTACGTGGTAATGTTGGTAGTGTGATGTTCAGTGATATTAACTCTGAGATTGCAGCCAAAGAACGTGCTGTAATTAGCGGTAATTCAAGTGCCGATGTTAGTGTATATATCGATGATATCAGTATGCTTAAAGCTGGCGATTACACCCTTAAATACGACGGTAGCCAATACACAATTACAAAACCAACAGGTGAAGTTCAAAAAGTAGAACCATCAGGTAGCCCATCAACAGTGCTGATTGATGGTATGCGAGTGCAAATTGATAGTTCTCTCTCGGCAGGCGAGCGTGTGTTATTAAGACCTTCACGTTCAGCAGCTGCTGCTATGCAATTGGCCATGAACGATCCTGAGAAAATTGCCGCTCAAAGCTACATGAGTTCAGAGACCTTTGCTCAAGGCACTGCTGATTTTAGAGTATTAGAAGCTGGTAACCTAAAAGAATTTCAAGTTGTCGTGTCTCCGGCAGCTAATCAGTTTGCAGTACTTGATATGAAAGGCAAAATTTTACTTCAACCGCAACCGTATCCGCCAGAAGGACCGATTACTGTTGATGGTACTACTTTTGAATTGAGCTCTGGTGCTTTGCCAAATGACAAGTTTGCGGTAAACCTTGTCCCTTCTGAAGGTGATAACGGCAACTTACTGTTAATGCAAAATATTCAGACAAATAAAGTAATGGATGAAGGCCGCTCAACGGTTATCGATTTGTATGAAAACCTCAATACAGAAATGGGCTTAAAAAAGGCAACGGCAACGAGATTAAAAGAAGTTTCACGGGTAGAGAATGAAGCGGCACAAAGCCGTGTAGCCTCTGTTTCCGGTGTGAACTTAGATGAAGAAGCCGCCAATATGATGAAATTTCAGCAAGCATATATGGCGTCTTCAAGAATCATGACAGCGGCAAATGAGACATTTGACACGCTATTGCGTATGTCTTAGTAGAAGGAATGTTGCTGTATGCTAAACCGAATTTCAAGTTTTCATAATTACCAGTCAGTGCAGAATGACATTATGCGCCAAGAAGCAAAAGTGCATAAAAATCATGCTCAACTGGCCTCAGGTAAAAAATTGCTCACTGCGGGGGATGATCCTGTTGCAGCATTGTATGCACAGAACATTAAGCAACAAACAACAGAAGTGAAGCAATATCTAGATGCGATTATTTTAGGGCGAAATCGTCTGAATCGTCATGAAGTTGCGATTACCAATGCAGAGCAATTTACTGATGAAGCTAAACGGCAAGTCATGGAAATGATCAATGGTTCATTGTCTGATGAAGATCGCATTGCTCATGGCCAGGATCTAAAAGGCTTGTTTGATAACATGCTGAATCTGACGAATACCCAAGATGAATCGGGCAACTATATTTTTTCTGGTACTAAGCCTAAGACACAGCCTTTTTTTCGTGATAACGATGGCAGCGTAAGTTATGCGGGTGATGACTATCAGCGTAAAGTTAAGGTTTCTGGCGCGATCGAAGTTCCAGTTAATGATGCGGGCAGTAAGTTATTTATGGAGGTCGAAAATCCATATGGTGACTTTGATCCTCAGTACGCATTAGGAGAGGGGTCGACTTTGCTGCTCTCGAATGCAAAAAACAATGACTTTAACGATGATGCGATTTATAGCGTTCGATTTACAGCGGCTGAAGACGGCAAATACAACTATGAGTTATCTCAGAATGGCTCCGTTGTAGATAATGCTAGGTTTGATCCAAGCACTGGGATCAAGTGGGGCTCTGTATCGATTAGTGTTCGTGGTGAAATGAAATCTGGTGATACCATCACTCTTGAGCCACAACGGACATTTAGTGTGTTTGATAGCTTTAAGCGAGCTGGTGAGTTAGCCACAACGTCAGTATCCGATGCATCGGCAACTGCTGAATTACACCAAGTGACAGAGCAGTTTCATGCCGCATTTATTCATTTGAACCAAGCTAGGGCAGATGTGGGCTCTCGTCAGATGACATTAGACAACCAAGAAAATCAACACGAAGATTATAAATTAACGCTAAGTCGTTCTCTAAGTAGTATTGAAGACTTGGATTATGCTCAAGCCGTGATTGATTTTAATGAAAATACGTTAGCCCTCAAAGCTTCCCAACAGGCCTTTGGTAAAGTGAAAGACTTGACTTTATTTAATTACATTTAACGTTCAATCTGGTTTTATTAAAACACCTCCGCTTTTTAGTGGAGGTGTTTTTTTATATGGCCTATAAACTCTTTATTCCGGCTATCGTATTTTATTTATATGATTATGTTGCAGTTTTTAGCGGCAATATATAGACCATAAGCGGAAAACATTTGGCGGTTTTTTGTCTCATACGGCAATTTACGGTCTTAAGATTAAGGTGAAATGCTTACGTATATAAGGTTTTATTTTGTATGATTTTGCCATCACCATAAAACGTAGTAAATCAAATAAAGAGACATCGTTCAATTGTGTTTTTAAAGAAAAGTAGAGATATTTTTCATGACTAAAGTATTTGAATATAAAGATTTTTTGTCTTTTTGTGCGTAGGTTAAATTACTTGCCAACTAATTGGCCTGAAATATGCTTGGTTATTAATGTGTTGGTGACTTTTTGCAATTGCCGCCTGGCAAAAAAATGGGCAGCACGTTGCCGAAGGTGAGAGCCAATAAGATATGAACAACTTAACTTGCTGATAAATATCTTGTTTTTTATTGGCATGCACTTTGCATTAGGTTGATTAGGTTTGGCCATTCAGTGGCTATATCAGTAATTTTTTGTGGCTATGCCCATTTCATATATCAAGGAGCGATTGATATGGGTCAGCTGTTTCGCAAAAAAGCGAAAGCCAAAGGAGAGCAACATGGGTGTAAATGTAAACACCAACGTATCTGCGATGACTGCGCAGCGTTATTTAAATAAAGCCACTTCAGATCTTGATACATCTATGGAACGCCTGTCATCAGGTCATCGTATCAATAGTGCAAAAGATGATGCTGCTGGTTTACAAATTTCTAACCGTTTAACATCTCAGACACGTGGTTTAGATGTGGCAATGCGAAATGCAAGTGATGGTATTTCAATTGCACAAACTGCTGAAGGTGCGATGAAAGAATCGACTAACATCCTCCAGCGTATGCGTGATTTATCTTTGCAATCAGCAAATGGTTCAAACTCAGATAAAGACCGTGAGTCCATTCAAGAAGAAGTACATGCACTGCAAGACGAATTAAACCGTATTGCCGAAACAACTTCTTTTGGTGGTCGTCGTCTGTTAAATGGTACGTTTGGTGAATCTGCATTCCAAATTGGTGCTAACTCAGGTGAAGCCATTTTGATGGAATTGACTAACGTTCGTGCTGATGATTACCGCATGGGTGGGCAAACTTTCACCGCTGCAAACGGTAAAAATGCTGACTGGAATGTAGAGCAAGGTAAAAATGACCTTAAGCTTTCATTCACTACTACCGAAGGTGAGTTAATCGAGATTGATTTAAAAGCGCATGCTGGCGACGATATTGAAGAAGTAGCGACATATATCAATGGTCAAAACGATACGCTAACGGCTTCTGTCGGCGAAGATGGTAAACTTCAATTGTTTATCGCAGAACCAAATATTCAAGGGACATTAGAAGTATCTGGTAGCTTAGCTACTGAACTTGGTTTAGAAAGTTCTGCTGGTACTAAGACTACGGTTCAAGAGTTGAATGTAACGACGGTTGGTGGCGCTCAAATGTCGGTTGGTGTTATTGATTCTGCACTCGCTTACATTGATAGCCAGCGTGCAGATTTAGGTGCGAAGCAAAACCGCCTAACGCACAGTATTAATAACTTAGCGAACATTCAAGAAAACGTGTCTGCGTCTAATAGCCGTATTAAAGATACAGACTTTGCAAAAGAAACGACTCAACTTACGAAGAGCCAAATTTTGCAACAAGCGAGTACTTCGGTTCTTGCTCAGGCAAAACAGTTGCCAAATGCTGCACTAAACCTATTGCAGTAATTGGGCAACAGCAGTCATTGTGGACGGACAAGAAGTGCTCTCATCTCTCATCAGCTTCTTGTCCATTCCCTATAATGGCAGCGTTTAAGGCAACTGGGTTTTTTGTGTATTTCTCACAGATCTCCTTCATAAAAAATCCAGCCCTCCTTATGCCCCGATTACGGGGCACCCGAGGTTTTATCCTTCTTTCTTTTTCCTACCCTTAAATCCGTAAAGATTTTTTCCTTTTTGCCGATATACCTACCATGGCTATGTATAGCTCAATTATTTTTACAGGGCATGGGGAGATTTAAATGGCAGTAACCGTTAATACTAACGTTTCAGCATTAATGGCTCAGCGGTCATTAAATAATGCGACTGATCAGCTCAATCAAGCGATGGAACGTTTGTCATCAGGAAACCGTATTAATAGTGCTAAAGATGATGCGGCAGGGTTACAAATATCAAATCGCCTTAAATCTCAAATGAGAGGGCTAGATGTTGCCGTTCGTAATGCCAATGATGGAATTTCTATTGCCCAAACAGCCGAAGGGGCAATGAAAGAAACAACCAGCATCTTACAGCGTATGCGCGATTTGTCCTTACAGTCTGCAAATGGCTCGAATTCAGCGCAAGATCGTCAGGCGATCCAGCAAGAGATCAGCGATTTAAATGATGAACTTAACAGAATTGCAGAGACCACGTCTTTTGGTGGCCGTCGATTGCTTAATGGCACATTTGGCAGTGCAGCTTTTCAAATAGGGGCTAACTCCGGAGAGGCGGTAAGGTTAGGCCTAAAAAATATGCGTTCAGACACGGCTAACATGGGAGGGGTTTCGTATCTTGCTGAAGTTCCTGCTGGAAAGGATTGGAAAGTTTCAGGCCCTGAGCAAACATTAACAATGTCGTTTAAAGATGATAAAGGTACTGAACAAAATATCAATATTACAGCGAAAGCTGGCGATGATATTGAAGAGTTAGCGACTTATATTAATGGTCAGACGGATCAAGTTTCAGCTTCTGTAAATGAAGAAGGCCAACTACAAATATTCACTGCCGCCGATGCAGTGTCGAGTGCAGTTACCTTTGGTGGAACTCTGTCGGCTGAACTTGCCATCAGTGGAGCGGTGTTTGATACGGTTAATGATTTGGATGTAACGACTGTCGGCGGTTCCCAGCGTGCTGTGGCAGTACTTGATGCTGCGATGGGGTATGTGGATAAGCACCGTTCGGAACTTGGTGCATTTCAAAATCGCTTTGAACATGCGATTAATAATTTAGATAACATCCATGAAAATGTAGCGGCATCTCATAGCCGGATTAAAGACGCAGATTTTGCCAGAGAAACCGTTAAGATAACGCGGGCTCAAATCTTACAGGAAGTCAGTACTTCTATTCTCGCCCAAGCTAAACAAATGCCGAATTTAGCCCTCACATTATTAAAATAACTATTTTATTTTTTACTAAGAGTCAGCCATTGCTGGCTCTTTTTCTTTACATGGTGATAAGTCAGCTTATTGCGAAACTTTAGCTATTTTTTCGAATTAATGACTATTTTGCCATTAAGATCTCATATTTACTTGTTATAGATATTTTTTATGAAAATATTAAAAAAATCAGTAAAGGTTTTTTTAATAGCGCCGTTAAGTTAAGTATCAGAAATGCGGCACGGTTTTCCGAGTAACGGAAGCCACTCGGAAACTTAGCGGAGATAATATTATGGCGATTAATGTAAATACTAACGTATCAGCAATGACAGCACAGCGTTACCTAAACAACGCGACAGATGGTTTAAATAAGTCAATGGAGCGCTTGTCATCTGGTTACAAAATTAACAGTGCAAAAGATGATGCGGCAGGTCTACAAATTTCAAATCGTTTAATTGCGCAAACTCGTGGTTTGGATGTGGCAGTACGCAATGCGAACGACGGTATTTCCATGGCTCAAACCGCTGAAGGTGCTATGAAAGAAACTACCAGTATTCTACAGCGTATGCGTGATTTATCTCTGCAATCAGCAAATGGCTCGAACTCAGACGCTGATCGTGTGGCGATTCAAGAAGAAGTATCAGCGTTAAATGACGAACTAAATCGAATTGCAGAAACGACGTCTTTTGGTGGCACTCGTCTTCTAAACGGTACATTCGGTACGAAATCTTTCCAAATTGGTGCGGACTCTGGTGAAGCGGTAATGTTGGATTTACATAACATGCGTTCAGATAACGTTAATATGGGCGGCAAGACTTACTCGGCAGAAAATGGCCAGGACTCTGGTTGGACTGTAGGTGCCGAGAATACCGAATTGACCATTGCGTTTACAGATAAAGAAGGTGCGCAACAGAACATCACCATTAATGCAAAAGCGGGTGATGACATTGAAGAAGTAGCCACTTACATCAATGGTCAGACCGATAAAGTGAACGCATCTGTAACGGAAGACGGAGTGCTTCAAGTCTTTGGTGCTGAAGACGTATTAGAAGGTTCCATTACATTTGGTGGTTCGTTGAATGACCAGCTTAACATCGGTCAAGAAAGTCTTGATACAGTTAAAAGTATTGATGTGACGAGTGTTGGTGGCTCACAAAAAGCGGTAGCAATTTTAGATTCAGCGCTGGCTTATGTAGACAGTAACCGTGCGGATTTAGGTGCATTCCAAAACCGCTTTACGCATGCGATTAACAACTTAGACAACATTAATGAGAATGTGTCAGCGTCAAACAGCCGTATTAAAGACGTTGATATATATCAACCTTAGCGAATAAAAACCGGGCAAATGCTCGGTTTTTTTTTGTTTTCAAGGTTATTTATGGCCATTAGAGCAGAGATGATTTTTCAGTTGGTTATTTTTAAATCTTTCATTGGTTTTAGAAAGTCGTCGTAAACTAAATTGCATTACTAACTACTTAATAAATAAAGTTGCTTAAATTGGTGGGTAAGCTTTCTGTATTTTATGAGTAGTTGCTATTTATAGAATTGCATATAAGAGGGATGAAAATAAAAAGCGACTTTAAGTGAAAAAAAACAGAAAAAAAATTAAAGGTTTTTAGAGTAAGGCCGTTAAGTTAAGTATCAGAAATGCGGCACGGTTTTCCGAGTAACGGAAGCCACTCGGAAACTTAGCGGAGATAATATTATGGCGATTAATGTAAACACGAACGTATCAGCAATGACAGCACAGCGTTACCTAAATAACGCGACAGATGGTTTGAATAAGTCGATGGAGCGCTTGTCATCTGGTTACAAAATTAACAGTGCAAAAGATGATGCAGCAGGTTTACAAATTTCAAATCGCTTAATTGCGCAAACCCGTGGTTTGGATGTAGCAGTACGTAATGCTAACGACGGTATTTCCATGGCTCAAACCGCAGAAGGGGCCATGAAAGAAACCACTAGTATTCTACAGCGTATGCGTGATTTATCTCTGCAATCAGCAAATGGCTCAAATTCAGACGCTGATCGTGTAGCGATTCAAGAAGAAGTAACAGCATTAAATGACGAACTAAATCGAATTGCAGAAACGACGTCTTTTGGTGGTACACGCCTTCTAAAC
>NZ_JAKRGH010000017.1 GCF_022347565.1 Vibrio sp. Of7-15
TGCGGAGTGGTAGTTCAGTTGGTTAGAATACCGGCCTGTCACGCCGGGGGTCGCGGGTTCGAGTCCCGTCCACTCCGCCACTTATTGGAAAAGCCCGATACTTTCGTATCGGGCTTTTTTCATGTCTGCTGTAAATTATCTTTAAGCGATATTGTTTATTTTCAATCTAGTATTAGATTGGACTCGACATCATACGATTAGCTCTTTATATTTAGATGTATAGACGTCCAAATATCTAGATTGCTTAAGGAGAGAGCAGTATGCCGATTAAAATTCCTGACTTACTACCGGCTTCGGATATTCTTCGAAATGAGAATATTTTTGTGATGCCAGAATCGAGAGCGACAACCCAGGAGATTCGGCCCCTTAAGGTTCTTATCCTAAACCTTATGCCTAAAAAAATTGAGACTGAGACTCAATTCTTACGCTTACTTTCTAATAGCCCATTACAAGTAGATGTTGAGTTACTACGTATTGATGATCGCCCAAGTCGAAATACGCCTGAAGAGCACCTTAATAACTTTTATCGTCAGTTTGAAATGGTCAAGCAGCGTAACTTTGATGGTTTGATTATTACAGGCGCACCTTTAGGCTTAGTGCAGTTTGAAGATGTACTTTATTGGGATCATTTACAAACCATCATGAGCTGGGCTAAAGATCATGTAACATCAACCTTATATGTTTGCTGGGCTGCTCAGGCTGGTTTAAAATTATTATATGATTTACCTAAGCGCACCCGTTCAGAAAAGCTTTCTGGTGTGTATTATCATGATGCTCTTGATTGTCATCATCCTCTTTTAAGAGGTTTTGATGATACTTTTTTAGCCCCTCATTCGCGTTATGCCGACTTTTCTTCAGATTATCTTACCGAGCATACTGATCTCGATATTTTGGCAACTTCAGAACAAGCAGGTGTTTATTTAGCATCAACGAAGGATAAGCGGAATGTCTTTGTCACAGGGCACCCTGAATACGAGTCTCACACTTTGCATAACGAATATGTGCGTGATTTAGGAGAGGGAATGGAGCCTATCGTTCCTGTTAATTACTATCCAGATAACAATCCAGAAAACAAACCGAGAGCCACTTGGCGTAGTCATGGGCATTTATTGTTTTCAAATTGGCTAAATTACTGCGTTTATCAACAGACACCTTATGACTTAGAGCATTTCTCAGAAGCTAATTTTACTAAAGACGACTAGGATTAAGCCTAAAATAAAAGCCAGCAGTAACGCTGGCTTTGTTTATAGTAGGAAGGTTGTTATTGCTCTTTTTCTAGCTGTTTGGCTTTTTCGATCATCGGAGTGATGGTTGAGCCCTGTACTAGAATAGAGAAGACAACAACGGCATACGTCATCACGAGAATGATTTCTCTTACGTCTATGCCTTTTTCTGGAACAACCCAGACTCCAGCAGGAATGGCCATGGCCATAGCAAGTGCTAGCCCACCTCGTAAGCCGCCCCATGTCAAGATTTTCACTGAGTAAGGGTTGTAGGTACGGTAGCGTTTAAAACCGACATAAGATAAAAACACACTTAAATAGCGGCTTAATAATACTAGTGGAACCGCAAAAATCATGACAATCCAATCCTCGCTATGGAATTGGAATAGAAGCATGGATAAACCGATAAGTAAAAAGAGTGTTCCATTTAAAAACTCATCGACTAACTCCCAGAAGTGGTCAAGGTGCTCTTCACTCTCTTTTGAAAAGCCAATATAGCGAGTCCAATTACCAATCATGATTCCCGATACCACCATAGCCAGCGGGCCAGATACATGAATGATGTCGGCAAAGGCATAACCTGCGGTTGGTACACCAATCGTTAACAGGAGCTCCATTGAGTGATCGTCTGTGGCACTGATCAAATAGTGGAATAATAGGCCGAGTAAAAAACCATATACGATACCGCCAATGGCTTCTTGTACGAATAAATGAATCACATTACCGACAGTTGGAGCTTCGTTACCAAAAGCGATGGTAAATAGCGTTACGAATAGAACTAAGCCAAACCCATCGTTAAATAGGGACTCTCCTTCAATTTGAGTGGAAATACGTTTTGGGGCGTCGAGCTTTTTGACAATTGCTAATACTGCGATGGGATCGGTAGGAGAAATAAGGGCACCAAACAGCAAGCAATAGATAAAATCAAAAGGTAATCCGATTAACTGGCAAAACAGCCATAAAGCCCCACCAATGAAGAACGTTGAAAATAGAGTTGCTCCCAGAGCTAAGACGGTAATTTCCCACTTTTGGTCTTTGAGGTTAGGTAGTTTTATTCCTAAACCACCCGCAAATAATAAAAAGCCTAGGATCCCCTTTAGGAGAAAATCTTCAAAGTTAATCGCACTGAGTGTTGTTGTCGCAATTTCTGTTAGGTTGAACCAATCATTATGGCCCGCAATGATGATTCCAAGGGAAAGAATCATCGCACCTGCCGTAATGGCAATCGTGGTTTGCATTTTACCAATTTTACTATTGATAAATGCGATGATCATAGCGGCTGCAGCTAAAAAGCAGAGCGTGTAATAGACCGACATGGGCTAACCTCTGGTTAGAAAGAGAATAGATTAAAATGTTACTAATTGTAACTATCAGGCATTTTCAACGTAAGCTGGAAATTTATCAAACATATTTTTGTGAAGGGAGGGATAATTTTTTTAGACGTCTAGATTTCTAATTGCCCTGTGTTAGGATGGTTGTCAGTAAATATAACAAGGAATGAGGTAGTACCGTGTCGGGAAGCAATGTGAAACAGCAATTGGAAGCCTTACTCGCCGAGCGAATTTTATTGATCGATGGCGGTATGGGGACCATGATTCAGGGCTATAAACTGGAAGAGCCTGATTATCGTGGTGATCGTTTTTCTGATTGGCACTGTGATTTAAAAGGAAATAATGATCTACTAGTACTATCTCAGCCTCAGATTATTAAAGATATTCATAGTGAATATTTAGAGGCCGGCGCAGATATTCTTGAAACGAATACCTTTAATGCGACTACCATTGCTATGGCTGACTACGATATGGAAAGCCTTAGTGAAGAAATTAACTTTGAGGCCGCAAAACTAGCAAGAGAAGTTGCAGATGAATGGACGGCAAAGACACCGGATAAACCTCGTTATGTTGCGGGTGTGCTAGGGCCTACGAACCGCACTTGCTCTTTATCTCCAGATGTTAACGATCCTGGCTTTCGTAATGTGACTTTCGATGATCTCGTAGTCGCTTATTCGGAGTCGACACGTGCTCTGATTAAAGGTGGATCCGATCTGATTCTGATCGAAACCATTTTTGATACTCTTAATGCTAAAGCATGTGCCTTTGCTGTTGAATCGGTATTTGAAGAGCTTGGTATTGTTTTGCCTGTTATGATTTCAGGCACGATAACAGATGCTTCAGGGCGTACCCTATCAGGTCAAACGACAGAGGCTTTTTATAACGCTTTACGCCATGTTAAACCCATCTCATTTGGTTTGAACTGTGCACTTGGTCCTGATGAGTTGCGTCAATATGTTGAAGAGCTTTCTCGGATCTCCGAGTGCAGTGTTTCTGCTCACCCTAATGCAGGCCTCCCTAATGCGTTTGGTGAATATGACCTATCGCCAGAAGACATGGCGGAGCACATTGCAGAGTGGGCTCAAAGTGGCTTTTTAAACCTTGTTGGTGGTTGTTGTGGTACAACACCAGAACATATTCGTCAAATGGCCAATGCCGTTAAAGGGGTTAAGCCACGCGCATTACCTGACTTACCTGTTGCTTGTCGATTATCAGGCCTTGAGCCTCTTACTATTGAAAAAGATTCGTTATTCATTAACGTTGGTGAGCGGACTAACGTTACGGGCTCTGCTCGCTTTAAGCGTCTTATTAAAGAAGAGCAATACGATGAAGCTTTAGAAGTTGCTAGGCAGCAAGTCGAGAACGGTGCACAAATCATCGATATCAATATGGATGAAGGTATGATCGACGCCAAGGCTTGCATGGTGCGTTTTCTGAACCTGTGTGCGTCTGAGCCTGAAATATCTAAAGTACCAATCATGGTCGATTCGTCGAAATGGGACGTCATTGAAGCAGGTTTACAGTGCATTCAAGGTAAGGGGATCGTTAACTCTATTTCCTTGAAAGAAGGCAAAGAAGCGTTTGTTCATCATGCCAAATTAGTAAAGCGTTATGGTGCCGCCGTTATCGTGATGGCGTTTGATGAAGAAGGTCAAGCGGATACTCGTGAGCGCAAAACTGAGATTTGTACTAATGCATATCGGATTTTGGTTGATGAAGTTGGTTTCCCACCGGAAGACATTATTTTTGACCCGAATATCTTTGCGGTAGCAACCGGCATTGAAGAGCACAACAACTACGCGGTGGATTTTATTGAAGCCGTTGGGGACATCAAACGAGATTTGCCACACGCTATGATCTCTGGTGGGGTCTCTAATGTTTCGTTCTCATTTCGTGGTAATAACTACGTTCGTGAAGCGATTCATGCGGTATTTCTATATCACTGTTTCCAGCGTGGTATGGACATGGGGATTGTTAACGCGGGGCAACTTGAGATTTACGATAACGTGCCTGAAAAGCTTCGTGATGCAGTTGAAGATGTTGTATTGAACCGCCGTGAAGATGGCACTGAGCGTTTATTGGAGATTGCTGAAGCGTACCGAGAAAATGCGGTAGGCAAAGAGGACGACAAATCCGCACTAGAATGGCGTACTTGGTCTGTCGAAAAGCGTTTAGAGCATTCTCTGGTTAAAGGCATTACTGAATACATCATTGAAGATACGGAAGAAGCGCGTGTGAATGCTTCTCGGCCGATCGAGGTGATTGAAGGCCCGTTAATGGATGGCATGAACGTGGTCGGGGATCTTTTCGGTGAAGGTAAAATGTTTTTACCTCAAGTGGTGAAATCCGCACGTGTAATGAAACAAGCGGTTGCCCACCTAGAGCCTTTCATTAATGCACTAAAAGAAGAAGGCACTTCTAACGGAAAAATTTTACTCGCAACAGTAAAAGGCGATGTTCATGATATTGGAAAAAATATTGTGGGTGTTGTTCTTCAGTGTAATAACTATGAAATTATCGACCTTGGAGTTATGGTACCTTGTGAAACTATCTTAAAAGTCGCTAAGGAAGAAAACGTCGATATCATTGGGTTGAGTGGGTTAATTACCCCTTCTCTTGATGAGATGGTACACGTAGCAAAAGAGATGGAACGTCAAGGATTTGAACTGCCATTATTGATCGGTGGCGCGACCACATCTAAAGCGCACACCGCTGTTAAAATTGAGCAAAATTACCATGGCCCTGTGGTATACGTAAATAACGCTTCTCGTGCGGTAGGGGTATGTACGTCCTTGCTCTCTGATGAGCTGCGCCCTGCCTTTATGGATCGATTAGAGCTTGATTATGAGCGTGTGCGAGATCAGCATAACCGTAAAGCGCCACGAACCAAGCCGGTGACTTTAGATCAAGCGCGTGCGAATAAAGCAGATCTAGATTGGGATAGTTATACTCCACCTGCGCCAGCCAAAGGGGGAATTCATGTGTTTGATGATTTTTCTGTCGCTACGCTGCGTAACTATATCGATTGGACGCCATTTTTCATGACGTGGTCTTTAAGTGGTAAATTTCCTGCGATTCTTGAGCATGAGTTGGTGGGAGAAGAAGCTCGTAAACTTTACAAGGAAGCTAATCAACTGCTTGATAAAATTGAGCAGGAAGGAATTATTAAAGCTCGTGGCATGTGTGGTCTATTTCCTGCCAATAGCGTGGATGATGATATTGAAGTGTACAGCGATGAAAGTCGTACTGAAGTCATCAAGGTTCTACATAACTTACGACAGCAAACAGAAAAGCCAAAAGGGTTTAACTATTGCTTATCGGATTTTATCGCTCCCAAAGACAGTGGTAAACCTGACTGGGTTGGTGCTTTTGCCGTTACAGGAGGGATTGGTGAACGAGAACTTGCTGATCAGTTTAAAGCCCAAGGTGATGACTATAATGCCATCATGATCCAAGCTGTGGCTGATCGCTTGGCAGAAGCCTTTGCGGAATGTTTACATGAAACGGTTCGTAAAGAGATTTGGGGTTACGCTGCGGATGAAGATCTGAATAATGAAGATTTGATCCGTGAAAAGTATCAGGGGATTCGTCCTGCACCGGGTTATGCGGCGTGTCCTGAGCATACTGAAAAAGGCTCTTTATGGGAGCTAATGGATGTTGAAAATGCTATTGGCATGTCGTTAACATCCAGTTATGCGATGTGGCCTGGTGCTTCTGTTTCTGGCTGGTATTTCTCACATCCTGATTCTCGTTACTTCGCTGTAGCACAGATCCAACAAGATCAGGTCGATAGCTATATCGAGCGTAAAGGCTGGGATCCACTGGAAGCTGAAAAGTGGTTAGGGCCTAACATGAACTAATTACTGATTCCTATTCGGAAAATAAAAAGAGCGTGGTTGTTAAACACGCTCTTTTTGTATCTGGATAAGAATAAAGGAATTGGACGGTTAGCTGTTTTTATTCGCTTTCAAATAGTTCCTGGTGCAATGTTTGAACGGCTTGCTTAGACTCTGATTGGTGAACGAGGAAGCAAAGGTTGTGAGGGCTGGCACCATAACAGATCATTCTAAGGTTAAAGTCTTCTAAAGTACTGAAGACTTGTTTTGCATAACCTTTATTTTCACTCATTTTGTTACCAATTAAGGCCACTAGGCATAAGTCGTGCTCAACCTCTACTCGACACAACTTTTCCAGCTCTTGTTGGGCTTCGATAGGTAACTCAGGTGCACCGCCAGCAGTGTTGGTTTGATCTAATGTTAATGACACGCTGACTTCTGAGGTTGTGATGAGATCCACTGAGATCTGATGCTTCGCTAAAATGTTAAAGACTTCTGCGAGGAAACCATAAGCGTGGAACATATTTAAACTATGTAAAGTGACCATCGTTTGGTTGCAGCGTAGCGCCAGTGCTCTGAATAATGGTGCACTGTCGACAGACTCTTTTATCCACGTCCCGCCTTTTTCCGGTTCTTTAGAGGATCCGACAAACACCGGGATCTGGTGACGTACGGCAGGCACTAAGGTCGAAGGGTGGAGAATTTTTGCGCCGAAGTTGGCCATTTCAGAGGCTTCACTGAAGCTAATTTCTGGGATTGGTGTGGCTTTCGGGGCAATGCGAGGATCAGTGGTATAGATCCCAGGAACATCGGTCCAAATTTCTAACCCATTTGCTCGCACGGCTTCTGCGATTAATGCTGCGCTATAGTCACTGCCACCACGGCCAAGGGTGGTGGTGTTACCTTGTGAATCTGAGCCAATAAAACCTTGGCTGATCACTACGTGATTTTCACATAGTGGTATCAGCTTTTCACTAGCAAGGGCGGAAATGTCATCAAGTTGAGGTACGGCTTTGCCAAATTGACTATCTGTTCTTAATACATCTCGGATATCAAATCGAACGGCATCAATGCCACGTTCACGAAGTAACTGGGCAAATAGGTGAGTCGACATTAACTCACCACAGGCGACGAGTTGATCCGTTAATTTATTACTCGGCTCTTTTGATGCTGCTTCAGCCACCGTGGCAACCGTATCTAAAATCTCTTGAATGTCATTTTCGACCGCAATTGGATCCGCGAGTTGATCGAGCACTCCATAGTGAATATTTTTTAATTGTGAAAGGGTATTAAAACGGCTGGTGGCATCTTGCATTCCATTAGCCAGTTCAACCAACAAGTTTGTGACGCCTGAGCAGGCACTAATCACGACTAGACGAGTATTTTGATTGTGTTCGATGATATTTGCACAGCGCCCCATGGCTTCAAAATTAGCCACACTGGTTCCGCCAAACTTTGCAACAGTGAAAGTGCTCACTTTCCTTTCTCCCAAATATATCCAGATAAATTGGTGATTGTGTTACGTGGGAAAGTTGTGTCCCAACGTCCATTGTCAGGAGAGCTAAGGTAGGAAAATACATAGAAATGTACTAACCAGAAGCTCTCCACTTGTTATGTACAAGTGACAGCCGCAAGGATTCAGCCTTAACGACCGATAAGATTAAGCCCGCAACCTAACCTTATCTCGGCATTGCTCCCCATGACTGACTCGCATTGGAGTTGGGGCTCCGCGAGTGAGCTGCCTGGGCAATGCTCCTCTTCTGTTTTGTTTGCCTCATTCATTGAGTACAAACAAGATGAATGACTTATTGATACGTTTTTGTTGCATTGTTGTCAATTGTAGAATGAGTTGTTAAGTAAAAAAGTGTGTATTTAGGAAAGAGGCGACAAGAAATTACCGTTTTTGAGAAAAAGAGAACAGCATTTTCGTGGTTGGTCTAATTGTACACAAAAACATCATTGGCTATGATGAGCGAGACATGGCAGGAGCCTACTTTACCTCTAGGAGATGATAATAATGACAATTCAAAGTTTTAACCCTCCTCACCGTACGTTAATGGGCCCTGGCCCTTCTGATATTTACCCGCAAGTGCTGCAAGCGTTGAGTCGCCCGACCATAGGGCATCTAGATCCTTTGTTTATTGGAATGATGGATGAACTTAAACAGTTACTGCAATATGCTTTCCAAACTGAAAATACATTCACAATAGCGGTATCGGCACCAGGTAGTGCAGGCATGGAAGCGTGTTTTGTCAATCTAGTTGAGCCGGGCGATAAAGTGGTGGTGTGTCGCAATGGTGTGTTTGGGGAACGCATGCGCCAAAACGTGGAACGTTGTGGTGGTGTTGCTGTTGTTATTGATGACGAGTGGGGCAAACCAGTTAGTGTTGATAAGGTGGCAAAAGCCCTTGAAGAGCACTCAGATACCAAGTTAGTCGCCTTTGTTCATGCTGAAACATCGACAGGAGCGTTAAGTGACGCACAAGCGATTGCTGCATTGGCTCAAAAGCACAATTGTTTAACCATTGTCGATGCAGTGACCTCTTTAGGTGGGGTTCCTTTGCTGGTGGATGAGTGGGGGCTAGATGCAGTTTATTCCGGTAGTCAAAAATGTTTGTCCTGTGTTCCTGGCTTATCTCCATTGACATTTTCATCAAAAGCGGTAGGAAAAATTCAGGCTCGAACGACTCCAGTCCAAAGTTGGTTTTTAGATCAAAGCTTAGTACTTGGGTATTGGAGTGGGGAAGGTAAGCGCAGTTACCATCATACGGCACCAGTAAATAGTTTATATGCGTTGCATGAAGCATTGCTACGCTTGAAAAATGAAGGTTTAGAACAAGCGTGGCAGCGTCATGCAGCAGCTCATGAGCAACTAAAAGCTGGCTTAGAGCAGCTTGGTATTGAATTTGTTGTGGACGAAAAAGATCGTCTTCCTCAACTTAATGCGGTTTACATTCCAGACGGTGTCGATGATGCCGCAGTGAGGCAGCACTTACTTGAAACCTATAACCTTGAGATCGGTGCAGGACTTGGTGCATTGGCGGGTAAAGCGTGGCGTATCGGGTTAATGGGATATGGGGCGAGAGCTGAAAACGTAGCGCTGTGTTTAAAAACACTAGAGTCAGCGCTTCGTTAGTTTTGTAAATTTCTTATGTCTTGGTAGTTGGGCTGATACTAATAATCAGCCCTTTTATTATGTAAGTTATTCGGCTGCGCTGCTCGCTTTGCTCAGGCCTGAAGGCAGATTCACGAGAGAAAAATCGACCTTAGGAAATAAGTAGCGGGCTTCGTTGCGAATCTCTTCCGCCATCTCCCTTTCTCCAACGCCTTGATAGGCCAAAATCAAGTTCTTATAAAAAGCAGGACGTGGCTTATTGAGAATGATGTCTTTAGACCAGTTAATGTAAGGCTGAATGTATTCCGGTTTGTTTTGCTGCAAACCGATGGCCAACTGAGTGCTGAAAATATCCCAGTTAAAGCGATCTTCCCACACGACAGGGTTAGTTACCTGTAAAAGAATATCAGGCTGAGGCGGGCGGCTAGTTTCAAATTTTGTTAAGACCCAATTGGTGTGAAGAACACTTAACATATAGGCTGTTGTGACGATGGGGATCACTAACGAGCTGACTCGAAACAGCACTTTACTTGGTAAATGAATGGCAACTTTTTTGTATTTTGCACTGAGCTGTTCAATCCAGTACACCAAAATAATAAACGTGAACCAGTGTGGCGCAGAGTGGTAAAACGGATACTCAAGTAAACTATGCAGCATGATAGGCGTCAGTAAAGCTAATAGGGCCAAGCGCGAACCATTACTTGAATGATGAATACGAATGAAAATATAGCAGCCTGCCAGTATTAATCCGATCACAGGGATCATCCCACCTTCAACGGCCCAGAATAAGAATTCATTATGTGGGTGATCCATAGAAGGCAGCCCAGGGTGGTAATTTGGATTCAAGGCGTGTTGTTTGGCGGTATAGAGGGTGTACTCTGCTTCAAACCGACCATAACCATACCCGGTATATGGTTTTTCTAATACCATATCTAAGGTTTGAGGGTACGTGAATTGGCGAGCGCTCTCCAAAGTCGTTTTATGTGACAAAAGCTGCTGAGTACTAGCATTTTTGAGAGAGTGCAGCTGGATCACACTATAGCTCAGTATTAAACCCGTGAGTAAACTGCTTCCCCATAAATAAAATCGCTTCTTATTGGTATAGCGCCACATGTAAGGGGAAATGAGTGCTATTGTAATGAATGCTGATAACCAGCCTGTGCGAGAAGCTAAAACAACTAACAAAGGGATAAGGATGATGGGTGTAATGAAAAGAATGAAAGTTGCGATTTTATTGTTATCGTATTTTACCGATTGTCTTGCCAGTAAGTAGCTTGAAAGCACTAACCCTGTGGTTAAAAAGCTAGCCATGACATTGGGTTGCTGGAAAATACCATAAGGGCGGTTCGCAAATGTGTTATAGCCAAATGGATTATTCGGCTCTAACAGTAAATATTGCACATAGCCAAAGCTTGCTTCAATTAAGGTGGCGATAACAATAAGCCATAATAAAAACTGACGTTGTTTATTGTTAAAGGCAAACTGCTGTAATAAAACGAAAAAAAGAAAACCAGCCCACACGCCTGTTAGTCGACTAAGGACTAATTCAGGCTGTGCATCAGCATAAAAGATAGGGACTGTTAATAACAGACAACTGCATAATAGAACAAGGGTGAGACGAGTGTATTTGATCGCCCCTTGGTTTGCTGTGTGATAAAGAGCAAAGGCAATGGCAATACTTAACGGTATCCAGCTTGACGCATTGAAAGATAAATGCAGCCCGGAACCACCAGGGTTAGGTTGGAATACATGCATTGCAACAAGAAATAGGAGAGCAAGGCTAGCTAGAAAGTAGCGAGTCAGTGGTAAGCCTTGTGTTTTTGCTGCGAGTTGAGTTCCTTGAATATGTAAGATTGCCATAATGATGAAACAAAATTCCTTGTGGTCGAAAAAAGCCAGCGTTGCTGCTGGCTTTTTTAGATAAGCTGAATTAACTGCAATGGAGATATTATTTCAGCATCGGTTTTAAGAATCTAGCTGTATGTGAGCCTTCCACAAGGGCGACTTGCTCTGGTGTGCCTTGAGCGATAATTTCACCACCACCTTGGCCACCTTCTGGGCCCAGATCGACAATCCAATCGGCGGTTTTCACAACATCCAGGTTGTGTTCGATGACAACAATGGTGTTACCATGATCACGTAAGCGGTGAAGTACTGTTAATAGCAATTGAATATCATGGAAATGTAGCCCTGTCGTCGGCTCATCCAGAATGTACAATGTCTTACCTGTGTCTCGCTTGGAAAGCTCACGAGCCAGTTTGACACGCTGTGCTTCACCACCAGATAAAGTTGTCGCTGCTTGCCCCAATCGAATGTACGATAAACCAACGTCCATCAGTGTTTGTAGTTTTCTGGCAATAACGGGAACCGGATCAAAAAACTCTCGTGCATCTTCCACGGTCATTTCTAATACTTCATCGATGGTTTTGCCTTTATAACGGATCTCTAAGGTTTCTCGGTTATATCGCTTACCAGCACAAGAGTCACAAGGAACGTAGACGTCGGGTAAGAAATGCATTTCGACCTTGATCACACCATCACCCTGGCAAGCTTCACAACGCCCCCCACGCACATTAAAGCTGAATCGTCCCACTTTGTAGCCGCGTGAACGAGACTCTTGTGTACCAGCAAAAAGCTCACGGATAGGCGTGAAAATACCAGTGTAGGTAGCAGGGTTAGAGCGAGGGGTTCGGCCTATTGGACTTTGATCAATGTCGATCACCTTATCAAAGTG
This sequence comes from Vibrio sp. Of7-15, assembly GCF_022347565.1. Taxonomy (GTDB): domain Bacteria; phylum Pseudomonadota; class Gammaproteobacteria; order Enterobacterales; family Vibrionaceae; genus NORP241. Next base: position 12,240 of record NZ_JAKRGH010000017.1, read on the forward strand.
CTCTAGTCCCTGTATTTTTTTATAAGGTGATGGTTCTACCGTGGTTGCTCCGTTTAATTGTGTGTGAGCAATTTTGAAAAAGGTGTCATTGATTAACGTTGACTTTCCTGATCCCGAAACACCAGTAATACAAGTAAAGAGGCCAACTGGTAATTCAAAGGTCACATCTTTTAGGTTATTACCAGTCGCACCTGTGAGTGTCACGGTTTTATTTGGATCTCTTTCTACGCGATGAGCCGGCACTTCGATGGATTTTGTGCCATTTAAATATTGTCCGGTTAATGATTCTGGTGTGGCAATAATTTCTTCAAACGTTCCTTCTGCAATTACGTCACCGCCATGCACGCCTGCCCCTGGGCCAATATCAATAATATGATCCGCCGCACGAATAGCATCTTCATCATGCTCTACAACAAGAACGGTATTACCTAAATCTCGAAGATGATTCAGCGTTTTTAATAACCTTTCATTATCACGCTGGTGGAGGCCAATGGAAGGTTCATCCAGTACATACATGACACCAACAAGGCCAGCGCCTATTTGACTTGCAAGACGGATACGTTGAGCTTCACCGCCTGATAAGGTTTCGGCACTGCGAGAAAGGCTTAAGTAGTTAAGACCAACGTTAATCAAAAAGTGCAGGCGATCATTAATCTCTTTCATGATCTTTTCTGCAATTTGAGCTCGTTGTCCCGTGAGTGTGAGGGCCTGGAAAAAATCCATCGCCTCACTAATACTCATTTCACTGATTGCAGGTAAGGTTGTGTTATTGACAAAAACACTACGAGCTTCAAGGCGTAAGCGAGAGCCATCACAGCTAGCACAAGATTTCGTTGATACGAATTTGGCAAGATCTTCACGAACTGAGTTCGATTCAGTTTCGCGATAGCGTCGTTCCATGTTATTCAAGATGCCTTCAAAAGGGTGGCGTTTTACTCGAATATCACCGCGATCATTAATGTATTTAAACTCTATGTCAGTACGTCCAGAACCTTTTAAAATGATATTTTGAATTTTTTTAGGCAGTGATTTGAACGGAGTATCAATGTCAAAATCATAGTGCTCAGAGAGAGATTTCAACATTTGAAAGTAATAGAAATTTTTCTGATCCCAACCTCGAATAGCTCCGTCTTTTAAACTTAATGTACTGTCCGTTATAACACGGTTTTGATCAAAATATTGCTGTACTCCCAAACCATCACAGGTGCCACAAGCACCAGCTGGGTTGTTAAATGAAAATAAGCGAGGCTCCAGCTCTTGCATGCTGTAACCACAGTGAGGACACGCAAAGTTAGCCGAAAAAACAAGAGGCTCTTTGTCTGACTCATCCATCCAGCTAACAACGGCAATACCACCAGACAGCTCTAAACAAGTTTCAAAAGACTCGGCTAAGCGCTGTTTTAGATCATCACGGACTTTAAAGCGATCCACCACGACTTCAATCGTATGCTTTTTATGAAGTTCAAGTTCTGGTGGATCGGAAAGATCACACACCTCACCATCAATACGGGCGCGAATAAATCCTTGTGCCGCTAGATTCTCTAAGGTTTTAACATGCTCGCCTTTGCGCTCTTTGATAATAGGAGCAAGTAAAAATAGCTTAGAACCTTGTGGTAGCTCTAATACTTTGTCGACCATTTGGGTTACTGTTTGGGCGGTTAGCTCAACGTGATGCTCTGGGCAACGAGGCTCGCCGACACGCGCGTATAGCAATCGTAGGTAATCATACACTTCTGTAATCGTACCAACGGTGGAGCGAGGGTTGTGAGAGGTGGATTTCTGCTCAATAGAAATGGCTGGGGATAACCCTTCAATATGATCAACGTCAGGCTTTTCCATTAACGACAGGAATTGGCGAGCATAGGCGGATAAGGATTCCACGTACCTACGTTGGCCTTCTGCATAAAGGGTATCAAAAGCAAGAGAAGACTTGCCTGAGCCTGATAGGCCCGTGATAACGATTAATTTATCACGGGGCATGGTTAAATTGATATTTTTCAGGTTATGGGTACGAGCCCCTCTTACTTCGATCTTATCCATTGCCAATTCTTTTTCATTGAGGTTGTGGTCAGTAAGTATTGCATAGAGCCCCAAAACAGAAAAGGGAACTACTGGATAAAATTACAGTTACCTAGGGTGAGGCTCTCTCGGCATATTTTTGGAGATACCAGCTAAGACTAAAATGAGAATAAAAGTGGCGGCATTGGCCGGTGGTTGCAAATTAAAGTCAACGGAAATGTGGATGAGCATGCCACAAATGGCCATCAAGCACCCTAAGGCAGTGCCTTTCATTAGATGACTATGACGATTTCGTATCGTCCAAATACATTGATATATGGCTATTAAAATGGCCATGCCAAGTAACAAAGTTGCGGGTATACCAGACTCCACCATAAACTGAATGTATTCATTATGAGCGTGATCGTAAAAGCCGACGTCAGCATGGCTGTAACTTGGAAAAATTGCATAAAAACTACCAGCTCCGGTACCTGTGAGCGGATAATCTTTGATGATGTCTAGGCTCCATATCACCACTTGATCGCGAGACTCTTCCTGCAGTGATGTTTCAACAATTCGCTGTTTGACTTTATCAAGGCCAAATAAAGCACCAACAATAAAAGTATCTATCGCTAGTACACTGATGATTAACACTGTGAGAGCTCTAGGCCTATGTTTATAGAAGAGGAGAGCAGCGATGCCCCCAATGATCGTCGCGCTAAAAAAGGCGGTATTACCCATCCGAGAGCGAGTCATGACTAGCCCGATGACCATAATGATCAAACATAAACGAATGAGCATTTTTGTACTTAGGATAGCTATTAACCAGCGCTTAATTCGTACTTGCCAGCTGCCAGACTCTGTAGTGTTAAGCTCACTGATAATTAGACCTATTCCCATAGTAAGCACTAACATCAAATAATTAGCTAAATGGTTTTTATAAACAAATGACCCTGTCGCTATCTTTTTTTCGTCAAAAGAAAAAACAGGACTGATTTTGGTATCGAGTAATACCAATACAGCACCATAAAACGCTTGGATCATGGCACTGATCACAAGAGCAATAATGACAGCTTTGATGCGTTTGCTACTTGTGATCATGAGTACGCAATTAAGGGCCAGTAAGGCGTAGCTTATTCCCTTTAGAAGAGCAATAAAGCTGTGCTCATTGTCTAACGAGATAGAGCCTTGCTCATACCCAAGGCTGCGATATATTTCGGCGGTTTGTGGTGACAGGTAATCCAAAATGGAGAGAGGAAATACAACCGTTTGTAATAATGTCCAAGCCTGAAAAAGAAAAAGAGCACTAAGAAGCCACTTGATATATTTGATTTGGGCCCAAGGAAGGTTGCCTTTGTAGTAGGCAATTAAGACAAGTGTTTGTATAGCGAGCCATATCTCCATTATGGACCATGCCCATGCTCGGTTACTGGCTAAAGGAATTGGGAGCCAAATAAGCAGTATGAGCAAGCTAAAAAAACAGGCGCGTTCGATCTGGCGCATAAAGTACCTGTAAGTTATATGACAGAAATAAAAACAAGAAAGCCCAAGAAAACTCGGGCTTTACGAATACATTGGATTAAAAGATTTTATTAGCTTGGGGATACACCACTACCACCACCACCAGTGCCGCCAGCTGGTGCCGCTGGTGCACTGATCGAAGGAATCACAGCTGCTGGGACCGTTGAGGTACCTGCCGCTGTTGCTTCTGCAATTTGAGTCGGGTCAATACCGGATAAAATTGCCGCCGTTGTAATGACTTCATTGGGAATTTCTTGTTCACGAGCTGCTTGAGCGATGCTTTCTGCTTGCTCTGGCGCTAATGAGAGTACTAACCCTAACACTTCTTCGCTGCTTGCAGGATCCGAAATTAAAGTGGCTTTTAAAATGGACGCGGCTTGCTCTGGTGCCTGAGTCACTGCAGCTGTAACGATCTCTGTGACTTGTTCAGGCTGCATTTTCATCGCAGACGTTACAATATTGCCAGCTTGTTCTGGTTGTTTTTGTACTGCGGTAGCAACAATTTGGCTTGTATATTCAGGGGCGATAGCCGTTGCGGAAACGACAGTTGCTATCGTTCGTGGGGGCGGCACAGACATTGCCGCAGCCACTATATTACTGGCTTCCTCTGGAGAGGTTGCAAGGGCGTGGGCGATAATAGCTTGATATTGCTCAGGAGATTGAGTTACAAGCTGTTTTACTGTCTCAGCCACCAGTGTTGGGGAGCTGGTAACTGCCTTGCTAATGATTTGTTGTATGGATAATGAAGAGTTTGATACTAATTTAGTAATGGTATTCATTTCACTGTCATTAAGCGGTGAAACTTGTGCTTCTGCGTAAACATTTCCCGATAAAGCCAGTATAAGTAGTGTGGCTGCAGTGTATCCTTTCATAAGGCTGCGCTCCTAAAAGTATCAAAGTGATCTGTAGTTTAAAAAATATGCATTTAGTAACAAGAGAAGGAAGGGAAAAACCAACTTTTTTCATACTAAAGGGGCAAGAAGCAACAGCTCGGAATGGTGAGTATTCTTACTTTTTTGCTAGTTTTTTATAAATGGTTACAGTGATATAACTCAATGTTGTACCGAATAAAATTCCAGACCAATTTGCCCCCATATCTAACCAAGAAAATTGTCTTGTGGGAAGGAAGTACTGAGCTCCCTCATCAAGAGTTACCAGTAATAATAAAAGTAGTGTGATCCTGTTAATAATAGATCGTGGTGTGTAATTTAATTGGTTAGGGATAATCCAGAAAGAGAAATAAGAGATGAGTAAGCTGAGAACAAAATGCAACATTTGATCTCCACCTGCATGGTGTTCCAGTGTTAAAAGCTGTGTTGTGAATAGCCCCAAGCTTTTGGCTATCGATGCAAATACAGAAAATATGATAACGAAAATAAAGAGGGTACAGAGTAAATAATGGCTTCGCTTTTTCATAAAAGGTTATTGCATGCGTGGAGGGTAATGTTATTAAAGTGGAGTAAATTGCACGCTCGCTGCTTTGCTGGGGAGCGAGTAATGATATTCTCCACCTCTGCACGATACTTCGAAGAAGTAGAATGCTGTAGTAAAATACGAGCCACTTTAATTTGCTGGGGTGAATGTAGTTGAGTCCAATTAGCTAGCCCTATTTCTAAGTAGGCTTCGGATGAATAGGGGCTATGAGGCCCAAATTGTTCAGCGTGTTGAAGGTAGGTGTTTATTTGATTCGAACCGAGTTGTTTCTGCCACGCATATCGCGCCAGTTGTGAATAGCTTTGTGACCATATAGGTCTATTTTGTAATGCTTGTGACTCAAAGTTGATAGAGTGGGTCAATAGCTCAGGATCTTGGTGTAAAAAGCTCAACCAAGCATAGTGAGAAGCTGCTAAAGAAAGGTAATAAGGGTGGTTAGGCTGTATTTCTAACAAGGCATCGATGAGTTTTTCTGAATTTTGTATTTCTTCTTCAGAAGGGGGGGAGATTGTGCCTTGTTCTTTCCACCGAATTTGGGTTTGTTCTATTGCACTGCCGTATAAGCTCGCTGCACCAAATGATGCAGCGAAATAAATCAGGGCAATGGAAGTAGCAGCGAGTAAGAGTGCTGGTACTTTATTGATCATATTACTTATTTTTTACCTGTGGCTTTTTTAGCTAACTCTGAGCTTTTATCTTTTAAGTAGAGGTTCTCAAAGCAGTAATTTGTTGCTTCAATGTAGCCTTCGACACTACCACAATCAAAGCGTTTTCCTTTAAACTTATACGCGAGAACACAGCCAGTTTGGGCTTGTTTTAATAACGCATCGGTAATTTGAATTTCCCCACCCTTACCAGGTTCTGTTTTTTCAATGAGTTCAAAGATATCTGGGGTTAGAATGTAGCGGCCAATAATCGCAAGATTACTTGGTGCTGTGCCCGGCTCTGGCTTTTCGATCATGTTGTCAACGCGGAATAGATCATCTTTGATCATTTCTCCTGAGATAACGCCATATTTATGTGTTTCATCTTCAGGTACTTCCTCTACTGCAACGATTGAACAGCGAAATTGCTTGTAAAGAGCCACCATTTGTTCAAGAACGCCTTTGTCTTCATTGACGCACAGATCATCGGCAAGCACGACAGCAAATGGTTCATCACCAACAAGCTCACGTCCTGTCAAAATAGCGTGGCCAAGCCCCTTCATTTCGCGCTGGCGGATGTAGGTAAAGTTGGCGGAGTCGATAATACTACGGATATCCACTAACAACTCTTCTTTGTTCGTTCCGCTGATTTGGTGTTCTAGTTCGTAGTTTTTATCAAAATGATCCATCAAGGAATGTTTGCCACGACCTGTAACAATGCACATGCCGTCCATACCTGCATTTATAGCTTCTTCAACACCATATTCGATTAATGGTTTATTCACTACTGGCATCATTTCTTTGGGCATGGATTTGGTTGCGGGTAGGAAACGTGTTCCGTAGCCAGCAGCCGGAAAAAGGCATTTTTTGATCATAAAATCATCCTAGATTATTGATTGCTTACGAGCACTATCATCGTACATAAGATTTGTTAGTAATTAACGTATTCTAAATGGGATCGCCTATAGTTCACAGGTCTAATTACGTTAATTATATTCCTAAAGTCATTCAGTATATTGGCTTAGAAAATAAATGCCTAAATGGATAACAAGAAGTGTTAGGTGGTACCAAAGTATGATTAGATAGTGATATTTATCTCATTGCCTTTTTATCTGTTAAACCTATGGCAATATTGTTGCTTTCAATGCTGAAATATTAACCAGTTTAACTTCCTTCCTATTTTTCGAAATATTATAAAAGGCATAGATACCATGATATCTACGATTGTAAAAAAGACTCCGTTAGCGATTGCGATGGCACTTGTTTGTCAAAATGTTAGTGCTGCAGAACTTGGTCCCGCACAGGATTATAGTGCTTTTGTATTTGGCAATTTCACTTCGTATAGTGGTGCCTCTGATGGCGCTATTTTTGCGAAAAATAATGTCAATTTAGAAGGGTACAGTATCCGTTACGGTGAAGAATCGAAGCCTGAAGAATTGTCATTAGTTGCTGGTGGCAGAATTAATTATGGCAGTGGTCGTGTGTATTCAGGAAGTATTTTGTCAGCTAAAAAGGTGGAAGTCTCTCAAGAGGTTAAATTAGGCTTAGAGTCTGGTGCAACTATTTCTGAGCACACATCTTTACCTTTTGATACGGAAAATGCCGAAGAGGAATTAAAGGATCTGTCTGAAGAACTCAAGAATTTGTCTACGACGGGTACCGTAACTAATTCATGGGGGGGATTATATCTTGCTGGTGACAATGAAAGCGAGTTGCAAGTCTTTAATGTTGACGGGATAGAAATGGCTGCCGCTCATACATTTTCAGTTTCTAATGTCCCAGATGGCGCCACCATCGTTTTTAATATTTCAGGTGAAAAAGGCAAAAGTAAAAAAGCTTTAAATAATAAATCATTTGCTTCATTAGCCCCTCATAGAACCAAAACCATTTTTAACTTTTACGAAGCAAAGAAACTTGATGTTCGTGGTGCCAGTGTAGAAGGTGTTGTTTTAGCACCGTACGCAAAAATCAGAGCATTTAGCGGTACGTTTACCATGCCTGTCATAGCGAGAAGCTGGGAAGGTTCAATGCATCTAGGGTATGGCGAATTTGACGGTGATTTACCGGATGATCAGTTAGTGATTAGCCCTCAGTTAAAATGCATGTGGAGTGGATCGAAGAACATGCCGGAGTACGATCAGGTTATGGCGGCTCCTATCGTAGTTCAGCTTAATGATGATAATAAAGATGGTGTTATCAATGAAAAGGATACACCAGATATTGTTTTCCCCACCTTTAAAGGCGTAAGAGTCGAAGCTCAAGGTATTTTACGTGCTATAGATGGAAAAAACTGTGAGGAAGTTTGGCAAGCATCTGAATCTGGTCCATGGGTGGATCCTCTTTTCACTCCAGCTGCGGCAGACATAGATGGAGATGGTATTGTTGAAATCATTACAGGCAGCGGCGGCGGTGGTTCAAATAATAAACTGACTGCATTTGATCATAACGGAAATATTCAGTGGCAAACACCAACATGGAATGCTAAAGGGTTTCCAGCTATCGCAGATTTAGATAGAGACGGTAACCCAGAAATCATTTACCAAAGTTATGTATTAAGTCATGACGGTGAAGTTTTGTTTAGAACCATGTTTGAAAATAGAGAGGCTATCGTATTTGAACAGTACAACGATGGGGTGAATGTCGTTTTAGGCCAAGGCTATATATATAACCAAGATGGCAGCAGAGTTAGCCTAGAAGTGACTGGTTCTAAACAATCCATTGGTAACTTTAATCAAGACCCTTTACCTGAAATTGTTACTGTTCAAGGACAAGGGCTGTACTTGCTGAATAATGAAGGGGAAAAAATCTGGGGACCTGTAACAATTCCAGGGCAAGGCTGGGGGACAACAACCATTGCTCAGTTGAATAAGTCGGATTTACCCGAAATTATTGTCGCGTCGAGTAGCAACCTAACTGCCTTCGATGCTAATGGGCAAATACTATGGACAAAAGCAACTAATGACTTGGGGTCGAAATCGACTGGTGCAACGACATTTGACTTTAACGGTGATGGGCAAGAAGAAATCTTGTATGCCGATGAAAATACTTTTTATATTTTAGAAGGTAGTACTGGAGAAACACTGTGGTCGCAAGATAATCAATCAGGCACCGCTTATGAATATCCTGTGGTGGCTGATACAGACAATGATGGCAGTGCCGATATAATTGTCATTTCTAATAACTACACTGAAGATGACTCAGAAGACGTGACTGGGGTTAAAATTTTTGAAGATAAAGAGTGGCCTAAAGCAAGGACGATTTGGAATCAGTACTCTTTCCATCAAACAAACATTATGGATGATGGAACGGTGCCTACCAATGAAAAACAGAGTTGGCTTGAAGGAAACTCTTATCGCTCTTCGACGATAAAAAGGTAGTGATAAAGGGTTACGTTATAGAGGTACAAAGTATAGCGTAACCCGATAAGCATAATAGATAAACTTATATTGAACCAGTGATGCACATCATAGCAAGGCTTACCCTAATTAAAGGAGGAGATGAGCTATTGCAGTAAGTTAATGAAGCTCTAATTAATATGTACGACGTAAAACAACCAATATTTTTTTTAAAACTGACTTAACAAGCCTGTTAGTTTTTATAAATATAAATGGAATATGGTCAAGGAGATTAAATTTGTTTTTATTAATTTTATATGAGCTATGTTGAATATAATCTTTATTATTAATTAAATTATCGTACTCTTTGCTCATTTTACATATATTAAATTTATCGCTATGTTGCCAAGCATTAAATGATATATCCTTCATTAGATTTCTATTTTTGTATAAACTAATGATTTTAGATGAAAAATCTTTTGGATCTCCAATGGTACATAAGTATCCATTTTCATTATTTTTTATGACGTTATCTGTAACCCCTTTGATGCTTGACACTATTGGCACTAATCCTCTAGCCATTCCTTCTATGTATGTTAATCCCTGCCCCTCGTTGTATGATGGGAGTATTATTATGTCTTGTTGTTCAAGTAAATTATGAGCTTCTTTCTGTTCAATGTGACCAGTATAATCTACATATTTATCAAGGCCTTTTTCAAGCATGACCTTTTTTAGTTTTTCTAATGCTATACCATCCCCTATAATTTTCAAATGTAAATCAACGCCACCGGATATACATTGATTGATTATATCAGGAATTAAAAAAATGCCCTTTTCTTCAGTTACTCTTCCAAAATATACAATGTTGACCTTTTTTGATAAAAAGTTGTAATTTTCTTTTTTCCAATAATCTGGGACATAAACACCGTTTGGAATAACGATAGTTTTATTTTTAATAGAGTCATTGTCGAGTATTGCATTTGTTTTTACGCCATCACTAACGCATACGACTTTTTCAATTTTATTTATGTTATATAGTCCCGCATTAATCACACAGTTTAATTCACTATGAAGAATGGAAAAAACCCTTAAATTTTTAGATATGAAATCTAAGCAGCGATGAAAAAAAGGAGCATAGTTTGTAAAGGCTACATCATAATCATGGGAATTAAAGTGAGATGCTAATCTTTTTATATGAGATTTTCTACTTTCAAAAAATCCTATATCTATGGTTTTAACATTATACCCTTTATTCTTGAAATAATCAGAATGTGTTCCTTTATTATTTGTTTCTATAATGGTTATACTATGATTAGTTTTGAAGTGATCGTATAAGTTCTTTATTACTGTTTCAACTCCACCGGAGTTTAAAGAGTAAGTGATAATAGCAATGTTCATAATTCACTCGGAATGATTTTTTCTTTACTTGAGTTGTAAAAAGAGATTTTTTTAATATAAATAAAATAAAATAAAGAGGCAGTGATAGTGCTAATAACTAAAGATGCTACCAATATTAATGCTTCATTATTTAGAATTAAACCCTGAACTAAATTCGAAGCTGATATACTAATAAGTAAACAGGATGATATAAAAGCAAAACATAATAAAAATGGAGTCATTGATCTTTTTGATATTATTGAAAAATATGAAACTGTAAATATTATATTTTTTACAAACAAAAAGAAAATCAATGAAAATAAAAACGCCCAAACTCCAAAATCATAAAATAATGAAAGGATGATAACAGTAATTAAGTGAAGAGTACCAATAACTACTGTAGATAATGCAGGTTGCTTTACTTTTAAATATGCACTGAAAATATAAGGAAACGAAGAGGTAGATAATAATATTGGAAGTAATATTAGTCCGTAAAATAAAAGTTCGTTAATGACTTTGTTTTCATAGTTTAACCAGATAGATAATATATATTCGGTATTAGAGACAACAGCACTTACAGGGATTGTTAAAATTAGTCCAATAAAAACAATTGAATTTGATGCAAGATATTGTATTTTTTCTGGATTTTTATTTGCATAAGAAGCTAAAATTTTAGGAGCATACACCCCACCAACGGTCTTAGCTATAGTAATAAACGCAACGATTACTTGAATTAAAATTGAATATTCACCAGCCTCTTTTAGGCTTAGGAAATGTTTAATTAATATTAGGTCAATAGTTAGTAAGAAAAATATTCCTAAACTTTCTACAGATACCCATTTACTCATATGATAGATATCTAATATATTTCTTTTAGATACGTATGATATTTTTAATTTTAATCCATTTGAAAAAGCATTGAATGAGTTAATACTATATATTAATGATACGATAGAGCCAATAATAAAAGAAATACCAATGTAGAAAACATCTGCGTTTATTTGGAATAAGATTAAAATAAATAAAGTTTGGAATAATAGTGTTATAAACTTATTTATATTATATATTTGTTGTTTGTTAATAGCATAGGCAGGAAGGGTGAATGATACTGATAGGCATGTTATAAATGAATATATAACCATGCAGGTGTATAAGTGCTTATTGCTAACATCAAATGAGTATAATAATAATACCGATAATGGTATAACGATGATGAAAAAGGAGCTGACTAAAGCTATGGAGGTATTAAAGACTTTATTCGCTTCATCAATGTTATTTGAGTTTATATTAATGACAAGAAAACGACTAAAAGAAGCCATTAGTGCTAAAGAAATTAAACCTATATAAAGTGGAATAGATAAGGCAATCCTTATAGTTCCAAGTCCTTCAATTCCAACATGCTCTAGAAAAAAAGGAGTAAGCAAAAAATTAACTAGTGTACTAGCCCCAAGAACAAATACAGCAGATAGGAGGTTAACTTTCCCTTGACCGATTTTAGATATTAAAAATGAAAACATGCTTAAATCACTTCGCTATACATTTTAGTAATATCTTCTCGAATAAAATCATCTTCTATTTTTTTGATATTATAGCTACTTATTTTTGTATTATATTTTAGGTTATTAATTGTTGATACTAAATCATCTACATTGTCCGGCTCTACTTTTAGTACTGAATCAAAATTATCAAGTAATTTACTGGCATCTCCTTTAACGCCAAAAACTATTTCTCTTCCAGTCGATGCATATTCAAATATTTTAGTTGGCTCTGCTGTTTTTAAAGATGGAATATCTCTTAACTGTGCGTAAAGAAAGTTGGAACGTTTGTATACTTTTTTTATTTCATCAAAATTAACAGAGCCATGGAATATAACATTGCTAATCTCTTTGTTTCTTGCGTATTGCTCTAAAGTTATTTTTTCTGGGCCATCACCCAAGATATTAAAAATAACATTCTTATTGTCTATTTTTTTTGCTGCGTCTAATAGAGTCGATAGGTTCTGAGGGTAGCCAATTGAGCCTGCATAGGTAATTTCAATCTTACCATTGTTCTCTACTTCACCTAGGGATTTTAGTTCATTAAACGATTTGTAGTCCAACCCATTAGGAATACATGTTGTCTCAATAGAGCTTATTGATTCTATTTCTGACTTTTGTGATTCAGTGACAGTTATTACTTTATCAAACCGGTTAATTGAAAACTGACAGATGAATTTTAGTGTTTTATATAATATTTTGTTTAAAAAACCGCTTTTAAATTCTAAGTATTTCCATATTAGGTCTCGTACTTCAAGAATATTTTTACTCTTGGAAAAAAAACAGTACAGGCCAGAAACAGGGAGTAACATCAAGAATGGTATGCTTGTAATATTAATCTCTGACTTCACTTCTTTGGACTTATTCATTAGTAATAAAGCATGCTTAGTTTCATTGATTATTCTTGAAATAAAGTTGCTTTTAGAAAAAAACTCAATTTCTATAGGGTGTAAGTGTATATTTTTATTTTCAGTCACTTCATGTGGAATGAGATTGATATTAAATTTGTGGCCAGGTTTTAATAGGTATATGACATTAACCTTATTGTTTTTTGATAGCTCTTTCGCAACAATAGCCAGTCTATTAGCTCCAGCTGTTCTCTCTGGTAAGAAGCTACCGCAAATAATGTTTATACTTTTCATTTTTATTCCCACTCTACAGAAAAATCAAATTTTTCAAAGTCTTTGACTTTATATTTAAAGGTGATTACTTTATTTTCTTCTGTTTCACCAAAACCAGGATGATATGTTGATCTTGATATTTCTATATCTAGTCGAGGATCAAATATTAAGGTGCATATTTTACTGTTATTATATTCTAACGCTACTTTATTTGAATCTGTTTGATTAGGAATTATATCTGGATGTAAATGGAAATATGTACTGGTACTATATGTAGATTTTCCGGAAAAATTATCGCATATTTTTAGACTTTTATCATGGAGTGTCCAAGATCTTTTATGGGTCACTTGGTTATTTAGCCGATGATAACCATTATGAGATGCAGAGTATTGTTGTTCATCTTTATTAAAATTCGCTGAAATTATTTTAGCTCTTCTAGCAACTCTAAATCCTGCCCAAACCTCGCTTGAATTTTGATTATTAATTTCAGCTGTATTGTGTGATGCTGTCGACCTTTGACGATGCCGCTCTTCAGAAATACCATATTCTGATGTTCCCGAATTTACAAAAATATCAATATCATTTATTGCCATTTCAAAGGATAAGGTATCAGCATGGGCATGGCCTGGAATATAGTCTGGTCCAACATTAGCACCATCACAAATCACATACGCATGATCATTTTCCAATCGACAATAGCCACTATTACTTAGGTAAACCGGATTTTTATCCAACGACTTAATGTATGACTCGCTAAGATTAAGTCTATCTGCGTATTGCTTTAATTCATTGAGCGTAGGAGCAACACCACTACTTGAATCATTAAAATGTGCATACTTTCCACTAGTATGAGTCATGGTTTCTAACCATAAAAACATTCTTTTTATAGTATGGTAAAGAGAGTCTAATAGTTTATTTGCTTGAGCTCTTTTTGGGGAAACATTGATAATGTTATATATATCAAGTAAATCTTCTAGCATAATGGCATGATACATAGGGCTTAACTCAAAGCTTCCACCGTCATCAAGTAATTGCTCTTTAATTTCTTTATTAAATATCTTTGTACCTTGTTCTATATATCTATCAGACTGTTCTGAATTAAGGTAAAATCCTGAAAATAATAAAGCTTTAGCGTTAACGAAAAGGTGGTTTCCTAGTAAATGGTACTCTAAGTTTTTAGTTAGCCAATCGGTTTGTTTATAAATGTTATTGTCATAATTTGTATTGTATATATTATTTAGTGATAAGAACTTTATCCAGTTTATGATCCTCAATGATACTGGATATGCATGCCAAGGAATAGTATTATAATCAATATTGTCAGATATCCACTTATTTATTAATAGTTCACCTTCTTTAGGGTTTTCGATATCTGTAATAAAATCAAAATAGTTCAGGTTATAATTTTCGAGTTTACTGGCATTTTTACTTTCCCATATTCCATCTGGGATCGGTATCGATTTATTTAGTGTAACTATGCTGTTTTTTTGATACGTTGATTTTTTTTTGCATGGATGGCTGATTTTATTTATTTTTGAAATTCTTTTTACTTCGACACTTTTAGGTATCAATAAAGAGGTTGGTATTATTTTATAATAAACTCTATATATTATTTGAATAAATTTAAGATACTTTATAGTATTTATATATAAGATTATTTTTTTCATTTTAATTAACATTGTTTTGTATAGTAGAGAGCATCTTTTCAGATAGATCTTCAACATTGCCTGTTTGATATATATAGCATCCATTTGGCCTTGGCACTGAGTCTGATGCTATTACTAGTGTATGTGCATCTAAAGCCTCCATTATGGATACACTGTTCCCATCTGTTTTTGTTGTTCTGAGGAACGCTGTGATATCGCTAAATACTGCCCAAAGAGGAAAATCGCCTTTAATATAATGCACACGATCATTGATATTTAGATTTTTAGCAATGCCCTCTATTTCATTTTTTATTTTTTCATTAAATATAGAATGACTAATGATTAAATTAGAGTCATTAATATTAGCAATAGCCTCAATGCTATCTTTTATTCCATATATGTCTTCTGATAATGAAGATATTGACTGTGATGAGCTGTTTATAAAAGTATATCGCTGATTTTTTATCATTGATTTTAAATCTTGAGGGATATTTCTTTTATCTTGATTTAAAATATCTGAACTTACAGGAATATAAGGTGACTCAACAATAGTTTCTTTAGGCTCTTTTATATCATACCTAAAATAGTTTTCTTTTAAGTGGCTACTGACAAGCCATAATGTATCGATTTTAGGAATTAACAATTTCAATACATTGATATAGATTTTGTTTTTTTTATTGAAATGTCGACTGTGATTGTGGTCAACCAAAGTAACAAATTTTAATTTATTGGTTAAAAATAGTAAAACAAGAAACAGTAAAGAAAAATTGTTTATAATTATTTTATCCCATTTTGCAAACGGAGAAAAAACAGCAAACTTTATAATTGATGATTTATCTCTTGGATCAATAGATAAAACGTGGTTTTTTTCTTTTATCAGTTTACTCTCTAGTCTTTGTACAAATATGGACAGTCCACCATAGGGCTTGGGTTTTCTTCCAATAATGGCTATTTTTTTCATTAATTATTACCTAGTGTAAATAATTTCATAAAACCAGAGTTGCTTTTTATTGAAGAGCAATAATTATCATACTTTTTTACTAACTCTAAAGGAGATATTTCGATGTTATCAAGGTTTATATCTGATTTATGATCACAGACTATTCCAAGATTTTCATTTTTAACCCATAATGAGTAGTCACCAATATGATCTGAGATAATTGGTTTTATACCACAAGAAATATATTCACAAAATTTTATTGGAGATGAAACGTTATTAACCTCAATATTATCCCTAAATAAAAAACCATATTGGTATAGGCTTAAAGACTTCTCCATGTCATCTCGATTATTAATGGAATATATTTTTATAGAGCTTTTAATATTATCAGGAAGATCTGATATCATATTCGTGATTTTATCTTTATCTTTTGAGATGAAATCAAGCTTAGCATCAAGGTTTTTTTCTTTTATTTTTTTAAATTCACTCAAAACTAAGTCTATTTTTTGCCATTCAGAAGCACCTCCAACATACACAAAAGACATGTGTTCTTTCTCTATATTGGTATTATATTTCAGATCGGATAGGCAAGGAATTAGCAGGTGATTATTTATTTTTATACCATACTTTTTATTAATGTGGCCAAGCATAGAATTAGATACAATAGTTATACCGCTACACATTCTCAAGGAGTAATTTTCAATATGAGATAATATTTTTAATCGTGCTTTAGATTTATTTTTCAAATAGGACTCTTCTGGTAGTATCCCTTGTAACCAAAGGTAAAGTTCTTTCTTTAATAGTTTTAAAGGGGATAGTGTAGACACTAATAAAATATGTGGTAAATATATCTTTCTTGCTGGGGAAGTTGCTATTTTTTTATATAGCCCAAATGTGCCAGAGTAGGTTGTTATTGAAGATCCAATGTCATTAATTCCATCAAGAACATCCATGTTAACATTTTCGTCAATCATAAGTTCTACTTGGAAATTTTTAGATATGCTAAAAATATGTTTTTTATATGCGGTCCATATAGCTGTTGAGCAACTGTACTTATCAATAATAACTAGTATCTTTTCCATAATATTATGTGTTATTTTTCCATTTGTAATTCTGCTTTTTTTCAATTGCAGGGCATCCTGCTATCAAAGTATCTCTTTTAATGAAACTTTTATTCACGATAGAACCAATTGCTATGGTATTAGAGTGGCTAATATTAACACCTTGAATTATTTTTACAGAAGAACCAATATAGCACTCGTTACCAATGTTTATGCCTTCTGGTCTTTGTCCTGCTCCGTGAGTCCAAAATTGGCTTGACCTTCCTGCTATCCAGCTCCCTTTTCCTATTGATATTCCTCCTGATAGGTCAAAAAAGTGCTTACTGGTGATATTTACTTCGCCCAATAAATATAAATTGGCCTTTTCTAATTCATTTTCATTAAGCCAATACCCACAATGAAACTCGTTATGATCTGAGATACGACAGTTATCTTTGATTGAAACCTTTATTGGCCCATAAAAAATATTTTTTTTACCAATGTAACTGTCTGATACGTCAAAATCGTTAACTGATATTACAGTTCCATATCCTATTTTGGATTTTTTTATCTTATAACCAAGTACCTTATTATATAAGGTAACTCTTAAAAAATTAGTGGGAAGCTTGGATATTATGTGAGGTGCTATTTTCTTTAACAACATTATTATTATGTTCCCTTCGTTTCTCTCTGCATTTTTCTAGTAATAGTATTAATATCACTAAGTAGTCTAATATCGGGTTTAATTCTAATATAATGCCCGCAATAAAAGTTGACAGGAAAGCAACGTATAATAGGTAATTGTATTTTCTCTCCTTAAAAAAGGACTTTACTAAATATACAAAACCAATTAGAGCAATAAATCCTGATGCAACAATGATTTCTAAGATTCGTGATCTCGGACTGGCCCATGCTTCTCCTTGAAACATTAAGCTTACTTCACCACCAATGAATACATTGATTAAGTTAGTATCGATTAAATATTGCTTATACCAAAGATTAAAAGTAGAGACACCAATACCAAAAGGATACTCAAAAAGAGTCATTATCGATACATATATTCCACTTAATCTAGTTACATAAGTGTCAGTAACATCATACAAGTTGGATAACCCGTATATGCCATGTTCACTGAGGGATTTTATTAATCGATCAATACCATATATTTGGAGGCTGTCATTGAGCAAGATATCATAATAGTCACTGATTTCTGTTCTAAAGCTAATGCTAATGAAAGAGAGAAGAAAAAGTGATACTAATTTTATGTGCATTTTAGCTGTAATTACTGCAACTATTAACAACACGAGAAATTGGGCTTTTGAAAAAGCAATTAAACCAATTAGGGAGAATGAAATAGCAATGTTTCTTTTTATTATGTTGTTGTTAATTCCTAAGAACAATAAAAAAACACTGAAACAATAATAAAATCCAGCAGAACTAGGTTCAAAGAATAACATTTTTGCTCTGTGAGGTGTGCTCAGAACCATCGGCATTTCGATTAATGCCACAATGCAGTTTACTGCTGCACCTATGTATATTATGTTTAGTATGAAATTATAACTTTTACTCCTTAAGTAGCTGTAAAGAAGAACTGCAAAAACAGATTCAATGACAAACTTTCTTATGCCTAGCAATTGAGCTGTATCGTTTGATTCAAAGGAATATTCACCAAAAAGGAAAAATAATACAGAATTAATACATGCAATAAAAATAATTAAGAACAAAACTAGAGCTTCTTTTGATAGTGAATACTTCCAGTTTTGTTCTTTTAGTTTAAGTAAAAACAGTATAAATAGTGCGGCTGAAACTAATATTTTTATTGGGTTTGTATCTAAAGCAGAGGAGACTAAGAAAGTTATAGTTGCATCTAATATAATCAACTTAATTCCAGCCTTTATAATGTGATTTAAATAATTCCGCGAGTATCTATAACTACCTTTTTGGCAAACTGAGTTTTGTCTGCAGACTTAAACTCTTTGTGATCAACTAACACGACAATAATGTTGGCCTTTTCTAATGCTGTTTCTAAAGAAACCTGCTCTACACCAGCTAATACGAGCTCTTTAGGTAAGGAGTGAACATTAGGTTCAACGGCTAATAGTTGCCCTGTTGCTCTATTTGCTAGTTCATTGACTATTTGCAAGGCTGGGCTTTCGCGGAGATCATCAATATCTGCTTTAAAAGCCAACCCTAAACAGGCAATGACTGGGCGCTTAAATTCATCAGCCGCATCAGTGATCTGATCAATGACATGATAAGGTTTGGCATCATTAATTAATCGGGCTTGTTTAATGATTTTTGCTTCTTCAGGGCAGCTATCAACGATAAACCAAGGGTCGACCGCTATACAGTGCCCACCAACGCCCGGCCCTGGATTTAGAATGTTTACGCGTGGGTGGCGATTGGATAACTTAATCAGCTCCCAAACATTAATTTTTAGTTTTTCGCAAATTACAGATAGCTCATTTGCAAAAGCGATGTTTACATCTCGGAATGAGTTCTCCGTTAATTTTGCCATTTCCGCAGTTCGTGCATTAGTTGTAATACACTCCCCACGTACAAATGTTTTGTACAAATCCGCTGCTTTTTGCGAACAACGAGCAGAAAGCCCGCCAATGACACGATCGTTAGAAATTAGTTCCTGCATTACATAGCCAGGCAGGACTCTTTCCGGACAGTGTGCAACATTAATATCTGCAGCATCTCCTTTAGTCTGAGGGAAAGTTAAGTCTTCGCGGGCTTCTTGTAACCAATGAGCAAGTTGCTCAGTAGCGCCAACAGGTGAAGTGGATTCTAGTATAACTAGGTTACCTTTTTCTAAAACAGGCGCTATGGCTTTTGCTGCTGCTTCAATATAGCTTAAATCAGGTTGGTGGTTATCCCCTTTAAATGGAGTAGGGACCGCAACCATGAATACATCGGCGGCTTCAGGAGTCGTCGTTGCTTTGAGCTTTCCTACTGTTACTGCACTTCGAACGGCAATATCTAAATCTGGCTCGACAATATGAATATTACCAGCATTGATTGTATCTACCGCATGTTGATTGACATCTACCCCGATAACATCAATACCACGTGAAGCAATAACAGCGGCCGTAGGCAAACCTATGTACCCTAGACCGATAACGGAAACTTTATTTAAACTCATGCTAAACCTTTTTCTTTATTTAGAATTTAAAAAACTATTTAAAATATCAACAATTCTTTGGCTGGCTTTTCCGTCGCCATATGGATTGTGCGCTTTCGCCATGGTGTTATATAAACCGTTGTCATTAAGTAATTGGTTGACACTAGATGTGATTAGCTCAGGGTCGGTTCCAACCAACTTAACGGTTCCAGCTTCAACTGCTTCTGGTCTTTCCGTTGTATCTCTCATTACTAGAACTGGTTTTCCTAGTGAAGGGGCCTCTTCTTGAATACCGCCAGAGTCAGTTAAAATGATATGTGCTTTTGTCATTAAAAAGACAAACGGCAAATAGTCTTGTGGGTCGATCAAATGCACATTATTAGAGGAGGACAGTAATCGGTTAACCGGCTCCTGAACATTAGGGTTAAGATGCACTGGGTAGCAAATTTGGATATCATCACGTTCAGCCAGTTTTGCTAAAGCTTGGCAGATTCTTTCAAACCCACCACCAAAACTTTCACGGCGATGACCAGTCACTAAAATTAATTTTTTGTTTGGATCTAAGAAAGGGAAAGACGATGACAGTTCTTTATATAAGCTCTGTTCTGTTTCTATTTTTTCCTTTACATCAAGCAGGGCATCGATAACGGTATTACCAGTGATGTAAATGTCTTCTTTATTAACATTTTCTTTTGATAAATTTTGCTGTGATCGGTCTGTTGGCGCAAAGTGCAGTTTCGTGAGACTGCCTGTTAATTTTCTATTCCCTTCTTCAGGCCAAGGAGAGTATATATTACCGGTACGAAGTCCTGCTTCGATGTGCCCTACTGGGATCTGCTGATAGTAGGCAGCTAAGCTGGAAGCTAGAGTTGTCGATGTGTCTCCATGAACCAGTACACAGTCTGGTTTTAATTCCTTTAGCACATCTCTAAGGCCCGTAAGTATTTTGCATGTAACATCTGTTAAATCTTGGCCGGGGCTCATGATGTTAAGATCAAAATCTGGTTTAATAGCGAATAAGTCTAGTACTTGGTCTAACATTTCTCTGTGTTGAGCGGTAACACAGACGTAAGTTTTTAGATTCTTATTCTTTTGGCTTTCTTTTACCACCGGAGCCATTTTTATTGCTTCTGGTCTAGTTCCAAATACAAATAAGACCTTTTTTTCAACTTCTTTCATTTTATTTTTCTCAAGGATTTAAGATTCTGCTGCTTGATAGTACTCGCCGTAAGCACTATATCCATGTTCAACGCTATTCGATTTTTTATTGATTTGGTTAACAATCACACCATCAATTAGTATGTCGTGTTTTAGCATCTTAGCCATTGTGTTTTGAATCAGGTTTTGTTTAGTTGAATTGGCTTTTACAACAATAACCGTCGCGTTGGCTAATCGACTCACCACTAAAGAATCACTAACAGATAAAGTCGGGGGAGTATCTAAAATAATACGATCCACTTTTTCTTCTAATTTATTGAGAAGCGATTCAAATTTTGATGAGCTCAGTAATTCCTGTGGATTAGGAGATAACATGCCGGCAGGAATAATGACTAATCCTGATTGTTCATCTCGATATAAGCACTCTTCTAACTCTGATCCCATTAATAAATAGTTGGTTAACCCTTTTTTATTCTTCTTTAAACCAAAGCGTTCTGCTATTGCTGGTTTTCGTAAATCACAATCGATTAATACAACCTTTTCCATTTTTGATAGCGACATGGCAAGATTAATTGCTGTTGTCGTTTTCCCTTCTCCTGGAACGGAAGAACTAATACTTATTCTCTTTCTGTTATTATTTACGGCATTTAAGAGTAGAGAAGTTCTGATTGAGCGAATCGACTCGCTGAAAAAATATTCATCTTGGTTAAAGAAGATTGAGTTATCTAAATCTTTCTTCTTGAATTTTTTATTCTTTACAATAGGTATACCACCTAAAGGTATTAGGCCGAATTTATCTTCAAAATCTTTTGTTGATTCAATCGTATTTTTTAATGACGAAATTAAAATTGAAAAAGTAATCGCAGCCATTAAGCTAGCAAACATTGATGCAATAATGAGTTTTGTTTTTTTAGGAGATGCAGGGATCAAAGGAACCATCGCATGATCCGTAAACCTAGCATTTGCGGCTTGAAAATCACTGGTTGCCGACGTTTCTTTTTGACGAGTTAAAAATAAATTATAAAGCTGACTGTTTGTATCAACTTCTCGTTTCAAAGAGTCATAACGAGTTTTCTTAACGGTTAAAATTTGAAACTCTTCTTTTTTATTAGAGAGCTCTTCTCTGATGATACTTTCTTGATGTCTTGCACTTTGAAGTTCTTTTTCGATACCTCTTGCAAGCTCTTTTACTACATTATTAGCTCTTTGTTGTACGGATTTAAGCTGCGCTTGAGCTCGGATCATTTTGTCATGTTTTGGCCCGTATCTTTTTGCTAGCTCATTAACCTGCTTCTCTATGTCAATTTCAGACTTTCTGATATCTCTTATTTGAGGGTGATTTGAAATTTCTGAAATTGAAGCTAGGGTAGATAAGTCCGTATTTTGGTTTTTTTGTAAAGTGTTGTATAGCGATTCTGCTGCCACTCTGCGGTCGGTAGCTTTAGATAATCTATTGGTTAAGTTGCGTAGCTCTGTACTTGTTAGGTTATCAATACCACTATTATCGATGAGTTGTTCACGTTCTAAAAACTCAGTTAATTGCTCTTCGGAGCTAATTAGTTGTTCTTTCAGTTCTTGTAAACGTGAGGTAATCCAGCCGGATGCCTGCTGTGTTGCTGATAAACGAGAATCTAAGTTATTTTCAATAAATGCTTTGCCGACTGTATTTGCAACTTTTGCAGCAAGAATGGGATCTTGAGACTCAAACGTAATTTTTACTAATTGAGTACTCCGGATAGGAGATATGGTTAATTTGCTTTTAAATATAGATAAAACTTGCAGTTCAAGCGCTGCTTGCCTTGTTTCATTTGATACTTCAGGCTTTTCTGGGAAAAAAGCCTTCATCAGAGGGAACTGTTTTAAAAACTCGATTATTTTTTCTTTTAGTGAAGGGCTACTATTTTCTTTCTGTCCGTTAAACTCAGGAACAGAGTACAAATCTAGCTCATTAATTACTTTCTTGGCAACGTTATTAGATTTTAGTATTTCATATTGTGTTGAATAGTATTCTTTTTTACTGCTATCAATTCCTACTATCTCTTCTATTGATACCGCTTTTTTCTGTTCAGATTCAATCAATAGTGTCGCAGTCGCTCGATATGATGGCGTTATCGATAATACTGTTAGAGTGGCAATTATTGTGCATAATAGGGTGAATAAAGAAATCTTTAACCAGTTTTTTTTAATGTTATTTAAGTATTTACTGAAATCGATAGTGATTTCATTATTTCTTAGTTCATCTGGTGTACTAAACTGCATGGTAATCAAGCCTATATAGCGGTAAATTAAAAGAAACTTTGCTCTATTACGATAATATCTCCAGGTATTATCTTTGTATCAAGATTGGCCTTTTTAATGTCTTTTCCATTTTCTTCTTTTTTGACTTTTATGGAGCTTTTAGAGGCTCGGTCAGTAAAACCTCCAGCCAGTGCTATAGCTTTATCAACGGTTAAGCCTGGCTGATATTCATAGCCACCAGGTCTTTTTACTTCACCATTTACGTATATTTTCCTGAAGCTAATAATATTAACCATGACTTTAGGGTTAATTAAGTAATCACCTTTTAATCCAGACTGTATCTTATCCTTTATTTCTTTAGGTGTTTTACCTTTAGTTGTTAGTTGTCCTAGATATGGATAATCAAAGGATCCGCTGGAGCTGATTAGTAATTCATCAATAGATAAATCGTCTTCTCCATAAACAACTATTTTAATTTTGTCTCCAGCACCTAACTTATAATTATGATTAATTTGGCTTGAATATGATTTCAACGGAAGCATAAATATAAATATAAAAATAAATATATTTTTTGATTGATACAGTTTATAAGGTAACATTTGCATTTATTCCCCAGTAATTTTGTTTATAACCATAGTTGGATAAACTGGAGTCTTTTTCTATTCTTTTCCAGTTAGCAGAGATCTCAAACCAGCGGCGTATTTCATAACCTAAGGTAATATCACTGAAGTTAGTTGTTTCTTCTCTATTTACACCGGTATAATTTTCATCACGATGTGCAATTGTTATATTGTTGTATACTTTTGCGCTCCAATAGTGTTTCCAACCAAGCTGATAATATTGTTCTTCAATATAATCACCATCTTGTTCTGGATCCTTTGCTGCCTGTGAGGTTAATGCTGTAATAGTGGAGTACTCTTTTGGTGTCCACTCAAGCTCAGCACTCCAGCTGAAACCGTTAAACCCTTCTGTATTCGCACTGATGAAGTCTTTATCTTGCAGGCCTAGTTTTATTGTCCCGTTTGTTTTACCTGAGATATCCCACTTAGCACCAAGGTAATAAAATATTGTATTGCTGTCTTGGATCGTCGCGCTTGAGGCATGATGCTTATACCTACGATCGTATTTTTTGATATCAAAAATAGCTTCGGTATTTGGCATCACTTGATAATAAAAGCTCATGGCATATCGGTTTTCATCATAGTCATTAAAACGACTACTTTGCTCTGGAGCTGCTTCAAAATACCTGAAATTTTTATAAATGCGATTGCCGTAGCCTAAAGAGCCTTCTAGTCGACCTTTTGCATTTTCAGAGCCGTAGACATACGTTGAATTAATATCATGGCTATCGTATTTCAGTGGCTCATTAATGGCGTTGGATGCGTTATCACCTTCCGAAATCCCTGAACCGCGATTTTCATGTAAATACATGTAGCTGTAGTTTAGGGCTAAACCATTTCTAGTATTAAAACGTAAGAAGTTATCGCTTCGAAATCGGTGATCGAGGTAATTGTCTTGCGAGCTTTGCGAGTAGCTGCCGTTTGTTAAAGCATACCCAGCAGAAAAGGTGCTTTCTCCCCGTTCGGCTTTTATGGCAACAGCTGGGGTGACTTCTAATAAAGGAGACGATGTTTTATTTGTGTCATTTGAGACTTGAGTAATATTGTCGTCATACCCATAGGAAGCCGATAAGTATGGCGCTATTTCAATGCCTGATTCTGTTCGGTATGGTTCGTTCTCAATGGCTAAGCTCAGCGGTGTAAACAGTATGGAAGCTGATACGAGTCCTGCGGAGTAGCTTTTTTTTCTGATAGTGGACATTGGTTCCCTCCTTATTAGTAAGCTGCTTTACCAACAAAACCTTTGAAAACAGTTAAAAAAACAATTTTTAAATCCATCCACAGTGACCAACCTTGGATGTAAGCAAGATCAAACTCAACACGCTTTTCCATTTTATCGAGGGTGTCAGTCTCGCCGCGATAACCATTAATTTGAGCCCAGCCTGTAATACCTGGCTTTACTTTGTGGCGTAACATGTAGCGTTCAACTATTTCTCGATATTCTTCGTTATGCGCAACAGCATGAGGCCTTGGGCCTACAATGGACATTTTTCCTTGAAGAACATTGAAAAACTGTGGTAACTCATCCAGTGATGTGCGGCGAATAAAGGCACCAAAAGGGGTGATTCGCGGGTCATTTTTTGTGGCTTGTTTGACGACACTTCCATTGTCCATGGTGTTCATGGAGCGGAATTTCCATACTTTAATTTTACGACCATCAAGTCCGTAACGGTTTTGTTTGAATAATATTGGACCTGGAGATGATAATTTGACGCCCAACGCGACAATTAATAAGACCGGACTGATTAGTGCGATAATGATGAGCGCTAAAACGATATCTTCTGCTCTTTTTACCCAGCCAGTTAAGCCATTAAAAGGGGTGTCATGGACACTTAAGGTGTGGATGTTGCCAACTTGATGCCAGCGAGAATGCAGCAGGTTATAAGTAAAGAAGTCAGGAACTAAATAGGTATTAGCTGTTGTATCTGAAAATTGAGTTAAAAATTGAGCGATTCGGTGGTTTGCATGCATTGGCATCGCAATGTAGACATGTTCTATTTCACCTTCTTTTGCTTTTTGAAGGGCATCAGACACAGAGCCTAGTAATGGCAAATCCATTTGAGACTTCAGGCGTTCCGGAGCGCGCTCATCATAAAAGCCAACGAGCTCTATACCTAAACTGTTTTTTCTTTTTAACTCTTTCGCTAAGGCTAAGCCCGTGTCTGTTACACCAATAATAGCGGCTTGTCTTTTATTAAACCCTTTTTTTCTTAAGGCCTTTAACGCTGACTTAAATAAATAGCGCCAGCCAACGAGGATAAGGGGAGTAATTAAAAACCAAGAACCGATTGCAACGCGTGAGTATATTTCACTTGTTTTAGAAAAGTAGCCTAAGGTTAATAAAATAGAAATACTGAAGATCCAAGGCAGGATTGTTGCTGATACTTGTTCTTTAAAAGAGCTAATACGCCATGAGCGATAAAGGTTTGAGCTTTCTGCGGCAAGCAAGAAACTAAGGACCCCAAGGGCACCAGCTAATAGATATTCTTGAGTAAATGTATTTAAGTAAAAGCTCGCAATTACATAAAGAGTAGATGCAATAAAAATGACATCAGTTAGACGATACAGGAAAGCAAACTCTGTTTCGTGTGAGCGAATTAGGCCTTTTTTTTCCATAATGTAAGTATCTTCTTAATTGGTGAAAGTAAATTAGTCACGCTACCGCCCCTAGGTGTAACCCCAGTATGACTAAGAATTTCGGTTGTGGAGGATGGACGATATGCGCTCAGGTTCAGCTTATTGATAACATCCGTGTTTCATTTTTTTGAGCTGATAATTTAGCGAATATTAGATTTTTTTAAGAGGGAATAAAGAATGGATTCTAGGGGGGCTTTTACTCGTTCTTGATTTTAAAAACGAGCAAAAGCCTGAGTTTTTGCCACTAAAGTATGAGAGTAGGAGTTAGTCGAGGTTTTGTTTGGCCCAAGACATGGCTTGTAACCTATTTTTCACTTCCAGCTTTTTGAAGATATTATATAAATGTGACTTTATCGTGTGTTCACTTATAAACAATTTGTCAGCAATTTCTATATTGGATGCACCACTTTTGAGAGTTTGTAATATTTCTGATTCTCGTCTTGTGAGCTCGATTTCAGGCTGGGTTGTTTTTGCTGTCGTTCTTGAAGTGGTATTTGTTCTATAGTAGTCAAGCAGTTCGTTAAGCACCTTTCTTGAAAGCCAGTTTTCTCCATTCAGTATTGTTGCAAGGCCTTTGCATACGGTATCTATATCGTCTGAATGCTTGAACATCCCAAAAAGATTTGGCCATATCACAAGTTCTTCTAGTGGGATGTTTTTAGGAGTATTTATGAGAACAGTTTTTACATTGTTTCGATACTTTTGTAGATGATTTGATAGCTCGGTGACATCACAATGGGTGGATAAGTCGATAAGGACAACATGCTCTTCTGGATGAGAAAGAATGTCGCTATTGTTGATATTGTCAATAATAAGTAGGGGGTGACTGAGTTTAGTTTCTAAATAGTGAGCCAGAGTTGAACTCTGTAAGTTAGATTGGGAAAACAATAATAAATTGGTCATTTTTTAACTCATATAAATAGATTCTAAATTTATCGTATAGCCTTGTTATCATACTTAAGTTGTAACTATATTCATATTGAGGTTTAGTAATTTCTTATAATTAAGACTGGAGCTATGGGTTATAAATTTACTTATAATTAAATATGTTAACTAACTTTCCCATTTTTTCTTATATTTTTTTGTTACAAAAGAGTATATTTGCTTCTTCTTTTCTCTATCTTACGGCTGAAAGTTTGAACTCAATCGAAAAAAGAGCCACTGCTTCGCTCGCTTTTGTTTTTGTCTTAAGGATGCTTGGCTTATTTATGCTGATGCCTGTCTTAGCGCTCTACGCTCAGCATTTAGAACACTATAGTTATATCTGGGTAGGTATCGCGATTGGTGCGTATGGTTGTACCCAGGCTCTGTTTCAAATACCTGCTGGGTGGTTGTCTGATCGGTTTGGTCGTAAACCTATCATTATTATGGGTTTGGTTATTTTTGCTCTTGGGTCTTTGATTGCTGCTAATGCGACATCACTGTATTGGGTTGCTATTGGGCGAGGAATTCAAGGGATGGGAGCGATTGCTGCTGCTGTTTTAGCGTTGGCTGCTGATTTAAGCCGAGAAAGTCAACGCACGAAGGTCATGGCTGTCATTGGTATCTCTATAGGTATGTCTTTTGCTCTAGCGATGGTGTTAGGGCCAGTGCTTGCTGGTCAGTTTGGGCTCTCCGGGTTGTTTTATATTATCGCTGCGATGGCGTTTGTCGCTATTGTTATTGTGCAGTGGGGGGTCCCTAATCCCGTTAATATAAATAACCACAACCCTAAAGTGGTGAAAATATCAGGTGTTAAAAAAGTATTAGCGGATAATCGGTTAATTAAGCTTGATTATGGGGTCTTTATTATTCATTGGATAATGACAGCGACCTTTATTGCTTTGCCTCTACAGCTGCTTGAACACCAAGTTATGAAAGATCAACATTGGGCATTTTACCTCCCTGTTTTCATTCTTTCTTTTGTCGTTCTTGGGCCTTTAATGAAAATAAACCGTAAAGCACCGAGAAGAGCTAATTCTATTGCTATTAGTTTGCTCATTTTAGGCATTAGTATGCTTGCTTTAAACTTTGATTCTTTATGGTTATTAGGTATTGGGGCATGGATGTATTTCTCAGGGTTTAATTTTTTAGAGGCTTCTATGCCATCACTATTAACCAAATTGGCCCCCGAACAGTATAAAGGCAGTGCTACAGGTGTGTATAGTACCAGTCAATTCTTAGGGGCTTTCATGGGCGGGGTTGCTGGCGGGATGGTGATGCAAAGTTATGGGGCATTTGCGCTATATTGCTTATCGATTTTATTGTTGATCAGCTTGCTTGTGTGCTGGCGTAAATTGATTGTCAATGATAAAGCGGTTGCCGCCTAGTGCAATGGAATTTGCGAGGGTCATTTAATTCTAGATCTATCTTGTACTATCATCCTCGTGATAAACTGAATCACATGTCTAATTTTTGTGAAGTGCAATGTTGCTTCACAGCTAATCTTATCTGGAGCTAATTATGGCCAGTCGCGGTATTAATAAGGTTATCTTAGTTGGTAACTTAGGTGGCGATCCTGAAGTACGTTATATGCCAAGTGGTGGTGCAGTAGCAAATATTACTATTGCAACGTCTGAATCTTGGCGTGATAAGAACACTGGTGAGCAGAAAGAGAAAACGGAATGGCACCGTGTCGCGTTATTTGGCAAGTTAGCTGAAGTGGCTGGTGAGTACCTTCGTAAAGGTTCACAAGTTTACATTGAAGGTCAATTACAAACTCGTAAATGGCAAGATCAAAATGGTCAAGAGCGATACACTACTGAGGTCGTTGTTCAAGGCTTTAATGGTGTGATGCAAATGCTTGGCGGCCGTGCACAACAAGGCCAAGGTGCACCTATGGGTGGACAGCAGCAACAGCAGTGGGGGCAACCTCAGCAGCCAGCACAACAGCAAGGCTTTGCTCCTCAGCAGCAGGCCCCACAACAAGCACCTCAGCAGGCTCAACCTCAGTATAATGAGCCACCAATGGACTTTGATGACGACATTCCATTCTAAATTGTATTTGATAAATGCAGTAAGAACCTAATGTTGACTTTGACAACTAAAAGCTCTGCTACGGCGGAGCTTTTTAGTATCTGCGGATATTTAAGATTGAATTCTAAGGTTTGCCTCACTGTGCTGAAATCAAAACATTCACATTTGAACTTATTCTTTTAATAATATTGTATGGATACTTGCTACTTTGCCAAGAGGCTCACTTTTTATGCGTAAAACACCAACATTGCGATTGAGTAACCGCTTAGTTGCTTTTGTTACTTTGATTGTTGTCAGTGCTATTTTTGTTATTTTTGTTGGTGGGGCAATCAGTTTTAAAAAGATTGGTAATGAGCATTTAAACCATTACTTAGAAGGTATTGTCGACGTTATTGATCAGGAAATGTCAGATCCTGAAGATGCTGAAAGTTTGTCTCGCTGGCTACCTAAGCTATTAAAAGCCAGTAATGTGGTTGAAATGAGCATCACAACGGATGCGGGCCCTGTTTACTCTTTCAAGGAAATTCAGTTACAGCTTGAACCCTCTTTGTTGTACCAAAAGCGCTATCCGTTAGAGTTGAATCAAGGTTATTACATTGAGTTCAAAACCCTGCCCGCATACAGTAGCTTTACTTATTCCATCGGCGCGATGTTTTCTATTACTGCGGCAATCATGCTCATCATTGCGGGGTTAATATGGGGGTTAAGCTGGCTTAAGCGTCAGCTGCATGGCTCTGAATTATTAGAAGAGCGCGGGAGGATGATATTGGCTGGTCATGTAGAGCCATACGCTATTGGTTCTGAAGATGAATGGCCCGCGACAGCAAGCCTTGCGCTTGATCAGCTTATTTCTGAATTGCAGGATGCTCGACAAGAACGCAGTCGTTTCGATACGTTTATTCGAACTCATACCTTTTTAGATCAATTGACTGGCTCTGCGAACCGAGTGCTGTTTGACAGTAAATTAGAGTCTGTTCTGCAAGAGTCTGACAGCCAAGGAGCCGTGCTTTTAATTCGCTTTGATGAATGGGAAGAAGTATTAGAGCATTCAGGAAAAGAGTTAGCGGATGAGCTCATTGTCGAGTCTGGGGGGCTACTGTCGAACTTGATCCAGCGTTATCCTGATGTGGTGCTATCCCGTTATTACGAATCTGATTTTGCGATTCTGATCCCCCATCAATCTGTCAAAGATATTATGCATTTCTCGGCTCAAGTTTTACGAGTTTTAGAGCGCTTGAGCCCACCTGAGCCACTCCATAGTGATAATTGGTGTCATATTGGTGTCACTATGTTTGGTGTCGGTGAGCGTCGTGGGCGTGTTATGGATGAAGTTGAAATGGCACTACGTAGTGCTAAGTTACAAAACGCGAACAGCTGGTCATTATTTAAAAAAGGCCAGCAGGAGCAAACAAGCCGTGGGAATGTTAGATGGCGAAGTCTGTTTGATGCGGTTTTTGAGCAAAAAGAGCTTCAGCTTTATAAACAGCCTGTCTTCATGGAGGGGGGCAAGACACCTCTACATTATGAATTATTAGCCAGAATTAAAGATGAAAATGGCTTTTTAATTAAAGCATCTCGTTTTTTACCTGCTATAGAACAAGTTGGTTACCAGATTCGAATGGATCGTCGAGTGGTAACACAAACGCTGACACTGTTACGAAAAGAAAATGGTGAAAGAAGTTATTCGGTAAACTTACATGTGTTATCACTGCAAGATAAAAGTTTTAATCGTTGGCTAAGAGATGAACTCTTGCAATTGCCTCGTATGTTATTAAAACATCTAAGCTTTGAATTTGTTGAAGGGAGCTTAGTTACTCACCTTGATTTTGTTCGTCCTGTAGTACGTATGCTGTCAGGGTTGGGCTGCAAGATCGTGGTCGATCAAGCCGGGCGTACTATTGTCAGTACCCACTATATTAAAGATTTGAAAGTGGACTACCTTAAACTTCATCGCAGTTTGATGAGAGATATTCATCAAAGATATGAAAATCAACTGTTTGTCCGTAGTATCATTGGGGCATGTGCGGATTCTAATGCAAAGGTGATTGCCGTTGGGGTTGAAAAAGAAAAGGAATGGCACTTGCTTAAAGAGTTAGGTGTTTCTGGTGGGCAAGGGCGATTTTTTAATGCGGAAACCTCATTGCATCATCAGCCGAAAAAAGTTCAGCAACCGAAACGACGTAATCGTTGGGCGAGAAAGTAATCGTACATTTCTCAGACTGGCTATTATATAGTATGCCTGCATCAGCACCATTAAGCTTCTAGGTACATAGAGTACCAAGTTTTTCATGTATTAATTTATAGAGCTATGAGTACGTTGTCTTTTTTTAAAAAATTCACCCGTTCCAGTAAAGTTAAAAATACAGTGAGTATTGCCGTACTTTCTGATGGACTCTATGTGGCTGTAAGTAATCACTCACAGCAGCCCGCTTCTTGTTTTAAGGAAGCAGCAGTACCTGAAAAATGGGCGATGGCACTAAAAGCCGCTGTTGAGCAATTATCGGCGACTGGCTATGGTGCCAATGTCATTATTGGTTCGTCTTTGTATCAAAGTCTTCAAATTGATAAGCCAGACGTTCCACGAGAAGATCTACCAAGTGCTTTGCCTTTTCTTGTAAAAGATTTGGTGAATGATCGTGTGGCGGATATTGTCGCTGATGGATTCCCCTTAGAAAGTAGCGATAAGTTGCAAGCTTATGTCACTCAGAAGAAAAACATTGAGCAGTTGCTGGATGCTTGTCGTCATGCTGGTATTGAATTATTGCAAATTCTACCGGAAGAGATGGCTTGGGGGAAAAGCCAAGTAGATGTTTCAAGCTGGATGTTACTTCACCGCAGCAGTGGAGGTGACTTAAAGCTTAGCGCTTACCATGAGCAAACTATTGGTTTTCATCGTTTACTGCGTGGTTTTAGCTCCCCACTGGGTGGCGAAATGGCCAGTAGCCTTCAGTTAGATGGCCTTGCATTGGAGCTGCAGCGCTCTTTTGATTATTTGAATGCTCAACTAAAAACGGGCCCAATTAATCAGCTTTATCTCATGTGTGATGATGAAAGTGGTGAGCAACTCGCTAACGATCTTCGCCTTCGCTTAAGTGTTCAAGTCGCGCCTCTTCCTGTACCTGATGAATCGATTCATCGTTGTGGTGAGGTTTTAGCATGGGCAGGGCTACAGCTTTTTAATGCTGATATTAATTTATACCCAGATTATCTGCGTCCGAAGAAAAACTATTTAACTCTGCAAAACCTCGGTATCAGCTGGGTAGCTGGGATCGTGTTATTAATGGGAGTTTTTGGTTACCTGACGTGGCAAAGCCAGCAGCTAGAAAAAGAACTGACTGCTGCGCGAACAAAAGTACAAACATTAGATCAAGAGTTAAACGCATTGAATAAACGTTTAGCGAAACACAAGCCATTGCCAGCACGTATCGCCGCGGTAAGCCGTTTGAAAGAAACCATTAAGTTACAAGAAACGTCACTCAATGCCATTTCTGGCCATGATACTTCTTTACAAATCGGTTATTCGGGAATGATGCAAGACTTGGCTAAAATTGGTCGCAATGATATTTCTCTTACTCGTATTTATGTGCAGGGCGATATGATGGATCTACAAGGCTTAGCACGAAACGCCAGTGTTGTGCCAAACTGGTTGCAACAGTTCCAATCGGAGCTACACCTTGTTGGGCGAACGTTTAAAAAAATGTCCATTGGCAGGGACGAGCAAGATAGAGTGACTTTCTCCTTACTGACAGAGGCGAAAGGACAATGAAGATAGACATGTCGTGGTGGAATAGCCTACATGAGAAATTTGATGCCTTAAGTAAGCGAGAGCAAGTACTTGTTGGTATCATGGGGTGGGTGGCCGTTGCGCTGGGTTTGACGACATTTGTTGTTGAGCCTGCTTTTTTGCATTACCAGAAACAAGAAAAGCAGCTTATTTCTTATCAGCGTGATGCGGTAAGTAAAGCTCAGCAAATCGATCTTGCTCACTTTAAGCTAAAAAGAGATCCTAATGCTGCCATTGATAAAGAGTTTCAGCAGCTTACCCAACGAAGCCAAGCTTTATCCGCAGAATTGGACCAGATTATTGGTGGTTTGGTCTCTCCGGGAAAAATGGCCGAATTACTTGAACAAGTGCTAGTGAATTCATCGAAATTGAAATTACTCTCTCTTGAGTCTTTGCCTGCTGAGCGCTTATTAGAAGGCAAGAAAAAGACGGGGTATTTTGTTCATCCAGTCCGGATTGTGCTAACGGGTTCTTATTTTGATATATCTGAATATTTAGCCGCTTTAGAGCAATTGTCAGTGAAATATTATTGGCGAACTTTTGAATATCAGGTTGAAGAGTACCCAACAGCACGCCTTACATTAACGGTATACACATTAGGTTCGAGTGAGGGCTTCATTGGTGGTTAAGACGATCATTTATCATGGCATTATGGCGCTGATGTTAAGTGCTTTCTCTTTTACTGTTTATGCTCAGCAAGATCCTACGGCACCGCTCGGCTGGATGGAGGTTGAGAAACCTGAGCCAACGAAAAAAACAGTCAGAAAATACAATTTACCACGCTTAGAAAGCATTGTCTGTATCAGCGAGCAGCCATGTTATGCCGTATTAAATAACAAGGTTGTGAAGAAAGGCAGTAAAATAAACGGTTATCAAATTACCAAAATAAGTGACTCTTTAGTGATGGTGAGCCGTGGCTCTCGTCAGTGGCAGTTAACGCTTTTTCCTCTGGATGTAAAAAAGAAATAGGTTTTTATTAGTATGCGTAAAATCGTTATCGGGATTGTTATTGCGTCTTTAATGGGCTGCTCCATGGGCCATAGAGATCCAGAGGAAATTAAACAATCGTTAAATCAATCAATTAATGAAGTGAATAGCCGCTCTTTACAGCAATTGCCAGAATCTGTTCAGGCAGAGTTGATGCCAAGTGTGAATACGGGATTTGCACCCGAAGGAGAACTGCTATTAAAACGTTTTCAGGTCCAAGCTCAGCGTGTTCAGGCCAAAGCATTTTTTGGTAGTTTAGTTAAAGGAACTGAATACAGCATTGCCATCCATCCTGATGTCTCTGGCACCATCACATTAAATCTTGTTGATGTCACGTTAGATGAAGTACTTGATGTTGTTACCGATATGTATGGTTATGAAATTGTTCATACTGGTAAAGTAATCCAAGTGTACCCTGCTGATTTACGTACAGAAACGATCCCCGTTAACTATCTTCAATTTAAGCGTAGTGGTCGCTCACTAACCTCTATTACCACTGGCTCAATCGCTGCCAGTAATGGTTCTGAATCAAGCTCAAGCTCTTCTTCATCGGGCTCTACGGGAGGCACGGAAATTGAAACGACCAGCGAAAGTGATTTCTGGGCTGAGCTAGAACGTGCGGTATCAACGATTATCGGCTCTTCTAACGGCCGCAGTGTTGTTGCGTCTTCACAAGCCAGTGTTATTACTGTGCGAGCATTTCCAGATGAACTTCGCGAGGTTAAAGCTTTTTTAGGCATGTCCCAAGAGCGTTTAAAAAGGCAGGTGATCCTTGAGGCTAAGATCTTAGAGGTGACGTTAAGTGATGGTTATCAGCAGGGCATCAATTGGACTCAGCTTTCCGATCATGTCTCAGTGGCTCGGTTAAGTAATTTAACAGACGGAGCCTTACCGGGCTTAGACAGTATCGGCGGCTTATTAGGCGGTCAGACGAATATTACTGTCAAAGGCAGTAACTTTAATGCGGTATTGAGCTTTATGGCGACCCAAGGGGACTTGAATGTACTATCAAGCCCAAGAGTAACGGCAGCCAATAACCAAAAAGCAGTCATCAAAGTGGGTAAAGATGAATACTATGTGACTGATGTATCGAGTGTAGCTGGCAGTGGTGATAATTCAAATGTGGCACCTGAAGTTGAGTTGACCCCTTTCTTTTCAGGTATCTCGTTAGATGTGACCCCTCAAATTGATGAGAAGGGCTCCGTGCTTCTTCATGTTCATCCTGCTGTTATTGATGTGGCTACGGAAACCAAGATCATTGATTTAGGCACATCTGGAGGTGTCTTAAAGTTACCATTAGCTCAAAGCTCCATTCGAGAGTCTGATTCTGTCATTTTGGCTAAAAGTGGTGATGTGGTGGTGATTGGTGGTTTGATGAAATCGAGTACCGTTGATCAGGTCTCGAAAGTGCCATTTTTCGGAGATATCCCAGGACTAGGTCATTTGTTTAGAAATGTATCTAAACTCACTGAAAAGACAGAATTAGTGATTTTATTAAGGCCTACCGTGGTAGGTGTAAACACATGGCAGCAAGAGCTTGAGCGCTCACGTGATCTGCTTCAAGATTGGTTTCCTGAGTCGGAATAACTATGTACGAAGAGCATTATGGCTTTCATCAAGCCCCGTTTTCACTCACGCCTAATACAGCGTTGTTTTATTGTGTCATTCCTCATTATGAAGCCATTCAGATGTTGTTGTCTGCGCTTGGTATGGGCGAAGGCATCATGAAAGTCACGGGTGAAGTGGGAACTGGAAAAACCTTGGTTTGCCGAATGCTCATTAACCATTTACCCGATAATTTTGAATTAGTCTATTTCCCTAACCCCGTCATGACAGGACATGAGCTACGCCAAGCCATGGCAAAAGAATTAGGGCTTGATACGTCTGGTGATAATATTGCGATTACTGATCGAATTCATGAAAAATTAATTGCTTTGCAGAGTATGGGAAAATCCGTCGCAGTGTTTATTGATGAAGCTCAGGCTTTAAGTGACGAAGCATTAGAAACAATTCGATTATTTGGCAACTTAGAAACGGATCAAACCAAACTTTTACAAGTCGTTCTGTTCGGGCAACCTGAATTGGATCTTCGATTGGCGGAATACCATATGCGTCAATTACGACAACGTATTACTTTTTCAGCCTCATTGAGAGAGCTCAATTGTGATGAAACGACGGCGTATATTGAAGAGCGACTGAAATTATCTGGCTGTAGTTTTGATATTTTTGATCTTGCCGCCACAAAAGCGATTTGGAAAGCCAGTAATGGCACCCCTCGAATCATTAATCAGATTTGCCATAAGGCTCTATTATTAGCGTATCAAGAAAAACGAGCGACAGTGAATGAGGCCGATCTATATGCGGCTATTCATGATACGTCTGATACCCGAAAACCTAAGTTTCGCTTCCCTATGTTATGGGGTTGGAGTTAACGAATGAGCGTCATCAATAAAGCGTTATCAGACCTCGCTTCGGCAAAGCAGCGCGCACTTAATGATAAAAAAACACACGATATTAATGAACAGCTTGAGCAGAAACCCTCTCGACCTGCTTGTTCCGCTCCTTTAAAACCGGCACAAATTAAAAAGCGTAAACCATCGTATAAATATCTTACTGTGGCGATGATTGCTGTTGGGTGCTTTATGCTGGGCGGTTGGGCGGCTGGGTATGTTTTTTTTACTCCGAGTCAGTCGGCCGTTGAGGAAATATCAAAAACTTCAGAACCCTTGGTGTCAGTATCTTCGCTGCCTCAAGAAGAATTAGCGATACAGACTATTTCCGTTCAACACGCGGAAGAATTAGGGCAACCACTGGACATTTCACCGACTCATAAGCCGTCTCCTGTGCATGAAACGGAGATTTATGAAGAGCCGTCAGTGATTAAAATCATCGAGATTGAAGATAAAATATCGGCCATATCCTCAGAAGTGGTACATGAGCCATTTGTTCCTACTTTTGACCCACAGCTTAAAAAAACGCCTCCGGTGAATGATCAGGTTGTTGTGAAGACGGTTGAAAAATCAACGCCATTTGTTGAAGAGCCAGTGAAGCCTGAAAATTTAGTGAAGCCTTACCAAGCGCCAAAGCAAGAGCCCCAAGAAGAGCTGTTTGATAGCCAAATGGTGGTGAAAACGGTGAACTTGTCATTGCCCCAATTGGCTGAACATTCCATTCAAAGTGCGAAAGATGCACTAGAAGCGAATGATTCTGCTCGTGCAATACAGGCGTATTATTCTGCGCTTTCTTATACCCCCAAGAATGAATTTGTTCGCCAGCAATTGGCAGCATTACTGTATGGTCGAAAGCAGCCTCAAAAAGCGTTAAGGGTGCTTCAACAAGGGATAGAGCTAAACAAAAACAGTGAGCTGCTACGAGTGACATTATCTAAGTTGCTGGTTAGAGAAAAACAGCCGGAAGCTGCATTGGCTGTATTGGAGTATATTCCCGAAACTGCCAGCAGCGAATACATTGCGATGCGCGGGGCGCTGTCTCAGCAACAGATACACAGTAA
Source organism: Vibrio sp. Of7-15 (assembly GCF_022347565.1). Lineage (GTDB taxonomy): Bacteria > Pseudomonadota > Gammaproteobacteria > Enterobacterales > Vibrionaceae > NORP241. The sequence continues at coordinate 49,848 of NZ_JAKRGH010000017.1, forward strand.
TCTAGCGACGGAAAGCTACTTAATGCTGGTGGCGCAAGAGCCTAATAATGGCCGTTGGTGGTTGGGGCTAGCCATTTCTTATGATCAAGCCGCTCAGTCTTCTGAAGCATTAAAAGCGTACAAAAACGCTTTGGTGAGAGTAGGTGTTTCAGCAAGCTCACAACAGTTTGTAAGGCAGCGCATTAAAGCATTATCAGCAATGGAGGAGAAAGCAAATGCAAATTAAGCTACGAAAAAGGCTTGGGGACCTCCTTGTTGAAGAAGGTATTGTTACTGATGATCAGGTCGGTCAGGCACTGGCTGCGCAAAAAGGCACAGGACGTAAGCTAGGTGATACGCTTATTCATCTTGGCTTTTTAACGGAAACTCAAATGCTGACTTTTTTGTCTCAGCAACTGGATTTACCGTTAATTGATCTGAACCGAGCCAGTATTGATGCTAATGCTGTTCAGCTATTACCCGAAGTACATGCGCGCCGTTTACGGGCTGTGGTGATCAGTCAGCAAGGCGATGTTGTACGTGTAGCGATGAGCGATCCGGCGGATCTTGCGGCTCAGGAAGCGGTACTAGGCCAGTTACAACGATATCGCGTTGAGCTTGTGATTGCGCCAGAAAGACAGCTGGTTGATAGTTTTGATCGCTATTATCGTCGCACCAAAGAAATTGCGTCATTTGCTGAGCAGCTTCAAGCCGAGCACCAAGATACCAGTGATTTTAATTTCTCATTTGGTGATGAAGAAGAAAGTGAAGAAGTCACCGTTGTAAAACTGATCAATTCTTTGTTTGAAGACGCGATTCAAGTGGGAGCTTCGGATATTCACATCGAACCTGATGCTAATGTCCTGAGGATCCGTCAGCGTATTGATGGTGTCTTACACGAAACGTTACTGAATGAAGTGAACGTGGCCCCTGCCTTAGTGCTGCGTCTTAAATTGATGTCGAATCTGGATATTTCAGAAAAGCGTTTACCTCAAGATGGGCGCTTTAATGTGAAAGTTCGTGGCCAATCTGTTGATATTCGTGTTTCGACAATGCCAGTACAGCATGGTGAATCCGTGGTCATGCGTTTACTTAATCAGTCTGCGGGTATTCGACCGTTGGATGAAGCGGGGTTGCCTGCTGATATGCTTGAAAAGCTGCGTCATCAGCTTCATCGCCCACATGGTATGATTTTGGTGACGGGCCCGACGGGATCGGGCAAAACCACGACTCTTTACGGTGCATTGTCAGAATTGAACCAGCCGGGGAAAAAAATCATTACGGCGGAAGACCCTGTCGAATACCGTCTACCGCGTATTAATCAGGTTCAAATTAACCCGAAAATTAACCTTAATTTTTCTACTGTCCTGCGGACCTTCTTACGTCAAGACCCTGATATTATTTTAATTGGTGAGATGCGTGACCAAGAAACTGTAGAAATTGGTCTGCGCGCAGCTTTGACGGGTCATTTAGTCTTATCCACTTTGCATACGAATGATGCAGTAGACAGTGCATTAAGAATGATGGACATGGGGGCTCCGGGCTATCTTGTGGCCAGTGCGGTTCGAGCTGTGGTTGCTCAGCGTTTAGCTCGTACGATTTGTACGGAATGTTGCATTGATGACGAACTGGATGACGCGCGTTTGAAATGGCTAGAAGCCCGTTTCCCCATGCAAGTCTCTTCCTCGTTTAAGCGGGGTTCTGGTTGTCAAAGTTGTAATTTAACGGGCTATCGCGGTCGAGTTGGTGTGTTTGAATTACTCGAATTGGATCAGGACATGATGGACACCTTGCGCGCCAATGATGCTGTTGCTTTCTCTCAGATGGCAAGGCAGAGCGAAACGTATACTCCATTGGCAGTATCTGCTATGCGTTTAGCTTTGGAAGGGCGAATCAGCCTCAATGAGGTTATGGCATTGGCTGAAGGTGATGGTTCTGGTGGTATTGAACCTATCATCATGTAGCGGAGAACATCATGGCAAGCTACAGTTACCAAGGTCGTAATAGTAAAGGTGAAACCGTCAAAGGAAAAGTGGATGCGCCTTCAGAAGAAGCCGCGGCAGAAGCACTTTTTCGACAAGGCATTATCCCGTTAAATATTAAAGAGGGAAAGGGCGGCTCGGCTATTCAACTGGATTTATCTAAGTGGTTCCAGGCTCCATTACCATTAGAGCTTTTAGTTATCTTTTGCCGTCAGTTATATAGCCTTACAAAAGCGGGTGTGCCTTTATTACGTGCGATGAAAGGGTTAGCGCAAAGCTCGAACAATAAAATGCTCAAAGAGGCATTGGAAGATGTATCGAGTGAGCTTACGAATGGTCGCGGTTTATCGGCAGCCATGCAGCAACATCCAAATATTTTTAGTCCTCTGTTTATCTCTATGATCCATGTCGGTGAAAATACGGGCCGCTTGGATCAGGCTTTGCTTCAGCTGGCTAACTATTATGAGCAAGAGATGGAAACTCGTAAGCGGATTAAATCTGCGATGCGTTATCCGGTATTTGTATTAACGGCGATCTCGTTAGCCATGGTGGTGCTTAACCTTAAGGTGATTCCCCAATTTGCTTCGATGTTTGAGCGTTTTGGGGTTGAATTACCCCTTCCGACTCGGATTTTATTGGCGACATCACACGCTTTTGTTAATTATTGGCCCATGATGTTGGGCGTGTTAGTTGGCTGTGTGTTTGCCTTTCAAGCTTGGATTAGAAGAGCTGAAGGGCGAGAAGCTTGGGATCGGTTTCGTCTGAGAATTCCTATTGTGGGTGATATTGTGAACCGAGCGCAGCTCTCACGTTTTTCTCGAACTTTTGCACTGATGTTACGTTCGGGGGTTCCGTTGAATCAGTCTATCGCGTTATCGGCCGAATCACTTGGTAATCAGTTTCTTGAAAATCGTTTAATTGAAATGAAAAACGCCATAGAGGCGGGGAGCAGTATTTCGTCCACGGCTGCACAAAGTGAAGTGTTTACTCCCTTAGTTTTGCAGATGATCTCTGTAGGAGAAGAAACTGGGCAGATTGATGACCTGCTTTTAGAAGTCGCTGATTTTTATGACAGAGAAGTGGATTACGACCTTAAAACATTGACCGCTAGGATTGAGCCAATCATGTTAGTCATTGTCTCTGGTATGGTGTTGATACTGGCGCTGGGCATATTCTTGCCAATGTGGAGTATGTTGGATATTGCAAAGGGATAGATGGAGTCACATTACTTTTTCTAGCTTTGGAGTGTGGATTTGCCTCATTCTTGCGTTAATTGCCATTTTGTTATGGCAGTGGCGAAGGCTAGAGCCAGAAGTGGAATCAACAGCGTTAATTGTTGCAGCAAAACAGATGACAGACTCGGCAAATAAGCTGAAACAATATTGGCTCGTCAATGGTCAACCCGAGTTTCTGATGATTGAACAACAGAGGGTAGATTTTACAGCGAATGGCTGGCCCTTGGTTCTAAAAACGGTAAAGCCAGCCGCTAAGCAGGTGGATTGTTATGCTTTAGCATCAGTGTTGATGGCTGGAAAAAAGAGTATATTTATTGATGATTTAAATGTGTTTATGGCAAATAGCTCTACCACAAATTATCGTTGTATTTACAGTTTTGACGTAGGTAAAAGTCTCGACTTATCAATAAAAAGTGGGACAATGAGCATTCGTGCCAGCGTCGGTAATCGTGAATTAACCCCTTAAATAGGTAAGTAGATGAAGCAACAAAAAGGTTTCTCTTTAGTTGAATTGGTGATTGTAATTATTGTTGTTGGTTTGCTAGCAGTTGCTGCATTGCCGCGTTTTCTTGATGTGACTGATGAAGCGCGCCGCGCCAGTATTGAAGGGGTTGCTGGTGGCTTTGCAACGGCGGTATTGTCGGTGCGAGCTCAGTGGGAAGCCAATGCTCGCCCAGTTAGTGCGGGACAAAATACGATTAATTATGATGGAACAGACTTTTGGTTAACGGTGGAAGATAATACAAATAATATCCGGCCGGGTTACCCTGTCTCTGTTAATCCTGACCAACAAACAGTTATTCAAAATGCAGCTCAATGCGCTACGTTAATGGAAGAGCTATTACAAAATCCTCCTTCTGTATCGAGTGCAGTGGGCAGTAAGTACTTAGTAACGGCAGATACACTGCAAAATACGTGTACTTATACGCAACAAGAGAATGCGGGTCACTTCTTTGAATACGATCCAGAAACAGGCCGTGTTACGGTAACATTAAATTAATCCTGACTTTTTAAGAGGAAGCAACATGAAAAAACAAGGCGGCTTCACGCTAATTGAATTAGTGGTGGTTATCGTAATTCTAGGTATTCTGGCGGTTACTGCGGCTCCAAAATTTTTAAATCTTCAAAACGATGCTCGTGCATCTGCGTTACAAGGATTAAAAGGTGCCATCAGTGGTGCGGCGGGTATCACTTACGGCAAATCAGCAATTGAAGGTGAAGAGGCAACATCGCAGGCAACAAACCCTAATGTAGATGGAATTACTACCCATTTTGGTTACCCTACTGCGGATGATGCAGGCATTGGTGCTGCTGTTGTTGGATTAAATGCTGATTGGACAAGAGCTACTTCAGGGACTGTTGGTACCAATGGGCAGCTTTTTATATCTTTTCAATCAGACACTACAAATACAGCGGCTTTAATTGAAGCAACTGATTGTTACGTTGTTTATACCGAAGCTCTTTCTGCAGTTTCTGAAGCAACAGCTTTAGTTGTAGCATCTGGTGCGGCATGTACTAACTAGATCTTTGTTTGTGGCTAACTAATCGCGGTAACTTTTAGATTATCGGTGTATTAGTAAGCGAAATAATATCATAAGGGCTGCATTTTACTGCGGCCCTTTTTATTTATGCTATGGGTTTAAAAATGCTAAATTACTTGAATCATATAGAAACATAAGTAGGGTTTTGGCGATGGCAGCAAAGGGAGAAAGAGTATAGTGATTATGGGAACTTCAAAGCCCTTGCAAGCCAACTCAGGTTTTACCGTAGTGGAGTTGATTATTGTGATCATTATCCTCGGTATTATTGGGTTATCTGCTTCTAGCCGCTTTATCGGTGCTAGCAGCTTTTCTGCCCCAGTGGCACAAGAGCAAGCCATTTCTATTATCCGGCAGATCCAGCTGGCCAGTATGCATTCTAACTATGACGTAACCACCCCTGAAGACCAATGTCGCCAACTAGATGTAACACTGAATCGCCTTGGGCGGCCCGCTGGCTGTGGAGATGCCGATACATTCAGCGATGTACTGATTTCTGATGATTTAAAAGGGGCGACTTTTAGTGTGACAAATGGCCCTATTCCCGCGTCGATTCGTTTTGATTTATTAGGTCGCCCCATTAATAGTGTAGAAACCGCCAGAGTATGTAATAACGAACCAACCGATCCCATCACCAGTGCATGCCGTATTACGATGACAGCAGCCACTGGTGGAGAATCAGCTTCTGTATGCATTAATAATGAGGGGTTTATTTATGCCTGTAACTGATCCTTTGTGTCGAGAAAATCAGAATGGTTTTACGTTAATTGAAGCTGTGATAGGTATTGTTATCATGGGGGTTGCCATGACGATCTTATTAACTTTCTTATTCCCTCAAGCTCAGCGTTCTGCAACTCCTCATTACCAAGTTCGAGCAGCAGCATTAGCGCATGCCACCATGACTGAAATTCTTTCTAAAAATTTTGACAATAACAGTGATCCAAATGGTGGCTATATCCGTTGTGGGGAAGATGACTTAGAAGGGGTTTCTACAACCTGCACCGCCCCTGATAGTTTAGGCAGCGATGGAAAAGCGGCCGGAGCGTTTACGGATGTCGATGATTACATCGGTTGTTGGCGAACAAGCGCTTCAGGGTGTGCTGATGTGCCTGCTGGAACGCCAATTGGCTCATTAAACGATGTCTTCGGTGCGGATATGAGCAGTGAATACCCTAACTTCACGCTTATTATTGAGGTATTTTATGATGGTAATTTGGATGGGATTGATGATGAGCTTATAAGAGATTTTAAGCGTATCAATTTAACTGTCGATACCAGTCGGTATGGTGTATATGAGTTTAATGCCTATCGAGGGAATTATTAATGAAATCGAGCTTTTCGTTTCGTAAAAGGGGCCTAGGTTTTACGCTTATTGAGTTGGTTATCACGATCGTCGTTGTTGGTGTTGTGTTTCTTGGTATCAGTAGTTTTTTGCAGTTAGGTGTTCAAAGCTATGTGGATACGGCGGACAGACAGCGATTACAAACTCAAGCGCAATTTGTGATGGAAAAAATGAGTCGTGAGTTGCGCCATGCGGTTCCAAATAGCTTTCAAGTAAACCTTGATGAGATTGTAGGGGGAGAGATAGGCAGTTGCTTACAATTTACTCCCATCCATTATGCGGGATTTTATCTAGGTTTTCCTTTAGCTGATGCCACCCAAATGAACATTGCAATGATGCAAACCGTGGTTTCTGGTGCAACCCCCGCATGGGAAACGGATCTTAATGAAGGCAATCGCAACTTGGTGATTAACCCGACGCGAGTTGAGGATCTCACTGATCCGACAGCTAATCAGTTTGTATCGATTACAGGGGTGATATCTGGTTCTGTTAATACGACAAATAATAGCGGTATTGTGAGTTTCCCTGCGCCAGCATCGGGTGCAACGCCATTCACATCTGAGTCAGTCGCTCAGCGGTTTTATATCTATCAAGATTCCGCTCAATATTGTTTAACGCTATCTAATCGTTTGTTTCGTATGGAAGGCGCGGTATTAAGCCAGGTAGCAGAAAATATTGATGGTTCATTATCCGCCGCGCATCAAGCGTTTGTTGTTGATTCGCCTTCGTTAACGCGCGGGGCTTTAGTCCATCTTAATTTTAATTTTTTCAATGACGATGAAGTCAGTAATTTTAGGCATGATGTTCAGGTGATTAATGTCCCTTAAATGTAGAGAACGAAGCCCATTATTTTTAGTGCACAGCTCGCCGAAAAGGCAACAAGGCAGTTTGATCATTGTGGTTGTTTTTGTGATTGTGGTGATGTCTTTATTAGCTAGCAGCCTCATGCGAATGGAGTGGTCTAATCAAGATGCGGTTACCAAGGAAATCCTAGGAACTAAGGCGTGGTTTGCTGCACACTCAGGAGCAGAGTGGGGACTAAATCAATTGTTTCCGATTGGAGATCCTGCGGTGCAACCAGACGTAGGGGTATGTTCGGGAATGTCTGCCCAATCGGCGGCTGCGTCCATGATAGCGAGTATTAATGGCTGTCAAGGGCTGGTAGTAGAGTGTACTCTTTACCAAGTATCACAAGGGGTCGATACGATTAATCATTTTAGAGTTTCAAGCAGTGCAGTTTGTGGCAGCAATCGCCATGAAGTTCGAAGAGCTCAGGAAGTTTGGGCCAGAGGTATTGAGTAACACATGGCAATAAAGAAAACATTGGTATTAGTTGTTAGTTTATTAAGTAGTTTGGTGTGGTCTTTTGCTGCGTTAGCGGGCACCGGAAAATTTGAATTTGGCCGATTGTCTGTTAGCGATTGTTTTTACCCTACCACTTCGGCTGAGTGCACTATTCAGTTTACAAATAGTTACTCTCAGCCCCCGCTTGTTTTTTTAATGCCTACCATCGAAAAGAGCAATACTAGCCCAGTGAGGAAGACCACCGATCTGCCTTCTAGCTTGCGAGTAACGAACGTTTCGTTAACCAGTGCCGATGTTCGACAGTTTATCGCGCCATCTCGGCAAAGAAGTGCCAGCAGCGGTGCGATTTTTAATAAAAAGCCGATGACGACGATCGACTACTTTGTCATTGAGCCGGGGGTGATCAAACTGTCTAATGGAACGCAAATTCTTGCAGGTCGTTTTGATACGAAAAAGACCGTCCACAGAACAGATGGCAATGCTTTTCATAAAGTTAATTTTAGATCTTTTGGGTTATCTACATTTACGCCTCTTTCTGGGTCTGGAGTTCAACTGCCAGGTGTATTAACGCAAATTCAGTCGACCAATAACGTATATGTGACTGACGATGGTGAGCATTATGCGAAAGGGCAGCCAGAGTGGATGACTTCGGTTGTAAAAAATGTCTCTTTGAGGTCTTTTAAATATGCCATAGAGCTTTCAGAAACACAGAATCATTCCGTTACCGAAAATGAAACAGTAGCGTTTGTGGCTGGGATAGGGCGTGGCTACATCGATGGCAAAAAGTTCTGGCTAGGATCAGGGCAAACAGCTGATACCAATGGCAGTAACGATAGAATTTATAAGCCTGTGATTGATGAGTGTCAGGCTTATTCGAACATTGAAGCGACGTTTGATAGTGCGCCTATATTAATCGCCTCTAAAAATACGCGAAGTGGCAATGATGGAGGATGGTTACGGCGCTGTGATTTGCAAGCAGATAAAGTAAGTTTTGTTATCGAAGAAGACATGGACTCAGACAAAGAGCGTGGCCATAAAGCGGAAACGGTCGGTTATTTTATTTTTGAAAACCAACAAAAGCCGAAAATGTGTTCTTTGTTCCCAAGTCCTGCGCAAACCTGGCAAAACAATGGTAATGAGTCTCTTTATATTGCGAATAGTGGCCAAATTATAGGTGCCTCGTTAGTTGAACAGCAGCGTTTTGTTGGCTTTTCACCCACCGCAGTTACTGATTCGAATAAGAAAGGCTGTGAAGGTTCCGAGTGTTTTGGTGAACCGGGCTTGATGGTCACCAAGTTGCCACTGGAGGATTTTCAAACACCGACTGTGCCTGAGCTTGAAATTGTGAATATTAATAGTGGCAGGCAGGAGTTTAAAAATAGTGAGCGCATTGGCTCCTTGTATGTCGAAAATGGTGCGAAGGCTGTGTTTTATTCAGGAACATACTGGATTGATAGCCTAAACATTATTGGCGATATTGAAATTCCACCTGGGCAAGATGTGATCATCAATACAAAAGGATTTTCCCTGAGTAGTAATAGCTCATTTTCTGCTGGGCAAACAGCCACCCTTGGGGTCGTAGTTTATGATCTACCATTTACTTACACGACAACGATCTTCCCAGACCGAATCGATTTTGCTCAAAACTCTTTTTTTACAGGTTTGCTTTATAGTGAGAAAAATGTGGCACTCAGTAACGGCTCTACCGTAGAGGGGGCCGTGACTGCTCGTCAAATTGAAATCCATAATGACGCAAAGATTGTGGGGGCAGGCAGCTGTTTTGAGCCTCCTGTTGATGATGAACTTGTTTTAACACCGATGAGTGGTAGTGGCTTATCGTGCACTGGGGTTGATTTTTCGTTATCAGTGCAAAGTCAGTCTACGCAGCTGCCCAGTGATTTTGCGGGTGATATCAGATTGGATCTACATCAGGATTCTCAAGTGGGGGCGTGTATTGTGCCAAAAGGAACAGTGCCGAGCGCAACTTGCGGTGATGTGGGATCGGCGAAAAGTTTTACTTTCTCTTATCCAGAGGAAAAGGAGTTAACTTTATTCAGTAAACAATCTGGTAGCGTGTATCTTAGTGCACAAGCTGTTAGCGATACTCATTTGGAAGTGATTAAAGCTGGGCCTTATCAGTTTTTGGCGCAGGGGTTTGTATTAGATAGCCAAAATGATGTTGATAATGTCAACGGCGGGCAAATCGCAAAAAGGCAATATGGTTTAACCGTTAAGGCCGTTTCGTCTGGGGAAAACTCTCTCAGCTGTGATCCTATTGATAACTACACGTCGGCAGCGGTTCCTTTGCATTTTACGCGCAAATCAGCAGGGGAAAGCCTAATTGGGAGTTATCAAATTAATGGCGTGCCTATTCAGAGTAACACGCCGCTTTCAGTGGACTTTAATCAAGGTGTATCAACAACAAATTTAACGGCAAGCTATACAGAAGCTCAGCAAGTAGAGTTATCGGTGTCTGGACCGAGTGTGTGTAATGAGCAAGGTTGCGATGCAGGTTCATCGATTAACTCAAATTCATTGGCACTTTACCATCGTCCGTTTTCGTTTGCTTTGTGCCAAGCTCGCAGTCAGAGTCTACCACTTCCTCATGGTACTTCAGTCGGAGGGGAGGGATTAACCTTCTCAGGCGATAATGTTGAGTTTAGTGTGAAAGCCTTACCTTGGTTGCCTAATTATGGCGATCAAGCGTCAGGGGCAATAAAAGCTCCTAGTATGAACCCTAGTAACCTCTCAAGCTATGAAAGGTATGCCAAGTATTTTTGCTCTCAGCCTGGGCTGCTGGCATTCAGCGGTGATGTGACATTAGAACATGCTATTCATTCCCCCGCTCTGGGGGATGCTGGAAGCTTGAATACTTCGGCGATTACGTTTGAGAAAGACTACAATAACTCTTCAGTGTTAGGTAATTTAAGCTGGGATAATGTAGGTAGTGTACTATTGTCGCCAACCCACAGTAACTACTTAACATCAGGGCTGAATGTTCCGTCTGCGGGGGTTATTCTTGGTCGTATTTACCCGAATTATTTTTCTATGGTCGATAACGAGACCAGTTGGACTTACCCAAATAATCAAACGGGTTTCGCGTATATGGGCCAGCCCTTTATACATCGCTTTGCTGTTGAAGCGAGGAACAGCGCTGACCGGGGAACGACAAACTATGGTGCGTTTGATACTCACTTGAAAGCCAGTATGGCGATGATGGTGGTGGATCCTACCGCCATTGGTGTGAATGATCTTTCTCGTCGTATTGAAAAGATCTCGACCTATGCGTGGGATGGTACGTTTTGGCAAGGTGCTTCTCTCTCCCAAACTTTGAATGATTTTACTTTCAGTCGAGCAGCGCAAAGCACGTTACCATTGAGCACTCGTGAAGATGGGCCATTTGACGAGAGTAATCAAAACTACGGTTTTTATGTGTCACAAACGGTGGACCCTGTGGATTTTAGTCCACGAAATTTGATGTTAACTCGATCAGACAACAGTACGGAACAAGGGCAGTCGTACACTTCTCATGCTCGTGTGCGCTATGGTCGAATGGCATTAGGAGATGTAACGGCGCAGTCGGGTGAACGTATTGATGTCCCTCTGCGAGTTGAATTTTGGAATGGTGATCGTTTTGTGGTTAATGGTGACGATAACCGAAGTTATTTTACTGCTCGTAATGCGGGGTTAAATGAAAACTACATCTGTACTGAAACGGTGTGGCAATCACTAGAAGTAGATTCGAATAGTCATTTAATGGGTTCTGGATCGGTAATTCGTGGAGAGGCTCAAAACCTTCAAGCTGTCGCGGATTCAAACACTGAAAATCTGCGAGAAAAAGTGCGATTTTGGCTTCGAATCACTAACTCCATACCAAGTGGCGTTGTATGTCAAAATCCGCAGCGAGATACGGCGCAGCCATGGCTTCAATACAACTGGCGTGGCTTGGGAGATGAAGACCCATCAGCGATGGTTACGTTTGGTTTATTTCGAGGTCATGACCGGGTAATTTTCCGTGGAGAGAGCAATGTGATTGGAGCCATGAACTAAAAAAAATATATTTTGTCTGATTTGGTTCAGGTTTAGTACCGTTCGCCTTGCTGTAATGGCTTGGCATTGGTACATTTAGCGGAATTTACAGAATTTTAATGCTCTCAGGATTAGCCGAAGATTATGTTCAAAAAACTTCGTGGCATGTTTTCAAATGATTTATCAATTGATCTGGGTACTGCCAATACTCTTATTTACGTAAAAGGGCAAGGAATTGTCCTAGATGAGCCATCCGTCGTTGCGATCCGTCAAGATCGCACTGGCTCTGCAAAAAGCGTGGCCGCTGTTGGTCATGATGCAAAACAGATGTTAGGCCGTACTCCGGGCAATATCTCCGCAATTCGTCCAATGAAAGATGGCGTAATTGCAGATTTCTATGTTACGGAAAAAATGCTTCAACACTTCATTAAACAAGTTCACGACAACAGTGTGCTACGCCCAAGCCCTCGTGTTTTGGTGTGTGTGCCTTGTGGTTCTACCCAAGTTGAACGTCGTGCTATTCGTGAATCAGCTCAAGGTGCTGGCGCTCGTGAAGTGTACTTAATTGATGAACCAATGGCGGCGGCAATTGGTGCTGGTCTGCCAGTGTCAGAAGCAACTGGCTCTATGGTTGTTGATATCGGTGGTGGTACGACGGAAGTTGCTGTTATCTCACTTAACGGTATTGTCTACTCCTCTTCTGTACGCATTGGTGGTGACCGTTTTGATGAAGCGGTAATTAACTACGTTCGTCGCAATTACGGTAGCTTAATCGGTGAAGCGACAGCAGAGCGCATTAAGCATGAGATTGGTTCGGCATATCCTGGCGATGAAGTTCGTGAAATTGAAGTTCGTGGCCGTAACCTTGCTGAAGGTGTGCCTCGTAGCTTTACTCTTAACTCAAATGAGATCCTTGAAGCCCTTCAGGAGCCATTAACGGGCATCGTTTCAGCTGTCATGGTTGCATTAGAACAATGTCCACCAGAGCTGGCTTCAGATATTTCTGAGCGCGGTATGGTGCTAACGGGTGGTGGTGCGCTGCTGCGTGATCTTGACCGTCTATTAATTGAAGAAACAGGCATTCCAGTTGTTGTTGCTGAAGACCCACTAACGTGTGTGGCTCGTGGCGGCGGCAAAGCATTAGATATGATCGATATGCACGGTGGCGATCTGTTCAGTGAAGAATAAATCGTTTGTTATGAACTAAGCAGGTTGTAACGAATGAAGCCTATCTTTGGTAGAGGTCCATCTCTACAGTTGCGCTTGTTTCTTGCGATTATGATTTCGGCCAGTCTTATGCTGGCCGATAGTCGTTTAGATACTTTTTCCGGTTTCCGTCATCTCCTCAATAGCATTGTGTCGCCTTTGCAGTATGCAGCGAACTTACCTCGTACCATGTTGGACGGGTTGTATGGTCGCTTTAATACTCGCGAAGTACTAATGATGAAAAATAATGCGTTGCAGCGTGAAATTTTGGTTTTGAACAGTAATCAGCTTTTGCTGGATCAACTACAACAAGAAAATCAACGTTTACGTGAGCTATTAGGATCGCCGTTTATTCGTGATGAGCGAAAAATGGTAACGGAAGTCATGGCTGTGGATTCTGCACCTTATAGCCACCAAGTTATGATTGATAAAGGCTATATTGATGGTGTGTATGAAGGTCAGCCCGTTATCAATGAGAAAGGCATTGTAGGCCAAATTATTTACGTTGGTGCTCATAATAGTCGAGTTTTATTATTGATAGACTCAAGTAATGCCATTCCAGTTCAAGTGGTGCGAAATGACATTCGTGTGATTGCCTCGGGGGGCGAGCAAGTTGATAAATTGCAACTTGAGCACATACCATCCAGCACTGATATTGAAGTGGGGGATTTGCTGGTTAGCTCTGGTTTGGGGGGCCGATATCCTGAAGGGTATCCGGTAGGCTATATTACAGAAATTGATTTTGATAATAAGCGCCCTTTTGCCACGGTGACGGCAGAGCCAACAGTGGAATTCGACAAGTTACGTTATTTATTGTTGGTATGGCCAACAAAAGTAGAGTTAAAGGCAGAGCCTGATGCGCCGTCAGAGTCTGTTGCAGAAACAGCAGTAAAAGGCGAAGGAGAAGCTAATGGCCAATAGTCTTATGCGAGGCCGATTGATTATTTGGCTCTCTTTTCTTATTGCTCTGGTTTTTCAGGCGGTGCCGTGGCCAGGCATGTTGGAAGTCTTTCGTCCATCTTGGGTGCTGTTGGTGGCCTTTTATTGGATTTTAGCGCTTCCGCACCGAGTGAACGTGGGAACGGCAATGGTGCTTGGTCTCATTTGGGATCTTTTGCTCGGGTCAACGTTAGGAATTCGTGGCATGATGATGGCTATCTTAGCCTACATTGTTGCTCTTAATTTTCAAATGCTTAGGAATATGGCATTGTGGCAGCAAGCGATTTTGTTAGCCATTTTATCTATGCTAGGCAAGATCATTGAGTTTTGGGGAGAATACCTGATCCAAGAGGTGTCATTTAATCCTCACTATTTATGGGCAGGTTTGCTTAACTTTATTTTATGGCCTTGGATGTTTTTATTATTACGGCGTGTGCGTCGTCGTTGCTCTATTCGTTAATTATTGAGGTGATCTTATGCCATCTTTAGATTTGTATCTTGCTTCCGGATCGCCACGCAGAAAAGAGCTACTTGAACAACTTGGCTATCGATTTGAGCGTCTTGTGGTGGATGTTGAAGAACAGCATCAACAAGGGGAGTCCCCGCAAGATTATGTTTTACGTCTATCACAAGATAAAGCCAAAGCTGGTGTGCAGTTAACGTCTAATTCAACACCTGTACTGGGTGCTGATACCATCGTTGTGCTCAATGGTGACATTTTGGAAAAACCAAAAGATTATCAAGATGCCAAGCGAATGTTATCGCAGCTATCAGGGCAAGAACATCAAGTGATGACAGCCGTTAGCTTAGCAAACAGCAGTAAAATGCTTTCTACGTTAGTGACTACTTCCGTATGGTTCAAACCACTGTCAGAACGAGAAATAGAAGCCTATTGGCAAAGTGGTGAACCTTGCGATAAAGCTGGCAGTTATGGGATTCAGGGAGTCGGCGGCAGATTTGTCGCGAAAATTGAGGGCAGCTACCACGCCGTAGTTGGCTTACCATTGATGGAAACTGACCAGCTCATGCACGAATTTATTCAAAATTAATTAAGGCGCGCTCATGAGTGTAGAGTTATTGATAAACGTGACGCCGAGTGAAACTCGGGTTGCGATGATAGAAAGCGGGGTGCTGCAAGAGGTTCATATTGAACGTGAAGCTCGACGTGGCATCGTGGGTAATATTTACAAAGGTCGCGTAAGCCGGGTATTGCCGGGCATGCAAGCGGCCTTTGTTGACATTGGCTTAGACAAAGCGGCTTTTCTTCATGCCTCCGATATTGTCCCTCATACTGAGTGTGTGTCGGAAAATGAAAAACAACAGTTCCAAGTTCGCGATATTTCTGAGTTGGTAAGGCAAGGCCAAGACTTAGTTGTACAAGTGGTGAAGGACCCATTGGGGACAAAAGGCGCGCGTTTAACCACAGACATTACTTTACCTTCACGTTATCTCGTATTTATGCCCGGAGCCAGCCATGTGGGGGTTTCGCAGCGTATTGAAAGTGAAGCTGAGCGTGCAAGGTTGAAAAATACCGTTTCAGATTACTGCGACGAATTTGGTGGCTTTATTATTCGTACAGCGGCGGAAGGGGCAAAAGAAGCAGAGATTGCCCAAGATGCGGCCTTTTTAAAGCGCTTGTGGACAAAAGTGATTGAGCGCCGCAAAAAGTACAAAACAAAGTCCATGTTATATGGCGAGTTAGGTTTAGATCAGCGGATCTTACGAGATTTTGTTGGCACTGAGTTGGATTTAATCCGCGTAGACTCCAAGATGGCGTTTGAAAAGCTGAAAGAGTTTACGTCTGAGTTTGTGCCTGAATTAACCAAAAAGCTTGAGTACTACGGTGGTGATAAACCTATCTTTGACATGTTTGACACGGAAAATGAAATCCAGCGTTCATTAGATCGTAAAGTGGAACTTAAGTCGGGTGGATATTTGATCATCGATCAAACGGAAGCCATGACCACTGTCGACATCAATACTGGTGCATTTGTTGGGCGTCGCAACCTTGAAGAGACTATCTTTAATACAAATGTAGAGGCAACTCAGGCCATCGCTCGTCAGCTCCGTTTACGTAACTTAGGTGGCATTATTATCATTGATTTCATCGATATGATGAGTGAAGAGCACCGTCGCCGAGTGTTGCAATCATTAGAACAAGCACTAGAAAAAGACCGTGTGAAAACGAACATCAATGGTTTTACTCAGCTTGGTTTAGTGGAAATGACACGTAAGCGGACCCGCGAGAGCATTGAGCATGTGTTGTGTGGCGAATGCCCAACATGTGAAGGCCGTGGTAGTGTGAAAACCGTCGAAAGTGTGTGCTATGAGATTTTACGTGAAATTACACGTGTGAATCGTGCTTACGACGCAGATAAGTTTGTTGTGTATGCATCCGTGGCGGTTGCAGACGCATTAGAAGGTGATGAATCTCACGCATTAGCTGAGCTTGAAGTCTTTATTGGTAAACAAGTTAAAATTCAAGCTGAGCCCCTCTATATTCAAGAGCAGTTTGATGTTGTCATGATGTAGAGAGGTCACCGAGTGGCATCCATTACCACCCGCTGTGTACGTTTTTTTATGTGGCTACTGCTGACGTTTTTGGTCGTAGCCGCATTATGTATCACAGGATTACGAATTTTATTACCCAAAGTGGATCAGTACCAACCGGAGATCCATGCATGGGTTGCGGCTGAGACAGGCATGGCATTATCGATCGGTAATGCGGAAGGCCACTGGCGCAATACTTACCCTTCATTAAGTCTTTCCAATGTGACTCTTGGGTTACCGGATACGGAAAAAACGTTACTGAACATTGGACAAGTTGAACTCCAGCTAGATTTATTGTCGTCCTTACTTACCCTTCGCCCCCAGTTTGCTGATATTAGTATCGAAAAACTGGTTCTGGATGTGAGAGAACTGTCATACAACACAGAAGATAGACACGATTCCACCTTTTTACAAAGTCTTGAGCAATTATTTTTAGTGCGCTTAGGCCACTTTTCTGTCCGTGATTCTAAGATTCATTTTCGCTCTTTAGCCGAAGATGAGTATCAACTGGATATTACCTCGCTAAAATGGAAGAACATTGATGGTAAGCACCTTGCTGATGGGGTGGTTGGGATTGCGAATAGTGAACTTAGCCAGCTCAAAGTGATCGCGAACTTTGAAGAGCAGGGGCAGTTAAGTTCGATTAATGGCGATTTTTACCTGCAAGCCAATAAAATCCCAGTGGTTCCTTTTCTTGACCGTTATTTGAAAGAAGAAACGGGGATCCAATCTGGCCTAGTGAGTGTAGAAAGCTGGATTACATTAAAAAATGGCCTGCCTGTTGATGCATTAGTGCAGTTATTGCCGTCTCATATCCAATGGTTAGATGGGGAGCAACCTCACAAGCTTAATATTGATGATGGGGTGTTTAAGTTACAACCTGATGGCGATGGTCTGTTTATTCATTCTTCAAAGTTAGCATTACGAACGGATGATGAAGCATGGCCACTTAGTAATTTGAGTCTGTCATGGCAACCAGAATCATGGGTTTTTAATTCTGACCAAGCCGCCATTGAGCGACTTTTACCACTACTGTCACTGCTTCCTGAGTCAGAAGGCATTAGTAACTGGCTGACCACTTTAGCGCCAGCAGGGAAAGTGCAAGATTTACGCATCAGTCAATCCACTCAACAGCCGCTGCGTTACTCTGCGAATATTGAACATTTTTCCATGAAGCAGTGGGAGTTGTTACCTGAAGTCCATAAGTTAAATGTCACCCTTGCCGGAGATTTAACGTCAGGAGCCGCAACGCTTAATTTGGTAGATGATACTTTGCCATATGGTGATGTATTTCAAGCACCACTGCCTATTGATAATGGTGAAGTTAGTGCTTACTGGCAGATAAATGATGATGGTTGGCAGTTGTGGTCAGATAAGATTGCCGTCACCACGCCGGATTTGAATGTGATCGGCGAGTTTTTTCTCGATTTTCCATATGAGTCTTCGGCTTTACTTTCGTTTTATGGCGAAGCAGACGCTTACAATGCGGGTGAAACATGGCGTTACTTGCCGACACTCGCATTAGGTCAAGAGTTAACGGATTACCTTTCTGCGGCCATTCAAGGGGGCAGAGCCCAAACAGCCCAATTGGTTTGGTATGGGGAATTAGGTGACTTCCCGTATTTAAATAATGAAGGTGTTTTCCAAGCGGGCGTGGGGATTGAGCAGGCAAAATTTAGTTTTGATACTGCATGGCCGCCATTGGAAGATTTACAGCTCGATTTGTTATTTGAAAATGCGTCCATGTATCTAGAGTCTAAGTCTGCTCGTCTGATGGAAGCAAGAGCCACGAAAGTGGATGGCTACGTTGAGCACCTTGGTGAAGGTGGTCATTTGGAAATCACGGCGAGTGCCAAAGCAAAAGGAGCGGCGGTTCGTGATTACATGATGGCTACTCCGCTGGTTGACTCGGTGGGAGCGGCATTAACAACGGTACAGGTCGCAGGTGATGTAACGTCTACTTTTGAACTAGATATTCCATTTAATGGTGATGATGTTCGAGCTTGGGGTTACGCCGATCTCAAGAAAAACGATGTTGAAATTCAAACGCCTAATATTGTGTTGGAAGCGGTCTCCGGGCGAGTTCATTTTGATAACGATGTTATTTCAGCGAAAGAGATGACAGCGACGTTACTGGATCAACCTATCTCGGTGGACTTTACTGGTGAGCAGCAAAAAGATTATGACCTCGCTATTGGCGTTTCAGGTAACTGGGAGGTGAAACTGCTTAAGCCGTATGTTGGTGATGAGCTTTTAAAAGAGGTTTCAGGACGTAGCCGCTGGGATTTAGGGCTTGATGTTCAGTTAGCCGATATTGGTTTTACCTATCAAGTGGATCTAAAAGCAAACTTACAGCATGTGACTAGTCTGCTGCCTTTCCCCCTTGATAAACCGAAAGGCAAGCCATCGAGCGCTAGAGTTCAAGCATCCGGCAACCAAGAAGCGCTGTCTGCTCGGTTGACATTACCACAAGCAAAATACCAGGCTGAAATTAATATTGTGCCTGAGCGCCCAGTGATTGAAGCAAGCAACGTTGTGATAGGCAAAGGTGATTTTAAAGTAAGCCCTATTGTTGGTCATACAGTGCAGCTGAATCACCCTCGTTTTGATGCCGATAGTTGGATTGAAGCTCTAAAAGGGGGTGATTCAGCCTCGTCTGGTTCTTCAAGCGGCAGTACTTTCCCTGAGTTACCTCTACCAGAACGAGTGAACATTAAAACGCAGCAGCTAGAGCTAGCAGGGTTAGAGTGGCATGATCTCTCCGTTGCAGCACGCAAAAAGCCGACTGGGTGGAACGTGCTCATTGGCAGCCAAGAATTGGATGGTCAAGTTTCATGGAAAGAAGGACAACCTGTTTCAATCGAGTTGGATAAATTACACCTTTATTTCTCTGAGCTGGAAAATCTAGATGAAGAGCAAATAAGGTACCATCACGCTACTGAAGATAGCCCATTAATTTCTGATTTTGATCGGGAGTTTAAAGAGTGGATCCCTGAATTTGATCTTTCTATTTCAGATGCTTGGTTACAAGGTTATAAATTAGGAAAAGTGGAAGCGCACTTAAGGCGAGAAAAAGATGCGTTGGTATGGCAAGACATTTCAGTAAGCAGTGGTTCGAATAAGTTTGAATTGAACGGGCGTTGGACCTTGACCGACAGAATAAGTCGATCTGAATTTAACATGTCCATGAATGGAAAAAACAATTCAGAGTTAATGGCGAGATTTGGGATCAGTTCTGGCATTCAGAAAGCGCCGTTTGAGATGACATCAAATCTTAACTGGGATGGTGCACCCTGGTCGATGAGAGTGGATACTTTGTCAGGAGAAATGACCACCCGGTTAGGGAGTGGTGTTATTTCTGATGTCTCGGGAGCTGCGCGGTTGTTGGGCCTATTTAGCCTAGATTCTATTATTCGTAAAATGAAGCTGGATTTTACCGGTGTGTTTGACGATGGGATGCCGTTTAACTCCATCACAGGCAGCGGTAAAATGCGCAAAGGTATCTTTGTGAGTAATAACATAGAGATGGATGCAACAGCTGGTCTGATGCAAATTAAAGGTAGGGCGAATTTAGCTTCCCGCCAAGTGGATGCGGAAGTGGAGTTTACACCCGATCTGACATCGGGGATCCCGGTTCTGACTGCGTTTGCTGTGACGCCTCAAACGGCCCTGTATGTATTTGCAATTACCACTGCACTTTCGCCTGTGATTGATGTGTTTACTCAAGTACGATATGAAGTAAAAGGGTCACTTGAAAACCCGGAAGTGAAGGAAATTTCACGTAGTCGTGGTGAATACGTGCTACCTGAAGCAAATAAGTAAATGCGACAAGGAAGGAGTAAAACATGGCAAAAATAGGCGTGGTTCAAATGACCTCGGGGGAAGACCCAGAGAAGAACTTAGAGCACTTAGCCCGTAAACTTAAGGGGTTGCAGCTGCAAGGTGCTGAACTCGTCGTTACTCCAGAAAATACAGTCGTATTTGGTAGCCGAGATGATTACCTTAAACATGCTGAAACATTAGGTAAAGGGCCAATTCAAGATCAATTGTCTGAAATGGCTCGGCATTATCGTATCTGGCTGGTGGTTGGCTCAATGCCAATTCTCACGGTAAGTGGAGAAGTCACTGCAACCTCGTTGGTGTATGACGATCAAGGTCAACTTATCGAGTTTTACGATAAATTGCATATGTTTGATGTTGATGTGGAAGATGGGCACCATAGTTACCGAGAATCTGATACCTTTAAAGCAGGAGATCAAATCAAGGTTGTAGAGACACCATTTGGAAAATTAGGTCTTTCAATCTGTTATGATGTTCGTTTTCCGCAGCTGTACAGCGAATTAAGGCAACAAGGTGCTGACATTATTGTTGTTCCAGCGGCCTTTACAAAAGTGACAGGTCGTGCCCATTGGGAAGTATTATTACGTGCCCGCGCCATTGAAACTCAATGTTGGTTATTGGCATCGGCACAATGGGGCGAGCACAACGCGGAACGTGAAACTTGGGGCCACTCCATGATGATAGATCCATGGGGTAATATTGTTGCGGAACAGAAAGAAGGAACGGGTGTCTTACTCACTGATATCGATATTTCGGTCAGCGATGGTATCCGTCAAAAAATGCCAGTCGCAAAACATGCGCGGCTAACCTGCCACCTACACCAGAAATAAGAGCACGAATTAAATGAGCTTAAATAGCGTAGAACAAAATTTGTTAGCCATGGCTGGGCTAAATCAAGATGAACTGTCGAATACTCTTGGCATGATTGCGACGCGTGATGTGGATTACGCAGACATTTATTTTCAATCTTGCTGGCATGAATCGCTAGTGCTGGAAGATAGCATTATTAAAAACGGTTCATTCAATATTGATCGTGGTGTAGGGGTTCGTGCCGTTGCGGGTGACAAAACAGGCTTTGCATATTCAGATCAGATCAATCTAGATGCGTTGACACAAAGTGCAAAAGCGGCTCGTGGTATTGTACAACAAGGCGGTGAAGGTCGAGTTAAAGCTTTTGCTCCGACTATAGGTAGTGGTATCTATGCTCCGATTGACCCATTAAAAAGTTTAGATAAGCAAGAGAAGATCGCGCTACTTGAAGAAATCGATCGTTACATCCGTACTAAAGAGCCTTTGGTTCAGGAAGTATCTGTCAGTCTAAATGGTGTGTATGAAGAAGTCTTGGTTGCCGCTTTAGATGGCACGTATGCGACAGACGTAAGACCGCTAGTTCGTTTATCTATTAGCGTATTGGTCCAAAAGGGGGATTTACGTGAACGTGGTAGTTCTGGTGGTGGTGGTCGTTACGGCTATGAGCATTTCTTAAAAGCCGAAGGTGATAAAACGGTCGCGCTCAACTTTGCTGATGAAGCGATTCGCCAAGCATTAGTGAATCTTGAAGCGGATGCTGCACCAGCAGGTACTATGCCTGTCGTTCTAGGATCGGGTTGGCCAGGTGTATTGTTGCACGAAGCTGTTGGTCATGGCTTAGAAGGTGACTTTAACCGTAAAGGTTCATCGATGTTCAGTGGTAAAGTGGGTGAGCAAGTGACTTCGCCACTTTGTACGATTGTGGATGATGGTACGTTAACGGATCTACGTGGCTCTTTGAACATTGATGATGAAGGTGTTCCGGGCCAATACAATACGCTGATTGAAAATGGCGTATTAAAAGGTTACATGCAAGATAAATTGAACGCCCGTTTAATGGGAGTGGATCCTACGGGTAATGGCCGTCGTGAATCATACGCACATCTACCTATGCCTCGTATGACAAATACTTACATGCTACCTGGCGAGCACGCCCCAGAAGAGATTATCTCAACGGTTGAAAAGGGTATTTATGCACCTAACTTTGGCGGTGGTCAGGTAGATATTACCTCGGGTAAGTTTGTGTTCTCTGCATCAGAAGCTTATCTCATTGAAAACGGTAAAATTACTCGTCCAATTAAAGGGGCGACATTGATTGGCTCTGGTATTGAAGCCATGCAGCAAGTCTCTATGGTGGGTAATGATTTATCACTCGACCGTGGTGTGGGTGTGTGTGGTAAAGCGGGCCAAAGCGTGCCAGTGGGCGTTGGTCAGCCAACCTTGAAGTTAGATGCGTTAACGGTTGGTGGTACAGAGTAAACTCTACTTTGACTTTACAGCTTTAAAAGAAAAGAGGCCATATGATGACATACGGCCTCTTTTTTATGTTTGTTCATGTAGCTAAAGCGCGGTTATTCGTCTTCTGCGAGTTCTTTTAATACTTGGAAAATCTCACGGAAAGCTTTTGGTGGTTTGCTTTGTGATTTTTCTTTATTGGCTTGGCGAGCAAGCTGACGCAGACGCTGGCGATCAGCGTTTGGGTATTTATTGAGAACTTCTGCAATGGCTGAATCACCTTCAGCAACAATACGATCTCGCATTGTTTCAAGCTTGTGCAGCTCAGCAGTGGCTTGCGAGTGCTTGTTGTAGTGTTTATCAAGAGCGGCTTGGATTGGCTCTGGATCTTCGTTACGCATTAGTTTACCAATGCGTTGTAGCTGACGGCGTTTTGCTTCATTTTTGAAACGCTGAGCGTCTAATACCGCGTCGAATAAGTCTTCAGATAGCGGGAACTTTTCTAGGGTGCTGGCTTTAATATCAACCAGTTGTTCGCCCAGTTTCTGCAGTTCTTCCATATCGCGTTTCATCTCGGTTTTACTTACCCAGATGATTTCTTCTTCCTCTTCCCAAGGTGCTTTTTGGTTTTTACGGCTCATAATTAAGGGTTCTCGTTGGTGTCTGTGACCCAGAAAGGGATCTAATGCCTTATTTTAACAAGTTTAGTCGTGATTGGGGGCGCAATTTTATTGCGTAGGGTGTTATCCTAACATTATCTGGACTAAATAAAGTGTTTTTATGGACGCAAGACAACAAGTGACTCAACAGCAGGTTGAGTTAGAAGCCGCGGTAGCCAAAGCGTTAGAAATGGCTGGCACTCAGGCTGACGCAGCAGAAGTTGCTATCACAAAAACCACCGGCATTAGCGTTTCTACTCGCATGTGTGAAGTAGAAAATGTTGAATTTAATAGTGATGGTGCTTTGGGTATCACCGTATACCGAGGTCAATGTAAGGGCAGTGCTTCTACATCCGATCTTAGTGATACTGCTATTCAACAAACGGTAGAAGCGGCACTCGATATTGCTCGCTACACATCAGAAGACCCGTGTGCAGGCCCTGCTCCTGCAGAACTGATGGCAAAAGATATTCCCGATTTAGATCTCTTCCATCCTGATGAGCCGGAGCCAGACTACGCTGCTAAAGTGGCGATTGCTTCTGAACAAGCGGCTTTAGATTACAGTAGCAAAATTAAGCAAAGTGATGGTGCTAGTTACGACAGTTACTACGGTATTAAAGTGTATGGTAACAGTCATGGCATGTTGGCCAGTTACCCAACGAGCCGCCATAGTATCAGTTGTTGCATGATCGCAGAAAGCACCAATGGTGAAATGGAGCGAGATTACAGCTACACCGTGGCTCGTCACCGTGATGAGTTATGGACACCGGAGTTTGTTGGCCATGAAGCGGCTAAACGTACTCTAGAGCGTTTAGATGCTCGTAAAATAGGAACAACACAAGTTCCGGTTATGTTTGCTGCTGATGTCGCTACAGGGCTGGTAGGTCACCTAGTGATGGGGATCAGTGGTTCAAACCTTTACCGAAAGTCATCTTTCTTATTAGATAAGTTAAACGAGAAAATTTTCCCAGATTGGTTCTCTATCAGTGAGCGCCCACACGTTCTTCGTGGTATGGCGAGTAGCCCATTTGATAGTGAAGGGGTGATCACGCAAGATCGTGAAATTATTACAGATGGCGTGTTAGCGACATACCTATTAACGAGTTACGCTGCACGTAAAATGAAAATGCAGCCAACTGGCCACGCAGGCGGTATTCACAACTGGTTTGTAAAATCGACGGGCGAAAGCTTCGAGCAGATGCTTAAGAAGATGGATACCGGCTTACTGGTAACTGAACTGATGGGCCAAGGCGTGAATGCCGTAACGGGGGATTACTCTCGCGGTGCAGCCGGTTTCTGGGTTGAAAATGGTCAGATCCAATACCCAGTCACAGAAATTACGATTGCGGGTAACTTAACAGAGATGTTTAACAACATCGTGGCCGTCGGTAATGATGTAGAAACGCGATCTCAAATTCAGACCGGTTCGATTTTGATTGAATCAATGAAAATCGCTGGAGAGTAGTTTTCATAGCTAAGATATTAGAACGATATATTCTAAAATAACAAAGGCCAGCTTATCTTATGACAAGCTGGCCTTTTCATAGAAGCCTATTTTTATTTATAGATGCATAGCATCGCCAAGAAGCTATCCACTAAATTTTCTAATTTTTCTTTGTCAGGGGTGCGGTTCGCCTGAAGGTATAAAGAGTAACAAATGCCGTGTAAAAGCTTCGCTAGGTCATTCGGGTTATGTTCGTCGCACACCTCACCCTTAACCATGGCTGCGCCGAATAATTCAGCGACACGTTTCATGTTATCTTTGTTGGTGCTGACGAATAAAGGCCATACTTCGTCACGGGTTGAAGAGCTCCATTCAAACCATACTTTCACCCAATCTTCTTGCTCTAGCGTCACGTCAATTAGGTTATTGGTGATGTTCTCTAAGCTTTCTTTTATGTGGGCATCTTCCACTAAGCTATCAGCCAAGAATTGGCTAAAGCGGCTTTCTACTTTATTTAATACTTCATCCACCAGATCTTCTCGTGTTGGGAAGTAATTAAACACAGTTGCGACAGAAACATTCGCAATTTCGGCGATATCCGCATGACCACCACGGCCAATGCCACGGCGTGCAAATACACTGATTGCGATTTCAAGTAACTGCTCTTTACGTTTTTCAGGCGAAAGCCTAGTACGTGTTTTTTGTACTAAAGTATCCATATTTTTGTTATATCCTTGCCAACTGAAATTATTATTTATTAGTAAACTTATTGTATATGGATAATAATCGTACAATAGGGCTATTGATACTTCAACAACTTATTGCACTTCTCGAAAGAAAATTGACTCACGTAAAAATTAACCTACGCGCTTTGCAATGCTAGAATAGAGATCTTCGAGTTAATTAATAATCCGACAGCTAGAGAATATGCAGCTTTAGCCGAGGGAGAATAAAATGAAGCATACAGTTGAAGTAATGATTTCTGAGCAAGAAGTTCAGGATCGCGTTAGCGTTTTAGGTCGAGAAATCACAGAGCATTATCAGAATTCTGAAAATCTAGTAATGGTTGGCCTATTACGTGGCTCATTTGTCTTTATGGCAGATCTTGCTCGTGCTATTGATATCCCACATGAAGTTGATTTCATGACCGCCTCTAGCTACGGCAATACAATGGAAAGTTCTCGCGATGTTCGGATTTTAAAAGATTTGGATGACGACATTAAAGGCAAGGATGTATTGCTGGTGGAAGACATTATTGATACAGGTAATACACTAAGTAAAGTGTGTGAAATTTTGTCTCTACGTGAGCCTAACTCGATTCAAATCTGTACGCTGTTAGATAAGCCTTCTCGTCGTGAAGTGCATGTTGATGTGAAATGGGTTGGTTTTGCTATTCCGGATGAGTTTGTAGTTGGTGTGGGTATCGATTACGCGCAGAAATACCGCCATTTACCATACATTGGGAAAGTTGTACCTCAAGAGTAATCGGCTAACTCAGTTTGACATACAGCAACGCCCACGGAGTTCTTCGTGGGCGTTCTTTGTATGGCTAGGAAGTACTATTCGTTATTGAGTAGTTTTGCCATGGCTGTTTGATGAGAGCTTTCTAGGGTCTCTCGGCTCGCACAGCGCACACCAATGTCTTCTAGCTTACCATCTCCAATACCGTAGATAACCCCGTGGATCTCCACATCTTGCCCACGTTCCCAAGCATTTTGCATAATCGTCGAATTGCCTAAGTTGTAGACTTGCTCGGCAACGTTGATTTCACACAGTTTATCTGCCTGTTGCTCAAGTGGCATTTTACTCAGCCAGTTACGGTGTTTGAGGTATAAATCTCGAATGTGTAACAGCCAGTTATTAATGAGCCCTAGTTGTGGGTTTTCAATCGCCGCGAGAACCCCACCACAGCCATAATGGCCACAGACGATAATGTGTTTGACCTTCAGCACATCCACAGCGTATTGCACTACGGATAAACAGTTTAAATCAGTATGGATGACTTGGTTGGCCACGTTCCGGTGAACAAATAACTCACCAGAGTATAAGCCAGTTAAGCGTTCTGCTGGTACGCGACTGTCAGAGCAGCCAATCCAAAGAAATCCAGGGTGTTGCCCTTCTTCAAGTTTTGCGAAGTATTCTGGGCTTTCTGATTTGATGGATTCAGACCACTTAGAGTTATTTTCAAACAGCTGTTTAATTTCTGGCATCTTACTTCCCTTGTTCAACTGGCTCAACTATACACAATGTTACAATTTCAATCTTGCACAATATTGCCTGAAATGCACTCATCTGACGTGTTCTAGGTCATAAGATCATTAAGTTAGCCTTGTTCCTAACTTTTAGTTATAAATTGTCAGTTATGGGATGTATTTAACAGTTAAATTATTTTAATAACATTTGATAAAGTAATGCGGTTTGAAATTTTTATCAGCAGGGAGCGGTATTTTGTTTGGAAGTCGATTTGAAGATATCAACCTGAAAGGGGATCTGTTTGGTGGTGTTACCACTGCCATCATTTCCCTTCCGCTAGCGCTGGCGTTTGGTGTTGCCTCTGGGGCGGGGGCTGAAGCGGGCCTTTGGGGCGCGATTATGGTGGGTTTGTTTGCAGCCCTATTTGGTGGTTCATCCAGCCTGATTTCTGAGCCGACAGGCCCGATGACGGTGATCATGACCGCGGTGATGACGAGTATGATGGCTCGTTATCCTGAAACGGGCATGGCTATGACCTTTACTGTTGTTATGATGGCCGGTGCCTTTCAGATCTTACTCGGGACATTAAAGTTAGGTAAGTACGTTACTTTAATGCCCTATAGCGTGATTTCTGGTTTTATGTCGGGAATAGGGGTTATTTTAATTATCCTCCAACTTTCCCCTTTACTGGGTCATGCTGCGCCTTCTGGTGGTGTCATGGGAACGTTGACAGCCTTGCCTGACACGGTCGCAAACATGAAGTTTAGCGAGCTTTTTCTTGGCTTGTTAACCTTGGCCATTTTATTCTTTTTCCCAAAAAAATACCGCAAATACATTCCTGCTCAGTTGGTGGCGTTGATTGCCGTTACGCTACTGTCTGTCATTGTTTTTGATACTGATAGCATCCGCCGAATTGGTGAGATCCCTGCTGGGTTACCATCGTTTGTGATCCCAACCATTAACTCTGAAATGTTTACCACCATGGTAATTGATGCGTTAGTGTTGGGCACATTAGGGTGTATTGATACTTTGCTGACCGCCGTTATCGGTGACTCCCTAACTCGTAAAGAGCATGATTCTGACAAAGAGCTGCGTGGTCAGGGGTTGGCTAACATGATCTCTGGTTTGTTTGGTGCTTTACCAGGGGCTGGTGCTACTATGGGTACGGTAACCAATATCCAAGTTGGTGCGCGTTCTCCTCTATCTGGTGTCATTCGTGCGTTAGTACTTGCGTTAGTGGTGCTGGTAGCTGGTAGCTTAACAGAGCCGATTCCAATGGCAGTATTGGCAGGTATTGCCGTGTACGTCGGCTTTAATATCTTAGATTGGAGTTTTATCCAGCGTGCTCATAAGGTCAGCGTGCAGGGTATGGCCATTATGTATGGCGTTATGTTGCTCACCGTATTTGTGGATTTGATTGCCGCAGTGGGGTTAGGCGTATTCATTTCTAACATCATCATTATTGAGCGCTTAAGTCGTGAGCAAGCAAGGCAAGTAAAAGCCATCAGTGATGCCGATGAAAATGACGTGCCACTGACCGACAGTGAGCGGGGCCTATTAGACCGAGCAAATGGCAAGGTTCTGTTTTTCTATTTGTCTGGGCCAATGATTTTTAGTGTCTCAAAGGCGATTTCCCGTCAGCATTCGAGTATTTCAGATTACGAAGTCATGATTTTGGATCTCACCGATGTGCCGATGATTGATGTAACGGTTGGGCTTGCGTTAGAAAATGCCATTAAAGATGCTCTTGATGCAAACTGTGAAGTGTATTTGCTTTGCCCAAATAAACAGACTCGTCAGCAATTAGAGAAATTCCATGTGCTTGATTTAGTGCCTGATGGGAACACCTACTCCTTTAGGTACGAAGCGCTAAAAGCTGCCATTAAATTGGTTGATACAACCAAATAAATGAAATGGATTTTTTGAATAAAACGCAGTCACGATGGCTGCGTTTTTTATTGAAGAAAATTCTAATATTGGCTTGAAAAGTGCTGTAAAAAGCAGCATCTCTAGTTTGTTAATAATAACAAAAGAGTAGTACTACTTTATGTACGCATTAGAAATTGAGCAGCTTCGTAAAATTTATTCAGGCGGTGTAGAAGCCTTAAAAGGAGTGACGTTGCAGGTTGAGCAAGGTGATTTTTACGCGTTGCTTGGCCCCAATGGTGCTGGTAAATCCACAACAATCGGAGTAATTAGTTCACTGGTGAACAAAACCTCTGGGCAAGTGAAAGTCTTTGGCTCAGACATGGATACCGACTTGGTTGAGGCCAAAAAAAACATAGGTCTGGTTCCGCAAGAGTTTAATTTTAATCAGTTTGAAACGGTACTTCAGATCGTAACTCATCAAGCGGGCTACTATGGTGTTGAAAAAGATCTGGCACTGGAAAGAGCGAAAAAATACCTTTCTAAATTAGATTTATGGGAAAAAAGAAACGAGCGTGCTCGCGAACTTTCTGGTGGTATGAAGCGCCGTTTAATGATTGCTCGTGCGTTAATGCATGAACCAAAACTGTTAATCTTAGATGAGCCCACAGCGGGTGTAGATATTGAACTGCGCCGTTCTATGTGGACGTTTTTGCAAGACATTAATCAGCAAGGTATCACCATTATTTTAACCACTCATTATCTTGAAGAAGCCGAAATGCTGTGTCGAAACATTGGCATTATTAATCGCGGTGAACTGATTGAAAATACCTCTATGTCTAATTTGCTGAGCAAACTGCAAGTGGAAACCTTTGTGTTTGATGTGGCGCAGGGTGCACCTTCCCCTAACTTGACGGGATGCCAGGTCGTATCTGTTGATGACGGTAAAATTGAAATCGAAGTAGAGAAAAGCGCGAGTTTAAATCATGTTTTCCAACAATTGAGTGAACAGGGTATTGATGTGCTTTCCATGCGCAATAAAGCCAATCGTCTTGAAGAACTCTTTGTGAGTATTGTCAGAGAAGGCGAAGCCAAGGAGAGCAAATAATGAATCATTTATATTGGGTTGCTTTTCGTAGCTTGATCTCTAAAGAGGTCATTCGATTTTCGCGTATTTGGGTACAAACTATAGTGCCGCCTGCGATCACGATGACGCTGTATTTCATTATTTTTGGTAACTTAATTGGGTCCCGAATTGGTGAGATGAGTGGCTTCAGCTATATGGAGTACATTGTGCCGGGGTTGATCATGATGTCGGTGATCACGAACTCCTATTCCAATGTTGCGTCTTCTTTTTTCAGCTCTAAGTTTCAGCGTAATATCGAAGAGCTATTAGTGGCACCTGTGCCTAATTACATTATTATTGCTGGTTTTGTGGGTGGTGGTGTCGTGCGAGGTCTTGCGGTTGGCACGATCGTAACCTTTGTCTCGCTCTTTTTTGTTGATTTGAATATCGCTCATTGGTGGGTGATTCTTCTAACCGTCCTAATGACGTCGATTGTGTTTTCTCTCGGTGGGTTGATTAATGCGGTTTATGCTCGCACTTTTGATGACATCAGCATTATTCCGACCTTTGTTTTAACACCGCTCACGTATTTGGGAGGCGTCTTTTATTCGATCAGTTTATTGCCTGAATTCTGGCAGGGCGTGTCTAAACTTAACCCGATCGTGTACATGGTTAATGCGTTCCGCTATGGATTTTTAGGTGTTGCTGATGTCAGTATCGCCACTTCATTTTCAGTATTAGGCGTGTTTATTGTTGGTTTGTATGCTGTGGCGTGGTCTCTTGTGTCACGTGGTGTAGGCCTTAGAAGTTAATGTCTACGTTTTACTAAATCACGAAATAAAAAGGGCACTATCTCAGTGCCCTTTTTGATCTAAATTGAATCGTTTGATTATGCGCTTTCTTCTGGTTCTTCTTCTTGAACCTGAACAGCAAGCTCTACAATTTGATTATCAATCAAACGTGCTTGGCCTAAGAAAGCAGACATTAAGATCACCGCTTGGGTGGTATCACCATCAATTGGTTGTAACGTTCTTGCATCGCGAATGAAAATCTCATCCGGCTGAAGATCAGCTGCACGCAGTTGATCGTTCGCGTCTTCAATTAACGATGGGTAGTCATCACGGCCGCCACGCATTTGGCTGCTGATCCAGCGCATTGTACGAGCCAGAACTGGAGCGCGTTGGCGTTCATCAATAGTGAGGTAACCATTGCGAGAGCTCATGGCTAAACCATCCATTTCACGTACCGTCGGCACGCCAATGATTTCAATGTCCATGGCCAGATCAATCACCATTTGGCGAATTAATGCAAGTTGTTGGAAATCCTTTTCGCCAAAACACGCAACATCAGGTTGAACAATATTAAATAACTTAGTCACTACCGTTGATACACCACGGAAGTGGCCCGGACGAGAGGCGCCTTCTAACATCTGAGATAGCCCTGGTACGTCAACAAAAGTTTGTTTATCCAGACCTTCTGGGTACATGATCTCAGGGGTAGGGGTAAACACGGCTTCCACCGCTTCACCGTTCAGTTTGCTTAAATCGTCTTCTAGGGTACGTGGGTACGCGTTCAAATCGTCAGCTTTATCAAACTGCATTGGGTTGACAAAAATACTGGCAACCACGATATCGGCGTTCTCACGAGCTTTACGAACTAAGGTTAAATGACCTTCGTGTAAGTTGCCCATGGTCGGAACAAAAGCGATTCGGCGACCATCACGTTTCCAAGTTTTAATTTGCTCACGTAATGTAGCTATGTCTGCGAAAGTTTGCATTATTTGTCCTTACTCAAAGGTATGCTCTGAGCCAGGGAATATACCTTGCTCGACATCTTGTATGTATTGGGTTACTGCTGTACGCATATCGCCCGTTTCAGCTAAGAAGTTCTTAGAAAAGCGCGGCATATAGTTTGCTGATATACCAAACATATCGTGCATGACTAAAATCTGGCCATCAGTGGCATTACCAGCACCAATGCCAATGACTGGTACGTTAACCGCTTTAGTGATGCGTTCTGCTAATGAGCCCGGTACGCATTCTAATAGAATGATTTGTGCCCCTGCATTTTGTAGAGCAAGCGCATCACGAACCATTTGATCTGCTTGATCTTGGTCGCGACCTTGTATTTTGTAGCCACCAAAAATGTTGACGGACTGCGGCGTTAAACCTAGGTGAGCACAAACAGGCACAGCACGCTCTGTTAGTGTACGAATGGTTTCTGCGACCCACTCGCCACCCTCAATTTTCACCATGTTAGCGCCCGCTTGCATCAGTTTAGCGGCATTCTCGCACGCTTGCTCTGGTGTGGCGTAGCTCATGAATGGCATATCAGCCATTAACAGTGAATTTGGGCTACCAGCGCGTACACAGCGCGCATGGTAAGCGATATCGTCCACGCTGACGGCTAACGTATCGTTCTTACCTTGTAGAACCATACCTAATGAGTCGCCGACCAATAATACAGGCATTTCTTGTTGCTCTAATAACTGAGCAAAGCTTGCATCATACGCGGTGGATGTTGCGAATTTACGACCTTCTTGCTTCCATTTGATAAGATCGTTGATGGTAATTTTTTTCATGGATAATTCCTTTCTAGGCGTGGGCTAGGCTTGCCAAATCGTGAGCCCATTTTTATCAACTTGTTGTAGCAAGCTTGCCAATTCTGTTCCGTCAGGCAGGGTTAAGCTTGGTGCAATTTCTGCCAGCGGATAGAGAACAAATTCTCTGACTTTCATTCCATAGTGAGGAATGGTCAGGCGTTCGCTATCAAGAACAGTGTTACCAAAAAGAATGAGATCTAAATCAAGGGTTCTTGGACCCCAACGCTCATCTTTACGCACTCGGCCTTGGTTTAACTCAATTTCTTGAGTGAGGTCGAGCAGTGACAATGGCTCTAGTTGAGTCTTTATTTCTACAACCGCATTAATGTAGTCGGGTTGATCTTGTGGTCCCATTGGTGTGCTGCTGTATAACGACGAAACAGCAGTTACCTGGGTATTAGGCAGCTGCTGTAGAGCGTTAATGGCGCACTTTGCTTGAGCAACCGGGTCTCCCTGGTTACTACCAATGGCAATGTATGCTGTGATCATGAATCTGCTTTTGTTGTGTTCTTACGGCGAAAATTTGGCTTACGGCGACGATTACCGCCAGAGCGTCTTTGACCGAGCTGCTGTACCATTTTTTGCTTCTGGTTACGATCGGCATTCTGGAACTCTGTCCACCACTGTGCAAGTTCTTTTGTTTGACCTTGTTCAATTTCAGCGCGCATTTCAAGGAAATCAAACCCAGCTCTGAATTTTTGTTGATCATGCAGGGCGAAGGCACGTTTACCACTGCGACGCGGCAAGCGAAGTTGTAGCTGCCAGATATCGCGAATGGTCGTGGTGAATCGACGTGGGATCGCAATATTTTTGACTTGTTTATCAAGAATTATATTGCTGGCTTCCATAATGGCATCGTAGTAACTCATGCCATTTTCTTCACATAACTGTTCTGCTTTATGGACCAACGGGTACCATAATACCGCGGCAAACACGAACGCTGGGTTGACGCGTTGTTCCGCATTTAGGCGACGGTCAGTAGAGCTTAACACCAGCTCAATCATTTGCTCGGTGTTACTGTCTTGATCGTCGGTGAAGTATTCTGCTACTAGTGGAAATAGCTGTTGGAATAAGTTGTATTCACGTAGCATGTCGTAAGTCACCAAGCCATCGCCAGATTGAAGCAGCTTTAGTGACTCTTCAAATAAACGTGCAGCCGGAATATCGAGCAAAAGAGGTGACAGTTGCTTGATAGGCGCGGCGGTTTTTGGGCAAATGGTCATGCTTAATTTAGCGGCAAAACGAATGGCGCGTAGCATGCGTACCGGATCTTCACGGTAGCGTGTTTCTGGATCGCCCATTAAACGAATCACGCCATCTTCTAAGTCTTGCAGGCCGTTGGCATAGTCGTGGATGGAGTAATCGGCGATGTTGTAATACATGGCATTGATCGTAAAGTCACGACGCTGAGCATCTTCTTCTACGGTGCCATATACGTTATCACGCAGCAGCATACCTTCATCAGATTGTGATGACAGGTTCTTCTTTGTGGCTTTTTCGTCATGATGGCCACGGAAGGTGGCTACCTCAATGATGTCTCGGCCAAAGAGGATATGAGCTAATCGGAAGCGGCGGCCAATTAAGCGGCAGTTGCGAAATAGCTTTTTGATCTCTTCTGGCGTTGCGTTAGTCGCAATATCAAAATCTTTTGGTTGTTTGTCTAGTAATAAGTCACGCACTCCACCGCCTACCAAAAAGGCATCAAAGCCTGCGTTATTCAGACGATAAAGAACCTTCAGCGCATTATCGCTGATGTCTTTGCGTGAAATATTGTGCTCTTGGCGTGTAATGATGTTCAGTTTTAAATCCTCACTAGAGTCAGTATCACTGTCACTGCTTAGTGCTTTACGGCAAAAGCTGGCTACTTGATTAAAGATAACCCACCTCAATTATGTGATAGAAACAGACAAACAGCCGCTAATGATAGCTTAGGCTAGGCCATTTGAGAATGCTGGTGTGATCTGGATCTGAGCTGGTAGCCGGTTTATCTGCCAGTTTTTTGTCGCCCAAGCCAGAATTTCATCAATATTGGCACTCTTTAGCGCATTATCTGGCGACATACCAAGAAAGTGCAGTGCAGCCAGTAGTGTAGGTTTTGGGTTGTCTAAATCTATTGCTGGCGCGTGGTTTTGTTTTGAGAGCTTATTGCCATCTGCCCCTAATGCCAGTGGTAAATGGAGGTAGCTGACAGTCGGCTGCTTGAAGAGTTTATACAGGCTGATTTGACGGCCCGTTGGCTCAATTAAATCGGCTCCGCGTACGACTTCGGTCACACCCTGCTCAATGTCGTCTAAAACTACGGCCAAGTTATACGCAAATAAACCATCACGACGTTTGATAATGAAATCTTCTTTAGCCAGCTCTGGGTTAATTTTAATGGTACCGTGCAGTAAATCAGTGAACTCGGTAACAGGTTCAACCATTGTTAAACGGACAGAGGTATCGTTGTCACTTAAGTGTTTATCTCGGCATGTTCCGGAATAAAATCCACCGCTTTGTTTGATCTGCTTACGGGTACATTGGCAGTAGTACGCTTGCTGGTGTACTAACCAATGCTCGATTTGAGCTTGGTATGCATCATGCCTTTGGCTTTGGTACATGACAGAGCCATCCCAATACAGACCGTAGGCTTCTAATGTACGTAAAATCAGATCCGCTGCGCCTTCCATTTCTCGTGGAGGATCGAGATCTTCCATTCTTACTAACCAAGTTCCCTGTTGAGCTTTGGCTTGCAAGTAACTGCCAAGCGCAGCCACTAATGAACCAAAGTGGAGTGGACCAGAGGGAGAGGGCGCAAATCGGCCAATGTAGTCTTGTGTCATAGCAGTAAGGTAATCGATGAAAT
The DNA here is from genome assembly GCF_022347565.1 of Vibrio sp. Of7-15. GTDB lineage: Bacteria > Pseudomonadota > Gammaproteobacteria > Enterobacterales > Vibrionaceae > NORP241. The sequence goes on from NZ_JAKRGH010000017.1 coordinate 84,733, forward strand.
GGATGAAACAAAAAAGGGAGCCTTAGCCCCCTCTTTATATGTGCGTAAGTCTGGCTTAGCCTGCCATTTGCTTCTCTTTGATCTCTGCAAGTGTTTTACAGTCGATACAAAGGTCGGCAGTTGGGCGTGCTTCAAGGCGACGAACACCGATTTCCACACCACAAGAATCACAGAAGCCAAAATCGTCATCTTCGATTTTCTGTAGTGTTTTTTCGATTTTCTTGATCAGGCGACGCTCGCGGTCACGGTTACGAAGTTCAAGGCTGAATTCTTCTTCCTGTGCTGCACGATCGACTGGATCTGGAAAGTTTGCCGCTTCGTCCTGCATGTGGTTCACAGTGCGTTCCACTTCTTCCCTGAGTTGGTTGCGCCAGGCATCTAGGATTTTAGTAAAGTGAGCCGTTTGTTCTGGCCCCATGTACTCTTCACCTGCTTTTTCCTGGTATGGTTCAACCCCGGCAATAGCTAGGATGCCTAACGTTTTTTTCATGTTGCTCTCTGGCATACTGCTTCTCCTAAATACACCTTTGACTTAGCCAGTCAAATTTGGGCGCTATCTATAGCAGAAAGGATCACGAGTGGCAATGACAGCTGAGTTCAATTTGATACCATTGTGAAGGCAGCAACACTTTTCATAATTAATCGTGAAAAGGTAATGCCGAATGTAATTTCATCTCATTGGCAGTAAATTGAACTTGATAGCAGATTACTTCCACCCCTTTTGCCTTTGCTTGCTTAAGTAATGAGTAATAGTCCGGGTCTATATGGTGTGCCGCAGAGACTTTTTCAATGCCTGAATGTAAAACAGCGAAGAAAAGTACAGCCCGGCTTCCATTTTCTGCCATTTCTGTTAACTCTCTGAGGTGTTTTTGACCACGAGTGGTTACGGAATCGGGAAAGAAGCCTTGACCCTTTTTGTCTAATAGCGTCACACTTTTTACTTCAATGTAGCAGTCTTGACGAGCATCATCTTGCAATAGGACGTCGATTCGACTGTTTTCATTGCCGTATTTTACCTCCGTACGCAGTTGAGCATACCCTTGTAGCTCTGTGATCACACCGGATCGAATGGCCTCTTCAACCAATTGATTTGCTCGAATGGTGTTCACACAAATCGTATGGCCGAGCGGGGTTTCACTGAGCTCCCAACTGTTTGGGTATTTGCGCTTTGGGTTAGATGAAGTAGAAAACCAAACTTTATTGCCAGGTTCCGCACACCCTGTCATCGCGCCAGTATTAGCACAGTGAATAGTCCGAATTTCACCGCTTTCTAGCTCAATGTCTGCCAAAAAGCGTTTATAGCGTTTAATTAAGCTACCCGATTCCAATTCTGGTTCAAATTTCATTATAGCTCCAAATGTGCGCTGGGGGATTATTCGCGCTTTACCCCTGTTTTTTTGTACAATAGTCAGGTTTTGAATCATGACATAAGGCGAGAGAGTTGTCACAGCTGCCCATTGATGAGGTGATGCCATCCATCTTCACCCAGTTAGCCAAATACAATCAGTTGATTTTAAAAGCGCCGCCGGGTGCGGGTAAATCGACTCAGTTACCGTTAATGCTGATCAAAAATAATGTGATCGATGGCAAGATCATCATGTTGGAGCCTCGTCGGCTAGCGGCACGTAACATCGCACAGTTTTTGGCGAAACAACTGGGAGAGCCTGTTGGGCAAACCGTCGGGTTTCGTATTCGTGGGGAAAGTAAAGTCAGTGCCAATACGAAGTTAGAAATCGTAACGGAAGGGGTGATGACCCGTTTACTGCAATCGGACCCAGAGTTAAACGGTGTGGGGCTGCTGATTTTTGATGAATATCATGAGCGCAGTTTACACGCCGATACGGCCTTGGCGTTTGCGCTCGAAATTCAAGAAGCCTTACGTGATGATTTAAAGCTGCTAGTGATGTCGGCCACTTTAGATGCTGATGCACTGAAAAGTCTGTTGCCAGAAGCACGCTATGTGGAATCAGAAGGTCGTTGTTATCCGGTTGAATACCGTTACCAAGCACTCGGTGCGAATGATCGTTTGATAGATAAAGCGGCCACTCAAGTACAGTCGTTACTGAATCAGGAATCAGGCTCTTTACTGGTGTTTTTACCGGGAGCAGGTGAAATACGACAAGTAGCAGAGCGGTTAACTTCATTGCCGGATGACGTGGTGTTATGCAGCCTTTATGGCCAGCTTTCTTCGTCTGAACAGCAACAAGCCATAGCGCCTGCGCCAGCTGGAAAACGTAAAGTGGTGCTGGCAACCAACATTGCTGAAACCAGTTTGACCATTGAAGGCATTCGCTTAGTGTTGGATTGCGGTTATGAGCGGGTGGCAAAATTTGATTTAAAAACGGGTGTCACTAAGCTTGAATTGGTTCGTATTGCTCAATCTTCTGCTGAGCAGCGCGCGGGTCGTGCGGGCCGATTAGAGCCGGGAATTTGTGTGCGTTTGTACAGCCAAGAGCAACTCCAGGCTCAACCTTTGGTGCTAGAGCCAGAAATACTGCACTCGGATCTCTCTTCTCTTGCTTTAGAACTGGTTCAGTGGGGAGCTAACTCGCCTTCAGATTTAATGTGGTTAGATACGCCAACCACTGCCAGCATGAATCAGGCTCATCAGCTGCTACAGCAATTACACCTTTTGGATCATCGTGGTCAATTTACTGATGTTGGTAAACAAGCTCAAAAGCTAGGCACTGAACCTCGTTTGGCTGCCATGTTAGTTAACGCTCAGCAATGGGGTAAAGAAGCACTGCAAACCGCTTTGCACGTACTGCCATTGTTAGAGCAACCACCAAAAGGCAATCAGACCGATTTGTCTTTCCAGTTGAATTTATTGCTTGAAGGGCGTTTAAGTGGCCACCGTCAGTACCTACAGCGTAGCCAATCTTTTGCGGCAAAGCTGGGAGTCACATTAAATCACCAGTCAGTGACATCACATTGGCTAAGTACCTTATTGGCTTCTGCGTTTCCAGATCGTATCGCCATGCAGAAAGGGAAAAATGGGCGTTTTCAATTATCGAATGGACACGGTGTTGAGCTGGATGAGGCCGACCCATTAGCTGATGAAAGTAGCCTTGTGGTGGTGGATTTAGTACGTTTTAAACAAGGCTCCAGTCGAGTATTTAGTGCCGCAGCCTGTACTTTTTCTGAGATCCAAGAATATTTACCGCATCTTTTTCAGGAAAAAGAGTGGCTAGACTGGGATGATCATAAAGGGCAATTATTAGCTGAGCAACGCGTTACTTTAGGTCAGTTAGTGATTGAACGTAAGCCGATGGCAAGACCTGATCCGGGTTTAATCAGTCAGGCACTTTTAGGCTACATCCGCCGTAAAGGGCTGGGGTGTTTACCATGGAATAAAAGTAGTGAAAGTTTATTAACACGGATGCGTTGTGGGGCACACTGGTTACCAGAGCAAGCTTGGCCCGCTGCTGATGAATTGAGCCTACTCGCGGATTTAGAAGAGTGGTTATTACCATTCATGAACGGAATTACCAGTGCCAAAGGGCTAGCGTCGTTGGATTTAATGGCGGCGCTACAGGCGTATTTAGGCTGGCCGCTGAGCAAAGACATTGAAGAGTGGCTGCCAACGTATTATCAGTTGCCCACAGGCACTCGGGCAGTGATTCGTTATCAAGAAAAACAGGCACCCGCTTTAGCCGTGCGGATGCAGGAAATGTTTGGTGAAAAAGCGTCTCCAACTGTTGCCATGGGGAAGGTCGGTATTGTGTTGGAGTTGTTATCACCTGCGCAAAGGCCACTACAAATCACTCAGGATCTCGCTGGGTTTTGGGCTGGATCATACAAAGAAGTGCAAAAAGAAATGAAGGGTCGTTACCCCAAACATGTGTGGCCAGATGATCCTGCCAATCATGAACCGACTAAAAAAACAAAACGACATTTGAAGTAAGATTATGACGACGCCAAAGCCAAGTAAAAATCCAGATAAAAAAGTGCCTGCGAAAAAAAAGGCACCATCTAAATCAGCGACTAAAAAAACACCAACGAAAAAGGCACCAGTAAAACGTGCGACGAAAAAAAGCACGCCAAAACCGAAGAAACAGGAACCGTCTAAATTAAAACGAGTTGCGCTGACTACTCTGGGGTTAGGCATAAAGCTGGGGCTGGTGGTGTTTGCTATTCTGATCTTTATCGGGATCTATTTAGACACCGTGGTGAAAAATAAATTTGATGGTCAGCTGTTTCAGTTACCAGCCGTGGTGTATGGCCGAGTGTTGTCATTGGCTCCAGGCTCTGCGGTAGACATTACGACAGTCAAACAAGAGCTGGATTTACTCCAATATCGTAAAGTGCGGGATCCACAGCGGCCAGGAGAGTATTCCTCGTCCTCAACCAAAATAGAAGTGATACGACGCCCCTTTGAATTTGAAGATGGCCCAGAGCCTGATCGTCACGTTATGATCACGTTTGATGGTGATAGGGTCAGCAAGATTCATAAAGTCCAAACGAAGCAGCAGATGGGCTTTTTGCGTATAGAGCCTAAAATGTTGGGGATGTTGGAGTCAGGCAGCGATGAACAACGCTTGTTTTTACGTCGCGAGCAGTTCCCAGAAGTCATGGTGGATGCGCTTTTAGCAACGGAAGATCGAGAGTTCTATCAACACGATGGTGTGTCGCCATTAGCGATTTTGCGTGCGCTAGCGGCGAACATAAAAGCAGGGCGCACTGTGCAAGGGGGAAGTACTCTAACTCAGCAGTTGGCTAAAAACTTATTTTTATCCCGTGAACGAACGTTATGGCGTAAAGTGCGAGAAGCGTACATCGCCCTGATTTTAGATTACCGTTATAGCAAAGATAGGATCTTAGAAGCGTATTTAAATGAGGTTTATTTAGGCCAAAACGGTGGTGAAGCGATCCATGGTTTTGGTTTGGCGGCAAGATTGTACTTTGGTCGTCCAATTCAAGAGCTTCGGATTGATCAACTGGCCATGTTAGTCGGTATGGTGAAAGGACCCTCTTATTATAACCCGATGCGTTTTCCTGAGCGGGTAAAAGTACGTCGTGATCTTGTTTTGCGCCTTATGATGCAAAATGACATTTTAACGGCTTCTCAGTTTGAAGAAGCTGCGTCACGCCCATTGGATGTAAAAGAAAAAGCCAGTATTGCTTCGCGTCAGCCTGCGTATTTTCAGCAACTTAAACGAGAGCTAAATGAGTATGTTGGCTCAACATATAGCGCAGACAAAGGGCTTCGTTTATTCACCACTTTAGATCCGCTTTCTCAGCAACAAATTGAAAAAGCCACGTCACGGATTGTGCCTCAGTTAGAAAAGCGCGCGGGCAAAGGGCTGGAAACGGCGGTGGTTATTGCGGATCGTGAAAGTGGCGAGATCCGAGCCATGGTGGGAGGAAGTCGTACGGGTTATAACGGCTTTAACCGTGCGCTCGATGCCAGTCGACCTATTGGCTCTTTGGTAAAACCGGCGATTTATTTGGCGGCATTGTCTCAACCTGAACGCTTTTCTTTAGCGACTACGTTAGACGATAAACCGATTAAATTAAAAGGCAGTAAAGGCACGTATTGGACACCGAGAAACTTTGATCGTAAACATCGTAATGAGGTGCCGTTGTATCGATCGTTTGCTACGTCATTGAATATCCCGACGGTGAACCTTGGCTTGGCCGTTGGCCTAAATGGGGTGATTGATACACTCGAAGATTTAGGCGTTGATCGTGATGAAGTGCCACCTTTGCCTTCTATGCTGTTGGGGGCGTTTACGTTAACCCCTTATCAGGTTACCCAAATGTACCAGAGTATTACCAGCGGGGGACGTAAAGCCCCGTTAACAGCGCTGCGATCTGTGGTGGATCTGGAAGGTAACCTGCTTTATCAAAATTGGCCAAAAGCGTCACGAGTAGTCCCAGAGCAGGCTGCGTGGTTAACAACCTATGGTATGAAGAAAGTAGTGAGTGAAGGTACTGGGCGCTTTTTACAGTCGAAATTTGGCTGGGCTGCATTGGCGGGTAAAACTGGTACCAGTAACGATTCACGTGATAGCTGGTACGTGGGGATTGATGGCCGTGAAGTGGTGAGTGTCTGGATGGGCAGGGACGATAATAAGCCGATCAACTTAACGGGTTCGGCAGGGGCCCTGCGCTTGTACGCGGATTATCTCTCTTTACGTCGACCGCAAAAATTGCAGCTTACTTGGCCGTCAGAAATCTCGACTATCCACTATACCAAGCAGGCCTCTGGCGTGCTGGAGTTTGATTGTTCTGGAAAACAGACACTGCCTATTTGGGATAGCCATAAAGCTCTTGAAGAGCGGTGTAAGAGTGGTGGTGGTAATTGGATGAAAGATTTACTGGGTTGGTAAATTTCCAGAAAATAAGCAGTAAGCAGTAAGCAGAGTAAGACGGTTATTCGCCTTTTTGCTCTGCTTTATTTTTATACATCGAGATATCGGCAAGGTTTAAGGCTTGTTCGGCAGAAGTAATGGTTTCATCTACGACGATGACGCCAATGGCAGAAGATAAAACTAACTCTTGCTCTAAGAAGTGAAATGGGACGGAAATGGCCCGTTCTATTTTATGTGTCAGCTTAGCCAGCTGCTCTTGTTGTGTTGTGATGTCTGGACCTAAATGGCAATACACGGCAAATTCATCCCCTCCTAAGCGCGCAATGATGTCGTCTGTTCTTAAGCGTTGAGTCAGCTCTGTGACCAAGTGTTTGAGAACATGATCGCCAGTGGTATGGCCGTAATGATCATTGATGTGCTTAAAGTTATTCAGATCTAAGTAAAAAAGAGCACCGCAGCTTGGGGTTCTTTGATGGTGTGTGATGACCTTTTCTAAATGCTCAATGAAAAAACGTCGATTATAAGCTGTGGTTAAATAATCTTTTACGACGAGGTCATGCAGCTTTTCTTGGTAATTTTTTAAATCGGTGATGTCATGAGCGTTGATAATTACCCCATGAATTTGGCCACGTAAATCTTTAAATGGAGTTTTAGTTGCATCGACGTAACGTGGTCCTGATGGGGTTTCGACCCAATGACGACTGTGAACGGTTTCTCCAGCTAAGCATTTGTCTAAATTCGGCTTAATGGCTTCATGAAAAATACGTTCGCCGTGAAGATCAGCGACGGAAAGGCCAACAATTTGGTCAATCCTTTTATCAAAAAATTGTTCGTATCCTTTTGCTACCACTCTATAGATATACCGTTTATCCACGTACGAGATTAACTGGGGAGTTTCGGCAATCATGTGCGCATGAATCTTGTACTCTGGGGCACTATCTAGGTGTTTTATCTCATTACTGAGTTTCTGTGCCATTAAACGGAACAGAGGAATAACCGTATCACTGTAGTAGCCTTGTTGGCGGAATATGGCGATTTGGCCAATGGTGCGGCCCAGTTGATCCACAATAAATTCTGCGAGGTAGGCGCTACATTTGGGCTGAATAATAGAATCATGGCCTAAGGTGATTTGTTGATCAATGAGGTACAGATAGCCTAATGCTGGGATCTCTTTTTCACTGTTTTTTGGTAAACGATCAATGCTAACCGACATAGGTGTATGCGGAATAGTTAGGTTATATCCGGTTAGAACATCAACTCGGTCCGTATCGGTTTGGGAATGTAGGTAGATAACACAACCATCTGATTCTGTGGCTTTGGCTATCGCTTTTGTTGCATCGGACAGGTTGTCGTTCGTTCGGCTCGTACCCAGTAGTTTTAGTGCATCTTCATAGTACTTCATGCCATACCAACTGGTGTTAATGAACAGGTGCTTACATTAGATTATATTATGTTTATCTTTATTTGTATTAATAGTGAGAATTTTATATATGCTCAAAGGTGAGTAAGTGCAATGTATTGAGGTATATCACAAGCTTAGTGGAAGGTATTTTCTGAGGAAAAAGAAAACGGGGGAAGGCATGAGCTTTAAAGAACAAGCTTCTAGATACGAAAAAGCCTCGTCAAATGACGAGGCTTTCGTAATATGGCTCCCTGTGCTGGACTTGAACCAGCGACATACGGATTAACAGTCCGCCGTTCTACCGACTGAACTAACAGGGAACAGATAAATGGTGCCGA
>NZ_JAKRGH010000018.1 GCF_022347565.1 Vibrio sp. Of7-15
CAAGTAGTCCACTGCGGAGTGGTAGTTCAGTTGGTTAGAATACCGGCCTGTCACGCCGGGGGTCGCGGGTTCGAGTCCCGTCCACTCCGCCACTTATTAAGACAAAGTTAAGTCTTTAAAATAACTACAGGGGTGTAGCTCCAATTGGCAGAGCAGCGGATTCCAAATCCGCGTGTTGGGAGTTCGAATCTCTCCACCCCTGCCACATACAAGGCCTCAGCAGAAATGCTGAGGCCTTTTTCGTTTCAGTTAAACAAATCTTCGTCGGTTACTTCCTTCCATTTATTCACTGCTTTTTGAGATGCGTCTCTTTGTCAGTCGATCCAGTTCTCATACTATTTTGCTACTATAAAATAGCGGAGTTCATTATGTTATGGAGTGACTATGAGGCTCACAACCTGTTTATTTATATTTATTCTTTCCCAACCCGTGTTTGCTAATCCTTGGGAGCAAGCTAATGAACCTTCCCCTTTAAAACCAGAATCTATAGGCAGTTATGCTAATGGCTGCTTGTCTGGGGCGGAGCCTTTACCGCTGAAAGGAAAGGGCTATCAGGTTATTCGGCCGCAACGAGCTCGATATTATGGTCATCCGGCTACGATTGAGTTTATCCAGCAAGTGGCTAAGGATGTTCAAGCGAGGGGAATCCCAAGTTTATTAATTGCTGATGTTGCTATGCCTAGGGGGGGGAGGTTCAGCTCGGGACATAGTAGTCATCAAACAGGGTTAGATATTGATATTTGGCTTCGTTTAGCGGATCAAGCCCTTTCTGCTAGTGATTTAAAAGCTCCGTCATACATCAGTATGGTGGATTTAAAAAATTATCGTTTAAAGTCTAAAAATTGGACAGAGCAGCATTTTGAGTTAATAAAGTTATCAGCAGAAAAAGAGCAAGTTGCGCGTATTTTTGTTCATCCAGTGATAAAAGAAACGCTATGTAAGCAAGAAACCGCTCAAGATCGTAGTTGGTTACGTAAAGTCCGGCCATGGTGGGGGCACCACTATCATATGCATGTTCGTCTGAAGTGCCCAGAGGGAGAAAAGCATTGTATAAACCAAGCATTACCACCTAAGGGTGATGGTTGCGGAGCTGAACTTGCGAGCTGGAAGCCTAAGGTGATCCCGAAAAAAGAAAAGGTCGTAAAATCTGAGACTAAACCGAAAAAGAAGAAGATCAAACAAAAACCAGAGCAGTGTTTATTGGTTTTAAACAGTTAATAAAAAAAGCGCCTGTCATGGCGCTTTTTTATTGGTATAGAAACTAGGCCAGTCCTTGAATGGTTACAAACTTATCAAGAAGCTCCTCATCAGTTTCTATATGGTTAGGATCGGTAATAATACACTTAGTGATCGGACAAACTGACTGACACGTTGGCTTTTCGTAGTGCCCTTTACACTCGGTGCATAAATCTGGGTCGATCTCAAAGATAGATTCCCCCATTGTGATTGCACCGTTAGGGCACTCAGGATCACACATGTCGCAGTTGATGCATTTCTGTGTTATCAGTAACGCCATTACTTATTTACCGTGTGGGTTACGTGTGTCTTCCCCAGCATTTAAGTTACGCATTAGAAGTCCGTACTCTAGATCAACATTTTGAGGTACTGGAATGAAGACAAAGTGGCCGTTACCTTTAGCATCAGAAATCACTTCGCTCTTACGGTTTTCCATGGTTTCTAGTGTTAATGTTAGATTGCCTTGTGGCGTCATGATTTCTACGCTGTCGCCAACAATGAACTTATTTTTTACTTCAACTTCAGCGAGATCGCCACGACGAACACCCGTAAATTCCCCCACAAATTGCTGAGAATCTGAGATCGAGTAACCGTAATCGTAGTTTTGGTAAGCGTCATGAGTATGACGACGTAAGAAGCCTTCAGTGTAGCCACGGTGAGCTAGGCTTTCTAATGTTCCCATTAAGCTTTCATCAAATGGCTTACCTGCAACTGCATCGTCAATGGCTTTACGGTATACCTGAGCAGTACGAGCACAGTAGTAGAAAGACTTAGTACGGCCTTCAATTTTTAAAGAGTGCACACCCATTTTTGTTAGGCGCTCTACGTGCTGGATAGCACGAAGATCTTTAGAGTTCATGATGTAGGTGCCATGTTCATCTTCAAACGCGGCCATTTTCTCTTCAGGGCGGTGAGATTCAGAAAGCAGTACAACTTCATCTGTTGGCTTGCCTAAGCCTAGAGTGTTGTCTGGGCGTTCTTCCACTTCTTGAATTTGGACAGCAGCATCTTGTACTTCAACAATTTGGCCTGCGTCATTTTCTGTGGCTTTTTCTGTTTTGTATTCCCAGCGACATGCGTTAGTGCAAGTACCTTGGTTTGGATCGCGTTTGTTCATGTAACCAGACAGTAGGCAGCGACCAGAGTAGGCCATACATAGTGCGCCATGAACAAAAATCTCTAATTCAGTTTCTGGGCAGTGTTCGCGGATTTCTTCAATCTCTTCAAGCGACAGTTCACGAGATAGGATCACGCGCTCAACGCCTTGTGTCGACCAGAACTTCACTGTTGCCCAGTTAACGGCGTTCGCTTGAACTGATAAGTGAATTGGCATTTCAGGGAAGCTTTCACGTACCATCATGATCAAACCTGGATCGGACATGATTAATGCATCAGGACCCATTTCAACGATTGGTTTTAAATCACGAATGAACGTTTTTAACTTTGAGTTATGTGGCTGGATATTACATACCACATACAGCTTTTTACCTTGAGCATGTGCTTCATCGATACCGATTTTTAGGTTCTCATGGTTGAATTCATTATTACGAACTCGAAGGCTGTAGCGTGGTTGGCCAGCATAAACGGCGTCTGCACCATAGGCGAATGCATAACGCATGTTTTTGAGGCTACCGGCTGGCGAAAGTAATTCTGGTTTAAACATAGCTCACTTCTTTTCTATTATGTCTGATATCAAGTCAGGCTACACCGCGGAGGATGTAGAGGAGGCAGGATTTTACTTGGAACAGGCGTGAAAAGCCACTATATATGCAGGGGCAATATTGACCCTGCATAACGGTTGGTTACAGCACACTGATATTTAAAGGTTAGTTACTGTCAGTACCTTCAATATCGCCGATTGATTCAAATAGGTTTGGTAAGAAAGCGGCTAGCTCACCGCACATTAAAGAAAAGTCAGCGTCAAAGCGTTGGGCGATTTCTTCACGATCAATATCTTCATTTTGATCTTTTATCTCGTCACTGAATTTTAAACGTTTAATGGAGAGATCATCAGCCAAGATAAACTGCAGACGATCTTGCCATGTAAGGGCTAACTTAGTGACGACTTTATGCGCTTCGATATGGTTGTGGATTTCATCACAGACCAGTTCTTGTTGTTTGCAGCGAATGATACCGCCATCTTCTAGGATTGCTTTTAGCTCTGCTTCATCACCCATTTCAAAGCCACGAGGAGTATCGCCAGAACGAACCCACTCAGTTAAGGTCATTTCAACTGGCTTTTTCGGTGTAACTGGAACAACAGGCAGACTACCCATCGATTTACGTAAAAGAGCAAGTAAGTCTTCTGCTTTTTTAGAACTGGCTGCGTCCACCACCACAAGGCCTTCAGCAGGCATAATGACCGCGTAAGTTTGACTATGACGACTAAAAGCACGTGGCAGCAGATCGATCACGATGTCGTCTTTTAATGCGTCTTTTTCTTTTTTCTTTAAAGGGCGGCCTTGCTCTAACTCTGCAGCTTCTACTTTGGTTGCCAGCGCGTCTTTGATGACAGAAGCGGGTAATACCTTCTCTTCTTTTTTGGCACAGATAAGAATGTTGTTACTTGCAACATGAGTGAGCATATCACCATGTTTCCCCATTGCTGTTACCCAGCCAAATTTTTGTAAATCTTGGCTACCACAAGGTGTGAAACGAAATTCATCCAGTTGTTGTTCTAGCTGATCGGCAGAAAGGGTAACTTCTCGGCTAAAACGGTAAACAAGGCAATTTTTAAACCACATCATGAGGCTATATTCCAAATCAAATTCACAAGGTGGCTAATGATAGGGGATTTGGGGAATTTTGTCGCTCTAGATTAAGGGATTATCACGGTGAAAGTTTATACATTGGTGTATTGGTTTCATATTGAGTGATGGGTTTTTAATTGCATGATTTGTAAATGTTTGTTGCCAAAACATAGGCATAAAAACGCGGTGTGATAATGAATTTAATATGATAATTTGTTTGCACAGGTCACAAAAGTGTCATAATTAACGAACATAATGCCCAACAGTAGATATTAACCAACCAGGTAAGAGATCATGTCGAGAAGGATTCTAGTTGTTGAAGACGAAGCACCAATCCGAGAAATGTTATGTTTTGTGCTTGAGCAGAAAGGTTATCAGCCTGTTGAGGCAGAAGATTATGACAGCGCATTAGAAAAAATCTGTGAGCCTTACCCTGAACTGATTTTACTTGATTGGATGCTACCAGGTGGTTCGGGGATCAACCTGATTAAGCACCTTAAACGTGACGACCTGACTCGTAAGATTCCGGTAGTGATGTTGACGGCCCGTGGTGAAGAAGAAGACAAAGTACGTGGTTTAGAAGTGGGCGCTGATGATTATATTACTAAGCCATTTTCTCCTAAAGAATTGATTGCACGCTTAAAAGCTGTAATCCGCCGTGTTACTCCGACTGCTTTGGAAGATATTATTGATGTTCATGGCTTGAAGTTAGATCCAGTCTCTCACCGCGTGACAGCGAATGATGCTCCATTAGACATGGGACCGACTGAGTTTAAAATGCTGCACTTTTTTATGACACACCAAGAGCGTGTATACAGCCGTGAGCAGCTTCTGAATAATGTATGGGGCACAAATGTTTACGTGGAAGACAGAACCGTTGATGTTCATATCCGACGCCTGCGAAAAGCGTTAGAGAGTGCTGGCCACGATAAACTAGTACAAACTGTTCGTGGGGCGGGTTATCGCTTCTCTACGCGCGTTTAATATTTCTTATTGATTACAGAGCCCTCGATCACTCATTGGAGTCATTAATGGTAGAAAGGCTGTCATGGAAAAAGCTGGCTTGGGAGCTGGCTTTTTTTTACTTACCTTGGCTAGTACTTGGTTATGTATTTGGTTATATGCCATGGTTTTTATTGATTGCTACGTTAATTCAGCTGATTTGGCACCTTCATAACCAAGTGAAAATGTCGAATTGGTTATGGGATGAGCGCCGTCTTACTCCTCCATCGGGTTCGGGGAGCTGGGAGCCGCTGTTTAATGGTATTTATCGTCTTCAACAACGTAATCGCCGTCGCCGAAAAGAATTGGCAACTTTGATTCGACGCTTTCGTAATGGTGCTGAATCTTTACCTGATGCGGTCGTTGTTTTTCGCAGTGAAGGTAATATTGTTTGGTGTAATAAGTTAGCGCAGTCTTTATTGGGTTTTCGTTGGCCTGATGACAGTGGGCAGCCAATTAGCAACCTGATCCGAAGTCCTGATTTTGTTAAGTATTTAGCAAAACAAGATTTTACAGAACCTTTGGAGATGCCTTCTCCTCTAAACCCTGAGCGAACGCTTGAACTTAGGATCGTACCTTATACTGAAGGTGAGCACCTGATGGTGGTACGTGACGTTTCTCAGGTTAAAAATTTAGAAGGCATGCGCCGTAATTTCTTCGCAAATGTTTCTCATGAATTACGCACTCCCATGACGGTGCTGCAAGGCTATCTGGAAATGTCGAAAGATCCGGAAATGTTGGTAGGGCCAATGTGGGATAAAGCGCATGGTGTCATGACCGAGCAGCTCAATAGGATGAATGGGTTAGTTAACCAGCTTCTCACCTTGTCAAAAATTGAAGCAGCACCCAATCACGACTTGGACGAAGAAGTGAATGTGCCCGCAATTTTAGAGGTGCTCGAAAAAGAAGCGATTGCGTTAAGTGGTGAGAGAGGGCATCAATTTGAATTTGATATTGACCATTCAATGAAAGTGTTTGGTGATGATGATCAATTGCGTAGTGCGATTTCAAACTTAGTATATAACGCCGTAAAACACACTACAGATGGTGCGACTGTTTCAGTACGTTGGTATGAATCAGCACAAGGCCCGTGTCTTGAAGTGAAAGACAGTGGTGAAGGCATTGCTCCGCAACATATTCATCGTTTGACGGAACGTTTCTATCGGGTAGATAAAGCCCGCTCACGTGAAACGGGAGGCAGTGGTTTAGGGCTCGCTATTGTGAAGCATGCTCTGAGTCACCATGATTCACACTTAGATATTGTGAGCCAAGTGGGTGAGGGAAGTACTTTCTCATTTGTGTTACCAAAGCGTTTACAGTGTTGAGATGGTGATGATGCTAAAGGCTCGATATAAGAATTCATCGCCACAAATCCTGCGTTTTTTTAAGACGGCATTATTAGCGTGCTCTGTGTTTGTTACTGTTTCCAGTTATGCTCTTGATGAAGGCTTACCATCGTATAGCAAGGTAAGTGGTGTCTCAGGTAATTTATCTTCGGTAGGCTCAGATACTTTGGCGAATATGGTGACATTTTGGGGAGAAGGGTTTAAGCGCCAATACCCAAATGTGAACATTCAGATTCAGGCCGCAGGCTCTTCAACAGCTCCTCCTTCTCTTACTGAAGGTACCGCGCAATTTGGGCCGATGAGCCGCAGAATGAAAACCAAAGAAGTCGAAGCGTTTGAGCGGCAGCATGGTTATAAGCCAACGCCCATTCGAGTTGCTATTGATGCATTAGCTATTTTTGTGCATCAGGATAACCCGATAACAGGGCTTAACTTTGCACAAATTGATGCGATTTTTTCTACAACACTGCGTTGTGGTAGTTCTAGCTCGGTGAGTTCTTGGGGAGCCTTAGGGCTAAAAGGAAAATGGGCTCGGCGAGATTTGCAGCTGTTTGGTCGCAACTCAGTGTCAGGCACGTATGGTTACTTTAAGAAAACGGCGCTATGCAATGGCGACTTTCGTAACAACGTGAATGAACAGCCGGGGTCTGCTTCTGTTGTGCAATCTGTGGCGTCTTCAATTAATACTATTGGCTATTCTGGTATTGGTTATCAAACGTCGGGGATTCGAGCGGTACCTATTGCCGCTAAGGGTGATGATTATATTGAAGCTACAACAGAAAATGCCGTGAGCGGCGATTACCCATTAGCGCGTTTTTTATACATGTATGTGAATAAACACCCCAATAAAGCCCTAAGCCCAATGGAAGCAGAATTTATCCGCTTCGTTTTGTCTCAGCAAGGGCAGTACATAGTGGAAAAAGATGGTTATATCCCACTGCCTGCTAATGTTGTTCAAAAAGAATTAGCGAAGCTGGGGCTATAAATCGGAAGTCATACTCAAGCCTCTAATTCGGGCTTGAGTGGTTGGGAAAATAATATTTGAGATGATATCAAGTGACAGTGGGGCACTGCTTATACGCTTTTATGAAAAAGACAGTTGCCAGCCCGCATTGTCCCAATAGGCTTTTTCCGTGGTGAGATCGGCATGCAGTAACTTATTATTCTGGAGCCAGTTACTGTCCAAATCAGAGTCGGCGTCATCATAGTCAAGGTGCCATTCATCACCTTTAATCGTTAATCTTACATTAGAGAGTGCTTCTTCGTTGCGTTGACCATTTAGAGTAATGGCTAAACGAAGTATCGCGATCAAAGGCAGCAATTGCTTTTTTTTATACATGGTCAAGTGCGGCATTTCATGCAGCTTTAAGGCTTTTCTTTGAAATCGAACCAAAGTGGCTAGCACGGTTTGTTGCTCTTGATTAAAGCCAGGCATATTGGTGTGTTGCAGTAAGTAGGCTGAATGGCGATGAAATGCTTGATAGCTGATACTCAGGCCTACCTCATGAAGTAATGCACTCCATTCTAATAAAGTACGTAGGCTGGTTTTCTTTTTCCAGCCAAAATGTTCCGCCGCCTGTTTGTATAAAGAGGTGGCGGTTTTTTTGACGTGCTCTGCATGCTCAAGATCCACACGGTGTTTTTTTGCTAGGTTTTCCGTTGTACGCAAGCGAATATCGCTGTGTCTGAACCTCTCTTCGGATTCATATAGTAGCCCCTCACGTAATGCACCATCGGAAAAATGAAGTTTATCGATATGTAGGGCATTGAATACACCGCACAAGATGGCGATACCAGAAGCAAAAACGGCTCTACGCTCTTCGGGGAGCCCGGGCAATGCAATGCTGTCGATGGTTTTAAAACAGATCAGTTTTTCTGCGATTTCTGCTAAACGTTTATTGGTGATCACGCCATCGTCATGCCCTAAAGCCATGACCACTTCACGTATTGCTTTGATGGTACCAGAAGAACCAATGGCTTGCTCCCAACCGGACTTCTTATAATTTTTAGCAAGAGCTTCTAGCCTTTGCTCTGCGGCTAATTGTGCTAAGGCAAAGTTTTTGGCAGAAAGCTTGCCATCATGGAAGAAGTACTTATTAAAGCTGACACAGCCCATTTCAGTGCTATTAACTAATTCTGCTTCAAAACCTTGTCCTACAATCAGTTCCGTACTGCCGCCGCCAATATCAATGACTAATTTCCTATTTGCTTTAGGCTGAGTATGAGCGACCCCAAGGAAAATTAAACGTGCTTCTTCGATTCCAGGAATAATTTCAATGGGAAAGGGCAGAATATCTCGTGCTCGTTCAATAAAAACATGGGCGTTACTGGCCTGTCTTAATGTGTGCGTTGCGGCAATGCGGACGTTATCAGCATCAAAGCCTTGAAGGCGTTCAGCAAACATGGCTAAACAGTCAAGGCCACGTGTGATGGAAACATTATCAAGATTATTAAATTCATCTAAGCCCGATGCCATTCGG
This sequence comes from Vibrio sp. Of7-15, assembly GCF_022347565.1. GTDB lineage: Bacteria > Pseudomonadota > Gammaproteobacteria > Enterobacterales > Vibrionaceae > NORP241. The sequence goes on from NZ_JAKRGH010000018.1 coordinate 8,815, forward strand.
ACTCTTTGCTTATGACGGCTGACGATATGTAGATCTTGACCGATCACTTTGGCGACCACCATATGGAAACTATTGGATCCTAAATCGATGGCGGCAACATCACGTGGCTGCTCTGTTTTGGCATCTGTCATTGGCTATTGTGCTCTAACTGCTTTCTGGTCCTCTTTTCAATTTGCTTCAAATAGTCATAAATAGCAATTTGAGAGCGGATTTTTTTGCGATTTCCTCTTGGGACATAGTTGTTTGTCATCTCTTTATCAATATGGCGAGCTTTTACCGTGTCGGTAAAGTGGATGTCCATAATATCAATGATCCGTTGTTTTAAACGCGAGTCATGAATGGGGGCAGTGACTTCAATGCGGTTATCGATATTGCGTGTCATCCAGTCAGCAGAAGAGATATAGACTTCTGACTCACCATTATTTTCTAAAATCAGCACTCGTGGGTGCTCTAAAAAGCGATCAACGATACTGATGATTTCAATATTTTCACTCACACCGGGAATACCAGGAACTAGGGAGCACATACCACGAATGATCATTCGGATTTTGACGCCGGCATTATTGGCTTTGTAGAGTCGGTTAATTAAGCCTTTATCGACCAGGTTATTCACTTTTAAGGTAATGCTCGCTTTTAGTCCTTGTTCTGCATGGTCGATTTCTCTATCTAGCAACCCATACAAACGAGCACGAGAATTTTGGGGGGAAACGATCAGGTGATCAAATTGGACTGGTCGGTATGGATTTTCGATGTAGCCAAACACATTACGGACTTCATTAACAATTTCAGGCTTGCAGGTAAGTAAAGAGAAATCTGTGTAAATACGTGCTGTTTTTTCATGGAAATTGCCCGTACCGATATGAGCATAGCGTTCAATTTTGTCATTTTCTTTGCGGCTGATGAGTAAAAGCTTAGAGTGAATTTTTAAGCCGGGGGCACCAAAAACAACATGAACGCCCGCTTCAGTGAGAATTTTGGACCACTCAATGTTAGCTTCTTCATCAAAGCGCGCTTGTAGTTCAACTACAACGGTGACGTTTTTACCGTTATGTACCGCATCCATGAGGGAACTCATTAAGCGTGAATTTTTAGCGACGCGGTAGATGTTTATTTTGATATTGAGAACTTTAGGATCAAAAGATGCTTGGCGAACCAACTCAGTGATGTGATCAAAGGTGTGGTACGGGTAGTACAATAAAATATCTTTGGCTTTAATGGCGTCGAAATTATTGGCAAAGTTATCGAAGTCTGCACAGGTGAAAGGCGGTAGAGGCTTATTTTCTAGATAATCTCGACCAACGTTAGGGAAGCCAATAAAGTCTTTAAAATTATGGTAGCGTCCACCGGGAATTAAACTGTCATAGTTCGAAATTTGTAACGCATCTCGAAGGTGGTGGAGCATGTGCTCTGGCATGTCACGTTGATAGATAAAACGAACGGGCATGGCCGTTAAACGTTGATTGACGCCTGCTGACATTTGCTCCAGTAGGCTATGTTCAACCTCATAACCCAGATCGTATTCTGCATCTCGGGTCATTTTCATGGCATAACAGCCAAGCTTTTCGTATTCAAAAAAGCCGAGGAAAATATCGTCAAGGCAATAGCGAATGATGTTATCAATCAAAATGAGAGTTTTACGGCGTTTGCCTTTTTGCTCGGGCACCATAACAAAGCGTGGTAAATGATCCGTTGGAATTTCTATTAAGGCGTATTGGCTTTGCTCGTTATTTTTAATTTCAACGGCGAGGTAAGAGTACTCATCTTTAAGAAATTGGATCAGATCGATATCATCGGTCATCAAGATAGGGGTGATATGGGGAAGCACTTCTTTGTTGAAGTAACGTTTAATCCACTTTTCTTGATGTTCGTTGAGTTGTTGTTCATTAACAAGGAAGATATGGCGTCGAGCCATTTCCAATAGCAGCTCGTTATATAAAGAATCAAAATCTTGATTTAACTTGAGGGCTTTATTCTGCATTTTTGACAATAAATGCTTCGAATTGTCATTGCCTCCACGTTCTTGATTAATCAGAATGCGGCGTTTGACATCAGCAAATCGTACTTTATAAAACTCATCTAAATTATTGGAAAATATACCAAGGAAACGGATACGTTCAATCAAAGGTACGGTTTTGTCTGCTGCCTCTTGTAAAACCCGTTCGTTAAAAGAAAGCCAACTTAGCTCCTTCTCGATATATAACTTCTCCGCGCTCATAACTTCCCTTATGTTAATTAGGTTGGTGTAAATTAGTCTTCGATATCAATGGTCAGATCGTCAGCTAAGGCTTCCAATGCACCTTGTACTTGGTCGAGGTCGACAGATGTTGGTAAATCCAGCTCAAATGATGCGACAAATAAGCTATGACCAGAATTAGGTGCCCCTTGCGTGGTGGTTTTTAGCTTATGGATGTTGACGCTCATGGAAGCCAACTTGGTCGTTACTTCACTGACGATCCCCGGGCGATCATTACCTGTAATGGTTAATTGGTAAGTTTTATGGCTGCTAAGCGTGGAATTGGCTTCGACAAAATGGATGTGAAGCTCTGAAATATCATCAAGTGCTTTACACAGTTCTTTTACCTGTTGAGTTGGTACTGCTATGTGTAAAATACCAGCAAATTGGCCTGATAGGTTACTAAAGTTACTGGCCTGCCAGCTACCTTGATGTTGTAGTACAGTATTGGATACGAGTTCAACAAGGCCCGGACGATCTTTTCCAATAAGTGTGACAATCAATTGTTTCATAGTGACTCCTAGTCTTTGTTATTGTAGTGGACGATTATTAAACTGATTGTGTATTAAGTCCAGAGAGGAGAAGAAACATTGAGCGTCCATCGCCATTTTTATGTGCTACTTATGCCTTTTATACGTAATGTACGATCCATTTATTCTTCAACAGTTGTATGGCTTGGCGATAGGGACACAGCCTAGTCGTAAATTGTTACACTTTTATTTCAATTGAGCGCAAAATCAGTTGGTTAGGAATGGCTTGTCACATAACTGTCATCTAAAGGAAATAAAATAACCACCTGTAACCAGAGGCTGAGGTAAAAATGGCAAACGCCGATATATTTTTGATGGAACGCGATCACCGTCGTAGAGTAAAAGATACTCTGACACGCTACGGAGTGACGGTGGGCGGGATCGGTGTCTTATTTGCCTTGTTACTTATTTTTTTCTATTTGCTTTATGTGATTACCCCGGTTTTTAGCCGAGCAGAGGTGTCTTCTAAAAGTACGTTTTCTCTTGCGTTTGATAATCAACCTGCCGCTGTTGGTCTTGATGAGTATGGTGATTTAGCCTACCGGTTTTCAGAAGATGGTGAATTTAGCGTTATTCGTTTTGAGGGTGACGCTGGAAAAGTGATCCATCAAGAAATGCTGGCGGAGAATGTCAGCAGCTTTTCTCGTGCGATTTCAAGCTCTGGCTGGTATGCCTACGGTCTAACTACGGGTGATATTGCCATTTTTAAACCCGAGTTTTCTCTGAGTTACCCTGGTAATCAACGACTGGTGAATGTGTCTTTACGAAAAGGCATGACAGCAGAAAGTTTACGCCTTGATCCAGAAGGGCAGGCCATTCAGCAATTGGCAATATCTTTTGGCGATAAAAAAGCGGTGTTTGTTGGTCAAACAGACGATAAGCGCGTGGTTGCGATGCAGCTTAGTCAGGAGAATACGCTGATGAATGGTGAGTCGCAGTGGCAGCGCCATTTGTTCAGTTTGCCAAAAGCACCAAAGGAAATAACCGATTGGGTGATCACGCCCGATGGCCAGTTTCTTTATTTACTAAGTCACTCTGATCTTTATGTCGTTCGTATTGAAGAGTATCAGTTTGTCGTGCGTGACATTATTGATGTGAGTGAAGGAAAATCAAATCACCAAGCTGTGGATTTAGAGTTGTTGGCCGGGGCGCATTCCTTACTTATTACTCACCAAGATAACCGTATTTCACAATGGTTTGATGTCATGAAAGATGGCAAGCGTGTGTTGCAGCGAGTAAGGGATGTGGAGCTTTCTAATCAGAATGTGGTGAGTGTGATCCCAGAGTATTACCGTAAGGGATTTTTCACTTTGTATGAAAATGGTCAGTTAGATGGTTTTTATACAACCAGTGAGAATCAGCTATTTTCACGTTCATTAACTGAAAAGATGCCTTCTATTGCTGCCATTTCGCCACGAGCGGATCAATTGTTATTGATTTCAGGTGATGAATGGCAGCGGTTTGATGTTAAGAATGAACATCCTGAAATTACGTTTTCCTCTTTGTGGCAACAGGTATGGTACGAAGGCTACCCAGAACCTCAATATGTTTGGCAGTCTACGGCTGCGAGTGATGACTTTGAACCAAAATTGAGCTTAGTTCCCATTGTGTTTGGTACATTAAAAGCCGCCGCGTACGCGTTATTTTTTGCTGTGCCGATTGCGGTTGCTGGGGCAATTTATACTGCGTATTTTATGTCGTCTACTATGCGACAATATGTCAAGCCAACCATTGAGATCATGGAAGCGCTGCCAACGGTTATTCTTGGTTTTTTAGCAGGACTTTGGCTAGCTCCTATCGTAGAGCAATATCTACCAGCTATTTTCTCTATGGTATTGATTATGCCCGTTGCCGTTTTGTTGATGGGGCTATTGTGGCAACGATTGCCAGATGCGTTGCTGTATCGTTTGCCGAATGGTTGGCACCCGCTGCTGCTGATCCCTGTTGTTTTGCTGGTGGGTTATTTATCGTTTGTCTTTAGTGGCCGTGTTGAAGAGTGGTTCTTTGATGGCGATGTCCGTTTATTCCTAACAGAAAACGGCATTGGCTTTGATCAGCGAAATTCGCTGGTGGTGGGGATTGCAATGGGGTTTGCTGTTGTGCCAACCATTTTCTCGATTGCGGAAGATGCTATTTTCTCTGTGCCTCGTCATTTATCCGATGGTTCATTAGCGTTGGGTGCGACTCAATGGCAAACCTTAACAAAGGTGGTATTGCTAACAGCAAGCCCAGGCATTTTTTCCGCCATCATGATGGGGCTTGGTCGAGCTGTGGGAGAAACCATGATCGTATTAATGGCTACGGGCAATACGCCAATTCTTGATTGGAATATTTTTGAAGGCCTTCGATCGCTGTCGGCCAATATTGCGGTTGAAATGCCGGAATCGGAAGTAGGCAGCTCTCATTATCGAGTCTTATTTTTAGCGGCTTTTGTGCTATTTGTCGTGACATTTTTATTTAACACCTTAGCTGAATATGTACGCCAACGGCTTCGTGATAAGTACAGCTCGTTATAGTCATTCTAAGGTGGAAGGAATGAACATTTATTATGTTTAAGTGGTTTAAATCGGGAACACCTTGGATTTGGGTAACCGCAGGCGCAGTGAGCATCAGTTTAGTGTCTGTATTGGGCCTTTTGCTCCTTATCGGGTGGAAAGGGTTAAGCTACTTTTGGCCATCACCTGTGTATCAGTGGCAACTGGCTGCTGTGGATAATACATCGGTTGTAATTGGTGAAGTATATGAGCGTAAAAATATCCCTGTTACTCAATTAGAAGAAGCAGGGGTGGTGTTACCTAAAAATTATTCAGAAGAAAGCGTTGAAAGAGTTCTGGTTAAAGTGGGTAATCGAGAGCAGTTGTCTCTGGATTTTATGACGCTGTTAGTTACCGATGTAGTTGATGAAGTATTGCCACTCGATGTTGCTGTTATAGAAAGAACGAAAAATGGTAATTTCTATGGCTATCCTGTTGCGTTTTCTCAAGCTGGGGCAGTGACGCATGAGCTGGATGCTATTCGTAGCCATATTACAAGTAGTATGGTTGAAGCTCAGGTGATGCGAGATGAAGTCGAACGTTTACAAAAGGTGGACATTGGTCGAATCAACTGGCGTTTAGAACAGTTGCGATTAGAACGCCGTAAGTTGGACATGAACGGTCAGTTGAGTGATCAACAACGACGCCGTATTGAAGCTGAGCAGAAACAACTGGAAGTGGACTACGACAAGCTAGAAAAGCAGTTATTTTCATTACGCTTAAAAATGGAACGGGATCAGTTGATTGTCAGGGATATGCTTGGTAATGATGTAGCGATTCCGATGGCTGAGATTTTAGATCTGTGGTTTCCTAATAATATGACGTTGCCGGAAAAGGCAGTACATTGGCTGACGCAAATTAAGAAATTTTTAACGGAAGACCCAAGAGAAGCCAATTCAGAAGGCGGAGTATACCCGGCTATTTTTGGTACGGTCTTTATGGTGTTGCTTATGTCTATTTTGGTGACACCATTAGGGGTAGTAGCTGCTGTGTATTTGCATGAGTATGCGGGGAACAATAGTTTAACAAGGATGATCCGTATTGCGGTGATCAACTTGGCGGGTGTACCTTCCATCGTATATGGTGTTTTTGGTTTAGGCTTTTTTGTGTACATGGTCGGGGGAACGTTAGACCGCTTGTTTTATGCGGAAGCGTTGCCAGCACCTACATTTGGTACACCAGGCATGTTGTGGTCTGCACTGACATTGGCAATTTTAACGTTGCCTGTTGTTATTGTATCAACAGAGGAAGGTTTATCGCGTATTCCCAGCTCTGTTCGACATGGCTCGTTGGCGTTAGGGGCGACTAAATCAGAAACGTTATGGCGTATTGTGTTACCTATGGCAAGCCCTGCCATCATGACGGGGCTGATTTTGGCGGTTGCTCGTGCAGCTGGTGAAGTGGCACCATTAATGTTAGTCGGAGTGGTGAAATTGGCCCCTTCTTTACCCGTTGATGCTAATTTTCCGTATGTGCATTTAGAGCGTAAGTTTATGCATCTGGGATTTCATATTTATGATGTGGGTTTCCAAAGCCCGAATGTTGAAGCGGCTCGGCCATTGGTATACGCCACTTCATTTTTATTAGTTAGTGTAATTATTGGTTTGAATTTAACTGCCATTGGGATCCGTAATTATTTGCGTGAAAAGTACCGCTCCTTAGAGCAATAATGGCGAGGAAGAAACATGTTTTCAATGACACCGGATATGGGTTTACCACGGCCATTAGATGTCGCTAAATTAACGGAAGAGCAAACGGCATTAGCCATTGAGGATCTCAATTTATATTACGGAAAGAAGCAGGCTCTCACCGACATTAATATGAAAATCCCCAAAGGGCAGGTAACGGCATTTATTGGCCCTTCTGGTTGCGGAAAATCGACTTTATTACGCTGTATTAATCGCATGAATGACTTGGTGGATCACTGCCATGTGAAAGGCAAAATTCTCCTGCATGGTAAAAATATTTATCATGAAAAAGTTGATGTTTCCGCATTGCGTCGCCGAGTTGGCATGGTATTCCAGCGTCCGAATCCGTTCCCTAAATCGATTTATGAAAATGTCGTGTACGGGCTTCGGTTACAAGGTATGAAAGACAGTCGAATTTTAGATGAGGCGGTTGAACGTTCATTACGAGGGGCAGCTCTATGGGATGAAGTTAAAGATCGTTTACATGAGAATGCCTTTGGGTTATCTGGTGGTCAGCAGCAACGATTGGTGATTGCCAGAGCCATTGCTATTGAGCCTGAAGTCTTGTTATTGGATGAGCCAACATCAGCGTTAGATCCTATCTCAACTCTGACGATTGAAGAGTTAATCAACGACCTAAAAACAAAGTACACCGTTGTGATCGTGACGCATAACATGCAACAAGCCGCTAGGGTTAGCGATCATACCGCGTTTATTCATATGGGGCAGTTGGTGGAATACAGTGATACCAATACGATTTTTACCGCACCCGCTAAAATACAAACAGAAGATTACATTACTGGCCGATACGGATAATACAATAACAAGATAAGGTAGGTTTTATGCAATTAGGTCGACATATTTCAGGCCAGTTTAATGCAGAATTAGAAAGCATTCGTACCCATGTATTAGCCATGGGAGGGTTGGTGGAACAGCAGTTATCAGATGCGTTACTGGCCTTACATAATCAAGATGCTGAGTTAGCCAAGCGCGTGATTAAAGATGATCACAAAGTGAATGCAATGGAAGTCGCCATTGATGAAGCATGCGCTCGTATTATTGCTAAACGTCAGCCAACGGCCCGTGATTTACGGTTGGTGATGGCCATCATTAAAACCATCACTGACTTAGAGCGTATTGGTGATGTTGCGGCAAAAACCGCGAATGTGGCACTTGAAAACTTCTCCAACCAACAGCAGCCGTTATTGGTTTCTTTAGAAGCGTTGGGACGCCAAGCTGTGCGTATGTTGCATGATGTGCTCGATGCTTATGCTCGTATGGATGTGGATGCGGCTGCGTTAGCTTATAAACAAGATGATAAGCTCGATGCTGAATACGAAGCGGTAATTCGTCAATTAATGACGCATATGATGGAAGATCCCCGTTCTATTCCGAATGTATTAAAAGTAATGTGGTCAGCGCGCTCTATTGAACGAGTAGGAGATCGTTGTCAAAATATTTGTGAATACATCATCTATTTTGTGAAAGGTAAAGATATTCGCCATTTAGGTGAGCAGAATATTGATGATTTGATCCGTTAGTAGCGATGTTAGCCATAATGTTGTTCCTTCATTATGGCCATTTCAACAACGTTTCTCAGAGAGGTGAAGGCTCAAAACTTTTCAGGTACAAAAGTTTGGCTGTTTAACGGTGCTCTTACATAACCTTCCTTTTTTACTTCAGGTAAATTTAATGGCGGGTATTCGAGTTCTTGATAAGGTATTTGGCTTAACAGGTGGCTAATGCAATTTAGACGCGCCTTTTTCTTGTTGTCCGCGGTGACGACCCACCAAGGGCACTGTTTCGTGTCGGTGTAAGCGAACATCTTATCTTTTGCTGCGGAATACTCTGCCCAGCGATTACGAGATTCTAAATCCATTGGGCTGAACTTCCAGCGCTTTAATGGGGTGTTGATGCGCTCTAAGAATCGTTTTTCTTGCTCTTCATCGGACACTGAAAACCAATATTTGATCAGGATAATGCCAGAACGTTGTAGCATGCGTTCAAATTCTGGACATGAGCGTAAGAACTCCTCATATTCATTATCAGTGCAGAACCCCATGACTTTTTCAACTCCGGCTCGGTTATACCAGCTGCGATCAAATAGGGTGATTTCACCCGCCGATGGAAGATGTGCGGCATAACGTTGGAAATACCACTGAGATTTTTCTTTTTCTGTTGGCTGCGAAAGAGCAACAATACGGCAAATACGCGGGTTGAGTTTTTCGGTAATACGTTTAATCACACCGCCCTTACCAGCAGCATCACGCCCTTCAAAGAGTACAACAACTTTGAGCCCTTCCTGTTTGACCCATTGTTGTAATTTCACCAACTCTATTTGTAACTTTTCAAGTTCTTCCTCATAAAGTTTTTTATTGAGCTTCTGAGGTTTAGCTGTATTTGTCATAGGATTTTCCTTATCCGGTATTGAGCAGGAAAGTTTATCTGGAATTTCCTTATCTAAATGCGATCCAGTTTCAATAAAGATATGAAACTAGGCTTATTTAACTTATATGTTGGTGTTATGGTTGCCTTTTATAAATTCAGACGATGGAATGGTGTATGTTTAGAAGTGCTTTAGCCGCTCTATTAACAGTGACTCTTATCGGTTGTAACAGTGATAATAGCAATGGACAAACAGGAGCTTTTGTTAAGAACCCAGATCAAACTGGAGAGCCTGGTACAGCTGGTGGAGAGGTTTGTCCGACCAACATGGAATGTGGCTTTTTATCAGTTCCCAAAGACTATGCGAACGAACATGGCGAAAAGGTCGAGGTGTTCTATGGTGTTCATAAGGCTCAAGATCCAAGTAATCGTATCGGTATCTTAGTATTTAATTTTGGTGGCCCTAGTGCAGAAGCTGTCTGGGGAGCATCAGGGATGGTAGAGCATGCTTTGCCTCAAGAGATTTTAAATCGATTTGACATTGTTGGTATTGACCCTAGAGGCGCTGGGAAAAGTGCTTTTGCCGCTGAATTAACTCAGTGCGCTAAAGCTGAATACAATAAACTTGGTGATTGTAAAGCTACGTATGCGGCAGTAGCGCCTTATTTAGGAAGTAATAGTGTCGTAAAAGATATCGATCGCTTACGTGCTCACCTAGGGGAAGATAAATTGAACTTCTTAGGGTATTCCTATGGTACTCGCTTGGGTTCTTTATATGCCAATACCTTTCCTGAAAATGTACGAGCGATTGTTTTAGACTCTCCTATGTCACCAGACACCGGTAATTATGTTGAATTACGTATTGGTAATGCCGCGGGTCATGACGTTGTTGCTCATTATCGTGTTGGGAATACTCGAAAAGCTCAACTGGAATCTGTAGCAGAAAAAATTGGAACGCATGGTTCTTATTCTTCTTCTGATAACCAGCAAATCAGTGTTGTTGATGGAATGGTGGTGTTGGACATTTTAGTATCGAGAGATTCTTCCATGGCTTGGAGTAAGATGCAAAAGAGCCTAGAGACGTTCTTAGATAATGATTTGGCTCAAGACTTAAGGGTAGAGCTGGATCGTATCTATAGCGACATTGATGGTAATTATAAGCCATCGGATGATGCTCTAAGAGGTCAGGCTCTATTTACTGCTGTGGTCTGTACTGATGAATCCCAACCACTTACAGCCAACGATGCTTACTCAAAGCTTCCAGAGTTTAGGGCTGCATCTCGTTTATATGGTGAACAAGCTTACCGGTTTAGTGCGTCTACCTGCACCGATTGGGCTCCTGAACGAGATGCCATTGCCCCTGTTACGAACATGGAACAAGTTTTAGCTGGGCAAAATATCCTTGTGATTGGTGGTAAATATGACCCTGCCACACCATATGTATGGGCGAATGAAATGGTAGCTAGTTTTGGTTCATTAGCATCATTTATTACAGTGGATAAAAAAGTAAATCATGGTTTTAGCTATAGCGGCTTGTCGTGTGTCGATACGCCCACAACAAGCTACTTACTTGATCCGACAAAGAAAGTGGAAGATAAAATATGCACAGATAGTGCCTCTGAGGTTACTTTATTAGCAAAAGATCCTGATTTCACGCACCCAGCGAAAAATGTGATTGGGTGGTGAGTTAGTATAGTGAATTAATAGAGTTCATAGAGACTTTATTGCAGAGAGGCAACTTAATGTTGGTTGCCTCTTTTTGTATCTATGGAGCTATTAAATTTTTCACTTTACGAACTAGCTCTGAACTTGTCACTGGCACGATAAAATCATCAAGATTGCTGGCACCCATCTTGGCGGTGTTACTGGCAAAGTTCATGTGGCTGGAACGGGTGGATTTACCTGATAGGTGAATCTCATGAACACCTGTAGTAGTAATGATTTCATTGGCATTCTCAGCGGTGACTCCTGCTCCTGCCATGATCGAAAAACGCCCATCAGACAGCTTGACCATATCAGCAATGATCGTTTTTCCTTCTTCGGCATTTGCTGCCAGTCCTGATGTTAAAATCCGCTCGCATCCTAGTTCAGCAATGTTTTCAATAGCGTGTTGATAATTACTGCATTGGTCAATCGCGCGATGGAATGTTGTCCCTAACCCTTGGGAAGCCGCCATGAGTTGTTTAGCAATACTCATGTCGATGTCACCATTTGGTTTTAAAACTCCAAAGACAACACCGGCCAGTCCAGCTTGCTTAGCGGCAAAAATGTCTTCCAGCATGGCTTCAACATCATCATTGTCATAAAGAAAATCGCCTTGACGTGGGCGTATCATGGCATAAACGGGAACCGTTGACAGTTGAGCCGCTTTTTTCATAAAACCAAAACTTGGTGTTAAGCCACCAAGTGCGAGAGAGGAGCACAGTTCAATGCGAGTGGCACCGCCTTTAAGAGCATTATGTAAAGATTCTAAATTATCAATACAGACTTCGATTTGAAATGACATCTAAACCTTCCTAATCATTAGGGAAGCAGGAATCATAGCAATTATAAGTAAGGGAAGCGTGAGAGAAATGACAAAGATTAGGAATAAACCGGCGCAATATAAAAATGAAGCAGAAAAAGCCCGAAACAATGAATGCTTCGGGCTTTATAATTTTGGCTAACTAATTACTTTTCACTGATTGGCTGCGATTTTTCGCTTTATATTATTCCAACCATTAACCCGTTGAGCTTGGGTTAAGTAGTAATTACTTGCTTAGGTCTTCTGCGTGCTCAGATAGGAACGCTGCAACACCTTTTGGAGATGCGTCCATACCTGCTTTACCTTCTTCCCACTGTGCAGGACAAACTTCACCGTTTTTCTGGTGGAAGTTTAGAGCGTCAACCATGCGTAGCATTTCGTCGATGTTACGGCCTAGTGGTAGGTCGTTAACTACTTGATGACGTACAACACCTTCTTCGTCGATTAGGAAAGAACCACGGAAAGCAACGCCTGCTTCTGGGTGCTCAACGTCGTATGCTTTGCAGATTTCGTGCTTAACATCAGCAACTAGAGGGTACTTAACTTGACCGATACCGCCATCTTCGATAGCAGTGTTACGCCATGCGTTGTGAGAGAACTGTGAATCGATAGAGATACCGATTACTTCAGTGCCTTTAGCTTGGAAATCAGCTAGGCGGTTGTCAAAAGCGATTAGCTCAGACGGGCAAACAAACGTGAAGTCTAGAGGGTAAAAGAAAACAACTGCTTTTTTACCTTTTGTGAATTCTTTGAAGTTGAAGTTATCAACGATCTCACCGTTACCTAGAACAGCTGCAGCTGTGAAGTCTGGTGCTTGACGACCTACTAGTACCATTATTTGCTCCTAAAATTCGGTTAGTAACCAAACTGGATGTTTGGCTCCATGTTTCAACGAGACAAAGTATAGTCAAACTGGTAGATTGAAAAAAGCGAAAATAATAGATTGGTATAATCGAAAAAAACGATGAATAAATGGCCCTCATTAAAACAATTACACTATTTAGTGACGTTATTTGAAACACGTCATTTTGGCGAAGCGGCCGAGTTGTGTTTTGTTAGTCAATCCACATTAAGTAAAGGCATTCAAAACCTTGAAGAGCTCCTTAATTGTCAGCTTATTGAGCGAGATAACAAATCTCTTGTATTCACCAGTATTGGTGAGGATGTGGTTATTCGTGGGCGTGAGCTTCTGGCCCGTGGTCAAGATTTAATGGAAATGCCGTCTGCTAGAGGTGATAGCATGCAAGGGCAATTGCGCGTGGGGTGTATTCCAACCATTGCGCCTTTTCTTTTATGTGATTTAGTGCAAGAGGTGAATCAGCGTTTCCCACAGCTAAATTTGCTATTAAGAGAAGACACCACAACCAATTTACTGGCGGCGTTGCGAAACGGTCAAATGGATGTGTTGATTTTAGCTCTACCCGTTGATATCGCAGGAATGGAAAGTAAAGTGGTGGGGCGTGATCCCTTCAAGATGGTGATCAGTAAACACCAAGCCAATTCAATTACGGTACCACTGCGTTATGATGATCTGCCTGATGAGTCTGTCTTTTTATTAGAGAAAGAGCATTGTTTAACGGATCATGCGGTATCTGCCTGTAAGTTGACCACCACCGAAAAAATTAATCCATTTAGTGCAACAAGCTTACATACTCTTGTTCAGATGGTCGCAAATGGGTTAGGCACCACCTTTATTCCGCAAATGGCCATTGACCACGGCCTACTGGATAATCAAAACTTGGTGATTGTTGAGCCTCCGGGCCAAGAAGCTTATCGAGAAATTGGCCTTGTGTGGCGACCAAGTTCGTCTCGGCTCGACACTTTTAATCAATTAGCGGATGTGGTTAGAGAACTTCTTTAATGCTTTATGCTTATCGCCCTAGTTGGTTTATTGTTTAGCATAATGTGCTGAATATACCTAAATATTAAGAACTACTTATCAGCCGTGGTGGTTTATAAAAGTCGAGCTTGTCTCGGCTTTTTTTGTTTTTAATAGTTCATTTTTAGATGTCGTTGGTTTCATATCTTTTCTTTTTCTCGTATTAAACGATCATCATATCGAACCTTATGTGGTTGTTTTTTATACAGTCGTTACGCTCTTATTATTAAATCCCCTTGTTTAAAATGAATATTTTTTATCTTATCACTTACTCGTTTTTGTAATTTATTTACGTAATAAATTACAAAATACGATTGTGTTATGCATTTAGTTTGCCTTTAGTTTAAGTCACTGTTATTTGTTTAAACTTCGCGTTTTGAGTTTTTGCTCTACACTTGATTAAGTGGCTGTAAGGTAAGTGTTATGGGACTTTGGTCTCATGATTTTAATGAAAAAAATAGTTGCAAAATTGTTTTGGTTAGGCGAATTTAAATAAGAACTTCGTGATTGAGTTGTAAGGTTGAATGACGAAAAAGAATCAAATTGAGTTGGTTTTTAGTTACAAATGTAACAGTTGGCTCATCTACAGGAGGTAGGGATTATGTCTGTTAATGCATCGGCAATTAAGCAAAAAGGATTGCAAATTATTGGAAACGTCTCTGAGCAGCATCAAGAGGTTTTGAACCCAGGGGCGGTCGCTTTTTTGCAGTCATTGGCTGAACAATTTGCACAAGAGATTCCTGCCTTATTACAAGCCCGTGAAGATCGCCAAGTTAAAATCGACAGGGGCGCAATGCCTGGATTTTTAGCTGAAACCAAAGCAGTGCGTGAGGCAGATTGGAAAATTCAAGGTATTCCAAAAGACTTGCAAGACCGTCGTGTAGAAATTACAGGGCCGGTTGATCGTAAAATGGTGATTAATGCTTTGAATGCCAATGTAAAGGTATTCATGGCTGACTTTGAAGATTCTATGGCGCCAGCATGGGAAAAAGTACTGGATGGCCAAATTAACTTACGTGATGCGATTAATGGCACCATTAAGTACACGAACCCAGATAATGGCAAAGAGTACGCATTAGATGATGATCCTGCTGTTCTAATTTGCCGTGTTCGTGGTTTGCATCTACCTGAAAAGCACGTGTTGTTTGATGGGGAGTCAATTCCAGGGGCGCTATTCGACTTTGCACTTTATTTCTACAATAACTACCGTCAGTTACTAGAAAAAGGCAGTGGCCCTTATTTCTACCTTCCTAAACTACAGTCTTATCAAGAAGCATCATGGTGGAGTGAAGTCTTTAGTTTTGCCGAGAAAGAATTTGGCCTAGCAAAAGGCACGATTAAAGCCACCGTATTAATTGAAACCCTGCCAGCTGTTTTTGAAATGGATGAAATCCTCTACAGCTTGAAAGAACATATTGTTGGTCTTAACTGTGGGCGTTGGGATTATATCTTTAGCTACATTAAAACCCTAAAAAATCACCCAGATTATGTCTTACCGGATAGACAAGTAGTGACTATGGATAAGCCTTTCCTTAATGCTTATTCGCGACTATTAGTTCGAACTTGTCACCGCCGTGGGGCATTTGCGATGGGGGGAATGGCCGCCTTTATCCCATCAAAAGATCCAGAACACAATTCTTGGGTCCTGAACAAAATTCAAACAGATAAATCACTGGAAGCAAATAATGGACATGACGGAACTTGGGTTGCACACCCTGGCTTAGCCGATACTGCGCGTGCTGTATTTGATCAAGCATTAGGTAACCGTCATAACCAATTAGATGTAAGTCGAGAAGAAGATGCCGTAATAACCGCAAAAGAGTTATTGGCACCTTGTGAAGGTGAACGTACTGAAGAGGGCATGCGCCATAATATCCGAGTGGCTGTTCAATACATCGAAGCGTGGATATCGGGGAATGGGTGTGTGCCTATTTACGGAATGATGGAGGATGCGGCGACGGCAGAAATTTCGCGGGCATCTATTTGGCAATGGATCCAACACGGTAAAGCATTAAGTAACGGTAAAGTCGTCACCAAGGAACTCTTCCTCCAATTACTTGCTGAAGAAATGCGAGTGCTGGAAGACGAAGTCGGGGCAGAACGATTTACATCTGGCCGTTATGTGGAAGCCGCTGAAATGATGGCTCATTTAACCACCGATGATGAATTGGTGAATTTCCTTACTCTACCGGGCTATGAATATTTGTCTTAATCGTTTGATTAGGGCCTCTTACCTGAAACTCACTACGCGGCAGTTTGGCTAGTGATATAAAAATTGGAACAGATGCGAAATGAATTCGCACGAAACATAGAGGGATATAACTATGACTTTAACTCGCCAACAGCAAATTGAAGCACTTGAGAAAGATTGGGCTGAAAATCCTCGCTGGACAAATGTAAAGCGTACTTATTCAGCGGAAGATGTGATCAATCTTCGTGGTTCATTTGCACCTGCTAATACCATTGCTCAAAACGGCGCAGATAAGCTGTGGAGTCTTGTTAATGGTTCAGCAAAAAAAGGCTATGTGAACTGTCTTGGTGCTCTAACGGGTGGTCAAGCAGTACAGCAAGCTAAAGCGGGAATTGAAGCGATTTACTTATCAGGCTGGCAAGTTGCCGCAGATAACAATACCGCGTCCACCATGTACCCAGATCAATCTCTATACCCTGTTGATTCTGTTCCATCTGTGGTGAAGCGTATTAATAACTCTTTCCGCCGTGCTGATCAGATCCAATGGTCAAATGGCAGTAGCCCAGAAGAAGGGGTGGATTACTTCTTACCGATTGTGGCAGATGCTGAAGCGGGCTTTGGTGGGGTACTTAATGCCTATGAGCTGATGCGTAATATGATTGAAGCTGGTGCGGCAGGGGTTCACTTTGAGGATCAGCTGGCGTCTGTGAAAAAATGTGGTCACATGGGTGGCAAGGTACTAGTACCGACTCAAGAAGCGGTTCAAAAACTGATTTCGGCTCGCTTGGCTGCGGATGTGGCTGGTACGACAACCCTAGTTATCGCGCGTACGGATGCCAATGCCGCTGACCTATTAACGTCGGATTGTGACCCATATGATCGTGACTTTGTGGAAGGTGAACGTACACAAGAGGGTTTCTATCGAGTACGAGCAGGTATAGATCAAGCCATCTCTCGTGGTCTTGCTTATGCACCTTATGCGGATTTGATTTGGTGTGAAACGGCAACGCCATGCTTAGAAGAAGCTCGTAAATTTGCTGAAGCCATCCATGCTCAATATCCGGATCAGCTGCTGGCATACAACTGCTCTCCGTCGTTTAACTGGGAGAAAAACCTAGACGCAGAGACAATTGCTAAATTCCAGCAAGAGCTATCGGACATGGGCTACAAGTACCAGTTCATTACGTTAGCGGGTATTCACAACATGTGGTACAACATGTTTGAGCTTGCTCATGCGTATGCGCAAGGTGAAGGTATGCGTCATTATGTTGAGAAAGTACAGCGTCCAGAGTTTGAAGCGGCGGAGCGTGGTTATACGTTTGTGGCACATCAGCAAGAAGTAGGTACTGGCTATTTTGATAAGATGACCAACACCATTCAAGGTGGTCAATCGTCAGTAACTGCACTAACCGGATCAACCGAAGAAGATCAATTCTAACTTCCCTTACCAGCCGGTTGATAGGCAGGAACACTGCAATCCTGCCTTTCATTCTGGTCTTTCGATCTATCCTTGTCGTACCTAGTGTCTTAATCAAAAGCAGTCGTGACAGCTGTAAATGATGTAAGAGGCCTTTGGGAGCGGTTGTGTAATACGCTCCCCTTTTTCTGTTCTATTCTTCTACTTTTTCTGGTTCACTGTCTTCTTGTAATTCTAATAAGTTGATAGCGATAGCAACAAAGTCGGTATCGGTAATAATTCCAACGAGCTTATTATTTTCCAGTACGGGCAGACACCCTACCTTGTGCTCTTGCATGAATAATGCTGCCTCCTTTAGACCACCGCGCGGAGTAATGGTCATCACTTGACGATGCATTACATCACCCAACTCAATATCGAGTGGGGATCGACTATCCAGCGTTATTTTTTCTAAGCAAGAGTCCTGAGCGGCGAGTATATCCCGTTGGCTGACTAATCCCAGTAAGTGGTTATCTTTATCGACAACAGGAACATGACGAATTTGGTGTATATCCATCAAGTTTTTAGCATCTGATAGTGTGTCTGATGTTTGTAGAGAGTGGGGGTGTTGACTCATCATTTCGGCGACTTTAATCATATTTATCTCCTGTAGATTTGGCCACGAAAGCACATCTTTTTATTTAAAAATAATAGAAAGAAATAAGAGGAAATGATGGGAGTAGGTTAGCGTTTTTCTTACTTACTGGTATTTTTCACGTTTTTTATGTTCGAGGTCAATAAAGGCAAAAAATGCATTCATAACGGAGAGTGATATATTTATCGTTACAGTCTTGTCTAATTTGTGTCTAAGCATGTTCAAGCCTTGATATTGCAGCCCGGGAGAATATACTAGCTGCCTGCTGTAATTTAGGGCATGAACATGCAAGTATCTGATTTCCATTTTGACCTACCGGATGAGCTTATTGCTCGTTATCCTCAAGCTGAACGTACAGCTAGCCGTTTATTAAAGTTAGACGGAAACACTGGCCAAGTTAATCACGGCCACTTTAAAGATGTTCTGGATCTTGTCGAACCAGGAGACTTATTAGTATTTAATAACACTCGTGTTATTCCTGCGCGTGTATTCGGGCGTAAAGCATCTGGTGGTAAGCTGGAAGTGTTGGTTGAGCGTGTGCTTGATGAACATTCGATCTTAGCTCATGTTCGTGCGTCTAAATCACCGAAGCCAGGCAACGAATTATTACTTGGCGAAAATGATGATTATGAAGCAGAAATGGTAGCACGCCACGATGCTTTGTTTGAGATCCGTTTTAAAGGTGATAAGCCAGTTCTTGATATCTTAAACGATATTGGCCACATGCCACTTCCTCCTTATATTGATCGCCCTGATGAAGATGCAGATAAAGAACGTTATCAAACGGTATATAACCAAAAGCCGGGCGCGGTAGCCGCTCCAACTGCGGGGCTGCATTTTGATAATGAACTTATGGATCAAATTAAGGCCAAAGGAGTGGAGTTTGCGTATGTAACTCTGCACGTAGGCGCCGGCACATTCCAGCCTGTTCGTGTGGATGATATTAATGATCATCATATGCATTCAGAGTACGTAGAAGTATCGCAAGAAGTGGTTGATGCCATTAATGCAACCAAAGCCCGTGGTGGTCGAGTGATCGCTGTGGGTACGACGTCGGTTCGCTCATTAGAAAGCGCTGCGCAACATGCGCTACAGGAAAACACTGAGTTTGCGCCTTTCTTCGGCGATACGGAAATCTTTATCTACCCTGGTTACGAGTATCAGCTGGTGGATGCGTTAATTACTAATTTCCACTTACCTGAATCAACTCTGATCATGCTAGTAAGTGCGTTTGCTGGTTACGACAATGTCATGGCGGCTTATGAGCAGGCGGTATCCAATCAATATCGCTTCTTTAGTTATGGCGATGCGATGTTTATTACTAAAAAAACATCGTAACCCTTAACGGCGAATTTATCGGCCACGCTTGAAGCGCGTCTACTTGCGTGGCCATATACAGCTTAGCTTGCTGTATCTGGGCTCGGCCATTCCGGGCGAATTGTCAGATTGTTTCTCTGGCTTTTGGAGGCTTCGTGAAATACGAACTAATTAAAAAAGAAGGGCGTGCGCGCCGTGGTCGTTTAGAATTTGAGCGCGGGACTGTAGAAACCCCAGCATTCATGCCTGTAGGTACGTACGGTACTGTAAAAGGCATGACACCGGAAGAAGTAAAAGGCACAGGTGCTGAAATTCTTCTAGGTAATACTTTCCACCTTTGGCTACGTCCTGGCCAGGAAATCATGAAAATGCACGGTGATTTGCATGACTTCATGAACTGGCAAGGTCCGATCCTGACTGACTCGGGCGGTTTCCAAGTATTTAGCTTAGGTGCGATGCGTAAGATCACTGAAGAAGGGGTACATTTCCGTAACCCTGTAAATGGTGACAAGATTTTCATGGACGCTGAAAAGTCGATGCAAATCCAGTACGACTTAGGTTCAGACATCGTCATGATTTTTGATGAGTGTACGCCGTACCCAGCAACACACGATGAAGCGAAAAAATCGATGGAGATGTCACTTCGTTGGGCACAGCGTAGCCGTAATGAATTTGATCGCCAAGAGAATCCAAATGCGCTGTTTGGTATTGTTCAAGGTGGTGTTTATGAAGACCTTCGTGATGTGTCTGTTGAAGGCCTGACGAATATTGGTTTTGATGGCTATGCGGTTGGTGGCCTCGCGGTAGGTGAGCCAAAAGAAGATATGCATCGCATTCTTGAGCACACATGTCCAAAACTGCCTGAAGATAAGCCACGTTACCTAATGGGTGTGGGAAAACCAGAAGATCTAGTTGAAGGTGTTCGTCGTGGTATCGACATGTTTGACTGTGTGATGCCAACGCGTAATGCTCGTAATGGTCACTTGTTTGTGACTGGCGGTGTGATCAAGATCCGTAATGCGAAACATAAAACAGATACAACGCCACTGGATCCTGAGTGTGACTGTTACACTTGTCAGAATTACAGTAAGGCTTACTTACATCATCTAGATCGTTGTAATGAAATCCTAGGTGCACGTTTGAATACGATCCATAACCTACGTTATTACCAACGTGTAATGGAAAGCATTCGCTCTGCACTGGAAGAAGATCGTTTTGATGCGTTTGTAGAAGAATTCTATGCGCGTCGTGACCGTGAAGTTCCACCTTTAAATGACAACCAATAAACGAGGACGTTAACTAAATGAGTCTTTTCATTTCTCAAGCACACGCAGCAGCAGAAGGTGCACCACAAGGTGGTGGCATGGAAATGTTCATCATGCTGGGCATGTTTGCTGTTATTTTCTATTTCATGATTTACCGCCCACAAGCTAAGCGTGTAAAAGAGCACAAAAACCTAATGGCTTCTATGGGTAAAGGTGACGAAGTACTAACGGGTGGTGGTTTGGTTGGTAAAATCACTAAAATCTCTGAAGATAATGATTATCTTGTGATTGCTCTGAATGACAGCAACGAAGTAACAATCAAGAAAGATTTTGTTACTGCAGTACTGCCAAAGGGTACGCTTAAATCTTTATAAGACAGCTTGAAGGATCCTCGCTTTGTTAAACCGTTATCCTTTGTGGAAGTATCTGATGGTGGTGTTTACACTGCTTATCGGTGCGCTTTATGCCCTTCCCAACATCTACGGTGAAGATCCGGCTATTCAAATTACTGGGGCGCGTGGCGCCTCAGTTGATACTGCAATGCTGGATACTGTCACTAAAACTCTAGAAGATAAAAATCTTTCCTATAAATCTGTCGCTTATGAAAATGGTTCTGTGCTTGTTCGTTTTAATGAAACGGATGTTCAGATCAGCGCTCGCGACATCATCAATGAATCTCTTGGTAAAGACCATATTGTTGCGCTAAACCTAGCGCCATCTACCCCGGATTGGCTGGAATCTATTGGTGCTGCACCAATGAAACTTGGCCTTGATTTACGTGGTGGTGTGCACTTCTTAATGGAAGTGGACATGGACTCGGCAATGGATAAGTTGATTGGTCAACAAGAAGAAGCTTTCCGCTCTGAACTACGTGAAAAGAAGATCCGCTACCGTGCTATCCGTAAATCGGGTAAAGATGGGGTTGAAGTGGTTTTACGTAATGCTGAGCAATTAGATCTGGCTGAAAAAGAGCTGAAAGCCCTGCACCCAGACATGACTTTTGTTGACTCAAGCACAAGTACTCGCTTCTCATTACTGGCTAAATTTACCGATCAACGTTTACAAGAAATCCGTAATTACGCTGTTGAGCAAAACATTACCATCTTACGTAACCGTGTAAATGAACTCGGTGTTGCTGAGCCATTGGTTCAACGCCAAGGTGCAAGCCGTATTGTGGTTGAGCTACCAGGTGTTCAAGACACGGCTCGTGCTAAAGAGATTTTAGGTGCGACAGCGACGCTGGAATTCCGTGAAGTTGACGATAAAGCTGATCTAGCGGCTGCAGCTAATGGCCGTGTGCCTGCGGGCAGTGAAGTGAAGCAAGATCGTAACGGTCGCCCAGTTGTTCTGAAAAAGCGTGTCATTCTTGGTGGTTCGAGTATTACAGATGCTAGTTCGAGTGCCGATGAATACGGTCGTCCTCAAGTTAACATCTCGCTAGACAGCGAAGGTGGTAGCAAGATGACGGCGTTCTCGAAAAAGAGCATTGGTAAGCTAATGGCTACTGTCTTCACTGAGTACAAAGACAGTGGTCGTCGCTCTCCGGAAGGTAAAGTGATTCTGTCTAAGCATGAAGAAGTGATTAACCAAGCAACGATTCAGTCTGCTCTTGGTCGCAACTTCCGAATCACAGGCATCGACTCTCAATCTGAAGCTCATAACTTAGCACTGTTATTACGTGCAGGTGCTTTGATTGCGCCTATCTCCATTGTTGAAGAACGTACGATTGGCCCATCTCTTGGTCAGCAGAATATCGATTTAGGTATTCAAGCGATGATTTGGGGTATGGTTGCGGTAATGTTGTTTACGATCCTTTACTACCGTAAGTTTGGTCTTATTGCCAACTTAGCGTTAGTGGTTAACTTGGTATTGATTATTGGTGTGATGTCAATGATCCCAGGAGCAACCATGACGTTACCTGGCATTGCCGGTATTGTTCTGACGGTTGGTATGGCCGTGGATGCGAACGTGCTGATATTTGAGCGTATTCGTGAAGAGCTTCGTGAAGGGCGTAACCCACAGCAAGCGATTCACCAAGGTTATGCGAATGCATTTAGCACCATTGCGGATGCGAATGTTACAACGTTAATCACTGCTATCATTCTGTTTGCAGTGGGTACTGGTGCCATTAAAGGTTTCGCCGTGACATTGTCTATCGGTATTTTAACCTCAATGTTTACCGCTATTATCGGTACTCGTGCAGTCGTAAACTTGCTTTATGGCGGCAAGCGCATTAATAAATTGTCGATCTAAGGACTGTTGCTATGTTTCAAATAATGAAAGCAGACAAAGTGATCGATTTTATGCGTTGGTCAAAATTGACCTTTGTTTTATCGATTCTAATGATCAGTGCCTCTATCTTTACTCTGTCGACCAAATGGTTGAACTGGGGTCTAGATTTTACTGGTGGTACGTTGATCGAAGTAGGTTTTGAGCAACCAGCGGACTTACAAAAAGTGCGTGAATCACTGGAAGCTGCTGGCTTTGGTGATGCGGTTGTACAAAACTTTGGTACTGCACGCGATGTGATGGTGCGCTTGCGTCCTCGTGAAGATGCACAAGGTGCAAAACTGGGTAACCAGATCCTTGAAGCCATTAAAGAGGGTACGGGTGAAACTGTTGAAATGCGTCGTATTGAGTTTGTTGGCCCTAATGTGGGTGATGAGCTAGCAGAAGCGGGTGGCTTGGCGATTCTTGTATCGTTGATCTGTATTCTGCTTTATGTATCGATGCGTTTTGAATGGCGTTTAGCAGCCGGTGCCGTATTGGCTCTAGCGCATGATGTAATCATTACATTAGGTATTTTTTCGTTCTTACAAATTGAAGTGGATTTAACCATTGTGGCAGCCTTGCTGACCGTTGTCGGTTATTCCTTGAATGATACCATCGTAGTCTTTGACCGTATTCGTGAAAACTTCCGTAAGATGCGTAAAGGTCTTGCTGATGAAGTCATGAACAGCTCTGTAACACAAACGTTAAGTCGTACGTTGATCACGTCATTGACGACGCTGTTTGTAGTTATTGCTTTGTTTACACAAGGCGGTGCGATGATTCACGGTTTTGCTACTGCGTTACTGCTAGGTATTACCGTTGGTACGTACTCATCAATCTACGTGGCTTCTGCATTAGCACTGAAACTGGGTATTACCCGTGAGCACCTAATGCCACCACAAGTTGATAAAGAAGGCGAAGAAATTGATGAGATGCCATAAGGCGATCTGAGTTTCTTATCTGATACAAAAAGGTTGGCTTCGGTCAGCCTTTTTTATTGGGTGAAAAGGTGGTGTGTTATAAACGAAAAAGGGCTGACCGAAGTCAACCCTTTCAATTTGATAGCATCTCGAAGCGAGTGCTTATTTCATCATTGCTTCATTACCGTTGTCACGGATTTTTGTTAGCATAGAGCGTACTACTTTAGGGCTCGCAGCAACAATGTTACCAGAGATCAGGTGGTTAGTACCGCCAGAGAAGTCTGTGCAGATCGCACCTGCTTCACGAGCAATCAGTTCACCAGCCGCGATATCCCAAGGTTTTAGGCCAAGCTCGAAGTAACCGTCAACACGGCCAGCTGCTAGGTAACATAGATCAAGAGCAGCAGAACCAGTACGGCGAATATCCGCACATTCAACAAACATAGCACCAAGAATCTTTATGTAGCTTTCAGAGTGTTGTTTTTGTTTGAATGGGAAGCCAGTAGCAAGTACAGCGCCATCAAGGTTTTTCAGTTGAGGTACACGTAAGCGTTGGCTGTTAAGCTGTGCACCAGCACCACGTTGAGCCGTGAAAAGCTCGTTACGCATCGGATCGTAAACACACGCGATCTCAGTACGGCCACGCATACGTAATGCGATAGACACAGAGAAGTGCGGTAAACCTTTAACAAAGTTAGATGTGCCATCCAGTGGGTCGATGATCCATTGACACTCTTTATCTTTACCTTCGATAGTACCAGATTCCTCTGCCACGATGCAGTGGTCAGGGTAGGCTTTACGAATAGTATCGATAATTAAAGTTTCAGCTTCTTTATCGATGTTAGTCACTAGATCATTGTTGCCTTTTTGGATTGTTTCAATCTTATCAGCAGTTTCTAGTGATTTAGCAATGTGGTTACCAGCCTGACGCGCAGCGCGAATGGCAATATTAAGCATTGGATGCATAGATTTTTCCCAACGGATGTTAAAGAACGAAAAGCGGCGGCGAGTATAACAGAGTTTAAGTAAAAAGGAAGTGGTTATTAATTGTGCAGTCGCTTTGCTTTGTCACACAGAGATGTATTTGACATAGATGTTTATACGCAAGCGCTCAGAGTTATGTTAATATCCGGCGGTTTTAGATTTTGGATTGGTTGAACAGACAGTATGCTCGATAATATTCGTGTTGTTTTAGTGGGAACGACTCACTCAGGAAACATTGGTTCTGCGGCTCGTGCGATGAAAGTGATGGGGCTTAGCAATATGGTACTTGTGGCTCCTGAATGTGAAGTGGATGGTAAAACTATCGCTATGGCCGCAGGTGCCAGTGATATTGCTGTTAACGCACGAATTGTAGAGACGCTTGACGAAGCCATTGAAGATTGTGGCCTAGTCGTGGGCTCAAGTGCCCGTTCTCGCACCTTAGAGTGGCCAATGCTGGAGCCTCGTGAGTGTGGTGTGAAGTCGGTTGAAGCCGCAGAATCACACCCGGTAGCATTAATTTTTGGCCGTGAGCGCATTGGTCTTACCAATGAAGAGCTACAAAAATGTCATTATCATGTTTGCATTCCGGCTAATCCAGAATATAGTTCGTTAAATCTAGCGATGGCGGTTCAAACTATTTGTTATGAAGCTCGAGTTGCTTGGTTAGACAGCAAAGCCTACAAGGGCGAGAAAAAAGAAGCAGAGTACCCACTCAATAAAGAATTAGAAATGTTTTATGAACATCTTGAAAGAGTTCTTCATCACACCAACTTTATTGTGAAAGCACATCCCGGTCAGGTCATGAACAAATTGCGTCGTATGTTTAATCGTGCGCGCCCTGAATCCCAAGAGTTAAATATCTTGCGCGGTGTATTAGCTTCTATTGAAAAGCAGAAGAAGCGCAAAGATTAATCTTCTTTTTTAGTAAGTTAAATACCTGAGTAAAATAGTCAGGTAAATACTTGACTGAAATAGTCAGGTATGACAAACTCGTTTCCACAATCTTAATGTGGGTTCGGTGTGATATGAGACTTACTTCGAAAGGAAGGTATGCAGTTACCGCAATGTTGGATGTTGCGCTGCATTCGCAAGAAGGCCCGGTGCCTTTAGCAGATATTTCAGAGCGTCAAGGTATTTCTCTTTCTTACCTTGAGCAATTGTTCTCACGCTTGCGTAAAGCCGGTTTGGTAGCAAGTGTGCGCGGACCAGGCGGTGGTTACCGTTTAGGTCTTAATCCAGAAGATATCGCAGTTGGCATGGTTATCGCTGCTGTTGATGAGTCTGTGGATGCGACTAAGTGTCAAGGAAAAGGGGACTGCCAAGGTGGCGTTCGCTGTTTGACACATACTTTATGGCGTGACTTAAGTTCTCGCATTAGTGACTTTTTGAACGGCATTACTCTTGGTGAGTTAATGGCGGACAATGAAGTACTAGAAATTTCAGATCGTCAGAACATTGATCTGGCGATGAGCAATAGTTTTGGACACAAAACAAAACAAAATAGCACGTTAGGTGCAGATATCAGTTCTTGACGGCAAGACGTCTGTATTTTCGGAGATGAAAATGAAACTGCCAATTTACTTTGATTATTCAGCTACTTGCCCAGTAGATCCTCGTGTGGCTGAAAAAATGGTTCAACACATGACAATCGATGGTTGCTTCGGTAACCCAGCTTCTCGTTCACACCGTTATGGTTGGCAGGCTGAAGAAGCCGTTGATACAGCGCGTGAGCAAGTTGCAGAATTACTGAATGCGGATCCACGTGAAATCGTATTTACTTCTGGCGCAACTGAGTCAGATAACTTGGCAATTAAAGGTGCTGCGCATTTTTACGGCAAAAAAGGTAAGCACATTATTACCTGTAAAACTGAGCATAAAGCCGTACTTGACCCATGCCGCCAGTTAGAGCGTGAAGGTTATGAGGTGACGTACTTAGAGCCGGAATCAAACGGTATCATCGATTTAGCTAAGTTCCGTGATGCGATCCGTGAGGACACCATTCTTGTGTCATTCATGCATGTGAACAATGAAATTGGCGTGATTCAAGACATCAGTGCGATTGGTGAACTGTGTCGTGAACGTAAAATCATTTTCCACGTAGATGCAGCCCAGTCTGCAGGTAAGCTTCCAATCGACGTTCAAGAAATGAAAGTTGATATGATTTCTTTATCTGCGCATAAGATTTATGGCCCTAAAGGTATTGGTGCACTTTATGTTCGCCGTAAGCCTCGTATTCGCCTTGAAGCACAAATGCACGGTGGTGGTCATGAGCGTGGTTTCCGTTCTGGTACTCTAGCGACTCATCAGATTGTAGGCATGGGCGAAGCGTTCCGTATCGCGAAAGAAGATATGGAAAAAGACAACGCGCATAACCTAGCACTGCGAACTCGTTTGCTGGATGGCTTGAAAGACATGGAAGCCGTTCATATTAATGGTGATCTTGAGCAACGTGTTGCTGGTAACCTAAACATCAGTTTTGAATTTGTTGAAGGCGAATCGTTACTGATGGCACTAAAAGATTTGGCTGTATCATCTGGTTCTGCATGTACATCAGCAAGTCTTGAACCATCTTACGTACTGCGTGCTCTTGGCTTAAATGATGAGCTAGCACACAGTTCAGTTCGTTTCTCATTCGGTCGTTTTACGACAGAAGAAGAAGTGGATTATGCAATTTCAAAAATCCGTGAAGCAGTAACTAAACTGCGTGACATGTCTCCATTGTGGGATATGTATAAAGAAGGTATTGATTTAAGTACCGTTGAGTGGGCACACCACTAATCACACGGACGTTAGGAACTCGAGGAATTTATCATGGCTTACAGCGAAAAAGTAATTGATCATTATGAAAACCCACGTAATGTAGGGGCTTTCGATAAAGAAGACCCATCAATCGGTAGCGGCATGGTTGGCGCTCCAGCTTGTGGTGACGTAATGAAACTTCAGATCAAAGTATCTGAAGAAGGTGTTATTGAAGACGCTAAGTTCAAAACTTATGGTTGTGGCTCTGCAATCGCTTCTAGCTCTCTGGTAACAGAATGGGTTAAAGGTAAAACTCTAGACGAAGCGGCAGCACTGAAGAACTCAGAAATCGCTGAAGAGCTTGAGTTACCGCCAGTAAAAGTTCACTGCTCTATTCTTGCAGAAGATGCAATTAAAGCAGCTGTATCTGATTACAAGCAGAAACACGAACAAAACTAAACATTTATAAGGGTTGTTGTAAATATGGCCATCACCATGACTGAAGCGGCAGCAGACCGCGTTCGTACTTTTCTTGAGAACCGTGGTAAAGGTATCGGTTTGCGTTTAGGGGTGAGAACCTCTGGTTGCTCTGGTATGGCCTATGTTCTTGAGTTCGTTGATGAACTGAATGAAGAAGACCAAACTTTTGAAGAGCATGGTGTGAGCATCATCATTGATCCTAAGAGCTTGGTTTATATGGATGGCACTGAGTTAGACTTCGTCAAAGAAGGTCTTAATGAAGGCTTCCAGTTCAACAACCCAAATGTGAAAGGTGAGTGTGGGTGCGGCGAAAGCTTTAATGTATAGCCCACTTTTATAAACCAACCACAGTATTCAAATATGAATCACTTTGAATTATTTGGGCTACCTTTTCAGTTCGAGCTGGACGGTAGCCTTCTTTCTACACAGTTTCGCGAACTTCAACGTCGTTTCCATCCCGATAATTATGCGACAGCATCAGAACGAGATCGTCTTCTTGCCGTGCAAAAAGCCGCTCAGATCAACGATGCCTACCAAACTTTAAAAGATCCTATTGCTCGTGCAGAGTACCTGTTATCTGAGCAAGGTTTCGACATTCGTGGTGAACAAAAAACACTGCAAGACCCAATGTTTTTAATGCAGCAAATGGAATTACGTGAAGCGTTAGAAGATATTCCTTCTTCTCGTGATCCTGAGCAAGCGTTGTTTGATTTTGATGGTTCTGTATCAGCGATGTATAAAACTCAACTGGCAGAACTGACAGAACAGTTAAATCAATCTCAGTGGGATGTTGCGACAGACAGTGTTCGTAAGCTGAAATTTGTTACTAAACTTCGCAGTGAAATTGAGAAATTAGAAGACTCTTTATTAGGATAGCCTTATAAAGCAGTTCACGAACAGGACTTACAATGGCACTTTTACAAATTGCTGAACCAGGTCAGAGTGCAGCGCCTCACCAGCATAAACTGGCAGTAGGTATTGATCTTGGTACAACCAACTCTCTTGTCGCTTCCGTTCGAAGTGGAACTCCTAGTACATTAAAAGATGGCCAAGGACGCAGTATCCTACCTTCTGTGGTTCACTATGGTGCGGATTCTATCGTCTTGGGACAGGAAGCTCATGAATTAGCTCAAAGCTCACCTGAAAATACGATCATTTCCGTTAAGCGTCTAATGGGGCGTTCATTAGCGGACATTCAGCAGCGTTACCCAAATCTTCCTTACCAGTTTGTTGCTAGCGATAATGGCTTACCTATCTTTGAAACAGCGCAAGGTCAGGTTAACCCAATCCAAGTTTCTGCTGAAATCTTAAAATCTCTTTCTCAGCGTGCAGTGGAAACACTTGGCGGTGATTTAGAGGGGGTTGTGATCACTGTACCGGCATATTTTGATGATGCGCAGCGCGCAGGTACAAAAGATGCGGCTAAGTTAGCAGGCTTAAACGTATTACGTTTACTGAATGAGCCTACGGCAGCTGCTATTGCTTATGGTCTAGATTCAGGCCAAGAAGGTGTGATTGCGATTTATGACCTTGGTGGTGGTACGTTTGATATTTCTATTTTACGTTTATCAAAAGGCGTATTCGAGGTATTAGCGACGGGTGGTGATTCAGCTTTAGGCGGAGATGATTTTGACCATCTATTAGCGGAATGGCTAAAAGAGCAAGCTGGGATTCATGAAGCCCTAAGTGCAGAACAATATCGTTCACTGCTTGATGCAGCGACTCAAACTAAAATTGCATTATCTGAGCAAAATGAAGTTCAGGTTGATGTATTGGGTTGGACGGGGACAGTAACAAAAGCTCAGTTTGATGAGCTGATTCAGCCTTTGGTTAAGAAAACCTTAATGTCTTGCCGTCGTGCATTAAAAGATGCCGATATTGATTCAAGTGATGTGCTTGAAGTGGTGATGGTTGGTGGTTCAACTCGCACTCCTCTTGTTCGAGAGATGGTTGGTGACTATTTTGGTCGTACGCCATTGACGAGTATCGACCCTGATCAAGTAGTCGCTATTGGTGCTGCGATTCAAGCAGACATTTTGGCTGGTAATAAACCTGATTCCGAAATGTTACTTCTGGATGTGATCCCACTATCGCTAGGTATTGAAACCATGGGCGGCCTGGTTGAAAAGATCATTCCTCGTAACACGACGATCCCTGTTGCACGTGCTCAAGAGTTTACCACGTTTAAAGATGGCCAGACGGCAATGAAAGTACATGTGGTTCAAGGTGAGCGTGAAATGGTAGACGATTGCCGTTCTTTAGCTCGTTTCAGCCTACGTGATATTCCACCAATGGCGGCAGGTGCAGCGCATATTCGAGTGACTTACCAAGTGGATGCCGACGGTTTATTATCTGTAACGGCAATGGAAAAGAGCACGGGTGTTCAAGCAGAAATTCAAGTGAAACCTTCTTATGGTTTGAGTGATACTGAAATCACCACCATGATCAAAGACTCCATGACGTACGCAAAAGAAGATATGGACTCGCGTGCCCTAGCGGAGCAGCAGGTAGAAGCGGATCGCGTGATTGAAGGTTTAGTGGCGGCGCTGGCTGCAGATGGCAAAGCATTGCTGTCTGATGCTGAGTTTGCGGACATTGAAAGTGCTATCCAAGAGTTAATTGAGCTGCGTAATGGTACTAACACTAATGCCATTGAAGCGGGTATCAAAAAAGCAGATAAAGTAAGTCAAGAATTTGCCTCGCGTCGAATGGATGTGTCTATTCGAGCTGCGTTGGCCGGTCAGTCTATTGATGAGGTATAAGAATGCCAAAGATTATTGTATTGCCACATGAAGAGCTATGCCCTGAAGGCGCAGTATTAGAAGCGAATACAGGTGACACAGTTTTAGATGTAGCATTAAAAAATGGCATTGGAATTGAGCACGCTTGTGAAAAATCATGTGCTTGTACTACTTGCCACGTGGTTATCCGTGAGGGGTTTGATTCACTTGAAGAAAGTGAAGAGCTTGAAGACGACATGCTAGATAAAGCGTGGGGTCTTGAGCCTGAATCTCGCTTGGGTTGCCAAGCACGAGTAGCCGACGAAGATTTGGTTGTGGAAATTCCAAAATACACACTAAACTTAGCTTCAGAAAACCACTAAGCGGACGATTGAGTTATGAGCCTGACATGGACTGATTCGCGAGACATTGCGATTGAATTGGTTGAGCAGTTCCCAGAGACGGATCCTAAAACGGTTCGTTTTACCGATCTACATCGCTGGGTTATGGAACTTGAAGAATTTAATGATGACCCAAATCATTCCAATGAAAAAATTCTTGAAGCCATTATTTTGTGCTGGATGGACGAAATGGATTAATGGGACGAACGCAGAGATCCAGCTCTTACTATTGAGCTAAGTCTCTTGTGTTGTCAGCATAAAATCGGCACTGTCATTAAAAAAGCGGACTATTCAGTCCGTTTTTTTTATCTATTAGATAATTTATTTGGCTTAACGACGGTCAGCCGTTGCTAATCATCTAGTCTTACGTATTCTAGAGTCGCCAAATTTTTTGTACCAGAACTGACAAGGAGATTCATCATGTCTGAACAAATGGCCGTTTTTTTAACGACGTCTGCAGCTGCACCACAATGGGGTGAAAAAGCCCTATTATCTTTCGACGCTGAAGGCGCGAGTATTCATACCACTGAAGGTCATACATCAGGTGCAATTCAACGTGCAGCTCGTAAGTTAGATGGTCAAGGTATTAAGGCTGTTTCTCTTCAAGGTGAAGGTTGGGATCTAGAGTCCGTATGGGCATTCGTTCAAGGCTACCGTGGCCCTAAAAATAACAATACAATCGAATGGGTTGAATTGAATGAAGCCGATCAAAAAGAGTTGTTAGCCCGTATTACAGCAACGGATTGGGTTCGTGACATTATTAACAAAACCGCTGAAGAAGTGGCACCTCGCCAGTTAGCAACCATGGCGGGTGAATTCATTAAATCACTAGCACCAGAAGCGGTGAACTTCAAAGTGGTGAAAGATAAAGACCTACTAACCGAAGGTTGGCAAGGTATTTATGCGGTCGGCCGTGGTTCTGAGCGTACTTCTGCTATGCTACAGCTTGATTACAACCCAACGGGTGACGAAAACGCACCAGTCTTTGCGTGTTTAGTGGGTAAAGGCATCACTTTTGATTCTGGTGGTTACAGCATCAAGCCTTCTGGCTTCATGGATGCCATGAAAGCGGATATGGGTGGTTCTGGTACCATCACAGGTGGCTTAGCATTAGCGATTTTACGTGGTTTGAATAAGCGTGTGAAATTAATCCTATGTTGTGCTGAAAACATGATTTCAGGCCGTGCTTTGAAGCTTGGTGACATCATTACTTACAAGAACGGCAAAACAGTAGAGATTTTAAATACCGATGCAGAAGGCCGTTTAGTACTGGCTGATGGCCTATTGTATGCTAATGAGCAAAAACCAGAGCTTATTATTGATTGTGCGACACTAACGGGTGCCGCTAAAAATGCGCTAGGTAATGATTATCACGCACTGTTGAGCTTTGATGATGAGCTGAGCCATCGTGCATTAACAGCTGCTCGTAATGAAAGCGAAGGTCTATGGCCATTGCCTGTGGAAGATTTCCACCGTGGTATGCTGCCGTCTAACTTTGCGGATATGGCTAACATCGGCGCAGGTCAATATTCTCCTGGTGCAAGCACAGCCGCTGCGTTCTTATCTTATTTTGTGGATGACTACAAAAAAGGCTGGTTGCACTTTGATTGCTCTGCGACTTACCGTAAAGCGGCAAGCGACAAGTGGGCCCCAGGTGCGACTGGTGTTGGTGTTCGTTCACTGGCTCGTATTCTTCTCGATGAGGCGAAATAAATCATGACAGTATTAAATGTATTACTTTCAGAACACGCTTCAGACGGTGTATGGGGCGAAAATGCATTGATCAGTTATGCTGAGTCTGCTGTCAAGGTTCATTTTTCGGGTAGCTTCCCATTGCGTAAGATTCAGCAAGCGGGTGCACGTCTACGTAGTCAAGGCATTAAAGAAGTGACGTTAAGCGGTGAGTTTTGGACTGCTGAATCGCAATGGGCGTTCTACTGTGGTTTTGCGCACACTTTAAATCGTGCGAAAGTAAATTGGTGCGCAGCAGAAGGTGTTGACGTTGCTCAACTTGAAGCGCGCAGTAAAGCCGCAAATTGGGTACGTTACGCAACAAACGCGGCACCAGAAGATATGTACCCACATAAACTGGCTGAAGATGCTGTTGCTCATCTAACCGCAACTGCAGGCGATAAGGTGACAAGCAAAGTAGTTGCTGGTGACGAGCTGCTGGAGCAAGGTTGGATTGGTATTCACAGTGTTGGCCGTGCCAGTGTGCGTGAGCCTGTGTTACTTGAAGTTGACTTTAACCCAACAGGCGATGCTAATGCGCCAGTTTCTGCTTGTTTAGTGGGTAAAGGCATTACATTTGATTCAGGTGGCTACAGCATTAAAGCTAACGCTGGTATGGCGACGATGAAGTGTGACATGGGCGGTGCGGCGACCGTAACCGCAGCGCTGGGTTATGCGATTGAACAAGGTTTAAACCAGCGCGTGAAAATGTTCCTATGTTGTGCGGAAAACCTGATTGCGGGTAATGCGTATAAGTTAGGTGATATTTTAACGTATAAAAATGGCGTGACGGTTGAGATCCTTAATACGGATGCTGAAGGTCGCCTAGTACTTGCTGATGGTCTGATGGCAGCAGGTGAAACAGGAGCTCCATTGATCATTGATGCGGCAACTCTAACAGGTGCTGCAATGATGGCAGTTGGTGAAGACTACAATGCCTTATTCTCTTTAGACAAAGAGTTGTTATTTAAGGCTCAAGCGGTGAGCGAGCAAGTGAATGAGCCAGGTTGGCCATTACCTCTTGCTCCGTGGCATCAAGATAAATGCCCATCACCGTATGCTCAAACAGCCAATAGTCGCCCAGTGAAAGGCGGTGGTGCTGGTGGTGCTTCAAATGCAGCGGCTTTCTTGTCTCGTTTTGTTCCAAACGAAGGAAAAGGTTGGTTACACATTGACTTAGCGTCTGCGTTCCGTGACAGCGGTAACAGTTTCTGGGCTGCAGGTGCGACAGGGCTTGGTGTTGCGAATATTGCTCAATTATTGTTAGAAGAACAGCGCTAATTATAAATCCCTCTCGGAGCGCATCTGAGAGGGAAATAATAATAAGATCAAATCCGAACGTATTATAAAAGGAATATCGACATGGCAATTGAACGTACATTTTCTATTGTGAAGCCAGATGCTGTAGAACGAGACCTTGTAGGTGCCATTTACCGCCGTATTGAAAAAGCAGGCATGAAAATCGTCGCTGCTAAGATGTTGCATCTAACGGAAGAGCAAGCAAAAGGCTTTTATGCAGAGCACGAAGGCAAAGAGTTTTTTGGCCCGTTAGTGGAATTTATGACATCTGGCCCGATTATGGTTCAGGTGCTTGAAGGTGAAAATGCCATTGTTCGTTACCGTGAGCTAATGGGAAAAACAAACCCAGAAGAAGCAGCATGTGGCACATTACGTGCCGATTACGCACTAAGCATGCGTCATAACTCGGTTCATGGCTCAGATAGCCCAGAATCCGCTGCACGTGAAGTGGCGTACTTCTTTGCGGAAGATGAAATCTGCCCACGCAGCTAAGTCCAATAATATCAATGCTTAATTTAGGGGAGCTTAGGCTTCCCTTTTTTGTATCTACACTTAACGGAGAATATTGTTTGAGAATCCCTATTTTCTATCAGTGGAAAGTATTGGATAAAGGCTGTACAATTCTGCGCCTTGAATTTTGCTATACACATAGCGACGCAGAACGTCATTTATCAGAGAGGCAATGATGACAACAGTGAAAACCAATCTGCTTGATTTTGATCGTAAAGGTCTACGCGCATATTTTGCCGAAGAACTTGGTGAAAAAGCATTTCGTGCTGATCAATTGATGAAGTGGATGTACCACTTTGGTTGTGATGACTTTGATCAAATGAATAACTTGAACAAAAAGCTGCGTGAAAAGTTAAAAGCTCGTGCAGAAATCAAAGCACCTGAAGTTTCTTTTGCTCAACACTCAGCAGACGGTACCATTAAGTGGGCCATGAGTGTGGGTGATCAGGACGTAGAAACGGTATACATTCCAGAAGGGGATCGTGCGACTTTATGTATCTCTTCTCAAGTGGGTTGTGCGCTCGACTGTAAATTCTGTTCAACGGCTCAGCAAGGCTTTAACCGTAACTTAAAAGTGTCTGAGATCATTGGCCAGGTGTGGCGTGCTGCCCGTGAAATTGGTATTGAAAAAGAAACAGGTCGTCGTCCAATCACCAACATCGTATTGATGGGAATGGGTGAGCCACTACTGAACATGAAAAACCTACTGCCAGCATTAGAGATCATGCTAGATGATTTGGGTTTTGGTTTATCGAAGCGTCGTGTCACCGTATCGACATCCGGTGTTGTATCGGGCTTAGATCAAATGACGGGTAACATTGATGTTGCTTTAGCGATTTCTTTGCATGCTCCAAATGATGAGCTGCGTAGCCAGATCATGCCGATTAACGATCGCTGGGATATTCAAGATTTCCTAGCCTCGGTTCGTCGCTACATTGCGTCTTCAAATGCTAACCGTGGCCGTGTAACCGTTGAATACATTTTGCTTGATCACGTGAATGACGATATGGATCATGCAAGACAGCTCGCAGAGTTATTAAAAGATACGCCAGCTAAAATTAATTTAATTCCATTTAACCCATACCCTGGGTCACCATATAAGAAACCGAGTAATTCTCGTATTGATCGTTTCATGAAAACGTTGATGGAATACGAATACACGGTAACGGTGCGTAAAACGCGTGGTGATGACATTGATGCCGCTTGTGGCCAGCTTGTTGGTGATGTTATTGACCGTACGAAACGCACAAAAATGAAGCTGCAAGGGGAACCTATTCCTGTTAAAGCAGTCTAGACGTTAACTTATGTGTGGGTGAGCGATGGTTCAATGGGGTAAGACTGTTTTATTATTAATATTGCTGTCTGGATGTGCTGCAGTAACTTCTGAGCAAAATGCAAGGGAGTTTGATAACATAGAGGCAGCCGAAGCTCGTATTTCATTAGGTTTAGGCTATATGGAGGCAGGAGATAGGCAAAAAGCACGGGAAAACCTCGAACTTGCCGTTCAGCATGCTCCAGACTATTATCGCTCACAAATATCCATTGCATACTACTATCAGCAAGTTGGTGAAAATGAACTTGCTGAAAGCTCATATAAAAAAGCACTTCGTTCATCGCCAAATAATGGTAATGTATTAAATAATTACGGTGTTTTTTTATGTAAGCACGCTCGCTATGGTGAAGCGCAACAAGCGTTTAGCAAAGCGATTGAGCAACCCTATTATTACTTAGTCTCTGCTAGTTATGAAAATGCGGCCATGTGCTCGCTCAGTAGTGGAGATAACGCAACAGCGAAGCAATATTTTGAACGTTCGATTGCTCACGATCCTTCTCGGGCTCGCTCCATCCTTCAATTAGCAAAATTAAAAATTGATGATATGGAGCTGAATGAAGCAAGGATCATGCTGTTAAAATTTCATAAGAAGTATGGGTATAAACCAGCCAGTCTAGGATTACTGATTAAATTGGAAGCTGAGGCGAAAAACAGCCATTTGGTTTCTCGCTATGGTGATGTACTGGCTGAGCAATACCCAAGCTCAATACAATATCAACAATATCTGGCCAATGACTATTGATAAAAATGCAGAACAAACAGAAGTAACTCATGCTCTGCCTGGCGATATGCTGGCACAAGCTCGAACTAAGTTGGGTTACTCACAACAAGATGTTGCCAACCGATTACGTTTACGCATCACTGTCATTGAACGAATCGAAAATAATCACTTTGATAATGAAACCGTAGCCACCTTTACCCGTGGCTATTTGCGATCTTATGCCCGCCTTGTTGGTTTAGATGCAGAAGAAGTATTACACGCATTGGATCATTTAGGTGAAGCTCAGCATGGTGAAATGGCTATGCAAAGTTTCTCACGTAAAACAAAGCGTGATAAACATGATAACCGCATCATGAAATTAACGTGGGTTATTTTTGCGGCAATCGCTGGTATCACCGCATTATGGTGGTATCAGAACCAGCAGCCAGATACCTTTCTGACGGAAGTGGAGCCAACTGCTCCTGTGGTTTCAGAAGCGCCAGCGGTGGTTGAGAGCCCTGTGGTAACGGAAGTTGAAGTAACCCCGTCTGTGGAAAGTACGGAGCCACTAAATGGTGAAACTGCTACGACTACAGTCGCAGAAGAAGGGCTCCCTCCGGTATCTTCAGAAAAAGACGTTACTCAAACTACAACGATAACTGAAAATAACACTGATGCTACGCCAGAAGTGACTGACGTTGCTTCAACGGCAAAAGAGCCCGTGTCTGAGCCTGAAGTCAAAGAGCCTGTAATTGAAGATACGCTCTCTTTGTCGTTTGCAGGTGACTGCTGGATTGATGTACGTGATGCGACAGGCAAGCGTTTAGCAACAGGCGTCAAAAAATCAGGTGATACGTTAACGTTAACAGGTAAAGCTCCTTACAAACTCGTGTTAGGTGCTCCTGCGGTAGTTGAGTTAACATATCAGGGGAAACCGGTGGATCTTTCTAAGTTCTCATCAGGTAAAGTAGCAAAATTGACATTACCACAATAACGAGTACCCACAATGCATAACGAATCTCCAATTATACGCCGTAAATCGACTCGAATTTATGTTGGCGATGTGCCTATCGGTGATGGGGCTCCAATCGCTGTTCAGTCGATGACGAATACGCGGACCACTGACATTGCAGCAACGGTTGCTCAGATCAAATCGTTGGAAAATGTTGGTGCTGATATTGTGCGAGTTTCTGTTCCAACTATGGATGCAGCAGAAGCGTTTAAAGAAATTAAGAAGCAAGTCTCTACCCCTTTAGTTGCCGATATTCACTTTGATTACCGTATTGCGCTAAAAGTGGCTGAGTACGGTGTGGATTGTTTACGCATTAACCCAGGTAATATCGGTAATGAATCTCGTATTCGTTCTGTGGTTGATTGTGCCCGTGATTACGACATTCCAATTCGTATTGGTGTGAATGGTGGTTCTCTAGAGAAAGACATTCAACAGAAATACAAAGAGCCAACAGCAGAAGCGTTATTAGAATCGGCCATGCGCCACGTAGATATTCTCGACCGATTAAATTTCGATAAGTTTAAAGTCAGTGTAAAAGCGTCTGATGTGTTTCTCGCGGTGGATTCATACCGTTTATTAGCAAAAGAAATTGATCAACCTCTTCATCTTGGTATTACGGAAGCGGGTGGTGCGCGTGCTGGCTCTGTGAAGTCTGCGGTTGGTTTGGGAATGCTGCTATCTGAAGGTATTGGTGATACTTTACGTATTTCATTAGCGGCGGATCCGGTAGAAGAAATCAAAGTTGGTTTTGATATTCTTAAATCACTGCGTATTCGCT
The DNA here is from genome assembly GCF_022347565.1 of Vibrio sp. Of7-15. Classification (GTDB taxonomy): domain Bacteria; phylum Pseudomonadota; class Gammaproteobacteria; order Enterobacterales; family Vibrionaceae; genus NORP241. The sequence goes on from NZ_JAKRGH010000018.1 coordinate 47,290, forward strand.
CTCGTGGCGTGAATTTTATTGCGTGCCCAACGTGTTCCCGTCAAGAGTTTGATGTTATTGGTACCGTAAACGAATTAGAGCAGCGCCTAGAAGACTTGATCACTCCGATGGATGTTTCCATTATAGGCTGTGTGGTAAATGGCCCAGGTGAAGCGGAAGTTTCTCATCTTGGTGTTGCGGGCAGTAATAAGAAAAGCGCTTTTTACGATGATGGTAAACGTCAGAAAGAGCGTTTTGATAACGATGATCTGATTGAACAATTAGAAGCGAAGATCCGAGCAAAAGCATCTGTGCTTGATCAAAATAACCGTATTGATGTTGAACAGTTAGATTAATCGAGTTGATCTATTCAACTCAATTCTCATATTTAGATTTAAACCTTATTTGGTAAGAAAACGTGGCTAAAATAATTCAAGCAATCCGAGGCATGAACGACTGCCTTCCAACTGACTCTCCACTTTGGCATAAAGTAGAAGGCAGCATTAAAAATGTAATTAGCGCTTATGGTTACAGTGAAGTGCGTATGCCTATCGTTGAAAGTACGCATTTATTTAAGCGTGCAATTGGTGAAGTGACAGACGTGGTTGAGAAAGAGATGTACACGTTTGACGACCGCAATGGCGACAGCTTAACACTGCGTCCAGAAGGGACAGCAGGCTGTGTTCGTGCTGGTATTGAAAATGGCCTATTGTACAACCAAGAGCAGCGTCTTTGGTACATGGGTCCAATGTTCCGCCATGAGCGCCCACAAAAAGGCCGTTACCGTCAGTTCCACCAAGTGGGTGTTGAGGTCTTTGGCCTAAATGGCCCAGATGTTGATGCTGAGCTTATCATGATGACGGCACGTTTATGGCGTGAATTAGGTATTGATAAACACGTGCGTTTAGAGCTGAATTCGATTGGTTCTTTAGAAGCACGTGCAAACTACCGTACTGCACTGGTTGCTTTCTTAGAGCAGCACTTAGACGTGTTAGATGAAGATTGTAAGCGTCGCATGCACACAAACCCAATGCGCGTTTTGGATACCAAAAACCCAGATGTTCAAGCTATTTTGGGTGACGCTCCTAAGTTATCAGAATACTTGGATGAAGATTCTAAAGAACATTTTGCAGGTTTATGTGAACTACTAGACGCTGCAGGCATCGAATACCAGGTAAATGAACGTTTGGTTCGTGGTTTAGATTACTATAACCGCACTGTATTTGAATGGATTACGGAAAGCTTAGGTGCTCAAGGTACTGTTTGTGGCGGTGGTCGCTATGACGGTTTGGTTGAGCAGTTAGGTGGTAAAGCGACCCCTGCGGTTGGCTTTGCTATGGGATTAGAGCGTTTGGTTCTACTAATGGAGACATTAGAGTTGACCGATGTTCGTCGTCCGGTAGACGTTTACATGGTTACTGCTGGCGAAGGCACATTGATGGCGGGCATGAAGCTAGCTGAACAATTGCGTGAGCAAGTTCCAGGCCTGAGAGTCATGAGTCACTTCGGTGGCGGTAACTTTAAGAAGCAGTTTAAACGTGCAGATAAAGTCGGTGCAGCAATTGCCTTGATTCTTGGTGAAACTGAAGTTGCTGATAATACCGTTGCGATTAAAGATTTGCGTGGTGGCGAACAACAAACATTACCTCAGGCTGAGGTTGCCGCTAAGCTGGCTGAATTGATTTAAGAGAGGACAGGAAGTGGAAGTCTACGAAACCGAAGAACAACAAGTTGATGCGATAAAACGCTGGTGGAAAGAAAACGGAAAAGCAGTTGTTCTTGGTGCAGTATTAGGTTTAGGTGGCCTTTGGGGCTGGCGTTACTATCAAGCAGAATTAGTGGCTTCAAAAGAAGCGGCTTCTGATGCTTATGGTAAAGTACTTAGTGTGCTTGAAGCTGGTGGTGACGATGCTATTGCACAAACTCAAACTTTTATTGATGCACATAAAGATAACCAATACGCGGTTCTTGCTGCGTTGCAGTTAGCAAAAGTTCAAGTTGAAGCCAATAAGCTAGACGAAGCGTTAACTCAGCTTCGTTGGGCTGCCGCAAATACAAAAGACGATGCTATTTTGCCATTAGCAACAACACGTATTGCACGAATTTTGGCAGAGCAAGGTCAATATGATCAGGCGCTAGCTGAGCTAAAAAATGTAACGTCAGAAAGTTGGAAAGCTCGTGTTGCAGAACTTCGTGGTGACATTGCACTTCGTAGCGGTGATGCTGAAGCAGCACGTACTGCTTATACCGAAGCTCAACAGCTTGGCGAAAGTCCAGCTCTTCAAATGAAGCTTGACGACTTAGCTAAGTAAGGTTGATGTAATATGAGAAAGGCGGTTAAAAAAGCGTTAGCTTATGGCCTGACTTTTTCTCTTCTCGCTGGCTGTGCTAGCGAGGAGGATACCATTGTAATGGCTCCAGTACCTGTTGTAGAAAGCCAGTTTACGCCTAAAGCGGAATGGTCTAGCACAATTGGTGATGGCGTAGAGTACTATTTCTCTAAGCTTAAGCCTGCTTATGGTTATGATAAAGTTTACCTTGCTAGCCGTAATGGCTTGGTGAAAGCACTAAACCCTGAAACAGGGAAAAGTGTGTGGTCTATTGATTTAGAAACAGATGTCTCAGCTCGACTTTCTGGTGGGATCACACTCTCTTATGGCAAAGCCTTTATCGGTTCAGAAAATGGTGAGTTAATTGCCTTAGATGCTGAAACTGGTGAGGTGAGTTGGCGTAGCCGTGTTGATGGTGAGATTCTTTCAAGTCCATTAGCAGATGAAGGCATGGTTATGGTGCACAGCAGTCGCGGTGTGTTAATGGCTTTTGATGCTGACTCTGGAGAAGAGCGTTGGCAGATTAGCAGTGAAGTGCCGAACCTAACATTACGCGGAGACAGTACCCCAGTGAGTACATCTGGTGGTGTTTTCTGGGGAATGGCGAATGGCCGTTTGGCAGCGGCATTAATTTCTAAAGGGCAATTATTGTGGCAACAACCTGTTGGTACGCCAAAAGGTGCCACTGAAATTGATCGTCTAGTGGATGTAGATGCGAGCCCAGTAGTGCTAGGTAGCCGTTTATTTACGTTAGGTTATAACGGTCAGCTAATTGCTGTTGAGTTGCGTACAGGTCAACCAGCTTGGAAACGTAACTATTCATCGGCAACGGACTTTACTACTGATAGCAGCCGTTTGTTTTTAGTGACTGATAAAGATCATCTTGTTGCCGTGGATGCGCGTAGCGGGACTGAAGTGTGGAAAAATACCTCACTTGAGCATCGTTTATTAAGTGCGCCTACCATCATCGGTAACTACTTAGTGACGGGTGATAGCGAAGGATATTTATATTGGATCGATCGCAGTACAGGTGCGTTTGTTGCCCAACAGCAGTTCGATGAAAGTGGCTTCGCAGTATCACCCATTGAAGTTGATGGCAGCTTCGTGGTGGTAACTCGTGATGGTCTCGTAAAGAAAATGAAGATCCAATAACATCTCATGTTATAATCCTATATCGGCTCCTGGCTGTTTTTCAGTCAGGAGCCGTTATTATTAGGTAAAAGTGAATTGTCGTTATAGGTAACAGAGGCTTGCTGCGCGAGTATTGTTACCTATAACTATATAGATAGTATTTAAATAGAAAGAGGTAGATATGATTCCTGTTGTTGCCCTTGTTGGGCGCCCTAATGTGGGTAAATCGACGTTATTTAACCGTCTAACTCGCACAAGGGATGCGCTAGTTGCTGATTTTCCTGGCCTAACGCGGGATCGTAAATACGGTAAAGCCCATTTAGGCGAGCATGATTTTATTGTTATTGACACCGGTGGTATCGATGGTACCGAAGCTGGTGTTGAAACAAAAATGGCAGAACAATCACTAGCAGCAATCGAAGAAGCTGATGTGGTCCTGTTCATGGTTGATGGCCGTGCTGGTCTAACAGTATCGGATGAAGCCATTGCTAATCACCTACGATCTCGTGAAAAGCCAACCTTTTTAGCTGTGAATAAAGTGGATGGTGTCGACCCAGATGCCGCCAGCGCAGAGTTCTGGCAGTTGGGTATGGACAACATGTACCAAATTGCAGCGGCACATGGCCGTGGTGTAAGTGCTTTGATTGATTTGGCGCTTGCGCCATTCGCTGAATCTTTAAAAGAAGAGATGAGCGAAGAAGGTGAGATGACCGATCTTACAGGCTTTGAAGACGAAGAAGAAGAAAGCGTAGAGCTAACGGAAGAAGACGCGGAAGCTGAATTTAAGCGTCTGCAAGATCAGCCGATTAAAATGGCGATTATTGGCCGCCCGAATGTGGGTAAATCGACTCTGACAAATCGTATTCTTGGTGAAGAGCGTGTGGTTGTTTACGATATGCCAGGTACTACTCGCGATTCTATCTACATTCCGATGGAGCGTGATGGTCGTGAGTATGTGTTGATTGATACGGCTGGTGTTCGTCGTCGTAAGCGTATTAATGAAACGGTAGAAAAATTCTCAGTGATCAAAACACTGAAAGCGATTGAAGATGCTAACGTTGTTCTATTGGTGATCGATGCGCGTGAAAACATTTCGGATCAGGACTTGAGCTTATTAGGCTTTACATTGAATGCAGGCCGTTCATTAGTGATTGCGATTAATAAGTGGGACGGTTTGGATTCAGAAGTGAAAGATCGTGTGAAGTCTGAGCTGGACCGCCGCTTAGGCTTTGTGGATTTTGCTCGTGTGCACTTTATTTCTGCTCTGCACGGTACAGGTGTTGGTCACTTATTCGAGTCAGTACAAGAAGCATATACATCTGCAACGAAACGTGTCGGTACGTCTGTTCTGACTCGTATCATGCAAATGGCGCAAGATGATCACCAACCACCGCTAATCCGTGGTCGCCGTGTGAAATTAAAATACGCGCATGCTGGTGGTTACAACCCGCCTATCGTTGTTATCCATGGTAACCAAGTACATGAGCTGCCATCATCGTATAAGCGTTATCTAATGAACTACTACCGTAATGCATTGGAAGTGATGGGTACACCGATTCGTATTCAGTTCCAAAGCAGTGGTAACCCATTTGAAGATAGATCAAATAAGCTGACTCTATCTCAAGAGCGTAAACGTAAGCGCATGATGAATGTGGTGAAAGGCCGCAAGAAATAACGAATAATACATGAAATGAGCGCCTCAAGTAGGGCGCTCTTTTTTTATCTGTAAGTAGGACGTTTTATGACACCTGTTAGTGCAACCCAAATTTTATTTTGTCATCAAACTTGGCAGCACCAAGCCCAAGTTCAAATGTGTAAGACAACGCCAAAAGGTAATCAGTGGTTAGTTACTGAATCTACCCCTTTTCATCCTGTTAGCCATATTTGGCCTGACCATCCAGCAGATAAAGGGTATGTAGAATATGGTCCACATACAATCCCTGTTGTGGATTGCTTAACTGGGGCTGTTGAGCTTTCGACTAATACGTTATTTGTGGACAAAGAGATCCCAGTAAAACGTGGAGAAGCCGGCTGGGTATTTGTGGTTGTCCATCAGTTAGATACAGAGTTAACACTAGATGTGAATGAGCATGTCACTCTTCATGTTGATAGGCAGTACCAAGAAGCGCTAAGCCGTGGCCACAGTGCAGGGCATTTGGCTTCTCTTGCGCTTAATAAAGTGCTTCATGCTAATTATTGGCGTAAACAGGCAGATCGCCTCGATGAGTTAAAGCATTATGATTTTAATAGTTATGCTCAAGAAACCAGTTTTGTCACTGAAGATTGCTGTACGGACACTTATCGGCTAGGTAAAACGTTACGTAAACGAGGCTTAAACAGCGCGAACATGCTGGAAGACTTAGATCAGATAACAGGGCTAGTTAATGAGCAGCTTACACAATGGCTAGCGTTAGGCAGTGACATTACTATAGATTGTAAAGGCCCACTACTTACAGATTCTCGTTACTGGGTATGTGATTTAGGCGAAGAAGGAATTGTAGAAATGCCATGTGGGGGTACTCATAGTGCATCATTGACAGAATTTTCAGTCATTACCATCGAACTTGTTCTTCAAGACGAACAGCATATTAAGATGATCACAACATCAATAAAGCAGTGACAAAAAGATCAATGTTGGAAGCATGATCGTACAGCGAGGATCATTGGTTGTAAAATAGCCAATAATATTGCTGAAATAAACCGGAACGATGAAAGGAAGGATCTTTGCATAAATCACGCATTTAAAGGCTTTTTTTGATGTATATTTAACCGCTCATGGGCAATTATTTGTTTTGTAATATTCTAGATCTGGCGATTATTTCAATTTAATCCGGATTATTATATCGGATTAAATTGAAAAACAGGATATGTAACTTATGCTTTCGAGGTGTGAATATATAAATATGCTTCTGGAGTAAGATCGCTGATCAAATGGCCTTTTTGTATTGATCAATGGACTCTCGATCCATCAACTTCCCTTGCAATAGTGGCATAGGAGCTGTTTTTACTCGATTGGCAAGATTAAGGGCTTGCTGCATTGTTTGCTTTGCCATTGTATCAATGGGCAGCGCAACGGAGCTTAATCTTGGGATGCTAAATTCATTAGCAGGATCATCATTAAATCCATATAGAGATACCGAGCTAGGAATAGGGCGGTGTAGTTCAGCCAAAGCTCTCATGGCGCCGCGTGCCATACTGTCATTACATGCAAAAATAGCGGAGATAGATGGATTCTCGATTAATAGCTGGCTAGTAGCATCATAACCACTGCCAATAGAGAAGTTCCCATGCACGACAAAACTATTTTTAATCCCATGATCGATTAAGGCTTGATGGTAGCCTTTTAAGCGAGTACTTGCAGTTGATGACTTTTCTGGGCCTGCAATACACGCAATATTGGTGTGTTTTAACTGAATTAACTTTTCAACGACTCCGTAAGCGGCTTGGTAATGATCAAATGCAATGGTGTGGTTAGGATGGCTGGCGACTTTTTGATTCATTACGATCAGTGGAACAGGTAGAGAGTCGATTAGTGTTGCGATTCGTCTGCTTGCTATGCTTCGGGTGTAGAGGGTAATTGCATCAACATTACAGCTTACTAGCTGATTGATGGCTTCTTCTTCTTGTTCTGCATTATTTCCCCCATTGACAATTAATAGCTTTTTCCCAGCAGCTTCAACGGTACTCGTTGCCACCTCTATTAAAGTATTGAAGTACTCTCCATGAAAATGGGAAATGATTAAGCCTATACAGTTGCTTGCGTTAGCGGTGATGGTTTGCGGTAAGTGACTTGGTGCTTGGCTAAGATCAAATATTGTTGGATGAACAGTGCTGACGGTTTTTAACGTGATTGGGGGAGATTTGTTGATCGATCGAGATATTGTTGTGTTTGATTCGTGAGCAGTCCCGCATACATCATTGATCATAAATATGAATTCCTTTACCTATAATTACGCTTTGAAGCAACTTAGCGTATTGTAGGGTAATTATTGGTCATGGTGATAGTAATTTCATAACATCCAGTTGCTTACTGTTGGTTTGGGTTTATATGTGGCTTTATTTGTCATTAAAAACAGCGGTTATTTGCTTCTAAAGCTGGTTTTATAACGGTCAATAGAAAGCGAATTGATAGTGATTTTGATCATAGAAATATGACTTTTTATAATAAAGTCAGTAGTAGTATCACCAGTGATAATAAAGATACTGGTATTATTTAGTGAGTAAAAACGATGACTTACTGGATAAGGAAAAGCGCGATGAACACATGCCCAAGTTGTGAAAGTGAATTACGTTGGCAACAAGATCATTATCATTGTGATTTTTGCCAAGTAGAGTTTAAAAAAATCGCCTTTTGCCCAGATTGCGACAAAGTATTGGATAAATTACAGGCGTGCGGTTCTGCTAGTTACTTTTGTAATGAGTGTAATGAACTGAAATCCAAATCGAGAGTGAAGGTTGAATTTCAGCCATCGGAATCTGCTTAATTAACAGTAGAGCGGATCTCACCGTCAGCAAGGGTTGTGATTAAAGTGTCACCAGTTTGGATTTGTTGGTGTGACGTGACTAGGCGATTGTTCTTATCGCGAGTAATAGAGTAGCCCCGGTTTAGTGTTGCCAGTGGGCTTACTGTTTCTAATTTTTCTGCCGCCATTGCTAGCTGATGCCTTGATTGCAGTAATTGTCTATCCATGGCATCTAATAAACGTCTTTTTTGCTCTGTTAACTTAGCTTGGTTTATTTGCAAGGACTTTTCAGGAGAATATAGGCTGAGCTTATATTGTTGCTTTTCTATGTGTTGTTTATGATTGGCTAATAGGCTGTGCATAGCAGCTTGCAAACGCTGTGATAGATCATCTAATCGTTGGCTTTGTTGATTCAGTTGCAGCTGAGGGTGTTGTTTTTCCAATCTAAATTGCAGTTGTTGTAGCCGAGCGTTTTGCACAGACAAGTAATGACGTATACCGCTTTGCAATTGTTGCGATCGTTGTGTGATTTTTTGGCTTTGTGCTGAGGTATCCCGACTGATCAGCTCTGCGGCGGCTGATGGTGTGGGAGCTCTGACATCAGCAACAAAGTCTGCAATTGTCACATCGACTTCATGGCCAACCGCACTGACAATTGGAATTTCACTGGCCGCGATCGTACGGGCGACGATCTCTTCATTAAAGCACCACAGATCCTCTAATGAGCCTCCACCGCGACCAACAATTAACACATCACATTCTTGGCGACTATTGGCACGACCTATGGCTTGGGCAATTAGGATCGCTGCATCGCTCCCTTGCACCATGGTTGGGTAGATCACCACAGGCAAATTGGGATCTCGACGTTTAAGGACATCTAGGATATCAAACAGTGCGGCACCTGTTTTAGAGGTAATGATCCCCACACGTATTGGGTTTTCAGGCAGTGGTTTTTTACTTGATTGCGCAAATAAGCCTTCTGCGGCCAATGACATTTTTAATTGATCAAACTGCTGCTGTAGACGACCATCCCCTTCTGGCTGCATGCTTTCAATGATCAGTTGATAGTCACCTCTAGGTTCATAGAGAGACAAGCGGGCTTTGACTAACACTTGGTTGCCATTGGCAGGTTTAAAGGTCACTCGGCGGTTATTACCACGAAACATGGCGCATTTAACTTGTGCACGAGAGTCTTTAAGAGTGAAGTACCAGTGTCCAGAAACAGGTGCTGAGAAGTTGGAGAGTTCACCAACTAGCCACACAATCCCCATTTCATTTTCAAGTAATAAGCGGACTTCTGCATTTAAGCGAGAGACAGTAAAAATACGATCGTTAGAAATGTTAGGCACAGGAATGTCCTAGACATGAGTGTAGGAATTAGCGGCAATATAATACATAGCAAGGGGGTAAATGCAAATTAAAAATGAAAAAATGTGTGGTCAACCGATTGCGCCGTGCGTATAATCCGTCTGCAATATCAAATCCAAATCACTTTATTATGCGAAACGATAAAGTTGGGTTTATTCCTTTTAACACCTTTGTTGTGAGATATTGCAAATGCTACGAATCGCAAAAGAAGCTTTAACTTTTGACGACGTTTTACTCGTCCCAGCACACTCAACTGTTCTTCCGAACACCGCTGATCTTCGCACTCAGCTAACAAAAAACATTACTCTAAATATCCCAATGATCTCAGCATCCATGGATACTGTTACGGAAGCTCGCCTTGCAATCGCTCTGGCGCAAGAAGGTGGTATTGGCTTTATTCACAAGAATATGTCAATTGAGCAGCAAGCAGAAATGGTCCATCAAGTTAAGATTTTCGAAGCAGGTGTGGTCTCAAAACCTGTTACGGTAAGTCCTGATGCGACAATTGCAGATGTAGTTGCGTTAACTGAGAAGCATGGTTTTGCTGGTTTCCCAGTAGTGACTGACACCAATGAGCTTGTTGGTATTATTACAGGTCGTGATGTTCGATTTGTTACTGATCTTTCTAAGAAAGTTGATGTAGTAATGACACCAAAATCGCGTTTAGCTTCTGTAAAAGAAGGTGCAACTCGTGAAGAAGTTCAAGAGAAAATGCACGAAGCGCGCGTTGAAAAAGTATTAGTAGTTAACGATGAATTCCAATTAACTGGAATGATCACAGCAAAAGACTTCCACAAAGCTGAACGCAAACCAAACGCTTGTAAAGATGAGCGTGGTAGTCTGCGTGTAGGTGCTGCAGTAGGTGCTGGTGCTGGCAACGAAGAGCGTGTTAAAGCTCTGGTTGAAGCGGGCGTTGACGTTCTTCTTATCGACTCCTCACATGGCCATTCTGAAGGTGTTTTAAACCGTATTCGTGAAACACGAGCGGCGTACCCTGATCTAGATATCATTGGCGGAAACGTAGCAACAGGTGCTGGTGCACGTGCGCTTATCGAAGCGGGTGTTAGTGCTGTTAAAGTGGGTATTGGCCCAGGTTCAATCTGTACAACTCGTATTGTTACAGGTGTTGGCGTTCCACAAATTACCGCTATTTCTGATGCTGCAGAAGTGGCTAACGAATATGGCATTCCAGTTATTGCTGATGGTGGTATCCGCTTCTCTGGTGACATCTGTAAAGCTATTGTTGCTGGCGCATCGTGTGTGATGGTTGGCTCAATGTTCGCAGGTACTGAAGAAGCACCAGGTGAAGTGATTCTGTACAACGGTCGCTCTTATAAAGCTTACCGTGGCATGGGTTCTTTAGGCGCCATGTCTCAAGGTTCATCGGATCGTTATTTCCAGTCTGATAATGCAGCGGACAAATTGGTACCAGAAGGTATTGAAGGCCGTATCGCTTATAAAGGCCGCCTAAAAGAAATCGTACACCAACAAATGGGTGGTTTACGTTCAAGCATGGGTCTAACAGGATCTGCAACTGTTGAAGCTATGCGTACGAAAGCTGAATTTGTACGTATCTCAGGTGCTGGTATGAAAGAGTCTCATGTACACGATGTTCAAATCACGAAAGAAGCACCAAATTACCGTTTAGGTGATTAATCGCTTCTATCACGATTCTTGTTTTTATATACGGCCTTTAAAAATTGGGAGTGCTGGCCACTCCCTCTTAAAATACTATTGAGATTATTCGACAATGACTAAAAATATTCATGATCAGCGCATTCTAATTTTGGACTTTGGTTCCCAGTACACGCAGCTTGTTGCGCGTCGTATCCGTGAAATCGGTGTTTACTGTGAGCTATGGAGCTGGGATGTTGAAGAGTCTGACATTCGTGAATTTAACCCAGATGGCATTATCTTATCTGGTGGTCCGGAAAGCGTAACAGAAGCGAACTCGCCACGTGCTCCACAGTACGTATTTGATTCAGGGGTTCCTGTATTCGGTATCTGCTACGGCATGCAAACCATGGCTGAGCAACTTGGCGGTAAAGTAGCAACATCTACTGAGCGTGAGTTCGGCTACGCAGCAGTAAAAGTAATGGGCGAATCTGCATTGTTTGCTGATCTAGAAGCATCTCAAGATGTGTGGATGAGCCACGGTGACAAGGTGGTAGAAATCCCAGCTGACTTCGTTAAAACAGGTGAAACAGACACTTGTCCATACGCAGCGATGGCTAATGAAGAGAAGAAATACTACGGCGTTCAATTCCACCCAGAAGTAACGCACACTAAGAATGGCATGAAAATGCTAGAAAACTTCGTTCTTAATGTATGTGGTTGTGAAGGCCTTTGGACTTCAGCTTCAATCATTGAAGATGCAGTGGCACGTATTAAAGAACAAGTAGGTGACGACGAGGTTATCCTTGGTCTATCTGGTGGTGTTGATTCATCAGTAGTGGCGATGCTTGCTCACCGTGCAATCGGCGACAAACTAACGTGTGTATTCGTAGATAACGGCCTACTTCGCCTGAACGAAGCTGAGCAAGTTATGGATATGTTCGGGAATAAATTCGGCTTAAACATCATCCACGTTAACGCTGAAGATCGTTTCCTAGAAGCACTAAAAGGTGAAAATGATCCTGAAGCGAAACGTAAGATCATCGGTCACGTATTCGTAGATATCTTCGATGAAGAGTCTAAGAAACTGAAGAATGCTAAATGGCTAGCGCAGGGTACTATCTACCCAGACGTAATCGAGTCTGCGGCTTCTAAGACAGGTAAAGCGCACGTAATTAAATCTCACCATAACGTGGGTGGTCTTCCAGATGATATGGAAATGGGCCTTGTTGAACCACTACGTGAGCTATTTAAAGATGAAGTGCGTAAGATCGGCCTAGAGCTAGGTCTTCCATACAACATGCTTTACCGCCACCCATTCCCAGGTCCTGGTCTAGGTGTCCGTGTTCTTGGTGAGATCAAGAAAGAATACTGCGACTTGCTACGTCGCGCTGATGCTATCTTCATCGAAGAGCTTCACGCTGCTGATCTTTACCACAAAGTGTCTCAAGCGTTCACGGTATTCCTACCAGTACGCTCTGTTGGTGTAATGGGCGATGGCCGTAAGTACGATTGGGTTGTGTCGCTACGTGCTGTAGAAACTATCGACTTCATGACTGCTCACTGGGCGCACCTACCATACGACTTCCTAGGTAAGGTTTCTAACCGTATTATTAACGAAGTTGATGGCATTTCTCGTGTTGTTTACGATATTTCAGGTAAGCCACCTGCAACTATCGAATGGGAATAATAGCCCCATAACCGACTCTCAAAAGGCTCCGTAATGGGGCCTTTTTTATATGCATTAACTTTTTTATAACCCAGTTATTCTTGTTGATATATAAGTAACTTACTTTACTTATTCCTGTCCTTGTTTTATGTTCATAAATTTGATGAAAGTTAATCAAAACTGATAAAGATTGTTCTTATTTTGTTTTTTATTTGTTTTGATTTATTTATTTCTTACAAAATATAGTTCCAGTCATTTAAAATTGGTTGGTTATTTATGCTTTTTGTAATTAATTTATCTACAATTGATTCCGCTCTATAAAGAGCGAGTAGGGCAACCTCATAATCACTACTATGCCCATTTCAACAACATCATTTGTGGAGCTTCCATGAGTAATCAAGCTATAGATAAAGCACCAAAACCGTCGCAAAGCGGTATGGATCGCTTTTTGAATTTTATTGAAAGAGCAGGAAACAAAATCCCAGATCCTGCACTGTTATTTTTCTGGGGTTTATTAATTGTATGGGGCTTATCCGCTCTACTTTCCCAAGTAAGTTTTGACTTGGTACATCCAGTAACGCAACAAGAAGTTGTTGTAAAAAATCTATTAACGGGTGATGCACTAGCCAGCTTTTTAGCCAATATGGTGACCACTTTTACAGGCTTTGCACCGTTAGGGATTGTGTTAGTTGCTATGCTAGGTGTGGGTGTTGCCGATTCATCTGGCTTCATTCAAACTGGTTTAAAGAAGATGCTAAACTTCACACCAGCGAAGCTTCTAACGCCAATGCTGATTTTGGTTGCTATTGTGTCTCACACAGCAGCTGATGCGGGCTACGTCTTAGTTATTCCATTAGGTGGTATCATTTTCCATGCGGCTGGCCGTCATCCTCTGGCGGGTATTGCGGCGGCATTTGCGGGTGTATCTGGTGGTTTCTCGGCAAACTTTATCCCTTCTGGTATTGATCCACTATTGGCCGGTTTTACTCAAACGGCAGCACAAGTACTTGATCCTGAATATATTGTAAACCCGCTTTCTAACTTAATGTTCACGGGCTTATCGTCTATTTTGGTGGTGTGTATTGGCTGGTATGTAACTGAGCGTATCATTGAACCTCGCCTAAAAAGTACGCCTGTCGATGAAGATGCTGAAACGGCACCAGATTTAGGCTCTTTTACTGAAATTGAAAGCCGTGCGTTCAAATGGGCTGGTTGGGCAATGATGGCGGGTATTGCGCTGCTTGTTTTTGCAATTTACCCTGAAGATTCACCACTTCGTTCTCCGGAAGGTGAAATTACTGCATTTACAGCACCACTCATGAAGTCTATCGTGCCGTTGATTTTCATCTTGTTTATCATTCCTGGTATCGTATATGGCCGTGTTTCTGGCACATTTAAGTCTAGTAATGATGTGATTAAAGCGATGTCAGACACCATGGGAACCATGGGTGCTTACATGGTGATGTCGTTCTTCTGTGCGCAGTTCTTAGTGGCATTCAGCCAATCTAACATTGGTACCTTGTTAGCCTTGTATGGCGCAGACTTCCTGAAAGCGATGAACTTGCCAGGTCAAATGACCATTGTTGGAATGATTCTACTGACAGCATCGGTCAACTTATTGATCGGTTCTGCATCAGCGAAATGGGCATTGATTGGTCCGATCTTAGTTCCAATGCTAATGGGAGTGGGCATTTCTCCTGAGCTGTCTCAAGCGGCTTACCGTGTGGGGGATTCAGTATCAAACATCATCTCTCCGCTAATGGTGTTCTTCCCATTAGTGGTGGTGTACTGCCAACGTTATGTGAAAACCACGGGTATTGGTACGCTAGCCTCTCTCATGATGCCATTCTCCATCGCAATGCTGATTGGTTGGACTATTTTCCTACTGGCTTACTGGGCTTTAGGTATCCCATTGGGTATTCAGGCTCCGTACACTTATACAATGTAGTAATTAAATAAGCACATAGTTTGTCTAATAAGCCTCGCACTGCGGGGCTTTTTTATACTGTTGTGGAATAGGTCAACCTGTTGGTTATAGTAACGAATAACTTCATCGAATGTATTTATTAGTAAAACCTATAACCATTTGTCGTGAGAATTATTTTTCATTTGTTGATTTGCTTTGTAAATATAAGCAATTAATTGCATCTTTTATATTTTGGTGTTATATGCTTATTTTTAACTATTTGTTAGTTATTAGTTCGATTTTGATAATTTAATGTTTTGTTTATATTCTGTTTAGTTATCGAATGATGGTCTTATATCCTGTTTGTATTGGGTGTTTTACATTTTACTCGTTACATCTGATTTGTTAGTTTTTCGCGCCTTATAAAAACTCTGCTTAATCGATGTAGTAAGGAAATGCGATTATGAGCGAAACTATTGCTTCTAGCCCCAAGCAAAAAGGTGTTATCGCGTTCATTGAACGTGCTGGAAAAAAAATACCAGATCCAATCATCATTTTTATCTCTCTGTTTACTTTTTCGTTGGTTCTAACGGGCCTTATCGGTGGTTTGCAATTTGACACCATGGGTGCAGATGGCAATGCTGTAACATTCACGATTAAGAACATGCTGGATACCGAAAATGTACGCTGGATGTTTGATAATGCGTTACTGACAAACTGGTTGTCATTTGGCCATGGTGTATTGGGTATTATTCTTATTGTGATGCTCGGTGTAGGTATTGCTGAAAACTCAGGCTTATTGACGGCTGTGATTAAAAAAGTAGGCCTAAAAATCAGCGATCGTTGGTTGCCTTTACTTGTTGTGTTTTTGGGCATCATGAGCTCGATTGCGACCGATGCAGGTTACTTGGTGTTAGTACCATTAGCGGGTTTGTTGTATGCCGGCCTAGGTAAAAACCCGCTGATTGGCATGGCGGCGGCTTTTGCTGGTGTCTCTGCTGGTTTTAGTGCTAACTTGATCCCTGCCACGCCTGTGGATGTTGTGATTGGAGCAAATGCGCGTATTTTTGCTGAATCTCAAAATGTGCCATTTGTAAATGGAGCAGGTGAACCACTTAACCCTGCGACTATGCACTACTTCTTTATTTTTGTGTCTACTTTCCTTTTAGCAGGTTTAGGTGCATGGGTAACCAAACGCTTTGTGGCACCGCGTTTAGAGAAAATGTCTTATCAATTACCAGAAGACATGAACCTTGATGACTTCCAAGTGAAACCTGAAGAGCAACGTGGTTTGCGTGCAGCAGGTGTTGGTTTGATTGTTGCTTTGTTGGCGGTATATGGCTTAGCCACAGGCCCATTAGCGACGTATACTAACGAGGCTGGCCGTGAAGTATCACCGTATCTTGATAACGTGATTTTGCTGATTGCGATGGTGTTTGCCATTGTGGGTATTTGCTACGGTGTGGCGGTTGGTAAGTTCAAATCACTGCAAGATATTGTTAAGGCCATGGTGACCCAAATGAATACCATGGGCTATATCTTAGTACTGACGTTCTTCTGTTATAACTTCCTTGCTTTACTGAGCTTCTCTGGATTAGGCACGTACATTACTTACCTTGGTGCGTCGTCGTTAGAGTCTTTAGGATTACAAAAATTCCCTGCGGCATTGATCATTGGTTTTGTGATCACAACCGCTCTGATTAATATTTTTGTGGGTGGCTTAACGTCGAAGTGGATGCTGCTTGGCCCTATTTTTGTGCCAATGTTGTACCAAGTGAACCCGAACATGACACCGGATTTAGTGGCAGCGGCGTATCGTGTGGCAGACTCTTCGACTAATATCATTACACCGATGATGAGTTATGCTGGTGTAATTTTAGCCTTCATGCGTAAGTACAAACCTGAGCTGACGTTTGGTGACGTGATTGCGATGATGGTACCGTACTCTCTAGCGTTCTTAACGGTTTGGACAACCGTACTGATTGCGTTCTTTACATTTAATATCCCACTGGGCTTTTAAGAACAAATACGCTTTGAATTGATAATCTAAGTAATACAAAAAAGCCCAGCATGAATGTTGGGCTTTTTATTAAGAGATTACATGTATTATTAAGCATTGCTCGTAAAGTGTTGAGCATGGAATCGCAAGTGATCGTCAATAAAGCTCGCAATGAAGAAGTAGCTGTGATCATAGCCAGGCTGCATTCTGAGCTCTAAATCGGTACCGCTTTGTTTGGCCGCTTCAATGAGGGCTTCTGGTTTGAGCTGCTCTGTTAAAAAATTATCCGCATCACCTTGATCAACCAAGATCGGTAGCGAAGTGTTTTTGGCTTTTAGCAGCTCTGAAGCATCGTACTCTTTCCATACTTCCACGTTATTTCCTAAATAATTACCCAGAGCTTTTTTCCCCCAAGGGCAATGAATCGGGTTGGCGATTGGGCTAAATGCCGACACAGAACTAAATCGTTCCTCATTTTTTAGAGCGATCGTTAGTGCGCCATGTCCACCCATGCTGTGGCCTGCAATGGCACGCTCTTCGGAGATAGGGAAGTGTGCTTCGATAAGGCTTGGCAGCTCTTTTACCACGTAATCGTACATGTGATAATGGCGGTTCCATGGGGCCTGTGTTGCATTGACATAAAAGCCTGCCCCTAGACCAAAATCGTAACTGCCTTCTGGATCATTTGGCACACCTTCACCGCGTGGGCTAGTGTCTGGCGCAACGATAGCCATGCCAAGTTCTGCCGCCATACGGAAAGCTCCTGCTTTTTGCATGAAGTTTTCATCAGTACAAGTGAGCCCAGATAACCAGTAAAGCACGGGCACCTTATGGTTAGCACTAGCTTGTGGTGGTAGGAACACCGCAAAACGCATGTCGCAGTTTAAGGTTGATGAACGATGGGTATATTGTTTGTGCCAGCCCCCAAAACTGCGGGTACTGCTGATGTTTTCTAATGTCATGCCTGGTCTTCTTTCTCAAAATAAATGCTAAAAAACAACGCAGCGTAAAGGCTGCGTTGTTGATTAAGTTAGGTTGGATTTACTTATCAAAGTGAATCACAGAGCGGATGCTTTTGCCTTCGTGCATAAGATCGAACGACTCATTAATGTCTTCAAGGCCCATGGTGTGAGTAATGAAGTCATCTAGGGCAAATTCACCTGCCATGTAACGTTCTACGATTTCTGGAAGCTCAGAGCGACCTTTAACACCACCGAAAGCAGAACCACGCCATACACGGCCAGTAACTAGCTGGAATGGGCGAGTGGAGATCTCTTGGCCTGCACCGGCAACACCAATGATGACAGATTCGCCCCAGCCTTTATGACAGCACTCAAGTGCAGATCGCATGACGTTTACGTTACCGATACACTCAAATGAGTAATCCACACCGCCATCGGTCATTTCGACAATCACGTCTTGGATTGGTTTGTCGTAATCATTTGGGTTGATGCAGTCAGTTGCACCTAGCTTTTTCGCTAATTCGTATTTACTTTCATTAATATCAACACCAATGATTCGGCTTGCGCCCGCCATTTGTGCACCGATGATTGCCGAGAGGCCAATACCACCTAGACCAAATATCGCTACCGTATCGCCTTTTTCTACTTTAGCGGTGTTCAGTACTGCGCCCATACCCGTCGTAACACCACAGCCTAATAGACAAACTTCTTCTAATGGCGCTTCTTTGTTTACTTTGGCCAGAGAGATCTCGGGTAGCACCGTGTATTCAGAGAAAGTTGAACAACCCATGTAGTGATAGATCGGTTGGCCATCTTTGTAAAAGCGGGTGGTACCGTCTGGCATTAATCCTTTACCTTGGGTTTCACGAACCGCTTGGCATAGGTTTGTTTTACCTGATGTACAGAATTTACATTCACCGCACTCTGCTGTGTAAAGAGGAATAACGTGATCACCCACTTCAACACTGGTTACCCCTTCACCCACCTGTTCAACAATACCGCCACCTTCATGGCCTAAAATAGAAGGGAAGATACCTTCAGGATCATCACCAGATAGAGTGAATGCATCGGTGTGACATACGCCCGTTGCGACAATGCGAACCAAAACTTCACCAGCTCGCGGTAGCATGACATCTACTTCTTCAACAGAAAGCGGTTGGTTTGGGCCCCAGGCAATAGCAGCTTTAGATTTGATAAATTGGTCAGTCATGGTTTTTCCTATTCTAGTCGATGAGATGAAGGAAAGGTTTCATTCATCACTGAGGTTTATTACGTAACACAATACATTTCACTCTAGTTGAAGATGCTGTGTTTGTCTGATGGAACCCATTATATTTACCCTTTAAACAATGATAATCCCTAGGTTTTGTAAATTATTTTTACGTATATGTAATAATAGTGGCATGAATATCATGAGATGAAGTAAGAATGGCAAATTGGGAAGGCGTATCAGAATTTGTAGCGGTGGCCGAAACGGAAAGCTTTACCAGTGCGGCTAATAAGCTGAATACATCCGTAGCTCAGGTTAGCCGTAAGGTCTCAGCATTAGAAAATCGATTGGCGACGAAGTTGTTGAATCGAACCACACGGCGTGTGTCGGTCACCGAAGCAGGGCAGTTGTATTATCAGCATTGTCGGCAAGTAATTGACGGTTTAGAGCAAGCAGAACGTGTGATCACAAACATGCAAAGTGTGCCTCAAGGTAAGTTAAAAGTGACGGCACCTGTTACGTATGGAGAGCAGCGTATTGCTCCTCTGCTTAATCAGTTCATGACTTTATACCCTCAGTTAGAGTTGCAGTTAGTACTGACGAACCAAAAGTTGGATTTGATTGAACAAGGGGTTGATTTAGCTATTCGTCTTGGGCGTTTGGATGATTCCAGTATGATGGCAAAAAGGTTAGCGTCACGGCAATTGTATGTGTGTGCTGCTCCCAGTTACTTGAAAGATCATGGGGAGCCTCATACGCTTTCTGAGCTTAGTCAGCACAATTGTTTATTAGGTTCGATGGATTACTGGCGTTTTAGAGAAGTGGGCAAAGAGCGTAATGTTCGGGTTCAAGGTAATATTCGTTGTAACAGTGGTTCGGCATTAACCGACGCGGCGTTAAAAGGGCTGGGTATTGTACAGCTGCCAGATTATTACGTGGAAGAGCATATTGAGTCTGGAGAGCTGGTGGAGCTGCTACCTCTTTATCGTGAGGAGCAAGAAGGGATCTGGGCGCTGTACCCTCATAACCGTCACCTTTCCACTAAGGTACGATCGTTAGTAGATTTTTTGCGGGAGCAATTCGAGAGTCAATGATGGCGAAGGTTTTAGAGCACTTTTTCTGCAAAAGAAAATGTAGGTATAATCTGGCCCGTTTTTAGCGCACTGAGTTTGCCGCGATAGACCCAGTTGGCTGATGTATCAACCATAACGTAACAGGATTCACCGTGATAGATAAATGTACCGATCCCTCATCTGAGGAGAATATTCAACCTGACTCTTTTACGGAGCAAGATCGCCAGTTCATGCAAAGAGCGATGGAGCTAGCTGCGATAGCAGAATCGGAAGGGGAAGTACCTGTTGGTGCTGTGGTGGTTTATCAGGGAGAAATTGTTGGTGAAGGCTGGAATCGACTTATTGGTCAGCACGATGCAACAGCTCATGCCGAGATGATGGCATTACGTCAGGCTGGAAAAAAATTAGAAAATTACCGGTTACTTGATACGACACTGTACGTGACGTTAGAACCTTGTCCAATGTGTGCTGGTGCTATGGTACACAGTCGAGTAGGAAAAGTAATTTTTGGTGCGTGTGATTTAAAAACGGGCGCAGCGGGCAGCGTCATGAATTTACTGAGTTATAATACGGTGAATCATCATGTGATGAGTGACTCTGGCTTGTTAGAAGAGGAATGCCGAGCGCAACTACAGGCCTTTTTTAAGCGCCGCCGTGCCGAGAAAAAGCAAGAGAAACTAGAAAGACGTCGTTTATTAGCTTTGCAGGAAAATAAAGAGTCGGAGTAACTTTAAATCAAGAAGTCTTGATTATCGGTAGTTAGGAAAGGATTATGGCAAACAAAGACACTTTCATTGTTTGCCGTTGTGTTTTTAGCTTATGACGTTACTGGTCAGCCAAGGCGGTTAATACATAAGTTCGTTGACGCCACAGTACTTTTTTGTGGTTATTCGACAACATACGTTTACGTCGAGTTGAAGCTGCCATCTTTTTCTTAAATTGTGTGAGTACTTTTTTCTTCTTAGAGAACATAGTACATATCCCCCACTTATTTTATAGCTGATTAATTTGATCATCCATTGATCTCTGGTCGAGTATCTCGTTGATCTCTGTTTTAGTTATACGTTTCGATTGTTACCGCAATGTGACGTCATTGGAATGATGTAGATCGCGTTTCATAAACAATACGATGATCTATCTATAACAGTTAGTGTGAAGTGTGGCAAGCATCACACTGAGGCTATGTTCCTCAATTATTAGACTTAACATTATTAAGCTGAATAACAATTGAGGACATAGGTCGATGAAGAGAAAAAACTAATTTTTAGCGACGGAGTTGAGCTTCTTTGTGTCTGCAGACGTGGTTGGTTCTGCTCCAGAAAGGGAGGCCTCAGGCAGAGTTACCTCAATCGTTTTAATATCGTCGACATTGAGATCAGTGTCGTTTCGCTCTTGCGCCAGCTGAGCACTTTCGTGGCCAATGATGCTTTGATAATAACGGCGAATATTTTCCACGTATTTTTGGGCTTCGTCACCACGGGCATAACCATAACGGGTGTCTTTGTAATATTTACGTTTGCGCAGTAATGGCAGGCGTTCTTTTACATCTGCCCATGAATTTGCGTCTCCACCTTGGCGTAAAGTGAGGCGTCTGGCGTCCATCATATGGCCAAAGCCAATATTGTAGGAGGCAAGAGCAAACCAGATTTTTTCATGTTTGCTGATAGAATCAGGAACCCGCTTTAAAGTTCGACGTAAGTATTCGGCACCACCGCGGATACTTTGTTCGGGATCGAGTCGATTCTTTACGCCCACAGATTTTGCTGTTGGTAGCGTTAACATCATCAATCCACGAACCCCTGTTGGAGAGACGGCTTTCGGGTTCCAATGGGATTCTTGATAGGACAGGGCGGCCAGTAAACGCCAGTCAAATTCATCGGCATACTTTTTAAATAAGGATTCCCAACGAGGCAGCTTTTTATCCAGTGCTCGGATGAATGCTCGGGTATCCACATAATCAAAGCTGTCGACATGACCAAAGTACTTTTCTTCTAACTTAGCTAACTTTCCTGATTGCTTGATCTTGCCAAAAAATTCGATGATCAAACCGTACAGGCTGTCATCAGTAGTACGAGCGGTGAACCACGCGATCGGTTGATCTTCTGTTAATTCAAAGGCCACAGCTAGATCAGGGTGGATACGCTGAGTCAGTGAAATATCCACAGAGTCAGCGATAGTGTAAGAAAGTTCCCCATTGGCTACCTGCCTTAATAGCTCATCATCATCAAACTTCGTATTGGCTGTCCACTCTAATTCAGGGAATTGTTTCTTGAGTTCGTAGAGATGAGCTTCATGGCTAGAGCCCGCAACAACCGTTACGTTTTGCTCTTGTTCCAGTAGATTATTGATATTGCGAGGTCGCCACTGGCCCGCTTTATAAACCACTTGCTGGCTTACATAATAATATGCAGGACCTGGTCGAAATTTCTTTAACCGTTGTGGTGTGATAGTAAGCCCTGCCGCAATTATGTCGATTTCATTACGTTGAAGGGCAGGGAACAAACCTGAAAGAGTATAAGCTGGCTTCATTTCCAGTTTTACATTGAGTTTGTCAGCAAAGCGCTGAGCTAATTCGTAGTCTAAGCCGGTAGGGCCATCGGCACCAATGTAGTAGGAAAGTTGGTTATTTAACGTGCCGACGCGTAATACACCTCGCTCTCTTATCTGATCCAACAACGACTTTGGCTCAGATTCCAGCTGGCAACCCGTTAAGGTAAAACCAAAGAAGGCAAAAACAACACACCACTTTAACCACGACATCGGACGAAAACTACTCAACATTTATGCTCATCTATCTATTTTATGCGCCCTTTATACCAAAGCCGATCCCCGCTGCAAAGCCATGAGGGGTGAAAGCTCGAAAAACCGACAATTTTTTAGAGAATGGCAGAAATTTAAAAAAAATAACGCAAACGGTTGCGTTGGGTATTACGCCACAAATTTTTTTGCCCTATAATACGCCCGCAATAGCCAAGGTGAGATTGACGTAGCTTTATGTTGTCGAGCAAGTGACCTTTATTTTGTATGAAGTTAGGCCAATATCACCTTAATCAATTGCATAAGAGACCTAAGCGCATGAGAATTTTTCGTGGCTCCCCAGCTCTATCTGAATTTCGTGTTAACAAGCTTTTAGAGCTTTGTCGAGAACTTGGCCTGCCTGTAACTGGCATTTACGCTGAATTTGCGCACTTTGCAGATCTAACTGCAGACCTAGATGATCAAGAAGTTGAGAAACTAGAAAAACTTCTTACTTACGGTCCAACAATTGAAGAGCACAAGCCAGAAGGTCTTCTTCTGCTTGCTACTCCTCGTCCAGGCACTATCTCGCCTTGGTCTTCAAAATCGACTGACATTGCTAATAACTGTGGTCTAGATAAAGTGGTTCGTCTAGAGCGTGGTACGGCTTATTACATTGAAACTTCTGCTGAACTGACAGGGCTTCAATTAGTCGAGCTTAAAGCGATTCTTCACGATCGCATGATGGAAGTGATCTTCACTGATTTTGAATCAGCAACAGCACTATTCCAAGTTGCTGAGCCTGCACCTGTTGCAGACGTTGACCTACTCAATGGAGGTCGTGCTGCGCTTGAAAACGCAAACGTTACCCTAGGTCTTGCTCTTGCAGATGACGAAATTGAATACCTATACGACAGCTTTGTAAACAAGCTAGATCGTAACCCAACGGACATCGAGCTAATGATGTTTGCACAGGCGAACTCAGAGCACTGTCGTCACAAGATCTTCAATGCAGACTGGACTATCGACGGCGTTAAGCAAGAGAAGTCTCTGTTTAAGATGATCAAAAACACTTTCGAAACCACACCAGAAAACGTGCTGTCTGCTTACAAAGATAACGCAGCAGTAATGGTGGGTTCTGATGTAGGTCGTTTCTTCCCGAACCCTGAAACTCGCCAGTACGGTTACAACCAAGAAAAAGCGCACATCCTAATGAAGGTGGAAACGCACAACCACCCAACGGCTATCTCTCCTTGGCCAGGCGCTTCGACTGGTTCTGGCGGTGAAATCCGTGACGAAGGCGCAACGGGTATCGGTGGTAAGCCAAAAGCAGGTCTTGTTGGTTTCACGACATCTAACCTACGTATTCCTGGTTTTGAACAGCCATGGGAAACAGACTTCGGTAAGCCAGGTCGCATCGTTAACGCTCTAGATATCATGCTCGAAGGCCCACTAGGTGGTGCGGCGTTCAACAACGAATTTGGTCGTCCAAACCTACTGGGTTACTTCCGTACTTACGAAGAGAAAGTAAACTCTCACGCAGGTGAAGAAGTTCGTGGTTACCACAAGCCAATCATGATTGCTGGTGGTATGGGTAACATCCGTGACGAGCACGTACAGAAGAAAGAGATTCCTGTCGGTGCAAGCCTAATCGTTCTTGGTGGTCCTGCAATGAACATCGGCCTTGGTGGGGGCGCGGCATCTTCAATGGCGTCTGGTCAATCAGCAGAAGATCTAGATTTTGCTTCAGTACAGCGTGAGAACCCAGAGATGGAGCGCCGCTGTCAGGAAGTGATCGACCGTTGTTGGCAGCTTGGCGAAGAAAACCCAATCGCATTCATCCACGATGTGGGCGCGGGCGGTATCTCTAACGCACTTCCAGAGCTTGTAGACGATGGCGAACGTGGTGGTATCTTTCAACTACGTGACGTACCAAACGACGAACCAGGCATGAGCCCACTTGAGATCTGGTGTAACGAATCTCAAGAACGTTATGTAATGGCAGTTGCGCCAGAGAACATGGAAGTATTCGATGCGATCTGTAAGCGTGAGCGCGCACCATACGCTGTAGTAGGTGTGGCAACGGAAGAGCGTGAACTGAAACTTGAAGATTCACACTTCGACAACACGCCAATCGACATGCCTATGGATGTACTTCTAGGCAAGACGCCTAAAATGCACCGTGATGCAAAAACACTTAAAGCGAACAACCCAGCAGTTAACCGTGACGGTATTGAGTTAAACGAAGCAGCAGAACGTGTTCTACGTCTACCAACGGTTGCAGAGAAAACATTCCTTATCACTATCGGTGACCGCACGGTGACAGGTCTAGTGGCGCGTGACCAAATGGTTGGCCCTTGGCAGGTGCCAGTAGCAAACTGCGCAGTAACAGCAGCAAGCTACGACACTTACCACGGTGAAGCGATGTCGATGGGTGAGCGTACGCCAGTTGCTCTACTAGACTTCGGTGCTTCGGCTCGTCTAGCGGTAGGTGAGGCAATCACAAACATCGCAGCGACAAACATCGGTGATATCAAACACATTAAACTGTCTGCTAACTGGATGTCTCCAGCAGGCCACCCAGGTGAAGATGCAGGTCTTTACGAAGCAGTGAAAGCAGTGGGTGAAGAGCTATGTCCAGCGCTTGGCCTAACTATCCCAGTTGGTAAAGACTCAATGTCGATGAAGACCAAATGGGAAGAGAATGGCGAGCAGAAAGAAGTAACCTCTCCGCTATCTCTAATCATCACTGCGTTTGCACGTGTTGAAGATGTACGTAAGACAATCACTCCACAGCTTCGCACTCCTGAAACCTTGGAGGGACTAGGCGACACATCACTCGTACTTATCGACCTAGGCAACGGTCAAAACCGTCTAGGCGCAACGGCACTAGCACAGGTTTACAAGCAGCTTGGTGATAAGCCAGCAGACGTAGACAACGCAGCGCAGCTAAAAGGTTTCTACGAGGGCGTTCAAACTCTAGTAGCGAACGACCAAGTCGTGGCTTACCACGATAAGGGTGACGGTGGTCTATTCGTTACTCTTGCTGAGATGGCATTTGCAGGTCACTGTGGTGTGAAAGCAAACATCGAAGACCTTTACTCTGAAGAGAAGGGCGAAGATGCGCTAGCAGCACTATTTAATGAAGAGCTAGGTGCAGTACTTCAGGTTAAAAATGACGACCTAGATGTTGTACTTTCAACGCTAGCGGCAAATGGTCTTGAAGCATGTTCACACGTAATTGGCTCTGTTGAGGTATCAGACGAGCTAGTGATCACTTCTGGTGACACAGTGGTTCTAGAGCGTAACCGTACAGAACTACGCACTATCTGGGCTGAGACTACGCATAAGATGCAAGGTCTACGTGATAACCCAGCATGTGCTGACCAAGAGCATGAAGCGAAGAAAGACAACTCTGACCCAGGTCTGAACGTTAAACTAAGCTTCGATGTGAACGAAGACATTGCAGCGCCTTACATCGCGGGCTCTATGGTAAATACTGGCGCCAAGCCTAAGATGGCAATTCTGCGTGAGCAGGGTGTTAACTCTCATGTTGAAATGGCAGCAGCGTTCGACCGTGCTGGCTTTGAAGCAACGGACATTCACATGAGCGACATCCTAACAGGTCAAGCGGTTCTAGAAGAGTACCAAGGCCTAGTTGCTTGTGGTGGTTTCTCTTACGGTGACGTATTGGGTGCGGGTGAAGGTTGGGCGAAATCTATCTTGTTCAACGAGCAAGCTCGTAATCAGTTCCAAGGCTTCTTCCAGCGTGAAGATACTTTCTCTCTAGGTGTGTGTAACGGCTGTCAGATGCTATCAAACCTGAAAGAGCTGATCCCAGGTGCAGACCTGTGGCCACGCTTTGTGCGTAACGAATCTGAGCGTTTTGAAGCCCGTTTTAGCCTAGTAGAAGTTCAGAAATCTGATTCTGTATTCTTCGACGGCATGGCGGGTTCTCGCATGCCAATCGCAGTGTCTCACGGTGAAGGCCGCGTAGAAGTACGTGATGCTGACCACCTAGCAGCGATTGAAGCATCAGGTACGGTTGCCGTTCGTTACGTAGATAACCACGGTAATGCGACTCAGCAATACCCGAACAACCCGAACGGTTCGCCAAACGCTATCACCGGTCTAACAACGACTGATGGCCGCGTGACTATCATGATGCCGCACCCAGAGCGTGTATTCCGCACGGTTGCAAACTCATGGCATCCAGAAAACTGGAATGAAGACAGCCCATGGATGCGCATGTTCCGTAACGCGCGCGTTAATATTGGTTAAGTGATTTGCATTCGATGGGTTTTATGCTCATCGGTAGTGAAAAGCTGGCATAGAACGGTAGCCGAGAGGTTGCCGTTTTTTTTGTTGTAAGCGCTATTAGATGACTAATTTATGATTAAATGTGTTCTAATAGCGGCAATGATTAAGGGATGACGGTTTTTTGTACCGATGTGAGATGGAATTTTAACTCCTCCATACCCCCTAAAAAAATTCTAGGAAAAGATAATGGCAAAGTTTGATTACCGTTTAGTAGAGAAAAGCGACACTTGGACGGCACAAATCGTAAGACAAGTAACATCAAGAAAAACAATGGTCTCTAAAAAGCAGGCTGGTTTTGCTTCGGAAGCGGAAGCAAAAGAGTGGGCAGAAAAAGAGTTGGTTGAATTTTCAAAGAACCAAGCAGAGCGTAATGCTCGTAAAGCGGAGCAGCGCCGTGCAAATGAAGAAGTGATTGCACTGAAAAAAGAAAAAGCAGCAGAGCAAAAAGCAGCCTATGAAGCAGCGCGCCAAGCTGAAGAAGATGAGTACGAAGATTAAATCTTCCGATTTTTAAATTGCTCTAAATAGATAGACGCCTTAACGATTTGATAGGATGGTTAAGGCGTTATTTTTTGTATGCGAATAATCAGGACAATATGGATAAGCAGCTCATTGTTACTCAAATAATTCAGGCACTAGAAGCCGTTCGATTGGTTGCCGTAAATGCGGTGATTCAAGCGAGTGAAACGGCAACTCATGAAGAAAATGTTGCTGAAAACCAATACGACACACTGGGCTTAGAAGCTGCCTATTTGGCACATGGCCAAGCTCAGCGAGTGGCTGAGTGTGATGCAGATTTAGTGGCATTTAAAGTCTTATCTTTACCTGAAACGTCAGAAGATATGGCTGTAGCATTGGGGACGCTGGTAGTGATTGGTGATGAGATGGACTCGGAGCAATGCCTGTTTATTGGCCCAGCGGCAGGTGGTTTAAAGATTGAGCATCATGATCATTCTATTACGGTGATCACTCCCTCTTCCCCATTAGGTAAAGCGCTGATGGGCAGTCGATTGGATGATGAAGTTGAGCTGTGTATTGGTGACTCAAAACATACGTATGATGTTATCTCTGTGCTATAAATTTAAATGATCTTGTGCTTTTGTAAATAACCAAGCTTGATAGGCTGAAAGTGTTTGCTTCTACCTATCATTACTTGGCCCTCCCTTTTCTATCTGTTTTTTCTCTTTTCTTTTTTGTATATAAATCTTTACGGTTTGTTGATTAATTAATTTCATTGATTGATTATGGATTAACCAGTCTAGGTTGCTTCTTTATTTATTAAGTATTAATGTACTAGCTCGCTGATACACTGTGTTTACCATGGTGTTCCCTTTGTTGTAATCAGTAATGTTTTATAGGCAGTCGCAGTAGTATGGATAGCAGTATGAATGGTCAACGTGAAAATTTTGGGTCTCGGATAGGTTTTGTTCTTGCTGCAGCAGGTGCTGCTGTTGGTTTAGGTAATATTTGGGGATTCCCAACTCAAGCTGCCAGTAATGGCGGTGGCGCTTTTCTACTGGTTTATCTTTTTATGATCCTAGTGGTGGCTTTCCCTATGCTGGTGGTCGAGATGGCAATTGGCCGTTATGGTCAGGCGAACCCAGTGGATAGTATGAAGTCATTAACGACTAACCCTTTGGGCAAAACCGTAGGTGGTTTAGTCGGGTGGATCGGCCTGAGTGTCCCAAGCTTAGTTCTTGCATTTTATAGTATTGTGGGTGGCTGGTTAATTTGCTTTTTGCTTGGTGCGATTTTTGATGTTGTTGGTATGACAGCGGCGAGCGAATGGTTTAAAGGTTTCAGCGTTGAACGTAACCTATTTGGCACAATTACCTTTTATGTATTAACCATTTTAATTGTGCAAGGTGGCGTAAAGCAGGGTATTGAAAAATGGTCGACCCGTTTAATGCCAGCACTTTTTGTTTTGTTTGGTGTGCTGTTTATCTACATCATGACTCAACAAGGGGCTGTAGAAGGGCTAAAGCACTACTTAGTCCCTGATTTTGAAAAGATGTTTGATCGTAAATTGATCTTAGCGGCTATGGGGCAAGGGTTCTTCTCACTGACCATCGGTGGCTGTTCTATGCTGATTTACGGCTCTTACCTAAGTAAAAAAGAAAATCTGCCTAAAATGGCAATGAGTGTGACACTTGTTGATACTGCGGTAGCTTTTATTGCTGGATTGGTTGTTATGCCAGCCATGTTTGTAGCAATGCAAAAAGGGGTCGAAATCTACGCTAAAGATGGCTCACTGTTAAGCTCAGACACCTTAGTGTTTACTGTATTGCCGTTAATGTTTGAAAGTTTAGGCTTTTTAGGCCAACTGTTTGCGATAGTGTTTTTCTTATTGCTGACCATTGCTGCACTGACGTCCTCTATTTCTATGTTGGAATGTCCAGTGGCGTTAGTTAGTGAGCGTTTTGAGACTAAGCGTACACCAACAAGCTGGGTATTAGGTGGTTTGATTGCTGCCTTGAGTATCGTGATTGTGTTCAATTTTGGTGAGTTATTTGGTTTAGTTGCAATGATTGCCACTCAGTACTTACAACCAATCGCAGCATTGATGTTCTGCTTATTTGGTGGCTGGGTATGGAACCGTAACGCTAAGATGAAAGAGCTAGAGCAGGGTTGCCCAGAGTTCCGTCAGGGGTTATTTGGTAAAGTATGGCCTGTTTACGTGAAGTTTGTTTGTCCGGTGTTAGTGGTCACGGTTATTTGGGCTTCTTTTGGCTAACCACGGTTTAATGTTTATATGATTTGAATAAAACGGAAGCTATCATGGCTTCCGTTTTTTATGTTCGTGGCCTTTATGGCGTTGATGAGGGCAGGTGTTTTAACGGAATTGTTTGGCTTCTTCTAGGTATTCAAATCCAGCAGAGGCTAATTTATCCAGCAGGGCTTGTTTGTCTATATCAAAATATTTGACTAAATTGTCCAGATCCCCAAAGTCATCACGAAGTTTCATGTTGACGATGCTCATGAGCATGTTTGGATCCATTGATTCGAAGTTAGCTAAGTTCATGGCAATTAATCCTCAAAATCAGAGATAAGTAGGTTAGCGGCGGCAAAAGCAGCTTGCTCACGAACCTCTTTAGGTAGGGTTTCATTGGCTGCAATATCATTAAAGGTTTTTAAAGCACAGCTAATAGCTTGAGGAATATAACCTTGATCGCCACTGCCGATTTGCGCATAGATTTCACGAATTAACTCACAACAATCATAAACTTTCATTTTATTGCCTTATTCAAAGTGTCTGTCATCAACTATACACATCGGGAATAAAAAGAAAATATCTTAGATCAGGGAAGGCTCAGTATTATTTTTCGCGTTTATTTTTGTACAAACGGCGATCGGCACGTTCAAATAGGGAAGTCTTACTGTCTCCGATTTTATGCATGGCAAAACCAAAGGAGGTATCAATATTTAATTGGCTCAAGAAACTGTCTTCTTGTACCGTATTTGAGATCTCATGTGAGACACGATGAGCGGACTTTAATGATGCTGGTTGCATAATGATGCAAAACTCATCGCCACCAAGGCGGTAACAGCGATCAGAGGCGCGAACGGTTTTATTGATGATATGGGCAAAGCGGCAAATGACTTTATCGCCATCAAGATGACCGTATTCGTCATTGACTTGCTTAAAGTTATCCAGATCGAACATAAGGAGGGCTAAGCCAATATCTTCCCTTTGAGAGACGGCAATGGCATGAAGGATATCATTTTCAAAACTGGTTCGATTGCCCAGTCCTGATAAGTGATCTTTCATAGCAAGGTTTTTTACCCGGCGATACTCAATGGCCGTACTTAGTGGGCCAGTAAAGAGTTGGTGATAGGTTCTTAGTACATGGATTTCATCATCATCAAGCTTATAGGGGGTATGGTATTGCAATAAACCGAGCGATAAACTGCCCAGTTTTAATGAGAAAGTATGTGTAAATGGCGTGGCCGTACCTCGTTTGATCACGAAGCTTGTACTATCTAATTCCCAAACTAAATGTGAGACATCAATTTGTTTGCACGTCTCAGCCATCAGGATTTCGAATAAACGACGAAGATCGAGTACGCCTTGCAGCTTTTGCAATAACAGTAACTTTTGTTCAGCACTTATAGAAATGGGTTTTGTGTTTCTTTCGGCTGAAAGGGGCAATTCCAAGAGCACTGAGTCCATAGTAAAGTCAATGATTTTTAAGGATCGGTACAATACTCTTGAAGCATGATCATAATCAACATTTATTTATAAATTAATCACCATTGATCGGGATCTATTTCTAAAAATTTTTGTATTTTACGCTTTTTGTTTAAGGCATCTTGGTAGCCTAGTTGGATGAGTGCTTGAATGTAATCGGGTTCAAATAATAGATAGCTTGTAATCGATGCATCTTCTTTTGGACTGATACCTAATAGCTTCATTAATAACCTGACTTGTACGGGCATTTGTAAGTAATATTTTTTTGCTAGCGGTTCAAAGGGTTTACTTGGGGAAAGCTGGAAAACATCAATGTGCTTTAGGGCTGGGTCTCGAGACTCCTTAGCATCTGGTACTTTTTCGATCATGTGGTTGAGGTTATGCAGGTGTTCGATGTCCGCTTCTAATGTATCGCTAAAAATCGTATCCATTAAGTGACCGCCAATTTCGGCTAACCCTGGAGGGTGATTATCGATGGCTGGTTCGGTGTGTGAATTAGAAAGGTTAATAATGAATATTTTATCTGCCCCCATCTTTAAAGAAGGCCGGAGAGGGGCCAATTGGTGAATGGAGCCATCACCATAATAAGAGCTGCCAATTCTTGAGGCGGGAAATACCAACGGAATCGCTGAAGAAGCGAGTAAGTGTTCTGAGGTTATGTAAGAGGGTTTACCAATCGAACGAGCGGTACGCCATGGCTTAATGCTGTCATTGGCCTGATAAAAGCTGACGGACTTCCCCGTTTTATAGCTGGATGTGGTAATTGATAATCCGTGTAGCGCCCCTGAAGTGATTTGATGTTCAATGTGAGAGTAGTTAATGACTTGATCGAGCAGCTCCCTTAATGGGTGATTATCCAGTAGGCCAAAGGGGAGGGTATCAACATGGTTTGTTTTAAATCGAGCATACCACTGGGTGCTTAGGTGATTTAAGATCCCTTTAGAATCAGCATAGAAAACTTTTCCCGTATGCAAGCGAGACCAAAACCAATCTAGCTTTTTTATTCCAAGTCGAAAACACGTCGCATGAGTGGCTAATGAAGCGGTATTAATTGCTCCTGCTGAGGTGCCACAATAAATAGAAAAAGGGCTATGATGTACTCGTGGATACCACTCAGATATGGCTTTTAGTACACCTACTTGATAAGCCGCTCTTGCGCCGCCGCCGGTAAGTAATAAGCTGATTTTCTTTTTATTATCGCCCATAGCATGCCCTTTGAAGGAAGACCGCATGTATAAGCTTATACCAAAAAAAAGCCTCCGTGATAGGAGGCTTTATTTCGTGATCTAGCTAATGTTTATTTAAGCTGTGCTTTTACGTGAGCAACAATGTTGTCGATCTCAACACTTACTTTTTCACCATCACGGCGGTTTTTGTATTCAAAGTTACCTTCATCAATGCTGCGATCGCCGATCACAACAGTATGAGGGATACCGATAAGCTCGATGTCTTTGAACATAACGCCAGGGCGCTCTTTACGATCATCAAATAATACTTCAATGCCAGCTGCTGTTAGCTCTGCATACAGTTCTTCTGCTGCTTGCTTAACACGCTCAGATTTGTGCATGTTCATTGGCACGATAGCGACTTGGAATGGAGCCAGCGCTTCAGGCCAAATGATGCCGAATTTATCGTGGTTTTGCTCAATAGCAGAAGCCACAACACGTGATACACCGATACCGTAGCAGCCCATTTCTAGAGTCACGTTCTTGCCATCAGGACCAAGCACGTGACAGTTCATCTTCTCAGAGTAGTTTGTACCCAGTTGGAAGATATGACCCACTTCGATACCACGCTTAAGAAGAATAGTACCTTGGCCACATGGACTTGGATCGCCTTCTACTACGTTACGTAGATCTTCGATTTGTCCCAGTTCAACATCGCGGCCCCAGTTAATGCCAAAATAGTGTTTGCCATCAACGTTAGCACCCGCACCGAAATCACTCATTGCTGCGACAGAGCGGTCAACAATAAATGGCAGCTTTAGACCTACAGGGCCTAGTGAACCAGGGCCTGCACCGACAAGCGCACGGATTTCAGCTTCTTCAGCCATTTCTAATGGAGAAGCAACTTGTGGTAGGTTTTCGGCTTTAATTTCATTTAGCTCATGATCGCCACGGATGATCAGCGCAACGATATCAGCGTCTACTTCATCAGAAGCTTTCACGAATAAAGTTTTAACGGTTTTCTCGATAGCAAGGCCGTGTTGTTCTACTAGCTCTGCAATGGTTTTTGCATTTGGTGTATCAACCAGCTCCATTTCTTGAGTTGGAGAGGCACGTTCACCTGCTGGCGCCAAAGCTTCCGCTTTTTCGATATTTGCAGCGTAGTCAGATTCAGAAGAGAAGGCGATTAGGTCTTCGCCACTTTCAGCAAGTACATGGAACTCATGAGAGCCGTTACCACCGATAGCGCCAGTGTCAGCCAGTACTGGACGGTAATCAAGCCCCATACGGTCGAATGCTCGGCAGTAAGCTTCGTGCATTGCTTCGTAAGATTTTTCTAGACCTTCTTTGTCGATGTCAAAGCTGTATGCATCCATCATCGAGAATTCACGTGCACGCATGACACCAAAGCGAGGGCGTCGTTCATCACGGAATTTGGTCTGGATTTGGTACAGGTTCAGTGGAAGTTGTTTGTAAGAGTTTACTTCGTTACGAACAAGGCTTGTGATCACTTCTTCTGCTGTTGGGCTAAGCACAAACGGACGGTCATGGCGATCAGTTAAGCGAAGCAGTTCAGCACCCATCTTCTCAGAGCGGCCTGTCTCTTCCCATAGCTCAAAAGGTTGAACAACGGGCATTAACGTTTCAACAGCGCCTCCGTTGTTGATCTCTTCACGAACAATGTTTTCGACTTTACGCAGTACACGTAGACCAGTAGGTAGCCAAGTATATAGACCTGAAGCTAGCTTACGGATCATACCTGCACGTAGCATCAGCTGGTGGCTGATGACTTCAGCGTCGTTTGGTGTCTCCTTCAGGGTAGAAAGAAGATAGTTACTGGTACGCATTGATGGCATCCGTTTGTTGGAGGGAAAGATAAACTCTCGTTGGACCTAATGTCTCATTCGGAGTAATTTGATTAAGCGAACTATACTATCAGCCAATTTATGATCTCAAAAGGGTTCTATACCGAAACGGCTTTAAAATACTCAGAAATACGCTTTTGGTAATTCCTTTTGAGCGTGATACCGAGAGTTTCAGCTTTTATATTTCATCTGTTCGGGTGAACCCTCCCGGTTTTATGCCTGCTCTATTCGGAGAGAGGGAAGACACCAGTGACAATGATATTGTCTAATTTCACCACGAATTTTACATTCAAATCGAACAGATTAACGGCATATTCTTTGTTGTCTTCTTTGCTTTTTTTGTAAGCAGGGCGGGGATCTTGGCTCAACACTTCTTTTATCACTGCTTTTACTTGTTTCTGGTTGTTATGTTGGTGAAGTTGAGTCAAGGCTTGCTCAGAAAAGTTTACATCTAAAAGTTCAGGAGCACGCTCTGCGAATCCGCCAATGGCATCGGGGATAGCGTCTGAATAAGGGACGTAAGGTTTGATATCAATGATGGGAGTGCCTTCCACTAAATCTACGCTGCCGAGCTCCAAGGTCGTTTGATCTTTTTCTTGTATTACACCTTTTAGTTCAACGGCTGACATGCCAATGCCATTGGGCCGAAAGGTGGCTCGTGAAGCAAACACACCAATACGTTCATTACCTCCTAACCGTGGTGGTCTAACAGTCGGTCTCCAACCAGCATCTAGGTTTTGATCAAATAAAAATAACAGCCACACATGAGAAAATTGCTCAATGCCACGCACCGACTCAGGGGTATTGGCAGCGCCCGTTAAGGTTAGGTAAGCTGTAGTACTGGGTGCTAATCGAGGTTGTCGAGGGACAGCAAACTTTTCTTTATATGGAGAGTGGATGACGCCGATTGGATCGAGTGTGTAGGTCATAGTGTTGTTCTCAAATTCTTATTGCGGCGACTTTACCATAAAAAATATCTTGATCTTTAACTGAGAATTATTATTAAATAGAAATCATTGAAATGTTATAACATAACAAGATGGCTTGGTCGTTAATAACCGTTAAATGAGATAAGGATTTGATCATGAAAGAAGGCATCCACCCAGAATACCGACCTGTTGTTTTTCACGATACCAGTGTTGATAAATACTTTGTCATTGGCTCTACGTTGCAAACTGACCGAACCATTACATGGGAAGACGGTAAAGAGTACCCGTATATGACTCTTGATGTCTCTGCTGAATCTCACCCGTTTTATACTGGTAAGCAGCGCGTGGCGAATAAAGAAGGTCGTATTGCGAACTTCAATCGTCGTTTCGGGGCACTGAAGGGGCAGAAATAATGAAAGTATTAAGCTCCCTGAAAAGTGCGAAAAACCGTCACCGTGATTGTCAAGTTGTGAAGCGTCGTGGACGAGTGTATGTGATTTGCAAATCAAACCCTCGATTCAAAGCGGTGCAAGGTAAAGTGAAAAAGAAATAACGCCTGAAAACGTTGGTTGGCTGATATAAAAAAGGTTGACGATAAACGTCAACCTTTTTTGTTTTACGTGATGCAAAGTGAAGGGTTACCAGCCTTTAACAATACCGCCTTTGAAAGTTTCAAATGCCGCTTGGTACACTTCTTCTGTTTGGTAAGATTTAACAAACGTTTTCACATTTTCAGCATTCACATTGTCTTGACGAGCAACAATCAAGTTTACGTATGGAGACTCTTTGTTTTCAACAAACACACCGTCTTTTTCTGGCGTCAGGTTAATGCTGCTCGCGTAAGTGGTGTTGATGATAGACAAAGTAACGTCATCCAGTGAGCGTGGTAGCTGAGCCGCATCCAGTTCAACAATTTCAATGTTTTTCGGGTTAGTTGCAATATCACGAACCGTTGCAGCAAGACCTGCCCCTTCTTTAAGAGTTAACAGACCTTGTTGCTCAAGTAGAAGCAGTGAGCGGCCAAGGTTTGTTGGATCGTTTGGTACTGCAATGCGTGCACCGTCTTCAATGCTAGCAACGTCTGTGACTTTTTTAGAATAACCCGCAATTGGGTAAACAAACGTGTTGCCTGCGATTTCTAGCTTGTAACCACGGTCAATCACTTGCTGATCTAGGTATGGCTTGTGTTGGAATGCATTGATATCAATAGAGCCATCATCCAGAGCCGCATTGGGTGTTACGTAATCGGTAAAAGTAACCAGTTCAACGTTTAGGTTGTATTGCTCTTTAGCCACTTTTGCTGCTACTTCAGCAACTTGTGCCTCAGCACCTGCCATTACACCTACTTTGATTGTGTTCACATCAACTTCTTTTTCACCACAACCTGCTAGAACTAATGTAGATGCAATACCCGCAACGGCAGCTAGGTTTTTTAATGTAAATTTCATCGATATCTCCTTATTAAATTTTCCAACTCATGTTGTATTTGTACAGCTGTCTACGCTGTTTTATCTGTGATCTACACGGCGAACAAGGGCATCACCGGCAGATTGAATGATTTGTACCAGTACGATCAGCATGACTACGGTTACGGCCATGATGGTTAGATCATAACGATGGAAGCCATAGCGGATGGCTACGTCTCCTAAACCGCCACCGCCGACAGTACCAGCCATTGCTGAGTAGCTCACAAGAGTGACCAGAGTTATGGTGACTGAGTTTAAAATGGTTGGTAGTGCTTCAGGCAATAACACCTTAGTGATGATTTGCATTGGTGTCGCCCCCATAGACTGAGCCGCTTCCACTAATCCCGTCGATACTTCAATCAATGCACCTTCTATTAAACGAGCAACAAAAGGAATAGCACCAATAGTCAAAGGTACGATGGCCGCGGTAGTACCGATAAAGCTACCTACAAGCAGTTTGGTAAACGGAATAATGGCTACCATCAATACGAGGAACGGCACAGAGCGACCAATATTAACAATGGCACCCAATATTTTGTTTACGTGCACATGTTCTAGCAGGCCACCTTTTTTCGTAATGTGTAGGATCACACCAAGTGGAATTCCAACCGCAAAACCAATGACACCTGAAAATAAGACCATATAAATGGTTTGCCAGGTGGCTTCAAGTAATAAGCCTGCGTTTAAGCCAAGCCACTCTGAAATTGCATTAAATGACATAGCCTAATACCTCTACTTTTACTTTATGTTCCCGCAGGAATTGAACTGCTTGGTTTGTTGCTTCATCTGTACCGAAAAACTCAGCCAACATTAAGCCAAATTTAACGCCGCCAGCGTAATCAATGTCTGAGCTTAGAATGCTGATATCAATGCTGAACTCACGTGCAATTTGGCTAATTAGTGGGGCATCGACGGTTGCACCTGTAAACTCTAAACGAACTAGTGGGTAGCTGCCTTCGACACGCTCTTTCTGAAGGCGAGCTTGGAAGTCTTCAGGAATGGATAAATCCAATGTTGCACGAATGAATTCACGAGCTAATTCTGTTTTTGGGTGAGCAAAAATATCACTAACCGGGCCTTTTTCTACTAGTTCACCACCACCAATAATGGCTACTTCATGACAGATGTTTTTTACGACGTCCATTTCATGGGTGATTAAAAGAATAGTGATGTTCAGTTTACGATTGATCTCTTTTAGCAACTCAAGAATAGATTGAGTCGTTGCTGGATCCAAGGCGCTGGTGGCTTCATCACAAAGTAATACTTTAGGATCCGATGCCAGTGCACGGGCAATGGCAACACGCTGTTTTTGGCCGCCACTTAAATTGGCAGGGTAGGTATCGTGCTTGTCGGCCAGCCCTACTAAAGCCAGAAGCTCAGTGACTTTGTTTTTGGTTTTGTCAGCGTCTACTTTTGCTAGCTCAAGAGGTAAAGCAACATTATTGAAAACGGTGCGAGACGATAACAAATTAAAGTGTTGGAAAATCATGCCAATATTACGGCGAGCTTTACTTAGTTCGCGGTTTGATAGCTTGGTTAAATCGGTGCCATCAACAATTACTTCACCACTGGTTGGCTTTTCTAACATGTTAACACAACGAATCAGTGTGCTTTTCCCTGCACCAGACGATCCAATTACGCCAAAAATAGCGCCTTGTGGAATATGAAGGTTAATCTCTTTCAGAGCATGAATCTCCTTTGCTCCTTGGTAAAAAACCTTATTTACGTGATTAATTTCAATCATGAGACATCCTGGATTGGGTGCGAAAGCTCGCTATTTTACAGTCACTTTTAGATACATTTTTACGAAAAGTTGAGACAGTTCGCATTGATAATCCGATGCTATGAGCTATACGTAATTAAGTCAATAGATATTTTTACGTCTAGACGTCTAAACGGTGAAAAGCACGTGAATCATTCGGCAAAGCATGGGATAATTTTGGGAAACGGGTCATTTCAGAGGGCTATATTTTGGCCAAACCAGCAGTATTTATCGATCGTGATGGTGTGATTAATGTAGATCACGGTTATGTACATAAAGTCGATGATTTTGAGTATGTCGATGGGGTGTTCGAAGCGACACGTAAACTGAAAGAAATGGGTTACTTATTGGTTCTTGTCACGAACCAATCAGGCATTGCTCGTGGTATGTTCAGTGAAGATGAATTTATGTCGCTAACAGAATGGATGGATTGGAACTTTGTTGATAATGGCGTCGAGTTTGATGGCATCTATTACTGTCCGCATCATCCAGAGCATGGGGTTGGGGATTACAAGCAAGATTGTGATTGCCGTAAGCCAAAGCCAGGCATGTTTAATACCGCAAAGTCGTTTTTAAAAATCGATATGGATAACTCGGTAATGATTGGTGATAAAGCCGAAGACATGATGGCAGCAGAAGCAGCAGGAGTTGGTACTCGTATTTTGGTTAAAACGGGTAAGCCAGTTACTGAAAAAGGGGAGCTATTGGCATCCGCTGTGCTAGATAGCATTGCCGATGTGCCTGCATTTTTAGCGAAGTAAATCCATTTTTACAGAACTGTGATATCAAGGGCCATTTTTATGGCTCTTTTTAGATTTGGGATCCAACAGGATTAATTTTTGACACTAATGTAACAATCTGGCTTATTTCATTTCACACCACTTTCTTTTCTTGTCTCATTTTTGCAAACTGCATCTTATTCTCTAGTATTCCAGTAACGTAAAGCTATTTTATATTAAAATAACAGGTTGTTAATTGTCAACTTTAGCTTTAAATTCAGTTGGTTAGTGGTTTCTGAACATAAGGATATGGGGCTATATTGCGATGATTTCTTATCTGTTACGACGATTGTTGTTAATCGTACCTACATTTATCGGTATTACGCTGCTGATTTTCACCTTGACTCGTTTTGTGCCAGGTGGCCCAGTTGAGCGAATGATACTTAACCTTCAGATGCAAAGTGCGTCTTCTGAAACGGGTGGCACAAGCAGTGTGACTGAAGGCAATAATGCCTTATCAGAAGATCAAATTGCTGAATTGAATGCATTTTATGGTTTAGACAAGCCTGTTATTGAAGCGTACATCGAGTGGTTAGGTAAGCTAGTGGTGTTTGATTTTGGTGAATCAACCCGTTATTACGAGCCCGTTATCGATATGATTGCAGAGCGTCTACCTGTCTCTCTTTTCTATGGTTTAGCGACTTTTTTGATCAGTTATTTGATTTCAATTCCACTTGGTTATCTTAAAGCACTCAAACACGGCAGTGTGCTTGATTCATCCAGCTCTATTGTCATCTTTGTTGGTTTTGCACTACCGGGCTATGTGATCGGGGTGTTATTGATCAGCTTATTTGGTTACCAGCTTGAATGGTTTCCTATGGGCGGTTTTATAGGCGATGACTTTGAAGATCTAGAACTCTTCGGCCAAATAAAAGATGTATTGTGGCATGCGGTCTTGCCTTTAACTTGTTATCTCATTGGTGACTTTGCCTTACTCACCATGACAATGAAAAATAACTTAATGGAAAACCTTGCGGCAGATTACGTTCGTACTGCCATTGCAAAAGGTTTACCGTTCCGTCAGGCAGTTCGTAAACACGCATTGCGTAACAGCTTAATACCAGTGGCGAGTCATTTTGGTAACTCATTAATGTTCTTCATGACGGGGTCGTTTTTAATTGAAGTAATTTTCAACATCGATGGTATTGGTTTACTGGGTTATGAAGCGATTGTGGAGCGAGATTATCCAGTGGTGATGGGTATTTTTGCAATCAACGCCATGATGCTGATGTTAGGTAATATTTTATCTGATATTTGTGTTGCCCTTGTTGATCCACGTGTGAAGTTTGGAGCGTAATTATGATCAATATCAGTCCATTAACTCATAAAAAAATTCAGCGTTTTAAAGGTATTAAGCGAGGCTATTGGTCTTTTAATATTTTGCTTGTTTTACTATTGGTTGCGTGTTTTGCAGAGTTACTTGTCAATAGCCGAGCAATTGTGGTGAGCTACCAAGGTGAACTGCATTTTCCAACTTACACAGCGGTGAAGTCTGGTGAGACGTTCGGGTTACCTTATCAGCACGAAACTAACTACCGTGACCTAAAAGAGCAGTTTGCAGAGCAAGATAATGGTGACTTTGTCATTATGCCACCAATCCCATGGAACCCGTATGAACAAGACTTTAGCGGAGATTTTCCACCAGTAGCCCCAAGCTTTGAAGATAATCATTATTTAGGTACGGACACGGTTGGTCGCGATATTGCCGCGAGATTGATTTATGGCTTTCGAATTGCGATTGGCTTTGCGTTGATCACGTTGGCAATTTCGTACGCGATTGGTGTTTCTGTTGGTTGTGCGATGGGGTATTTCGGCGGCAAATTTGATCTCTTCTTCCAGCGTTTTATTGAGATTTGGTCTATGGTGCCATTCCTATACGTGATCATGATCCTTGTTTCGATTATGAAGCCAAGCTTTATGCTGTTTACCATGATAAACGTGATGTTTGGTTGGATGGGGATGACATGGTACATGCGAACCATGACCTATAAGGAAAAAGCGCGCGAATATGTCATGGCTGCCAAAGCACTAGGGGCATCAAATTGGCGTATTCTGTTCAACCATATCCTACCGAATACTATGGTTATGATTGTTACTTTGGCCCCATTTACCATCGTAGCCAACATTACCGCATTAACTGCATTAGATTATTTAGGTTTAGGTCTAATGCCACCAACCCCAAGTTGGGGAGAATTACTGCAACAAGGTAAATCTAATTTAGATTCCCCATGGATTGCAGCCTCTGTAGTAACAGCGATTGTGGCTGTTCTGATTATGGTTACTTTTATAGGTGAAGCGATTCGTGAAGCCTTTGATCCGAAAAAGTACACCCGATACATCTAATATGAAGCACTGTAAAGTGAACAATAAAACAGACAAGGATGTGATGATGAGAAAATTAAATTTACTTGCACTAAGTACGGCATTTGCATTGTGGGGAACGAGCGTTCAGGCTGAAACATTACCAAGTGATTTGGCATGGCAAACCAACTGGGATGAAGAAACATTTGCTTCCCCTAATGCTAAGTTTGGTGGTACATACCGTACTTATGCGCAAAGTTTCCCGCAGACCTTTCGTACGGTAGGCCCAGATTCAAACGGTGCATTCCGTTCTTGGTTATTAGAAGCGTCTTTATATCCGCTAGACAAACACCCAATTTCAGGTGAATGGATCCCATCTCTTGCTAGCTCTTGGGCATTTGGCGATGACAATAAAACGGTTTACTTTAAATTAAACCCAGAAGCCAAGTGGAGTGATGGTAAGCCGGTTACTAGTAAAGATTATGAGTTTATGCTCAACCTTATGCGCTCTAAAGATATTATAGCGCCTTGGTATAATGACTTTTTCACAACGGAAATCAGCGACATCATTAGCTTTGATGAGCACACTATCGCTATTGTTTCAGCCAAAGAGCGTAACCGCGATGAGCTATTAGAGTTTACGAATTTAACACCACGTCCGGCTCATTTTTATGGCAAACCTAAAGTAGATAAAAATGGTGATGGTGTTGAAGACAAGTTTGTTCGAAAGTACAACTTTAAACCGGAGCCCGTCACAGGCCCTTATTACGTCGATAAAATTAAAAAAGGCAAAAGCATCACCTTCAAACACGTTGGCACAGATTGGTGGGGATACAGCAATAAGTACTACCAAAATCGCTACAACGTAGAAAAAATTCGCATCAAAGTGATTCGTGATGCCGACATCGCATTAAAGCACTTTGAAAAAGGTAACTTAGATTCGTTCAACGTGCGCCGTCCAGATTTGTGGCATGACAAAGCCAAAGGCGAATTATACGACAACGGATACATTCATAAAGCGTGGGCGTTCAACCAAGCACCAGTAGGAGCAGGTGGCCTATGGATCAATAGTGCTAAGCCTATGTTGGATGACTTGAACGTCCGTAAAGGTATTCGTCATGCCATTGATTTTGAAACCATGATTCAAAAAGTACTTCGTGGAGACTTTGTACGAAAACCTAACGGTATGGGGTTTGGCCACGGCGATTACGATAATACCGACATTAAAGCGCCGGAGTTTGATCCTGACAAGGCTGCCCAATATTTCGAAGCAGCAGGTTTTACGACAGTAGGCTCTGATGGTATTCGTACTAACGATGAAGGACAAAAGTTAAGCTTTTCGATCACCTATTCAAAACAATCAGATACACCTCGTATCGCTGTTCTGCGTGAACAAGCTAAGCAAGCTGGTTTAGATTTGCAAATGAACCTTGTGGATGGTTCTAGTGCTTTTAAGTTTGTATTAGAGAAGAAGCATGAGTTGTCATTCCACAATATGGGAACCGCAGATATTCCAGGTTACTGGCAATATTTCCACTCTGATAATGCGAATAAACCACAGACTAACCATTTCACTAACTACGCGACACCAGAGTTAGATGAAATGATCATGCAGTTCAAAAACGAGTTTGATATCGATAAGAAAAAAGCACTTTCTCGTGATATCCAAAAAGTGATTGATGATGCCGCCGTTATTGTTCCGGGTTACATGGTGCCATACGCGCGTGAAGCTTACTGGCGCTGGATTGAATTACCAGAAAAACTAGCAACAAAGAAAACGGGTTATTTATTCCATGACTGGGGCTTCAAGCAGAGCTACGGTA
Organism: Vibrio sp. Of7-15; assembly: GCF_022347565.1. Lineage (GTDB taxonomy): Bacteria > Pseudomonadota > Gammaproteobacteria > Enterobacterales > Vibrionaceae > NORP241. Next base: position 90,330 of record NZ_JAKRGH010000018.1, read on the forward strand.
CTTTCTGGTTGAACTCAGAAGTGAAAAAAGAAACGAAAAAGGCCATGGATAAAGGAACTGTGTTTGAGCCAGTCACTATTGTCGATGAGACGTATAAGTTGTAACGCGAAAAAGAAGTATAGCTATGGAAAGAGATATCGTTTTATCTGTTGAAAACTTAGCAACGGAATTTACTACTGATGATGGCGTGGTTCGTGTACTTGATGGCGTGAGCTTTCAAGTACCAAGAGGTAAAACGCTGGGCATTGTAGGTGAATCTGGTTGTGGTAAGAGTGTTACTTCAATGTCGATCATGGGGTTGCTTCCGCGACCTTATGGGCAAGTTGTTGACGGAAAAATCCTTTACCGCGATCAAGATTTAACGAAGTTAAGTGCAGAAAAATTATATGAGATGCGTGGTAACCGTATTTCTATGATTTTTCAAGACCCAATGACGGCGTTGAACCCAGTTCATACGATTGGCAAACAGTTGATAGAGGTTCTCAAGCTACATCGCACAGACTTAAGTAAGAAAGAACAATTCGCCTATGCGTTAGAAATGCTAGAGAAAGTGGGGATCCCATCGCCAGAGACTCGCATTAATGAGTATCCACACAACTTATCTGGGGGAATGCGACAGCGAGTAATGATTGCTATTGCTTTGGCGTGTAACCCTGATGTCTTGATTTGTGATGAACCAACGACTGCATTAGACGTAACTGTTCAAGCGCAGATCTTAGAGTTAATGGCTTCTTTGCAAGAAGAAACAGGTATGTCCATTATCTTTATTACCCATGATCTTGGTGTAGTGGCCGAGATTTGTGATGAGGTGGTGGTGATGTACGCAGGGCGAGTGGCTGAACAAGCCGGGATCATGGAATTATTCGACAACCCTAAGCACCCCTATACTCGTGGTTTAATGGCTTCAATGCCGAGCCTAAATATGACACCTAAAACAGAGCTGGATACGATCCCTGGTGCAGTTCCTTCTTTGAGTGAAATGCCAAGCGGCTGTCGTTTTTCGACTCGTTGTAAGAATAAACAAGCCAAGTGTGAAACAGTTGCACCGGCACTTCAGCCTGTTGCTGCTTCTCATAATGTGAGTTGTCATTTTTGGGGAGAGTTAAGCCATGCCTGAGTTATTACGTATTGAAGAAATTAAGCAGCACTTCTCTTCAGGGAAAGGGTTATTTAAACCTGGCTATACGGTACACGCCGTTGATGGTGTGTCATTGAGTGTGAATAAAGGGGAAACTTTAGGTTTAGTCGGGGAGTCTGGCTGCGGAAAAAGTACATTAGGTCGTACTATTCTAAAGTTGTTTGAGCCAACGTCGGGGCAAATCTTTTTTGATGGCCGTGATATTACCAGCCTAAGCACAAAAGAGATGCGTTCTCTTCGCCAAGAAATGCAAATTATCTTTCAAGATCCGACGGAGTCGCTAAACCCTCGTCATACCATAGAAATGATTTTGGAGGAGCCCTACGTTATTCATGGTGTCGGTACACCGGAAGAGCGTCGTAAATGGGTTGCAGAGCTATTGGTAAAAGTAGGCTTACCTGAATCCGCTGCTAGCCGTTACCCACATGAATTTTCTGGCGGACAAAAACAGCGAATTGGTATTGCCAGAGCTATTGCACTTAAACCAAAATTGATTGTGTGTGATGAATCTGTCTCTGCACTGGATGTGTCGGTACAAGCTCAGATCTTGAATTTATTGCTGTCACTACAAAAAGAGATGGATCTTGCGCTTGTCTTTATTGCCCATGATTTATCGGTGGTAAAGCATATCTCAGATAAAGTTGCGGTGATGTATTTAGGTAAAATTGTTGAGTATGGTGAAGCCGAAGCTGTTTATCATTCACCGAAGCACCCTTATACCAAGGCTTTACTCTCGGCAATTCCTGTCACTCACCCAAGGTTTAGAGGTAAAGAACGCGTTATTTTAACGGGGGATGTGCCTTCTCCAATTAATCCACCAAAAGGGTGCCGTTTTTATTCTCGTTGTTCTAAAGCCGAATTGCATTGCAAATCTCATGAACCACTGCGTCAAACCGTGGATCAGAATCAGCATGAAGTGGCTTGCCACCTTTATGATTAACAATGTAGTTCAATAAATAGCCATTAAACCTTGTTTTGGTTGATTTTTGTTCGGTTGGGCGGTTTTTTGGTTTTTTTATTAAAATAGGGGTTGCCAACTTTAAATTGCTCTTTATAATGCGACCCCACTGACACGGAAGATGGCAGCTAAGCCATTATCTAGTCAGTAAGTTCTTTAACAATTTGACCATGCAATCTGTGTGGGCACTCGTGAATAGATAGTCAAAACTATTTGTCTTCACTTTTTAAAAGTGAAAGCAAAATGGCAT
>NZ_JAKRGH010000019.1 GCF_022347565.1 Vibrio sp. Of7-15
TGACAAAAATCATCGACATGACAAAATAAGTCTACTAACTTACGCATAGCTGGTTCCTTTGTGATAAATCCTTCTTGGTCGAAAGATCTGATCGCAGAAACAGCTTTTAGTTCCATTCAGTTTTTATCTCGAGTTCAGGTTAGCTGGCTTTCTTAGAGAGGTTATTAGCGAGAGAAATTAATTTGTAACTCAGGAGCTTGTCTGTGTATCCAACGCAAACGCATCCCTAACAGGAATGCAGCAGATGACAAACCAATAATAAAGCCTACCCAAAAGCCTTGTGCTCCCATAGGTTCAACAATCCAATCTGTGCGCCCAAGTACATAACCAATTGGTAAACCAAGAAACCAATAAGCGATTAAGGTACGATTAAAAATAGCACGCATATCTTTGTAGCCACGCAGTATACCCGCAGCAATAACCTGAACTGCATCAGTGCATTGGTAAACTGCAGCAAACAATAACAGAGCCATTGCAAGATCAAGCACCTCCGGAGTATTAGTATAAAGCTGTGTAATTGGCTCACGAAATACAACGGTCAGGATTGCTGTTACTATAGCGAGTACAAGGCCAACCCTCATACTTACTCGAGATACTACACGAGCACCATCTACATCCCCTTCCCCTAAACGATGACCAACACGAATACTTGCAGCAGCACCTATACTCATTGGTAGCATGAACACTAGAGTCGAAAAATTAATTGCAACTTGATGTGCGGCAACAATAATTGAACCTAGGGGAGAAACCAGCAACGCCACTACAGCAAATAAGGTCACCTCAAAGAATAGTGCTGCTGCAACAGGAAAGCCCAATTTGAGCAACCGAATTTGCGCTTTAAGCTGAGGCTTATGAAATTCACTAAATAAATTTATACTTTTCAGGCGCTCTGAAATCATTACATAGAGTAGCAACAAGGCAAACATCACCCAATATACAATCGTAGTAGCAACACCACAGCCTATACCACCAAGAGCAGGAGCACCAAATTTACCGTAAACGAAAATCCAGTTAAGCGGAATATTAAGCACAAAACCTATAAAGCCTATAACCATTGCAGACTTGGTCAAAGAAATGCCATCAGTAAAGCTACGTAACGTTTGAAATAACAAAAATGCCGGTACAGCAAAAATAACCGCCTGTATGTAGCCCGCTGCCTTTGCTTTCATTACTACTTCAACACCCATAACTCCAAGAATAAACTGAGTTTGGGACAACACCCCTATAATCGGGAAACTGATAAATAGCGCAAGTGCGATACCTTGCTGGATTTCAAATGGGATATTCATGTGACGACCAGAGCCATTCAACTGCGCCACAACGGGAACAAGCGCCATCAATAACCCCATGCCAAATAGAATCGATGGTAGCCAAATACTAGAGGCCACCGATACTGCAGCCATATCAGTAGCACTTACACCACCAGCCATTATTGTATCCACAAACCCCATACCTGTTTGTGCGACAGAAGCAATCAGTACAGGAACTGCTAATTTAATAAGACTCAATGCTTCTTCTTTATAACGATGCACAAAATACTCCAGAATGAAAACACAGTTAAAAATAGAGGATGCTCAGGGAAAAATATAACGAACAATCCTGTGGTAGCTTCAGTGAAAAAATACTCTTATTTATCAAAGACTATAACTAGAAATTATATTCTAACAAAATGAAATATTAAGGTTTGATGGGAGTACGATCATATATCGATTATAGGAAACAAAGCCTTACTGCCTATTCAAGTATAAACGTTACGAACTTAAACAATAAAATAATCATTAATAACATTCGATAAAAATACTCATATCTAACCTTGCTATTTTAAAACTTCTTCAGTTTCTAAAGAATTTTTCACCATGTTAATGAAATAGCTTCAAGCTAATATTTCATTATATGATTACTACCCTCGACTGAAATTAAACGAGCCTGATAATAAAAACATATTCTTTAGCATTAGAATATTCCAATAAGCTATCCAATTAATAAAAGAGCCTTATTCCTATCAATTTAACACTTTACTAAATATGCAACCACCAGTGCTCTGAAATTCTACAAAATATTGTTCTGGTAAATTGTGCAACTTGGCCAAATGACTATTCAGACTAAGTACAACTCTATTTCTTGACTCAAGAGCCACAATCCTAGCTGAGTCAAAGCCAAAGTGTCGCTCAATATAGGGGTAAAGAGCTTTAAATATTGCCTCTTTAGTAGAAAAAGCACAGGTAACCCTCTCCGAATAAGATTCTAGACTAGCCGACAGTATTGATAACTCAATTTCGTTAGCAACATATTTGCTTACTCGACACGCCTGTATATCTGGCATCAGCTCTTCTATATCAATTCCGACAAATTGAATATTAGGCGAGCGTGAAATGAGAGCAGCAGCATATGCGCTAGTATGAGAAATAGAGCCACGGTAGCCATTAGGCCAAATTGGGGCCCCTAATTTATCCATTTTAATTTCGGAGGGGACTTTTATACCCAGTTTTCGTATACACAGATTGCTTGCTAATCTCCCCGCAAAAAACTCCGCCTGACGTAAAGTTGTAGAGTTTTGAATATCAATGGGAAAAGGAACCTCATAATCAGTAAAGAGTTTTTTAGAGTAACAACTAGAAATAAACTCAACTTTAGAAAGGCATAAATCTTGGCTCATCAGATCAATATACGTTGCCTTAATAAACTTCTCCACACCATCCCCTACATGTTCACTATTATTAACAGATAGATGCACTGATAACCTCAGCATTCAATGCTATTCAAACGCAGGTATACATCAGCGCTTTTTTGCAGAGTTAGCCGTTACGTTGAGAACCAAAGTAACGCTGGCCAAATCAGCGCAATCCATAATCACATTAGAAAATAGTCTTAATTTTCTTAGAATTCAGCTATCCTCTGTACGCTGCCCCTACAAATCCGAAACTCTGAAATGATTAAAAACTGTCTTCAAACCAAAAGTTAAATAGCAATCGGAAGTTTACTCCCATGTACTAACCCTGCGCCAGTCGCAAGACAATTCTCTTTACCTGTTGCAACATCTCCAGTATTACTAGTACCTTTATCAACTTTTAGACAAGCTTGGCGAAGTAGATACTTCTGTCTTTGTACAGATAGACTCTTATCTGCTTGTATTAACAAGGCAAGGAAACCAGTAACCCAAGCTGCTGCTGCGGAAGTGCCACTGGAAACTAGCCAGCCATCATCACTACCAGTCCCATCAGTTTTACCGTTTCGTGCATCATGATCGGAGCCAGGTTCTGTTGGAAACAAAATAAGCCGTGCATTAGGAAGATGCCCACAAAGACCACAAAGATCTGGTACATTGCGTTCAGAATATACATCTGATCTATATGAACTAGAAATACCTGATAACTCAACTTGTTCACTATCCATGTAAACCCCTCCAACAGTTATACAGTCCGGCGGAGCAATCGACTGAAATATGGCGTCTTTCCGATCTGTTGAGCCATTACCGGAAGAAAATATAACCTGAATTCCTTTAGCTAAAGCGTTTACAACTTCCAAATGGGCCGTGGGCTCATGCCCTATAGTTCCCCAGCTACAGTTAATAATATCCGGTTTAATTTCTACGGCTTTCTGTAGTGCTGCAACGGGATAAGACATCTCCCTATTACACATCTTGATCATAGTTAAATCAACATCTGGAGCAATAGAAAGTGCGACAGAAGACATTGCTGTACCATGACCTCGCTCATCACGAGTAGGGTCTAATAGAGAAACAGCTGGAATAGTTGATGTTCGGTAATGATGTTGTATGAAATGGGGATGATCCCATAGCCCTGTATCAATCACTGCGACTTTAACTCCTACACCAGTTAATCCCGCAGCGGACAATTCAGTCACCCCAGCGATATCGGCTACTTGTTCAGGAACAGCATACACATGATAGTCTAAGCTTGGGCGAACTAAACTAAGTTCAAAACTCCCCTTAGGTAAATTAATACACTCAATATATTCAGCATTAGTTAAACTCGAGATATCGATTTCACCGACAGTAGTAATTTCATTACGGGTAAACTCTCGAATAAATCGATTGCGACGCTTTAGAAACTGACAGTTAAATAGCTTTCCAGCCAATTCAGAACTAAGCGAGATACTGATACCAACCTCAGAGCGAGCTTCAATAAGTATTCCTAGTTCCTGAAACTCACGACATAACGTATCGATAACACCTTCAGGAGGCAGAAACAGCTTCAGTGAATCAACTGACAATTTATCAAGATCACTATAAATAGATAGGCCACTGCTAGATTTTGGTGTAACTGTTAGAACAATATTATCTATCTCCATGTCAGTACTCATCAACCAATTCCTTTAATTTCTTTTTATCTAGTTTTCCCGAAGGCAATATAACAGATGAGCTATTACTTAATTTACGGACATTTTCCGGAACCATATAATGTGGCAAACAGTTAAGCAACTGTTCATGAAGTTCACTCTCGGTAATATTACCATCGTAATATAAAGTCAGCACATTACGTGAAATATCAGCCTGACATGTTTCAGTCACGATAACTGTAGAAGCATGAACCCCACATATGGAATTAACTGCCGCTTCAACTTCTGTTGTATGTACAAAATGGCCTGAGATTTTTACCGCATCATCATTTCTACCTAGAAAATGATAATAACCATTCTCATCAATCCGGACGATATCATTGGTCTTATAGTACGTTTTGCCATCTAATTCAGTAAACCTCATACCCGCAGTATCTCCCAAGTAACCCAGCATAACCTGCTCTCCTGCTAAGAATAACTCACCTACATAAGGCTCTGCAGGATCAGATGGTACAATTCTAGCCGTTAAACCAGCAAGAGGAAGACCAATAGGCAAGTAAGAGTTACCGTCTGGTAGCTCCGTGGTTGTATACAATAAAGCAGTATGAGTGACTTCCGTTGGCCCATAGCCATGAATAAAGAGAATGTTGGGACAGGCTTGCTTAATTTTACGTAAGACACCAACAGGACAGGGTTCTGCGCCATACCAAACAGCCTTAAGCGAAGATAAATCCTCCCTTTCAAACCCACTGTAGGGGCTAGCAAACAGCTTAAGTAGGGTGGATACCATCAATGTGTCTGTAATACGATACTTGGAAATCAATTTAGGTAGAGCTCGGGGAAACGCTGTAGGTGTATATAATACCAAGGTACCTTTCCTACTCAACGTCATATATATATCAAGTACCGAAGCATCAAAGAATAATGGCGAGGTGTTCAAAAAGACAGTATGTTCATCATAACTTACTTGTTTTGAAACAGCCTTAAGGAATGCGACAATAGAATGATGACCAACCTGCACTCCTTTGGGGTTACCAGTAGAACCAGATGTAAAAATAACGTACGCACAACCAGTAGGATACGTCCGTGGATTGTCCGATTTTAATATTTCAAATGATATATTTTTGGCATTATGATCCTGTAGCACCTCCAATCTATGATAATCAGGCAGTTGTAAATCACGATCACTGTAAATAATCAGCTTAGGCTGAGAGAGTTGTAATATATAGTCAAGCCTCGCTTTTGGTATATTAGGATCAAGAGGAATATAGCAAGCCCCAAGTTTTAAGCAGGCTAGCATTGTAGCTATTGAATGAATACTTTTATCTAATAACAATACTACAGCTTGATTTTCTGAAACTCCATAGCCTTGTAAATTTAGTGAAATTTCTGCAACCAAATTTCCTAGCTCTTGGTAATTTATTTGCTTGTTTGATGCATCATCAATCAAGGCAATATTTTCACTGTTCCAGCTTTCTTCAATTTTGGAATAGAGGTTACACTCCATAGTTTTATATACCTTTTACATTTTCTTTGACAAGAGTTCTTCGAAACCTGGAATCGAGTCTTTGTCGCAATCAAATTGCGTAAAGTGCCCGTAGCCCTCAGTAAGTATCAATGAGCTGACTAAGTTTTCATGTACTGTAAGGGTATCTTCAACGGAAATATAAGGATCATCTTTAGCATGTATTTGTAAGATCCATTGCTGATTTGATTTGATTTCTTTCCAATTAAATGGGTCATCATAAAAGCCTGTCCTACGCTCAAGCTCAAAACCACAATCGTTGACCTGGGTTGAAATCAAGATACTTCCAAAGACTTCGTTATTTTCCGCATACCTTAATGCTGCACTGGTACCCGAAGAGTGGCCAATGAGCAGTGTTTCCCTATCAGGTTTCAGTGACTCAATAAATGGCATCCAATACTTCATTCGACCGCGAACAGAGTCGGGTAAATTAGGGCGAAGTATCTCGATGCCATATCTTTGCAAACATGCAGCTATATATGGAAAGCAGCCAGAGTCAGCATTTGCCCCTCTATTGCCATGGATAAATATTGCTCTGGTCGGCTTTGCCATCATAATTAACTCTTGTCAGCTTCCAAAATTGAGAACACAGTATTAGTTAGCGTATCAACTGATAAAAAATACTTCTGCTGCATATATTCAGGATCAAATTCAATCTGATACTGAGTTTCAACAGCAAATACCATTTCTATCAATTTAGCAGAACTAACTTCAGAGCTATTTCCAAATAGCTCCGTATTCTCGTCCACAGATTTATTGTTTGAGAATAGTACTCGCTCTGCAATCACTATGAGCTCTTTAGATATGTCTTCCTTGGATTTTAATTGATGCATAATATTTACTTGCGCTTCCTATACAGCTTCAACAGACTTAAGTTCTTCTTCAATGGCCTTTATTTCAGAATAATCTCTTTGTTTGCTAAAGATCAGATTCCCTATCACTACATAATCAAGGCCAGTAGAAAAGAAACAGCGAATCGCATCAGAAGGAGAGTGAACAACTGGCTCACCCTTAACATTAAAGCTCGTATTTAGAACTGCCGGACATCCTGTTAATTCATGAAATGCCGAAATGATATTGTAGTACTCTGGGTTAACATGCTTCTCAACTGTTTGAGGGCGTGCTGTATTATTAACATGAGTCACTGCACCTAAATAGTCTCGATACTTTTCTTTCACAGAAGCAATTAAAAGCATATATTCAGACGGACCTTCAATATCTAATATTTCTGACGCATGGTCTGCTAGAATTGAAGGTGCAAAAGGACGAAACCCTTCTCTGAATTTGATTTTGGAATTAACAAGCTTTTTATGCTCGGCAGGGCGTGGATCGGCCAAAATACTACGATTTCCCAATGCCCGTGGACCTATCTCAGCAGTTCCTTGAAACAGGCCAATAACCTTACCCTGCTCAAGTAATGAAGCAATTACCTTCGGCTTCTCTTTTAATCGATAGTAATTTAAATCGTAGGGTTCCAGTTCATTCAATATTTGCTCATCGGTAAATGTAGCGCCTTTATAAGCATGTTCGAACGGGATCTTTTCCGCATTACCATAATACTGATGATGCCCCCAATAAGCAGCTCCAAGTGAAATCCCACCATCACCAGCGGCTGGTTGGATGAATATTTCTTCTATCCCTGAATTCTTAAATACGTAATGATTAGCAACACCATTTAAGGCAACACCTCCGGCCAAGCAGAGTCTTTTTACACCTGTTTCCTGAACCAAAGACTTAACAATATCACTACAGATTTCGTTCAAGCGAGTCTGTAAACTAGCCGCAATATCCATATCTCGCTGACTCGGCAGACTACCCTTAACTGTAGGCTGGCCAAAAATATCAAGAAATTTCTGGGTGTAGAATGGTCCTTCGGAGGAACAACTTTTGTGAAACAACCAATGCTGTAAAAAACCAGGTTCAAGGCGGTACATCGCTTTATCATCCAGTTTGATAATTTTCCTGAATTCATCGAGGTATTTGGGTTCACCGTAAGAAGCTAACCCCATTACTTTATATTCATCACCAAAGTCAAAACCAATAAATTGTGTGACCGCTAAATAAATGAACCCCAACGAATCAGGCATAACTTGACGCTTCAATAATGAAAAGTCGCCTGATTTTACATTATAAGAAGTCGCTGTTTCATATTCACCACGACCATCCCAAGTTACAACTAAACAGTCATCAAAACTTGAAGCATAGTAGCTACTGTATGCATGGCTCTCATGGTGAGAGATAGTTTCTACTTCAGCATTAGGGAATTGAGCCTGTAAACTCTCTAGGTGTCGTGCCATAGTGACTTTTTGGAAAGCTAAATAACCTAACTTATTAAAGATGGTGCGTGCTGAAAAGATGTCACCTGTTTTTAGTAGGTTAAAATAGTCGTGATACTGCCCTTTATTCTGCCACCCTAACACCACCAGATCGACATCTTCAGGACTTACTGAATTTGTACTCAAACAAAATTCAATTGCTTTTTTAGGGAAGCTTCCATCTTCTTTGATTCGAGTAATACGCTCTTCTTCAATAGAAGTGAGAATGTTTCCATTGCGGATTAAAGTGGCACTAGAGTTATGCATACTGCCGCCAAAACCGACTCCCAAGATAGTTTTATTCACCATTTTACTTCTCCTTTGGTGACGTCAGAATCAGTTGACTACAGGTAAGATTAATATCATTCATCTCACAACTAACGCCATGTACTTCAAGTTCCATTAATACCTCGCCTCCTTTCTGATTATGATATTTTATAAATTTTGTCTTCTTTAACTAATCTGAGGATGTCATGAAAGTCCTCATTCAACTTACTTGGACAGTGATTCAGTAAATAAATAAAACCAGCACTGCCGATAGTATCTCTTGTCTGTTGGACATTTTCCCCTATACTCGGGATCCCTGATTCACAATGGAACGAGTCCAGTTTTCTTATATATTCTTCTGATAATAATTCTTTTATTTGCCCAGACTTTTCAAAAACTAGTGATATCTCAGCTAAAGATTGACCTAATTTGTAAATCCGACAATTGTCGCTGAACCCATTATTCGTATAGGCATCAACTAACACCTCAATCTGTGTCCTATCTAACGCCAAACTAAAAGCTGATTTATTGATAGAGGCTCCCATTAAACGAGCGTTCGACTCCACAAGTATGGGGCCAGAACTATCCACAATAATTTCATTGTGTGCAGCCCCATACTCTAAGCCAAGGCTAGATAGTACTCTATTGTTGTACTCTACCAAGTCCTTAACTAGATTCGACTCTGGATCACAAAGTGTCATACCTTCAAAGATGAACATTGTTCCTGGGACTTTTCTCCGATACGTTTTCCATACGTCGGTTGTATACACTTCACCTTGCCAGCTAACCGTATTAACAAAGTACTGCACCCCCTCAATATAATCTTGAAGCAACAACTCTGAATTAACGTGGCCAAGTAGATTAGTCTTACCTAGATTACGTTGAATGCTACTTTGAAACTCTTGATTAGTAAGACAAAGTGAAACACCGTCACTCGCACCACTGTTGAGTGGCTTGACAATCACAGGAAGATCCATGTCGTAATCTACAACCTGTTCATTTTTAAACTGAGTGATCAGCTTCTGGCGAATAGAGCGGATACCCACTCGGGCTAGCTGCTCTTGAGCTCTATATTTATTTCTTCTTAAATCAGTTGTTTGCAGAGTATTAGAACAAGTTAAGCTGAGTCTATCCGCGATTGTATCCGCAAGTGTGACCCCAGGCTCAGCTCCAGCAATAACATGACTAACTCCGTCAAAATGACCTTCATCAATTGCAGTAGCCAAAGCTAAATCATCTTCAATCACTATACTTTGGGTAAACGCAACGCTTTCGTTAAAGTAGTCAGCCTTTGAGCAAACCTGAATACAGTCCTCCCCTCTCCTAACTAATTCAACAGCTAGGTCTTCACCCGTGGAAATAGCATCAACTATGATAATTTTCATTGTCTTCTTCGCCTTTATTGTTTAGTACTTCCATATGGCTAATGATGTGCTGCGCATTGTTCGCATAAAGTTGTGAGGCAATCGATCTTGATACTTTTTCGATAACGTTTGCTAAGGCTGGTATCCCTACTGTTATATGAATGACGTCTGTCAAACAATAAAGCTTACCCGCAGCAGAGTTTTCGGACTTAAACTGTATCTGATATTCACTGGATAACTTAGGTAAGGCATCAATATCCAAGAGATCCACCTTTTGTTCCCTATCCCCCCAAGTCAAAATCTCATTACTAATAGCGAATAACTCTTTTTTGGCCTTTACATCAAACTTTGGCCCAGTAGCCACGATAACGTAGTCATACAACTCATCAAACCCATGCTCACTTGTAATCCTATGCTGATGGCTATTCTTACAAGCTTCTATTTTTAATTGGCCAAGAGCTTCATTCACCGTCAGGTTATTAATTCCCAAAAACTGTTTTTGATACTCTGGCCTAGAAGTCGTTCGTCCATCGGAAAAGAAGTTTCTGATAACAGAGAGATATTTTTTCTCATCCAACGTATTTGAAAACCTCAAAATAGGGTTAGTCATATCAGATGGATAGGTATTCTCATTATCGTGTATCTGACTATCGTCCCGCCCTGACCATAACTTTTCTGACAAAGGTTTTCCTGTTGCAATTTTACGTCGAGCGAGAACATCAGCTCGTTTGGCACCGTGTTTAGTTGCCTCAAGAGCATTATCAAAAGCAGAAGCTCCACCACCAATAATGGCGACATGTTTACCAACTAACTTAGAAAAGTCGATTTTTCCCCAAGCATAGCCAATTGATTCTAAGTTGGTTTTGTTTACCAACTGTTTTGGTGCCTGCCAAGATCCACAAGCCGTCATCCCTGTTGCTAGGCATAACATTGAGGAATAATATTTTCTCTCTGTATTACCTTTCTTTGCCCTAATTTCAAAAGCGTTCGCAGATTCAACCCACTGCTGAGCGAAAACTTCAGTTTCACTCTCAACATCCAATTGGAGTATTTCTTTAAACCACCTTAAGTAATTGGCCCAATCTTCGGTCTTAATAAAGTCAATTTGATCGAATGCGTCTGGGCCATCTACAGAATTTTTCCAAAACTTGAAGCTAAGCAAAGGGTTACCACACTCAGGCCCTTGAGAAAACTTACTTGTCCTAAGTTTCTCCATTCTTGCAAAGTCTTGCCAAGGGCCAGGCTTACCACAGGGCTGCTTATCAAGAAGGAGTACTCTACCTAGCCCCAACAACCTCAATTGATGTGCGAGAGCAAGCCCAGTATGGCCAGCACCCACAATAATGACATCATAGACTTTATGGCCGGAGAACTTCTGAGGAGAGCACCAACTTTGCCTAGAAAAGTACTTTTTTTCGTTAAGATCTTGAGTTATCAGCTCATTAAGAGCGAGTTGATTTGGATACATACAGTCGACCAGATATTTAAGCGAAGATTTTGCGACGAGTCATCGCGGGTTGGATAAGCTCTTCAAGTTCATATTTAACTTCGCCCGTAAGGCTATAAAACTTTTCAAACTGGTTGCCACCAATTTTAGTAAAGTCAAAGTCAAAATATGCGCTTTTAGTCCTGTCCTTAACACATAGGTGCGTAGCTACAAGCTCCCTCGCCTGAGCCAAATAGGAACTATTTTCTAATAATTCGATTGCGGTAATTGAATCGATAATATCTTTAGCTACAGGTTCAAGTTGCGCCAAATCTAAATGCATCTTTCCAGCTTTATTCACTAGTAACGCTTGAGCTTCTTTAAACCATGAAAGCATCAGTAGACCGGTCCCCGAATCAAAGTTTCGTGACCAATTCCTCTCGACTGGATAGCGAAACATTCTATCTACTAGAATAAACTCTGCGACTTCTAGTCGATATGGTATTGTCTCATCCTGTAAACAGCACAGTAGAGTTTGCAAGTCGACTTTGATCTCTTCTAATAAGCCTGAATACCACTTGGTTTTTATATCGATGTGTTCATCGAACGGCCTAGGTCCCATATGATGGTAATAATCGTGCAAGTAACCCCAAACACAACGAGCTTCGTAGTTCTCTTGTACATTCCCTTTCGTTCTGTTTTTTATAAAGCTTTTATCAAAAAAAGTCTCAGCAACAGGAACTGAAATCGAATTATATGTGCGATAGAATTTATTGAAGAAAAACACAGCATATTTCTGCCGTTCAACAGGACTCTTTGACTGGATATTTTCAGGAAAGAAGACAATATTATTACTTTCCATCAACCCTTTGCTTCCAATCAGCAAGTGAGATGATTGACAGATATATTTTGGATGAGGATATTTATTATACATCTCCTGATACTGAGGGGAGCTTGGTTCATCTCGCAAAGACAGGAAGGTTTCAAATTTCCACCCATTACGATTACCGTTAGCTAGCCTTAGAGGCCCCAAGAAATAAAAAAGCCCCCCATTATCTGGTAACTCTAAGGCATCCCTTGACACTCCAAATTCAGGCTGCTTATCTACCCCCTTATCGACCCAAGTCGTTATATCAGCTATTAGAGATAAACGATAACCTTCAGATATAAAAGCGGCTTGGTCACTGCGAAGAAAGTTCAATAGTTGCTCTATGATGACTATTGCTTTTTTCTCATCAGCCTTTGCTATTTGCCCTTGTTCGTTTTGCAATGCAGCCAATTTGTTCGTTAATACAACTATATCCTCTAGATAGCTAATTAGTTTAGTGGTGCACATGGATACTGAACCCCATTTTAACCTTTCCAAAATCTCTAACTAGCTTTAAACCTTTGTTCCTTGCAGCTTCACTTGTAGTAATACATCCGTCAACTTCAAGGCTTGAGCATAGATGTGCAGCTTGTGCATTACTTGAGCACAATTGAATATCTAATCCCTCTGGCACTAAATTTTGAGGTGCGGGATGACTAGCAACCCTTTTTATTTCACTCTCAACCCCTTCTCTTGAAGCTAAAACCATCTCATATGTATCAAGAAGAAATACATCACCGAGCTGCATGTTTTCCAAGTTTGAAAAAACAATGTTGTGTAGATCTGGATAAACTACGCAGCCCAATAGAGCGGAAGAGGTTTTTTTTAAAACTACCTCAACCGCACTTTCCAAAGAATCGTGCAATATCACTTCTGCATCTAATTTTTTTTCTTTTATATAATGGTATGCAGCTTTCTCACAGTTGGTACCTTTTGGGCCCAGTGTATGAATTTCACTTATTTTTCGACGCATCTAATTTATCCTTCAATACGTTGCGTACAATTATTGTTAAGTTGGTTTGTAAACCTTTCCCCAAAAAATCCAGCTAATGCATTAATGATCTTGTAGCACTTTAAACTTTTGTAGGGTGTGTACCCTCACGCCATATGACTCTAGTATCAATACAGTACTGAGTACTTTCACAATTTCATATATTGTTAATTGTGCCCATTGTTGCATTCAACGCCCTCGATGTAAAAAAGAGGTATAAGTCGTAAAAAAAATGTTATTTAGATGCAATTGATTGATATGAATCACATAAGTAAAAGTTTTGTTTTTATTATTAATATTGCCAAAAAGGGGGGAGGGTACCTAAAAAACTTAAATATTTGCATTGGAAATTATTAATTTCCGAGCTAACTTCAAGGTCATCAAGCCTCTAGGAGAAAGAATTATTAATGTTCTAATTTCAGGTATACCTAGTTTAGCCACACTTATTTAAAAATGCTGTAAGTCAATGAAATCACCTCGTCAAATAAATACTTCAGCTTGCTATGTTGTGGATTTTAAACTTGGCTTTAAAGGTATCCCTAATATGGATATTATCATTGCGACTAAAGAGATAAGTGCTTTCCATCTCGGCAAGTGAAAGGAATATTGAGGGTCGTAGATAGTAATAACAGTATCAATGAAAAGCATTGATACCAAATTAAAAACAAATAATATCAACTACATAATTGAATTTGAAATGACCATAATAGTTCACTCGAATAAGCTACCTGAACGATCTGATCATAGTCAGCCAAACTAAATCAAAAATTCCCCGAGCAATGCCCAGGGATTTATTTATTAAAAACAACCACGATCTACCTTCTGAATTACGAAGGCTGTTGTAATTTTATCACTGACTCCAACTTATTGAGCACGCAAATTACTAGTACAAATAGTTTATTTCCAATAATACTCATACGCATCACTTTCTAAATTAAAAACACTCTCATTAATTACACAGTGAATCAAGATTTACTCTACTGTTACCGACTTCGCTAAGTTACGCGGCTGGTCGACATCAGTACCTTTAATCAAAGCAACATAATAAGACAAAAGCTGTAATGGCAACGTATAAACAATCGGTGCAATGAATTCATCACAATGTGGTACAGACAGCACTTTCATTGTCTCATCACTACTAAACTGCGCTTTAGTGTCGGCAAAAACATACATTAAACCACCACGAGCACGAACTTCTTCTACGTTCGATTTCAGCTTCTCAAGCAACTCGTTATTTGGTGCCACTACAATCACGGGCATATCAGCATCAATCAGTGCCAATGGACCATGTTTAAGCTCACCAGCGGCGTACGCTTCCGCATGAATGTAAGAGATCTCTTTTAACTTCAACGCCCCTTCCATCGCAATAGGAGACTGCTCACCACGACCTAAGAATAAAGAGTGGTTTTTATCCGCAAAATCTTCCGCTAATGCTTCAATGTCTTCTGCCATCGATAGCGTCTGTTCAATTTTTGCAGGTAAACTTTGCAGCGCTGCTACCATTTGAGCTTCCTGCTCATTCGTCAGGGTCTTGTAACGCCCGATTGCACCGACCAACATTAACAAACCAGCCAGCTGAACCGTAAAGGCCTTCGTTGAAGCCACACCAATCTCAGCGCCAGCTTTCATCATATACGCCATGTCAGATTCACGTACTAAAGAAGAGCCTGGTACATTACAAATCGTTAAACTTGCCATGTAGCCCATCTCTTTAGCTAAGCGTAATGCAGCAAGAGTATCTGCCGTTTCACCAGACTGTGAGATCGTCACTAACAGGCTATTTTTGAACACATGGGATTTACGGTAACGAAATTCAGAAGCGATCTCGACATTACAAGACACACCACTCCATTGCTCAAACCAATAACGAGCCACAAGCCCAGCATGATAGCTCGTACCACAAGCAATAATCTGAACGTGCTCTACGTCTTTTAATAACGATTCTGCATTTTCACCAAATGACGAAGCGACAACCTGTCCCCCACTTAAACGTCCTTCTAGCGTGCGTTGAAGCGCCACTGGTTGCTCGTAAATCTCTTTTAACATGTAGTGGCGGTATTGGCCTTTATCACCTGCATCGTGAGAGACTTCAGACTCTTTCACTTCACGCTCAACTGGTGCACCATCGACATCAAATACCGACACACTACGGCGTGTGATCTCTGCAACATCCCCTTCTTCAAGGAACATGAAACGACGAGTCACATTGAGCAGCGCTAGTTGATCAGACGCTAAAAAGTTTTCACCAACCCCTAGCCCAATCACTAATGGGCTACCTGAACGAGCCACCACAACACGTTCAGGATCACGGCGATCCATAACTACCGTGCCGTAAGCACCCTCTAATTGCGCCGCTGTTTTTTGTACCGCTTCAACAAGTGTGCTTGAGGTGCGTAATTCCCATTCAACTAAGTGAGCAATTACCTCAGTATCCGTTTGTGATAAGAATTCATAGCCACGACCTTGTAGCAAGATACGAAGCTCTTCATGGTTCTCAATAATACCGTTGTGGACAATAGCAATGTCATCACCTGACATATGAGGGTGAGCATTTAATTCAGAAGGCTCACCATGTGTTGCCCAACGCGTATGAGCAATACCAGTACCGCCGATGAGTTCTTGTTGATCTAACGCATCCGCTAACTCTTGAACTTTACCTAAACGGCGAAGGCGGCTTAAATTTTTGTTTGCATCAACAACGGCAACACCTGCTGAATCGTAACCGCGATACTCTAGACGACGTAGCCCCTCAACCAGGATCTCAGCTACATCACGCTGTGCAACAGCACCAACAATACCACACATAAATTTTCTCCTAATTTATTCGGTTACCGCGCAGATCACCTGCACTCCATGATTTATAATTTGTTTTTTTGCCTCATCAGAAAGATGGTGATCAGTAATTAGCGTACTGATACTGTCCCACGGCAGCTCTAAATTTGGGATCTTCCGACCGATCTTATCTGATTCAATCATGACAACGACTTCACGAGATACGTCAGCCATTACACGACTTAAGCCAATGAGTTCATTGAACGTTGTTGTTCCACGGTTTAAATCAATGCCATCCGCACCAATAAAAAGCTGATCAAAGTCATATGATCGTAGGACAGATTCGGCGACTTGGCCTTGAAATGAATCGGAATGCGTATCCCACGTTCCGCCAGTCATAAGCAAAGTAGGCTCATTTTCCAATTCATTCAGTGCGTTAGCGACATGAAGAGAGTTTGTCATGACAACTAAGCCCTGTTTTGAGCCCAGCTGACTAATGAGAGCACCTGTCGTGCTGCCACTATCGATGATAATTCGATTATGATCTCGAATGTGTTTCGCCGCCTCCTTGGCAATAGCCAACTTACGAACCGAAACATGTTCTTCTTTTGAATCGCTGACAATTTCTGAAGGCATGGCGATCGCTCCACCATAGCGACGCAATAACAGACCATTTTGCTCTAGCGCAGCAAGGTCCTTGCGAATAGTAACTTCAGAAGTATTGAAACGACTGGAAAGCTCATCAACACTGATTTCCCCTAATTCATTAACCAAGGCAACAATAGTATGACGGCGCTGTTGGGTATTTCGTTTAGACATTAAGTTTCGCTTCAAACAACATTTAAGTTTCGTTATGAAAGATATAATAGCAACTCGAAACTTATTATGTCCAACTTATTGAGAAATTAGATCTAAGAATCAGACTAAACTCATACCTATTCAGCTATTCTTAACTAGAAGGTAAGAGGAATTTAATTTATTGAACTTAAAGAAAAGAGTATGCTTTATGGCTCATTATTTCGTTGATCTACGATGGCCATGCAAAACACGTTGAAACACCCCTCCCAAGCAGTAACCACTTTTGTGTTTTGTGCGCTGGCTGCTTTATGCTTATTGCCCGTCATTTCATCCCCTATTGCTCTGATCTTAGGGTTAAGCTTAGCTAGCATGGGATTAGTGCCAAAACACATCAACACTACAGCTATCGCCAAAAAGCTACTGGCGTACTCTATTATCGGGCTTGGTTTTGGAATCAATGTAAATGCAGCAATAGAAGCAAGCCAGCAAAGCATTTCCCTCGTGGTTGGCTCTATCATATTTACTCTACTACTAGGATTTGGATTAACACGCTGGCTCAATTTAGATAAAAAAACGGGCCACTTAATTGCTGCTGGAACTTCCATTTGTGGAGGGAGTGCTATTGCTGCCGTCGCCCCTGCCATCAACGCCCGAGATGATCAAACCTCCGTCGCCTTAGCCACAATTTTTTTGCTCAATTCCGCCGCTCTATTTGTTTTTCCAGCCATAGGACATGCCCTTGATATGTCACAACATGACTTTGGTTTATGGAGCGCCATCGCCATTCACGACACCTCATCGGTTGTGGGTGCAGCTTCTGCTTATGGCGATGAAGCATTAAAAACAGCCACAACCGTAAAACTCGCTCGGGCGCTATGGATTGTTCCCATCGCCTTATTAAGTGCAGTGCTGTTTAAAAGCGATAACCGCAAAATATCTATTCCCTACTTTATTATTTTCTATTGTCTCGCGATCGCGATTGCGGAATGGCTTCCAGCTGGAGAGGCTGTTTTTTCCACTCTATTTGATATTTCTAAACGAACATTAGTACTGTGTTTATTTTTGATTGGCTCAGGCATCACAGTAAATAAGCTACGTGCCGCCGGACATAAACCACTATTGCTTGGGGTATTGCTTTGGATTGCAATTGGAGGGGGGTCACTGGCAGTGATTTTACTTTGATGCATTTTTCCGTGTTACAAACCACCAAACTAATACACTAAAGGCGCATAAATCGATCACAGCACTGATTAAGCCTGAAGTGAGTATAGAAGCAGAAACAAAAAGTAATGTTATTACCATTACCCAGTATTTATTCATGCTTTGCATTCCTTTCGCATGTAAATTGGATACGGTTATTATTTACTTTATAACAAATAAGCTTAAATACTCTTTCTTGCTAACAAAGAGCAATTTAGCCTAAGCTTTATACTCAAACTAAAGCATAAACGTAGAGTAAAGCTCCCCAAAAGCCATATGTAACTAGCTTTATAGTTAATCTGCGACCAAATCCTAGCCGTGATTTCTCCTTGATTTACTGGTAAACTTCCCCTTCCTGAAAAAGATGAAAAATAACAAGATTTGACCATTACTCAGGGTTGCGATTCTTCCGAAGGAGAGCAGAAATATTCCCCATAAATGTGAATATTGCTCAGCGGCATCCTTACCTAAATCGCAAATTATTTATCTGAATCAATAATAGCTGGCTCATTTGTGTCTAGACTATTACACAATATTTTTCGTATCACTCTGAACGACAATGAGGAAAAAACTCAGAAAACCGATTACGCTCTCATTATGTAGTCATTTTTCAACATATTTTCTTCATAGAATTGCTGTATAAACTCAGAGATTGAACATTTTAAATTACAATTACTCATCCGGAGAGAATCTTCACATGAAAAAGACCAAGATCGTATGTACGATTGGCCCTAAAACTGAGTCGGTAGAGAAACTAACTGAACTAGCAAACGCAGGCATGAACGTAATGCGTTTGAATTTCTCACACGGCGACTTCGAAGAGCATGGTAACCGTATCAACAACCTTCGCTCTGTTATGCAAGATACTGGCAAAGAGCTTGCTATTCTTCTTGACACTAAAGGCCCTGAAATCCGTACTATCAAATTAGAAAACGGCGATGACGTTACTCTAACTGCTGGTCAAGAATTCACTTTCACAACCGATACTTCTGTTGTAGGTAACGTAAACACAGTTGCTGTAACTTACCCTGGCTTTGCTAAAGATCTAACTGCTGGTAACACAATCCTTGTTGATGACGGCCTAATTGAAATGGAAGTTATCGCAACAACAGAAACTGAAGTTAAGTGTAAAGTACTTAACAACGGTGATCTTGGCGAAAACAAAGGTGTGAACCTTCCTGGTGTTTCTGTTCAACTACCAGCACTTGCTGAAAAAGACAAAGCAGATCTTAAGTTCGGTTGTGAGCAAGGCGTTGACTTCGTAGCAGCTTCTTTCATCCGTAAAAAAGAAGATGTTCTTGAGATCCGTGAGCTACTAAACGCGAACGGTGGCGAGAAGATCCAAATCATCTCTAAGATCGAAAACCAAGAAGGTGTTGATAACTTCGATGACATCCTAGATGTGTCTGACGGTATCATGGTTGCTCGTGGTGACCTAGGTGTTGAGATCCCTGTTGAAGAAGTAATCTTCGCTCAAAAAATGATGATCGAGAAGTGTAACCGTGCACGTAAAGTGGTTATCACTGCAACACAAATGCTTGACTCTATGATCAAAAACCCACGTCCAACTCGTGCTGAAGCAGGCGACGTTGCTAACGCAATCATGGACGGCACTGATGCTGTAATGCTTTCAGGTGAGTCAGCAAAAGGTAAATACCCAATTGAAGCGGTAACTATCATGGCTCAAATCTGTGAGCGCACAGATAAAGCAATGCACGCTTCTCTAAGCACTCGTCTAGACAGCCCACGCCTACGCATTACTGAAGCAGTATGTAAAGGCGCTGTAGACACAGCTGAGAAACTAAATGCACCTCTGATCGTTGTTGCGACAGAAGCTGGTAAATCAGCTCGTTCTATCCGTAAGTACTTCCCAACGGCAAACATCCTTGCGGTAACAACCAATAAGAAGACAGCAGCTCAGCTATGTCTAACTAAAGGTGTTACTCCAGTGATCGTAGACAGCATCGACAACACAGATGAGTTCTACCGCCTTGGTAAAGAGCTTGCTCTTGAATCTAGCCTTGGTGCTAAAGGCGACATCGTTGTTATGGTTTCTGGTGCTCTAGTCCCATCTGGTACTACAAACACTGCATCTGTACACGTTCTATAATCGATCGTCGTCATAGAATCCATAAAAAGGGAGCATATGCTCCCTTTTTTATTAAATAGTACTTGCTCAAACTTGGCGTACGCTATACCATACAGAACGGATGACGTTATAGGTCATCGGTAACATGTTTGAGTGACAATTGGAAAATAGAGTTTTATCTAAAAAACCGTTCCTTACACTCAAAACAATCTTCGTTACCTTTTTTGTTGATGTCGAAAGTAAATGTGAGTGAGGGTGTCGTGTCTAGTCCAACGTTAACGGATAAAGTCGCCAAAATGATCCGCCAGGATATTCTTTTGGGTAACTTAGAACCAGGTAGAAAGCTTGTCGTAGCAGAGCTAAAAGATCACTACGATGTTGGTGCTTCACCAATTCGAGAAGCTCTGGTTCAATTGTCATGGAAAAAATTTGTTCAGCTTGAGCCTCAAAAAGGCTGTTGGGTTGCTAAAATCTCGCAGCAAGAGCTCAATGATTTATTCGAAAGCCTACGCGTTGTTGGCCGTGTTTTATTAGAAAAAGCCATTCAATCGGGTGACGAAAGTTGGGAGCTAAATATCCTAACAAGCTACCATAAATTGAGCCGCATCAACCTTCATTCTGATTCGCCAGATATGGAAGAATGGGAAGAGCGTCATAATCAATTCCAACTCTCTTTGCTTGAAGGTAGTAACTCTCATATCATGTACAACTTCTATCGTGATGTTTGTAACCAACTTGAGCGTTACCGCCACTTATGGCTAAATAAAGTGAAAGCAGGTGAAGAGCAATATCATGATCTTGATAAGCATGAAGCGATCATGAAAGCCGTTCTAGCTCGCGATTTGATCAAAGCATCTGAACTTATTGAGCAACACTTAGAGCATACTGCAAACATGCTCGCGAAATACATCAAAGAATAACAAAGCAAACTTCGTCTAAATGACAAAATCGGGCACAGAGCCCGATTTTTGTTACCAACCAAAAAATTCTCGGTGGTGAGTGTTAAGCAGTAAGACCAGCAATAAAAAGTATAGTGCACTTAACTTAAAGCCTAAAATAGCTAAACACCCCATTGTTAGTCTGACTAAAAAGTTGTTGAGCATTACGCCACCTCAACGTAAGTTTTAGTCCCTACCTTCCATTTTAGTTACTCATTACATAGCAAGCAATTACTCGCAATATGATGAGTCAACATCCTGTCTGGGGATACCATTACACAATCAAAAAGCACGACCCACGCCTTGCTTGCTTCACTGATCAGTGTAGCGTAAATTTTATCCAGCATTAGACTTTAGTCTAACAAGGCGTACTATCACCTCTACGCAATGTCATCATGGCTGTAGCATATAGAAATCCGATTTCGACCACCAGATTTGGAATCATAAAGCGCAACATCCGCTCGCTTGTATGCTTCTTCTGCCTGCTCTTTAATGTCTGTCACACCACCACTGATTGTTACTTCACATTCAGAGTAAGATGATACAGCGACTCGAAGTCGATTCAGGACCACCTCTGCTTCTACGGTCGTGGTATGGGGCATCAAAATCGCAAACTCTTCTCCACCTGTACGCGCAACAAAATCGGTATCCCGAGAACCGCTTTTCAGAATACTCGCAACATGCCGAATCACTCGATCCCCCACATCATGACCACGTTGATCATTAATACGTTTAAAATAATCAATATCCAAAATGGCAAGGCAGCTGAGATGCGTATCTGGATAGCGGTGCGTTAACTGAGCCTGCTCTTTGAGCTCAACATCAAATTTACGGCGATTCCAGCAATCGGTTAAAGAATCTTTCTCACTTAAATAACGAAGTCTTTTTTCTAGTTGTTTACGCTCACTAATGTCCACAAAAGAGGCGATGTAGTACTGAATTTGCTGACGACTATTTTTCACTGCTTGAATTCGCAATATTTCCGTCAACAACGACCCGTCTTTGCGTCGATTCTCAACCTCTCCTTCCCATACCCCTTCAGCTTTTAGTGCACTCCACATCTTTAAGTAGAACTCTTGGTTATGCTTCCCTGATCCTAAAATAGAAGGGGATTTTCCCAATACTTCGAGCGCGCTATAACCACTAATACGCGAGAATTCATCATTCACTTTAATAATACGATTATGTTTATCCGTGATCACCACCGCCGACATGCCTTCTAGGGCTGCTTTTGCCAGCTGACTTTCTAAGCTACTTTTTTTCATCTGCATGATCATCAACCCGCATGGAATCGCCACTAAAAGCAATACTAGTAATACAATAGAAGCCTGATGAATAACGGTTTTCAAAAGTAATTTCGCTTCCGCTTGCAGGTAACGCTGATCAATCGAGATCAATAAATAAAGTGGTGCACGCCCTTTATCTTTTGTTAAATAAAGAGCTTGGAAAGCAAACAAGGTATCGCCATCATAGTGACTGCCAACCTTTTTTGTGACCATTTCGGCCCATAGATCTGGATGAGTGGCAGGTAAATTAAATTCACCTCGACCTTGGATCAAATGGCCAAAAGTTTTTGACTGATCATGACCCACAATGTAATACCCATTGCTATCCACAAACTCTGGAATTAATTCTAAGCTTGGAGAAAAATTGAGAATAGAAGACATAAACCAAACATCAAGGTTAGCAATAAGGTAACCTTGTCTCTTTCCGCCAAACTCCACAGGGGTAATGACCCTCAATGCTGGTGTATAGGGCTGAATGATCTTTCCATGTTCTTGTTCTAAATCAACGCCAAACGAACCAATCACTTCCGCAGGTAAAGACTGCGCATACTTAAAATAATCACGATTGGCTTTATTTTGTAGCTCTTTTGCTGGGATAGCACTGCGTGTTTTGGGAAAATAATTAATTCGAACCTTCTCTTGACCGCTGATATCAAGAAACCGTAACTGAGAAAAAATTTGCTGATTAATAGCCACTGCCGACCACAGCTCTTCCACTTGCTGTTGGCTTACTTCACTTTCATTAATAATGAACTGATGCAAAATACTGCCATGCCCTAACAGTTGCACTGTCGAGCGGATCTGAGCAACAACAGAGCCAAGCTCTCTTTTGCTATAGGCTAATTGGCGTAAACCTTCTGTTTGAGAACGTTCTATTTGGCGGGAAAATTCAGAATTATATTTATCAAAAAAATACAGACTTGGGACTGTACCTAAAAATAAAAAAATAGCTGTTATGTAGCCGAGCGTTTTTATATATTTTTTTAGCCGCACTTCACAGCCCTTCAACGAATAACTGGGTGGTTATTATACAGTATAGAAATGTATTTTTTTTCACTCTTCCCTTCAAAAAATAAAAGCCCTGAGACATAACTCAGAGCTTTCAACATTGATAATTACGTTTATGTTACCAATCAATTGCCGCCTTTACAGTGAAGTTAACACTCACTTTATGGGCGTAACACACGCTCTCCACGTGCAATGCCAACGATCCCACTGCGCGCAACTTCAATAACATCCGTTACTTCCGCTATGGCAGTCAAAAATGCATCTAACTTTTCGCTGGTCCCCGTTAGTTGAACTGTATATTGAGCACTAGTGACATCAACAATTTGTCCTCGGAAAATATCGGCAGTGCGCTTCACCTCAGCACGTGCAAACCCGCTCGCTTTCAATTTCACCAGCATTAGCTCACGCTCAACATGATCGGTTTCTGTTACGTCTTGTACTTTAAGCACATCTACCAATTTATGCAGTTGCTTTTCTATCTGCTCAAGAACCATTTCATCACTGGCGGTGGTGATATTTAAACGCGATAATGTTGGATCATCTGTTGGTGATACCGTTAAGGACTCAATGTTGTAACCACGCTGAGAAAATAGACCAACAACACGAGATAAAGAGCCAGATTCGTTTTCTAATAATACTGAAATAATTCGACGCATCTTATGTTCTCTCCGTTTTGCTTAGCCACATTTTATCCATACTTTCACCTTTGATTTGCATTGGGTAAACGTGCTCTGTTTCATCCACATTTATATCTACAAACACAAGACGGTCTTTCATATCTAACGCTTTTTGTAACCCAGCTTCCAATTCTTCTGGGTTAGAAATACGAATACCCACATGACCATATGCCTCAGCAATCGCGGCAAAATCTGGTACCGAATCCATGTAAGAGTGCGAGTGACGGCCTTGATAAATCATATCCTGCCACTGTTTTACCATGCCTAAGAAACGGTTATTCAAGTTAATAATTTTCACTGGGATGTCGTATTGCAGAGCTGTTGATAGCTCCTGAATATTCATCTGGATGCTACCGTCTCCAGTGACACACACCACTTCTTCATCGGGCATGGCAAATTTAACCCCCATCGCAGCAGGTAAACCAAAGCCCATCGTGCCAAGTCCACCAGAGTTGATCCAGCGACGCGGTTTATCAAATGGGTAATACAGTGCCGCAAACATCTGATGCTGACCAACATCTGATGCGACATACGCATCACCATTAGTTAATTTATGTAAAGTTTCAATTACTTGCTGAGGCTTAATGCGGCCATTTGACTTATCATAACTTAGGCACTTTCGTGCGCGCCAGCTTGAAATTTCTTGCCACCACAACTCATTCGCTGTGGTATCGTTTGTACTGCCTTGTTCACCCAGCAACTTCAACATGCTGTCTAGTACCGTGTCCGCGGAACCTACAATTGGAATGTCGGCACGTACGGTTTTAGAAATGGACGATGGATCAATATCAATATGAAGCACCTTCGCATTTGGACAGTACTTCTCTAAGTTATTGGTTGTACGATCATCAAATCGAACCCCAATACCGAAGATAAGATCAGAATTATGCATGGTCATGTTGGCTTCGTATGTACCATGCATACCTAGCATACCTACGGAGTTTTTATGAGTACCAGGAAATGCTCCAAGCCCCATTAAGGTACTGACTACCGGGATATTTAAAGTCTCAGATAGTTTCAGTAACTGCTTATCACACTCAGAAATAATGGCACCACCACCCACGTACATTACTGGTTTTTTCGCGTCCAATAATGCTTTTAATGCTTTCTTAATCTGACCTTTATGGCCCGATGTAGTTGGGTTGTACGAACGCATTTTAATACTCTCTGGATAAGAGTATGGGTGTTTAACCGCAGGGTTTAGAATGTCTTTTGGTAAATCAACTACTACTGGGCCAGGACGACCACTGGAAGCAAGATAAAATGCTTTTTTGATAATTTCAGGAATGTCTTCCGTTTTTTGAACCAGGAAGCTGTGTTTTACAACAGGACGAGAAATACCCACCATGTCACACTCTTGGAACGCATCGTTACCAATTAAACTGCTTGGTACCTGACCAGACAACACCACCATAGGCGCTGAGTCCATGTACGCAGTTGCGATGCCTGTAATGGCATTAGTTGCACCAGGACCAGAGGTAACCAAAACCACCCCTACATCACCAGTAGCACGAGCATAACCATCAGCCATGTGAACCGCTGCTTGCTCATGACGAACTAAAACATGCTCAATATCGCTCTTTTCATGCAGAGCGTCATAAATATCAAGTACTGAACCACCAGGATATCCAAAGATATGATTAACCCCTTGATCAATAAGAGATCGTACAATCATATCCGCGCCGGATAACATTTCCATATTTGCCTCCAGGTCATTATGCATAGTTAGGGCTTATTTTTAGCCTAAACTGAAATTAATTATTGTTTCATGCTATGTCGGCTTGCTTTTGTCATAACAAAAACAAGTAACCTGCAACAACTGTAACGCTTTCCTAGCATTTAAGTCTATGCCCTAAATATGACAATTTACCGAATATAGCGACAATAAAAGAAAATACATTATTTTGATTCTATTTTATGAAGACATAATAGAACCTTTTACGTACTAACGAAGGTAATTCGATATAAAATAATGAAAGAATGGTTAAATTGTAGCGGAGTTTAGTATGAAAAATAGGTTATTTTCATGATTTCCGCTTTAAGAAGCCGTAAAAGCTAGCTTTCAGGATAGAAGTAGTAAGACAGAGGAAGCAATACAATTCAGATCAACAAACTGAGATCAAAAAAGGGAGCTAACACTCCCTTTTAACATTACAGCACGATAAATTTACTTTTTATCACTGTACATATCTTCAATTTCGTCTTGATAACGGTCATTAATCACTTTGCGACGCAGTTTTTGCGTTGGTGTTAATTCACCTTTGTCCATAGAAAAAGCTTTTGGCAACAAGGTGAACTTTTTCACTTGTTCAAAACGGGCTAACTCATTTTGCAGACCAGACACTCGCTTTTCAAACATCTCAACCACTTCACTGTGCTTAATCAGCTCAAGACGATCATGGTACTTGATGTTCAACTCTTTGGCGTACTCTTCTAGAGTATCAAAGCAAGGTACAATCAGGGCTGAAACGAATTTGCGAGTATCCGCAATTACCGCGATTTGCTCAATAAAGTGGTCTTTACCAATGGCCCCTTCGATCACTTGGGGAGCAATGTATTTACCCCCCGAAGTTTTCATCAGCTCTTTGATTCTATCGGTAATAAACAAGTTACCTTGCGCATCAAATTCACCCGCATCGCCTGTTTTTAAGAAGCCATCTTCGGTGAAGTTTTTCGCGGTTTCTTCCGGTTTTTTATAATAGCCTTTCATCACCATTGGGCCACGAACGAGGATTTCATTGTTCTCCCCGATTTTGACTTCTGCTCCCGGCATGGCTAACCCAATCGAATCAGGATTGAAACGACGATCATCCCAACAAGATACCGTTGCCGTGGTTTCCGTCATGCCATAACCCAGCTTCACGTTAATACCGATGGCATGGAAAAAGCGACCGATAGTTGCATCTAACTTTGCACCACCACATGGCATAAAGTTGATTTTCCCACCCAGTAAGGCACGTAACTTAGATAAAACCAGTTTATCTGCCAATTGATGACTTTTCTTCAGCATAAACGAAGGCTCACGTTGCTCTTGATGGCACACTGCCACCTTCGCACCCATATTTACTGCCCAAGTAAACAAGATCTTACGAATTAATGGTGCTTTAGAGACCTTTTCATGCACTGCAGAATAAATCTTCTCGTAAAAACGAGGAACCGCACTCATTACCGTTGGTTGGATATCAGCTAATGCCTCGCGCACCTGCATGGTATCTTGCAGGTAACAGTTTGTACCGCCCTTATGCAGAACATAAAAGGTCCATGCACGCTCAAATACATGAGAAAGTGGTAAGAAACACAAAGAAACATCATCTGCACTCAGAGCTAAGCGCTGATCATGGCCATGAAGCTGTGAGCTGATGTTGGTGTAATCCAGCATTACACCTTTTGGTTCACCTGTCGTGCCGGAAGTATAAATCAGCGTCAGTAAATCGCTCATTTGAGCATCGTTAATACGCTGTGTTAATTCCTGTTGCGCTGACGCCTCAGAAGCACTGATGAACTGCTGCCACGTACAACCAGCTTGATGATCTTTCAAATCAATCTCATCACTCATGGCAACAATATATTCTAGTTGGTCACAATCAGAAAACACTTCAGTTGCGGCGTCGTATTGCTCTTGCTCACCCACAAATAACACACGAATGTCGGCATCGTTAATAATGTAAGCCGCCTGTTTAGGGGTATTGGTTGGGTAAATTGGCACTACCACGCTGCGTATTTGCAATGTTGCAAAATCAGCCACCGTCCAACGCGGCATGTTATTTGAAAAAATACCGACCTTATCTTGTACCTTCAGACCGTGAGATAATAACGCCAAAGACAGTTCATTTATTTGTTCGCCAAACTGACGCCAGCTAATATCACACCACTTTCCTTCCACCTTATGGCGTAGCGCCACACGATCTGAGAGGTTAGAAATTTGGGTCTGAATTTGATTTACAATATGTAGGTCTTTTGCAGCCATAGTCACTCTTACCTTCTAGCTTACACCTGTAAGCTTATCTTGAGGGAGAGTGTACAAATGGTGGAAAAAAAGGCAACTGATTAAAGTCAAAAGTTTGTTAGCTGTTATTAATATTTCGATTTATAGCGCTAAGAAAACAAAAATCAATCCTCTATGATCAAAAAAACAGCCAACATAGTCGCTGGCTGTTTCATTGAGCAGTGGAGTGCTAAAAGGATCTGTTATTGTTTACGTGCCGCGGAGATCTCTTCACCACAAATCATCATTAACTGATCACGCATCCAAATGTGGCCTTTGTCTTTTTGAGACGAATCATGCCAGCTTAGGTAACCACTGATCATGTTGTCTTCAAAAGGCAGTTCTAGCACTTTAAACTGATCACGATTTGGCATGGAATCAACCAACCAACGTGGCGCAACAGTGATCAACTCAGATTGACCAACAACATAAAGAATGTTGCTTAAACTTGTGCCTTGGTACGCTTCTTTGTAATGCGCTTTACCATACACTTGCTCAGCAAAACTGCGCATGCCTTCCACTTTAGATAGCGTGGCGTGCTGCTCAGCCATGAACTGTTCTTCAGTCATTAACTGACCCAAACGAGGGTGAGTAGCTGAAGCGACAACCACTAGTTCATCGCTAAAAAGTTCGGTACTAGAAAAACCAGCTTCATCAAAACGTGCGTAGTCGATGACAAAATCAACGTCTTGATAACGCAGTTTTTGTGCTAATTTCGTGTCTGAATCACCATCTAATTTCAACTGAATAGACGGCGCTTGTTGTTGCACATCATGGATCACACGAGCAGCAAAACGCATGTCTGATGGGCTGCAAATCGCCAGTTTAAATGTACGATTTGATGTTTCTGGACAGAAGATAGAACTTGGAAGTTCATTCTTAACCAGTTGCAGTGCTTGGCGCAATGGACCAAACAATTGCTTAGCTCGTAATGTTGGCTGAATACCACGACCATGACGAATGAAAAGCTCGTCATTAAACATTACTTTTAAGCGTGCTACGGCATTACTTACCGCAGGTTGCGACATCCCTAGATTGTGAGCAGCGCGGGTAATATTTTGCTCTTGCATCACAGCGTCAAACACCGTTAACAAGTTTAAATCTACACCCCGTAAATTTGATTCCATTCGATAGCGTTCAACTGGTTGTGCAGAGTTTTCTCTACAAGTCATGATCAAGCCTCTTATAACCTTTGGTGAATATGTTCACCTATTTGTGATATTGAATTGTGTAAGGCAGTAACGCCTACGAATAGAAAACCTTATTATTTACCCGGTATATGTTTCCGGGCTTGGCTTCACTATCAATCAATAAAATTCAGAAGACTAGACCTGTTGAGAACAAATCATGTTAATTTATATAATAGGCATTTAAGTTCATTAAAAACAAAAGGTTGATGAAAATATAAATTTTTATAAATGGAGTTTAATAAAGTGTAAGTTATAAAAAAGTGAACTTCATAACAGAGACCTCTGCATTTAGAAACATAGTGTAACAAGGAAAATAGGCTTCACTAACGAATCAGGTAACAAATAATTCAGCCAATAAATATAACCACACCAAAACATTTCCTAAAATTGTTCTTCCGCCAATTCTAAGCAATGAACAGGATAATTCACTTCCTCCCATAACGTGCTCCATAATAAAGACAAGTCATCCCAGCGACCTTTTAACAACCATTTCACCAAATGGTTTGCCACGTCGGGGTAATCCACTTTTTCAATGGCCGGACTTTCTAACCAATCTCGAACAGCCTCTGAATCCAACCATTTCATAGTATGAGCCAGCCCTAAATAGTCGAGAGTAGCGACATTACTTTGTTGCTCAAATTGACCAGACAATGGCTTTAATAATAATTTTTTACCAAGAGATAATGCCTCCGATGGAAGCTCAAATCCGCCGTTTGCAATCACTCCCTGGCACACCTGTAAATCCGCCTGAAATCCAGATCGAGATAATGGTTTAAAACAGATATTTTCCACTTGATATGGGTGGCGAACATCAGGGTGATAACACACAAAAGGATGCAACGAAAAACGATTCAATAATCCTTCTACTTCTGAAAGTGCTTCAAAAGGCAAGTAGACCAATGAAAACTCGGAATTGGGTCGCTCATCCATAATGTGGGGTTCAATGATGGGCGGCAAAACAGGTTGGTCGAAATGATACCAATGCAAACCGATGTAATGCGTGGCGGGCGAGAAATATTTAATCAGGGTTTGATCCAGCCATGAATCGCCTTTTTTAGGCACGGAATAACGAAAAGCATTTTGATGGCTAACACCAATACAAGGTATCCCTTGCTTCTTCGCTGCCCACGCAGAGATCGGCTCAAAATCATTCAACACTAAATCGTACTCAGACAAATCAAGTTGCTGAATGTCTTTTTTACACTGCCATAGACTATTTTTCAGCACTGTTTTCAGATAACTCACTCGCCCTTTATTTACCTGAAACGTGAGCCCTCGTAGTGTTTTATAGTCCCCGAATGGCTCCATTGAAAAGTATTTATCTTGTTCACGACCCGTGAATAAAAAAGTCACGTCGACGTGGTGCTGCTTCAGCGCTTTTGCCATGGCCCTTGCTCTTGCGATATGACCATTTCCCGTTCCTTGTACCCCGTATAGTATTTTCATACCAAAACCTCTAAAGCTAATTGAGCTGAAAAAATTCCAAGTAGCATGCCTGCAGCAATATCACTTAAGAAATGCACGCCAAGTAACACCCGCGATAACCCAATTAACCCAGCCCAACACCACACAAACACAGAAAAAGAAGGAAAGAATTCGCTGATCAAATACGCCATCACAAACGCAGCGGCTGTGTGTCCAGAAGGTAAGCTGTATTGATCCGATGGTTTAATAAAGGATGGAAAATGCGAAGGCCGTTCTCGCTTAATGGTATTTTTTAAACACCAGTAAACGGGCAACTCAAATAAAAAAGCCAACAACCCTGTCGCCAGAAACAAACCTCCAATAACAGGGTCTAGCCACCATACCACTCCACCAACTAAAGCATACAAAGGGCCATCACCAGTACGGGAGATCACTCGACTGATTTTTGCCGTCTGATGATTAAACTTATGAGTTAAGCAGTAATGAGAAAATACAAAATCAAAACGTTGAAGAGAATCTAGAGCACGCATCACCATATCCTTTCATTTGCGGCTAACAAAACTAGCCTAGAAAAGCAAAATGACACTGTGGTGACGCTTGCTAGTCATAACGATGACAATATTAAAGAAATAGAAAAGACCGCTTAGCCTCACAAACCAAACTCTTCACATTCAATAGAAGATAAGCGGTATTCTTTTTATTAATGCAAAGACTGATGTTTTTTTACTACCCCAAAGTCAGCCAAAATCGCGTAAGCGGCTGGGATCATAAATAACACCAACAATGTGGAAGCAAATATGCCGAATACAATTGAGATTACCAAAGGCTTAATCACTTGTGCTTGCAGACTGGTTTCCAATAATAAAGGCAATAAACCGGCTGCTGTGGTTAAAGAGGTAATAAACACCGCCCTAAAACGTTCACGACTGGCCTTAACGACAGATTCGTGCACGGTATCACCATCATCTAAATGGTGTCGAATATATTGCACCAACAAAATAGAGTCATTCACCACAATACCAGCAAGAGATACAAAGCCCATGATACTCGGCATGCTTAACGGGTGGCCTAATAATAGATGCCCCCACATCACTCCAATTAATGCCAATGGGATCGCCAGCATCACAACAAACGGCTCGACATAACTGCGGAACTGGAAGCTTAAAATAACAAACACGCCAAACAAGCCCAGCATAAAACCAGTTCCCATCGAACTGCCCGTCTCAGCGGTGTCCTTTGACTCCCCTTCAAAATCAAACCGTAAGCCTGGGTATTTGCTTTTTAGCTCTGGGACAAGTGTTGTTTTTAAAGCACGAGTAATTTCACTGGAACTCACCTTACTCGCTTCCACATCACCAAAAACACTCAATGTACGCAAACCATTTATGCGCTGGATCCGCACATAATTACGCTGAAAGTCTAAACTGGCAACACTGGCCAATGGAATTTGGCTTCCATCCGGCATCATGATGGGAAAATTCGCCAATGTGTTGAGATCACTCGCTTGCTTCTTATCCAGCCGAACCTCTATCTCAATATTTTCACTGCCTACTTGGATTTCATCAGCCGTTTGCCCAAAGTACGCGCCGCGAAGTTGCGAGGCGATCATCTGACCATCCACACCAAAACTTTCCGCGCCCGGACGCAGCTTCACTAAAATCTCTTCTTTACCCAAACGCATATCATCTAACACGCCATACACACCATCAAATTCATTGAGGTATTGCTGGATCTCAAGGGAAGCGGCTTTGAGCTGAGTTAAGTCCTCATGTTGAATCCGTATTTCAATGGCGCGGCCACCCGGCCCCATCATGGGTTGTTTAAACACCATCGAGACGGGCTGAGCTAAATCCCCCACTTCTGCACGCCATGCCGCAATAAATTCATCAATATTACTGTTACGCTGCTCCGCTCCAAGAAGATCAAGGCGGATGGTTGCTAAATGAGGACCGGACTCATTGGCATCAGAATTAGCATTAAATTGACGAGTAATGTGCTCTACCAATGGTCGACCATTTTCCTGCTCATCACTCCACTTTTGATTTAATTTTTCCGCGGCCAATACAATATGATCCACCACTTGCTCTGTTTGCGTCAGTGATGATCCCGGTGGCAAAATAACGCGAGCTTCAGCAATGTCACCATCCAACTCAGGAAAACCAACAAACTTCAAAGCGCCTCCTGCCACCAAAGCAGCCGAAGCAAAAAGCAAGGCGATGACCCCACCTAAAAAAGCATAACGCCATGCCACGACGGCCTCTACCGCTACCACTAACTTCGTATTACGAAAGTGCTCAAAGCCATCTAATAAACGTTTTTTAAAACCTGCGACTTCTTTGTCTTTTTTCTGCTTATGAAGAGAGTGACTTAGATGGTTGGGTAAAATGAGAAACGCTTCAACCAGGCTCAACGACAACACCAAGATAAGAACCTGTGGCACCACTTTGAGCACGGCCCCCATTTCCCCTTCTAAAAAGAGCAAGCTGCCAAAAATACACACGGTGGTTAAAAAAGAAGACAAGACACCGGGAAACACTTTCCGAACCCCATTATAAACCGCGTCATCGACGTCTTCGCCCCGATCCAAATGAGAAGCGATGGACTCTGCGATCACAATGGCGTCATCCATCATGATCCCGATGGCCATTAATAGCCCCACCAAAGACATAATATTGATGGATAAGCCAAGATTGCCCATTAAAAACAGGCCACCTAAAAAAGCAACCGGCAAGCCCGCCGCAACCCAAAAGGAGTAACGCAAAGAGAAAAACAACCACATGGTAGCAAACACCAACGCAATTCCTTGCCAACCGTTACGCAGCATCATACTTAAACGATCCCACAACACAGAAGAGAGATCGTTGGTTAAATTTAACGTCACACCCGTTGGGGCAATTAAACGCTCATCATCCACAAAGCGCGCCACTTGATCTTTAATACGCAGGGCATCGTCCGCTTTGTTTTTGCTAATTTTTAACAGTGCCGATGGCTTACCATCAAACAGCACTTTTTGCTCATCCAACTCAAACCGATCCGTGATGGTGGCAATGTCTCCCAACCGCAATAACGATCCCGATGAATTAGCACCAATCACAATAGTTGCAAGCTCTTCAGGCGTGGTTTTACGTTCATCAAAACGAATCAAATAATTTTTACTGTCTGAATCAATATTACCGCTGGGTAACTTAATATTCTGACTCGCTAATTTATTCGCAATATCGTTGATGCTCAGCCCCAATTGGCGAAGAGCCACACTGTCAATTTCAACTCGGTACTGATGATCCGAAAAGCCACTGACTTCAACTAAGGAAACCCCATAATCCAGCTTTAGCTTACGTTTTAATTCTTCCGCATACAGTTTAAGCTCCGGCCATGTAGTGTCGGCGCTAATCGCCACATCCACCACAGGTTCATTCCAGTCCAGCTCCTGAACCACTGGTGATTCAATTTGCGATGGAAAATCATTTATGGCATTGATTTGGGTCTGAACGTCCACCAACATCCGTGAAATATCCGCTTTTTCATTCAGTTTTAAAACCAAACGTGCGGATCCTTCAATCGCTTCACACTGTGTCTCTTCAATATTAGATAACCCATCAATGGCGTCTTCCATTCGCATACAAATGCTTTCTTCCACCTCTTGTGGTGACGCTCCTGGGTAAACAACACCCGCCATAATATAAGGTGGGCTGAACTCTGGAAATGTCTCCCGTTTTAGGTTGGGCAAAGTCACCAAACCTAACAGAAGCAGTGCCAACATCAATAAGTTTGCCGCCGTCGGGTGGCGAGCAAAAAAACGGATCATGCCGACACCTCCACTACTTTCATTGCACTGGCTTCTTTCAGCTCCATGTTCTGAATCGCTGGCATTAAATCATTTATGATCAATTTACTGCCTTGCTCTAATTCACCATCAATAGCCACCTTGCCATCGTAACGAAACAGCACTTTAACCCTCTTAATGTCTAAGGTATTTTCTGGTGTCATGATATAGATCCGCTCGCCATGCAGTGCTTGCTCTGGAATCACCCAATGCGGATTTTCCTGCCCAATCAGCTTCGCTTCAACAAACATACCATTCACTAAAGGCGGTAAACTGCCCGGCTTTAATTTTGAATAATCTTGGCTGACTTCCAAAATCACACCAACGGTCGCTTGGTTAGGATCCACACTTTCACTGATCCGTGTTAGTGATGCTGGCCACTTCGCTAAAAAAGCACCGCTGCTTAATTCAATGGTGGCATTAAACCCAAGTTGCTCGACATTTATTCGGCCATCATCAGACGCTTTGTATTCCGCTAAACTGCTGATCAATGTTTGAAAATCATGAATAGAAAATTGAGCCTCTACTTCCATCGTTTCAATACCATGAGCAACCACCATGGTTTGCTGTAAATTCACGACCTGATTTTGCGCAATATCAATTTCTGAAATACGCGCATCAATAGGAAGGCGGATCGAAGTTTTGGCTAAAGATCGCTTGGCTTCCTCTACCCGTGATTCATTCACTTTAAGCTGTGCCTGAATCACCTTCTTTTCATCAGGCAATAAGATCAGCTGATTTTGTAGATCTTGAACAACTTTTTTCTGAGCCAATAAACTTTGATTCTGCTGATCCACATCAGACTGAGAAGTTAACCTCTTTTTCCGTAACTCTTGCTTTCTCTTTAATTCTTTATGACTGATCTCTAAGCGGTTTCTCTCAATTTTTAGCGTGCTTTTGATATTGCTCTGCTCAAGATCCAATTTGGCTAACTGGGCTTTCGTCGAACTTAAATCCGCCTGAGATTGGGCCAACTTCAATTCATAATCCAAAGGATCAATACGCAAGATCTCCGTACCCGCTAGCAATACACGACCCTTTTCTAACTCAGGGTGGCGATAGACAATTTTACCCGACACTTCAGCAATGGCTTTCCAATCAACTTTTGGAGCCACCTTGCCAAAGCCTGTGATCAGAGGTGAAAAACCCTGTAGATTCAGCGCCATCACCTCCACACTTTTCGCCCGATTTTCCGCAGGTTTAACCGGAACACTAGGGCGAAAATTAATGGCCAAAGCCAAAATAGCGATACCCGACGCTAAAGCCGGAAAGAAAAGAAATTTACGGTTCAATCGCATCATTAACTCCTTGTGAAGTCAGTAAGCTTTGGCTCAGTAAGCGAATATTGTGTTCAACCAGCTCGGTAAGAAAATCATCGTCGAGAGACAAACCATGCAAATCCAGCATGCTCTGCGGGACTAAAAAAGGAAACACCATTAAACTCATAAAAGACACCCGCGCCATATCTGGGTTTACGTCTTCGCGTAACACCCCTTTTTCTTTTAACTCTTTGAAAATATAGTCGTGCGCAGGCTTAACAATATCTAAAAAAATATTTTCCATCAGAATACGCTGAGTGTCCGTTGGCTCCATCATCATCAGCCGTATCAGCAGCTTAGGAAAGTTAGGGTTCGGTAACATCACCCGATAATAAGTGCGCATCAAATCCGTCAGACTTTGATGATCCGCTTTGGCAATCAACACCTGCATTTGCTCATGCATTGGCTCTAGTGTTTCCCGCACCATGGTTTCAAATAGCCCTTCTTTGTTACCAAAATAATATCGGATCATGGCAATATTCACGTCGGCTCTTTGCGCAATCATTCGCGTGGACACTTTGCTGTAAGGCAATGCTGTAAAAAGGGTTCTTGCATGGTGAAGCAACTTTTCTCGAGCATCAGATTTGCCCGCTGGTCGTCCTGATTTTTTACTCATCATTAACATTTTTATAATTCATCAACCGATTAATTATAGCGACGAGAACTAAGAAGCGAGAGAAAAGAAATTACACGCAATTTAATCAAATGATTAA
This sequence comes from Vibrio sp. Of7-15, assembly GCF_022347565.1. GTDB lineage: Bacteria > Pseudomonadota > Gammaproteobacteria > Enterobacterales > Vibrionaceae > NORP241. The sequence continues at coordinate 36,279 of NZ_JAKRGH010000019.1, forward strand.
ATAATTATCTTATAAAGTTCAATTTAATCTCTGAATGCTCAAAAGATAATCCACGCTTTCATCCGTATTAATAAATAAAAATAACAAAAAACAGAACGAAAACCGGGTTGACGCCATGGTTGGAATAAGGTAGAAATTAAGTTAACTAAATTTGTGGAACATATTTCAAAATGAAAACTCGTTTCTTCGCACCACGTAAACTCCTCCTGATTATTACTCTCTTAGTAGAGGGATAACTCGCGGGCAGCTTATGGAAGAAACCACCACATAAGAATTCTAAAAACCCGCGCTAACAACGCGGGTTTTTTTGTACCAAAAGACAGTAAAACTAAAAAAACCAGCGCCAGCGGATAGCAAACCAACATAAAAAGGAAGCAGCAATGAAAGATCAGGTCATTATTTTCGACACCACATTACGCGACGGCGAACAGGCGCTATCGGCAAGCCTAACGGTGAAAGAAAAACTGCAAATTGCTTATGCGCTGGAACGCTTGGGTGTCGATGTTATCGAGGCTGGCTTCCCTGTGTCTTCTCCTGGCGATTTTGAATCCGTACAAACCATTGCTCAAAACATTAAAAACAGCCGTGTCTGTGCTCTATCACGTGCCGTTGCTAAAGACATTGATGTGGCAGCAGAGTCACTAAAAGTGGCAGAAGCATTCCGAATTCATACGTTCATTTCGACATCAACGGTTCACGTACAAGACAAGCTTCGCCGCAGCTACGAAGATGTGATCGACATGGGCGTCGCAGCAGTAAAACGCGCTCGTAAATACACTGATGACGTCGAGTTTTCATGTGAAGATGCTGGCCGTACCCCTATTGATAACCTATGCCGCATGGTAGAAGCCGCAATCGATGCTGGCGCAAACACCGTCAATATTCCAGATACGGTTGGCTACACCGTTCCAGGTGAATTCGGTGGCATTGTCGAAACTCTGTTCAACCGTGTTCCGAATATTGATAAAGCGATCATCTCAGTACACTGCCACGATGACTTAGGCATGTCGGTAGCCAACTCGATTGCTGCCGTTCAAGCAGGTGCTCGTCAGGTAGAAGGCACCATTAACGGTTTGGGAGAGCGTGCGGGGAACTGTGCGCTTGAAGAAATCGCCATGATCATCAAGACGCGTTCAGAGCTGTTAGGCGTTCACACCAACATCAAACACGAAGAGATTCACCGCACCAGCAAAATGGTCAGCCAGCTATGTAACATGCCGATCCAAGACAACAAAGCTGTTGTGGGAGCGAATGCCTTTAGCCACTCCTCCGGTATTCACCAAGATGGTGTATTAAAGAATAAAAACACCTACGAAATCATGACTCCAGAATCCATTGGTTTGAAAAACAAGGCGCTGAACCTAACCAGCCGCTCTGGTCGCGCTGCAGTGAAAAACCACATGGATGAAATGGGCTACCACGACGACGAATACAACCTAGACACCCTATACGCAGATTTCTTAAAACTGGCGGATCGTAAAGGACAAGTATTTGATTACGATTTAGAAGCATTAATGCATTTTGCCAACCTACGAGAAGAAGATGATTTCTACAAACTGAACTACCTAAGTGTTCAGTCTGGCAGTGTGATGGCGACAACCAGCATTAAATTGCAGTGTGGCGACGAAGAAAAATGCGAAGCTGCGGTGGGTAATGGCCCTGTCGATGCTCTATACCAATGTATTTACCGCCTAACAGGCTACGAAATCGTATTGGATAAATTCGATTTAACCGCCAAAGGGGAAGGTGAAGATGGTCTAGGCCAAGCGGATATCATCGCGAACTACAAAGGCCGTAAATACCACGGTACAGGTCTGGCGACGGATATTGTTGAAGCTTCTGGCCAAGCCCTGTTGCATGTTATCAATAGCATTCACCGCGCAGATCAAATTGCAGAAATAAAAGAATCAAAAAAGATACAAACCGTTTAATTGAGTCGGTTAGTATTTAATCAGAATCGAATGGCAGTGGTATGCCGCTGCCGAACCATACAGCTTTAGGAGTATAAAGAACCATGGCAGGTACATATAAGATCGCAGTTTTACCCGGTGACGGTATTGGTCCAGAAGTAATGGAACAAGCACATAAAGTATTGAGTGCTATTGAAGCAAAACACAACCTTACTTTTGAAAAACAGCAGTATGATGTTGGTGGTATTGCTATCGATAATCACGGCTGCCCGCTGCCAGAAAGCACAGTAAAAGGCTGTGAAGAATCTGATGCGATTCTATTTGGTTCTGTTGGTGGCCCGAAATGGGAACACTTACCACCAAACGATCAACCTGAACGTGGCGCCCTACTACCACTTCGTAAACACTTCCAACTGTTTTGTAACTTGCGCCCAGCTCAAATCCACTCTGGCCTAGAGAGCTTCTCTCCACTGCGTGCCGATATCTCTGAGCGTGGTTTTGATATTGTGGTTGTGCGAGAACTAACGGGCGGCATCTACTTCGGTCAACCAAAAGGACGTGAAGGTGAAGGACCACAAGAAAAAGCGTATGACACTGAAATTTATCACCGCTACGAAATCGAACGCATTGCTAAAATCGCCTTTGAGTCTGCTCGTCTTCGTAACAAAAATGTCTACTCCATTGATAAAGCCAACGTACTTCAAAGCTCCATTTTATGGCGCGAAGTGGTTGAAGAGGTCGCCAAAGAGTACCCAGATATCACTCTGAACCACATGTACATCGACAACGCGACCATGCAGTTGATCAAAGATCCATCTCAGTTTGATGTGATGCTATGTTCAAACATCTTTGGTGACATCATCTCAGATGAATGTGCCATGATCACAGGCTCTATGGGCATGCTGCCATCAGCAAGCTTAAACGAAAGCAAATTTGGCTTATACGAGCCAGCAGGTGGCTCAGCACCAGACATTGCTGGTAAAAACATTGCAAACCCTGTCGCTCAAATTTTATCGGCGGCTCTAATGCTGCGTTACAGCTTAGGTGAAGAAGAAGCGGCTCGTGATATTGAACGCGCAGTATCTCAGGCTCTAGAAGCTGGTGAACTAACAGCCGATCTAGCAGGCCAAGGCAAAGCACTGACTACCAGCGAAATGGGCGACAAGATCGCAGCGTATATTACCAATTCATAATAAAAACAGATTGAGTCGTACTGTTTGTTCAGCAGTACGACACGGAGTATCAGCAATGTCACAAACACAACAAGCAAAAACATTATACGAAAAGATTTATGACGCTCATGTCGCGGTTGAAGCTGAAGGCGAAAACCCGATCCTTTATATTGATCGCCACTTAGTACATGAAGTAACGTCACCACAAGCCTTTGATGGTCTACGTGAAAAAGGTCGTAAAGTACGTCAAGTTAACAAAACCTTTGCCACCATGGATCACAATGTTTCTACTCAAACCAAAGACATTAATGCTTCTGGTGAAATGGCCCGTATCCAAATGGAAACCCTATCTAAAAACTGTGAAGAATTTGGGGTGACGCTTTACGATTTAAACCATAAATATCAAGGCATTGTGCACGTCATGGGGCCAGAACTTGGTATTACACTACCAGGCATGACCATTGTTTGCGGTGATTCGCATACCGCCACTCATGGTGCGTTTGGATCCCTTGCTTTTGGTATTGGTACATCTGAAGTAGAGCATGTTTTAGCAACGCAAACCCTAAAGCAAGCCCGTGCAAAAACCATGAAGATTGAAGTCAAAGGTAAGGTAGCAGAAGGCATTACTGCCAAAGACATCGTACTTGCAATCATTGGTGAAACAACAGCAGCAGGTGGTACTGGCTACGTCGTTGAGTTTTGTGGTGAAGCCATTACGGATCTTTCCATGGAAGGCCGTATGACAGTATGTAACATGGCCATTGAACTGGGCGCGAAAGCAGGCTTAATCGCTCCAGATCAAACCACCTTTGATTACATTAAAGATCGTAAATTCTCACCAGAAGGCGCGGATCTTGACGAAGCAATCCAATACTGGACCAGCCTAAAAACCGACGAAGATGCAACATTTGATGCCGTTGTCACTCTAAATGCAGCAGACATCAAACCGCAAGTCACTTGGGGCACCAACCCAGGCCAAGTTATTTCGGTGGATAAACCAATTCCAGCGCCGGAAAGTTTTTCAGATCCAGTAGAAAAAGCATCGGCGGAAAAAGCACTAGCCTACATGGGTCTAGAAGCGGGTAAAAAGCTGTCTGATTTTAATGTTGATAAAGTGTTCATTGGCTCTTGCACTAACTCCCGCATCGAGGACATGCGTGCCGCAGCCGCTATCGCAAAAGGGCGTCAGGTCGCAAACCATGTTCAAGCTTTGGTTGTTCCAGGTTCCGAGCAAGTAAAAGCGCAAGCTGAACTAGAAGGGTTAGATAAGATCTTCATCGAAGCTGGTTTTGAATGGCGTTTACCGGGCTGCTCTATGTGCCTTGCCATGAATAACGATCGCTTAGGTCCTCATGAGCGCTGTGCATCGACCAGTAACCGTAACTTCGAAGGTCGCCAAGGCCGTGATGGACGAACTCACTTAGTCAGTCCAGCAATGGCAGCGGCAGCAGCGTGTGCTGGCCACTTTGTTGATATTCGTACCTTTACTTCATCCGATCAAAGCGCTTAATCAAGGAGCAGAAATATGTCAGGTTTTAAACAACATACAGGGTTAGTTGTTCCTTTAGATACAGCCAATATTGATACAGATGCCATTATTCCAAAGCAGTTCCTACAAAAAGTAAATCGCATTGGTTTTGGTAAACACCTTTTCCATGACTGGCGTTTTTTAGACGATGCTGGTGAACAACCAAATCCAGAGTTCGTTATGAATGCACCGCGTTACCAAGGCGCTAGCATCTTACTGGCTCGTGAGAACTTTGGTTGTGGCTCATCCCGTGAGCACGCTCCATGGGCGTTGGCCGATTATGGGATCCAAGTAATGATCGCACCAAGCTTTGCCGATATTTTTTACGGAAATTCCATCAATAACCAAATGGTTCCGGTGCGCCTAACGGAAGATGAAGTGGATGAAATTTTCCAATTTGTTGACGCTAATGAAGGCGCAGAAGTGACGGTGGATCTAGAGGCGATGAAGGTCACTGCTAATGGTAAGCAATACTCATTTGAAATTGATGAATTCCGTCGTCACTGCTTATTGAATGGGTTAGATAACATTGGCTTAACGCTACAGCATGAAGATAAAATCTCGGCTTATGAAAGTAAGATCCCTGCTTTTCTTGCCTAACTTTTAACAAAGTAATTTTCAATATAAAAGGCCAGCTTACACCGCTGGCTTTTTTATTATCAAATAATGAAAGAAATGAATGATTTCATCTGTCTTATCATTAACCCACCACATTGATAAGGACAGATCTAATGAAAGCCATCACCGCCTTAGCTTTACTGCTTTTTAGTCAGCTAACCTTTGCCGCCCCCAAATCAGAACTGTGGCCAATGTGGAACACCAGTAATGAAAAGAATGTCACCACAATATCTCACCAACCTTGGCAAGATGTTCTCAATACCTACTTGCTCAAACAGGGTGAAAATACTTTATTTCAATACGCGTCGGTGACTCGCGATGATAAATTAAAACTCAAAGATTACCTCTATACATTAACCCAATATGATCCAAGAGCATTCAATAAAGCCGAGCAATATGCTTATTGGGTGAACCTTTACAATGCACTGACTGTAAATCTGATTTTGGATAACTACCCAATCAAATCCATCACTAAACTGGGCGGTTTTTTCAGTTTTGGTCCATGGGGGGATAGAATCACAAAAGTAGCAGGGCAAGATCTGACCCTTAATGACATTGAGCATCGAATTTTACGCCCAATTTGGCAAGATCCTCGTACTCATTATGCCGTAAACTGCGCTAGCTTAGGTTGCCCTAATTTACAACCAGAAGCCTTCACTTCAGCCAATACCCCTATTCTTTTAGAGCAAGCCGCTACGGAATTTATTAACAGTAATAAAGGGGCTTTATCACAGTCAAACAGCGTACAGCTTTCATCCATTTATGATTGGTTTTCTGATGACTTTGGCTCACAGGCAGATCTTTTCAAACATTTGCAACAATATAAGCCAGAACTCACACTGGATAATAAAAAGATTAAATTCGATTACAATTGGGATCTAAACGACGCTAAATAAGTTAGTTCATTCCCTATAGAAAGAGCTTAAAGCCAATAACGACTTTAAGCTCTCATTAATAATAAACGCACTTGATGACGACTACTTAAATCCTTTCACCTTCTTGATCAAATCGTAAGCGGCTTGAATTTCTTGCGCCTTCTCTTTCGCCATCTCCATCATTTCGGGTGGTAAACCTTTGGCAACTAACTTATCAGGGTGGTGCTCATTCATCAGCTTACGATACGCACGTTTTAATTGCTGAGAACTTGCGTCTTCTTCAACCCCCAACAATTTATAAGCATGACTAAGCTGGTTAACACTATTGGCTTGTTGCCAACCTGACTGCTGGTAACCTTGCTGGCCACCACCTTGTTGGAAATTAAAGGCCGCTTCTTGCATTTTCAAGCGCTGCTCAAGTTGCTCTGCAGAAAAACCAAGTGAGTGGGCCACGGCATGCAAAACTTCACGTTCCTTGGGATGAACATCACCATCAGCAAACGCCGCTGATATTTGCAGCTCTAAGAAAAACTGCATTAGGTCATGACGACCACCTGTAATTCGGCGAATCTTTCTCAAGGTCTCACGCAATGGGAAATCGCTATCTTTACCTTCACGGAACGCATTTTGCGCTTCACGGCGAGAGTCACCATGCAAACTCATTCTGTCCATCATGGCACTGGCAAGCTGAATCTCTTCTCGCGTCACTTTCCCTTTTGCTTTAGCCACATGGCCCATCACAGCAAAAGCAGCATGGAAAAATTCCGCTTGGCGTTCCGCCTGAGAACCCGCCTGTTGAAACGTAAACCCCGACTGGCCAACCAAGCGTCTTGCTTTATCAAATCGATGACCAAGGAGCAAACCTAATGCCAACCCAACTGGGCCACCTAGCAAAAAGCCAAAAAAAGCGCCTAAAATTTTTCCCCAAATGTGCATAATCTACTCTCGCGTATTTCAATCGAACCCTCATTTTTTGAACCATAATCTTATGTCTAGAGGGTGTCTGATCGCGTAAATTCCTTTATGATAGTGAACAATTTTATCCAGATAGCTTGCTCATAAACGCATTGAGTATATCAGCGCAATAAAATAACAAACAGGAAAGTTCAATTCGATGTCTTTTACTTCTCGCAGTTTATTAGCCACTATGATCAGTTTGGCCTTATATGGCCCTTCCGTAATAGCGGCAGAGAGCACTACTGATCAAACATCAGAAATACCTAAGGATTTGTGCGCTGTTTCTACTCAAGCTTCTTCAAGCAATGATTCACAACAGCCTATCATTATTGAAGCCGATCGCGTAGAAGCTCAAAATAAAAACCGTGCCAGCTATGAAGGTCAAGTGGTCGTTACTCAAGGCAGCAAAACCGTAAAAGCAGACAGCGTGACACTTCATCAGCCTGAAAATCTCGTGACTGCTGAAGGAAATGTTGAGTATTCAGATGCCCAGCTTATTGCGACTTCAGATCACATCAGTGCCGATCTTGATACTGAAAACACTACGATGATCAATACCCACTATCAACTGCGTTGTGACTCAGCTCGTGGGCAGGCAGCTCATATTCTTAAGGAAGGGCAAACCATCTACAAAATGGAAGATGGTTCATTAACCACTTGCCCTACGGGTGATAAAAGCTGGCGCTTTGCGGCTTCAGAAATCAAATATGATCAAGATGAAGAATGGGCAGAGTTTTATGGTGCGCGTTTTGAAATTCTAGATGTTCCCGTTTTCTATACGCCATATCTAACGGTTCCTGTCGGTGACAAAAGAAAAACGGGTATCTTAATTCCGAATGCGAGCCTTGATAGCAAAAATGGCTTTGAATTCAGTGTGCCTGTCTACTGGAATATTGCGCCTAACTACGACGCCACAACCACCGTGAACTACATGGAAAAACGTGGTATTCAACTGCAAAATGAATTCCGTTACCTCGCCACCGCAGGCAGCGGTACACTGGCGTTAGATTACCTTCACGAAGATAAAAAGTTTCTGGAGAAAGAACGACGCTGGGCCACTAACTGGAAGCACAGTGGTATTTATCAGGATCACTGGGCATTTAATGCCGATTTCTCCCGTGTGAGTGATGTGGACTACTTTACAGATCTAGATTCCAATTTAGGTAGCCGTGAAGACAGCCAATTATTGCAATCCGGAGAAGTTGGCTACCGTACTGAAAACTGGGATACAACTTTACGCGTACGTGACTTCCAGACCCTAACCACAGACAGTACCCCTTATCGCCTAATGCCTCAGCTGGAGTTTAACTACTACAATCCAGAGATTTTCTATGCTCTCGACTTTAGTATGTTAAGCCACGTCAGTGTGTTCCAAACTGATGATGTGAAAAAACCATCGGCCACTCGTGCACACTTTGAACCAACACTAACCTTGCCTCTTTCTTCGCCATGGTGGACCCTTACTACAGAAGCAAAGCTGCTTTATACATACTATGATCAAGAGTTTGATCTTCAGGCTCAAGGTTTAAGCTCTGAAGAACGTGATGTACTAAAGGCCTTAGAGCAACAAACCTCTCGCACCATCCCTGAATTTAGAATGCATGGCGTGGTATACCTAGAGCGTGAAACCAACATCTTTGGCAGCCAATACTTACAAAGTTTAGAGCCTCAGGCTCAATACTTGTATGTGCCAGATGTCGAGCAAGACAACATTTATGGTGCGTATGACACTACCTTGCTGCAAACCGATTACTACGGCCTATTCCGCACTCGTAAGTACAGTGGCATCGACCGTATCTCATCAGCAAATCAAGTCAGTGTCGGTGCAACCACACGCTTTTATGATGATATCTATAAAGAACGACTGAACATTTCTTTTGGTCAGATTTATTATCTAAACACACAAAAAGCCGACGACTTAGCCGACAGCGAAGGCAATGCGCCAAGCTATTCAGCATGGGCTCTCGAATCTGACTTCAACATCAATGATCACTTCTTCTTCCATGGCGGCTTCCAGTACGACACCAATATTAGTGAAGTGCAACTCGCAAACTCCGCGTTTGAATACCGAGAAGGTGATAACTACGTTCAACTAAACTATCGCTACGTGACCAAAGATTACATTGAAGACACCATCAACCTAGAAGAAACGGATAAGCTAACCCGTGATGGCATTTCGCAATTTGGTTTTGTGTCTAACCTCATGATAAACCGCAACTGGAGTGCCGCTACTCAGTACTACCATGACATGAATGAAGACATCATGCTCGAAGGTTTATTTGGTGTGAACTACACCAGTGATTGTTGGTCAGTTTCACTTAGCTACCGAGAATATCTCGTGGATTGGAACTTAGATCGAAATACAGACCCTAAGTACGATGACAACATATCACTCTCCTTTAAACTACAAGGATTGAGTACCATGAAGTCACCAGCAACGAAGAGCTTTAGCGGTAACTCACTAGGTTATAGTCGACCGTTTTACCTCAACAACTAACGATTTATCATTGTGATGAGTTAAACAAAATAACAGGCTGTGCTAAAGTGCACAGCCTGCTTGTTTACTGTTATCACTCATCAGCACTCCTTGGAAAGGTATATGAAGAACTGGAAGTTTCCTCTTATCGGTACATTATTGCTTAGCATGAGCTGCGCAAGTTTCGCCCAACCCGTTGAACTAGATAAAGTTGTTGTGATTGTCAACGACGGTGTCGTACTACAAAGTGATATCAATACTGCACTTACAACAGTGAAAATTAATGCTGAGGATAAAGGACAGCCTCTGCCTTCTGCTGATATTTTACGTGAGCAAGTCATCGAAAAACTAATTGTGGAAACCATCCAAGGTCAGCAAGCAGAGCAAATGGGGATCCGCATTGACGATACTCGCTTAGAGCAAGCGCTACAAGAAGTCGCCAGCAGCAATGAATTAACGCTAGAACAACTTCGAGTAAAAATTGAAGGCCAAGGTTTAGCCTATTCAAGCTTTCGTGAACAAATTCGTAAAGAAATGGCAGCCACTGAGGCTCGCAATGCTCAGGTTCGCCGTCGCATTAGCATCCTTCCGCAAGAAGTAGAAGGCTTAGCGAACCAGCTTAATCAACAGAACCAAGCATCGGTTCAATATAAAATTGGTCATATCCAACTTCGCGTAAATGACGCGACAACCCAAGAAAATAAAGAGATTTTAGAAAACAAAGCAAATGAACTGGCAGAACGCCTACAGCAAGGTGCTGATTTTGCGACCATGGCGTACACTTACTCCAAAGGCCCAAAAGCACTGCAAGGCGGTGATTGGGGTTGGATGCGTAAAGAAGAAATGCCAACTATTTTTGCTGACCAGATCACAACTCAAGGCGCAGGCAGCATCATTGGTCCATTCCGCAGCGGTGTGGGTTTTCATATTCTGAAGTTAGAAGAAGTCAAAGGCTTAGAAACCATTGCGGTTACTGAAGTGAACGCGCGCCATATTCTGCTAAAAACCTCTGTTATCATGAGTGACGATGGTGCAGAACGCCAGCTGAATCAATTTATTGAAACCATCAACTCAGAACAAGATAACTTTGGAAATCTTGCTCAGAAATACAGCCAAGATCCGGGCTCTGCCGTGAATGAAGGTGAGCTAGGTTGGCAAACTCCGGACCTGTATGTTCCTGAGTTTAAACATCAAGTTGAAACATTACCGGTAGGCCAAATCAGTAAACCGTTTAAAACAGTGCATGGCTGGCATATTGTGGAAGTTCTGGGCAAACGCCGAGTAGACCGCACCGATGCTGCCGTCAAAAACAAAGCCTACCGTATTTTGTTCAATCGTAAATTTAATGAAGAGGCAGGCGCATGGTTACAAGAAATCCGCGCTGGTGCCTATGTAGAAATCTTAGAGAACGTAGATGAACAAAGTTAAACGTATTGCCATTACGGCAGGAGAACCCGCCGGTATTGGCCCTGACTTAGTCATCGCCCTTGCGCAACAAAATTGGCCACACCAGCTTGTGGTGTGTGCCAACGCAGAAATGATGCAACAAAGAGCCGATCAATTAGGATTGGCTCTTACCATTCATAATTATGATAAAAGTGCCCCAGTACAGCCGCATCAAGCAGGCACCTTAATTGTGGATAACCACCTTCTTGGTGCTGGTGTTATCCCGGGTGAGTTAAATGAAGCTAATGGCCGCTATGTCCTAGAAACCTTAGATCGCGCCGCTCAAGGCAATATGGATGGCGAGTTTGATGCTGTCGTAACAGGTCCTGTTCATAAGGGCGTTATTAACCGCGCGGGCGTTTCTTTTAGCGGACATACTGAGTTTTTTGCTCAGCAGTCGAATACACAGCAAGTAGTGATGATGCTAGCAACAGAAGGACTGCGTGTTGCCCTAGTAACCACACACATCCCGCTTGCTTATGTTTCTAAAGCCATTACTGAAGACCGATTACAACAAGTGATCCGCATTCTTCATGCCGATCTCATCAGTAAGTTTGGCATTAAAAATCCATCTATTTATGTGTGTGGCCTAAACCCACATGCCGGCGAAGATGGCTGTCTCGGGCGTGAAGAAATCGATGTGATCTCTCCCGCTCTTGAACAGCTTCGCCAAGAAGAAGGAATGAATCTTGTCGGCCCACTGCCAGCAGATACACTCTTTCAAGACAAATACCTAGAAGATGCCGATGCGGTATTAGCTATGTATCACGACCAAGGTCTACCTGTACTCAAATTTAAAGGCTTTGGTAAATCAGTCAACATCACATTAGGATTGCCGTTTATTAGAACTTCGGTTGATCATGGTACCGCATTGGATCTGGCTGGTACTGGTACAGCGGATACAGGTAGCTTCCGGACAGCGCTATCACACGCAATTGAATTGGTAGAAAATAAATTATGAAGAACGATGTCCATTTAGGTCATAAAGCCCGTAAACGTTTTGGTCAGAACTTTTTAAACGATCCCTATGTGATTGATGGTATTGTTTCTGCGATTAACCCACTACCAGGGCAGAACCTAGTAGAAATTGGTCCGGGCTTAGGGGCAATTACTGAGCCAGTCGGTAAAGAAGTCGATAAATTTACGGTTATTGAATTAGACCGCGATTTGGCTGAACGTCTACGCAATCACCCAGATCTAAGCAGTAAGCTGACCATCCATGAAGGCGACGCCATGCGCTTTGATTTCACTCAGCTTATCAAACCAAACAATAAATTGCGTATTTTTGGTAACTTGCCATACAACATTTCTACGCCGTTAATGTTTCATTTATTTGATTTTCATGCTGATATTAAAGACATGCACTTTATGCTTCAAAAAGAAGTGGTTAATCGTCTTGCATCAGGGCCTGGAACAAAATCGTATGGCCGTTTAACGGTAATGGCACAATACTACTGTAAAGTAACGCCGGTTCTTGAAGTGCCGCCAACCGCCTTCATTCCGCCACCAAAAGTAGATTCTGCCGTTGTGCGATTAGAACCTTATGAAGTTCTGCCACATCCAACAACCAGCTTAAAGTGGCTAGACCGAGTTTGTCGTGATGGCTTTAACCAACGCCGTAAAACAGTACGTAACTGTTACAAGAATTTGATGGATGCAGAACAACTTGAAGCGTTAAATATTAACCCAAGTATGCGCCCTGAAAACTTAACATTAGAGCAGTTTGTTGCCATGGCTAACTGGCTAGATGCCAACCATCAGACAAAATAAGCAAATGATGAACTGAATATCAGCCATCAATATTACTGTATAAGAGGGACACAATATGGATCAACCTACTATCAAATGCGTAGTCATTCCACACTATATTGCCGAGCAATCGGAGCCTGAAAATCAGCGCTATGTTTTTTCTTATACAGTAACCATCAAGAATTTAAGTAAAGAAACCGTCCAACTTCTACGCCGCCGTTGGCTCATTACTGATGCTAACGAAAAGAAGCTCTTAGTTGAAGGGGATGGTGTAGTGGGCGAACAGCCCGTTATTCACGCTAAACAAGAGTACAGTTACACCAGCGCCACCGCGATTGAAACGCCTGTTGGAGTGATGGAAGGCCACTACATCATGCAAGATGAAGAGAAAACCGAATTCAAAGCAGTCATTGAGCCGTTTCGATTAGCCATACCAAATATTCTTAACTAATAACCTGAGGATAAAATGGCAACATATCTAGTCGGAGACATTCAAGGATGCTTAGATGATCTTCTCATCTTATTAGAACAAGTTCATTTTAACCCAAACCAAGATCAACTATGGTTAACGGGAGATTTAGTGGCTCGTGGGCCGAAATCCCTAGAGACTCTTCGATTTGTAAAAGAACTGGGCCAAGCCGCTATTACTGTTCTCGGTAACCACGACTTACATCTATTAGCCGTGTCTCAAGGCATTGCCAAAGTCAAAGCTAAAGACAAAACAGCCCCTATTTTTGAAGCACCAGACAGTCAAGAACTGATTCATTGGCTACGCCACCAACCTCTACTGGCCAAGCACCCTCAACATAACTTTATTATGAGCCATGCGGGGATCTCCCCCCAATGGAATACAACAGTAGCTCAAGAGTGTGCTCAGGAAGTTGAAGCCATATTACAAAGTGACGACTGGGTATGGCTCCTAGCAAACATGTACAGCAATATGCCCGACCAATGGCACCCTTCACTGCAAGGCATCGAACGTTATCGCTATATTATTAATGCATTCACTCGTATGCGTTTTTGTTTTCCAGATGGCCGACTAGACATGGCCTGTAAACTGCCTTTCGAGCAAGTGGATCCCAATGAGCTCATGCCATGGTTTCAACTGAATAATCGACAACATATTAAAGAAAAGATTATTTTTGGGCACTGGGCTGCGTTGATGGGCCACCAAGATACGAATGTCATAGGACTTGATACTGGGTGTGTCTGGGGCAATTGCATGACCTTATTACGCTGGGAAGATAAACAAATGTTTAGCACTCCCTGCCCGGTGTACAGCGGTTAAAACAAATAAAAAGGCTGCTAATCGTTTGATTAACAGCCCTCTTTCAATCACATGCAGATTAATTAGCTACGCTCTAGAACCACAAACTCCATGTCATATTGATTCTTTTCATCGGCATTGTAATGTTCAACATGAGCCTTCTGCCATCCTTCACCCCAATCTGGGAATTGTGTATCTCCACCAATATCTGCATCAATAAAAGTTAAATACAATCGATCAGCTTCAGTTAAGCACGCCGAGTAAATACTCCCGCCACCAATGATCATCAACTCCTCACACTGACCCGCCGCTTTTTTAGCTTCAGTAATACTTGTTACTACAACTACACCATCAGCAGTAAAATCCTGATTGCGGCTAATCACAATATTCAAACGGCCAGGTAAAGGGCGACCAATTGACTCAAAAGTTTTGCGCCCCATCACAATAGGCTTACTCATCGTACATTGCTTAAACCAAGCAAAGTCGGCGGGTAGATGCCACGGCATTTGATTGTCTTTACCAATCACTCGATCTTTTGCCATCGCGGCAATCATACTGATTTTCACTTTGCTCTCCTAAATATGGGCATGTTTATACGATTGAGCGACGACGGTAAAACAGCAGCCCCGGCATCGCAAGACCTATCGCTAAGGCGGCAATAATAAACAAGGTTTTAATAAAATTCTCGATTAAAATAGCCCATAACTCTGGCGAATAACCAACGTGATTAATTTCTACGACGGCAATCATAGCTTTAAAAGCAAACACACCAGGTACCATTGGGATCATAGCAGCCACTGTAAATACTTTCGGGTGAGCCAATAAACGGCGAGACCAATGAACACCGATCATACCAACTAAGGTTGCTGCACCTAAAGTCGCCCACTCAATAGGAACACCGTATTCCATCAAGATATAGCGGGATCCATGACCAATCGCTCCCCCTATTGCACAATATTTTAACGCTCTTTCAGGCACATTAAAAACCAAGGCAAACCCAACAGCAGGCACCATAGCCAACAACATATCACGCAGGAGCCCGAGTAATAAATCCATCATCAATTAACCCACCCCCAGACTCCAAGCGCGTTCATCGCTCCAACAATCCCAATACTAGTCGCTAGCGTCAGTAAGCTAGCCATCGTCCATCGCGCAATGCCCATATTGATGTAGCCTTTGATCATGTCAGCGATCGCATTAATTAAAGGAAAACCTGGAACCAACATTAATACTGAAGAAGCCATGGCCAGAAAAGGTTGATCCCCCACTTGGAAAACAATGGCTTGCCCTGAAATTAGAGTCGTAACAAAAGCAGTAATACCGAAGTTAAGCAGAGGATTAAAATGGCGATGGGCAATCTCTTGGCGAATGATCATTCCCACCGAAGAAGCTAAAAAAGTGATCATGAATACTGGCCAGTCACCGCCAGCTAATGAACTAAAGCAAGCACAAGAAAGCCCAATCATAAATACAACTAACCAACGGTTATAACGAGCCAAGCTAATATTCTTTAACTTTTCATGTGCTGATGACACATCAAACAGTCCTTTTTCCGTCATAATGCATACGCGCTGGATCTCCGTGATCACTCGCATATTGATCCCTCGATCTGGGCAACGACGTGTTGTCGTCATACAATGCTCTTGCACTACCGTTGTGATCACTAAAGAACTGGCTGATAAGGACGTTTCCACATTATCTGCCCCACAAGCCACACCAATACGCCGACTAATATCAGCCACTAATGTGCTTTCAGCACCATGTTGTAGCAACATCTGTCCTGCTTGCGCAACCAACCGTGAAATCTTTCTCTGATCTTGCTCAGACAAGCTCTGCCTTGATCTTGTCATTTCCCCCACCTTTCCTTCAAAAATAAATTGAAAAGATAGTGTGACGGAAAAATAATCGCTCTGTTATGACACAAATAAAAAAAGCCACAATGATTGCGGCTTTTTTTGAACAATTAGTTTTCGGTAATAAGATTATGGCTTGTAGATGATCTCTACATCGTAATCATCTTCATCCCAATCGTCCCAGTCATCGTCATCATCTTCAACCACCACATTTTTGCCACTCATGGCGTCTTTATGGTAATCGTCCCACATGAACTCAACAGACTCAGCTTTTTCTTCCTCTGCTGGTGTTTCCGCAGGTAAGCTCTCCATGAATTCTGACAACTTATTACACAGCTCTTGTGTTCCCTGCTTGTTCACCGCAGAGATCTTAAAGTGCTCACCTTCCCATGCCAACGCTTCTAAGATCTCATTGATCTTTTCATTCGCTTCTTCTTCTGGCATTAGATCCGCTTTGTTGAAAATCAACCAACGTGGTTTTTCTGCTACTTTCTCGCTGTACTGTTCTAATTCATCAATGATAGTTAGCGCATTTTGAACAGGATCGCTGCCATCAATCGGCATAATATCAACCATGTGTAACAACACACGACAACGCTCAAGGTGTTTCAAGAAACGGATACCAAGACCAGCCCCGTCTGCTGCACCTTCAATTAGACCTGGAATATCAGCAACAACGAAGCTATTACCAGAACCAACACGAACCACGCCTAAGCTTGGGATCAAAGTGGTAAATGGGTAGTCAGCCACTTTTGGCTTTGCCGCAGATACTGCACGAATAAAGGTTGATTTACCCGCATTTGGTAAACCCAGCATACCGACATCTGCCAATAGCAACAGCTCTAGACGAACTTCACGCATCTCACCTGGTGTACCCAGTGTTTTTTGGCGTGGCGCGCGGTTTACCGATGATTTAAAACGAGCATTACCTAGCCCGTGCCAACCACCTTTACCAACCATCAGCTTTTTGCCTGCTTCTGTCAGTTCACCAATCACTTCACCAGTGTCGATGTCCACAGCACGTGTCCCAACAGGTACTTTAATGATCTTATCTTTACCGCGTTTACCCGTACAGTTACCACCACGGCCATTTTCACCACGTTCTGCACGGTGAAAACGCTCAAAACGATAATCAACCAATGTATTTAGGTTTTCATCAGCTAGCAGGTAAACGTCACCGCCGTCACCGCCATCACCACCGTCTGGACCACCTTTGGCTACAAACTTTTCACGCCAGAAACTAACGACACCGCTACCGCCATCTCCTGCTTCGATTTTAATTACTGCTTCATCAACGAACTTCATGTTTTTCTCCGCGCTGTAGCGTTATGTGTCGAGTGATAACCTTTCTCGTCAACCATAGATGCTTAATCATTAGTTTAGGTCAGAATATGGCGCAGTAAATATTAGCAGGGCTGCTCTACTGAGGTTATACATCGAAACTCAATGATCTTATCAAGATCATTCTAGGTGCTACTTAAGATAAATAAGGATCCATCACCAAGTTACTGTTTTTCACTTGATTATTGATAGCCTTAAAAAGTAAGACTGTTCATATAAATAAAAAGCCCCGCCGTTATGGCAGGGCTTTAATGTTCAGCGAAAAGCTAATTACTCAGCTTCGATGCTTACAAACTTACGGTTCTTAGGACCTTTAACTTCAAACTTCACCTTGCCTTCAGCAAGAGCGAAAAGAGTATGGTCTTTACCACAACCTACGTTTGTACCAGCGTGGAACTTAGTACCACGTTGACGAACGATGATGTTACCTGCAAGAACAGATTCGCCACCGAAACGCTTAACACCTAGGCGTTTGCTTTCTGAATCACGGCCGTTATTAGTAGAACCGCCAGCTTTTTTATGTGCCATTTTATATTCTCCTTAGATTAAGCGCTGATGCCAGTAATTTTGACTTCAGTGAACCATTGACGGTGGCCCATTTGCTTACGAGAATGCTTACGACGACGGAACTTAACGATTTTTACTTTATCGCCACGACCGTGCTTAACTACTTCTGCAGTTACTTTACCGCCAGCAACTAGAGGTGCACCAACAGTGATCTCTTCACCGTTAGCAATCATAAGAACGTTGTCAAATTCAACAGCTGAACCAGTTTCAACATCCAATTTTTCCAAACGAAGAGTTTGGCCTTCGCTTACACGGTGTTGTTTACCACCACTTTGGAAAACAGCGTACATAGTTTACTCCGCTTTTTCCGCACGACCTCATGCCTGTTTGTAGGGCTAAATGGGTGTGCGCTAAACTTATCATCAATAGGGCGCAGATTCTACGCGAATGTCTCCCCGCTGACAACCCATTAAACTAAGAAAAATGGCGAAAAGCTAAACAATATAAAAATCTCCGGATTAAACCCTTGTTGAGGCTGTATAGAGCGGGTCATTTTGGTGTACTATCTGCCAATTAATTGAAAATAACTAGCCTCATCAGGCCTTACACTTGCTGGAAGTACAATGGATTTTAAAGCTATCCAGGCTCTTACTGCCGACGATATGGCAAAAGTAGATGAAAAGATACTTGCCCAACTCAATTCAGATGTCGCATTAATCAATCAGCTTGGTTTTTATATCGTCAGTGGCGGTGGAAAACGTCTACGTCCAATGCTGGCGATTTTATCCGCAAAAGCACTAGGTTACCAAGGTGAAGGCCACATCACTGCCGCAGCCTTCATTGAATTTATTCACACCGCCACACTTCTGCACGACGACGTGGTCGATGAGTCGGATATGCGCCGTGGCAAAGCAACCGCTAATGCCGCCTTCGGTAATGCAGCCAGCGTATTGGTCGGTGATTTTATTTACACGCGTTCATTCCAAATGATGACCAGCTTAGGATCCTTAAAGATCCTCGGTCTAATGAGTGATGCCGTTAACGTGATCGCAGAAGGTGAAGTTCTGCAATTAATGAATTGTAATGATCCTGACACGACTGAAGCCAGTTACATGCAGGTGATCTACTCAAAAACCGCTCGCTTATTTGAATCAGCTACCCAGATTGGCGCGATCTTACAAGATGCCTCTCCTGAAATAGAGCTAGCGCTACAAAACTACGGTAAATACCTAGGAACCGCATTCCAGCTGATCGACGACGTGTTGGACTACACCGCAGACGGTAAAGAAATGGGGAAAAATGTAGGCGATGATCTTGCCGAAGGCAAACCGACCCTCCCTCTTCTCCATGCTATGCGTAACGGTAATGAAGAACAGGCCGCAATGATCCGTGAGGCGATCGAAAAAGCAAATGGTATGGAAAAGCTTGATGCGATATTAGAAGCCATGGATCAAGCTGGCTCATTAGCTTACACCCAACAGCGCGCAGAGCAAGAAGCAGACAAAGCCATTGCCGAGCTAACGATCTTACCAGACTCGTTATATAAAGAAGCATTGATCACTTTGGCGCATTTAGCTGTGAAACGAAACAAATAACCGCTACCTCTTTAAAAAGCACTTACTACACTTAAATAGTGAGCGAGAAGAGTTGAGGTTGCAGATGGATAAAAAATACTTAAAGCCAGGTATGCTTGTTGAGTGTCCTGACGGAGTTGCTGAAGTCATACTGGTTGATGAAAGCCATGATAACGTCATCGTTGAGAGGCAAGATGATCACAGCCACCTCACTGTAGCGTGTAAAGACATAGATGATCAGCCACAATTGCATAATTCTGATGACATCTATTATTAGTACCCACTAAAAAAGCGGCTGTTCTCACAGCCGCTTTGTTTATGTCTTCATCGCCTTTAAAGCGAGGCACACATAGTGATTTGCTTATTTAGCGAACTCTTCACCAATCTTGATATCACCTTTCAGTGTATCTAGCATATCGTCCAATGCTTTTTGTTCAAAAGCACTTAACTCACCATAGCTTTGCACTTCTTCAATGCCATCTTTACCTAATAAAATAGGTTGTGCGAAGAAGCGAGCATGTGGGCCCTCACCTTCAACATAAGCACATTCAACAACACCTTGCTCACCTTGTAAGGCTTTAACAAGAGCAAGACCAAAACGACAAGCAGCCTGACCCATAGACAATGTCGCTGAACCGCCACCAGCTTTGGCTTCTACTACTTCAGTACCAGCATTTTGAATACGTTTTGTTAGAGCTGCTGTTTCTTCATCAGTAAACTCAACACCTTCTACTTGAGACAGCAGTGGCAGAATCGTTACACCGGAGTGACCACCAATCACAGGAACACGGATATCACCTGGATCTTTGTCTTTTAGCTCAGCAACAAATGTTTCAGAACGAATCACATCAAGTGTCGTCACACCAAATAGCTTACGCTTATCGTAAACACCCGCTTTTTTCAGCACTTCAGCTGCAATTGCAACGGTAGTGTTTACTGGGTTAGTAATGATACCAACACAAGCTTCAGGGCAAACTACCGCAATTTTTTCAGCTAAAGACTTAACGATCCCTGCATTTACGTTGAACAGATCCGCACGATCCATGCCCGGTTTACGAGCTACGCCTGCAGAAATCAGGACCACATCAGCGCCTTCCAGTGCTGGTGTTGGATCTTCACCACAGTAGCCTTTGATCGACACTGGCGTCGGGATATGACTAAGATCAGCCGCAACACCAGGTGTTACAGGAGCAATGTCATACAAAGCAAGATCAGATCCTGCTGGTAAACGGTTTTTCAGTAGTAGGGCTAACGCTTGACCAATACCACCAGCGGCGCCAATCACAGCAACTTTCATGTTCGTTCTCCTTTACGATAGAAGTTTTTATTTTATTACTCTTTCTCAGACTTAAATTGACGTTATAGCAAGCTGATAATAAATACAATCAACCCACGTCAGCTTTGCGACCTTACGCAACACCATCTTAAACGTGCTACAATAGGGTCACAATAAAAAGCGTCCTAAGCCAAGCTAAGCCTCTAACTAATGTGAACTGGTTGGCATAATTGACTTACCTCAAACACAGAGTGACTTAAGCGCCAGTTTTTAGGTCTACATTTGCTGCCACTTAGAAAGGTATGCGAAAATAACTCTTATTCCACGTCCCTAAAACACGAAACGATATGCGAAATACAGAAAAGCACGACAACCTAGTCAAAGCGTTTAAAGCCATTTTAAAAGAAGAACGATTTGGCTCTCAGGGAGAAATTGTTGATGCATTAAAACTGCATGGTTTTGATAACATCAACCAATCTAAAGTCTCTCGTATGCTCACCAAGTTTGGTGCAGTTCGTACCCGTAACGCAAAAATGGAGATGGTTTACTGTCTGCCAGCAGAACTTGGTGTTCCAACCACAACCAGCTCTTTACGTGAGCTTGTTATGGATATTGATCATAACAATGCATTGGTGGTTATCCACACGGGCCCAGGCGCAGCGCAGTTGATCGCCCGCTTACTAGACTCACTAGGCAAAGCTGAAGGTATTTTAGGCGTAGTTGCAGGCGATGATACGATTTTCATCACACCTACCATCAATATTTCGACGACTGAACTTTATCAGTCAGTTTGTGATTTATTCGACTATTCTGCTTAATTTTTCATTGGGGGGCGACCCCCAAACTGTGAAAATCATCACATTTCAGCCCCTACCCCAATAGCTCACTCTGCTTCATAACATCATACGAATCAATATAATAAACTATTTTTCATTATTTTCACTTTGTGTTTATATCGCAAAATTGACATTTTATTGTTAACAGTGTTTTAAAATTCGTTTACTAGTTTGATATGATTTAGCCGCTTTTCAGCTGTCATAGTAGAAAAGATGCCGTTTCCAAATCAGGAAACCTTAGTAGAGGGACTCTAGGGGCTCTTTAAATAGTGCTTTTAGGACTATCTTTAACTGAGAAACATAATAAATATAGGAAGGGAATTTCATGGCATTTAAAAATCTTGTGAAAGTAACTGCAATTGCTGCCGCGATGGCTGGTGCAGGTGCTGCTAACGCTCAAGAATTTATCACTATCGGTACGGGATCTGTTACTGGTGTTTATTACCCAACTGGTGGCGCAATTTGTAAGCTAGTAAACAAAGGCCGTAAAGAACACAATGTTCGTTGTTCGGTTGAGTCTACTGGTGGTTCTATTTACAACGTAAATACCATCCGTGCAGGCGAGCTTGATTTTGGTATCGTACAGTCTGACTGGCAGTACCATGGCTATAACGGCACGAGCAAATTTGAGCAACAAGGTCCGTACAAGAAACTGCGTGCTATGTTCTCTCTACACACAGAACCATTCAACATCATTGCTCGTGCAGACTCTGGCATCAACAACGTTGCTGATCTTGCTGGCAAGCGTGTAAACATTGGAAACCCTGGTTCTGGTGACCGTGCGACCATGAGCGTTGTAATGGATTCAATGGGTTGGACAAATGACAGCTTTAAACTGGCTTCTGAACTAAAAGGCTCTGAGCGCTCTCAAGCACTTTGTGATAACAAAATTGATGCGTTCATCTACATGGTTGGCCATCCAAATGGTTCAATCAAAGAAGCAACAACGTCTTGTGATGCAAAACTCGTTTCTGCAACTGGCCCACAAATCGACAAAATCGTTTCTGATAACCCTTACTACGCTTACAGCACAGTCCCTGCTGGCATGTACCGTGGTACAGAGTCAGACGTAAACAGCTTCGGTGTTGCAGCAACAATGGTTACTACATCTGATGTATCAGATAACGTTGCTTATAACGTAGCTAAGTCTGTATTCGAAAACTTCGATACCTTCAAGCGCCTACACCCTGCGTTTGCAAACCTGAAGAAAGAAGACATGGTAAAAGCAGGTCTTTCTATTCCTCTACACCCAGGTGCAGCACGTTACTACAAAGAAGTTGGTCTGCTTAAATAAGCACCGCTAATTCTACCTTAGGAAGCTACTTTGCCTCCTGAATGCGCCGCAGTTCCTGCGGCGTTTGTTTTTCCAACCTATTGTTCTAGTTTTTAGCAACACATCTACACTGTACATTAGGTCAAATAATAACCAGCCCATCAATAAGGAAAAAAGTACATGACGAAGGCAACTCAACCGTCTCAAGATGTGCAAGAAATGGTGGCTCAATCTGACACTGGTGCGCGAAATCCAAGTGGCCTATCCGGCCGAATTATGTGGTTTGTGCCTCTATGTTGGTCACTTTTCCAACTTTGGTATGCATCGCCTCTGCCGTTCATTTTTAACTTTGGCATACTCAACGACACAGAAGCTCGTTCGATTCATTTAGCTTTTGCTATCTTTCTAGCATTTACAGCTTATCCTGCTTTAAAAGGCTCTCCTCGAGATCGTATTCCAGTTGTTGACTGGGCTCTTGCCTTTGCAGGAAGTCTCTCAGCGGCTTATATTTATCTTTTTTATACCAGCCTAGCCGGACGCTCTGGTGCCCCAACAACACTCGACATTGTGGTTGCGGTAACTGGTATGATCCTATTGCTTGAAGCAACACGACGCGCACTGGGTCCACCATTGATGGTGGTTGCTGCCGTGTTCTTACTGTATACCTTTGGTGGCCCTCACATGCCAGATGTGATTGCTCATAAAGGCGCAAGTTTAAACAAAGCCATGTCTCATTTATGGCTAACAACAGAAGGCGTATTTGGTGTTGCACTTGGGGTATCAACATCGTTCGTTTTCTTGTTTGTTTTGTTTGGTGCCATGTTAGAACGTGCTGGCGCAGGTGCTTACTTCATTAAGGTCGCCTTCTCTTTACTTGGTCATATGAAAGGTGGTCCAGCGAAAGCAGCAGTAGTTGCTTCTGGTTTGTCTGGTTTAGTATCAGGCTCATCCATCGCAAACGTAGTAACAACAGGTACATTTACCATCCCACTAATGAAACGTGTTGGCTTTCCAGGTACAAAAGCCGGCGCTGTTGAAGTTGCCGCCTCAACCAATGGTCAGTTAACACCGCCAATCATGGGGGCAGCCGCTTTCCTTATGGTTGAATACGTGGGCATTTCTTATGTGGATGTTATTCGTCATGCCCTACTTCCTGCACTAATTTCTTATATTGCCCTACTGTATATTGTGCACCTAGAAGCGTGTAAAGCAGGTATGACAGGTTTGCCTCGTCGCTACAAGCCGACGGCTGCTCAAAGCCTACTTTCCTTTACCGGAACCATCCTAGGATTAGTGGTATTAAGTGCGATCGTGTATTACGGTATTGGCTGGACAAAAGATGTCTTTGGTGATGCCGCAACACCGATTGTGACGGTGGCTTTATTACTGGCTTATATCGGCTTGATCAGTATTTCCTCCAAGTACCAAGATCATGCCATGATGAACATTGATGAGGAATTGGTGGAAGTGCCTGAGCCAGGCCCAACGATCAAATCAGGCCTGCATTTCCTATTGCCTATCGTTGTTTTGGTTTGGTGTTTGACTGTCGAGCGCTTCTCACCGGGTCTGTCTGCTTTCTGGGCTACCGTGTTCATGATCTTTATCTTGATCACTCAACGCCCGCTAATGGCATTGTTCAACAAAAACTCTGAGCTTGTTCAAGCCACTAAAGAAGGTTTTATTGATCTTGGTGAAAGCCTAGTGGTAGGTGCTCGTAATATGATCGGTATCGGTGTTGCAACAGCGGCAGCGGGAACGGTTGTAGGCGTAGTGACTCTGACTGGTATTGGCCTTGTGATGACTGACTTTGTCGAGTTCATCTCTGGCGGCAGCGTGATCCTGATGTTGCTCTTTACAGCAATAATCAGCTTAGTACTCGGTATGGGCTTACCAACCACAGCGAACTACATCGTGGTATCCACCTTAATGGCTCCAGTTATTGTCACTCTTGGTGCCGCTCATGGTCTGATTATTCCACTGATCGCCGTTCACTTATTCGTGTTCTACTTTGGTATTTTGGCCGATGATACTCCGCCAGTAGGCTTAGCCGCCTTTGCCGCAGCAGCAATTGCAAAATCGGACCCAATCCGAACTGGTATCCAAGGTTTTACCTACGATATTCGTACCGCTATTTTGCCATTCATGTTTGTGTTTAACACTCAGCTATTAATGATTGGTGTGGATAGTTGGTGGCACCTGTTCTTAACCGTTGCCTCTGCCGTGTTGGCGATGTTGGTCTTCTCTTCAGCCACACAAGGTTGGTGGTTTACCAAAAATAAATGGTGGGAAACCGTCCTGATGTTGATCATTACGTTTTCGTTCTTCCGCCCAGGCTTTTGGTGGGATGAGTTATACCCAGCCAAAGACATTTATCAAGGTACGGAAATTGTTCAAATTGCTGAGCAATTGGTTCCAGGTCAATCTCTTGAACTGCGTGTTGCGGGTGAAACATTAGAAGGGGATATGATGGAAAAAACCGTTCTATTACCTTTTGAAGAAACCGCCCAAACTGGTGAAGAACGTGTCTCTTCTATGGGTCTGATGCTAAATAGCAACGACAACAAAATGATCGTTGATATGGTTGAATTCGGTAGCCCTGCGGAAGCATCTGGTATCGATTTTGATTGGGAAATCAAACAAGTACTGGTCCCTGCAGATCGTCCAATGAAAGAGTGGGTATTCGTTCCAACTCTCTTATTACTGATTTTAATGGGCTTTAATCAACGTCGTCGCGCACAAAAGGAGAGCTTGACGGCTTAAGTTTGAATGGAATCGTCCTTTGGAGGAGCTGCGTGCTCCTCCCAGACAGGTAAAAATAATTATGTATAAACAGATTCTTGTTCCAGTTGATTTAAACGAAAAAGGCTTTGCGGATAAAGCGGTAAAACTGGCGGTATGGCACGCTCAGCAGTCGAATGCTGAACTGCATCTTCTGAACGTAGTACCAGGCATTCACATGTCGATGGTCTCTACCTATTTCCCAAAAGATGCCGCCAAGCAAATGAAAGAAGATGTGGCCACACAACTGAATGAGTTTGCCGCACAGTTTGTGCCTGAAAATGTGGTGTACAAAGTTCATGTGGCAGAAGGTAAAGCTTACGCAACGATTCTAGATTACGCTGAACGCCTTGGATCTGATCTGATCGTAATGCCAAGTCACAAACGATCTAAGTTGGATAAGGTAATGCTGGGCTCTGTTGCTGCGAAAGTGGTAGAGAATTCACCGATCAACGTATTAGTCGTGAAACCGCAAGGTTAACCGCTACTTTCAGAAAGACAAAAAGCACGTTTCGGCGTGCTTTTTCTTACCTAGAACGCTGACCTAAATTCAACCATTAGACCACTCGACGTAAACGCTCTCCACGACTAAACGCTTCGATATTTTCCATTAACAAATCTAATAAAGTGCCAATTGAAGAGTCGCTTCCCCAAGCCACATGAGGTGTAAGCAATAAATTGGCTAGATGCTGATTAGCTAATAACGGATTGCTATTATCCGCAGGCTCCTGAGTAAACACATCCACTCCCGCTCCTGCAATCTCTTTCTCTTTAAGAGCTTTAACTAAAGCAGCCTCATCCACTAACCCACCACGCCCAGTATTAATAAGTACTGCGCTTTCCTTCATCGCTTTCAATTCATTTGTGCTGATCAAATTGGTGGTTTCATCGGTCAGCGGACAATGCAAACTAATGACATCTGCCTCAGCTAAAACCTGCTCAAAAGGAAAGTAACCTTCTCGACATATTGCAGCCCCTTTGCGTTCTGCAAACAGAACTGTCATGCCTAACCCTTTTGCTAAACTGGCGACGGCTTGCCCTAAGCTGCCGCTACCCACAAGGCCTAAAGTTGAACCTGCTATGTCCATGATCGGATGGGTAAAGAAACAAAACTGCTGCTGTTTTTGCCACTCTCCTTGCGCAATATCTTGATGATAGCCCAGCAAATTTCGTTTTAATGCAAACATCATTGCCACCACATGCTCAGGCACAGATCGAGTGGCATAACCTTGAATATTGGCAACAGCAATATCATTGGCTTGGCAATAATCCAAATCGACATTATTTGTTCCCGTGGCAGCAATCGCAATCAGCTTAATGTGCGGGTGGCGCGCTAACGTGCTTGCGTTCAAAACCACTTTGTTACTGATCACAATCTCTGCACCAAACAAGCGATCATCGAGCTCTTCGACAGAAGTCGATGCGTATTCTTGCCATTGATGTTCAATGCCCGGACGTGGGATCGTAATATGAGGTGGGATTGTTGCGGTATCTAAAAATACAATGGTGGGTGTCGCAGACAAAGATCGTACAGCCATAATCAAACATCCATTTAACGAGCCAAAAAGAATGAATGCTAGACTACCAACAGTCCGGCCAGAACCCAATCCCAGCCGGTCAGTAAAATCACACTATGAGGATTTCAGAGTCTTATAATCCGGTAATGCTTGTGGTAAGTCGAGTTGTGCTAAAACGTCCGTTTTTGCCTCTTCATAAAATTCACAAGGCGCAAATAAATAAGTTAACTGATTATTTCCTGGGTGATATAAGCTCAGCTCAGCAGAATGTAACTGCAAACGATCTGAGGCGGCGTAAGCTTCTGGCGTCGCATAAAACTCATCCCCAATGATCGGGTGGCCCAACTCCATCATATGTACTCGTAGTTGATGGGATCGCCCAGTGATCGGCAGTAAACGCACTAGAGTGGTGTTTTCTTCATAAGCCACAACCTGATAGCGTGTTTGAGAAGGTTTCCCATGCTCATAGCACACTTTTTGAATCGGGCGGTTAGGCCAATCGCAAATTAAGGGAAGATCAATCAAGCCTTCTTCTTGTGCTACTTTCCCCCACACTCGGGCATAGTACACCTTGTGAGTTAAACGGTACTGAAACTGTTTTTTAATATGGCGCTCAGCATCTTTATGAAGCGCAAATACCATCAGCCCTGACGTCGCCATGTCCAAACGGTGCACTAATTGTGCTTCAGGAAACTCCGCAACTACTCGCGACCACACACTATCGTAGTGCGCTGGATCCTTACCCGGGTTCGACAACAAGCCCGCTGGTTTTTGTACTGTTAAAATATCCTCATCTTGATACAAGATATCTAACCAAGGATCCGTCGGCGGGTGGTACTCAAGAACAGCCATAACAAAAGTTCACTATGTAAAAAGTAATAAAAAAGCCAGCCCCGGATCCGACGCTGGCTCTGATAGGATAACAGAAAAATTAGTTATGGCTGACTACAATCAGGCGCAACGAATCTAACTGGATCTGAGCTTTATTGATGTAACCAGTAAGCTCTTTGATTTGCTCTTCAATTTGCTCAAGCTCTTCATCACGGATGTTTGAGTTCACCGCTTTCAGTGCTTGTAAACGCTCCAGCTCTGCATTCAATGCTTCCGACATTTCAGCTGTTGCTTCGCTGCGAACCGTTTCAAGGCGTGAGGTTACTTTCTTCTCAGCAAACTCGATCAAAGTATGCACGTCTTTTTGTACTGAGTTCACTAACTTACTACCAAGATGGCGATTAACAGGGCTTAGCTGACGGTTAAAACCTTCAAACTCTACTTGCTCTGATAAGTCATTACCCTTTGAATCCATCATGATACGGATCGGTGTTTGCGGTAAGAAACGGCCAATACCACTCTGTTTTGGCGCTTGTGCATCAACCACATAAACCAACTCCAGTAATAACGTCCCCACTGGCAGCGCTTTGTTTTTCAATAAAGACACCGCCGTTGTACCCACACCTTCACTCAGCAGTAAATCAATACCGCCTTGGATCATCGGGTGCTCCCAGCTCACAAAGTGCATGTCCTCACGAGACAGTGCCGTTTCACGTTCAAACGTAATCGTACAACCTTCGTATGGTAAACCTGGGTAGCTTGGCACCATCATGTGCTCAGATGGCGTCACCACGATGGCATTATCACCACGATCATCTTGGTTTAAACCAATCGTATCAAACAGGCTCAGAGCAAAAGACACAAGGTTGGTATCGCCGTCGTGACTAGCAATCTCATCCGCCAGCTTTTGTGCTTCCACACCACCGTTAGAGTGCATTTCTAATAAACGATCACGACCTTGTTCTAACTTGGCTTTTAGCTCATGGTGCATAGTAGATGATTCTTCGATAACCGCATCTAAATCATCACCTTTACCCGTGGCCAGCATCGCAATTAGACGCTCTGAGAACTTCTCATATACCGCACGACCTGTCGGGCACGTTTCTGAAAAGGCATTTAGACCTTCGTGATACCAACGAGCCAATAACTCTTGAGATGTACCCACTAAATAAGGGACGTGGATATCAATATCACGTTTTTGACCAATACGATCCAAACGGCCAATACGCTGCTCTAGCAAGTCTGGGTTGAACGGAAGATCAAACATGACCAACTGATTTGCAAACTGGAAGTTACGACCTTCAGAGCCGATCTCAGAACAGATCAACACCTGCGCGCCCTCTTCTTCTTGAGCAAAGTAAGCTGCCGCTTTATCACGTTCAATGATCGACATGCCTTCATGGAACACAGAAGCCCGGATACCTTCACGCTCACGCAGTGCTTGCTCTAGTTGCAGCGCCGTCGACGCACGGGATGCAATCACCAGTACTTTTTCATCACGATTTTCTTTAAGCGTATCAAGCAACCAGTTTACACGTGGATCAAACTGCCACCAGGTCGCACTTTCACCTTCAAACTCTTGGAAAATCTCTTCCGGGTACAGCATTTGTAAGGCGCGCGCTTCCGCACTCATTTTTCCGCCCATCATAGTCGCGACACGCATTGCAGTGGTGTACTGCGATGGTAATGCCATTGGCATCAAGTTGAGGTTACGCTCAGGGAAACCTTTGATCGCGGCACGAGTATTTCTAAACAGTACGCGTCCTGTACCATGACGATCCATTAAGTTATCAATCAACTCATGGCGCGCTTTAGCTTTTTGCTCTTCATCTACATCAGAAGACTCAATAATTCGGAATAGAGGCTCTACATCTTGCTCAGACAACAGTTCAGTAATGCTGTTTTTCGCATCATTTTGCAGCTTATCGCCCGCAAATAAAGTGGCTACGGCGTCTGCAACGGGTTCGTACTGACGCTCTTCTTCGACAAACGCGTCATAGTCGTAGAAGCGATCAGGATCCAGAAGACGAAGCCGCGCGAAGTGACTTTCATGCCCCAGCTGATCCGGGGTTGCTGTTAGCAGTAATACGCCCGCTGTTTTTTCTGAAATGGCTTCCACCACTTGATATTCACGGCTTGGCTTATCTTGGCTCCACTCAAGGTGATGAGCTTCGTCCACAACCAATAGATCCCAATCGGCGTCCAGCACTTGCTCAAAACGGCGACGGCTCTTACGCACGAAATCCAATGAACACAATACGTATTGCGCGGTATCAAATGGGTTTTCTGCATCCGCAAAGGCTTCAACACAACGCTCTTCATCAAAGATAGAAAAATGCAAATTGAAACGACGCATCATTTCCACTAACCACTGATGCTGCAACGTTTCAGGGACAAGAATAAGAATACGCTCAGCACGGCCAGACAGTACTTGTTGGTGAATGATCATGCCCGCTTCGATGGTTTTACCTAGACCCACTTCATCGGCGAGCAAAACACGTGGCGCATAACGACGACCCACTTCATTCGCAATGTGAAGCTGATGCGGGATCAAACCTGCACGCATGCCACATAAACCACGCATTGGGCTTTTATGCTGCTGATACTGGTTTTGTAGGGCACGATAACGCAATGCAAAACGATCCATGCGATCAATTTGGCCCGCAAATAATTTATCCTGAGGTTTATTAAAACGGATCTGGTTACACAAGAAAATCTCACGTAATGCTACGCCGCTTTCTTCTGTGTCAGTACGTGTACCCACATACGTGAATAAGCCACCTTCTTCGATCACTTCTTCAACCGTCAGCGACCAACCGTCATGGCTTTCAATTACGTCGCCCACATTGAACATAACCCGGGTCACTGGCGCATCATTACGCGCATAAAGGCGATTCTCTTCTGATGCCGCAAACATCAAAGAAACAGTTCTAGCATCAACCGCTACTACGGTTCCTAAACCTAAATCACTTTCAGTATCACTGATCCAACGTTGTCCCAGAGTAAATGGCATAGTGGGTGCACACCTCTAATTCTTTGAATAAATTATTGTTAAACATTTCGGTAATACTTACCGATACATCGCTCGCCGTAGCTAAACTCAACGCAGTGAATTTGGCTCACCTTAAAAAAGGGGGCTAATGGTACTGCATGATGTGACCAAGGTCACGGTGAAATATCACAAATAATAACAGCAGCGAAGATGACATATTGTTGTAAAAAAACCTTGCTTAAAGTAGGACAGGAATCACACAAATGTAATCAAAAATGAGTGTACCAAGCGGTATTCTTCTCAACCGTATCAGTTGGTATACACTTATTAATGAGTACTTTGTTCAACATAACCGACCTACAGCGACCAAGGAGGTGCTTATGGGCGATTCAGAACGGAAACTCTTTGTACTGGATACCAACATCCTGCTGCATGAACCTTATGCAATTTTTTCTTTTCAAGAACATGACGTTGTCATCCCGATGACGGTTTTAGAGGAGCTTGACCGACTAAAAGACAGCAAACGTGATATCGCCAGAGATGCCCGAGTCGCTATTCGAGCACTGGAAGATATCTTCCACGACGCTACCCCAGAGCAAATCTCCGAAGGCATCCCACTTTCTCAAGATCACAACGTCAAAGGCACAATTTCTATTCTAGCCGATTATCAGATCAAAGAGACGGTCAAAGCCTTTGCGGATAAGGCCGGTGACAACCGCATTCTAAACGCGGTGCTGTACCTGCAAAATAAACGTTCACCACGAGAAGTGGTCCTCATAACCAAAGACATCAACATGCGCCTAAGAGCAAAAGGCGCTGGCGTTCGTTTTGTTGATGATTATCGCAGTGATCAACTTATTGATGATGTGCAATTTCTCACCAAAGGGTTTCGTCAAATCGAGGGGGATTTTTGGCAAAAAGTGGGCAATGTAGAAAGCCGAACCATAGGCAGAAATACCCTACACACCATAGACAGCAACACGTTAGAAAGCGCGTTCATTAACCAATATGTGATTGATGAACACGACGACTTTGCCGCCCGTGTTCAATCCATAGAAGGAGAACAGATTCAAATCAAAGATATAGGTCGTGAGCGCCTGATGCACCGCCAAGCTTGGGGAATTCACCCTAAGAATATTTATCAAGGTATGGCCCTGGATGCGCTGCTCGATCCCGATATTGATCTGGTGATTTTAACCGGACCCGCTGGTTGTGGTAAAACCATACTCGCTATGGCTGCTGCCCTCGAACAGAACATCGAACGAAAGATGTACGACAAAATCATCGTAACCCGTAATACCCCTGAAATTGCAGAGTCGATCGGTTTTTTACCGGGCACAGAAGAAGAGAAGATGATGCCTTGGCTGGCTGCAATTACCGACACCTTAGAAGCTTTGCATCAGCACGACGTGTGCACTGATGGCTCACTCAAATACATTTGTGACAAAGCAAACCTTCAATTTAAATCCATTAACTTCATGCGTGGCCGCTCCATCCAAAATGCGTTTGTCTTATTGGATGAATGCCAAAACTTAACCGCCTCCCAAATTAAAACCATCATCACACGTTGTGGGGAAGGCACCAAGCTGGTTTGCTCTGGTAACCTAGCGCAAATCGATTCTCCGTATTTAACCCCGGTGACCTCGGGACTCACCTATATTGTTGAGCGTTTCAAAAACTTCGAAGGCAGCGCCAACATTTATCTCAATGGCGTAGTGCGTAGCCGCCTAGCCGAATTCGCCGAAGAGAATTTATAACCCATTTATCTAAATGCATCACCACATTACCTGCATTTAGAACACCATAGGCCAATGCCTATCTTGTCATTAACCGAATAATAAAAAAGCTCGTTACTGAACCTTCAGAACGAGCTTTTTGCACTTTAATTTGCGCCACTAACTCTATTTACCCAATTACGGTTATTTGTCTTTTCGAGCATGCCATTTGCTTTTGATCACCCACTCTAATGCCGCTGCAATTGGGAATACCACCACACAAACTACCGCATTACGGATCATCAGATCCACAATGTCTTCCGCGCCTTGTGAGTACAGTAATATCGTCACAATGACATAAAACAGAGCAGCTTCACGAAGCATTTTTCGTTTTAAATACACCGCAAAACCTTGTTCACGGATCATTTGCCAGCGCTGGGATGGAGAAAGATCAGACATGGGTATTTCCTAATAAAAAATAATTACAATAGTGCTGAGTTGGCCGCCACAATAAAGCGATCTAATTCAGCATGTTCATGACGCTGGTTCAGCAACGCAATGTCACCGTGGCTGGCAATCATACCGTTATCAACAAAAGCATAATGACTGGCGATAGATTTTGCATCGACAATATTGTGAGTAACCATTAACACGGTGATCCCATGCTGCTGTGCCAGTTGCTTCACTAAAGCCAACATTTCTTCTCGAAGGATAGGATCCAACGCTGAAAAAGGTTCATCCAACAGCCATAAAGATCGCTGCTGAACAAAACACCGCGCCAATGCTACTCGCTGCTTTTGGCCCCCCGATAACTGCTCAGGAAGCCTATCCAAAAACTCATCCACACCAACCTTTTTTGCCGCATCTTTGACTTGTTGATGCTGTTGTGGTGTTAGCTTCAAACCAGGGTGAATACCTAACCCTATATTTTGTGCCACGGTTAAATGGGCAAACAAGTTATGCTCTTGAAACAACATGGCTAAGGGCCGCTGGTGAGGTTCTAGCCCTATAACTGGCTTCCCTTCAATTTCAATGTCACCGGATACAGGCTGAATAAAACCCGCCACAAGGTTCAATAAAGTACTTTTACCCGCCCCACTTGGGCCTAAAATCGCGACAATGTTGCCTGCTTTCATTTCCCAATCAAAATGAAACGACGTTGTTTGATAGTGGTAACGCACGTCAGAAAATTTAAGCATTTTTATCTCTTCTCAATAATCTTTGGTTGCGATGCCATGAAGGCCTTTTCTACCACCATAAACACCAGCACACTCAGCGACAATAACCCTAATGACACCACTGCCGCCGCTTCCATTTGGTAACTGCCCAATAGTTGGTATAAGTAAAGAGGCAAAGTTCGAAACTCCTGACTACCAAATAACGCAATCGCCCCCAAATCACCCATCGACAGCACAAAACTAATCGCAAATGCATGAGCAAACGGCTTACGCAGTGCGCGCCACTCGACTAAGCGCAGTCGAGTTAAGCCAAACATACCCAAGCTGGCACACAGCTGGTTGTATTGCTGAGCAATGTGCAGCAAAGGTTGGGCTAATGTTTTAATCACATAAGGCAGCGCCATTAAGCCATTCACGGCGACCACCACCCAAAAGGCCATCTCAAACACATCGGTAATATTACGTAGCAATAAAAACAAGCCTGTACTGATCACAAGCCCCGGTGTCACCAAAATGATCGTACCTATCAACTCCAGTTTATCGGCTCGAAAGTTAAGCCCAACTAAACGCCAAGAGCGGCTGGCCACCAAAATCAACACGCCAGCAGCCAGAGCAAACACGCTGGATGAAAAAGCGATAGAGAATGAATTCCATAGCGCGAGCCAGAACGCCGAGTCACTGAGCACGGAAAGAGATTTCGGATTAACGCCACTCAGTACCACCATCAGCAACGGTGGAATAACAAAAAATGTCGCCAAACCAATCCAACCATAGTCCCAAAACTTGGTTTTCCATGAGTCTTGATACAGAGGCAACTTTGCTGCAGCCGAACCATTATCAACAGCAATCGGGCGCGCTAATCGCTGAATGCCAAGGGCCAACGCCCCACAAAGCAACATTTGCCATAGCGCTAAAATAGCCCCCGCTTGCAAATCAAAATCAAATTTAATGGCTTGGTAAATGGCCAGCTCAATGGTGGTAGATCTAGGCCCGCCACCCAATGCCATCACGGTTGCAAAACTGGTAAAACACAACATAAATACCAGCCCGCACACATGGGGCAGCTGTTGGCGTAATCGCGGCCATTCAACCAACGTAAACTTTTGCCAATGGCTCATGCCTAAATGTGCACACAATTTATGTTGCTCAACAGGTACCGACTCTAACGATTGCAGCAGTAAACGGCAGGCAAACGGCAAGTTAAAAAACACATGCGCTAATAAAATGCCGTTTAAACCATAAATACTAAAAGGTAACTTAGCATCCACATACGCTAAACCTTGAGCCAATAAACCGCTGTTACCATAAATAGACAATAAGCCAAACACACCAACCAACACTGGCAATACCAATGTCATGGCAAACAATTTTAGCAACAGCGGTTTCCCCACAAACTCACGACGATTCAATGCATGAGCCACGGGAATGGCTAAGCCTACGCTCAGTAACATCGATAACGTGGCTTGCAGAAAGCTAAATTTCGTTACGTGACG
Source organism: Vibrio sp. Of7-15 (assembly GCF_022347565.1). GTDB lineage: Bacteria > Pseudomonadota > Gammaproteobacteria > Enterobacterales > Vibrionaceae > NORP241. The sequence goes on from NZ_JAKRGH010000019.1 coordinate 71,441, forward strand.
ATAATATGGGTCATTCCATATTTGACTTGGGTGCGGAGACGGAGCTTGCAGTAATAAAGCGGCAATGGACGCTGCCACAAAAGCAAAAATAAACCCGGCCATAAGCAGACCGGGTAATTGAGTTTTTGTCACTCTCATTAAAGAATGCCGATTAGAATGTTAACGCACTTTGCCATTCACGAACCCACTGACGACGGCTGTCTGCCACTTTGTCTGAGCTGAATGATAAAGGCTTAGCAGGAACAGTTAACTTGTTAAACCCTTCCGGTAATGCAACATCGGTCACTGGGTACATCCAGTTGCCTGTTGGCATAGCAGATTGGAAAGAGTTACTTAAAATGAACGCCATGAACTCATCGGACAGCTTTTCATTTTTAGTTCCTTTCACTTTGGCAGCCACTTCCACTTGAGTATAATGACCTTCGGAAAAATTAGCCGCGGCGTACTTAGATTCGTTCTCGGCAATAATGTGGTATGCAGGAGAAGTCGTGTAAGACAAAACTAAATCAGACTCCCCTTCTAAGAACATGTTGTATGCTTCAGACCAACCTTTGGTGACTGTTACGGTTTTTTTCGACAGCTTTTGCCACGCTTGTGTTACATCTTCGCCGTACACCGACTTCATCCATAACATCAAACCTTGACCTGGCGTCGAAGTGCGAGGATCTTGATAGATCACTTTCAGATCGTCCCGCTGCTCCACCAACTCTTTTAAACTTTTTGGTGGGTTAGTTAACTTTTCAGTGTTGTAGATAAACGCAAAGTAGCCGTAGTCGTAAGGCACAAATGTCGAGTCAGACCAGCCACCCGGTAGGGTTACCTTGCTTGTATCAACACTGTGCTCAGCCAGTAAGCCTGTCTTTTTCGCTTCAGCCATTAGGTTATTATCTAAACCTAACACGATGTCCGCTTTGGCATTTTTACCTTCCAGACGTAGGCGGTTTAAAATAGAAACCCCGTCATCCAAAGCAACCAAATTTAAATCACAACCACATTGTGCTTCAAACGCCTTTTCAACCACAGGACCCGGGCCCCAGTCAGCCGCAAACGAGTCGTAGGTATATACGGTTAAGGTATCTTCAACCGCAAAAGCTGACATTGAGGTGGTTGAGATGGCCGCAGTTGCCATTAGGGATAGCAGTTTCTTATTCACTATGCGCTCCTTACATCTTTAAGTGAGCGGCACAGGGTTGAGGTGAGCACTTAGTCTGGGCTAAATTTGTATCATCTCAATTCCTACGCCAGCATGATCTGGTTCAGGTTCTACGGGTTCCGATAAATCGATCTCAGCCTTATCTTAAGTAAAGAAAGACGCCCCGATGAGAAAGAGACACATTGTATACATAAATGACTACAAGGTGCAGTCTTTACCATCGCAACCGACGGCAAAGTCGCTTCTAGCTTGTAAAGATTCGTTTCAATACCACTCCACAAGCCAGACGTACTCTCTTTAATGGACGCTTCACGAACATTTCATGAACGTTTCACGAACATGTCATGAACGCTGATCATATCCCCAGCGTGGCACTAACCCTTGCTCGACTCCTAAGTGATCCAACAAACGCGCCACCATAAAATCCACCAAATCATCAATTGACTGCGGATTATGATAAAAGCCCGGAGCCGCCGGCATAATGGTGACACCCATCTGCGACAGCTTATGCATGTTTTCTAAATGCAGCGTAGAAAATGGCGTTTCACGAACCACTAAAATAAGTTGGCCTCGCTCTTTTAATACCACATCGGCAGCCCGCTCAATTAAATTATCGGACATGCCATGAGCAATGGACGCCACAGATCCTGCAGAACACGGGCATACCACCATCTGTTTTGGTGCCGCAGAGCCAGAAGCTACAGGAGAAAACCACTCTTCTTTGCCACACACCACCAGCTTTTCTGGGTTGCAGCCTAAATGCTCAACCAAGATTTTTTTGGCCGCTTCTGGCCCACTGGGTAATTGCAACCCATGTTCTGTCGCCATGACCACTCGCGCCGCCGAAGAGATCAGTAAAAAGACTTGATAATCTGCGCCTAATAAACATTCTAAAAGACGTAGGCCATAAGGTGCCCCTGACGCGCCAGTCATCGCCAATGTGATGGACTTTTGTTGTTGCTGTAGTGCCATTGTTCTATCCGTTATTTTGCTTGTAGTGCATCAAGCAACTTGGTGTGAATACCTTCAAACCCACCATTACTCATTACTAAAATTTGATCGCCCGGTTGTGCCTCTTTCACAATTTCAGCCACAAACTCGGTGATGTCACGATTGGTATAAACAGGTTGCTGACACTGCTCTGCAACCTCATCAACAGACCACTGAATATTGTCAGGTTGGTATAGGTACACACTGTCTGCCGCAGCTAACGATGCCGCCAACGTATCTTTATGTACCCCTAACTTCATGGTGCTAGAACGAGGCTCTAATACTGCAATAATTTTTCTGTCGCCCACTTTATTGCGTAAACCGTCAAGCGTCAGCTCAATAGCCGTTGGATGATGGGCAAAGTCATCATACACAGTGATTTCATTTACTTCGCCTTTTAGCTCTAATCGACGCTTGGTATTAATGAAGGTTGCCAACGACTCACAAGCCAAATCCGGGGTAACCCCCACATGGCGAGCCGCTGAGATGGCCATTAACGCATTACTAACATTATGATCCCCAACCAGATCCCATTTCACAGTACCAACGGTTTCACCCTCAAAGACAACTTCAAACACGCTGCCATCTTTGTGCTGCTTTTTCGCCTGCCATTGACCACCGTCACCCGTATATTCCAGCTCACTCCAACAACCTTTGTCTAACACTTCAGCCAAAGCTTGTTCAGATTTCGGCGCAAAAATTCGCCCATTCCCCGGCACAGTGCGTACTAAATGATGAAATTGTTTTTGAATTGCAGCCAAATCATCAAAAATGTCGGCATGATCAAACTCTAAATTATTCATAACCAAGGTTCGAGGGTGATAATGCACGAACTTAGAGCGCTTATCGAAAAAAGCACTGTCGTATTCATCCGCCTCAACCACAAAGAACATACTTTCACCTAACCGCGCGGAAACCCCGAAGTTTCCTAGAACACCGCCCACTAAAAAGCCCGGCTTATAACCGCAATCTTCCAAAATCCAAGCCAGCATACTCGACGTGGTCGTTTTACCATGAGTGCCAGAAACGGCCATCACCCAACGGTCATGTAACAGAAATTCCTGTAACCATTGTGGTCCCGAGGTGTAACGCAGGTTCTTATTAAGGACATACTCAACACATGGATTGCCTCGACTCATGGCATTACCAACCACCACTAAATCCGGAGCTGGTTCTAATTGAGCCGGGTCAAAGCCTTCAATAATTTCAATGCCTTGAGACTCAAGCAATGTGCTCATGGGTGGATAAACATTCGCATCACAGCCCGTCACTTTATGACCTAATTGACGAGCTAACACCGCAGCTCCTCCCATGAATGTCCCACAAATACCTAGAATATGAATGTGCATAATTATTGGCTCACCGAGATTTGTAACAGTGCATTGTTACTTCGTTACGAATAAAAAGATCTTTGTTATACAATTAGATAGAGCAGAAATGAAACGTTCTTCTGTCGTAAACCTCACTAGGTATAAATGAATGTCCATAAAGAGGCATCACTGAATAGCAGTATTGTACCTGACCTTTAATACCCGATCATACTAAGATAACTAAGGATAGGAAATGTCCGAGATTAGAACCCTAGGCGAATTCATCGTTGAGAAACAGCATGATTTCCCCCACGCCAGTGGTGATCTCTCTTCTCTACTTGGCTCAATCAAACTCGCCGCCAAAATTGTTAACCGTGAAATCAACAAAGCTGGTCTTGTTGATATTACTGGTACAGTTGGCTCTGAAAACGTGCAAGGTGAAGAACAACAAAAGTTAGACGTATACGCTAACGAAAAATTTAAAGCTGCCCTAGAAGCCCGTGATCAGGTATGTGGTGTAGCCAGCGAAGAAGAAGACGAAGCCGTCGCCTTTAATAAAGAACTCAACCGTAACGCAAAGTACGTCGTTTTGATGGATCCACTGGATGGTTCTTCGAACATTGACGTAAACGTTTCCGTTGGTACTATTTTCTCAATTTACCGTCGAGTTTCTCCTGTTGGCACCCCCGCCACGGAAGAAGACTTCTTGCAGCCTGGCAATAAACAAGTCGCTGCTGGTTATGTGATTTACGGTTCTTCGACCATGCTGGTTTATACCACAGGCAATGGTGTTCACGGTTTTACTTACGATCCTTCACTCGGCGTATTTTGTCTCTCTCATGAAAACATGAAAGTGCCAGAAGACGGTAAGATTTACTCCATTAATGAAGGGAACTACTTCCGCTTCCCAATGGGGGTAAAAAAATACATTAAGTACTGCCAAGAAAATGTACCCGCCGATAACCGCCCTTATACGTCACGTTACATTGGCTCATTGGTTGCTGATTTCCACCGCAATCTTCTAAAAGGCGGAATGTATTTATACCCAAGCACGCTAACTCACCCAAATGGTAAGCTTCGTTTATTGTATGAATGCAACCCAATGGCATTTATTGCAGAGCAAGCAGGTGGTAAAGCGTCTGACGGCAAAAATCGAATCATGGATTTAAAGCCTACAGAGCTGCATGAGCGTGTGCCATTCTTTGTGGGTTCAACCAACATGGTGAATAAACTTGAGCAATTTATGGTGGAATACCCAGACAACAACATGTAATTCCATTACGCTTTCGTCGTAGAGACAAACCTATCTATTCAGGGCAAGCTTACGGTTTGCCCTGCTTATCTTTTTAGATCGATCCCATCGACCATTTTTATTCTAACTTATAATAAGCAGAACTTATTTTTAGACTAGATACCACGGCAATATCTGATATTGTCTTGTGTGAATTATTTCGAGAATATCCCTAAAAACTACAAGGAGTTACAATGAGCTTAAACGACGTACCTGCAGGTAAAGACATTCCTGAAGATATCTATGTTGTGATTGAAATCCCAGCCAATGCGGATCCGATCAAATATGAAGTAGATAAAGACAGCGGTGCCGTGTTTGTTGACCGCTTTATGTCAGCGCCGATGTTTTACCCTTGTAACTACGGCTACGTAAACCACACTCTTTCACTCGATGGCGATCCTGTCGATGTATTAGTACCAACACCACACCCACTGCTGCCAGGATCAGTGATTCGTTGTCGCCCTGTTGGTGTCTTAAACATGACAGACGAATCTGGTGAAGATGCAAAAATCATTGCGGTACCACACAGTAAACTGTCTAAAGAGTATGAGCACATTCAAGACATCAATGACGTACCAGAGCTACTAAAAGCACAAATTACTCACTTCTTTGAGCGTTACAAAGACCTAGAAGAAGGCAAATGGGTGAAAGTGGATGGCTGGGCAGACGCGGCAGCAGCAAAAAAGGAAATCTTAACCTCTTTTGAACGCGCTCAATCAAAATAAGCATAAGTAAAAAACAGTCAATCGCCCCTGTCAATGCACAGCAACAGGGGCGATATGATTTAAGGCTTTTGGAATTGTGCCATTAAACGTTGCAACTCACTCAGCTTACTCACAAGTTCACCAGTTCGGCCCACAGACTCCTCACTTAATGACAAGTTAGACGACGACAACTGCTGAATCGTCACCACATTGGTATTAATTTCTTCCGTTACACTGGCCTGCTGACTGACCGCTGTCGCGATATGATGACTAGCGTTGGTCACTTCATCCAGTTTTTCATTCATCGCATTCAAAACTTGCTCTGTGTTCTGCGCATTTCCTCGGCACAACTCAGACAACTCTCCACCTTGCTCCATGGCCTTCACTGCATGCTGAGCCGTTTGCTGTAGATGTGAGATCATCGCATGAATTTCGCCAGTGGAGCTCTGAGTCTTAGAAGCCAATGAACGCACTTCATCGGCCACCACCGCAAACCCACGCCCAGCTTCCCCAGCCCGAGCAGCCTCAATCGCTGCGTTTAATGCGAGTAAGTTGGTTTGTTCAGCAATGGATCCGATCACATCTAAAATTTGTTCAATCTGCTGACTGCTTGAGGATAGCTCATGAATAATGGATTTAGCGTCCTCTAACGATTGATGCAGCTCACTCACCGAGCTCATGGTTGTAGATACACTGTTTTGCCCTTGGGCAGACAAATCGCTGGCCTCTTGAACTAACTGTGAGGTTGCATTGGCATTATCCGCTACATCACGAATCGAATGCGCCATTTCAGTCATGGCTGTAGCAACAGAGTCCGTTTCAATACTTTGACCTGCTAAGTTTTGCTGCATACTTTCTAAGTTCGATAATTCGCTCTTAGCATCGTCATGAATGTTCGAGGATGTTTCAGACGCTCGTGCCACTACAGCACGAAGTTCCGATTTTCTCTTTTGCAACGCCAGTTCAATCACAGAGTAATCATCATAGTGCCCTGTATAGACCAACTCCATTAATGGGTTGTCATAAGCCTGATGCGCTTCCTCCATCACCAACGTTAGCCGACGCTGATTCATGGCTTCATTAATTAAGCTAATGACCACCGCCAGTAACAGTATTATTGAAACGACACTGCTGGATCCTCCCAGCAACATGACGCCAGCACACAACGAGGTGATCGCCAGCATCAGGTAGCGACACCAACGATAGCTAAAGCGTGGCCACGATAATCGGGATGGTGCTTTTCCTTGTTGTAGTGCCCCGTATATTTGCTCTGCTCTTTGCACGACGACTTGGCTAGGCTTACTGCGAATAGACTGATACTCCGTTATTTTCCCCGCAGCATCAGTAATGGGCGTAACAAACGCAGAAACCCAATAAAACTGCCCATCTTTGCAGGCATTTTTGACAATCCCCATCCAGCTCCGCCCAGACTGAATTTTCCCCCACATCTGCTTAAAAGCAGCCTTAGGCATATCAGAATGGCGCACAATATTATGAGGCTGCTCAGTGAGCTCATCATGAGAGTAACCCGCAACATCACAAAATTCTGGGTTTGCGTATGTGAGTATGCTGTCGGGATCGGTAGTAGATATTAAGTTGGCATCGGCTGAAAAATGTTTTTCACCATTAGAGCCAGGACGAGCTAAGCCCATAGCAAGCGTTCCTTCATTTATTATTATTTATAGTAATTCTTATAAACAACACGAAAACACGGTTGTTTTATAATCAAAAGCCATACTAATAAATAATGTAATAATGATGAATAAATACTCTATTTACTTTTATTTCTATTGATATTAGTCAAGTTAAGAAGATGAAAACTCAAAGGCGAACACTCAAAAGTGATACCTAAATTGTCGTTTTATCGTGAAAAAATAGAAGAGATGGAAGCAACATCAAGATTAGGAACACCCCATAAAGGGAATGATGCATTGTAAATGCACGACTCTAAAAAGAGAAAAAACACCAATCAATCAGACTCACGCTATCGATTTTTCCAGTCATTACTGTCAATAACCGAGCGCAACTCAGAACTGTTCTGATACAGGTAAATCCAAGCAGAACCAAAAGGCGTTTGGGTTTTAATACGATCGTATAGCTTTGGGTATTCTTCTAACTGATCCAAATTTGCCATTGTAAGAATGTCCACACGATACACCTCACCCACAATGGCTGTTTTACCCAGTATTGCCGCAGGATAAGGGCCTAAATCAAACAAAGCAAACTGAGGCAGTGTTTGGCAAGAACCAAGATATTCACTGCTCTCTAACAAGCCGTGATTTGATTCCCCTTCACGTAATGTTCCATACACGAACACCAACTCAGTTTGCTTCATCGTTTACCCTTTATTCGATTTCAAATTGATACAACAGATCGACGGCGCTATCCACACCTGATACGGCTTCCACGTACAGATCTTTCATCAGACGATAGCGCAAAGTAAATTCGCCCAATGAGTTAAATATGCCCACACCGTATTTCACTTGTAATCCAGGTAAAATATAGCCACTGACGGTAACTTGAGAGTCTTCTCCTGATCCTGCGGTATCTAAAGCCAGATCCTGAACACCAAAAGCCTCCCCAATCTCGCCAACCACTTTACCGCTTTTGGCTAAACTTAGCCCAATCAAGGTAGTTGTAACGACATTACCGCCACCTGCCGATTCGCTATCAATATTTTGCCCACGTAGTAAATACGATAACGCATTCGCTTGTGGCATAGCCGGCTCTGAATAGATCTCAATACTTGGTTCATCGGCAGGGCCGTCAACTCGGACGCCAGCAACCACATCGTCTTGAGTGTTATCTGGGTTACGGATAGCTTGAATAGACACAAACGGTTGATCCGCTGGACCACTGAATAGGATTAACCCTTTTTTAATCAGTAAATCTTGACCAAAAGATCGATAAGTACCATCGGTGATGTTTATCTCACCTTTAATAAAAGGCCCTTTATTGTTTTGGGTCACCCCCAGTGAGCCAATCAACCCACCCTCTAAGCCAAATGCCGCCAGCTTAACGTCATCACCAATATCAATTTTAATGTCTGTTTTCACTTTCATTGGTACAGGTTTAGATTCTTCAACGGGTTGAAGATCTTTATTGAGGATCACCTCATCACTAGAAACACCAATGGCACTCTGAGGCAACTCTTTAACTTCAATACGTCCCCAAGGGATCTTAATACTCCCTGTCACCTTAGCTAAGTCTGGACTGGCTGAAATATGAAGATCAGGGTGTACTTTTAACGCAACCATCGGTGGTACATTCACTTTTAGCTCATCGCCTTTCACCGAAAGTACCGCTTTCCATTTTGCTAAGTCTGCCCAATTGCCTTGACCAGTCACATCCAGATCACCATCGGGTGTTTCTATTTTGGCATTAAGATCCGCTTCATAACCTGAAAATGCTAGCGTGACATTGCCGTTGTTAACATCAACGGGTGATAAATCTCCATGCAGGGCAAGCTGATCCACCGTTAATTGCCCTTGTAACTTTGGTTGAAGGACAGGACCACTCAGCACAATATCAGAATTGATCAACGCATCTAATGAACTGTATTCACTTAATGCTGGTTCCAGCATCGCTAATGTTAGCGCCTCAATTTGTAATCGGCCCTCAATGGTTTGCTCTGTTTCTCCTTCAATTGGGGCAATGGTTGCATTACCTTGAATGTCACCGTTTTCTGTCAGGCTCACCAACCATGTGGTCGCCACTTGATTGTCTTTGACATCAGCGGTTAACGTTATGTCATCCCAACCCAATGTCAGCTCTTCATCCAACTGCTGCTTTACGTAACCAGGCGTCACCGAAATATGCGCTTTCGCTTCTGGCTGCTGCTCTTTGGCCCATTTCGCCCAAACCGTGGCATTAACCGCCCCCTCTAAGGTGGTTTCTGGTGGCAAGAACCGCTGAATTTTATCAAAACCAAATTGAGACACTTTCAATGAGGCTTCACCAGATTCCCCTGCCTCAATATCGTCTGTGACACAAATGGAGCTTTCGTTTTGCAGCCAACAATGAGCGGCAACAGAAGCAATATTTTTAGGAATGTTGTAGCCCAATGCTGTGGCTTGATTTAACTGCCAAGTCCCCAAGTCCGTTTCAATGTCAGCATCGTTTAATGTGCCTTGCCAACCCTCTTTACGATCAAGTGAGCCTACTAACTGCATTTGAGTGGAAACAGGTTGAGTTTTCAGCTTCAAATCCAATTGATGTTGCTGCTCACTGCCTGCAAAAATAAGGTTTAATGAGTGTAAAATATGTTCCTGATAACGACCTTTCTTAGCCAAAATCGTTAAGTCACCTTGTGCTACAGGTAATGGGGTGACTTGCCCTTTTACACTTAATTTTTCTAACGTTGCTTCGTGCTGCCAATTGATATTATCAACGGTTAAATCAAGAGTAATATCTGGTGTTTCTAGTGCCCCAGCTAAGTGAACCTTCCCTTGTGCGTGGCCTTGCAAATCTGGCACGCTGAGCGATAAATCAGGCGCATTAAGCTGAACATCTAGATCCCATAGTTTGTCGAGCTGCCCTGCAATCACTGCTCCGTTCGGGCCATGCTTTAACACCAACTCAGGAATATTAAGCTGAACCGCACCACTGCCTTTTTTATCATTGGCTTTGACACTGCCAGAAAGATCCAATGGGTAATCACGAATCACACCATCAATATCTAACGTAGGTAGATCCACAACCCAACCACCTGCTTGAGTTAACTGGCCTGTTGTTGCCAGATCGCCACTGATGTTGCCTTCCGCTTGTGGCCACTGCAATCCAGGCTGAATATTGGCTAGATTTAACGTTGCATCCCAATTTAGCGGAGCTTTCCAGTTAACCCCAGCTTGGCCTTTCACCTGTCCACCTAAGGTATTTAGCATCAGTGTCGAGAGTTTTACGTGCTCTAGATCACCTGCCCCTTTTAAAGACAGATCCAAACTCGGGATCGGCTTTCCTTCAACCAAAGAGGCCAAAGTAAATTGGTAACCTTCTAAACTACCTTGGGTGGATAAGTCTAAGCGTTTTACTTGGTAATCTGGGTTATCAGTCAGAGGCCACTGAAGCTTGCTGTCAGATAACCTAATATCAAAAGGTAATGTGGGGTCTAACGCTTTCAGCTGTCCTTTTATGCTAGCCTGTAGTGTCCCCTGAAGCTTTGCTACGAGCTCCATATTTGCCACACTGCCAGCCACATTGAGCGCTAAAGTGTGATCTTTTAACTCCGTTTCTCGTACCAATACCTTAGCTTCCAAGGTAAGTGGGTAGTCACCTTTAAGAGCTACGTTGGTGTCTAAATCCAATTTGGCTTGTGGCATAACCAGATCTAGCTGCTTAACAGCCACGTCATGCTGATTCGCCGTAGCAGCAAACGAAAGTTGCTCAACCACCACTGGGGTTTCCCCAGCTAACTCAAAATCACTTAGATCAAATTGCTCTACGGTGATATCCAACGGGATCACAACTTCTGGCAGTACAATGGCTGTTTTCGGTTCATCGGAAGCTTCTTTGATCTGCTCTGCCGCTACTGAAGTATCTTCCTGCTTGGCCAGCTCAACTCGAATTTTCTGCCACACCGTCGGCTTAAGAAGCAACTTACTGCCCTGCACTTCTGCCGCCGTCGAAAAATGCTGCCAACTGACTTTGTTGCCTAAAATCGCCAATTCAATCTCATTGAGGGCCACGCGATCCACACTAATAGGCACAGGCAGTGTGATTTCTGTGACAGGCTCGGTGGCAACGTCTTCCGGTGGATTCGAGGACTCTGGCAGAGCAGGTAGGTTAAAGTTAAGACCATTTAATTCAAGATTTCGAACACAAACGGCTGGGGTAAGTAAGCACTTAGCATCTATGGTTAGCGTCGCTGAATTCAGTGCTAATGCCATTTGATCTTTTGATTGATAGCTGATGTCGGTAAGAGTAAAGCTGGAAAGTAACGAGCCCTTACTGCTCCCCACCTTCAACTCCGGTACCGCTTTTTCGGCCCCCCAGAGTGCCAACTTAATGCCAGCTGGTGTAAATAAAATCACACCAACCGACAGCACGATCATCACAATCAAAGTGGCAAACGTAATGCCGATACGAATTAACCACTTACTCATACTTCTGGCCCTAATGTGAAATGGATTTGGAAACGATCTTTTGGCTTTTCATCTAAGCCCCATGCAAAGTCCAGTCGGATCGGGCCAATGGGGGAAGCCCAACGTACACCCACTCCAGTACCCGTTTTCCACTCAGGAGTATCAGTCCATGCACTACCATAATCCACAAAGGTGGCCGCCCACCAATTCCCCACGACTCGGTATTGATACTCAAGGCTGGACGTCGCCATGTATTGACCACCAGTTAAGTTACCTTTCTCGTCTTTTGGAGAAATGGATTCATAACCATAACCACGTAGATTATTATCACCACCAGCGAAGAAACGCAGTGACGGTGGGATATTTTCAAGCTCTGACGTATACACACCGCCACCATCAAAACGAGCAATACCACGGTGGTTATTACCAGAGCTACGCACCCAAGCAGTTCGACCTTGTACCCGTAGTAAGCTGGCATCCGAACCCCAAGATTTATCCGACACTTCCACGGTAATAACTTGCTTGTCTCCCCACATTGGCATCGCGCCACCACGTACTCGGCTACGCGTGTAAGTCACACCCGGTAAGATCAATGTAGAAATATCTTCTTCAGTACCCTGGCGGTAATCTTCATAAAGCACACGAGTAAACGCCGTTCTGTGCCAACCGGATTCTAACTTCCAATGACGCTCTAGAGATAAATTGTATTCCTGACTTCGTGTATCTCGGTTGTCTAAGTTCTTCATTCCAAATTGAACTTGGTAGTACTCATTCAGCACATCTTCAAGGGGAATTTTATACCCCATGGCTAATGTTTGCTCTGGGTTCGACACCGATAAACTTGAATCGAAACTGTGACCTCGGCTGTTTAACCATGGTTTGTTCCACTTCACGGTGCCTCGTACACCAACATCGGTGGAATAACCTAAACCAGTTTCAATTTTATTACGGGCTTGTGGCGCTAAACTGACGTTGATAGGAAGGAGATTATCTTTAATATTCTCAATGTCCCCTTCAACTAAAACGGAAGAGAACCATTCGGTATTGGAAAGAGACTGATTCAACTCCCCAATTTGACTAGCAAGGTACGGATCATTCGGCTTATACGGCAATAACGACAATACGCGATCTTGATCGATCTGACTGCCAATGATCGTCGTTTCACCATAATGATATCGCTTGCCACTGTCATAATGTAACCGCACAAAAACTTGACGATTTTCAGGAGATACCTCCAATCGCTTTAATGTGAAATCACCATCAAAATAACCTTTTCTCAGCGCTAAGTTACGGACCCCAGACTTCAGCGCATCGTACTTACTGTGATTCAGTATGTTTCCTAAATGCAGCCCCGACTTTTCCACCAAAGCAATGAAATCTTGATCGTTTTTCGCTTCACCACTGATCACGATGTCGCTTTCTCGGATCAATACTGGCGGCCCAGGTGAAATATTTATAGTGACGTCATGGTCTTCATCTTCACTGACCACTATGAATTCAATTTTAGGTTCGTAGTACCCTAATGCTTTTAACGCTTGTTGAATGCTTGTTTCAACTCGGGATTTAAAGCGTAACGACAACGAATAATCTTCTTCTGGGATAGTAGATAAATAGACATCCACATTATCTTTTAAAGGACCATCAATGCCTTCAATCGATACTGAAATTTCAGCATGACTCAAAGAGGAAAAAGCGCCACATAACAGCGTAATTGTAGGTAATACTCGATTCTTTAACATTGCTATTATCAACTAGATAGAAGGTTTGAATTCATAGAGCCAACATAAAGTTACTCAATTTAGTGATTGTCTAGAAAGTGTCAACGGACTACAACAAGAAAAGCACGATGCTATGATTTTTAATACTTTTATCATTAAAATATTCAACTGGCTGAATGAACCACATACACTTCAAGGATGTAATATGAATACCACGAAACAACAATTGGTTAATGCCAATACTGCATTGCCCGATCGCCCTCATGCGATTACGCCCAATTTACCTCACGCTGTGAATAACACCGATCTCAACGCCGAGGCTCCTGCAGGGTTTGAAACCATACTCTTTGGAATGGGGTGCTTCTGGGGAGCGGAACGTTTGTTCTGGAAACTAGACGGTGTTTACAGCACATCCGTTGGCTACAGTGGTGGCTTTACCGTTAACCCAACTTATGACGATACTTGCACAGGACAAACTGGCCACACCGAAGTCGTAAAAGTCATTTACGATCCAAGCAAAATCTCATTTCAAACGTTACTCACACACTTTTGGCAGAACCACGATCCTGCTCAGGGGATGCGCCAAGGCAACGACATTGGAACGCAATATCGATCGGCGATTTACACCTACAGCGAACAACAACAAGAGAGCGCACTGCAAAGCAAGCAGGCTTATCAAAAAGCACTTGCCGCCGCGAATGATCAGAGAGAGATCAGTACAGAGATCAAAGCCGCCTCTGACTATTATTTTGCAGAAACCTACCATCAACAATATCTTGCTAAAAACCCTGCGGGCTATTGCGGTATCGGTGGCACAGGTGTGTGTTTCCCACCGGAATAACATCACAGACTGACAACAAGCCAAAACAACAAAGGGCCACATTACGCGGCCCTTTTCTTGTTACTTTAAGTCACACATGTCTTTATCACGCAGGGATGGCAGAGAGGTGTAAAATTTCTTTATTCACCTCACTCATCACAGAGAGCATGCGTTTATCATGTTTGCTCGGCGGCAAAAGTCGGCCTTTATCAAATTCGAATGCACCAATGCCTTCGATATAAATCCGGCCGCGAAACAACGTTTTAACAAATCTCGCCACTTGAACGGGACGGTAACGTTTAAAAATACGTAACATATAGCTATACCTCATTATTCCATATAAGGTTTTATAGTCCTTCTAATGTAAAAGCTATCACGCATGACTCTTACATCTCTTAGCCAACTGCCTTTGATTATCGCTTCAAATTAACAGTTATGAAACATTATACTCTTAAGGACAACTCGACAACAACCGAAAATATCATCTCCAGTAAAAATAACATGTCTAAGTATAGGAAAAGAACTGAGATAACACATTTTTCTTACAAGTTAAGCAGAGTGAGAAAAGTGCGCTATCATAATTGTCGGACTACAAACCTATAAAAAATGGAAAAATAATATGAATAAAAAGCCACTCATTGCTCTCCTTGCAAGTTTGCTACCATCTATTGCCTTCGCTCATAATATTCAGGTTGGCCAAGCCGTACCGAGTATTAATGTGAAAGATCACGGTGAACTCATCATTGAAGATTCAACCGTGGTTTACCAACCTTGGAACACTGCAAACATGGTAGGTAAAGTCCGTGTTATCCAGGCAATTGCTGGGCGTAGCTCATCAAAAAAAATGAATGCACCATTAATGACCGCCATTACGGCCTCAAAGTTCCCAGAAACTGACTATCAAACCACAACCATCATCAACCAAGATGATGCAATTTGGGGCACTGGGGGATTTGTAAAGTCGTCCGCAGAAGACAGTAAACAAGAGTTCCCTTGGTCTTCGATGGTATTGGATGAAAATGGTGTTGCAGCAAAAACATGGCAACTGAAAGAAGAAAGTTCAGCCATCATTGTGCAAGACAAAACAGGCAAAGTGTTATTCGCTAAAGAAGGTAGCCTAAATGAATCTGAGATTGAAACCGTTCTAGGCTTAATCAAAGCGGCTCTATAAACATGTAACGGGTAGCTTCGTCCTTCCTTTCACTAGAAGTTACTCGTCACCTTATCTTACACATTTCCTTCTTTTTTCTCTCACAAACAAGCGTAAATTTTCTTGCGTCCTGAATGTTATATTATTACATTAGCCACTTCGATTGTTGAATGTATGGTTCTGATGTTGTTTTCCGTAATACCGCATAAGTGGCTACATATAAGTTTAGTACTTCTTGTGCTGACGCTTAGCTATGTATCTGTATTACATGCCGTTGATTCAGATCCTCACCACCATCAGCAGCATCAATGTAATCTTTATCAAGTATCAAATAATGCTCTGATCCCATCAGAGCTCACACTGGATATTCCTATACCCAGCACATTTATTTTTGATACAGAGCCCTTCATCTCGGCTCCCTACCAACCAGTAACTCAGCATGCGAGAGCACCTCCGGCACTGACATAAAGTTGAAATGTTTTATCTTTATTTTATTGCTAACTTTTGGAGGAAGTATGTCTACCCCATTTCGCTTTACTAAACTGGCATTAATTGCCACAGGATTTACCGCATCAACCGCTTTACCAGTACAGGCAGAATCTAATTTCCGTCAACATGAAGCCCATGTTCATGGTGTCGTGGAAATGAACATTGCACAGGACGAACACGATCTGCTAATGGAAATTACAGCACCAGGCGCTGATGTGATTGGTTTTGAACATGCTCCGCAAAATGATGCGCAACATGCAACATTATCCAGAGCAGTGGCAACACTAAAACAAGCTAATAACATCTTTACGCTGCCTGCGTCAGCAAACTGCTCGGTCAAATACGTATCAGTAAAGCACAGCTATGATGAAGGGGAGCATGAAGGGCACCACCATGATCACGACGGGCATGATCATGATAAAGACCATCACGACCACGATAAACACGATCATGGCAAAGACCATCACGACCACGATGACCATGATCATGACAAAGGCCATCACGACCACGATAAGCACGATCATGGCAAAGGCCATCACGACCACGATAAGCACGATCATGACAAAGACCACGATCATGACCATCACGGACACGATCATGGTTCAGACAGCGGTCATGCTGAATTTTCTATCGAATACCACTACCACTGCGATGACATTAAACAGCTAAGCAGCATTCAAACACATTGGTTTGAGCTTTTCTCTAACACAGAAAAAGCACAAACGAATATTTTAACTGAGCATAGCCAAAAGTCAGAAATGCTGAATAAACAGCGTTCTAATATTAAACTCTAAAACCGGTAACGTGGTAGGGAGGTGGCAACACCTCCCTGATAGTGCATGAATATTATTGAACTAACCGATCTTCAATATCGCTGGCCAAAACAAGCGAACCTGACCTTAAATATCTCCACCTTTTCTGTCACCCAACAAGAAAAAGTGTTTATCAAGGGCCCCAGTGGAAGC
This sequence comes from Vibrio sp. Of7-15, assembly GCF_022347565.1. Lineage (GTDB taxonomy): Bacteria > Pseudomonadota > Gammaproteobacteria > Enterobacterales > Vibrionaceae > NORP241. Next base: position 88,111 of record NZ_JAKRGH010000019.1, read on the forward strand.
GGCAAGTCCACCTTGCTGAGTCTATTAACGGGTATCGTGACACCCAGCAGTGGTCAAATTAAGTTATTACAACAAGATCTTACGACTCTATCGAGTAATCAAAGAGACAAATTCAGAGCCAACCACATTGGTTATATCTTCCAGCAATTTAACTTACTGCCTTACCTTTCTGTTATCGATAACGTCTTGCTTCCTTGTCACTTTTCATCACAGCGAAAACAGAAAGCAGGATCAGATTTACCCCAAGAAGCGAAACGTCTACTGACTCAACTTCACCTTCCCGCTTCCTGCTTAGATCGCCCAGTGACAGAGCTCAGTATCGGCCAGCAGCAGCGAGTGGCCGCCGCACGGGCTTTAATTGGAAAACCTGATTTACTCATTGCCGATGAACCAACATCTGCACTGGATCATGATAATCGTACTGCGTTTATTGAGTTATTAATGCAAGAGTGTCACGCCGCGAACATTAGCTTAGTGTTCGTCAGCCACGATCCAACGCTGGAGCCTCTTTTTGATCGTGGGGTCGATCTCGCAAAAATCAACATGGCAGAAGGAGAATGGCAATGCTAGCCGTCACTCATTTAGCTTGGCAAAGCCTCAAAAACCGTAAAGCCACCGCACTCTTAACGGTTCTTACCGTCGCAATTTCAGTGATTTTACTCTTAGGCGTAGAAAGGATCAGAACCCAAGCCAAAAGCAGCTTCGCCAATACGATTTCAAATACCGATTTGATCGTGGGCGCTCGATCCGGTCAAGTAAACCTTCTGTTATACTCTGTATTTCGCATTGGTAATGCCACCAATAATATTGATTGGAAAAGTTATCAGGAAATCAGCAATCACCGTTCGGTAAAATGGTCCATCCCAATTTCTCTTGGCGACTCTCACCGTGGCTTTCGTGTTATTGGCACCAACACCGATTATTTCACGTATTATCAATACGGCAAGAAACAGCCACTTAGCTTTGAATCTGGGAAGCCTTTCGCTCACCTTTTTGAAACCGTCATCGGTGCCGATGTGGCGAAAGAACTCAACTACCAAATCGGTGATGAAATTATCATCGCTCATGGCATCAGCGACAAATCCTTTAATCGCCATGACAACTTACCTTTTAAAGTCGTTGGCATTTTAAAACCAACAGGTACACCTGTAGACAAAAGTGTTCATGTTTCTTTAGGGGCAATTGAAGCCATTCACGTAGGCTGGGAATCTGGAGCAAGATTAGGGGCAACTCCAAGCGCCGAACAACTAGAACAATACGATTTCCAACCCAAGCAGATCACCGCTTTTATGGTAGGGCTAAAGTCGAAGATCCAAACTTTTGCTTTACAGCGTCAAATCAATACTTACCCCCAAGAACCTCTCAGTGCCATCATGCCAGGGATCGCATTACATGAATTATGGGGTATGATGTCTATCGCTGAGCAAGCATTATTGGCCGTGTCTGGTTTTGTTGTAATGGCAGGGCTGCTGGGGATGCTCAGTAGCTTACTAACCAGCTTGCAAGAACGCCGCAGAGAAATGGCGATCCTCAGAGCCATGGGAGCCCGCCCCCACCATATTTTCTTTTTATTGATCAGTGAAGCCAGTGTTCTCACTGCTTTCGGTATTGGAATAGGTGTAGCGGGTTTATACCTTCTGCTTGCCATCTTGCAGCCTATCGCTAACCAAGCATTTGGCATCAATATCGAGTTAACATTGCTCACCACACACGAATGGACGCTGCTTGCCTTAGTGCAATTAGCAGGATTACTTATCGGATTTATCCCCGCTTTCCGGGCGTACTGTCATTCATTGGCAGACGGTATGACAATCCGAATTTAAGGAGAAAAAATGAAACGCTTACTCATTATGCTGCTGTGCTGGCTACCTTTGGTCAGCCATGCCAACGACATATTAACCCTAGATTGGATTGATCTGATCCCAGAAAGGGAACGTAATCAATTTAACCCAATGGGAATGCCTGCGCAAAGCCACAGTGGTGGGGCCGCCGAGCAATCAAAAATAGGTTCGGTAAGGCAAGAACTTAACGGAAGCCAAGTAAAAATACCTGGGTTTGTGATCCCACTTGAAGGGGATGAAAATAGCGTCACTGAATTTTTATTAGTGCCGTACTTTGGCGCATGTATCCATGTGCCAGCTCCACCGCCAAATCAAATTGTGTACGTAAAATTTAAAGCGGGAGCTCCAGTACAACAATTATGGGATGTCGTATACATCTCTGGAGAGTTAAAAACGGAAACAATCAGCCATGAATTGGCCGAAGTGGGCTACGTGTTAAATGGCGTAAAAATTGAACCCTATGATGATGAATAATCCTTATAAATTAACATAGTTGATACACAGCAGGCTTATCTATGCTACACCATGTATGTAGCAAGATAAGCCAGCGCTCCCACATAACTCATCAATAAAACAGCACTGGTTAGATATTTTCTGAACTTTTGCTCTGCAGACATAATCATACCTCCACCTTCATAATTACTGTAATTTAACAAATTGTTAGCATTTTTAATAGCCAAGAATTTGACTAAAGCTGAATAAGATATGCACTTGTTGGAATTAGAGAGTAAAATAGCTAGGTTGAACGAGTCTAAGGTACTGTTATGGTTGATAAGAAATCCCCTGTAGTCGTAGAACAAGAGTCACACGTCCACCAAGAAAAAAAAGAAAGCTATGTGATCAGCAGTGATCGGCGTGTTCGTGAAATAGCCGCCAATTTTGGTATAGGAGCCCAGCTGCAACAGCCTAAGCCAGAAAGCACACTCTTAGAGCGGCATCTACAGCGAGAAAAACAACTTAGAGAAAAACGTCAACGTAACCTTGAGCAAATCATGCGCTACACCCATGATTATTGCCGTGATGAAACCGCAGGTGAACCTGACATTGACTGGCTACACCGATTTTTTGAAATGGCCCAAGACATACACGGCGCTTCCATGCAAAAGCTTTGGAGCCGGGTTCTTAAACAAGAAATCATTACCATTGGCTCGACATCACTCAAAGCATTGAACGTCCTAAAAGACATGACGCAACGAGAAGCGCAAACCTTTCAACGTGCAGCCACCTTAGCGTGTAGCTTTGGCCACGATAACAGTAAAAAACTCTTACTCGGCTATAAATGTGCTGGCACACTTAGAACCTTCTACAAAAAAGATGGCCCTCACCTCATTAACCTAGGCAGCCACCACCTCCCCTACTCTAGCCTACTGTTACTCATCGATTTAGGGCTTATTTTAGGTACTGAGTTAGAATCTGGAGAAATTGAGTTTGAGCCAGCCCTGCCTTTAAGCTATCAAGGCAAAAACATTGCGTTAAAACCACTTCAAAAAGGCATCCGCCTGATTTATTACCGCTTTAGTCCAACTGGAGCCGAACTCTGTAAGCTACTGGGCAACAAACCAAGTAACCAGTATTACGATCAGCTAATCGCACTATTAAATCAAAAATTCATGGTTCAGACTGACGTCAAAGGATCGATTCACCATACCGCTTAATCATTCATGATTTAATACCCAGTAGATAAAATAACGCCCATGATACAAAGCATCACGGGCGTTATTGCTTTCATGAGCAATAAGACACTTTAGTCAACAACCACTAAGAAGTGCTCATTCAGTAATTCTTCACGGTGATAATTCAGTTCACTACCATCTAAACGAGTCACCGCAGCCCCTGCACTTTCAGCCACACATTGGCCCGCCGCCGTATCCCACATCATCGTAGGGCCTAAACGAGGGTAATGCTGAGCTCGCCCTTCCGCGACTAAACAGAACTTTAACGAAGAACCCACCGACGTCATTTTGCATTCGCCAAGATTTTCTAGGTATGCTGCCATATCTGGACTTGGGTGTGAACGACTGCCAACGACAGTAGGAATGGTCGCTGGTCGAGCTTTGATTTGCTCTTTGCCTGACTTTGCCACCACCCAGGCTGACTTACCGTCGGCTAACCAACTTTTTTCCAAAGCAGGCGCATAAACCACAGATAACACAGGTTTACCATTTTCAATCAGGGCAATATTTACCGTAAACTCACCATTGCGGCGCAAAAATTCTTTGGTGCCATCTAATGGGTCAACCAACCAAAAACGTTCCCAGCTCTGGCGCTCTTGCCACGGTGTTAATGCTGACTCTTCCGATAAAATGGGAATATCTGGGGTTAACTCATTTAAACGGCCAACAATAACGTCATTGGCGGCTAAATCGGCTTCCGTTACCGGACTGCTATCCGCTTTTTCCTGAACATTAACATCACTATGATAACGTTCCATGATTGCTTGTCCGGCATCTAAAGCAATTTCATGAATTGAAGTTAATAACGCGTTCACCCGCAACTCCTTTATTGGCTAATAATGTGTCGTTGTTGTAATACATCCAAGCATTGCTCCACCAGCTGATCAATGGCGAACTCTCCCGCTAACAGATCGATCTCTGGTGATTCAGGTGCTTCATACTCTGAATCAATACCTGTGAAGTTGGGGATTTGACCTGCTCGCGCCTTTTTATACAAGCCTTTTGGATCACGCTTTTCACATTCTTCTAGGGACGTATTGACAAATACCTCGATGAACTCACCTTCTGGCAATAAATCACGAACCATTTGGCGCTCCGCACGATGTGGCGAAATAAAAGCACTCAGTACAATTAACCCCGCATCTGCCATTAATTTAGAGAGTTCACCTATACGGCGAATATTCTCACGACGATCTTGTGATGAAAAACCGAGATCTTGGCATAAGCCATGGCGTACATTATCACCATCCAACAGATAAGTGTGATAGCCCAGCTCCACCAATTTATTCTCAAGCGCACCCGCTATCGTCGACTTGCCTGCACCAGATAAACCGGTAAACCACAGTACCGTTGGCTTTTGACCTTTTAACGCCGAACGGGTGGCTTTGTCGACTTGATGCTGGTGCCAAACCACATTCTCATCTTTTTTTACTGCTGCTGGCTGTTCAGTGGAAGTAACTACATCTGTCATAACACAATCCTTGTACTTAAACCTATCGGTTCATTAAAAAGGGAAAAAATAAGGGATCAAAGCCAGTACGAGCACGGAATAAACTAACGAGATCGGTAAGCCAACCCGTAAATAATCAGTGAGTTTATAGTTACCAACGCTGTACACTAATAAATTAGTCTGATAGCCATAAGGAGAAATAAAGCTGGCACTGGCACCAAATAAAACGGCCATAATAAAAGGCATAGGATCAACGCCATAACCTATCGCCATGCTGTAACCAAGTGGAAACGACAACGCAGCGGCGGCATTGTTGGTAACAAGCTCAGTTAAAATCAAGGTTAACAAATACACCGCCACTAAAGCGCCAAACACCCCCCAGCCATTAAAAGCTTCGATAAACATATCGCCAATCTTGGCTGAAAGACCTGATGACAACATCAATTGCGCAATAGATAGCGCGGATCCTACGATCACCACAATATCAATGGGAAAGCGGCGTCTCAGCTCTGAAATCGAAATGATCCCAAGCCCTAGCATCGCTAACAAATAACCAGAAAGCCCTTTAATGATTGGCATCACATCAAGTAAAGACATTCCAATCACAGCGGCAAAACCCAGTAATACAATACTGCTCTTATGCCCGTCTAGCTTTGCACTGGAATCCAAATCATTCATCAATACAAATTCGCGGGACTGACGACGCTGATTTGCTTCAAAGTTCTTACCTGGCACCAACACTAACGTATCACCAGCCAATAACTCGATATTTCCCAGTCCACCTTCTAATCGCTCATGACCACGACGAATGGCCACGACAACAGCGTCAAAACGCTCACGAAAGTGTACCGATTTTAAACTCTTACCACGGATGGTCGCTGACTGGCTGACCACCACCTCCACTAAATTTTGTCCGTTTAAATGGTGTTGGCCGAACAAGTTTAAGCCATTGATCTCTTGCAGTGTGGTCACACTTTCAATGTCACCACAAAACAATAGTCGATCACCCGCTTTCAATTTAGTGTCAGGACAAACAGAAGCGAACGTCTCACCATCTCGAATTAACTCTGCCAAATACAATCGTCGCAGTGCACGAAGGTTATTTTCTGCAATGGTGCGCCCCACTAACGGCGATCCACCTTCCACACGAGCTTCTAAAAAGTAAGGCAAGTCGTCTTGGCTTTGATCATCATAACTCGGTAATAAATAGCTAAGGGGGATCAACACCAACAGCCCACCAACCAACACTGACAAACCAATGGCTGTGGGGGCAAAAAAGCTAAGACTCGGTAATCCAGCATCTTCTACAAAGCTATTAATGATTAAATTTGTCGACGTACCTATCAAAGTTAATGTACCACCTAAAATGGCAGTATATGAGAGAGGAATTAATAACTTAGAAGGCGCATGACGCTGATTGCGTTTAATGGCTCCGATCAGAGAAACCACAATTGCGGTGTTATTAGTAAAAGAAGACAATAAGGCGGTCGAAGTACCTAGTTTGGCGACAACCGTACCTAGTCTCCCTTCTGAAATATGGCGGCCGACCCAGCTGATCAGCCGTGTTTTTTCTAATGCGCAGGAAGCAAGGATCAACAACACTAATGTTAATAACGACGAATTGGTAAAATTCTTCGCTACGCTAGGCAAATCAATCAGCCCAGCCATGAACGCCACAAAAGCCGCACCAGCAAAGATAAAGCTCGGTTTTATACGACTTGCCAACAAGCAAGTGACGATCACCATTAATGTAGCAAGAACGAATCCTTGTTCCCACACCATCCTATTACCCTAGTAACTTACTGATGTCTTTGGCATCCCAATGTGGGAAATGCTTACGTACCAACGCATTAAACTCCACTTCAAATGCGCTGAAGTTACCCTGTGTAACCGCAGTATCAGATAACGCTTCACGGATCATCCCCGCACCAACAGTAACGTTTGTAAGACGATCAATTAAGATGAATCCACCTGTATCTGCACAGTTCTGGTAACTATCAAGAGACACGGATTCTGTTAGTGACACTTCACATAAACCAATGCCATTCAGTGGTAAGAAGTCCACCTCAAAAGTATTTAGGTTGTTAATGTCAACCTGATGACGGATCGCTTCCACCTGACCGACGGTTTTCTTGCCCGCGATCTTAATGTCATATTGGCGGCCAACCGTCAGATCTTGCTCTGTCATCCATACAATATCAGCCAATAGATGATTCGTTGGTTTCAGATCTGAATTCGCTGCCACGACAAGATCGCCACGGCTAATATCAATTTCGTCTTCCAACGTTAACGTAATGGCTTGCCCTGCTTGAGCTTGATTTAAATCACCATCAAAAGTCACAATACGAGCCACTTTTGATGTTTTACCTGATGGTAGGGCTAAGATTTCATCCCCAACTTTCACCGAACCTGACGATAATGTGCCAGAGAAACCACGGAAGTCGAGATTAGGACGATTCACGTATTGCACAGGGAAACGCAGCTCGCCGTTGCCTTTTTGGCTGTCGATATCCACATCTTCCAGTAAAGTCAGAAGTGGTTTACCTTCATACCAGCTTAGGCTCTCAGTGTTATTAACTACGTTGTCGCCTTCTAATGCAGAAAGTGGGATCAACTGGATATTCAAATTAGGGTTATCCAACTTCTCTGAAAACGCTAAATACTCATCACGGATTTCTTCAAAGCGTTGCTGTGAATATTCAACCAAGTCCATTTTATTCACGGCAACCACAAAGTGACGGATACCCAATAAGCTTGCAATATACGAATGACGACGTGTTTGATCCAATACCCCTTTACGAGCATCAATCAAAATCACCGCCACATCACAGGTGGATGCCCCAGTCGCCATGTTACGGGTGTATTGCTCATGCCCCGGCGTATCCGAAATAATAAACTTACGTTTTTGTGTCGAGAAATAGCGATACGCCACATCAATGGTGATCCCTTGCTCACGCTCAGCCTGTAAGCCATCCACCAATAACGCCAAATCAGGCTTCTCGCCCGTTGTGCCGACGCGCTGGCTGTCAGAATGCACGGCCGCAAGCTGATCTTCATAGATCTGTTTTGAGTCAAACAGCAAACGACCGATCAAGGTACTCTTGCCGTCATCCACTGAACCACAAGTTAAAAACCTAAGTAGAGATTTATGTTGGTGCTGATTTAAGTAACCTTCAATGCCAAGCTCGGCCAGCTGTGCTTCTACTGCGCTGTTCATCATTCTCTCCTTAGAAGTAACCCTGACGTTTTTTCAATTCCATCGATCCAGACTGATCGTGGTCGATCGCTCGGCCTTGTCGCTCACTAGAGGTCGCCACCAGCATTTCTTCGATAATTTCCGGTAACGTGTTAGCTTCTGACTCCACCGCACCAGTGAGTGGGTAACAACCTAATGTTCTAAAACGTACGGATTTGTGTTCAATTTTCTCGCCTTCTTGCAGCTCTAAACGATCGTCATCAACCATGATCAACATGCCGTCACGATCAACCACAGGACGCTTTTCTGCGAGGTAAAGCGGAACAATGTCGATGTTCTCAAGGTAGATGTACTGCCAAATGTCTAACTCAGTCCAGTTCGATAATGGGAAAACACGAATGCTTTCACCTTTGTTGACTTGGCCGTTGTACGTTTTCCAAAGCTCCGGGCGTTGATTTTTTGGATCCCACGTGTGGTTCTTATCGCGGAAAGAATACACTCGCTCTTTAGCACGAGATTTCTCTTCATCACGACGTGCACCACCAAACGCTGCATCAAAACCATACTGGTTCAGTGCTTGTTTTAAGCCTTGCGTTTTCATGATGTCGGTATGCTTTGACGAGCCATGAACAAATGGATTAATGTCCATTGCTAGCCCTTCAGGGTTTTTGTGTACCAATAGGTCAAAACCGTACTTCTTGGCCGTTTTATCACGAAACTCAATCATCTCGCGGAACTTCCAGTTGGTATCAACATGTAACAGTGGGAACGGTATTTTTCCTGGATAAAAAGCCTTACGAGCCAAGTGCAGCATGACTGAAGAATCTTTACCAATTGAATACATCATTACTGGGTTATCAAACTCCGCAGCCACTTCACGAATAATATGAATACTTTCCGCTTCTAGCTGCTGGAGGTGAGTTAAGCGTTGTGGGTCCATCTCTCTCTCCGTCCCTTTACGAATTTGCTCGCTAAGCAAGATTAGCCACGGCATCTAAGCCCGTTGACTGAATCTCTTGCTTGCCAAACCAATGTAGTTTTTCTGATAAATTAACCACTTCTCCCACTACAATCAGTGAAGGGGAAGCCGCGTTTTCTGCAAGTGTTGCCAGCTCTGATAGCTGACCTTTAAATACTTTTTGAGTTTTTTGAGTACCACGTTCAATAATGGCGATTGGGGTATCGGCACTTCGGCCATGAGTAATAAGCTGCTGCTGAATATGGCTTGATTTCATTAGCCCCATGTAAATCACTAACGTTTGTTTTCCTTTTGCCAGTACAGACCAATCCATACTGTCGTCTTCCGACTTCAAATGCCCAGTAACAAACATGGCCGATTGTGCATAATCACGATGTGTTAGTGGGATGCCGGCATAGGCCGTTGCACCAGCGGCAGCCGTAATGCCTGGAACCACTTGGAATGGAATACCTGCATCAAACAACACCTCTAGCTCTTCACCACCTCGGCCGAAAATGAAAGGGTCGCCACCTTTAATGCGTACAACCTTTTTGCCTTGCTTAGCGTAATCCACTAATAACTGATTGGTTGTTTCTTGTGGCACGCTATGAAAGCCCGCTCGTTTGCCAACACATACCAAGTCCGCATCACGGCGCACTAGCTCCATGATTTCATCAGAAACCAAGTAGTCATACAGCACTACATCGGCTTGTTGCATTAACTGCAAAGCACGCAGAGTTAATAAGCCCGCATCACCAGGACCTGAGCCCACTAAAGCGACCTCTCCTTGCGGCGTATCCTTTTTTGCCGCTTGCGCTAAAGAAGAAAGCTCTTGCTTCGCTTCATCTTCTTTACCTGCTGCCATTAATTCAGAGAAACGGCCAGTAAACGCTTTTTCCCAGAAATAACGACGCTCAGAAAATGAAGTCAGGGTATCTTTAAGTGTTTTTCGAAAGCCGCCTGCAATAGTGGCCATTCTGCCAAGATGTTGAGGTAAAAGTGTTTCTAGCTTTTCTCGCACTAAACGCGCAAGGACAGGGGCTTGACCAGAAGAAGAAATGGCAACCACGATCGGCGAACGATCAACAATAGAAGGAATAATAAAGCTGCAACGCTGAGTGTCATCCACCACATTGACTAAGACTTGGCGCTGATTGGCCGCTTGATAAACCAAAGCATCAATGGCTTTGTTACCAGTGGCGGCAATCGCCAAAAAAATACGATCAAGGTGCTGCTCAGCAACGAATTCCGTCGCAATATGAGAGATTTTATTTTGCTCGACTAAATCCACAAATCCGCTATCAAGCTCATCCGCTATCAAACGAACATCAGCACCAGCCTTGATCAACATACGCGCTTTGCGCAGCGCAATGTCATTACCACCGACCACCAAACAAGGACGCTTTTTTAAATCCGCAAAAATCGGCAAGTAATCCATCACAGCCACCTCTATTATTCGTAATAAAGGCACTATAGACGCGTTAAGATATTACCTGAAATTCTAAAATTTCATTTTTTATTCCTTTTTATGATAATAAAGTTATCTATCTCTATTTATTCTGCATTTTTTGCGCATTATTTGTGCGGTGATAAGGAGGCGCGATTACAGAGTGGTATACTAGCGCAACGAAATGTAATAATTTGTAGACAAAGATGAATAACAACCTATTAAAATCCCTGATTTTTCCACTTATCTTATTTATCTTGGTAGTTGTCAGCTTTGAGGTTTCACAAATTTTTGTCTCACAGGCTGATCGTGTTCATATCGTTTCTATCACCTCCGCCTTATTAGTCGCCGCTAGCCTCCGCTATGGCATAAAAGCACTTCCTAGTTTGATCTTAGGGCTAATGTATCACTATGCTTTTGTTACTGAGCGTGGCACTCAGGTCTCACTGGCCTTTTCTTTTGCTTACCCACTGCTGAGCTGCTTATTTGCGTATGGTTACAACTGGCTAATCCAGCGTTTACAAGCTCACGATTACACATTACGAGCCACCTATTACATCTCCGTCTTTGGTTTGGCTTACCCTATTACCACCACGTTATGCGGGATCTATTTAGCTCAATGGCTGAATTATCCCTTTATGAACAGCACGGAATTTTTTGCTTACTCAGTATTAGGAAGCTCGCTGTCTCAGCTATTACTTACTCCGCTGATTTTCTTGCTCATTGGTCGGTTCTCTAATCAAGATCAGCATGCCGATTTTTTTGAAGCCGACGAGGCAATGCGCAAAAAAAACACTCATTCCAGCTTATATTGGGGTTGGTTGATCATGTGCTTGATAACGTTATCAATCGCATTTACGGCAAAAGAGCCTTTAATGATTAATGCATTATGTTTAATGCTGGTGCCCATCATTGGCTTAGGGGTGGGTAATTTTGGTTTCATTCAGCCATATTTGATCTCAACAGCAGTGAGCTTAATTTCCGCTCAAAGCGCCATTGCTAACTACAACCAAAACCTGTTGGAAGTAGATTCGTTTTATAGCTTAATTGCGATTCTCTTTGCCATCACCTCATTAATTTTATTGCTGTCAGCACAGGCTTTAAAAAACCATTTCTCAACTTTAAGCGCCATCAATAAAGAACGTATCGACGCTTTTACTAAACTGGCCAATATTGCGCAACTAAAACAAGATATTCCCGAAAAAGGCGAGTTTATTCTTACCTATATCGATCTATCAGAAATGAGTAACCGACTAAACTCATTAGGCTTTGATGGCAAAGCTCAACTCATCAAACATTTATCTTATTTCGTGACCGAGTTTTCGAATGGCAAAAGTAAAGCGTACTTACCGCCTTTCTCGCAAGGTACATTGCATTTAAGCTCAGTGACCCCAGAGCTTAACCAAAACTTAAAACGGCTGTCAGCTAAGCTGTCTCAGTTTAAGTTTCAATGGCAACAAGAATCCTTTCATTTAATTGGTCATAAAATCGTATGTTGCTCATTAAATTCACAAGCGGATCTGGATCAAGCACTGGCTACCTTATGTACCCCAAATAGCCACACCTGCCATGGCCATGACATTCACTGGGTATCTTGCCATGAAACCAGCCAAGCAAAGCTAAGTAAATTGAGCCAAATCCAGGCGGCATTCAAAGAAGATCAATTCACTCTTGTGTGCCAACCTTATTTAAATTTAGCGAGTGAACATGCCCCAACTTACTTTGAAGTGCTCGTGCGCTTGAAAGCGGATCTGCCGAATCAAGCCATTCTGACACCAGCTGAGTTTTTCCCCTTGATCACCGAATTTGGGTTGCAAATCGATCTCGATAAATGGGTGATCAAAAACACCTTCAAAACCTTACATGCCAATGTTATTTCTTGGGAAGACATTGGCCGATGCTCCATCAATTTAACCGCTCAAGCCCTCAATCACACCGATTTGGGCGAATTCATCCATTCTCTTGCTGATGAATTTCACATTCCTTTACATAAAGTGTGTTTCGAAATCACCGAAAGTGCTGCTCTGAGCAACGAAACCCAGGCCATAACGACCATTAATCAGCTTAGGGAACATGGCTGTGTGATTGCGCTAGATGACTTTGGCACGGGCTACGCGAGCTTTGACTATCTGCGCCGCTTACCCATCGATATTCTAAAAATTGATGGTTCTTTTGTTCGTCACATCACTGACAACAAAGTTGATTACACTATCGTAAACACCATCAGCCAAGTCGCAATTGGCATGAACTTAACCACAGTTGCAGAGTTTGTTGAATCCCCGCAGCACATCAATATCCTGCGTGAATTGAACATTAATTACGCTCAAGGTTATGCGATTTCCAAACCAATTCCCCTCGCCGAACACTTGAAACAACAGTGTTGTGAGGAAAGCTGTACTTTCTGATAAAGCTAACAATAAAGTGAGAAGTAGTGCACAGTTATGGTGACGGTATAAATTACATTACGCCACTTTCTGATACCTTATGCAGGCTTTTCCCTTACCCCAATTCTTGGAGAACACTATGAAACTGTCAGCTAAACCTCTATCGCTTGCGGTATTAGGCGGCTTACTTGCGCTTTCTGGCCCGGCTATGGCTGAAACTATCAAGCTACGTATTGTAGAAACCACAGATATCCATACAAACCTAATGGATTACGATTACTACAAAGACAAAGCATCGCAAAAAATCGGTTTAGCACGTACCGCAACCTTAGTAAAACAAGCTCAAGCGGAAACGACGAACAGTGTATTAGTTGACAATGGTGACCTACTTCAAGGCAGCCCAATGGGCGATTACATGGCAGCAAAAGGCATTAAAGTAGGTGAAGTACACCCAGCCTATAAAGCCATGAACCAACTAAACTACGAAGTGGGTAACATTGGTAACCACGAATTTAACTACGGTTTAGACTTCTTAAAAGAAAGCATCAACGATGCAAACTTCCCCTACATCAGCGCAAACGTCTTTGATGCAAAAACGGGCGAACACTACTTCAAGCCATACATCATCAAAACCAATACCTTTAAAGATACGGATGGTAAAGAACACCAAATCAAAATCGGTTACATCGGTTTTGTACCACCACAAATCCTTATCTGGGATAAGAAAAATCTAGAAGGTAAAGTGGTTGCTAAAGACATTAAAGAAACCGCTGAAAAGTTAGTGCCTCAAATGAAAGCAGAAGGTGCTGACGTGATTGTGGCTATTCCACACTCAGGTGTATCAACAGATCCACACAAACTGGGCGCTGAAAACTCAACCTACTACCTATCAGAAGTTGACGGCATCGATGCCATTGCTTTTGGTCACTCACATTCGGTATTCCCAGGTAAAGGCTTTGATGGCTTACAAGGCGTAGATAACCAAAAAGGCACCATCAATGGCGTTGCTGCGGTTATGCCAGGTCGCTGGGGTAGCCATGTCGGTATTATGGATCTGACTCTTGAAAAAGAAGACGGTCAATGGGTTGTGACCAACGGCCAAAGTGAAGCACGCCCTATTTATGATAAGAAAAGCAAAAAATCTCTCGCTGAAGCTGACGCTGGTATCGTAAAAGCACTGGAAGCGGATCACAAAGGCACACGTGATTTTGTTAACCAACCAATTGGGAAAGCAAGCGATGTAATGTACAGCTACCTTGCACTGGTACAGGATGATCCGACGGTTCAAATCGTTAACCTTGCCCAAAAAGATTACGTAGAACGCTTCATCCAAGGCGATCCAAACCTAGACGGTATTCCCGTTCTTTCTGCTGCGGCACCATTTAAAGCAGGCGGCCGTAAAAACGATCCAGCCAACTTTACTGAAGTAGAATCCGGTCAGCTCACATTCCGTAATGCAGCCGATCTTTACCTTTACCCAAATACTCTAGTTGCCCTAAAAGTAACGGGTAAAGAAGTAAAAGAGTGGCTGGAGTGTTCTGCGGGTCAATTTAAGCAAGTGGACGTAAACAGCACAGCACCTCAGCAACTGATCGACTGGGACGGTTTCCGTACTTACAACTTTGATGTCATGGACGGTGTTGAGTACCAAATCGATGTAACACAGCCAGCAAAATACGATGGCAGTTGTAAAGTCGCTAACGCAAATGCAGAGCGTGTGGTGAACCTAACCTTCCAAGGTAAACCACTGGACATGAAACAAGATTTCATCATTGCCACCAATAACTACCGCGCTTACAGTGCGAAGTTTGCGGGTACCGGTGCTGAATTCATCGCGTTTGCAGCGCCAGATGAAAACCGCAGCGTATTGGCCAATTACATTACTCGTGTAAGTAAAGAAAAAGGCCAAGTGATCCCAAGTGCTGACAACAACTGGTCTTTTGCGCCAATTAAGAGCAACAAAGCACTGGATATCCGCTTTGAAACATCACCAACAGACAAAGCGGCTCAATTCATCAAAGACAAAGGTCAATACCCAATGGAGCGTGTTGATACTGATGAAATTGGCTTTGGTGTTTACCGCATTAACCTAACTAAGTAATGCTCTGCTAAGTTAATCGTGGATTAAGAAAAATGATACCGCGGCTTCGGCTGCGGTATTTTTTTAACTCAAAATCGGCTGTAATACCCTTATCACCCAGTAGCAGCCCATTATCATGAAACAGACTTTTATTGAATTTCTACAGCAATACACCTCTGCCGAGGACGCCGAACACATCGCCGCTCAAGCAGATATCATCGATCTACCAACACGTCATGTTTTAATCCATCAAGGTGACATGGCTGAACATATGTACTTCGTCGTGGATGGCCTATGCCATGCGTGTTACCTTACCCCAGAAGGAAAACAATTTAGTAAAGAGTTCTACTGGGAAAAGGATTGCATCATTGGATTTGAAGGACTGGTTAAGCAGCAGCCCTCCCCGTATTTATTAGAATCTTTAACCCCAACCATACTACTCAGCTTACCGATTACTCTGCTCCAACAATGGCGTGAAGAACAGCACCCTCTGTACTTTCAGTTATTAGAAACTCAATTGATGTACAAAGAAAACAAAGAACGCTTCATGTTGCTACATTCACCTGAAGAACGTTACCAACTGTTTTGCCAAAGCTTTCCAGATCTAGAAACGCGCTTAGCCGATTATCAAATTGCGTCATATCTTGGCATTACTTCCATTAGCCTCAGCAGAATCAAAAAACGCTTAGAGGATTAACAATAGTTAAGGTGATCGGCTCAAGAAATAGGTACGGTATCTGTTCACTATAAAACGTAAACAGGAACCGTCATGAATTGGATTTGTCTTCCCTTCCACCAGCTCAGCACCGATCAACTGTACGAGGTCTTAAAACTGAGAGTCGATGTGTTTGTGGTTGAACAAACATGCCCGTACCCCGAGCTCGACGAAAAAGACAGAGCCGATGGCGTTTATCACCTACTCGGCTATCAAGATGGCCACTTAATCGCCTGCGCACGTTTACTGCCAGCAGGTATCAGCTACGACAACGTCAGTATCGGTCGTGTTGCCACGGCACATTCTGCTCGTGGCAATGGTCAAGGCCACCAACTGTTAACCACAGCTCTTGAGTATTGCCAACAATTTTGGCCTAACCAAACCATCGAGATTGGAGCACAAGAACACCTACAAAATTTTTATGGCCAACATGGTTTTACCACTACGTCGGCAATGTACTTGGAAGACGACATCCCTCATGTTGATATGAAGCTCATTAAAAAACCATGAGAAACTTATCGGCTATCAGCTTGGCTCTTCTCTTTTTAGTGGCGGGGAATTTATCGGCTTCATTATCTGATGTAGCCGTAAAACTCTTAAATGGTGGTATTTCAGCGTTTCAATACATGTTTGTGCGCCAACTGTTCTGCGTAATGATTATGCTGCCATTTTGGCTACGGGCTTCTTCCTCACAAAGGCAACTCGGCTGCTACAAGATCCCATTAGCACGCGCTCACCTTGTTTTGGCAGGCAGCGGGTTTGTCATGATGGCATTAACCCATTTGCCACTCGCCACAGCCAATGCAATTTTTTACGCTGCACCTCTATTGATGCTACCGCTCTCATTCTGGATATTAAAAGAGAAACCCGCCTTAACCAAAGTCATTGCCACGGCTATCGGTTTTGCTGGTGTGCTTATCGTACTTCGACCCTCCCAATTCCACTGGGCAGCCCTGTTTGCGTTAGGTTGCGCCTTCACGTTGGCCATGTATAACGTGTTGGTCAAGAAACTCCCTTCGGAACAGCCAGTGACCATCACCTTATTTTGGACTGGTGTGTTGTCTCTGCCAATGTCTGGTCTATTGGCGTTCAGTTTTTGGCAACCTATCAGCGTAACGGAAATAGGATTGATTGCTGCTAGCGCCATTTTTACTTTGGGTTATCACGGCAGTGCTGTGGCCGCGTATAAACGGGCTCACACGTCACAAATTGCTTTGGCGGAATACTCAGGGCTCATTTTTGTAACCCTATTTGGTGTCATGTGGTTTGATGAAGTACCCGATGGGTTAACCGTAATAGGTATACTCTTGATTATAATTCCAATGATGCCAATTCGTTGGCTCAAGCACAAAGCGAGTAAAAAGCTTATCAAGGTAACCAACTAACGGCCAAGCAGAGTGCCGTTAGTTGCACGTGTTTATCTATCGACTGCGGCCAAAGCTGCCATCAGACAAGCGTAAAAACATCACCGAACTGTCTTCTTTTTCTAATTGCAACATATCCAGTTCACCAGATTTATTCAGTTTATAACGCAGCAATTGTCCTTTTTTGATATTACTTAATGGTTTACCCACCCCTTCTACGGCAGCTAACGCATACAGATCAGACATGGGTAATTTATTAGCCCGAAATACATTCGATAAGGTGTCTCCGCCTTTCACTTCATATTCACGCCAGCTATTGGCACTCGGCGGATCATCATTTTCGTTTGCGACTTGGATCCGCTGCTCACTCAAACCGCGTGTGTTAAGTTCTACACCACGTCGCTCAGTAGAGGTGACTGACGCAGCAGGATCTTCTATCGATTCACTCACAGGCCATAAAAGCAATACCACCATCAAAGGAGCTAATACCGTTAACGCTTTACGGTGGAAATTAGGCAATGAGTTCCAATGTTCAACCACCAGTGACCATTTTTGCTTCATCATGATGAGCAATTGTTCTGAATTAAGAGTGAATTTTGGCATGCTAGAAGATGGCTTTTTTCTTTTTCTGCGATTCATTACCAACCCTTTCCAATGAAGTTACGTGTTTCTGCTCCGATATTAGACGATACACTGTAGCAAAAGTTTACCGCAATAGGGGAGAACTGTTATCCTTCTCGCTTTATTGGTACATCAAATAAGAGAGACACAATGTCTGACGTTAAATTAGAGACTGTAGAGCAAAAAGCAAGCTACGGCATCGGCCTTCAAATGGGTCAACAACTAGCACAAAGTGGCCTAGAAGGTCTAAACGTTGCTGCTATCGCTAAAGGTATCGCAACTTCTCTAACTGGCGACATGCCAGAGCTAGAAGTTGACGAGATCAACAACGCACTTCAAGCAATCCACACTCGTGCAGAAGAAGCACGTGCTGAAGCGTCTAAAGCAGCAGCAGCAGAAGGCGAAGCATTCCTTGCTGACAACGCTCTTCGTCCAGAAGTAACTGTTCTTGAGTCTGGTCTTCAATACGAAGTACTAACTGAAGGTACTGGTGAAATCCCAACTGCAGACAAAACTGTACGTGTTCACTACCACGGTCAACTAACTGACGGTACTGTTTTCGACAGTTCTGTATCTCGCGGTCAACCAGCTGAGTTCCCTGTAACTGGCGTAATCAAAGGTTGGGTTGAAGCTCTACAACTAATGCCTGTTGGTTCTAAGTGGAAGCTAGCTATCCCACAAGATCTTGCATACGGTGAGCGTGGCGCGGGTGCAGCTATCCCTCCATACGCAGCACTAGTATTCGAAGTTGAACTACTAGAAATCCTATAATTCGCCTTTCGCGTTTTTAAGATAAATACAAGCGATACTCCGGTATCGCTTTTTTTATAGCCAAAAAAGGCATATAACTAATAGGTAACGTTATGACAACAATATTTTAAAGGATGTCCCCATGAAAAAAGCGATTCTGTTTGCCGGAGCTACTACCCTTTTTCTTTCTAGCCTTTCTCCTGCCCACGCTTTTGGTTTACCAAGCCTCACTGATGATAAATCCGATACTGGTAAAACCTTATCTTCGTTAACCGCTATTGCCACAGAAGCTAGCTCCGATTCGTCTCTCGATTCAAACGCTCTTGTCGGTGCCTTAACCGATAAACTCGGAGTCTCCACCGATCAAGCCGCAGGAGGTGCGGGTGCCCTACTGTCCTTAGCAGGCGGAGCCCTTTCTAAACCAGAAAGCAAAGAACTGGGCAATTTGATCCCTGGAATGGATAGTCTGACAGGGGCAATTCCAGGTGGGCTTGGCAGTATGATCAGTAACATGGATGGGGTGAATAAAGTTTTTTCAGCATTAGGCTTAGATCCAGCGTTGATCGGCCAATTTGCACCAATCATCATGCAGTATTTAGGATCTCAAGACGCAAGTTCAGGCTTAATGGGCTCACTGGGTAAATTATGGAGCTAACAGTCCACCATAAACAAATAAAAAAGGCGCATTCCGCGCCTTTTTTATTTCCTGAATTTACATGAGATTAGATCCCAGAACCATCGGTTTCAGTGTCGTCTTCATGTAAGCCACATTCGCGTTTTAAGCCAAAGAAGCGTGTCTGTTCTTCTGTCATACCCGGCTCCCATTTCTGAGTCGTATGCGTATCACCAACAGACAAATACCCTTCGTCCCATAATGGGTGGTAAGGCAGGTTATTCTCTTTCAAGTAATAATGGACATCCTTATTCGTCCAATCGATCACTGGTAAAAATTTGAACACCCCATTTTGCACACTTAATACCGGTAACGTAGCACGAGACCCCGACTGCTCTCGACGTAAACCTGAAAACCAAGTTCCCACTTGCAGTTCATCTAAGGCACGGCGCATAGGTTCAACTTTGTTGATGCGATTGTATTTTTCAATCCCTTCAACACCTTGATCCCACAATTTTCCATAACGAGCTTCTTGCCATACTGGGCTTTCTGTCGCACGAAATACCTGCAAATTAAGCGTTAATTTTTCACTTAATTCATCAATGAAGCGGTAGGTTTCAGGAAACAAATAACCTGTATCGGTCAAAATCACCGGGGTATTCGCACGAACTTGCGTCACTAAGTGCAACATCACCGCAGCTTGAATACCAAAACTGGATGAAACTGCATGTTCCCCTTCTAAATTTTCTAAAGCCCAAGCCACACGCTCTTGAGCCGTCAGTTTTTCAAGTTCTGCATTGATTTCTGCAAGCTGAAGCGTTTGCTCCACTTTAGTTAAAGCCAACAACTCCGATAGCTTTGGGATAGAAGAAAATTTAGGCATGAAAATCCCTCATCGACACAACAATTTCATCAACGATCCCAGCACGAATAGTGAAGTCGCCAAAGCACTCCCCTTCTTCACGCTCCTTCGCCCAACGGCCGACTAATTCATCAATTTCCGCTAGGATTTGGCGATCAGTAATGTTTTCTTTATACATCTTCGGAATACGAGTACCGCTGCGGTTACCACCAAGGTGCAAGTTATAACGGCCCGGCGCTTTACCTACTAAACCAATTTCCGCTAATAAAGCACGACCACAACCATTCGGGCATCCTGTTACACGTAAGATGATATTATCGTCTTCTGGAAGCCCATGCTTTTTCAGCACACCTTCGACCTCAGTGACGAACTCAGGTAGGAAACGTTCAGCTTCAGCCATTGCCAATGGACAGGTTGGGAAAGCCACACACGCCATCGAGTTCTTACGTTGCTCACTGACGCTGTCATCCACCAAACCATGCTCACGAGCAATTTTCTCAATCAGATCTTTTTGATCCGCAGGCACACCTGCCACAATCAAATTCTGATTTGCTGTCATGCGAAAATCCCCTTTATGTACCTTCGCAATTTCAGCCACACCAGTTTTTAACGGCTTACCCGGGAAGTCCAATAACCGCCCGTTTTCAATGAACAAGGCTAAATGGTGTTTACCATCAATGCCATCCGTCCAGCCAATGCGATCGCCGCGACCAGTGAACTCGTAAGGACGGCTTTCTTCAAACTTCACACCCGCACGCTTTTCAACTTCCGCTTTAAAGACATCACTGCCAACACGATCTAAGGTGTATTTCGTTTTGGCATTTTTACGGTTAGAACGGTTACCCCAATCACGCTGAGTCGTCACCACAGCCGCAGCTACGTCGAGTGTTTTCGCTAATGGTACAAAACCAAAATCATCCGCACGACGGGCATACGTTGACGTATCACCGTGAGTAGTCGCCAAACCACCACCAACTAAGACGTTAAAGCCAACTAATTTTCCATCTTGGGCGATAGCAACAAAGTTAAGATCGTTGGCATGCACATCTACGTCATTTTGCGGTGGGATCACAACCGTCGTTTTGAATTTACGAGGCAGATAGTTACTGCCTAAAATAGGCTCTTCATCGGTACCTTCGACTTTTTCACCATCTAACCAAATTTCTGCATAAGCGCGCGTTTTCGGTAGCAGATGCTCACTGATCTTGGCTGCCCATTCATACGCTTCTTGGTGAAGTTCGGACTCGACTGGGTTTGTTGTACATAACACGTTTCGGTTTACATCACCCGCTGTCGCAATAGAGTCAATACCAATCTTATTCAGGGTTTGGTGCATCAATTTGATGTTTGGCTTTAATACCCCATGGAACTGAAACGTTTGTCGCGTTGTTAAACGTAGACTGCCATAAGAGGTATGCTCTTCCGCAAATTTATCGATCGCTAACCATTGCTTCGGGCTGATGATCCCTCCCGGCATACGTGCACGTAACATCACGTTATGCAACGGCTCTAATTTTTGCTTGGCACGCTCAGCACGAATATCACGATCATCTTGCTGATACATGCCATGGAAACGGATCAATTGGAAATTATCCGCAGTAAACCCACCAGTGATGCGATCTTGTAGGTTTTCAGTAATGGTGCCACGTAAAGCATTACTTTCGCGTTTCAAACGCTCGTTATCTGATAGTGGCCCTAGCACTTGGCCTAACACTTCTTGCTTGCTCATTAGTACACATCCCTTTGATAACGTTTTGCTTTGCGTAGCTCATTAACAAACTGCTCCGCTTGCTCACGGCTTTGACCACCTTGCTGTTCAACCACAGTGATCAAGGCGTCATGAACATCTTGTGCCATTCTTGTCGCATCACCACACACATAGATGTAAGCGCCCTCTTGCAGCCACTGCCATACTTGCTCTGCGTGTTCTAAGATACGGTGTTGAACGTACACTTTTTCTTGTTGATCACGGCTAAATGCCACGTCAAGCTGAGTCACGATGCCTGATTTCAGGTATTTCTGCCATTCAACCTGATATAAGAAATCTTGCGTAAAGGTACGGTCACCGAAAAACAACCAGTTCTTACCTTCTGCATCACGATTTTCTCGCTCTTGAACGAAAGAGCGGAAAGGTGCGATCCCCGTCCCCGGACCAATCATGATCACAGGTGCATTATCATCGGCAGGCAGCTTGAAGTTGTTGTTATTTTCAACAAAGACTTTAACTTCACCGCCCTCTTCAAGTCGCTTAGCTAAGAAACTAGAAGCTCCGCCATAACGCGTTTCTTCCCCTTTTTGGTACTCCACCAGCCCAACGGTTAAATGAACTTCTTCATCCACTTCACTTTGACTAGAAGCAATAGAGTAAAGGCGAGGCGTGAGACGGCGCAGCAAACCAGCCAGCTCTTCAACTGACAGCTTGGTTTTCTTTTCACTAAGTACATCAACTACTTGAGTATTGCCTGCGTAATCGCGCAGTTTGTCTTTATCATCAATCAGCTTTTGCAGTTTTTTGCTGCCTGACAGTTCAGCAAATTTGGTCACTAATTGTGGGTTTGCCGCTGTAATTTCAAACTTACTGATCAATGCATTACGAATCGAGAGGCTTTCACCATCAACCTCGATGCTTTCAGCGCCAGACAAGCCCGCTTTTGCCAAAATGGCATCCGCCAGCTCCGCACAGTTTTCATACCATACGCCAAGTGCATCTCCCGGTTGATAAGTAATGCCAGACTCATCCAAGTCAATTTCGATATGACGCACGTCTTTACCAGAATCACGGCCCGTGATTTTTTGGCTGGTTAGCAACGTGGCAGTATATGGGTTTTGTTTGGTGTATTGGGAATGGGCTGTTTGCTGACCTACAGGAAGTTGAACCACTTCCGCTTCGCTGCCTGTCGACAAGGTTTCTTTCACTTTGAGCAGTGCTTGTTTACGCCACTCAGCAGCAGGAGCTTCATAATCCACATCACAATCAATACGATCAACAATAGCCTCAGCACCCAACTTTGATAGGAAGGCATCAAAGTCTTTACCTGTTTGGCAAAAGAATTCGTAACTTGAATCTCCAAGGCCAATCACTGCATATTTTAAGTTAGGCAGTTTCGGTGCTTTTTTCGATTGTAAAAATTCATGCAACTCAATGGCATTATCTGGCGCTTCGCCTTCACCATTGGTTGATGCAACAAAAATAACATGTGTCTCTTTTGCTAAATTTTTGCCTTTGTAATCACTGGCATCAAAGAGTTCAACAGCAATACCATCCGCTGCGGCTTCTTCTTTTAATGCTTCCGCCACGCCTTTTGCGTTACCGGTTTGTGAGGCATAAATAATACTCAGCTTACCTGCAGGTTGTGCCGCGACAGCAGCAACAGGCGAAGCTGGTTGTTGGGTTCCAACAGTTTGAGTTTGACTCAAGCCCCAGAAGTAACCACTTACCCATGCCATTTGTTGTGGCGACAGTTCAGAGATTGCTTGCTGTAATTGACCTATTTGCTGATCATTTAATGGGCTTGCAAGTGCAGAAAGTTCCTTGAGTAACATGACACGACGTCCCTATTCATTGCGTCATGATAGATTAGCCACTCTTGGAAATAACAAGAAAGAATAGATAAGAATGTTTTATAACTTTTTGATAGGTTAAAACTGAATGTTAACGGTGAAATTTTTCACTCAGTTAGAATCATTGGCAATACGAACCTGATTAAAACCCACTGCCAATGCACTTTTTGAAGCCATGTCCACATCTTGGTAATGCTGTTCACACCCCTTAGAATCCGTCAACGGCACTAAGCCTCCTCGCGTATGACGAAATTCCACAATCCACATATTCTCTTGGATAGATGGCTCAATAATAGCTTCAACTAACTGATCTTGATGATATAACAACCTTAATTCACTTAATGTCATGGCGAACCTCAAAATCCCTCTTCCCATATAAAGCATGGTACAAAGTAGGGATATCACCAAACTTGCCTCTTTTATATAAGTAAATAGAATAAAAAAACGCCGTCAGTATTGACGGCGTTATTAATAAGGAGCTTGTTATCGCCTGTTAGAAATCCAGTTCTACGCCAGCAAACCAACCATCAATCATGGCTTCACCTTCATTATCTGTGAAGTAACCAAAATCATGATCCATTACTCGGTAGCCAACTTTAAAATTCGCATCTGCGGCAACAACGTTTAGTGTGTATTTCACACCAAACTCACCATCGAAGGTACTTGTGCCATCGTGGCTACCGAAGTTGAACTGACCAAATAATCCAATTGGCGTTAGTGGTACACCAATCGTCACATCAGAATAAATGTTTGGTGCCCACTCACTGAAATTCTTTTGTACACTGGACGTGTTGGTGTAAGTGCCATTATTGAATTTGGTCATCGTAAAACCAACATCAAAAGCAATCGCGTCATTATCTAAAATTTCGTAGTACGCTGTGTAATCCACCTGATCAAAACTGATGTGGCTCGCACCAACTTGGGTATATCGTAGTTTGAAGTTAGGAACTAAGGGCACAAAGTGCTCAAAAGCCACATACATCGACTTCGCAGAATCATCATCTTGACGAACACTATCAACTTTAGTGTCAGCAGCCCAAGCTTCTGCACCAATTTTTGCTCCCAGCACCATTGCTGACTGCGCTGGTGCCGCCACAGCAAAAGCCACTGTCGCTGCTACTGCTGATAGGGATAGCTTCTTCATGCTAATTCTCCAATTTAATCTGGGATAATGAAATTAGCGCTACTATAGCAGATGATCACCAACATTGTCTGAGTTGTATGATACCCAACACACAACCCCGCTTCAGACTCACGATAAGTTAATCGCGATATCTTGGCTGATTCACTTTATTCTTAAAAAACCAAATACCTACACCAATTACAATAATCCAAGGTAATAGTTTAAACACCATACCAATCATTCCAGCCAATGCCATCACAATAAAACCGACGGCCAACGCAGCGATCATTCCTACCATCGTAATACCAGTGAACATAAGTACAAACGCAAAACCGACTAAAAATAATAACTCAAGCATCGTCTTCTCCTTCTATTGTTACCTAGATAGAGCACAATGTGGGCCAGTTTTTCCAACTGTTTTAGATTTATATAAATCAGTCAGTTACAAAAAAGCCGAGTCAGATCTACCTCACTCAGCTTTCTATTATGGCTAAATTAACCACATTACATGGTGAATTTAGCCATCTTCCTTTAAGGCTGAACCTATACGTCTAACTCAGCAGGAATTTTGGCTAATGCTGTTTCCACAACTTCAATACCCGCACCAGCTTTATGAGCATTTTCACTGATGTAACGACGCCACTGGCGCGCACCTGGCATACTTTGGAATAATCCCAACATATGACGAGTAATATGGCCTAAATAAGTCCCTTGGCTTAACTGCTGTTCAATATATGGGTACATAGACTCCACAATGTCACGGCGCTTTTTCACCGGCTTATCAGCACCAAATAATAATTGATCCACTTGTGCTAACAAATATGGGCTTTGGTAAGCTTCTCTGCCAATCATTACACCATCTAAATGAGCAAGGTGATCCAACGATTCCTCTAATGATTTAATACCACCGTTAATGGCCAGTGATAAATGCGAAAAATCTTTTTTCAATTGATAAACGCGCGGGTAATCCAGAGGCGGGATTTCACGATTTTCTTTCGGGCTTAAACCACTTAGCCACGCTTTGCGTGCGTGAATAGTAAACTGCTCACACCCCCCTTTTTCAGATACGATACGAACAAAATCGGTTAAGAATTCGTAAGAGTCTTGTTCATCAATACCAATACGTGTTTTCACCGTAATAGGGATATCAGCCACCTCTTTCATGGCACTGACACATTGTGCTACCAGTTCTGGCTCCGCCATCAAGCATGCACCAAAACGGCCATTTTGAACACGATCAGAAGGACAACCAACATTTAAGTTCACTTCATCGTAGCCGCGCTCGGCCGCTATCTTGGCACAATGGGCCAGATCTGCAGGGTTTGATCCCCCCAGTTGAAGTGCTATCGGGTGTTCTTGTTCGTTGTAAGCCAGGTAATCCGCTTTACCGTGAATAATTGCCCCTGTTGTGACCATTTCGGTGTATAGCAGAGCATGTTCAGACAACTGGCGGTGAAAGTAACGACAGTGACGGTCGGTCCAATCTAGCATTGGTGCTACACTGAATCTTTGCATTGGATAATCTTTCATTCTGGCTTTCTTTTCGTGATCGGAAGGACAATTTTAACACAGCATTGAGACTAACTGGCATAGATTTCGCTATTCCTAATCAATCTGATTTTGTCTATGGTAGACTAATGAACTTATTCATCACTCTTAAAGTCTCATGGTATTAGAAACCCAATTGCTTACAAAAGCAGAACAGTTGTGCCAACAGCGTGGGGTAAGGTTAACACCTCAACGTTTACGCGTTCTTGAGTTAATTATCACTCATCAAGGTGCCATAAGTGCCTATGAGCTACTAGACTTATTAAGAGAAACAGAGCCACAGGCAAAACCACCAACGGTGTATCGAGCCCTAGATTTCTTGTTATCTCAAGGATTTATACACCGAGTTGAGTCAACTAATAGTTTTGTTTCTTGCTGTGCTATCGGTTCCACCGAACATTGCTCTCAGCTGTTAATTTGTGATAAATGTGGTAATGTTGAAGAATATCATGATGATAATTTAACCCACGATTTAAAGCGTAACGCAGAGCAACTAGGTTTTGTCGTGAAGCATCATGTCTTAGAAACACATGGCACTTGTAAGAAATGTCACTAGTTAGCTCATAATAAACACCAAACTTTATAACAATACAACGGCCTACGAATATGCGTGCAGAATTTGTAAATCCTTTTTTAGCCTCTTTATTAAATGTGCTAAAAACGATGGCATCAATGGATCTGAAACCTCAAAAACCTCGCATCAAAAAAGATGAAGTGGCGCGTGGAGATGTATCTGGTTTGATTGGTATGGTTGGAGATAATACCAAAGGTTCAATGGCCATCACCTTTGATGAGTCATTAGCATTAGAAATCATGGAAAAAATGCTAGGTGAGCGACCTACAAGCATTAACGCTGATGTCACAGATATGGTTGGTGAAATCACAAACATGGTAACTGGTGGGGCAAAACGCATCCTATCAGACAGTGGCCACGAATTTGATATGGCAACACCTGTGATCGTTTCTGGCAAAGGACACACCATCACTCACAAGTGTGACACTAACGCGACAATCATTATCATGCCATTCGAATCGGAATGGGGTAATGCTTTTATCGAAATCTGTTTCGAATAACTGCCCAGCTTAAAAAAAAGGTTGACGATGACGTCAACCTTTTTTCTTTCTAACAACTTACCGTTCTTGTAAGTCTGTTTTTATCATTACGCCTTAAATGCTTTAAACGCATTAATCAAACCGTTTGTTGAGCTGTCGTGTGATGATACGGCTTCATCATCTGCAAGTTCAGGTAAGATCTGATTGGCAAGCTGTTTACCAAGCTCAACACCCCACTGATCAAAGCTGAACACATTCCAGATCACACCTTGAACAAAGATCTTGTGCTCGTACATCGCCAATAAATTACCTAGTGTACGTGGGGTAATTTGCTTCACTAAGATCGAGTTCGTCGGACGGTTACCTTCAAAAACTTTAAACGAAACCAGCTCCGCAACGTCTTCTAAAGATTTACCGGCGGCAATAAATTCCGCTTCTACCTGCTCTTTTGTCTTACCAAAAGCCAGAGCTTCTGTTTGAGCAAAGAAATTAGACATCAACTTTTGGTGATGATCAGACAATGGGTTATGGCTCACGGCTGGCGCAATAAAATCACAAGGGATCAGCTTAGTGCCTTGGTGAATTAACTGATAAAACGCATGCTGACCATTGGTACCAGGTTCACCCCAAATGATTGGGCCTGTTTGGTATTCCACTGGGTTACCCGCACGATCCACACACTTACCATTCGATTCCATATTACCTTGCTGGAAATACGCAGCAAAACGGTGCAGGTATTGATCGTAAGGAAGAATAGATTCAGATTCCGCACCGTGGAAGTTGTTGTACCATAGGCCGATCAACGCCAAGATCACAGGTACATTGCTTTCAAACTCAGTGCTTGCAAAATGCTTATCCATTTCGTGAGCGCCTTCTAGAAGCTCAACAAAATTATCAAAACCCACTGCTAATGAGATAGACAGACCGATTGCAGACCATAATGAGTAACGACCACCTACCCAGTCCCAGAATTCAAACATGTTGTCGGTATCAATACCAAACTCAGCAACAGACTTCGCATTAGTTGATAGTGCAGCAAAGTGTTTTGCAACATGCACACTGTCACCCGCAGAGGCTAGAAACCAATCACGAGCAGAATGCGCGTTAGTCATGGTTTCTTGAGTCGTAAATGTTTTAGACGCGATCAAGAACAGTGTGGTTTCAGGATTTACTTTCTTCAACGTTTCCGCAATATGGGTACCGTCAACGTTAGACACAAAGTGCATGTTCAAATGGTTTTTATAAGGAGCTAATGCTTCTGTCACCATGTAAGGGCCAAGATCAGAACCACCAATACCAATGTTCACGATGTCTGTGATGGCTTTTCCTGTGTAGCCTTTCCACTCACCCGAAGTCACACGGTTTGTGAACGCTTCCATTTTCTCAAGCACAGCATTCACGCCCGGCATTACATCTTCACCATCCAGCATCACAGGCGTGTTAGAGCGATTACGCAGCGCTGTGTGTAATACGGCACGACCTTCAGTTTGGTTGATCTTCTCACCTGCAAACATCGCATCAATCGCCGCTTTTACATCGGTTTCTTTCGCCAATGCAAACAGCTTTTCCATTGTCTCTTCAGTGATTAAGTTTTTAGAGAAATCCACTAAGATGTCAGAACCAAACTGAGTAGAGAATTTAGAAAAGCGCTCTGAGTCTTGAGCAAAAAGCTGGCTAAGTTGTAAATCTTGCGCTGTTTCAAAGTGGGCAGTGAGATCTGTCCACGCTTGTGTTTGCGTTGGGTTGATGTTTTTCAACATAATGATCTTTCCAAATAGTTATAAAATGTTCATGTCTAATCAAATAGTAGTGGCTTGATTAGTACCCCGATTTTACGAATCTTTATTGTCTGATATGAAACTTCTATAACACTTATACAGTGTTTTTTCTTGTAAAATTACTTCATTATTAATAATTATGACTGAAAGTATTCTCACTCACTTTGAGTCAGGTCACGGAAATAAAGCCAGCTTTAATGTGGCAATCCCCGCCAATCCCGTTGGTAGTAATAAGCTCATCGAAAAGGTAATGACTATGTGGCAACAAAAACAAATTCGACTAAAAGCAAAACAACGCGGATTTCATTTAATTACTGATGAAATTGAACAACAAATAGCCGAGATCAGCTCCATTCATATTGGACTGATTAATCTGTTTATTCAGCACACTTCCGCCAGTTTAACCCTCAATGAAAATGCCGATCCTACCGTCCGATCAGACATGGAAGCTCACTTTAATCAATCAGTACCTGAACGAGCTCCTTATTATCAGCACACTTATGAGGGCGACGACGACATGCCCGCGCACATTAAAGCCTCAACCCTAGGTTCAAGTTTAACCATTCCTATCAATAATGGTCGATTAGCATTGGGAACTTGGCAAGGTATCTACTTAGGTGAACACCGTGATCATGGTGGCAGTCGTACAATTATTGTGACAATCCAGGGCGAGAATACAAAGTAACGAAAGGTAACGAAATCTATCGAAGCACTTCTTGAAACAGGGTGATCCAATAAGTGCTTCATTCTGACTAGAAGAATAAAAAACGTGGAGTGGTAATATTAAAACGGCTGATTAATCATCACACGAAATAGACTATCTTCACTGCCCCATGCCATTTCAGACCGCACCACAACCCCTTCGACTTGGAATCGCATGGCTACACCCGCGCTCCATTTCATGTTTTGATGTAGCTCACGTAAATTATACTCAGATGCAACACGGCCCACGTCCATAAACGCGACCCACTGCCACCAAGGCACATTATATAAATTAAACACGGGCAACTCACCCAGCGGTTGCCAATCCGGCATTACTCGATATTCTGCGGTATAGCTCAAGGCCGAGCGATCATGAAAACGGCCACTTTGGAAACTGCGTAAACGGTATAAACCTCCCAACTTTAAGCCAGCAAACGCCGGAGGCTGGTAATAAGGATCATCTTCCCAACTAGGGGTGTCTCCGGTATACACATTTACTGCAATAACCTGTTTATCAAACACGTCCCCTAAATTGCCTAAATCAAAAAACGCACTTTGTTCTGCTTCCCATGTCCACCAAGCATCTTGCTCTTGTTCGGCAAAACCACGTGTTAAGGTAAATTGACTTTGACTCCCCGAGGTTGGATTTCGTGGGTGATCCCGGTTATCCCAATCAAGCGTAAGCTTTGCACCCACACTTTTTGTTGCTTCTCCGGCTGGCTGGTTTTCTTCTAAATCACGAGATTGATAAAAAGGCTGAACCTCGACGCTAGTTACACCACTGTCTACTGGGTTCGAGCCAGTGATCGTTCGTGTCGGCCAGTAAGCCGCTTTTGCACCTTGATCAGTGCCAGCTCCTAAAGGCAACACGTACCGAGCCGAAAAACGATATAACGACTCGCGTGACGATGCGATGATGGCTTCACTTTGCACACCATCATTTTTAGCCGCATCACCGAGGTAATACTCAAAGCCCACAAACTCAGAATCATACCCTTCCAGGCCAAATAAAAATCGCCTCCCTAGCTGGAAGTTACTGGCCCCTAAGTAGCCAATCCATGATCCTTTATCAGACACCACACCCGCACCTAATACCGCCGCTTGTGGTTGACCTACTCCCTTAATGACCCCAGCCCCACCAACCGTAAGTCCCATACTTTCTGTGGAAAAAACAAAAGGCACTGCGGCTGTTTCAGGCTGCCAACTGGGCCAGCCATCCGCATAACTGACTAATGGACAGGCAATAAAAAACGCTGACAATGCAGCGTTTCGGTATTTATTTACTTTCATCTATTCATCAGTCTTATAGCTTGAGTCACAGTAGTAAGCCATAGCGACTCGGGAGGTCAATTTCGTGACCAGCTCATAAGCAATGGTCCCGATATGCCCAGCCACTTCTTCAGCGGGTAATCCCTGCCCCCATAAAATGGCCTCATCACCCACTTTATCTGTTGAATCAGGCCCTAAGTCGACAGTGAGCATGTCCATGGATACTCGCCCAGCGATCGGCACTTTGCGACCGTTCACTAACACAGGGGTACCATTTGGTGCCGTACGTGGGTAACCATCACCATAACCAATGGCAATCACCCCCACCTTCGTGTCACGTTCACTTTGCCAAATACCACCGTAGCCTACTTTCTCATTGGCTTTAACCTGATTGACCGCAATCAAGTGAGATTTTAATGTCATGGCAGGAGTAAAACCGTAATCGGCCGCACTGGTCTCAGCAAAAGGGGAAACTCCGTACATGATAATACCTGGACGAATCCAATCTAAATGACTGTCTTTCCAAGCTAAAATCCCCGCAGAGGCCGCCAATGAACGCTCTCCTAAACACCCTTGTGTTAATGAAGTAAAAGTATCGATTTGAGTGGGAGTCACCAAAGAATCTAACTCATCAGCACAAGCAAAATGGCTCATGTAACGCAAAGGCTTCGCGACATTTTTACAGTTATGTAAGCGCTCAACAAAGTCATGGTATTGCTCTGAACTAACACCTAAACGGTGCATGCCACTGTCCACTTTTAGCCACACAACAACTGGGGATTCCAGATCCGTTTGTTCAAGGGCTTGCAGCTGTTCTTCACAATGCACCACGGTTTGAATGTTATTGGTAACCAAAATAGGTAAATCACCATCAGAGTAAAAACCTTCCAATAACAATATGGGTTTTACAATGCCACCAGCGCGAAGTTGCAAAGCTTCTTCAATACGAGCGACACCAAACGCATCGGCACTAGTAACGGTTTTCGCTACCTTTAACAAACCATGCCCATAAGCATTGGCTTTTACCACCGCCAGCGTTTTGCTGTGAGGCGCGCGTAAGCGAATACTCTCAAGGTTGGCCTGTAAGGCATCGGTATCAATCCATGCTGTCGCTGCTTTCATATAACTCATGAGTACTCCTTACTCATCATCAAACGCAGGACCTGCATAATTATCAAAGCGCGAAAACTGCCCCTGGAACGTTAAACGAACAGAACCGATCGGGCCATTACGTTGCTTACCGATAATAATTTCAGCAATACCTTTTAAAGTACTTTCAGGGTTATACACTTCATCACGGTAAATAAACATGATTAAGTCGGCATCCTGCTCAATCGCACCGGATTCACGAAGATCCGAGTTAATCGGGCGTTTATCTGCACGTTGCTCTAGGGAGCGGTTAAGCTGAGACAGAGCAATAACAGGAACGTTCAGCTCTTTTGCCAGCGCTTTTAACGAGCGAGAAATTTCAGAGATTTCCAAGGTACGGTTATCTTGCAAACCAGGCACACGCATTAGCTGCAAGTAATCCACCATTATCATGCTTAACCCGCCAGCATCACGCGCAATACGACGAGCTCGTGAACGCAATTCTGTTGGTGTTAAGCCTGAGCTGTCATCAATATAGATGTTCTTTTTCTGCATCAACAAGCCCATGGTGGAAGAGATCCGCGCCCAATCTTCATCATCGAGCTGACCAGTACGAATTTTGGTTTGGTCCACACGAGAGAACGACGCAAGCATACGCATCATCAACTGTTCAGAAGGCATCTCTAGTGAGAAAATCAGCACCGGCTTATCTTGATCCATCGACGCATTTTCACACAAATTCATCGCAAACGTGGTTTTACCCATGGATGGACGTGCTGCAACAATGATCAAATCCGATGGCTGCATACCCGCTGTTTTCTTATTCAGATCCGTAAAGCCTGTTGATACCCCCGTCACACCGTCTTGCGGCGTCTGGTATAAAATCTCAATACGCTCTAACGTTTTCTCTAAAATGGAATCTACGTTTTGTGGGCCTTCATTTTCCGTGGTGCGCTCTTCGGCAATAGCAAAAACTTTACTTTCTGCCATATCCAACAAGTCTTCCGAGCTACGCCCTTGAGGATCGTAACCAGCATCAGCAATTTCATTCGCCACCCCAATCAAGTTACGAACGAGGGCACGTTCACGAACAATATCTGCGTACGCATTAATGTTCGCGGCACTTGGGGTGTTTTTAGCAAGATCAGCAAGGTAAGCAAAACCACCCACCGAGTCTAATTGCTCATGCTGCTCTAAACGCTCAGATAAGGTAATTAAATCAAGTGGCTGATTATCTTCTAATAACTTTTGAACCGACTCAAAAATCACGCGGTGAGGACGACTATAAAAGTCTTTTGCGACGACTTTTTCTGCCACCGCATCCCAGCGCTCATTATCAAGTAATAAACCGCCTAATACTGACTGCTCTGCCTCCAAAGAATGGGGTGGCATTTTCAATGCATCAACTTGGGAATCATCGGGTTTATTTTTATTTCGATTGTCAGCCATAACCACAGTTCAACTACCTAAAAATTAGCCGACCATTATAACTCAGGTCGACATGAGTCACATTATTTATCCACCGCGATTCACTGACTTTCCTTGTCATTTGACGTGGTAGAATTAACCTTTTTCTGACTTACGCCACTATTGGCTAATTATAATGACAATCCTTCTTTTTGAGTAAACATGGAGCAAATTTGACACCACGATATTTACTCACTTTGTTCCTACTTTTTTTTGGGACAACTGCACAAGGCGATGAGCTAGACACTGGGCAGGAAAACTCGCCTCCTCCACCATGGGGCAGTGAAATCGAGCTTGGCTACCAATCTCACTCTGGGAACAGTGACTCAGAATCACTCAATGCCCGTATTGGTGCGACCTACACCAAAGGGCAACACCGACTGTCTGGTGAATGGAAATACTTGCTGTCAGAGAGTGATGGTACCGAAGATAAACGCCAAACCAGCTTTCAAGCGCAAAGCGACTACAAAATCGCCCGAGATTACTACGTATATACCAACTTAAAAGGGCTAAACACAGAGTATGGTGCTTACTTTACCGATTACACGTTATCGTCAGGTTTGGGTTACCAGCTCACCCATACAGAAAAGCTCGTCGCCGAATTTGAATTGGGGCCAGGTTATCGTCACCAAGAGCCTAACTTAGATGAAATTGGCGATGACGATCTGATCATCCCTGAAATGGTGGATGAAATGATTTTTCGAGGAAATGCTCGCCTCTATTGGCAGGCGTTAGACAATTTAAAGTTTTCAGCCGACATCACCATGGTATCTGGTAGCAGTAACACACGTATTGATTCTGAGCTGAGTATGACCAGTAAGATCACCGATAAAGCCGCTATCAAGATTTCTCAATCACAGCAATATTTGGATCGAGTACCACCTGGGCTCAATAAAACCGATACCGTATTTACCGTAAATCTACTGTACAAGTTTAACTAAGCTGGATTTAAGATCACAAGATAAAAAAAACGCCGACTCGGAAGTCAGCGTTTTAAAAAATCGTCTTGGCTAAGGATTACTCAGCAGCAACAACTTGTAGTGCGATCTTAGCGAAAACTTCAGAGTGAAGTTGGATGCTAATTTCGAATTCACCAGTGTTACGTAGAGCGCCTTCAGGTAGGCGAACTTCGCTCTTAGATACTTCAACACCAGCAGCAGTAATTGCGTCAGCGATGTCACGAGTACCGATAGAGCCGAATAGTTTACCTTCATCACCAGCTTTAGATGCGATAACAACAGCTTCTAGCGCTTCTAGTTTCTCAGCACGAGCTTTAGACGCGTCTAGTTGCGCAGCAACTTTAGCTTCTAGTTCAGCACGACGAGCTTCGAACATTTCAACGTTAGCTTTAGTTGCCATAACAGCCTTACCTTGTGGGATAAGGAAGTTACGTGCGTAACCAGCTTTAACTGCAACTTGGTCGCCAAGGCTACCTAGGTTACCGATCTTATCAAGTAGAATAACTTGCATTATCTTAGTCCTCTTAAACTTAATTTAAACCGCTACCGATTACTGATGCTTGTCAGTGTATGGTAGAAGTGCTAGGTAACGAGAACGCTTGATAGCGCGAGCTAGCTGACGCTGATATTTAGCGCGAGTACCAGTGATACGGCTAGGTACGATTTTACCAGCTTCAGTGATGTAGTTTTTAAGAGTTGCTACGTCTTTGTAGTCAATCTCTTGTACGCCTTCTGCAGTGAAACGGCAGAATTTACGACGACGGAAGAAACGAGCCATGGGCTATCTCCTGATCTAAATTTGTTTGATTTGGTCGGCATGTAACACTAAACGACCTACGCCATTTCGGCCGGTCTGGTAAGCAACAAAGCCACCTACCGTGATGTTACTGCCTAAAGCTATGTTCTGAGTTAATGCTTGCGACCCTTGCCCACTGATGACTACGTTGATGCGGCAATACACTTGCCTTGGTAGTTCAGCTTCCTGTTGAACCGAACGATGCTCAACCACAAAGTGGCAATGAGGCACGCCCGCAGGACTTAGGCTTCGAACCGGAGCTTTAGCAATAACGCCAGTCAACTCCATTCGATTGGTCATCAATCAATTACTCAGCCGCAGCTTCGCCTTCAGCTTTTGCTGCTGGAGCTTCAGTACGCTCTGAACGCTCTTCACGCTTAGAAGAACGCTCTTCTTTAGCCTTCAACATGATTGATGGCTCAGTGATAGCGCCTTTAGTACGCATGATCATGTTACGGATAACTGCATCGTTGAAACGGAAAGCAGTTTCTAGCTCATCAATCACTGCTTGGTCAGCTTCAACGTTCATTAGAACGTAGTGTGCTTTGTGCAGTTTGTTGATTGGGTAAGCCATTTGACGACGGCCCCAGTCTTCAAGACGGTGGATTTGACCACCAGAATCTTTGATTGAACCAGTGTAACGCTCGATCATGCCAGCAACTTGCTCGCTTTGATCAGGGTGCACCATGAATACGATTTCATAATGACGCATCGGGTTGCTCCTTACGGATTATTCAGCTTCCACGAGTGGCTCGGTCATCCAAGGGAAGCAAGGAACTAATAAAAAGACCGAGAATTAAGGACGGCAAATAGTACAGAAAACGATCGGAGCTGGCAAGGCATTTATTACAGAGATCACAAATCGAATAGAAAGATAAAAACAAAAAAATACAGAAGGATTATCAGTCACTTCTGTATTTTTTCATCCACTAGGTACTGTATTAATACCCTAAAATAGAATTAAGCCTGACGCTGACGCACCGCTTCAAATAGACAAATTCCCGTCGCCACAGACACATTTAAGCTCGACACGGAGCCAGCCATTGGGATTTTAATAAGATCATCACAGGTTTCACGCGTCAGACGGCGCATACCATCACCTTCCGCCCCCATCACAATCCCTAAAGGCCCAGTAAGCTTGGTATTAAACACATCGTGTGTCGCTTCACCAGCCGTGCCCACAAACCATACGCCTTTTTCTTGCAGCGCACGCATCGTACGCGCTAAGTTGGTCACTCGCACTAATGGCACCACCTCCGCCGCACCACAAGCCACTTTGCTGACAGTGGCATTCATCGAGGCCGATTTGTCTTTTGGCACGATCACCGCAGCCACTCCTGCTGCGTCCGCATTACGCAAACACGCACCAAGATTATGTGGATCCGTCACCCCATCCAACACCAATAACAGCGGCTGTTCATACTGAGCTAAGATGCCATCAAGATCATTTTCATTCAGCTGCTTAGCCGGTTTGACTCGCGCAATGATCCCTTGGTGAGAGGCACCATTTGCTTTGTCATCTAAAGCCTTTCTACCCATCTGTTGCATTGAAAAGCCTAACTGTTGCAGCTCATTCAATACTGGCAGTAAGCGATCATCCTGACGGCCTTTTAGTACAAAGATTTCAACAAAGCGAACAGGATCTGTTGCTAAAACCGCTTTAACAGCATGGATGCCGTAGATATATTCGTTACTCATAATTTATGTCTTCGCTTACTTGTTTTTAGTACGGGCTTTTTGCTTATTGGCTTTATGGCGCGATTTTTTCTTACGTGCTTTTTCAGCCTTAGATTTCGGACGAGCAGGGTTTGCTTGCTTCTCACTCACCACACTGCCATCAGGACGCTTAGTTGGCTCCACCATCGCTTGAGCTTTTGGCTTCACTTTTCCTGAGCGACGCTTTTTAGCAGCACCAGTTTTTCCTTTTGGCGGCAAACCTTTACGTTCAGAACGACGCTCACCGCTTTTAGTTTCTTGGCGTGCTTTCTTTTTCGCTGTTTTACCTGCACCGCGTACTTTACGGCTGGTTCCGCTCAATTCAAAATCAATCTGACGATCATTTAAGTTCACCGCACGAACCTTCACTTTCACCTGATCGCCTAAGCGATAAATTTGCCCCGAGCTTTCACCGACCAAACGCTGCCCCACAGGATCAAATTGATAGTAATCATTGTCCAGAGCGGTAATGTGTACGAGACCATCAATGTGGTATTCACTTAAGCGAACGAAGAAACCAAACCCAGTGACATTGGCGATCACACCGTCAAGCTCTTCACCCACATGATCCTGCATGTATTCACATTTTAGCCAATCAGACACATCACGAGTGGCATCATCAGCACGACGCTCAGTCATGGAACACTGCTCGCCCAACACGTCCATATCATCAAAAGAATAGTGATAGCCGCCCGTTGGTGTCCAACGATCTTTGTTTTCGCCTTTTTCTTTGGCGATTAAGTATTTGATGGCACGGTGAAGCAATAAATCAGGGTATCGGCGAATGGGTGACGTAAAGTGAGCATAACGCTTCAGCGCTAAACCGAAATGGCCGTTATTGTCGGCATTATAAACCGCTTGCTTCATGGAGCGCAGCAACATGGTTTGGATCAACTCTTTGTCTGGGCGCTCCGAGATCTGCTGAATTAATCCTGCATAATCTGTCGGCGACGGCTCTAGACCACCAGTAAGCCCTAAACCTAATTCCCCTAAGAAATCTCTAAAGCCCAATAAACGCTCTTCACTTGGGGAATCATGCACACGATACAACGCAGGCTCTTTGGCTTTTTCCACCAGCGAAGCCGAAGCGATGTTCGCAAGGATCATGCACTCTTCAATCAGCTTATGGGCGTCGTTACGCTCCACAGGCACAATGCGATCAATTTTTCGATCCGCGTTAAAGATAAATTTGGTTTCAATGGTTTCAAACTCAATCGCCCCACGCTGAGCACGGCCTTTTTTAAGCACTTCATACATCGCATGCAATTGCTCAAGATGTGGAACTAAGGTTTTGTAGCGTTCACGCAGCTCTTCATTGCCTTCCAAAATATCGTTTACCTTGGTGTAAGTTAAACGAGCATGAGAGTTCATCACCGCTTCGTAGTGTTTGTAACCAGACAGCTTACCGGTCGCCGAAATGGTCATTTCACACACCATACATAAGCGATCCACTTGTGGGTTGAGTGAACATAAACCGTTAGAAAGCACTTCAGGAAGCATTGGGACTACTTGCGATGGGAAATACACCGAGTTACCACGGTTAACCGCTTCCTTGTCTAGTGCACTGTCAGGGCGAACATAGTGGCTCACATCAGCAATAGCGACCCATAAACGCCACCCGCCTGATTTTTTCGCTTCACAGAATACCGCGTCATCAAAATCTCGGGCGTCTTCCCCATCAATAGTAACCAAAGGAAGATCACGTAAATCCACACGGCCTTTTTTGGAGTCTTCTGGAACTTCTTCTGCAAGTCCTTTGATCTGAGCGTCCACTTCTTCTGGCCACTCATGAGGAATGCTGTGCGTACGCAGGGCAATTTCAATTTCCATTCCCGGAGCCATGTTTTCACCAAGAACTTCTACCACCTGACCTATCATGCCGCGAGTACGAGTACGTTCGGTGATTTCAAATACCACCACATTCCCCATACGCGCATTTAATCGCTTGTCTTTTGGGATCAAGATATCTTGGCTGATACGAGTATCATCTGGCACCACGTAACACAAACCGTCTTCTAAGAAAAAACGCCCGACAAGTTGAGTTTTACGCTCTTCGAGCACTCGAACCAATCGCCCTTCCTTGCGACCTCGTTTATCGGTACCCGACGGTTGAACCAACACAAAATCACCATGCACGATAGTTTTCATCTGGTGGAAAGGCAGTGAAATATCATTGTCTTTGCCAATACTGCCTTCTGGACGAACCCAACCAAAACCGTCTTTGTGGCCAATTACGTACCCTTTTACCATTTCCAGTCGTTCGGGCAGGGCATAACATTGACGACGAGTAAACACGAGCTGACCATCTCGCTCCATAGCACGAAGACGACGGCGCAAACCTTCATATTGCTCTTCGCCTGACAAACCTAAGACATCAAACAAATCGTTTCGGTTAAGCGGTGTATCAGCTTTGGCCAAAAACTCTAAAATAAATTCACGGCTTGGTACTGGGTTTTCGTATTTTTGTGCTTCGCGTTCAACGAAAGGATCACTATGGTTATCATTCGACATAGGCAGATTTACTCAGAAGGAAGGGTATTGTTGATGATTATATCTAAGTCAGGCACTAACCGATAGAAAACCAGTAACAATATTAAATTTAAAAAGATAAGTTGTATTTAAGCTTGAGGAGATGTCAGTAAGATTAATAGCTCTGAATTATCTGTCAGCATATCTTGCAAAGTGTGTTTATTCAGCTCTGCCAAGAACGCCTCTTTTGCCGACGCTAGTGCTCCTTTTAACCGACACGCAGGCGTAATATGGCAAAACTCAGGGCCACAATTGACCACTTGAAGTGGCTCCATAACTTGCACGACTTCACCAATACGGATCTCATTAGCAGGCTTGCCTAAACAAATGCCCCCATTCTTTCCTCGTACGGTATGAATGTAGCCCTCTTGGCCCAGTTTATTAATGATTTTAACCATATGGTTACGTGAGACACCAAACATGTCTGTTACTTGACTAATACTGCTTAATTCCCCTTTCGGTAGAGAGGCTAAGTAGATGAGTGATCTCAGGCCGTAATCCGTAAAACGGGTCAATTGCAAATTATACTCCTTATTGCACATCGATTTTCAAAAGCGACAGCTTAGTGTAATTCGCTTCTTGACTAAAAGATATATTTTAGATACAACTTAAAACATGCATTATAAATACAACTTTAATTGGAAGTCAGCCATATGCTAAATCAAACAACCATTGATATCGTGAAATCTACCGCTCCTTTAATCGCAGAAACAGGCCCGAAACTAACGGCGCACTTTTATGACCGTATGTTTGCTCACCACCCTGAGCTAAAAGATATTTTTAACCTCACACATCAAGACTCAGGTAGTCAGCGTGAAGCACTGTTTAATGCCGTTCACGGGTATGCTGCCAACATTGATAACCTAGAAGTTCTACTGCCTGTGGTTGAAAAGATCGCCCAGAAACACACCAGTTTTAATATTACTCCTGAGCAATATCAGATTGTTGGTACTCACCTGCTGGCTACGATTGATGAGCTTTTTTCACCAGGCCAAGAAGTACTAGACGCATGGGGAGCCGCTTACGGCGTGCTGGCAGATGTATTTATTAATCGTGAAGAAGCCATCTACCAAGAGAAAGAGTCGCAAACAGGCGGATGGAGAGGCACACGTGAATTTAAGCTGGTTGAAAAAACAAAAGAAAGCGATCTCATTACCAGTTTTGTTTTCCATCCTATGGATGAACTTGCCGTGGTGGATTACCTACCGGGTCAGTACGTTGGTATTTATTTAACGCCAGAGGAATTTGAAAACCAAGAGATTCGCCAATACAGTTTGTCTGATGCACCAAATGGTAAAAGTTACCGTATTTCAGTAAAACGTGAAGACAAAGGCTTAGTATCTCGTTACTTACATGACAGTCTGACGATTGGCGACACGGTTCATCTGGCTGCACCTTGTGGTGATTTCTTCTTAGATGTAGCACCAGAAACACCTGTCGCTTTAATTTCTGCGGGTGTCGGCATCACACCAACCCTTTCCATGTTAGAAACCATTCAAGCTCAGCATGCAGGCTCTATTCACTGGCTCCACGCGGCAGAAAATGGCTCTGTTCATGCCTTTAAAGATCGCATTACGCAGCTTGCAATGGGCAATGACAATGTCTCTAGTCATGTGTGGTATCGAGAGCCTAGCGACACCGACACCATCAATGAAGATTTCCATTTCACCGGGCTTATCGACATCCAACAAATAAAAGACACTCTGGATTTAGAAAACACCCATTTCTACTTCTGTGGCCCCGTACCTTTCATGCAGCACGTCGCCAAGCAGTTAACGGCTCTTGGTGTGGCTAACGAGTCGATTCATTACGAGTGTTTTGGCCCTCACAAAGTACTTTAATCACATCAATATGAATGCCATGTATAACAATATGCATGGCATCCTATTCACATCTTGCTATATCTTTTCACAGCGCAGATTAAGATCACAGTTTATTACTACTGATAAAGCAATCGATTGCATCTTTATAGTAACAGTCTATCATTCTGCCTTAAGTTCCTGTCCGATCTAATTAAGGCATTACAATGAAATTAAAACGCTCTCTTCTTGCCGTTGCCATTGCAGCCGCTGGGCTTCTTCCTTTTACTGCTTCTGCAGCACAAAAAGCCGATCTTATGATCACCGATGCGACTCTTCTGACCATGGACGAAGCAAAAACCACCTATGAAAAGGGTACGGTTGTTGTAAAAGGGAATAAAATCATCGCCGTTGGTGATGAATCACTAGCAAAAGAATACCAAGCAACCACAGTACTTGATGTGGATGGCGACATTGTAATGCCTGGCCTAATTAACTCACATACTCACGTTTCAATGACGGTATTCCGTTCATTAGCGGATGATGTACCAGACCGCTTACACCGTTATATTTTCCCGCTGGAGAAGAAATTAGTATCTCGTGATATGGTTCGCATCGGTGCTAACTTAGGCAACGTGGAAATGGTAAAAGGCGGTGTCACCACTTACGCCGACATGTACTACTTTGAAGATGAAGTCGCCAAAACCGTCGATCAAATCGGTATGCGAGCAGTGCTTGGGGAAACGGTGATCAAATTCCCAGTTGCCGATGCAGCCAATGCAGAAGAAGGCATCAAATACGCGCTGAACTTCATTGAAGAATATAAAGATCACCCACGTATTACCCCGGCATTTGCCCCTCATGCTCCGTACACAAATACAACTGAGATCCTGCAAAAAATTGCGAAGCTTTCTTTAGAACTCGATGTGCCTGTGATGATCCACCTTGCTGAATCTCACCGCGAAGAAGAAAAAATCGCCAAGCGTGCTGACGGCATGTCTCCTGTGGAATACATGGATAGCATTGGCGCTCTGAACAAAAACCTTGTTGGTGCCCATATGATCCTAGTCGACGACAAAGATATCGAGCTGGTCAAAAAGTCGGATATGGGCGTGGCTCACAACATGAGCGCCAACATCAAATCAGCAAAAGGGGTATCGCCGGCACTGAAGATGTACGACGAAGATGTACGTATTGGGCTAGGTACTGACGGTCCAATGTCTGGCAACACATTAAGCACCATTGATGAATTTAACCAAGTTGCCAAAGTACATAAACTAGTCAACCAAGATCGTGCAGCCATGCCACCGATCAAAGTGATCGATATGGCCACCATGGGCGCAGCAAAAGCACTTCACATGGAAGATAAGATCGGCTCATTAGAAACAGGCAAACTGGCTGATATCATTGTTATCGATACTAAAGCGCCTAATATGGTGCCTGTGTACAACCCATACTCTGCACTGGTGTACTCAGCCAACTCTGGTAATGTTCGCCATACCATCGTTGATGGCAACATCATTATGAAAGATCGCAACGTATTAACGGTGAATGAAGACAAGATCCGACAAGAAGCCCTTGAATTTACCAAAGTGGTTCGTGAAACGGTTATAGAAAGTGGTGAAGTGGTTCAGTAAGGTAAAGTGATCTACTTGTCCAAAAAAATGAAAACAAAAAAGGCCCTGTAGTAGGGCCTTTTTAATGTCGGTATAGAAAATTTTATTACCAGAAAACGTCGCGCCTTTTCGCTCTAGCGATAATATTTTCAGGCATTCTCAGTTCTAAGTCTCGCCGTAGGGCTGCAATTTTTCGGTGGGCCATTTTATCGGCAGTCACGGAATTGTAGAGCCATCGATAGGCATCTTCATAATCAAGAGGACTGCCATAATCCCCAAGTAATAATTCTGCTAAGTGTATACGGGCATTAAGGTTTCCCATAGAAGCAGCTTCTCGCAAATATGGGATCGCGCGTTCTCGATCTTGCTGCACGAGCGTTCCAGTTGCGTAATAGCGACCTAATTGCTCTAGTGCCGATGGTAACCCTTGGTGAGCCGCATTTTCCATATAATAAATACCGAGCTCAACATCTCGATCGACACACACACCCCACGCCAGCATATCGCCGTACAAAAACTCATAAGCGGGGGAATCAATTCGAGTTGCCCTAGCAACAATATCTTCTAATAGCTGACAATTATCCGCCTTAAGCTTATCAAGATGGCTATTAGTATCAAACATGTTGATCAACTGTGCTTCCGAATAAATGGGCACAGGTTCTCCTACCTCTGTCAATGCTTGAACAGACGCAGATGCTAGCATCATGGATGCTATCAATACACGAAGTTTCATGAGGACTCTACCTTTCTATACCGTGATTTTTATATCGGCAATGAAAGAAAAGTCTTTAACAAAAATTGCCTCCCAGCGGCAATTTTTTGCCCACATTAATAAATAACCTGAACGCGTGATAAATAGCCAACTTATTCCATTAAATACGCGGATCAAGCCCGCCTAAAAACAACAGGCGAAAAAAAACCAGCGCCGGAGCACTGGTTTCTAATTCATCGCTAACAATCAAAATTAAGCTTGGTAAGGGTGAACCTTGATGATTGTTTCGTTACGATCTGGGCCAGTAGAAATGATATCAACTGGTACACCTGTTAGTTCTTCGATACGTTTGATGTAGTCAAGAGCAGCTTGTGGAAGCGCATCGATTGACTTAGCACCAAATGTGATTTCAGACCAACCAGGCATAGATTCGTAGATTGGAGTCGCTTCTTCGAAAGACTCAGCAGCCATTGGCGACACTTCTAGGATAGAACCATCTTTCATCTTGTAGCCAGTACAGATCTTGATCTCTTCTAAACCGTCTAGTACGTCTAGTTTCGTTAGACACATACCAGAGATAGAGTTGATTTGGATTGCACGACGCATTGCTACAGCATCAAACCAACCTGTACGACGTAGACGACCAGTCGTTGCGCCGAACTCGTGACCAACATCACCTAGGTGCTTACCAATTGGATCTTGCTTATCTAGACCATCGTAAAGCTCAGTTGGGAATGGACCTGAACCAACACGAGTACAGTAAGCCTTAGTAATACCAAGGATGTAACCGATATGACGAG
Organism: Vibrio sp. Of7-15; assembly: GCF_022347565.1. Classification (GTDB taxonomy): domain Bacteria; phylum Pseudomonadota; class Gammaproteobacteria; order Enterobacterales; family Vibrionaceae; genus NORP241. The sequence goes on from NZ_JAKRGH010000019.1 coordinate 132,582, forward strand.
GGCCAAAACCAGAACCTGCAGCAACACCACCAGCAGTCGTGTTAGAAGAAGTAACGTATGGGTAAGTACCGTGGTCGATATCTAGTAGTGTACCTTGAGCACCTTCGAACATGATCTTGTCGCCGCGCTTACGTGCTGCGTCTAGTTCGTCAGTTACGTCCATAACCATTGAAGTTAATAGCTCTGCGTAACCCATGCACTGCTCAAGTACTTCTTCGTAGCTTACTGTGTCAGCTTTGTAGAAGTGCTCTAGTTGGAAGTTATGGAATTCCATTACTTCTTTTAGCTTCTCTGCAAATGCTTCTTTGTCGAAAAGGTCACCAACACGTAGACCACGACGAGCAACTTTATCTTCGTATGCTGGACCGATACCACGACCTGTTGTACCAATCGCTTTTTTACCACGAGCAACTTCACGCGCGTTGTCGATTGCGATGTGGTAAGGAAGAATTAGAGGACAAGCTTCAGAAACGAAAAGACGCTCGCGAACCGGGATACCGCGCTCTTCAAGAGGTTTCATTTCTTTAAGTAGAGCTTCAGGCGAAAGAACAACGCCGTTACCGATAACACATTTAACATTATCGCGTAGGATGCCTGATGGAATCAAATGAAGAACGGTTTTTTCACCGTCAATTACCAGTGTGTGACCAGCATTGTGACCGCCTTGGTAGCGAACCACGTACTTTGCATCTTCAGTTAAAAGGTCAACGATTTTACCTTTACCTTCGTCACCCCATTGGGTGCCCAGAACGACTACGTTATTTCCCATCTTTCCAAGTCTGCTTGTATAGTTAAAAAAGGATTCTAGCACCTTCAGTTCATTCTTGCAGTCATTTTTTAACCATACAAAGCATATTTGCAAGAAATATGTCACATGAAAGAAGCAATCTAATTTACAGCTTATGCCACATCATGTACGTGATCACGACCCCAGCTACCACCAAACAGCCACCAATGCGACGTAAGTTATTGTCTGATTGTTGACTTAACTGTGCGACCATATTTCGCCAACCTTGCGGAGCAATTAAAGGGCCAGCTCCTTCAACAATTAATACGAGACCAATCACCAGCCATAAAACGTCAAACATACTTCCCCCAAACGAAAACAAGGCCCCGAAGGACCTTGTTGAATTAAATAGCACTGCGAACTTTATTGCTCAGCTTCTACGCCTTTTACATTACCCATGTATTGGAAGAAATCGCTTTGAGGGTCAAGAACTAAAATATCGCTCTTGCTGTTAAAGCTATTCTCATACGCTTGTAATGAACGTAAGAAACGGTAGAACTCAGGATCTTTGTTAAATGCCGACGCATAAATAGACGCAGTTTCTGCATCTGCTTGACCTCGAGTAACACGAGCTGTTTTATCTGCTTCTGCTAGTAATGTTGCCACTTCTAGTTCCGCTTGCGCTCGGATTACATCGGCTTTTTCACGACCTTGAGAACGGTGCTTACGAGCAACCGCTTCACGTTCTGCCCGCATACGACGGTAAATAGATTCACTGATCTCATCAGGAAGGTTAATCTTCTTGATTCGAACATCAACCACTTCGATACCCAGATCTTGCGAACTTTCTTTCGAATCAGCTAATACATCTTCCATTACCTGATCACGTTTTTCAGACACAATTTCTTTAATGGTCTTAGAACCAATTTCAGCACGTAGGCCGTCTGCAATTTTACGCTGTAGAAGAGCTTCTGCCGTTAGGATATTACCGCCACCTGTTGCTAGGTAGAACTGGCCAAAGTCAGCAATACGCCATTTAACAAATGAATCGATGATAACGTCTTTTTTCTCAGACGTTACAAAACGGTCAGATTGATCATCCATTGTTTGGATACGAGCATCTAACTTCTTCACACGGTCGAACAATGGCATTTTAAAATGCAGACCCGGTTCGTGAATACGTGCGATTTCATTATTGTCTTTTAAAACACGACCAAATCGAATAACGATACCACGCTCACCTTCTGGGATCACAAACAGTGACATCAAGAAAAGAGCGATAACAACAACAAGTGCAGGGATCATTAACTTACGCATGATTAGTATCTCCCTTGGCGAGTTGATGAACGATTTGAATCAGAAGTAGGTAGCTCTTGCGGGCTTGTTTCTACTTCAATGTTATAGTTTGGACTTGCATTGCTGCTCTTCGTCGCTTTTGCGCCAGAACGAGATTGCTCAACCAGTTTATCCAGAGGCAAATACAGCAGATTACCGCTTGATTCAGAATCAAGTAATACTTTGCTGGTATTGCTGTATACACGTTCCATTGTATCTAAGTACAAACGGCTACGAGTAACATCAGGTGCAGCAGTGTATTCAGGTAATAGTTTCTCAAACTGAGCAACTTGACCCAAAGCTTCGTTAACAATACGTTCTGAATAACCAAGTGCTTCTTTTTTCAGACGTTCAGCACGACCTGTCGCTTTTGGTAATACGTCATTACGGTACGCTTCTGCTTCACGAATGAAACGCTCTTCATCCTCACGCGCTGCAATAGCATCATCAAATGACGCTTTTACCGCTTCTGGTGGACGAGCTGACTGGAAGTTCACATCAACAACTTCTAAGCCCATGTCGTAACGATCAATAATGCGATTTAACACAACTTGAGTACGTTCACGGATCGCCTGACGCCCACTGGTTAGGATGTCATCCATAACCGCATCACCAATAACCGCACGTAACGCAGAGTCTGTTGCTTGACGTAAACTGTCATCTGCATTAGTCACGCTGTATAGGTATTTATGTGGGTCAGATACTCGGTACTGAACCCCCATTTCTACCGTTACTACGTTCTCATCTTTTGTCAGCATCAAGCCTGAGCCACGTAAAGAACGAATCGCCTGTACGTTAACTGAAGTCACTTCATCGATAAAGGTTGGCTTCCAGTTAAGGCCAGGATCAACCATGCGATCATATTTACCTAAACGTAAAACAACACCACGCTCAGCTTCACCAACGGTATAGAAACCAGAGAAAACCCAAAATGCGACAGCAATAACAAGAACGACACCTAAACCAATGGCGCTACCGCCGCCGATAGAAGGGCCATTGCCACCACTCTTGCCACCACCGAACTTACCGCCCAGTTTTTGGCTTAATTTACTAAATACTTCATCAAGATCCGGTGGACCTTGATTATTACCACCACGATTGTTATTACCCCAAGGGTCTTTATCGCGGCCATTGTTGTTACCAGGCTCATTCCACGCCATTAGAGAACTCCATCAATAAATATGACGACAGTATTAACTACCTTAGAACCCACTAAGTAACAATACAGTCACTTAAATGGGTGCCTTCCCTTTTTGCAAGTCTTAACCAATCTACCTGCTGCATACGTATATCGATCAATAAAGAGCCATCGTCTTCATACTCTTCATTAAGAATGCTTTGCAACTGAAAGAACTTACTGCGAATTCGACCAGCATACTCAGGAGGTAAGCGAAGTGTATGGCAAACCATGCTACCTGCTAGTCGCTCTGTGAGCGCCTCAAACAGCAGATCCATGCCCAGGCCATCCATCGCCGATACCCACACACAACGAGGTATGCCTTCTTCATCTCTTTCGATTCGTGGTTTTGGATCATCAAGGTTATCGATTTTATTCATCACCAAAAGTGACGGAATTTCATCGGCCTCAATTTCTTCTAACACCACATTGACTGCATCGATATTTTCACGGAAACGGTCATCACTGGCATCAATCACATGCAGTAAGATGTCCGCTTCTTGAGTTTCTTGCAATGTTGCTTTAAACGCTGCTACTAAATCGTGTGGCAAATGGCGAATAAAACCTACGGTATCAGCAAGAATAGCCGTACCAACATCAGCAAGCTCAATTTTTCTTAGCGTTGGATCTAAAGTTGCAAATAGCTGATCCGCAGCATAAACCCCTGCTTCCGTAATACGGTTAAACAAGGTCGATTTTCCCGCATTGGTGTAACCCACCAGCGAGATTGTCGGTATTTCAGCTCTATTTCTTGCTCGGCGACCTTGTTCACGCTGTTTAGCTACTTTTGCTAAACGACGCAAAATCGCTTTAATTCGGTCACGCAACAAACGTCTGTCGGTTTCTAGCTGAGTCTCACCCGGACCACGTAAACCTATACCACCTTTTTGTCTTTCAAGGTGGGTCCAACCGCGAATCAGTCGGGTGGAAAGGTGACGTAATTGAGCAAGTTCAACTTGAAGTTTACCTTCATGGGTACGCGCACGTTGAGCAAAGATATCTAGGATAAGTCCTGTGCGATCCAATACTCGGCACTTACATAGCCCTTCAAGGTTACGTTCTTGGGCAGGAGATAAGGCATGATTAAATATAATAATATTTGCCCCTTCGGCTCTAACAGCATCTGCTATTTCCTGAGCCTTACCCTCACCGACATAATATTTAGAGTGGGGAGCTTGACGACTACCTGTAATCACACGTAGCGTGTTCACTCCCGCTGAAGATACCAGCATTTCACATTCGCTGAGATCTTCCCACTCGCCTTCCTGCGTGAAGTTGATATGAACAAGAATAGCCTGCTCACCGGATTCATAACGGTCAAACAAGCAATCAACTCCTTACTAAAGAAAGATTAATCTTCAGTTTTCTCTTGAGGACGGTCGCCATGTGGGCGCTCCGTCGCACTGTGGTGGCTCACTGCACGAGCCGGAACCACTGTTGAAATCGCATGCTTGTATACCATTTGATTAACAGTGTTCTTTAATAGGATTACGAATTGATCAAACGATTCAATTTGGCCTTGTAGTTTGATGCCGTTTACTAAATAAATAGAAACAGGCACCCTTTCTCGGCGCAGCGCATTTAAAAACGGGTCTTGTAAAGATTGCCCCTTAGCCATTTTTCTTTTCCTTATTTGTTTGTAATTGTAATTTTCTTTAGCTATGAACTAAATGAATCAATAAAATACGCAAAAACAGACAACATTATACACAGTTCAATCAGTCACTAATCAATGAGTTTGTGACTGTTTGTAACGCACTATCAATGTCGTCACTATCCAACCAAGTTAAATTTTCCCAGCTTCTCAACCAGGTAATTTGTCGCTTGGCCAATTGACGAGTGGCACAGACTCCACGAAAAATCGCTTCATCTAACGTACCATTCCCGTCCAAATAATCCCACATCTGCCTGTAGCCCACACAACGTATTGACGGGAGTTCTGGATGCAAATCTCCTCGTTGATACAATGCTTGAACTTCTTGCTCAAATCCCGCCTCAACCATATTGTTAAAACGTAATTCAATTCGGCGATGCAGTTCTGCCCTTTCCTTGGGTGCTATCGCAAACTGATGAACCCTAAATGGCAGTGACTCACCTTGAGTCTGGGTTAACTCAGTTAAAGTTTTACCCGAAATTCGAAAAACTTCCAATGCTCGCGACAGGCGTTGCGGATCATTGGGGTGAATTCGGGCTGCTGAAACAGGATCTATTTCAACTAATTGATCATGCATGGCTTGCCAGCCCATTTCTGTTGCCTGGCGCTCAATTTCAGCACGAATGTTAGGGTCAGCAGCAGGTAATGGCGATAAGCCTTCAAGTAATGCTTTAAAATACAGCATGGTTCCCCCTACCAAGAGCGGGATTTTTCCTTGAGCGACTATGTCATTCATTTCACGTAATGCATCACGACGAAAATCAGCTGCTGAATAACTTTCTTTTGGATCTCGAATATCAATCAGACGATGAGGAGCAAGAGAAAGTTCTCGCTCATCTGGTTTGGCTGTACCGATGTCCATCGTCTTATAGATTAGGGCAGAGTCGACACTTATCAACTCCACTGGAAAACGTTGTCGTAATCTTATTGCTAATTCGGTTTTACCCGATGCCGTAGGCCCCATTAAAAAGATGGCCTTAGGTAGTTGTTCAGTCATGATTAAATGCTTTTATTGCTGCGATCGTATCTACAGGCTGTAGCAGTTGTGCATGATAGGCACTCAACTGTTCACCCCATAATTGTTCTAATTCAGACACTAACTGAATAGCTTGAGCGGTTGTGTATTCACTTACATCATGAGTCAATTGCTGTGCAAGCCAAGGAATAATATTCACAATCCCACAATCTGATTCTTGTTTGTCTAAGTAAGATAACAGATTTGGTACTAACTGCTGTAAATTTTGCTGTCTTAATGGTTGTGAAACTGCCATGACTATCACAGCATCATGTCCTTTCGGTTTTAATTGGATCCCTAATTTAGCCAGTAGATTATAATTCTGATTTAATGTTTCCATTTGCTCTTGAGCAATAGGTAACGTATGCGGAATCAATAAAGGCTGAGCTTTTAATTCCCCCTCTACCGCCGTATTTAATTGCCCTAAGATTTGAAGGTATTGGGCATGTCTTAACGACAGTAGCTGCACTTCATCACCACTGGCCATCAGTAAATATTGATTTTGAATGACCGTAAGTGCTTTACCTAAACTTTTGATCGAACCTTGTTCTGGGGCAGAAGGAACCATTCCGACTGGGGCTCGTTCTGGCAATGGCGTAATATCTGTCGCTTTTTCTGCCACCCCTTTTTCAGCGACACCATAGTCCGGCGTCTGCATCAGCTTTTGATAGTTTTTGACTTCCTTAGCAGAAGGAGGCCGTGGCCGCTCATAATTACTATTGCCATAAGAAGAAGGCGGTCGAGCAGAGTTGTGCCCGGGCCTCGTGGTAGTATTCGAATGGCTGCTTTTGTAACTTGTCCCTCGGCTTGGGTTAGGTGCAGATTGAATCCACTCTCTTGGTTCCGCTTTATTCGGATAAACCGGAGAATTAGCAATCGCCTCCATCACAGGAGAGGGAGCTGGCTTCTCTTGCAAAGAAGCAGGTGATTCAACCGTTTTGGACACACTGCCTTTTTCATTCTCAAGCGACTCATTCTCCGATTCAGAAAGATTCTCCACATGAGGCAGTTGAGCACTTTGCTTCAGAGAGTCACTGATCGCTTGGTAGATAAAATCATGAACTAGTCGTGCTTGGTGAAAACGAACTTCGTGTTTTGCAGGGTGAACATTCACATCCACCTGGTGGGGGTCGATTTCAATAAATAATGCATAACCTGCAAATTGCTCAGGGCGCAGACTGCTCTCATACCCTTGGCGTATCGCATGGTTAATGAGCTTATCTCGCATCATTCGACCATTCACATAACAGTACTGCAAGTCACCTTGTGAACGAGCCCCTTCCGGAGAAGATATCCATCCAGATAACGTTAAATCACCGTATTCTAATTTTACGCTCAGAGCGTGCTGCACAAAGCCTTGACCACATACCGCCGCTAATCGACGCTCTCGTTGAGCATCCGTTTGTGAAGCCCGATACTGACGGATCACTTTTCCGTTATGGCGCAAGTTAATCGCCACATCAAAACGACTTAAAGCAATACGCTTTAATAACTCATCAATATGACCAAATTCTGTTTTTTCAGTTCGGAGGAACTTACGTCGAGCTGGCGTATTAAAAAACAGATCCAAGACTTCAACGGTGGTTCCTACAGGGTGAGCGGCAGGTTTGGTTTTTACCGCCATATCTCGCCCTTCTGCATACGCGGACCATGCTTGTTCCTGCGCGACAGTACGAGATGTGATAGTAAGACGAGAAACAGAACTGATACTTGCTAGCGCTTCACCACGAAACCCCAAACTCACAATGGCTTCTAAATCATCCAAAGTATGAATTTTGGAAGTTGCATGACGACTCAGCGCTAAACCCAGCTCCTCTTTGACGATTCCTTTTCCGTTATCACGAATGCGGATCATCTTGCTACCACCTTTCTCGATATCAATATCAATACGGGTGGCACCAGCGTCTAAGCTGTTTTCTACTAGCTCTTTCACCACCGAAGCAGGGCGCTCAACCACTTCTCCGGCGGCGATTTGGTTTGCTAGTCGAGCTGGTAAGATTTGAATCGTCATAAACTACTAACTACTTGGAATGATTAATGTTTGGCCAACAGCTAATTTGTCAGAACGCAATTTGTTCGTTTTACGAATACTGTCGATGGTAACGCCATAGTTCGCGGCAATCTTTCCTAAAAAGTCACCACGTTTAACTTTATGCGTAATCGTGGGTTTGTAGTTAGTGCTTACTTTCAGTTTTTGCCCTACTTTCAAAGTATCTGAACGCAAGTTATTCAGCTTACGAATGCTGGACATCGTCACATTGTAATCCTGAGCAATCTTCCCTAAGTATTCCCCGCTCTTCACAACATGAATCACAGTGGATGACTTAACACTTGAAACCGCTTTTGATGCTGAGGCCATAACGCCTTTACTAGGAACCGTTAATACTTGCCCAATGGCTAAACCTGTCCCTTTAAGCTTATTCGCTTTTTGAATCGCAGCCACCGAGGAGTTATATTTATTGGCAATCAAAGATAACGACTCACCTCTTTTTACCTTGTGTTTAATGCCATTTTTTCTCAGGGCAAACAAGGTTCCTTCTGGGGGAGTCCCCTCAAAATAACTGACGATAGCTTTTGTAATAGCGCGCGCTAACTTATCTTGATGACTTTTTTGAAACAGTAGCTTTTCTTCTTTCGGGTTAGACATAAACCCCGTTTCAACCAGTACCGAAGGAATGTCTGGGGACTTTAAAACCGCTAAGCTGGCATGAATAGGATCACGACGATGAAGTTTAGTCACCTTCCCCATTTCAGCTAAGATATTGGTAGCCACATTAAAGCCCTCTTTTTGAGAATGGCTAAACTGCAAATCCAATAACGTTTGACTCAAATTACGATCGTTTTTCGTGCTTGATAACACATCACCAGCACCACCCAATAATTCAGATTGTTCTTCGTGTTTTTCAACCCAGCGGGCAATTTCTGTATTGGCACGCTTGGTGTTTAAGACGAATACCGAACCACCTCTTGGTTGTGAGGAAGTAAAGCTATCTGCATGAATGGAAACTAATAAATGTGCTTTATTTTGACGAGCAATCTCAGAACGGCGGTTAAGGTTAACAAAATAATCTCCTCGACGAGTCAACACCGCTTTCATACCGGGGATTGCATTAATTTTTGCGGCAACTTTCTTAGAGACTGCAAGCGTAGTGTGTTTCTCGTATTTACGAGTAGGACCAATAGAGCCAGGATCTTCACCACCGTGACCAGCATCAATTGCAACTATGATATCAGCAGTACCCGCTAACTGACTGGCCTGTTTACTCACCGACGCAGGGGTTGGCTTCGCCACAACCGCTGAGGTCGATTTAGAATGCGGTAGATCCACCACCAAGCGGTGACCGTATTGCCCACCAGGTGTTGGCGCTAATTTAAATAAATTAGGCTTAGACGCTTTTTTTAATTCGAAAACAAGGCGATAAGTGCCTTTTGTTGGAGGGGTACTTTTACGAACTTTCGATAACACCGCGCTGCCCGTCACATTGATCGGTAGCTTTGCTTTCAAGTCCGTGTTTTTCAGATCAACCACTAAGCGGCTCGGGCTACTTAGTGTAAAGTAGCTGTAGTCCGCTTCTTGCTTTAAATCGATCACCACTCGGGTTTCATCGGGGGCAGGCCAAACTCGTAGCCCTTCTAAGGTATTTGCATACACCAAAGAAGCGCCAGTCATCATCCATAATAAAATGAGCGTAAAACTCGCTCGCACAACTTTACAGATCAACACAACTCCAAACGCTTGACCAAACTTACACCATACTCGTTATTTGCACTGATCGTAACTAAACGTTGCTCTCCGCTATAACGCAATTCAATATCCAAATCCGGCTTTGGTAGTAGCCCCTCTCCTTTTTCAGGCCACTCCACCAAACAGATTGCGTCATCCGTGAAATAATCACGAATCCCCATAAATTCAAGTTCTTCAGGATCAGCTAAGCGATACAAATCAAAGTGATATACCTGCCACTGCGCTAACTGATAAGGCTCCACTAATGTGTATGTTGGGCTTTTCACGTTACCTTGATGGCCCAAAGATCGAATAAAACCACGGCTAAACGTCGTTTTCCCAGCCCCTAGATCACCATGTAGATAAATAGTTGTTTGTTGCTGACACGCATGGGCCAGTTTATTACCTAAATCAATTGTGTCTTGCTCAGTAACAAGAGTCAGTTCTAATGTTTGCATCTTCAATTTTTTGTACGTTTATTAATTGTCTAATATAAGGGAATAAATCTGAGGCTAACATACCTCGCTCTCCGTTTTGAGAGGCAAGATCACCCGCTCTACTGTGAATCCATGTACCTAACCGAGCAGCATCAAAAAGCGTTAGCCGCTGAGCAAGTAAGCCCCCGATAATACCAGAAAGAACATCCCCCATACCGCCTGATGCCATACCAGGGTTACCTTCTTGAACCAAAGCGTAATTTTCACCATCAAAAATGATACTGCCTGGCCCTTTTAATACCACGACACCGCCGTATTTTTTCTGAATATTTGAGACAGCTAAAAAGCGATCTGATTCAATGTCTGAAACGCTACAACCTAACAGTCGAGCAGCTTCCCCGGGATGAGGAGTCAGGACACGCTTATCATTATAGCTCGGCTCTTGAGCTAACAAGTTCAATGCATCAGCATCAAACACTAGATTCAACTTGTCGATAATATCAGGTTGTGTGAGTAACTGATAAAAAGATCGCCCCCAATTTTCCACTCCTAATCCAGGGCCAATCACCACGACGTCAGCCCATTCTAAGCGCTGCTTCACGTGTCCTTCATCGGCACGTTCGCAACCTAATGCCATGAGTTCAGGAGTACGAACAATTAAAGGCGTGATGTGATCGGTTCGTGTGATCGCCGCAACCAGACCCGCGCCCGTTCTTAAGCAACCTTGGGAGCTTAATGCGATGGCACCCGCCATGTCATAATCTCCTCCAATGCAGACCACTCGCCCGTGACTCCCTTTATGAGCGAGAACATGACGAGGCGCTAATAAATCAATCACATCCCTTTCAGAGACCCGCCAGCAACTCGGCTTCACCAGCTGTTCAAACTCTTCTTGTACATCAAGGGCCGCATAGTACAACTTTCCTACAACGGATTTAGCAATACCAGTTAACAGACCTTGCTTTACTGCAATAAACGTCAGAGTCGTCGTTGCTTGCACTACTTCAGAAGGAGCCACACCGATATCACAGTCCAACCCAGAAGGAACATCCACAGATAAAACCTGACGATTTTCCGCATTAATCGTACGGATCACATCAGCGGCTTGTGAACGAACTGGGCCTTTAATCCCTATACCAAGAATGGCATCAACAATAAGCTCTACTTGCTCAGGAATGTGCTTATCAGGCCTATCAATATCCCCACCTTCAGATAACCACAAATCACGAGCAATAGCCGCATCGCCTTTAAGTGCACTGGCCTGGCCTAACTGCCATACTTGAACAGCAATACCCGCCTGTTTCGCTAAGTAAGCTAATACGTAGCCGTCCCCGCCATTATTACCTGTACCGCAGCACACCAGCATCGTTTTAAGTTCAGGCCATTGCTGCTGAACATGATCAAACAAGGCCTGCCCTGCACGAGCCATTAGATCAAACATCGGCAACTGCATTTTGCTTGCAACAACTTGCTCTCCTTGCTTGACCTGCTCAGCACAATAAAGCCTTTGTGGTAAACTCTTAGACATGAATATTTCACTCTATCAGTTAGGTTTTTGTGGTTATTGATTACACCGAACTTGCTCAAAATATCAAGCAATGGGGTAAAGAGCTAGGTTTTCAAAAAGTCGGAATTTGTGATGTAGATTTAAGCGCTCATGAAAAGCCCTTACAAGATTGGCTTGATGCTGGCTACCATGGGGAGATGGATTGGATGGCTCGACATGGAATGATGCGAGCAAGACCCGATGAGCTCCACCCGGGAACATTAAGAGTGATCAGTGTGCGAATGGACTACCTTCCACCTGAAGCACACTTTGCCTCTAACTTAAATAACCCAAGCCAAGCTTACATCAGCCGCTATGCCTTAGGCCGTGATTATCACAAACTTGTACGTAACCAACTCAAAAAGCTCGGACAGAAAATTGAAAAAGAGGTAGGACAGCTCGGCTTTCGTCCTTTTGTGGACTCCGCACCGATTTTAGAACGGCCATTAGCTGAAAAAGCTGGACTTGGCTGGGTGGGAAAGCACTCGCTATTACTTGATGCCAATGCGGGCTCTTGGTTCTTTCTTGGTGAGCTCCTAGTGGATATTCCTCTGCCTACAGATGTTGCCCAAGAAGAGCAATGCGGAAAGTGTGTGGCTTGTATCACATCTTGTCCAACAGGAGCCATCGTTGCACCTGGTGTTGTTGATGCTCGCTTGTGTATTTCCTATTTAACCATCGAGTTTGCTGGTGTTATTCCTGAAGAACTACGCCCAAAGCTGGGAAACCGTATTTATGGTTGTGATGATTGCCAACTCGTCTGCCCTTGGAACCGAGAATCGGAAATTACTAAACAACCAGATTTTCATCGTAAAAGTATTTTTGAGTCACCTGACCTCATCTATTTATTTAATTGGACTGAAGAAGAGTTCATGAAAAAAATGGAAGGCTCAGCCATTCGCCGTATTGGTCACCTACAATGGTTACGTAATATTAGCATTGCAATGGGTAATGCTCCCTACTCTCCAGCTATTATTGAAGCTCTTGAAAAACGACAAGGGTTATCAGAAACCTTAGATATACATATTCAATGGGCACTGACACAACAGCAAAGCCAAAACAGTGAACAAGGCGTATCAACCAAAAAAACACAGCGCTTGATACGTATTATCGAGAAAGGACTACCTAGAGATGCTTAAAATAAGCCAGCTCGAATAGCATTACTCATAATTTCGAGCTAGGTCGTGAAAGCAAGATAAAATGTGGAAAAAGTACGCAAGCTCGCGTGCTTTAACCATAGAAAAGGAAGTTAAACACAGACACAAGATATGACTAAGATCAACAAAATAATCATTAAAGATCTTATCCCCGATAGTAAAAACCATCCAGAAACCAACAAAATGCAATTAAAAACAATAGCTTAAATCAATTTAAGCATCACGTTTTTTTGTCATTTGATAAGAAGATCTTTTTTACTAAGAATGATTCCAGAGCTTAATATCAAAATATCAACCAAGTTATCCACAATTATTACTCTGTGGATAAGTATGTTGATTAATATACTTTAAGCCCAAATATAGGCTCTTCTAAAATGATTTAATGTAAATATAAGAGCAAAACCTATCCACAATATTACGAGTCTGACTCATGTGGATGGCTATATTTTGACGTCGCACTACTAACTATTGATTAGAACGTAATACCTAATCCGTAGTATTATTTTTTAAGTGTAATGTTTATCAATAGATAATGCTTCACAGCATTAATTGGATAATGACGTATCAGTAAATGACTACCGATGTCATTCTAACAGGTCTAACGTTTCATCACGTTAGCGGTAGTAATAAATTACAACCTAATTGATATTGTATCTAAGAACAATTTGGAGCGACACACGAGGTTCGAACTCGTGACCTCAACCTTGGCAAGGTTGCGCTCTACCAGCTGAGCTAGTGTCGCATATATTCTCAT
>NZ_JAKRGH010000020.1 GCF_022347565.1 Vibrio sp. Of7-15
TTTTGTATCTGGAATTTAATATTTTACTGGTTATGAGTACACCGGGGCGAGTCCCGCTTGAGCGCAAGCCCGGCCGACCCGCCACAACAACGAAGCCTTGTCAGAAATGACAGGGCTTTTTTGTATCTGAAATTTAAGATTTGTTGGTTATGAATACACCGGGGCGAGTCCCGCTTGAGCGCAAGTTCGTAGGAATGTCTGTCCATCCGAACGGTAATAAAAAAGCCTCAATACAGTGATTGAGGCTTCAAGTTATTTGAGCTTATGTACTGCGAATATTAGAAATACAAACGCACAACAGAAATAGCGACACAACCTGGACGGCGGCAGTTTTCAATTTCTACTGAGATCTCTTTTTCAATCTCTAAACCGCGTTTGATTGGCGTGACTTTTAATAGTCGGCTGCGTGCTCGAACTCGATTCCCTGATTTAACAGGGTATGGGAAGCGAACTTGATTCAAGCCGTAGTTTACGGTCATTTTTGCTGTTGGATACTGTGGCTTCTCAGGATCGACACTATCAGTTAGGCGTGATAATAACGACAGAGTTAAAAAACCATGGGCAATGGTTGTTTTAAATGGTGACTCTGTTTCAGCACGCTCTGGATCAGTGTGAATCCACTGGTGATCATCCGTCACATCAGCAAAGTTATTGATGCGGTTTTGATCTACAGTAAGCCAATCGCCAACATGTATTTCTTCGCCAATTTGCGTTGTAAATTCTTCTAATAACGCGGCTGCTTCTGGGTGAAGTTCGATAGGCTTAGGCTCTTTAATTACTTCTTTGTTATTTACTGTAGCCTGCATTTGGTGTTCTTTTACCCAGGAAATTAGTTGGCTGTTGTTGGCTTTATTGAGGAATTCGATCCAGTAATCCCGAATAGTTGGTGACATCCAGTCTTTAAGCTCAAAAGGGTGCTTTGAGAGGAATTCACGCTTGTGTTTTAGAAAATCGACAACCTTCATGAATGCGACCTTAAATGCTGTGTTGTTAGTGTGAACCACTGTTAGTATGTGTCTAAATGTAATTGTGTATCAGATCACATTATTCAGCAACGCTTTTCGAGCGTACATGTGTTGTATGAAATTCCATAAAATAATTATTATTCAGTTGCTTACTGTTATTAAGGGTGTAATAAAAAAATGTTTTTTTAGGAGAAAATGAGACATAGAAAACAAAATTGAATAGAAAGTAAGCAGAGAAAAAGTTTGAAGTAAGATGGCTTGTTTAAAGACGTATTTTGAGGCGTTGATAAATAGTGCCCTGATGTGTATACCCACACACCAGGTTTTTTTGAAACCTAATAGCGATAAATAGTTTAGCTACGCTTAATTCTTACTACTTTCATGGTTTCTATCTCAAAGCCCGCGATCGTCTCGATAACAGGGTAGTAGGTCATATTGACTCTAGCGCCTTTTAAGCTTTTATAAGGCTCTTTACGTTTAAATTTAAAAGGGGCATTACAGCCTTCTATCATCACAGTATGTAAAACCCAATCGTCAACATCTCTTTGTGTATGTGAAGTCACTTTTACGTGATCGCTGTGAGTTAATTCGTTATGACGAGAAAGAAGTTTATCGACAGGAGATTTCATAAGATGGCCATATAAATTTTTGTACCATTAAACCTAAATCTCATAGGGTGGTCAAATTATGGCAGAAGTAAGAGGTGGTTTTTAAAAGCGTGTTTTTTTACTTTGTTTATTAGGTGATTAAGTGTAGTGTTACTTGTTTCTTATTTGGTTAATCTAGGAATAAACATGTCTCAAAAAGTGTATTGTATCGCGCAGTTTCAGCCTAAAGAAGGCAAATTAGATGAACTTTTTGAAGTGCTGAAAGCGCTTGAACCAAACTCAAACCGTGAAGATGGCTGCTTACAGTATTTGGTGACTCGTCATATTGAAAGTCCATTTGCAGAAGGTGAGAGCTACCCAATCGCATTTAACGAGATCTGGGCTAATAATGCGGCTTTTGAAGCGCATTGCCAGCGCAAAGAGATCCAAGAGTTTTTTGAAACCCAGTGTGTAGCA
Organism: Vibrio sp. Of7-15; assembly: GCF_022347565.1. Taxonomy (GTDB): domain Bacteria; phylum Pseudomonadota; class Gammaproteobacteria; order Enterobacterales; family Vibrionaceae; genus NORP241. The sequence goes on from NZ_JAKRGH010000020.1 coordinate 2,030, forward strand.
GAGACTGGTTTAGTTGCTAAGTGGAATGTGTGTATTTACACTGATGAACCAACTGACTTCGATGCACCCAAACTTGCTTAATGTAGTCAGTTAAAAGTCAATGAAAAGGGGCCGACAGAGAGCCCCTTTTTTGATTTTAAATAGCGTACTTTTAATTAGGCAACACTAAATTGTTTCACCATTGAATTTAGCTCATCTGACACTTTTGCCAAACTGCCGGATGAGTGAGCAGTATCTCCGGCAACATGGGCACTTTCATCCGCAATGCGCCGTACATTGTTAATGTTCTTATTAATGGTTTCCGCCACGATACTTTGCTGTTCTGCTGCACTGGCAATTTGAGCGTTCATATCCGAAATGTGTGAGATGGAATCACGAATAGCTGTCAGTGCTTCGCTGGCCGATTGTGCTTGAGCCACCGTTTTTTCAACATGTTGTTGGCCCTCAGTAATGGACTCCATCGCGTTGCTGGCTCCATCTTGCAGGTTTGTAATGAGCTGTTCGATTTGGCCAATCGCATCTTGAGTGCGTTGGGCTAAGGTGCGAACTTCATCGGCGACCACAGCAAAGCCTCTCCCTTGTTCGCCAGCACGCGCGGCTTCGATCGCTGCGTTTAACGCAAGTAAATTAGTTTGCTCAGCGACACCATGGATCACATCTAAAATGCTGCCAATGTTGATGGACTCGGAGTGAAGTTGGGCGACCTCTGTGTTCGATTGTTGCATTTGGTTTGCTAGGTTTTCAATGTCTTGCACCGTTTTCTGTACAATGCTGTAGCCAGTTTGAGCATGAATATTAGCCTCTTCTGCGGCAGTAGATGCATTGACCGCACTGGTGGCAACTTCTTGAACCGTTGCTGCCATTTCGTTCATCGCCGTGGCTACTTGATCGGTTTCACTTTGCTGTTCTATCGCTCCATGATTTGCTTGCTCTGTGGCGGAGGCTAGCTTATCAGCCGATAATGAGATTTGACCACTGGCTGTATTGATGTTGTTCATCATTTTGTTTAGATTTTCTGCCATGAGTTTTAGGCTTTGCATCATTTGAGCAATTTCGTCTTTGCCTGATACGGCAATCTTGGTCGTGAGTTTGCCTTGAGATAGTTCATTGGCAACAAACATCGCTTGCTTGACCGGCTTGGTAATAAGAGCGGTTATCAGCCAAGAAATGGCAAGACCAGCAGCAATGGCAACAACAGTGAGAATAGATACCCATTGAACCGTTTCTTTATTGCTTTTTTGTACTTGTGGGCCAAGTGTATTTTGCTCAGACATAACAGACAGTTTGATGTTTTCAAGTTGCGTGGCAGCCTCTGGACCTAACATGTCTAGTGTATTCGTAATAAGGTCGTTACGGCTGCTGATCAGATCATACACTTCTTTAAACCCATCGCGATACTCTTGGCTGGCTCTTGAGAATGTATTCAGCAATTGAATGTTTTGTGGGTCTTGAATTTGATCTCGTAGCATCGCTTCAGATTGAATAAGGTCTTTTTCTAAGTAGAGAATGGCATCGTGGTAATCTGACTTTTGGTTGGTGACTAAATAACGAGTAGTATATAAACGTCCAAGCAATAGCCCTTCTAAAACTTGAGAGCCGAAATACGCAGTTTGAGCGTCGTTCCCTTGATAAGCCGACATAATAATGTCACTGATGGATTGGTGCATGATTGGTCCGTTACTTTCTAGCACATTTGAAACCACGTCATTACGTTTACGGATAAGAGACTGTACGTTTAAAAAGGTTTGATCGTAAGTTTGAATGTTTTGTTGAGCTTCACGGATGAGCTTAGAACGACTTGGAGTATCAATAAGCTGATGAGATTGTTGAATCAGGGATTCTATGACTTTTTTTCTGTCATTGTATTCAGTAAGGTATTTTTCATCATGAGAAATAATATAGCTTTTTACACTCATTCTGATTAACAGAAGGTTGGCTTGTAAGCGCCCGGCCAAGTTAGTTTCTTTTGCTAAATGCCTATAATCGTTAAAACTTTTTTCAGATTGGCTTAGCCCTTGGTAGCTAACAAGTGAAGATAGAGTCATGAGTAATAAGCAAATACCGAAGCCTAACGCTATTTTGGTGCCTAACTTTAATTGGTTGAACATAACTATCCTCATATCAATGAATACATTGCTCGACACCATCAAGAGAGGGTGCATATGATTATTAGTGTTGGATAGAAAATGCTTATTAGCAGGTATAAATAAGGGTTCTTTTATGTATGTATTAAATATGAATCAAGTTTCTTTTTGTTGCACAAAATAATGAAATGAATCGTATTTAAAGCAGGTAGACTGAATCTACCCGCTTTTAGGCTAAAGGTAAGGTGTGAGTTATTTAGCTTTCAGTTTGTGTTACTACTGTTTCGGTTTGTTCTTTTGACGCAAATTTATTCACCCACAATGAGATGGCGCCGTCACCTGTAATATTGCATGCGGTGCCAAAGCTGTCTTGAGCCATGTACAAAGCAATCATCAGCGCGAGTTCGGCTTCCCCAAAACCTAGCATAGATCCCATTAACCCAAGTGCGGCCATAACAGCACCACCAGGAGCACCTGGAGCTGCAATCATGGTTACCCCCAGCATCATGATAAACGGTAGCATTTCAATCAGTGATGGAATTGCAATATGTTGACTGAGGGCCATGACGGCGGTTGAGCAAGTGATCAAAGTGATAGTAGAGCCTGAAAGGTGGATAGTGGCGCACAATGGAATGGTAAAGTTAGCAATAGAGTCATTTACACCATTGAGTTTTGTTTGGCGTAATGTCACAGGGATGGTTGCTGCAGACGACATGGTTCCTACTGCTGTGAAATAAGCAGGTAGCATGTTCTTAATGAGTTTAATTGGCGAAATACCTAACGCTAAACCAGTCATTACGTATTGGATAGTGATCCATGACCAGTGCATCACAATAACTAACGCCAAAACTGCACCAAACGTCGTTAAGGTCGTAAACACCGTTCCTTCTGCGGCCATCTCAGCAAAAATCCCGGCAATATAAAGCGGTAATAGAGGGATGAGCACTTTAGAAAGTAGTAAATCAATGATACTTCTCCCTTCATCAGCGATGTCTTTTAATCGTTTACTTTCAATAACACTGATGCCTAATCCAAACAAAAATGCTGTGGCTAGAGCCGTCATTACACCAAATAGAGGGGGAATTTCTAAAGAAATAAAGCTAGTGAGTTTGTCGGCGTTACTTACTGCGGCTTCGGAAGTATCAGATAGGCCAGAAAGAACAAAGCTAGCAACAATAAAGGCTAAGCTACCAGCAATAATGGTGGAACCATAAGAAAGAGCAACGGTTTTCCCTAATAATGAACCTGAATTTTTTGGCAGATTTGCGATGCCACTTGTTATGTAGAAAAGAATGATCAGTGGGATGGTAAAACCAATTAATTGGCCGATGAGAAGTTTAATGGTGAGTAAAGAGCGAATGATGATATCTGGGGCAAAAAAGCCGAGAAAGATACCGATCAAAATGCCAGCGACTAATTTTATAATTAGCTTCATGTATTGAGCTCCTGAGATGCATCTGTTGTTGGATTAATTAAGGCTAAAACTATCTGCTGTTATTATGGGTTTCAGGTGGCAGATAGTGCCACAAAGATACATCATGTTGCATATTTGTAGCTAAAAATAAGTTCAGAGTAAGAGATATCTCTCAGTCCTATCCATTGGCAGGTAAACCAGAATAAAATCGAGGTATGAAGCATGAAATTAGTACACAGAACTCACGTTTCTATTTTAGAAGATGGTATACACTTATCGGTTTTCGTGTCGTGTACTGGTTCATTATATTGATAAAGCCAATGAAAGTAGAAGTGGCAGTGTGATAATAGAAAATGCATTTCCGAACAGGACCATAGAGGCGACTTTATGAGGTTCTGTTTGATAGCGTTCTGCAAATAAATAGTTCATGACCGCTGGTGGCAGCATAGTAAATAAAACCATCATTTGTAGTTGCTGGGTAGGCAGAGGGATCAGCAGATAGATCAGTCCAAAAGCAACAGCTCCAGTCAATAAACTCACCACACTTGAAATCACCCCAATACGCAAACCAGAACGTTGAACTTTGGTCATTTGTGATCCTAATGAGATCAGCATGATAGGAATTGAAGCTTGTCCTAGCAATTGGGTGGATTCATATAGCGGCTCCCATACTGAAATACCAGAAAAATTACATGTTAATGCCCCGATGGCAGCGATGAAAACGGGGGACTTCAGCGCGTGTTTTATTGATCCTGCTCCGTTATTACTGAGTAATAAGCTAGCAATAATAATATGTAAGATGGTGGAAACTACAAAGAGCAGAACGGCTGAGCCAGTAGCAGAGTCCCCAAAAGTATAACCAAATAGCGGGATCGCTAAGTTGCCGCTATTACGAAACATTTGTGCAGGTGCCCAGGTTTTGTAAGAAGCAGAAGTAAAATAGCTTAATGTCATAATTAACCCTGGAACTAGTAGGGCAATAAGGGCAGCTAGCAAGAGTGGAAGTTGGTTGAGATCAACCGGCATACTGACTAGTGACGAAAAAATCAGTGCTGGTAAAAAGACATCCATGTTTAAGCGGTTAATGGGAACAAAATCTGTTTTTAGGGTTTTTCCGACACCAAACCCAATGACTACTAGGGTAAATACAGGAAATAAAATGCTAGTGACTTGTTCAAACATACCGTGACCTTATTTGTTTTCAGTCTCTAACATACAGAGAAATAAAGGAAAATGTTAGTAGCGAAAAGTCTATTTAGGGCAAATTGAGAGGTATCGTGTTAGGAATATCAATATAGATTGTGTAAAATCTAATTGACATAAATATTTTGAAGGGTGTATTCTCTCAAATATAAATTGCGCGCAACCTATATTAAGGGTCAAAAATGACAACATTATATTCAACAAAAGCAACAGCATTAGCAGGCCGTAATGGCATTGTATCGACTGATGATGAAAAATTATCGGTTGACCTAAGCTACCCAAAAGAGATGGGAGGTTCGGGTGAATTTACTAACCCTGAGCAACTCTTTGCAGCGGGTTACTCTGCGTGTTTTTCAAATGCAATTTTGCATGTGGCACGAGAAGGTAAGATTTCGCTAGCTTCAGCACCAGTAACGGCTACCGTAGGAATTGGGCCAAACAGCCAAGGTGGTTTTGCACTGACAGTGTCGTTAGATGTGTCTTTAGAGCTAGAAGAAGCGGCGGCGGTAGAGCTGGTAAAAGTTGCTCATCAAGTGTGCCCTTATTCCAATGCGGTAAGAGGAAACATCGATGTAGCAGTGAGTGTGAATGGAATCAAACTCTAAATTGCGTCTAGCTTGAGTAGATAACACACAAAGTGATGAATAAGCATGCGAACAGTACGGATTAGTGAAAAAAGCCCTTTACAGTTTTTCTCTTAGTCCGTATTATTCGCCGCACTTACGGAGAGATGGCTGAGTGGTCGAAAGCACCGGTCTTGAAAACCGGCATACGTTTGTAGCGTATCTAGGGTTCAAATCCAGAAATGCTGGCCTTTTTTCGTTTCGGGTCCTTTAAAAATGTACTCTGCTGCAATTGTGTGATTACAGGAAGGTTAGGTGCGTAATTACAGGAAAAAAAGCCCCAGAACGTAAAAGTGTTCTAGGGCTGATGTCTTAAGGTATTACTATTTTCATGCTAATCAGAGCTAGTTAAGTAAGCGTAATCCTGCGGGTAGCGCATCCCCAAAGACGCGTTTTGTTTCGGATTCCGTTAACTCTTTCACCGTTGAAACTAGCTCAACCCAGCTTTCAGGTGAGCGACTGGATTTGAGTTTTGCTATTACCTGTTCGCGTACAGAGTCGTTCACATCTAATGTGCGATCGCCCGTCATACGAGTCATCATAACGGCAGCAAAGCCTATTATTGGCTCTTTTTTCCAATCTTGCTCTAGCAACTGTGGTAGCCAATGGGCCACTTGCTCGGGTGGGATCTGATTGTGTGCACTGCCATAAAATGGCGTACGAGAGCAGATTCGGCCAATGGCCCACCAATGGGCTTGGGCATGTTGAGGTTTTTTCAAACGGCTAAAACACCAACCAGCGAGCAAGGTTTTATCTTCCACATCTAAATGTTCTAGCGAAGCGGCAAGTCGAACCATGCCATCGTAATTACGCTCTTGAGATTCTTGTAAGATCTTATTATTACGAAGTGCACTTGGGTGTAGGTACTTAGCCAGATCAGTTAGGATCGCTTCTTGTCTGTCTTGATCTAGTCCACCAGAAATACGACGCCAGAATGTCCACCAGTCGCTCCAGCTTTGAATAGTTTTAAATTGAATACCCTGCTGATATAGAGGCCACACTTGATCCATGCGCCACTCATCAGACGGGTAGCCAAAACCAGGGCGTAATGTATAGCCAGTTAATTTTAACCAGTTACGCTCGTGAGTATCACTTCTGCGTCGGCGTTTCTTACCTTCTAAAAATGCAGTGGCTAATTCACGTAAGGCTGGTGTTTCCCAGTTTTCACGTTTACCGAGCATTTTTTCAAGATCTTTGGTGATGGTTTTTACCGCTTTACTACCAGTATCTTTATTGGTGCTACCGTAGACAGAGCTTATGGCTTGAATGGCATTAGGCAGTTTGGCGGGTAAATGAGATTGGGCAAGAGTAGAATCTTGACCAGTGTTCTCAAGGCGAGCGAGATCTTTTCGAATTTCGAATTCAACATTCCAGCGTTTGGTTTCGTCGTCTAGGCTGACACACTCAACCTTTAAGGTCCCCACTTCTGTCAGCTGGCAAGCTAATGTTACGTTAACACGATCTTTTTGGTTAGCATGAAGCGCTTCACGTGCAGTTTCTCCTTCCAAGGTAGCAATGAAAGGAGGAAGAGGAAGTACATTCGCACCCTTTAGATCAATTAACGCACCTGTTTGTGAGTATTTATCATCAGTAGAAGACATTAAATTAAAACGGACTGGTTCACCTAACGTCAGGGCAAACTCCCGTCCTTTTAAGCGAATTTCTTGGCCTTCTTCTGTCCCCTTGGCGAGTAAACACAGACCTTGTGCTTCTTTTTTCTTATCTTCAAGAACAAGGAAGAAAGAACGAGCCGAACCACCGCCAATTTTCAGTTGTGCACCATGGCGTGCTTTACCATAAGCAACAGCACCATAGGCAACAGAAAGGTCGGGATGTGGGTTTTCTAGATTGGTGACATTGTCACCTTTCCAGTGTGAGAAGTTTTCTAAAGCACGTTGAGACAGGAGGGGGCTATTAAATACACCGCCATTCAGTAATACTCCCGCTGGAATTGCTGGGCGTGGGTCATTTTCTTCGAAGCCAAGCGCATCACGGCACACCGAGCCATGAGTGTCGATAAATTGTGCTAAATGTTTACTGATCGCAGGATCCGCAGCGTAAGGTAAGCCGAATTCAACAACGGCAGATTGGCGTTGATTTGGGTGCTCAGAAAACTCAGTTTTTGGGAAGAAACCATCGAGGGCAATGGCATGGACTTCTTCGCGAGTGATCTCAACACTTTTGGTTCCGCCGATCAATTTAGATCCGCTGCCCAGCATGGTGATCTTGCTGGTTTCAGGAGCATCTTCGGCCAATAAGCGTTCTTTGGCTTTACGTGTTTGTTGAATGAGCTTAGTTAACGCAGAAGCCGATAGTTTTTTAGAACCGCTTAATCGCTGCTCTGCTAAATGTGCTAGCGCCAGATCTAAATTGTCGCCGCCTAACATTAGGTGATCGCCAACCCCAATACGCTCTAGGCTAAGCTGGTCTTGGTCATCGTAACTGGCTTTGATTAAACTTAAATCGGTTGTACCGCCACCCACATCGCACACCATTAGCAGCGGGATCTCTTTTAGTAACTCTTTGGCTTGCTGCTGATTGTTGCTGTACCAGTCATAACAGACGGCTTGAGGTTCTTCGAGCAGTAGGACTTTTGGCAATCCTGCAAGCTTCGCAGCTTCAAGGGTGAGCGCTCTGGCCCCTTCATCAAAAGAGGCGGGAACAGTTACCACAACTTCTTGATCTTGCAGCAGTGCGTCAGGGTGATGGTAATTCCAAGCTTGGCGAACATGGTTAAGGTAGCTGGCACTGGCAATCACTGGAGAGACTTTTTCAACGCCTTCAGTGGCAGCCCATGGCAGAATATCGGAGTTACGATCGACACCAGTATGAGAAAGCCAGCTTTTGGCACTAACGACTTGGCGGCCTTCTACTTTTGCGCCTAACTCGCGAGCCCAATCCCCAATTATGGCTTGAGGAATATCCCCTTCGACAGGTTGGCTATCCCATGGAAGAATAAGATCGGAATCAGCCACTTGTCCTTCTGTTGGGTGGTAACGAAACGAAGGCAGTAAAGGCTTACGAAGGACTTCACCAGGGCCTATTAACTGGTCGATTTCAAAAATGCTGACTGGGCTGTGTTCTATGTTTTTGCCTTGGCTAATGTCACTGTAAGCGACAACAGTATGGGTTGTGCCTAAGTCAATGCCAATGAGAAAGCGTGGGGAAGAAGATGAGGACATACAACTCACTCTCTTGCTAATTAAATCAGGAAAAGAAACGGATAAAATAACGGCGAGCTTAGTGGCTCGCCGTCAGGGTAGGGTTAGTTAGATTCGCGAACGTCGAATTCAACGTGCCATTTTTGACCGCCATCGGTTGGGATAGCCTCTAGGCATAATGTACCTAGTTCAGTCACGCGAGAAGCAAGCTGAACGGGCACTACTTCACCCACTTCACGGCCATCAACCACTGGCAGAGTTACTTGGATAGGTGGTAACTCTTCAAGCTCTTCTGGTAGCCAGAAATCTAGGTGTGTACCGGCAGGATCTTCACGGCGTACTGTTGAACCATAGAAACTAAATTGAACCGGTTGACCGATCACTAGGCCAAACTCTTGGCTTGGTACATCCACATGAGAGCCTTCTTCCATGCCAAAAGGAGCCACACATAACGCTTCCATTGGTGGTTCCATTCCTGGAATTGCTGGCATCGCGCTTTCAATCCCCACGTAGTAGCTGCTTGCGATACCGCCACGGATGCGTACGCCTTTACCTTTACGCACAGAGCCGTAGTATGACGCACCACTTGCGACTGCTAGATCAAGATCAAGTCCTTCCAGCAGCTTAGCTTCATCTTCACCTGCTTCTGTTAGCCAGCTGTTGATGATAGACATTAAACGGTTTGAAAGCAGATCAGATTTTAGTACACCACCGTTAAATAGGATGGCACTTGGCTTGATGAAGCCTTCATTGCTTCCTTCACCAAAGAGTTCATCGGCTGCGGCTGCTTGACGGCTTAAGAAGCTAGCAAGATGACGAGAAACGGCAGCATCTTGAGCGTAAGGAAGACCAATCTTAGTTAGGGCTCCACGCTGCATTTGAACTGGGTGCTCGGAAATGTCAGAGCGTGGGAAGAAGCCTTCCACTAAGGTTTGCTGAACTTCTTCTTGGGTTAGTTCTGTTTGTAGCGTGCCGCCTAATAGTTTAGAACCACGGCTTGGTACGATGATTGGTACTGCTTGTAGTTCAGGATCGCTAAGTAGATCTTCTTTTGCATCACGGCATGCATGAGTGATTGCTTGGATCTGCCAAGGCTGAAGCTGCTTACCTTCTTGTGCTAGTTTCGCTTTTAAGCGGTAAGCTAACGCCAAGTCCATGTTGTCACCACCCAGAAGGATGTGATCACCAACCGCAATACGGTTCAGGTTCAGGTTACCGTCTTCTTCCGTTACAGCAATTAAGGATAAATCGGTCGTACCGCCACCGATATCAACCACAAGCACAATATCACCAACGGACACTTGATCACGCCAAGAGTCGTCGCTGTTTTTGATCCAGCTGTATACGGCTGCTTGTGGCTCTTCCAGTAGCGTTAGGTGTTTAAAGCCCAGCTTGTTAGCCGCTTCTGCTGTTAAGTCACGCGCTGCTGGATCAAACGATGCAGGAACTGTGATCGTTACGTCTTGCTCAGCAAGTGGGGTTTCTGGGTTTTGGTGGTTCCATGCTGCCTGTAGGTGCTCAAGGTAATGGCAGGTTGCATCCATTGGAGAGGCTTTTTCGACTTCTTCTGGGCTGTTAAGAGGAAGGAAAGCATCGCGACGGTTTACGCCACCGTGACATAACCAGCTTTTTGCACTAGCGATTAAGCGGATTGGGGTTTTGCTACCAAGCTTACGAGCCATTGCACCTACAATCGCGTTTGGCTTTTCGTCCCAAGGTAGGGCTGTGTCGCCTTCAACCAGCTCAGACTCATGAGCTTGATACATAAATGAAGGTAATTGGTCTTTATTTTCTACGTTGCCAGGCGTAGTTAGCTGAGCAATTGGCATCACTTGTACTTCTGCATCTTCGTCATGAAGATCCACATAAGAAAGTACGCAGTGAGTGGTACCTAAATCGATACCCACACTGTAGCGGTGTTGTGCATCAGTCTCTTGAGCTGTGTTTTCTTGCATTGTTTGATCCATTATAGTTCCACCTCTGCAGCAGCAACGATGGTAGTGTCATAGCCATCTGCCAGTTTTGGTAAAGTAACTTCGGTAACTTTCCAGCCACGGTGAACTAATGTGCCGTTAAATGGTGCTGAACCAACAACATTACCGGTTAAACGAACTTCAGCGGCATTAAAACCTTCTGGTAGTGTAATACGAGCTTCTTCATCTTCAGAGCGAATTGGCGCAAAGCTGAAGTAATCATTCAGTACTTTCTGACCACCTTCATGAATAACACGAGCAGCAGCACCGATTTCGGCATCTGCGAAGCCTTTTAAATCTTCTTTCATAAAGTCAATGAAGCGTGCTTCTTGTTGAAGTAGAGAAAGAAGCTGCAGTGCTGAATCAGGCGTTGATGTTTTTAGTTTTGGTTCTACTTCAACGATTTTTTCAACAATCTTTTCTACTTCGACAACTTTCTCAACTTCAATGATTTTCTCGACTGGCTTTTCGACCTCAACCACTTTTTCGACTTCAACTTCGACCGTTTTCTCAACGACTTTTTCAACTTCTACTGGTTTGCTTTTTTTAGTGATGTACAGCAAGAAGAAAAGAGCGCCCACAGCCGCAAGGCCAGCATGGCCCATATCAAGAGTGGTCGGAATAATGTTTAAATCAATGTTCATAGTGTTTTCTCTAATTACGGTGAACAGAAATCACCCAAATTAATAAAGAGTTAATTAGGCCGAATGTTATCATATTCAAGCCCCATCACATCTAACTCGATGCTTTTTTTACTCTTTAATTGTTTACAAAATGTCTATCTGTTCAAAATTACGACAGAATCAGAGAAAAGCAACCAATAAGAGCCATTTTATTAAATGATTCAATTACCCTGCGTAGGTGAAAAAACGATAACAACCACCGAAATAACGGTAAATATAGTGATTATATATACAGTGTTGTGACATTCGTAAACATGAGAAAAGTTGCCAATATATGAAATACAGCCACAAATGATCTGCGGCTGTTTTGTTGAAAAGGAAAGTTAGTGTTGCTCAAACCATGAAATAACATCTTGAAATTGATCGTGCTGGGCGTGTTTATGGGTGAGCATATCTATGTGGCCGTAGTTGTGTTTATGGCCGTGTTTTTGCCCATACACGGATATTTTTTGAATGCCTTTCCCGGACTCTTTCATGAACTCTTTGATATCGATAGGTTGAGCTAAGGCTTTGTCTTTTACTCCGGCAATATGCAGAGTTGGTGGTAAATGAACATCTTTAAGAGCAGCGGCATAATCAAAGTGATCATCACTGTCTACCCAGCTTGACGGTTTGGCCCATTCAATGCTTTGGCGTAAGGATTTTCTGGTTTCACTGTCTGAGCCCCATTTGAGCTTTTTCGCGGGTAAATAGCCGTGCTTTTTGGACAGCTTCGGTGCTAAGAAATACCATAAAATATTGGCTTGAAAAAAACGGCTAGGGTGGCGATTAAACAAAGAGCGTTTAGAGCCAAAATAGGCACAGGCTTTAATGTGATCGATCATGTCTGGGTTACGAGCTAAGTAGCTATTTAGTAACACACCGCCCCAAGAGTGCCCGATCCAGTAGTCGGGGTAATTGCCTGTCAGTTGCTTTATTTTTTCAAGAAAGTGGGGGATGTCTTCTTTTATTGCTTCGGTTTGGCCATAGTTTGAAAGCGAGCTGATGGCTGGCTTACTTTCACCGCGGCCGCGCAAGTCTGCAACATAGCAGTCATAACCTTTGGAAGCTAAGAAGGGCGCTAATCCTTTATTTTTCTTCGAGTAGAATATTTTTCCGTTTTCAATCACACCATGCAGGAAAAAAATCGTCCCTTTGCTCGGTTGAGTGGGATCGTGGATATGTTGCAAATGCAAACTTTGTTGATGGCAAAGCGGCGTTAAGATTTGGCGTTGTTGAACGTTATTGATATCCATATCGGTTTACTCTGGTGTAAAGACTCTAATTGTTAAGCTATCACCTTTTAACAATAAATTCACATCTAAGAATGGGATAACGAGCATGAAAAAAGAAAATAGTGAACTATTAATCCAGATTAATATTCAGAGTAGGATGGGGATGGCGAAGTGGCATATATTTTTATGATTGGTTTAACTGGGTGATATATTATTATCTGTATTGACAAAATAATAACAAAACCGTTACTTCTTTATTGATCTAGTATCTGCACAGTTTTAAACATCTTTTAGTGAGCCTGCTAAACTTATTTGGCTTTTATTCTTATCGTGAATACGTTTTGTTTTATTTGGAAAACATCACCTCGACAGGTGTATCAAACGTGCCTAACAGGGCTCGATTATGACAAGATGACGTTGGTTGTAGAGATTGCAAATGTGGCATATTGGTGATGTGGTTTGGCAGAGAAAGATTAGGGAAAGCGTTTTGAAAAAGATCGAACCAGCTCCTTATGAAAAAGTAAGTAGCAAGGCCATAATCAAGTCACCTTGGTTGTTTTATGCCATTCTGAGAGAAGCTGGATGAGGTTCTAGTCATTATAGCTGAGTGATATAAGGTTATATTTCCCGTTCGCTTAGGTTAGAATCAGCCGCTTAATTTCCCGTAGTTGGTTTTGTTAGCGCCTTTTGCTGATAATAAAAAAGAGTTTGGCCCCTGGTTAGGAAGAGTTATGAATTTTAATCGAGTCGTTTGTTTTGACTTGGAAATGTGTTGTTGGAATGAAGATGGTAAAGGGCGAACGGGAGAGATCATTGAGGTTGGCCTAGCCGAGATTGATTTAGTGAGCGGCCAAGTGGTTAAGCGCGCACAATACTATGTTAAGCCTGAGCACGATGAAGTGTCTCTTTTCTGTCATGAGCTAACAGGCATTAGCCCACGTAAAATTGAGAAGCAAGGGCGACCACTCAAAGATGTGCTGAATTCCATGATGAAGAACTTTGGTGGCCCGAATAAAATTTATGCTGCATGGGGCAGAGACGATTTGATCTTAGCCGAAGAATGCGAGCAAAAAGGGTTAGAAGTACCATTTAAGGAATTTCTGAACTTAGCTACGTTATTTCGGATTAACAAACGCTTTAAAAATAATCGAATGGGCCAAAAGGCCGCGTTAGATATGATGAATATTGAGTGGGAAGGCCGCCAGCATTCAGGGTATGTGGATGCGTATAACTTGGCTAAGTTGGCATTAGAAATTTTGTAAGTTGTCATTTCTAATGATTGAAACCATCGTTATTGACCAAAATTGAACGATAAGAAAAATCTTGGTTGAGGTAGTGTTCTGTTTGCTATTGAGGCAAAAAAGGAGAGCGTAATTGCTCTCCTTTTTTATTGGGACGTTAATTCGCTTAAGCGTTCGCTTCTGCTTGTTCTGATTCTTTTTTCTCAGATTTTTTTAGTAAGCGGCTAGTGATTGTACCGGCTGTCATGGAACCACTTACGTTTAATGCTGTGCGAGCCATATCGATTAATGGTTCAATTGAGATCAGCAGTGCAGCAATGGTAACAGGTAAACCCATCGCAGGTAGTACGATAAGTGCTGCGAAGGTTGCGCCGCCACCCACACCAGCAATACCAAATGAGCTGATGGTGATCATCGCAACTAACGATAGGATGAAGTTGATGTCCATTGGGTTAATGCCGACTGTTGGTGCCACCATAACAGCTAGCATTGCAGGGTAAATACCCGCACAGCCATTTTGACCAATGGTTGCGCCAAAAGAAGCAGATAGGTTAGCGATGGCTGGTGGAACATTTAGTTTCGTAATCTGTGCTTCTACATTCAGTGGAATTGTAGCGGCACTGCTGCGAGAGCTAAACGCAAAAGTTAGGACAGGCCAGATTTTTTTAAAAAACTCTGTTGGTTTAACACCAACCAGTGACACTAAGAAACCATGAATCACGAACATGAATAAAATAGCGGCATAAGAAGCAACAATGAAGCCCAATAAGTTCAGGATGTCTGAAGCATTTGATGTGGCGACTACTTTGGTCATTAGCGCAAGAATACCGTAAGGCGTTAATGCCATGATCATTTTCACCAAACGCATCACAATGGTTTGCGCAACTTCGACAAAAGTGTGAATTGGTTTTGCTAAATCTTTGTTTTCAGAGCTGACTTTTAGTGCAGCAACGCCCATTAAGATACCAAAAATAACAACAGCAATAATAGACGTCGAACGTGCACCTGTTAAATCTGCAAATGGGTTGGTTGGAATAAAGCTAACCAGCATTTGAGGAATGGTTAAATCACTGACACGATCAATGCGATTTTCTAATACAGTCACACGGGCTGTTTCACGCGCACCTTCTGTTAAGCCTTCTGCGGATAAACCAAACAGCTGTGTGATACCAATACCCACAAGGGCAGAAATCATGGTAGTGACCAGCAGTACACTAATGGTTAAGCCACTGATTTTCCCCAGCGAGCCCGATTTTTCTAGTTTTACTACCGCCGCAATCATAGAGATAAGAACCAGCGGCATGATGATCATTTTCAGTAAGCCAACATAGCCTTTACCAACAACATTTACCCACTCTAAAGTGTCTTTGATTGCTTGGCTGCCTTCACCATAGATAAGCTGTAGCGCTAAACCAAACAGGCTGCCCGAGACTAAGCCAAGTAAAACTAAGCGAGAAAGGGTGTGCTCTTTACGTTGTTGTCCATGGAGGATAAAAATTAAACCTATAAATATGGCTAGGTTGACAAGAACAAAAAATGACATAGTGACTTACCTGTGGCGATCACGCTGAAAAAGTGTGCAGCAAGAAATGAGCGTGAAAATAAAATTTAAAATAGGCCGCTAAAATATAGTAAGAACAATATTCCCTAAAATAAGATTAGATGATTACATATATCATTCCGTTATATTGGTGGGTATTTAAACAAATAAGTGAGTAAGGAGATTAAAAAAGGGCCAGTTACTTATGACTGACCCTTTAAATATCAATATTTATTATGTGATATTTTGTACTATAAACCGCCGTGGGTTAATTTTGCGGGATCTAGGAGTTCTTCTAATTTCTCTTGGCTGATGTCTGTGTGCTCTTTTGCCACATCAATAATTGGCCTTTTTTCTTTATAAGCGAGTTTTGCAATTTCAGCGGCTTTGGCATAACCAATAATTGGGTTAAGGGCCGTTACTAAGATTGGGTTTTTCGCTAGGGCTTCTTGGAGTTTATCTTCATTTACATTAAATGAGCTGATGGCTTTGTCTGCAAGTAAGCGCGATACATTAGCCAGAAGTTCAATGCTGCTGATTAAGTTATTAGCAATCATTGGCAGCATCACATTCAGTTCAAAATTACCCGCTTGCCCACCAACAGTGATGGCGGTGTCGTTACCAATCACTTGTGCCGCCACCATGGTTGCTGCTTCAGGAACCACAGGGTTTACTTTACCCGGCATAATAGATGAACCTGGTTGTAGGGCTTCCAACTCAATTTCACCTAATCCCGCCAGTGGGCCTGAGTTCATCCAGCGTAGGTCATTGGCAATTTTCATAATAGAAACGGCCGTTGTTTTTAACTGGCCAGACAGAGCCACGGCTGTGTCTTGAGATCCAATAAGCGGGAAGAAGTTATCCGCCGCGCTAAACGTAATGTTAGTGGTTTGGGTTAGCTCTTTAGCAAAGGCGGCAGCAAATTCTGGGTGGGCATTAATGCCTGTACCCACTGCCGTACCACCTTGGGCAAGGGTTTGAATAGCGGGCTGTAAGCTGCGCAGATTAACCACATTTT
This sequence comes from Vibrio sp. Of7-15, assembly GCF_022347565.1. GTDB lineage: Bacteria > Pseudomonadota > Gammaproteobacteria > Enterobacterales > Vibrionaceae > NORP241. Next base: position 18,184 of record NZ_JAKRGH010000020.1, read on the forward strand.
GTTTTATCTGTTGAGCCCATGCATTTAAGCTTTGACTTAAGCGAACTGGCATTGCATCCATTAAATGTGTGCGGCCTGTTTTAATGTGATGATCGACTTTATCGGCTTTTGCTTCTGTTGCTTGGATGAGATATTCAAGTGCAGGGATAAGTTGTTCTGATAAAGCAATGGATGCGCTGACGTGAATGGCAGTAGGGATCACATCATTGCTGCTCTGGCCGTAGTTAACGTGATCATTGGCACCGACAGGTTTACCTAGCTTCTGAGTAGCCAGTGTGGCAATCACTTCGTTGGCATTCATGTTCGAGCTAGTGCCTGAGCCTGTTTGGTATATGTCTACCGGGAAGTGACTCATTAAATCATTTGCATTACCGAGCTGTTCACACGCTTGTACAATGGCTTCCCCCATTTCAGGGGTAATTTGACCAAGGCTCACGTTTGCTTTTGCGGCAGCCGATTTAATCAATAGTAAAGACTTTACAAATTGCAGCGGCATTGCTTGGCCACTGATTTGGAAATTGTTGATGGCTCGTTGAGTTTGTGCACCGTAAAGGGCGTCTTTGGGTACAGCAAGTTCACCCATGCTGTCTTTTTCTATGCGGGTATTGTTCATCAGAAAATCCTTCAGGTTTCCGTGTGTTACTCGTTATTGTGATTAAAATAATTATTGAGCGTCATGAGCTCTTTTTTAAACTGGTAAATTTGTGCCCAATCTTCATTACTTAACGCGAGTCGATGAAGAGCAAGCAAAGGGCGATTGATACTATCTAAGCATAAATGCCGCCAGTGCTCTGGGACACAATGGTCGCAAAAAACTTCTAATAAAGTTTGAAATTGGCGTTGATAAAGAGCTCGCTGGCAGTCTATACAGATTTCTGACTTCATGACTTCAGGGTGCTGTAAATAATCAAACAGAAGATCGGGGTCATCAGGTTTTGTTCCAAATCTAACGAACTGCTCTAAGTGTTTTAAGTAAATGTCATCCTGAATCATAGTGATATTTGTTTTCATTTGAAATTGATAATCAATATCACCTAAGTGATGGGTATTGTCAATAACTGCCTGTTGAAAGGTCGCTTTCTGCCTATACTCTAACAATGAAATGGAGGTTCGGATCATGGGTCAATTAGCTTTTCAGTTGGTATTAATTGCTATTTTGAGTGTGGGTTCGATATCCGTTCAAAGTACTGAATTCTCGATTCCCGAACTGTCAGAGCATAGAGGAAGAGATAGTTTCTATATTGAACTACTTGAGAAGTCATTTTCTGGTGTGGGTGAGCCGTTAACCCTTAAAAAAGTCCCTATTCCCCAACTTCGGGCAACGTATTTATTAGAACGTGGCGGGGTTGATCTTTTGTGGATGCTGGAATCTCGTCAGCGTAATGAGCAGTTTATCCCTATTAAGATAGGGTTAACCAATGGCCTTATTGGTAAACGTGTATTTTTAATTAAAAAAGGCGACAGTGCCCGGTTTTCAGGTGTGGATAGCTTGGCCTCTTTTCAGCAGCTCAAACTGGTCGCGGGAATGGGGAAAAATTGGTTTGATGCCAAGGTATGGAGAAAAAATGAGCTGCTTTATCGAGAGCAGGTGGGCGATTGGCAAGCCATTTATGGCAAGGTAGCGGCTAATCGGGAGTATGATTATTTTCCTCGTGGGGTTAATGAAGTACTTTCTGAAGCCGCGCTATACCCCGATTTGGAAATTGAGCCGAGCTTGGTTTTCGAGTATGAGAGGGACTTTTTATTTTATTTGTCCCCGCTGTCTGCACACAAATACTCTGTTTTAGAGAAAGCGTTGATATACGCTGATGAAACAGGGTTGATAGATGCGTTAGTAAAAAAGTATTGGGGGGAAGACTTGGATAAGCTCAATTACGAAAAACGTGAAAAGATACTGCTGGTCACGCCAAAATAATCTTTGAGCTAAATAATTAAAGGCTCTGGTTTATTAGAGCCTTTTTAGTAAGCGGTCATAATTTTTTATACTCTTTGAATAGTGCTTTACCAAAGGTAACAACAAAGCCGATGGTCATGACAATAAGCACAAAACAGAGTGTTACGAAACCCAGTTCCATAATTACCTCCAATCTTCTTTGAAGCACAGTTTCATTTAACCCCTCTTTTTATCAGGTTACTTTGCGCTCAATCAACTAATCTCAAGGTTAAGAAAAACTTTATTAGTTCTGTGATGGCAGTAACTGTTTGTTTTGAATTTTTCGTAAGGTATAAAAAATAGAATTGTCACTAATGGCACTATACTTAGTTGAATAATCGATAAAAAGAGTGGGAAAGAGCGTATTATGAAAATCCGAACTCAATTTATATTGGCGCTTTTAGCCAGTGTCGTTGTCCCTGTTGCCATCATTGCATCTCTTTCTATTTATGAATTTAGAAAGAGTGCTGTTGTCTCATTTCAAAAGAACAGTGCCAGTGAAATACGGCAGGTAGATAATGCTTTTTCTTTGTACCTAAATGGCTTGGCGGAAGACGCCGTTTACTTAGCAAGTACTGAAGTGCTAGGCAAGCTTGATGGCAGTGTCATGAAATATACCGATAAGCCCTCAGCACCCATGACACCCGAGCAAAACAGCCCTATTGAAGCGGAAGTATACGATTTCTTAAAGCGGTTCGGTGAAGCTCGCCCGGATTTATCTTATGTGTATTTAGGGCTTAGTGACGGCGGGTATATTCAATGGCCAAAAGGCAACAATGGAGCGAATTATGACCCAAGAAAACGTCCTTGGTATACCGCTGCTGTGAATGCTGGTGGGCAAGTAACCCGAGCACCAGCTTACGAAGACATTAGTTCAGGGGCTCCGCTACTCGATTATTTGAAAGTTTTTAATGGCCAAGACGGTATTACTGGGGTGGTTGGGGTTGATGTGACCCTGAATAAACTCACCGACATGGTGAAACAAGTTCGGTTTGGTGAATCGGGCTATGTCATGTTGGTGGAAGACACAGGAGTGGTATTAGCTGATCCTGCTAATAAAGATCATAACTTTAAATCCATGACAAGTTTAGGGGGAGTGTACGCAGATCTGGCCTCAACACAGGGTTTTAAAGAAGTCGAATTTGAAGGAGAAACGTGGTTTGCGAATGTATATTCATCCCCGCAATTAGGCTGGAAGTTCATTGGCTTTGTTCCTAAAAGCGAAGTCTTTGAAATTGTGGATGAGCTGATCATGGTGATTATCGTGGTGAGTTTTCTTTTGGTTGGGGTATTTATGCTGATTGGCTATTGGATTGCCAATTTAATCACCAAACCAATGGGAGTGATTACGTCAGGGCTGCAAGAAATAGCCAGTGGAGAAGGGGATTTAACAAGGCGGTTAGAAGTTCGTAGTAAAGATGAATCTGGTTTAATGGCGGGGGCATTTAATAGCTTTGTTGGCACCATTAATACGTTGATCAGCCAGATTAAGGATAATGCCAGTCAGGTTGGTGAAGTGGCCCATAAAGCGAAAGGGGTCTCGGTAGAGGTTCGGGGTATTTCAGAGCAACAGTCACGCTCTATTGAACAAGTGTCGACGGCATTTCATGAGATGGTGTCCACCTCAAATGAAGTGGCTGAAAATTGTACGCAAACCGCCAGTGCAGCAGATGATAGCCAGCAGCAAGTAGAACAAGGACGATTGTTCATTCAAGAGACGTCGGAGTCGGTAAATCAGTTGGAAGACATTATTATTGAGTCGAACAGTGCCATGAGTGAGCTGGCAGAGGAATCACGTAATATCACTACGATTTTGGATACGATTCGAGGCATTGCTGAGCAGACCAATTTGCTGGCGTTAAATGCGGCGATTGAGGCCGCGCGTGCTGGAGATCAAGGCCGAGGTTTTGCGGTGGTAGCAGACGAAGTGAGAACATTGGCACAAAGAACATCGGAATCCACTGAGGAAATAGATACTCTGATTTCAGGGTTGACCCGCCGGACTCAAACGGTATCTGAAAAGTTATCAAGTAGCCTAGATCATTCAAAACAGACCGTAGAAACGACAGAAAAAACAAAGTCGGTGTTTGAATCTATCCAAGAATCTGTATCAACCATTCGAGATATGGCAACACAAATTGCAGCCGCAGCAGAAGAGCAGCATTTAGTGGCAGAAGAAATTAATCGAAACATAACGGATGTTCATACTGAAGCCAGTAAAGCAAATGATGCCTCTGTTCAATCTGAAAACAACTCAGAAGAGCTTACTAAGTTGTCAACGGACTTAACCTCACTGGTTCAAAGGTTCAGAACGTAATTCCATTGGCAATGATTACTGCACTACAAGGTAAGCTTTACAGCTGAAGGCGATTACATTATGTTGTCGCCTTTATTTTGAATGAGTGAAAATCATGTCTTTAAGCCAATACAAAAATTTAGTCATTACGCAGCCAAACTGTCCATATTGTGTGAAAGCAAAAGCGTTGCTCGATGATCGTGGCACAGAGTACACCACGCTGTCTTTAGGCTCTGATTTAGAAAAAACAGAGATGGTGGATTACGTGGAAACGGTTGCCAATATTCGCGTAAATACCGTGCCTCAAATTTTCTTAGAAGGAAAATACATTGGTGGACACGATGACTTGGTTGCGTATTTAGAGCGTCAGCGCGAAGCAGAAGATTTTGCTGATTTGGACTTTGAATTATAATTGATACAAATTTGTTATTCTGGTTGCTTTGTTGCTGTTGATTTATATTCACCTTGTGCCATATTTTGAAAGTAGGTGACAAAAAGTTGACGATTAGTTGTTAATCTCTTCTACACTTAAAAGAAAAGAGCAATAAGGAATATTGTGATAGCGGCTATGGATAGAAAACGACAGAAGAGAGCCCCGATGACAGACTTAAAATCCTGCTTATCAAAAGATGGCTATGTGAATTACAAAGCAATATTCACGGTGGAAGAGCTTGATCTCTTTGCTGAAATTGGCATGTTGGATCATTATGCTTTTTTAGAACCAAGCGCCTTGCGTGATCACCTCTCAAAAATTAGGGCAGAAAAACAGAAAGAGAAAAAAAGCTCAGATACTTATTTCTGTGAAAAAGAATAAATAGAATATAAGCCACCGATAGTAAGTCGGTGGCTTATGTTTTTTTAACTAAATAATAGTCTTATCCACATGCCTAGTGGTGTTGTGAACCCGGTTGTTACAGACGAAATTTCTCCTTTGTCGATAACAAAAAGACTTGGGGTTACGCTTATTTTCCATTCCTGACTGATCTTTCCTGATGGGTCATTTATCGTGGCAAAGCCATATTCCTTCGCTGTTAAGTATTGATTCACTCTTTTTTCATCTCCCGATCGCAAAGCGATAGTGACTGCGTCGTAATGTTCAGACATAAAATCCACCGAAGGGGAAACAAAGTTACATACGGGGCACCAAGTGGCCCAAAAGTAAACCAGTACCGGTTTTTCTTGGCTCATGGCGATGAGATTAACTTCTTTACCTTGAAGAGTGGTGTAAGGCAGATCAGGGGCACTTCCAGAGACCATAGACTGGCTGCGCCACATATCAATAGCAATGGCGGCTAGGGTGACAATGATAATGGCCACTAGGGCTTCTTTTGCCCATTTTCTTATTCGTACAGCGGCGGAGGTTGTCATCTTTTTATCCTCTTGCGTGTTCGATGGCTTTCATTACTTGCTCAGTACTTAGAATCGTAGGCAGCGGAATGCCTTGCGGAGCATTAGGGCCATAAACCATATTGAATGGCACGCCAAATTGCCCGTTCGATTGCAAGAACTCCGTTACATAATCAGAAGGCACGGTCCAATCGCCTTCCATTGGGACGACATCAGCGGCTTGTAAAGCTCCGTAAACAGGTTGTTGCAGTAGAACACCGATTTTGTTGGCCTTACAGGTTATACACCAGTCGGCAGTGACATTCACAAACACAACTTTGCCCATGTTAACGTGAGAAGAGATGTCCTTTACCTGAAGAGGTTGCCACGCATGATCTTCTGGGAGTGGTGTCGCCCAGCTGTCTGAAGTAACACTGCCAATGATAAGTGCAGAAGCAAAAGAAAACGTCAGTATCGCTGACACCAAAATCACGGCTTTTTTACCTTGCTTCATGCCAAGTAAATAGAGCAGGGTGATCACTAATAAAAGGCCAGTGATCACCGTAGCCAGCGTACCGATAAAAATTGCTAAGAGGCTTAATAACCAGAAGCTGGTGGCGAGAATAAGTAAACCGAAAATGGTTTTTACGGTATTCATCCACTTCCCTGGTTTAGGCAAGCATTGGGCTAAACCAGGGAAGGCCGCAATGGCTAGCCAAGGGAGCGCCATACCGATGGCAAGGGCGGTGAAAATGGCAAATAATTCCACAGTTGAAGCGCCCAGAGCAAAGGCCACCGCAGTGCCTAAAAATGGAGCACTGCACGGCGTTGCGAGTAAGGTTGCGAACATACCTTGCAAGAAATGACCTAGATAAGATTGATCCCCGCGTGTCGCTAACCAAGTTTGCATGCCCGATGATAATTGAATTTCAAACAGCCCCAACATGTTGGCAGCAAAGAGAACAGTAATGCCTATCATGATGGCGATAAAGTAAGGGCTTTGGAACTGAATGCCCCAACCCAGTGCCTGACCAGATAGTTTTAGAGTCAGTAGGAAGGCCGCAATAATCCAAAATGACACCATGATGCCAGCGGCTGAGGCGATAAACTGACGGCGGATCTGTTTCTTTTCCAGTCCATGAGCGGTTAATACACTGCTCAACTTCATACCGAGTACTGGTAGTACACAAGGCATAATATTGAGAATAAGGCCACCCAGAAGAGCAACAGCAATGATTGACCATAAACTGCTTTTTTCTGTTGTTATTGGTTGATTTGAAGTGGTGACCACCAATTCGGCAGATATGTTTTTATCGACAACCGTGACATGGAGAGTTTTGTTAAGCAGCTCGATATCGCCAATCCAGCTGGATGCAGAAACTGTAGCCGTCAGCTGTTCACCATTAATTTGGATGTTTGGCTTTGAGAAAATAACGTCTTCCAACTGACCACTAGGATCATCCACAAACAGATCCGGTTGATTCCAGCCAACACTGTTGTTTACCTGTATGGTTAGCTCACTTGCTGTTGCGTGCCAATGAGCGCGTGCGTTATTTAATACATGTGTATCTTTTGTGGTATCGACAACAGCAGGAACCGCGCTCATGCCTTGGTTGTATTTGTGCATCGCCTCTTGCGAGAATGGAACGGCGTCTGGGGTAAAATTGAGGTAGATCTGGTAGTCGGTTAATACACAAATATTGGTGCAAGAAGACATGGTTAAAGTGCCTTCCAGAGTAGCAGGTTTGGTAATGTCTTCTACAAAGAATGTCATCGGGAAGTGCACCACACCTTTATAGCCTAAGGTGTCGACGCCTAACAGTGGGTAGCGTTTTGGAGCTGGCCAATGCCATTGAACATCGCTGATGTTGGTGGAATTTTCCCACTGTAGGCTTGGTGATACACCACCTTCACCTGGAGATCGCCAATAGGTTTTCCAGTCATTTTCCAGTTGGACGCTTAATACCGCTTCAACGGCTTTTTGTTGTGGGTTGAACTGTCCCGTTAGTTCCAATTGTACTTGCAGTGGTGGGTGTTGTGGATTTACTAGCCAACCTGTGGAGGCGGCATACGCAGGTTTCACTAAGGTAAGCAGCAATGCACACGCCAGCAAAAACATCGCACTGAAAGTACGATAAGAAATAGAACGATGGTTATTCAAAAGATATTTCTCCGAAAATAAAAATAGTTAAACAGATACAGTGAGTAACCGTCGTTTTTATTCTCTAAAGACACACAAGGTAAGGTGCCGTCGCCGAGGAGGTGCGCGGGCAGGTAATAATTTAATGGCATAGAAAATATGATTAAGCCCGCTCACCGTAATAAGAGTAATGGAAAACATAATCAACAAAGCATCATGGAGATCAAAATGATGATTGTTCAGCATGTGATCCGTTAAGGTGCATTTTTCTTCTACCATAGGCGAGGGCATCACGTCGTGTTCAAACCCAAAGGATGAGATAAGGGATGAACTGGTTGTTATTGGGCATGATGAGACCTGTCCTGCTTGCTGAGCAAAACACACGCTAATAACAATAACGACGAAAAGTATGGCCCAACGTGCACGTAATGCGCGTTGTGTAGGAGAAATCATATATTCCAATTAATCAACATGAACGACAGTGAGACGTTAGTATAAAAGAAAAGTTCCAGAGGTTCAGAAAGAAAAAGGTATTAGAGGTTAGTTTACTTAGTAAAAGAGCCACTTGAATCGCTCCAAGTGGCTCTGGCATCAACTAGTTGGCTACTGGTTGTAAGTTTGGTGAGTTTGAAGACGGTTTATTGAAAAATAAGCGGGTTTCTTCAACCACCACATGCCTTAATGCAATGACACCAATTAAGTTTGGTATTGCCATTAAACCGTTCACAATGTCAGCGATGATCCAAATGAGATCTAACTCCATGAAGGCACCGGAAGCGACCAGCGCAATGAAGATAACCTTGTAGGGCAAAATCGCTTTTACACCAAATAGATAGGTAATGCATCGTTCACCATAGTAGTTCCAGCCTAAAATAGTGGTAAAGGCGAAGAACATTAAACCAACCGATACCATCATTGGGCCTAGAATATCTGAGCTAAGGCCCATAGCAAAAGCATGAGTTGTCATGGCTGCACCAGCCAATTCACCTTGCCAAGCTCCGGTAATGATCAGTGTTAAACCCGTCATGGTACAAATGATGATGGTGTCGAAAAATGTGCCTGTCATGGAAATTAATCCTTGGCGTACACAAGAATCTGTTTTTGCAGCGGCAGCGGCCATAGGAGCACTACCTAAGCCAGATTCATTAGAGAACACCCCACGTGCAACACCCGATTGAATAGCCAACATAATACCGGCCCCTAAAAAGCCACCAGTTGCTGCTGTGCCTGTAAAGGCTGAAGTGATCACCAGTGAAATCGCGGCAGGTAGCTGCTCAAAATTTAAGGCCAGTACACTAACACAAGCAATAACATACAATAGCGCCATGGTTGGGATCACTTTGCCTGCGACTTTTGCGATAGATTGAATACCACCCAGTGTGACTACGGTGACTAATAGAGTAAGAACAACTGCGGTGTATTCTTGAGGAATGCTGAATGATAAGTAAGCGGCATCCACAATGGCATTGACTTGCGGGAATGTACCAATACCAAAACAGGCAACACCGAGAGCAAAAAAGGCAAAAAGTTTAGCAAGGAATTTACTGCCAACGCCTTTTTCAAGGTAATACATCGGGCCACCGATCATCTGACCACGGCTGTCTGTTTCTCGGTACTTAACGGCTAAAAGACACTCTGCGTATTTGGTTGCCATGCCAAAAAAAGCCGCCAGCCACATCCAAAATAGAGCGCCTGGTCCACCGATTTTAATTGCCGTAGCAACACCAACAATATTACCAGTACCAATGGTGGCAGACAGGGCAGTACAAAGGGCTGCAAAACTGGAAACGTCGCCTTGTCCGGATTGAGGGTTTTTACTAAATACCATTTTTAGCGCGGTTGGTAAGTGGCGTAACTGCAATAGACCTAAACGAAAAGTCAGGTAGGCACCGGTACCAACAAGTAACAGTAAAAGTGGAGGCCCCCAAACAAAGGAGTCGATGGATTGTAACAATGAGTGTAGTGAGTTCATGGTTTCCCCTTTATAAAACTACTATAAGGAGAAGAGTTGATTAGAGACAGATCGTCTGAGGAACAGACGGGTGCTGTTGGCTAATCTTCCCCTCTGTCCTTTTGCCTGAGAGTTTCACCTGTTTAAACAACAGGCTTGCTCCTTCGGCGTCCGATTTAACGGATCTCTCCAGAGGTTCCTCCAACTACAGTCCTCGCTAATCTAATAAAATTAGAATAAAGCACCTGAAAGATTTACTTCTTCGGCGGACGGAATTCCGTCACTCTCCTGCAGTCTTCATCGGAACAACAAATTTTATGCTTTTATTTTGGGTTAAAAGCAGTCAATAACACTAAGTGAAATTGAGCTGTGAACTCTATCATATTTTTTCTGTAGTTCAATATGATTTTCATCAATACATCCTGGGTATGTGGTCTTGGCCGATAGGTATTTCATATGATGGAAGTAGGGGGAGGGCATTTACACCAAGTTGTGTTGTTGATTCCTCGTTCAAATTATTCATTTCTTAAATTGTAGTGCTAGGATAGAAAGAGTAGGCAATCAAGAAAAATAGAAGTACATTAACGATCTGATAATTGAAGGGAAAGTATGTATTTATGCTAAAAATTTCGGTGATCTGTTTATTAATTGCGGTGGCTTTTGTGCTGATTCGGTATGGGACTAACGAAAAATTACAAAAGTTTGTGATTGCGGTTGTTGGTGGTGGCTTACTGACCTACATCATTTTTGTGATTGGCGCAGAGCTATTTAGGTAATGTGCTTTTTAGCCAAAAGCTGACATTCAGCGGAGGGAAAAACGGCTAAAGCTTGCTACAATAACGTGGTTTTTAACGTATAAAATTGGAGAGCACGTTGAGTCCTACGCAAGATACAGAACATAGTGATGATCACAAAGATGCGGATGTTGTCATAATTGAAGAGCCTAAAAAAGCGTTTAATTGGATAGCAGTCGCAGCTGCTGTTGTCGGGCTTTCTGCGGGTGGATTGATTGGCTCTGGTATCACCACTTCAAATTGGTCTGATGCTTATCATAGTCTGCAAACGAGTCACACTGCGTTAGAGCAAGAAAAAAAGCAGTTAAATGATAAGTTGGTTTCGCAGAGTTCCCAAGCAATGCAAGATAAAGCGGCAGAGCTACTGGCAAAAGAGCAATCGATGCAAGCAGAGTTTGATAAGAAAAATACGGATCTGATTGAATCGAACCAAGCATTGCAAGATGAATTAGCTAATGCAAATAAAAGTAATGCGGTTCTAACGGGTAAAGTCAGTGAATTAACATCGCAAGTTAATTTTTTAAATAATAAAGTTGAATTGCAAATTACAATGCTTGAGCGTGCCAAGCAGTTATTTCAAAATCAGATGGTGCTTCAACATGAAGTTGCTGATTTAGAAGAAAAAGTAGCAGCAGTTGATAAAACAATTACCAAGTTTAAAAAAGACTGTCAGCTATATCGTGAAGGTAAAAGCTGGGATGTGTCATCTGACGCGTGTACGAAATACGATAAGCAAAGAGAAAAGTTAGCTGATCTAGAAGAGCAGTTAAGAATAAGAGAAATGGATCTAAGAGAAATAGATTCTTTAGTTTCTGAAATTGGCGTGTAAATAATACTTTCGTAGTATATAAAGGTTGAGTGAATCAACCTTTATATAAAATGAAATGAATTTCATTAATATAAAAAACGATAGAATAGGCGGCTCTATTATTTCGTTCACTTTATCGTTTGACCAAATTGATAGTTCTTATTAATTTCAATTCTTGCCATCTCCAACCTATTTATGTTTTAGATAAGTTAATTTATGTTTAAATAATGTAAATTTACTTGGTTTGTTATGTATTAATTAAAAGTAAATTTAAGTTTATTGCCTTTTAAAAAACCACATTGCTCATTTATTGTGTATATTGTACTGGCTTTATATAATATAAAAGAGTGTTACATCGACTGACAGTGACGTTAGCGATGTTATTGGTTTACCGGGGGGCTTCCAATGGGGAAACACGAATCAGATAATGTGGTTTTTGATTACACTGCATTCTTATCCGCATCTTGTAAAAAACAATGGACGTTTTCAGAAGCAATGAAATCGTTTCTACCAGTGTTTGGCGTAGCTTGGAATGCAGCAGTACACTCAGATTTAACACCACACGAGCGCTTATGGGATAAGGCTCTTAAGGTACTTTCTACACAAGTTAGTGATGAATCAAATTTGATCCGGTTGTTACGGCTTGCTCGTTCTGAGGGAATATACGATTTAGAAATCCAGCTGCCTTATGCACTGGATGACTCTCAATTAACGACCATTATGAGCAAATCACAAACAGATATTTGTTTAGATTCACTAGAAGGCGAGACACTTAAAGTACACCTTACCCATTAATATTGTTTTATTACATAAAAATAAGCCTCAATATTTATTGAGGCTTATTTTTTTGTTTTTAATAGTATTTAAATTACATAATATTTGGCTCGTTTAGTAATATTCCTACGGCAGATAATGCTGTTATTGTCAGAAGCCCTGCGATAACCTTTTCTTTATCAGTAAAAATATTCACCTGATTTTCTTTTTTTGCCTTTACATAAAAATATAAACCAGGTAGATAGAGCAAACTTGAAAGTAATAAATAGTTTAATCCTGATGCATAAAGAAGCCAGATGCCATAGATAGTAGCGGATATACCGACGAAAAGTAGCTTACCGCGATTTTTATTTTCAAACGCCAGTTTCAATGTAAAAGCACCAACAAGAAAATAAGGTACTAAGATCATTTCAGAAGCAATGATTAATAACGAATCATAAGTGCCACCAAAGAATGTGACAAAAATTAGGGCGACTTGCACACTAGCATTGGTTAAAAATAAAGCTTTAGTTGGGGAGCCAGCACTATTTTGAGCGGCATAGCGTTTTGGAAACATGCCTTCTTTAGCGGCTAGGAAAGGCGCTTCAGAGGCTAATACTGTCCAGCTAAGAAAAGCGCCACAAACAGAAACCAAAAGCCCGATACCAATGATCAGTTGCCCCCATGGCCCTATAATGTGTGACAGCACAGTTGCCATAGAGGGATTTTGATACTGGGCTAGTTCTTGTGGTTTTACTACGCCCATGGCCAACAGAGTGACAAGCACATAAATAGTCAGTGCAATTAATAACCCTAAAATGGTGGCTCTACCAATGTCTTTACGGTGTTTTGCTCGACTCGACACCACAACAGCGCCTTCAATACCAATAAACACCCATACTGTGACTAGCATAGTGCCTTTGATTTGATCAAGCAGATTATGTTCTTCACCAAAGTGCAATCCTGAAAAATCAAAAACAAAGGTGTCCCATTTGAAGGCAATAAAAGCAAAAAGAATAAAGAGGAATAGCGGGATTAATTTGGCAATGGTTGTAATGAGATTGATGGTGGCCGCTGTTTGCACACCACGAGAAACTAAAGCATGAACAAGCCACAGTAATAATGAGGCACAAATTACCGATGTAGCTGTATTTCCCACTCCAAAGATAATGTTGTCAGGAGAGTCAAAAAGCATTCCTAGTGTACTAAACACAATCACTAAATAAGAAACATTGGCCAGTGTCGCACTTAGCCAGTAGCCCCATGCCGAGCAAAAGCCGATGAAGTCACCAAAGCCACTTTGTGCGTACCCAAAAACACCACTCGTGATGTTTGGCTTCATTTGAGATAAGTATTGGAAAGAGAGAGCAAGGAAGATCATACCAAGGCCTGTAATCGCCCAACCGATCATTACTGCTGCAGGGCTGGCAACAGCCGCCATATTTTGCGGGAGGCTAAAGACACCAGCCCCAATCATAGAGCCAATAACAATTGCTGTCATGGCGCTTAGTCCTAGTTTTTTCTCCACAGAATCCTCTGGATTAATAATCTATCGAGAGTTGATTATATGGTCTTTTACGTTGTTAATCTCAATTACTATGGGCTTTATGACTAAAATCAATGGATTCACTGTGTTGTTTACGTAATGGTAATTATCCTGTTAAAACATGCCATTAGCCTCGTTAATGAACTATGTCGTTCTTATTACGATAAATAAAAAAATACCACCAATAACACGTAAAATGATATCGGTGGCGAAACAGAGTGGAAGAAAAAATTAGTGAAGTAAGGTCGCAGCATTAGAAGGAAAGAAAAAAGTGCGTACATTGCTGCGTTTTGCTTGCTCAGATATTGCTTGGCATTGTGATGTTGTCGATGGTAATAAACCAATAACGGCACTCGCCGTACCGCATGAGATTGCTTTACAGATGATCTGCTCTTCTGTCATGGTACGAGATGGTTTCATTACTACGATCTTGTTGATATCAATACCTGCTGAAAGTAATACCGCTTTTGAAGGAACAGGAGCATTTGAAGTAAAAAATACCCAGCGTTGTTGAAGGCTTAAGTCTTGTAAGACAGCTAAGAAATTCGAGAACTCTGAAGAGGTTAAAGTTACATGGTGAGTTGATGAATAGCGTTCGATCTGTCCGTACGTTTTTGTGTATTGAGAGAACGTTGGTAATGCTGAGTTTTTCACTGCCTTGTGTTTTTCAAAAATCGCCATGCTATTAACCTATGTCTTTATAACCAGTGCTGTATGCTTATACAGTAGTGGTTTTTAAAGTACTGTGCAAGTAAATATTTTGTGTCAGTTCCAATCTCATTTGGGATTTTGTCCGGCTAAATAGGGTTCTTGTTTTTTATTTATCTATTTGTTTATAAAGTAAAACTTTTAGTTGTGGTGATTTTTTGCTAAATGAGCTGTTCAACTTTTTACTTTAAATAGACAGAAAGTGAGAGCCTTGAAATTTGAATTACTTCACGAGAATGATGAACGGGAAAGGTTGCTTGCATGAGGAAAGCATTCTTAATTGATGAATACCATTCAACTAAATTTGATTTGCATAGACACTTAATCATACATTAATGACTGATTTTCTATATGATTCGGGTTTGGTATATGTGGCGCAACGTCGTGTATATCCCGAAATGGAATATATATACGGATCTCAGTCATATAGTTAATGTTATCCGTCACCCAATAATTTTAGCTATGGAGAAGGAAGTGAACGTAAGGAATGCGACGAAGACAGACTCAAGTATCTTGTTGGGGCTTATTGAAAAAAAAGCTGAATTCGACCGTAGTATGAAAGGTTTTAGCGGCGAAATTTCAACAACTGTAGAGAAAATCGAACGAACTCTGTTTGGTGATTATCCGTTTGCACATGCCTTATTGATAGAGGAAAACGGCGAAGTTTTAGGTTTTGCGCTTTTCCACTATAGGTATTCTTCTTTCAGTGGCGAACCATCAATATGGCTTGATGACCTTTTAGTTGTGGGTAGACAGAGGTCAAAAGGTTATGGTCGTGAAATAATGCATGCATTAAAGTCGCAAGCTAAATCATGTTCCGCCTCTCACATTTCGTGGACTGCGAGCCCCCACAATAAGAAAGCTCACGAGTTCTACAAAAGGCTGGGTGCAGATGTTGAACGAATGGATGGTCAAAGGCCGTACTTCCGTTGGGCTATGTGCGGCTAACAGATTGCTTAAGAGTGACGGCTAACCTTTGGCATTTTTGGTATGGTTGAGTTTAGTGATTACGGTGGCTTTGCTTGGGTTTCGTGATGTTAGCCGCACCTTAGCAAGGCGTTATTTTTACAAGAGTTTTTAGGCGAAATAATGAGTTATAAAAACGCTATTGAAGATCAGTTTTACAATGAAAATCGGAGTAATACGCTCCCTTTTGTTATTAATGACGCTGTAAAAATAGTCGCTGGTGAGTTTACTAATCGATTTGGTAGTGTGGTCAGCTTTAATCAACAAGACGGTTATCTAGAGTTTGTAGTTGAGTTAGGAGATGGCTCTGGTGATGTCAAAGTTAAAGCCACTGAAATGCAATTAAGTAACTAAACATAACAAATCGTTTAACAGGAACTCCTAACATCCTTCTACGGCAATCGAATCCCTTAACACCATAAGTCGTTCGTATTCGCGAATATCAGCACAATCGACGAGTATAATAGGCTGTGGATTAACCGAGCAGAGTTGATGGCAGTGCCAACGATAAATGTCGAGCCTATCATGATGTAAATGATGGTTACCTAATAAACGGTCAACACGTTTGATACAGTGTTTCGCCTTAGCCTTTGAAAGAAGAGAGCGTCTTAATAAAGTAAATGTAAGTGCATCATTGTTAAGCAATGATTGCACAGAGTCCATAAGTGATTTGAGTCTCTTTTTGTGAATGTTAGGACACTGACTTTCCAGCGAACTGTGTAGAATATGAATATCACGCATTTTGCCTTTACTCTTTTGTGTTTGTGGTGAATCCATTGGATCAGAAGGTAAGGTGCATGTCTACTTATTGAACAATAAAGGCATTTTGTGGGGATTCGTAAGTTGCAGGCGTTAAGCGTTTACCAGAGATAACATAATCAGGAGTAATGATGAACAAAGAACAGGCTAAAAAACACATTGAAGATAATCTGAATGACGGGGACTCGCTAATAGGTTTTTTTCAGGCAGTAAGTCTACCAAATATTTGGCTATTCTTACTAATTGGCCCTCTTTTTATTCTAAGCATGAGAACATACTTTGTAGCTGTTACTGAAAAAGGTATATCTTTCCACAAATTGAGCTTGTTAGGTAAATTTAAAGAGCATGATTTTTTTGAGTTTAGTGACATTGAAAGCGTGAAAATAGGAAAAGGGCTATTACAAAGGCCTATGAAATTCACATTCAAAAACAACCGAAAGATTAAAGTAAAAGCACAATTAAAGGGAGTGGAAAAGGTCGCAACATTGTTGCCAGATGTTCAAGAACATATTGAGAGCAATATACCTTTAGTTCAATGATTATATTTCTTATCGCAGTTGTGACTTATGTCGGCTTATTGATTTTCATAAAGCCTGCTCCGAGTAGTTTGAAGGCTGCTCCAATTACCTATAGTGAAAACTTTAAGTTTGTTTGGGCTTCTATATGTTCAGGGGTTGTAATTCTTTTTATATTTCTTCTGACAACAAACTTTGACTTCATTTCCGTAGATGAGAGCCTGTATGGAACGTTCGCACTGAGTAATGACATTGATCAGTTTTTAAAGTGGCCCTTACAGTCAGTATCGCACCTATTTATCCATGGTAACCTGATTCATCTCGCTGCAAATGTAATAGGCTTAGGTCTAGCATCCGCCTATGAACGTAGGGTTGGAGCCAAGAGGTATTTGGCAGTACTTCTTGTGAGCGGCTTGGCATCTATACCATCTATACTATTCTATTCGGAAAGTATTCTAGTCAGCGGGATATCGGGTGGCGTTTTCGGCTTGGCTGCTGCTTATTTTACAGATGAAGAGGAATTAACCACCAAGGAGTGGCTTTTAGCGATTTCACTATTCCTGTTTTTGGCAATCGTACTTGCCCTAGATTCAGAGTTCAAAGGTGGTTTTAATCAAGCGTTAGATATGAAAATTGATCACGTTGGCCATTTTTTGGGAGCATTAGGCGCAATTTTGTATTGCCGCTTAAATCCACCGCGCTTAGCAAGGGCAAGCACCGGAAAAATTAAAGAACCGTCTTCACCTCCACTTTAATTTTCCGGTGTTGTCGGCGTTAGTTGGCTAGAGTAAGAAGCATTTTAAATTAGGTAGTTAAACAGATGAAATCAGATAAAGAAGTTATGGAGCTTATCGGTAATTAGTGGATATTGAGAATCAATGAAAATACAAAAAAGGTCAGTTCAGCATTTAAAGCTACTGTTGAAAAGTATAAAAACGCCCAAACAAAAGCGGAAGTAAAGACTTACCATTGAACAATGGCTTACTGAGAGTCATCACTCCAATGCATTTTATACCGAATTTTGCTAGGGCTATTTTGAGCAAGTATTTTTGAATGTTTAGTGTCTTGTCTTTGTGCTTGGCGAGATTTAAATGGACACTTGTTTCAAAATTCTATAGCTCCTCCTTTCTAGACAAAACACCTAGTACTTCAGGCATTTAGACAGGGCCTTTTGAACAATTTGTTATTTGATAATATGGTAAATTAGCCTTTATTTTTCAATAGACTATTTCCATAACATGCCGTTAAACATTCCAATACCTAAGCGCGTTATTCAAGCGGGCTACGCCCGACATGAAGAAAAAACGCCAACCACTTCTTCCGCCTCTGAACCTGTACAAGAGACGCTGCCTGTTGAACCGAAACTGGAGTACCGCATTGAAATTGCGTGTGCTCTTAGCCACTACAAGCAATACACAGGATCATTAACGGCGTTTTCATTGGCGAAAACCGATGCTGAAGATGCATTGGAACAATGGCATGTGGAAGAAATAGACGGTCACACCTTCTTAACCTTAAAAGTGATGGAAGATGAGCCCAAATCGCTCATTAGTCAGTCACGTCAGCTTAGTTATGCTTCCATGACGCTGGATGAGGTTCAAGTGCATCCAACAGGCAGCAAAATAGTGAATGAAGCGTTTGTGCCTGTGCGTCCTGCGGTGCAAGTGGGCGAGCAGCTTGGTTTGCCCACCAAAGGCTACTACTACCACTTTCTTGATGGGAAGCTGGTGCATGAATACAAACTAACAAACCCCGAGAAGTGGCAATTTCAGTTAACCCATTCCCGAGATGGCGAGCTAAGCGATGACGTCGAGTCGCAAGAGCTTCATCATATTTTGGCGTTGTGGAAGCGTAATGGCACCGTTGTTACGGATCAGTATTTACTGCATACCAGCGAAAAACTGACCCCAGGGCAACTTTCCGCAGTGGATTCAGCGTTTTTAGAGCAAAATGGGGTGTTGTTGGACATGTCCAAAATCATCCCTTTAACGGGCTCAGAAACCGCGCGTTTTAAGCACGTTGTCGTTGATAAGGACACTTTATCCGAAATTGCGTACGACAATGGCGTGAAACTCACCGAGGCAGTGAAACTGAACCCAAGCTGGAAAGGCACCGAAGACTACATTTACCCCGATAACGTGATCTATCTAGAGCCGTTAAAAACTTATAACCACGCCGACGATGTGTATTACCCAACGACGCAAAAAATGCTGGATAATAACGTGGGCGTTATCGTCAAAAAAACCGTGAAAGACAAAACCCCTTTCGTGACGGTGACCAGCCAAGAAGGTGGTCAGTACCTGGCCATCTCCCCAGTGCGCTATGCATTGGACGTACTGGATGAAAATAACGAGCCTCGTCACCCCATCGAGGATAAAGAGACGTTCTCTGGCGGCTTTTTCCAATCTTTGCCCGTGGACTACACCTTACGTCAAATTCGAGACGGCTGGCTGTATGTCATCTACCAAGCAGACGAAGAGAGCGATGAGTGGCAGCTGGATGAATACCAAATCAACGGCATTGAATATCAGCGCTTTGTCGGGAAAACAGCGGAAGAGCGCGCAAACGCCGAGCCAGAAAGCCCGAAATCTCACCTGTTGTATGACTCGAAGAAGAAGCATTACTTTGCTTACGCCGTGAAACGTTGGACTCAGCGAGTGTGCGATCACTTCTTAGCAAGCGAAGAGCACTGCCAATCGTGGATGCGAGAGTTGGATTTAAGCCAGCCTGAAGCGCAGCATCGTTCAGACATTTCCACCATTGAACAGTGTGTGGCCGATGTTAATAAGACTGACGTTGAGCACTTTGGCCTCACGTGCTCACCGTTGGCGGGCGATAAGGAAGACAATGCCTACATCAAGGTAAAAGAAACCCAAACAGAAGGCGCGTACCGCTATCAGGTGCCGGAATCGTGCGATCATATTGTGTTAGCTCTGGATGATCCGTTTGCAGATTTGAACGATCTCTACCTGCGTTTACTTGCACTCACACTCTCAACAGTGCTTGATGATGAAAATCAGCGCAAAGTCACCATTGCCGAAACCATTCGCTCTATGGTGAGAACCCCCGTCAGTGAAGAGGAAATGCCCGACCTTTCCCCTGAACAGTGGATAGAATTTGAACAAAATTTAGATACTTATCTGTATTACCACTGTCATCAAGAGAAAATGTCGAAACTACCATATTACGCTAGAATGGGGCGAGAGGTTGATCCTGCTGTAGTCAATATCCTTAATGCATACCCACACGCTAAAAGCCAGCTGGCAGCTGTCGGGTTTAGGCCGACCAAGAAACACCTTGATCATTATAAGCGCAATTTAAAGGCATATAATCAGGTTGAATGGCAGCAGTTGGATGCTTACTATAAAGACTACCTAGCGACGCAGGCCGAAGCTCAAGCACAAATTCCAGAAGCGTTTGATAATCTGCTTGATGCTTTGAAGGTACTTGGCCCAGAGCCATTAGAGCGAGGCTTGGATATTGGCGAAGGCTCCCACATGGCGTATTTATTCGAGTTGGTAGGGGAAACCTTATTAGTGCTGGATACCAATGCCAACGATGAAAGCGCTCATGTCAAATTATTCGAAGCCATCGAGCAAGAAACGCCGGATAACTTAATGGCGACAGCCCATTGTTTTTTCTCAACGGAGCTTTTCTTTAAAGGTTATGAAATTGCCAAAGAAAATGGCTTAATCAACACCCATGGTGATTGGGCCGCATTGGGTGGCCGTTGGGCTGAATTTGGTGGTGTGTTGGGGTATGGCGTTAAATCTGATTCTCTGTTCTATAAAGCGACACTGAAACTATTAATACCCATAGATGAATTGGTGGAAAGCACGCAAGAGGCGCTTAAGCTTGGGATTGAGTCCACGTATAAAAAAGTGATGTTGGCAGTAATAGGAAGGCGGCATCGAGGTGGGGGGAAACAGCTTGGTTTTAACCGTGAGCTGGGGTTATGGGCCATGGCTCAGGTAAAAGAAGTCAGTATCCACATGAATCCAGATTATGAAGGGAAAGGAAGACAGTTCAGAGTCAAACTGAAGAAGGAAATCATCAAGCTAAGCGGCCTGACTTATAAGCAGGACAATACACCCAAGCATACGCCAGAATCTCAGGGAATAAAGGATGATATTGTTAAACAAGAAGCTAAGGTGGCGAATTTAGTCAAAGAAGTCCCCGATGCGATAGAAAGTTTTAACAATCAAAACTTGCAGCTCATCAATAAAATAGGCGATGCCTACAACAGCTTAGGTGGGTTTGGTACCATTGTCGCGGTACTCAATCTAATGAACGTGGCAGACGCTCAAGGGACGTTTATTAAGGCATTAAATACCGTGCCGGGTGAAGATAAGGCGGCAGCGCACAGAGTGTATGTGTCTGCGGTATCTTGGTCTATTAATGCCACTGGTGATGTTTTTCGAGGGATGACGTTTGATTTAGTTAAGAATGATTCAGATTTGATGAGACGTTCTCTATCAAGGGTTCTGACAAATAACAATATTTCGTTAGATAAGAAGATAATTGCTAAATCTTACGTGAGTCGCTCTCTGTTAACAGGTGCAACGGGCTTTATTGCTGCGGGGTTAGAGGGGTGGCAAACTTGGAAGGACTTCGAAGACGCCGATTTTGCTTTAGAGAAAGGGTTGTTATTTGCTAAAACCATTGCTTTAGGGGGACAAGCATTAATATGGGGATGGATGTCATTAGCATCTTGTCTTAATAAGTTGGGTATTGGTTCTCTTCGTGTCATTTTTCAGCCTTGGATGGCATCGGGCTTATTCTGGTTAGGGATTGTTTATTTAGTGACTACTGTTTTGCTTAATTATTTTGCTAAAACCCCGTTAGAGCAATGGTTAAGAAAAAGCATTTGGGGGAAAGAAAACAAAGGGTGGAGTGCACTAGAAGAATATGAGAATCTCTTGAAAATCATGATGAAACCACAAATATCCACTACTAAAGTCGATCAACGTTTACTGGGCACGCCGCAGCACGCACAAGCAATACCAGCATTAACGGAATATAAACAGCAGGTAAGGTTGCGCTTCCCACAATTACGGGAGGGCCAACCTGTTGCGTTAGCCATTCAACTTCACCGAGAAAGCAAACCGGAATCGTATGCGACTCCGAGCTCTACCTTGGTGATGCCCGTGTCAAAGGAAATCATGGCACAACAAGGAAAATGGGAACTGACCAAAGAGGGAGTGCGTGAATACGTGTTTACTTTCCCTGAATGGCTAAAATCGGGGGACAATATTGTGGTGACTCTTGGGATTAAGGCAGATACACCTTATGAAGGTGAGCAAAAATCGACGGTACTCTATTACAATTTTAAACTCCAAGTAGGTGATACCATGGAAGAACTATCTCCGATGCATGATCTTGATGCTAGCTCACCAAAAATCGTGAGCAGTAACGATGAAGTCATATTAACGTGTCCACTTTAAGAGAGCAGAAAAATGAAGAAAAAACGAATTCCAGAGTGTAACGATGCGTATAAAAATGCATTAATTAAAAAAGTACTGGATGCGGACGTAGTGTATGAATGGGATCATGTTCTTATTGATAAGCACCGTTGGTTGTCATGCATTCCAGGGATATTTTTAGGGGTTGTTTTTGCGTTTTTAACAAAGGACTTTTGGGCTATTGTTGGTGTTACAGTATTTGTAATAATTATGAATGCATTTATGTATTTTCTTTGCTGTGCCAGTAGAGATTATTTGTGCCAAATCACACCTTACGGTATTCGCAGTTACGAAACAGAGCGGGTGCCAGAAATATTTTATAAAGCAACGCGAGTTGTTGCTTATGTGGGCATTGTGGTGTGTGTGATTGCCGTTATCTTTGTGGGGCCGATGGCATTTGTTGGGGCTGGAGGTAGTGCATTAATGGCCTTTCAAATGAGAAATTTTCATAAACGTACTGAAATTGAAATTACCCCTTTTGTTACTGATGTAGACTATAGATATTGTCCTGAAGAATCCTCACTTCAGAGTGGGATTAATTTATATGGTTACGTTGTGCCTGATTATGTAAAGGACGGAGACAATAATTTAGATGCTTTAAGAAGCTTCCATTGGATTGATATTTATTGCACTTCAGAACAACACCCTGAAATTCATGATGTGATTACGCGGTATATAACGGCGACCCTTGAAAAAGATGAGGAAGAAGAAGCCGTCACACAGTAATTTTATTAATGTTGATAGTTTTCAAATGCAGCCCACTTCGGTGGGTTGTTTTTTGTAATATCGTTGAATGTATAGATGAATAAAAAGCTGAAAAAGAAAAGAATCCCAGAGTGTAACGATGCGTATAAAGAAGCATTAATTAAAAAAGTACTCGATGCGGATGTAGTGTATGAATGGGAGCATGTTCTAGTTCAAAAATACCGTTGGTTAGGATGTATTCCAGGGGCCCTCCTAGGGATTGTTTTTGCGGTTTTAACAGACGATTTTTGGTCGAGTGTTGGTATTGCGGTGTTTGTAATGATTATGTGTGCCTTCATTTATTTTATTGGCTGCGCCAACAGAGACTATTTGTGTCAAATCACGCCTTATGGTATTCGTCGTTACGAAACAGAACGGGTGCCAGAAGTGTTTTATAAAGCAACCCGTGGTTTGGCTTATGTGGGTATTGTAATTTGTGTGGTTGCCGTTATCTTTATTGGGCCGATGGCCTTTGTGGGTGCAGGAGGCAGTGCATTGATGGCCTTTAAGATGCGGCATTTTCATAAGAACACAGAGACGTATATAGTACCTTTTGCAACTGATGCGGAATATCATTTTTACAGCGATGAAAGTTCATTTGATAATGATATTGTATTATTAGATCATACAATACCTTCATATTCTAGTGAAACAGACTCTAATTTAACAAATTTAAAAAGTTTTCATTGGATTGGTGTTTATTGTAAAGAAGAACACATTTCGGAAATTAATGATGTAATTTCCCAATATATTACAACACGACCTAAAATTTTTAAAAAAACGCTTGCTAGTGAGCAGTAACTTACTATATCAACCCACTTTGGTGGGTTGTTTTTTTCAGGCTGCTGAGTTTATAAATGAACAAAAAACTGAAAAAGAAAATAATTCCAGAATGTAGTGGTGCATATAAAGAAGAACTAACAAAAAAAGTTCTTGATGCTGAAGTTGTTTATGAATGGAAAAACATAATACAGTTAAAATTAAAGTTCAGGTTATTTATCATTGTTCCGATTTTAATTGGTTTCTTTGGCTGTGCCTTTTTGACGAGAACAATGCCTGAAATTAGTATTATGCTGGTTATTTTAGGTATTCTACTGGGTTCGTTTATTAATTTTATTGCTTACGCTAAAAGGGATTACCTCTGTCAGATTACCCCTTATGGCATTCGTAATTACGAAACAGAGCAAGTACCTGAGGTATTCTATAAAGCAACCCGTGGTGTCGCTTATGTGGGTATTGTGGCTTGTGTAATAGCGGTTATCTTTGTTGGGCCGATGGCCTTTGTGGGAGCAGGAGCTAGCGCATTAATGGCTTTTCAAATGAGGAGTTTTCATAAGAGTATAGAAACACGTATAACGCCTTTCATACCAGATGTGGAGTATCATTTTTATAGCGATGAAAGCTCATTTGGTAATGGTATTGTATTATTTGAACACACGATACCTTCATACTTTAGTGAAACAGACTCTAATTTGACAAATTTAAAAAGTTTTCATTGGATTATGGTCTACTGTAAAGAAGAACAATTTTCTAAGATTAATGATGTACTTTCTCAGTATATTACAACGCGACCTAAAATTTTTAAACAGCAGCTTGCTAGTGAATAGTACTAATTTTATCAACCCACTTCGGTGGGTTGTTTTTTTATAATATCTTTAAATGTATAAATGAATAAAAAACTGAAAAAGAAAAGAATTCCAGAGTGTAACGATGCGTATAAAGAAGCGTTAACGAACAAAGTTCTTGATGCTGAAGTCGTTTATGAGTGGAGAAACACATTACAATTAAAATTGAAGTTTAGGTTATTTATTATCATACCGATTTTAATTGGTTTCTTTGGCTGCGCCTTTTTGACGAGAATGACACCTGAAATTAGCATTATGTTGGTTATTTTAGGTATTCTACTGGGGTTGTTTATTAATTTTATTGCTTACGCTAAAAGGGATTACCTCTGTCAGATCACCCCTTATGGCATCCGTAGTTACGAAACAGAGCAAGTACCTGAGGCATGTTATAAATTCATGCGTGGCTCTGCTTATGCGGGAATTGTCGTGTGCGTGATTGCGGTGATTTTTGTGGGCCCAATGGCATTTGTTGGGGCAGGTGCCAGTGCATTGATGGCCTTTAAAATGAGGGGTTTTCATAAACATACTGAATTGAAAATTAAGCCTTTTGTCTTGGGGGAGGATTACGATTATTCTAGTTTTGGTGGAGATCATAGCCATGGTTTGATTACTTATGAGTATGATATTCCTAGTTATAACTGCCATGAAGATGATAGCCTTGACGATCTTTATGAGTTTCATTGGATTGGAATTAATTGTACACCTGAACAGCATCCTGAAATTCATGATGTGATTACGCGGTATATAACGGCGACTCTTGAAAAAGATGAGGAAGAAGAAGCCGCCACACAGTAATTTTATTAATGCTGATAGTTCCCAAATACAGCCCACTTCGGTGGGTTGTTTCTTTTGTAGGTTTGTTGAGTTTATAAATGAATAAAAAATTAAAAAAGAAAAGATTTCCAGAGTGTAACGATGCGTATAAAGAAGCGTTAACGAATAAAGTTCTTGATGCTGAAGTTGTTTATGAATGGAAAAACATAATACAGTTAAAATTAAAGTTCAGGTTATTTATCATTGTTCCTATTTTAATTGGTTTCTTTGGTTGCGCCTTTTTGACGAGAACGACACCTGAAATTAGTATTATGCTGGTTATTTTAGGTATTCTACTGGGTTCGTTTATTAATTTTATTGCTTACGCTAAAAGGGATTACCTCTGTCAGATCACCCCTTATGGCATTCGTCGTTACGAAACAGAACAAGTTCCTGAAGGATTTTATAAAGTAACGCGAGGCTTTGCTTATGTGGGTATTGTGGCTTGTGTAATAGCGGTGATATTTGTGGGCCCAATGGCATTTGTTGGGGCAGGTGCCAGTGCGTTGATGGCTTTTCAGATGCGACATTTTCATAAGAATACAGAAGTAATAGTAAAGCCTTTTGATAGTAATGCAACTTATGAATACAACTCAGACGATAATTTATTAGAAGAGTCTTGTTTAGAAAATGGAGTTGTTTTATATGGTTATGTAATTCCGGAATATAGAATAAATGGAAATGAAAACTTAACAGCTCTATATTATTTTCACTGGATTAGCTTTTATTGTACTCAAAAGCAATATCCTGAAATTCATGATGTGATTACGCGGTATATAACAGCGACGCTTGAAAAAGATGAGGAAGAAGAAGCCGTCACGCAGTAAATTCATTAATATTGATAGTTTCCAAATACAGCCCACTTCGGTGGGTTGTTTCTTTTGCAGGTTTACTGAGTTTATAAATGAATAAAAAACTGAAAAAGAAAAGAATTCCAGAGTGTAACGATGCGTATAAAGCAGCATTAGTTCAGAAAGTACTTGATGCTGAGGTTGTATATGAGTGGGAGTGCACTCTAAAAGACAGAACAAAAATCCTCATAACTTCAATGATTGCGATTTTAGGTGGTGGCAGATGATTGTTGCCGTTGAAGCTTCTAAATGGGTGAATACCTTCAATTGATTTTAATTTAAATATATAATTAATCATGTATTTATGACAGGTTTTCTGTCTGATTCGAGTTTGGTATATGTGGTGTTTAGTGTTGTAAGTGAGGTATTGACGATATGTGGTGTATTACTAGGCTGTTCAAGAATGAATTAACACGTGAATTTTGGAAGGTTGAGATAATCTATCATACCACCCAAATAATTACGAAAGGGACTATTGGGCAAAGTGAAGGTAATGAGGATAGAGCGGTTACTGTTTTTGACTCACAAGAAGAGCTTGCATTAAACACCGAGAAATTAATAAAGTTACAAGTAAAAAATGGATTTATAGAAGAAGTTGACTGGGCTCAAGAAGAAAAAATTAAAAGAATTGAAAACATTGATCTAACAGATGATGGTTTTTGGAGTACTGTTGAACAAGAGTTTTACAGTAATGCAAAAAAGGCCATATTCAATTTAATTAGTAAAGATTTTAAATCTTCTCATATAACGTTTTGGGTGCACGTGGAATACCCTCCATTTTTTATATACTCAGAGAGTGGTTCTGAAGTGGCAAAGTTTGATGTTCCAATTCTTTGGGATGCATATGAAAAATACGAAGAAAGCAGAGTTGATATGCCAATATCACATGATGATTTAGCTAAGAAACTATTTGATCATTGTGGTAAATCCATTGAAAAGATGGCTGTTGAAAAATGCTTTGATGAAATAGTAGATAATGCATTGTCTATAGAGTTTCAAACTGTTGATGAGCAATTTGGCGAAGTGGTTGAAATAAAAGGCAACGAACAATAAAAATATTTGGTTAATACACATAATCAATACATCAATGTAATGTGTTCTATTCAGTCTTCTAGGTTTTTGGGTCCACCATATTAAGCGGTGGATTTAAGCTGCATTTGCGTATTAGCAAGTGTTTGATTCAGCGTTGTATTTTTCAGGACCCTGTAAATAATTCTGTGTAAGGTTAAACTAAAGCTTATCCCAATCGTCAGATTTTCTTACGATAATATCGACAATTTCTGCAAGTTCTTCTCCTTTTGGTGTCAACCCGTAGTACACCGTTACCGGAACCGTTTCCTCTTGTCTTCGCCAGACAAAACCTTCTTCCTTTAGCCGTTTTAATCGTTCACTGAGTACTTTACTAGAGACTAAAGCCAGTTGTTTCTGTATTTGCCCAAACCGCATTTCATGATGCTGACTAACTAACCAAATAATATGGGCAGTCCATTTTGTAGAGATCAACGTTAAGTATCTGTCAACACTACAATAGCCTTCGGGTTGTCGACCTTGTTCACTCATGGTCACTCCATTTATTTTTTATTTTTCATGATATCGAATTTGTATCAAATTGGCACATTCTTACTGGTTACCCCAAGGTAACTAGTTACTTTGGGGTGCCTAATTTCTTTTAGTAACTGACTGCAATATTATCGCTCTATCTTCACCGGACATCCCAAATTAAGGAAATTCATGAAAACACTATGGCTTGTTGCTTTAAGCACTCTATCTTTTTTTTCTTATGCATCAGTAGATTATAAAAAACCGCAAACACCTAGTGAGTTGCATCAGTTATTTGCAGAGTACTTTTCAAATAAAGATATTACAGGACTAGGGACACTGTTCCACGAAGATGCTGTATTTGTTTTAGATGCTGAAGGCAACCTCGCGATAGGTAGAGAGGCCATTAAGCAGACTTTAAAAGGTTATATGCAAGGTGACGTGGAAATGATCACACACGGTGTATCTATTCACATTAATGGTGACACCGCACTTATCCGCTCTGATTGGGAAATCACTAATGTACAAACAGGAATGGCACTGGAAGTGATGAAGTACACGGATGGTGGTTGGCTTTATATCATTGATAATCCGAATGGTTTCTAAAGGTTATCCATAAACGTACTGCAATTAACCCTTTTCCTGTGGGGTCGATGTATGAGGACTATTCTTATAATCATTTATTTGAAGAGTCTTCATTTTTCTAGAACCATTTTAATTTTAAACGGTAAAGGGATTACGTTTATATAATCAGAAATATTATGAATAAGAGTGAGTATTGTTGTGATGGTTGATATGATTTGTACGCAAAAAAATCACAAAAAAGTGGTAAGCAAACGTTTTACATGCATAAAAGTTAGAACAAGATCTCATTTATAAAATACATCATCCCTTACCATCCGCGTCGTTCTTAACTACCGTACTTTGAATGAGCGCTATCAATGAATATTTTAAAAACAACCATCGCATTGGCTATCAGCACCACTCTATTAATGGGCTGTAATGAAGAAACCACCGTGAATAACTACCAATCGGGTGATACATCTACGGTTCCTGATGTGCCTAAGCCGACGCCTGTAGTGCGAGATGGCCGTATTGCTGCTTTTAATTTGTCATTTGATCGCTATACGTATGAAGACCTAGTAGCAGAAATGAAGCTGAATAAATCAGAGCAAGATGCTTTGGTTTCAGGCTGGAAAAATGGCACTTTGTCTGACGCAGACACAGAAACGGCTCTGAAAATCATTCAAATCCGTAATGTTGCGGCCATCATTCAAACGGAGCGTCCAGCAGTGCTGATGATGGCTGAGTTTAATAATGATGGTACAGGCACTAATAACGATGCGATTATTGGTTTTCGCTTAAATTATTTAGCGGTTCCACAAAACTCAAACAGCTTTGATCAAGATGGCATTGTACTTGAACCAATTGCATTTCAGTACTTTGCGAACTACGCCACCAATACTGGTTTAGTGAGTCAGTTTGATTTAGATAATGACGGTACGGCTGGTAAGCTGCCTGGAGACGCATGGGGCTTTGGTAATTATCACGGCCAGTACGCTTTTGCTCTGTTGTCTATGTACGAAATTGATACTAAAAATACACGTACATTCCAGAAATTTAAATGGAAAGACATGCCAGGAGCAAGCATTCCAACGATTACGGATTGCAGTGATCCAAGTAAAATCCCAGCAGGCATGAAATGCGGTGATGAGTGGTATACGGCAGAAGAGTGGGCGGAAGTGCGTTTATCTTCTAAAAACCATGTGGATGCACCTATTTTAGTTCCTCAAGCTGACGGCAGTGTAGAAAAAGTGCATTTACTGATGTCTCACCCAACCCCACCAATTTTTGATACAGGTAAGAACAAAGTTCAAAATGCCGATGAAATTAACTTCTGGGTTGATTACATTGAAGGCGATAGCTACATGTATGATGATGCTGGTAAAACGGGTGGTCTCGCGGCGACGGATAAGTTTGTTGTGATGGGCGATCTTAATGCCGATCCATTAAAAGGCGATGGTGATTTAACGGCAATTAAGGCATTAATGGATCATACGAAGGTAAACCATCTCGCGACTTTTGGCCCAATGGCACCTGCAAGCCTTGGAGGGCCTGAGTGTTTAGCAATGTATGAGTGTCGTGCGTCAAACTGGGATACACCATACCCAAGCCAAGTGACTAGTACGAGTGGGTTGCGTCTTGATCACGTGATTCCATCAGCAAACTTAACGATTACAGACTCTGGTGTTTACTGGCCTGCGACTTTTGAAGAAGGCCGTTTATTAATGAATGATAAGCGTGTGGGTAAGTATGGTAATGGTAAAGACATTTCTTCTGATCATCGTTTAGTGTGGATTAAAGCAGAACTATAACAACCTTGTTTATAGGCGCTATGTCTAATGATTGATAAGTGATGTAAAAAGCCCAGTAGACTGTTACTGGGCTTTTTTATTGTGTTGAATTTGATTAGTACATATAACGCTGGAATACTTCATCCACAAAGCCATCATCTTTCATTTGATCTAATGTTTCTTTCACTTCACTTACAAAGTGTACATCTACATTTTTCTTTGAAAACAATAAATAAGTAGGCCAAGTCAGTACAATTAAATTTTGTGTGGGGGCTTCTTTTCTCTTGATGACATCAATTTGATTTTCTAGATGGTGCTTTTTTATGTAGTGCATCACGGGCAAATAATCGCCTATAAATAGATCAATGCGATCGCCAAGCAGCATATTGACACTCTGTTGTGTTGATTTAGATAGGGTAACAGAAGCAAATTTTTCGCTATCGACCGCTTGCCGGAAAGGACCTGTGCCGTACAAATAGCCCATTCTGATCGCAATAGCGACATCTGAAACGTTATCAAACGTATTGTCCACTTCAATGGTAGAAGTCGCTCTTTTGAAAAGAACGTATTTTTGTAAAATTAACACACTGTCTGAATATCGTCCCCATAGTTGGCGTTCCTCGTTTTTACCTGCATTAAACAGTAAATGGCTATCGCCAACTTTGGCTGAGTAAACGGCTCTTTTCCAAGGGTAGAAGTTAAACTGAACGTGTTTTACGCCTGTTCTTCGAGCGACTTCTCTGATGATTTCCACAGCGATGCCTTTTGCTTTTCCATTTTCAGAGTATTCGTAAGGTGGGTATTCAAGAGTGGCGGCAATAAGAGGGGTGTTTTTATCAAAAGCATGGCTGACAGGAAGAAAGCTACAGAGTGAGATAAAGAGGGTAATAAGAAAGTTAGTTCTTATAGAATAGCTATATACATCAAACATCTTATTCCCCTGCGGTGGTATTAAATACCATCTCAAAAGTATGAGTTCGTTGTTTCAGGCTGTCAATTTTACTCATGCTGCATTATTCAGCATTTAACCATCAGGTGTCTTGATTTCCTATAAAAATGCCTCAAAATAATACTGTATATAATCACAGTGGTAAGTCATATGAAAGTAAGCCCAATATCAGCCAGTGCAGGCATT
This sequence comes from Vibrio sp. Of7-15, assembly GCF_022347565.1. Classification (GTDB taxonomy): domain Bacteria; phylum Pseudomonadota; class Gammaproteobacteria; order Enterobacterales; family Vibrionaceae; genus NORP241. Next base: position 49,202 of record NZ_JAKRGH010000020.1, read on the forward strand.
TCTGGTTTTGAAAGTCCAGCGGCAGAATATTCACAATTAGCATTTGATTTGGACGAGTTACTGATTGATCATCCCAGCGCCACCTTTATTGCCCGTGCGTGTGGTGACTCGATGCAAGGCGTCGGTATTTACGATGGCGATATTTTGATCATAGATCGTTCTCTGGCTCCCTTTAACCAAGATGTTATTGTCGCGAACCTTAATGGAGAGTTTGTTTGCAAGTTACTAGATACTCAGCGGCGGCTATTGCTATCGGCTAATGAATCTATTCAACCTGTTCCAATTAATGACTTTGACACGTTTAGCATTGAGGGTGTGGTTGTTCGCTCTGTTCGCTGTCACCGAAAAAGCCCTTTGTTGGTATGAGGCAGGTCGATGTACGCATTAGTGGACGCTAACTCATTTTATTGCAGTGCTGAGCAAGTCTTCCGACCTGAATGGCGAGGTAAGCCCATTGTTGTATTATCTAACAACGATGGTTGTATTGTGGCTGCAAATCGCCAAGCTAAAGAAGCTGGAATCCCTAAATTTAGCCCTTATTTTAAAGTGAAAGACCTATGCCAGCTGCATGGTGTGATCCCCTTATCTTCGAACTACGAATTGTATGCGGATCTGTCTGCAAAAATGATGGATGTTATCGGTCGTTTTGCCCCTGAGCAGCACATATACAGTATCGATGAGTCTTTTTTATCGTTTGAACGGTGCAGCAAAGCCATTCCAGATTTGCGTGCGCATGGTGCTGTGTTGCGACGAGCGGTGTGGAAAGAGTGTCGCTTACCGGTTTGCGTCGGAATGGGGGCTACCTTAACGCTGGCAAAAGTAGCGAACTATGCAGCTAAAAACATTCAAGGCTATCAAGGTGTTTGTGTTTTAGATAATGAGCCTGAACGTTTACGTGTATTAGCGCAAATGGGAGTGGGGGAGGTATGGGGGATTGGCAAACAGACAACCAAAAAACTTCATCAAATAGGGATCACAACGGCCATTCAACTAGCACGTTTTCCACTTGGTTTGGTTCGTAGAGAGTTTAATGTTGATGTGGAGCGAACAGTCCGAGAATTAAACGGCCAGCCTTGTACAAACTGGGAAAGTGCTCGTGCCGATAAAAAGCAAATTTATTCGACTCGCAGCATGGGAAATAGGATCACGGATCTACCATCATTGCAGCAGGCTCTCAGTAAGCATGCGGGTATTGTGGCACGAAAAGCACGTCAGCAAGGCTCTCTTTCCAAAATTTTGGTGTGTTTTGCTTCAAACTCTCCCTTTGATGAAAAAACAGAGAGTTTTAAAGCTACTCATCGGTTTTTTTATGGTACTGCGGATACCACTCAGATTACGGCGGTGGTAACTAAACTGGCTAAACAGCTTTATAAGCCGGGAGTGAAGTATTATAAGTTGGGAGTCGGCTTATTAGATTTGAGTGATGGCACCCATGAGCAGTTAGATTTATTAAATCCAACCCAAAACAACGTGGCTTTAATGGGCGTATTTGACGACATTAATAAAAAATACGGAACCGATACCATGTTTTTAGGGGCTCAAGGCATTGCTCCGAAATGGGGGATGAAGCGTGAAATGCTCACGCCTCAATACACGACAAAATGGTCAGATATTCCAACAGTGAAATGTTAAGGAGGATACTGCCTATTACGCCGATTCCTTACGAAGTAGTGGGATACGAATGTGTTCAACAGGAACCTTAGTTAGGAATATACCGCTCAGTAGTGGCAGCAGCATAAAAATAGATTCTTGTGAAATAGAGGCTCCGGACACAACCGCTGATAAACTGAGTGCGACTAATGGAAAAATTAAGAAACAGATAGAAGCGGTGAATGGCGTCGAAATTTGCCCTAATTTGAAGTAGGCAACAATGCCGCCAACGCTAGCAAAGATACCAAGATAAATAACGGCGGACAGGGATTCAAACGTGACCGCAGCTAGATTTATTTCTTCAAAATTGAATGACACGATAAATAGTAAGACAGCAGCAATTAAGCTTGGTAGTGCGTTGTAGGTGATCACTTGAATATCTTTACAGTGTCTTTGCACCATAACGTACATCATAGCGTGCATTATTACAGCACCAGCTAATGCCATAGAGCCCACAATGTAATCTTCCCCGCCAATGCTCATTTCACTAAAGAGAATAATACACAAGCTGCTTACAGCGATGAACAAACCAACCAGCTGGTGGCGTGCTAAACGTAAGCCTAAAAAGGCACTGGACGTGATCATGACGGCGATTGGCATATTGGCAAAAATGATAGAAGCGAGACCAGATGAGATGTACTGCTCGCCAAAAATCATTAAGGTAAATGGGATCGCAAAATAGAATACCGCCGTGATCAGCATCCACTTTTTCTTACCAGAAGGGAAGAGCAATGGCTGCTTAAAGACTTTTGCTAATAGCACTAAAATCGGCGCTGCGATTAAAAAACGCATTCCAGTGGCTAAAATAGGTGGAATAGTATGGACTGCAATTTCCATCGCCATCCAGGTTGTTCCCCAAATTAAACAAACTGAAAAAAATAATAAACTTGGTAAGTACTTCTTATTCATGATTATTTTCCATTTATACATCTCGTGAAATTCACATTAGATATAAAAAGTGAGAATTATTGTTGTTTTGATTTTGTGATGAGGAATATACGTGCTTCAAAGGAGAATAACTTTTCTAAATTTTAATTTTATCAATAAGAACTTAGAAAAATTTTCTCCCTAGTGGATGATATGGGGAATAATAAGTGGCTATGGGTGAGTAGTGAGAGGTTATGGGAAGTGATGAATAAGGTGTTCTTCAATGATCTCGTCAATATCTCCATCGATATGCATTCTTTCTAGTATCTGATTGAAACGATCAACCTGAGATAAACAAGGAGACTGTTTAGAAAACAGAGCATAAACATTATTGGAAGAGACAGGGGTAGGTAAAGCGGTAATCTGATCTTGATAATGATGCTGAGCTATATTGCCAAGGCCGTCGTAGTAGCCCCAAACTGCATAGTCTACTTTGCCTTGCAATAGCAGCTTTAACATGGCTAATGTATTGTTATTCTCGTTAATATGAAGGTTTTTCTTAGCATAGTCATCAAAACCTTGGCCATAGCTGCCTCCCATTGGCCGAACACCTATCAGCCCTTTTAAGTCAGATAAATCATAAAACGGAAATTCTTTCCCCTTTTTTACAAAAATACGAATCTCATCAACGGTAATGGCATTACTGTACTGATATTTTTTGGCTCTTTCATCGTTATAGTAAGCGCCAGTAAGAACATCCAGTTTCCCTATCTCTAAGTCGTTTAAGAGCCGTTTCCATGGGATAATGGGTTGTTGTTTTACTTCAACTCCTATCTCATTGAATATATTGGTAATAATAGTGGGGACAACCCCCGTAAGCCTGTTGTTCTCATAATAAGAAACAGGGATCCAGCCTTTTGCACCATTCATGCTGATTGTTATGCACTTGGTATGGGCTAGTAAAGGTGCGGAAAAAGCGCCAAATAACACGAAAACAGTTAATGCCTTCATTTTATTCGCTATGTAGGAGGTCATTCTGAGCCAAACCATTGCTGTTGTATCTCTTTAAGTCGACCACTTTTTATTAATATTTGTTTGCCTTTATCAAAATCACTTAACAGTTTGGGGCCTAGTGGGTTTGTTTTGAGGGAAACCAAATACTCCCGAGAAGAGTCAAAAGAGGGAAGTTTACGGTATTTTTTATTCCAACCATGCTGTTTTAATAAATAGTCCCAATTAAACTCGTAGCCTAAAAATCCGCTAATACGTTTATTATCAAGCATTAAAAAACCATTCATTATGTTGCTTACTTCATGTCGTTTTATTTGGTGAGCCGCTTCCCATTTGTCGCCATAGTTAAAGCCTCTTTTTATGCCAACGACAAGGTTGTTAAAAGATTCTAGCCCAGTCCACTGGATTGGGTTATCTTTGGTAACATAAACCAGAAATTTAGCTTCATTAATAGATTCCTTCGAATAATCAAAGACTTTTAACCTTTCTGAGTTTTTCCCAGCTGGAAATAGAATATCCACTTTTCCGATTTCTACGTATTTAACGGCTCTTGGCCAAGGAGTTACAGTTAGCTGGATGGTATACCCCATAATATGGAAGCTTTCCCGTAATACATCCCAGCTATACCCTGTAAAAAAGCTCACATCTGAGCCAGGGGGAAGAGTTGTCATTATAGGGGCGTTGTTCTCATGATTAATAAAACAGAAAGGAGGGTAATCTCCTAGCGTTGCCACAGAGACCACTTTTTCATTCGATTGAGCGATGAAGCTAGTAAGTAATAGAGCTAACGCAAGAATGTACCACCGTGTATTCATTGTGCTCTCCCTGGCTCATTATTGCAGAACAACATGCATTTATTCTTGATAACAAATTTGGCCCCAATATAGATGGTTACTTAAAGTATGGTCGCTTTTTAGTCACTGTCGGTTTTATTTGTGTAAGAGTAAAAACACCCGTGGTTTTAGGCTTCACGAGTGGCAGAAAAATCATTAAAATTAGTGCCTTCTTGATTTAAGCATTAAGTATTAAAAGGTTTATTATGATTCACATTGGCTGGCTTGTTTTTGCAGCTGTTATTGCTCCTATTCTTGTGGGTTTGTTTGTGTTTTTTATCGGGAAAAAAACGTCTTCAAAATACGAGCAACAGCAGAATGAGCGTAAGGCATACAAGGTACTACGAGATGGATTTTTGCAAAAATACCTCCAGGATGAGGAAGTAAACAGTCAAAATCCGGCATTGAAAAAAATGTTTGAAGTGATTGCGCAAGATAGGCAGGTTGATCCTGTGCAGCTAGAACGCGCCATTCGGTTAATGTAACTGCTGTTGATTGTATTCAGTCTTTAATGATTTAATTAACACTTAAATACAGCAGCAAGTAGAAGGAAAAAAATGGAAGCTGAATTTTGGCATAGCAAATGGGCAGCAAACGCAATTGGCTTTCATTTGGATGAAACGAATGCTGCATTAATTAATTATTGGCATCATGTGCAACCCAAACGTGAAGACAAAGTATTGGTCCCACTGTGTGGTAAATCGCTAGATTTGGATTGGTTAGCACAAAGACATGATTCCGTGATTGGTGTGGAGCTGAGTGACATCGCAGTAAAGGCGTTTTTTGCAGAGCAGCTGTACACGCCGTTGGTGACTCAGTTAAATAATCACCATGTGATGTACGAATTTGATGAGTTGACCATTTATTCCGGTGATTTCTTCTCTGCGCCTCTTGAACCTGTTGAATTGGTGTACGATCGTGCGGCCTTGGTGGCGTTACCAGAATCAATGCGCAAAGAGTACGTGGAGAAAGTGCTGAGTAATTTGAAATCAGGTGGACGCATGCTGCTGGTGACATTAGATTATGACCAGCAAGAATTAGCAGGGCCTCCATTTTCTGTGCCTGCTGTGGATGTACACGAACTCTTTTCTGAGTGTGAGGTGACACACTTATATCGTGATGACGCCGATGAATCTCACCCTCGTATTAAAAAAGGGTTGAGCCGTTTCGCAGAAGAAGTGTGGTTGATTGAAAAACCATAACCTAAAGAAATAAAGACTGCCAGCATCACGCTGGCAGCCTTGTTTTTAGCCTCGCTGACTTGGCTTAATTTAATAGATCACCTTGATCTTTGAGGCGCTATCAATGGCAGCTTCAATGGCGGTTTCTATATTGTCGCGGCGGGTAAGTGCCACACCTAAACGGCGGCGGCCATTAATGTCTGGCTTAGCGAATAAGCGAACTTGGGTCTGAGGCTGTACAAGTGCTGCCCCTAAACCATCAAAGCGAATGTTTTCAGAAACACCTTCACCAAGTACTACCGCAGAAGCGGATGGCCCATACTGCACGATGCTGCTTACTGGTAAACCTGTGAAGGCTCGAACGTGCAGAGCGAACTCAGACATGTCTTGAGAGACTAAGGTCACAAGGCCAGTGTCATGTGGGCGAGGAGAGACTTCATTGAAGTAGACTTTATCCCCTTTTATGAAAAGCTCAACACCAAATAAACCGTAGCCACCGAGTGCAGTTACGACTTTTTGAGCAACGTGTTGTGCTTCTTGTAAAGCGGCTTCTGACATGGCTTGTGGCTGCCAAGACTCGCGGTAGTCACCATCTTCTTGTCGGTGACCAATAGGGGCACAAAAATGTACGCCATCTACAGCGCTGACAGTGAGTAAGGAAATTTCATAATCGAAGTCCACAAACCCTTCAACAATGACTCGGCCTGCGCCGGTTCGGCCACCATCTTGAGCGTAATCCCATGCTTTTTTAACGTCAGCTTCAGATTTGATCACGCTTTGACCTTTACCTGAAGAACTCATGATAGGTTTTACAACACATGGTGTACCAACAAATTCAACTGCCGCCGTAAAGTCTTCGAAAGTGTCAGCAAACTTAAAAGGTGAGGTTGCAATGTTGAGTTCTTCGGCCGCTAAGCGACGGATACCTTCGCGGTTCATTGTTAACTTGGTGGCGTTGGCGGTAGGCACCACATTTAAACCTTGCTGTTCAAGTTCAACCAGCTTATCTGTCGCAATGGCTTCAATTTCTGGCACTACGTAGTGGGGTTTTTCCAGTGCAATCACGGTAGTTAATGCATCACCATCGAGCATATCAATAACATGACTGCGGTGAGCAACTTGCATGGCAGGTGCATCAGCATAACGATCTACAGCAATCACTTCTAAACCAAGACGCTGACATTCAATGGCGACTTCTTTACCAAGTTCACCAGAGCCTAATAACAAAACACGGGTTGAATCAGTACGGGTTGCAGAACCAAACATGGAATGGCTTCCTATATCGAAAGAAATTGGCGGCATCATACTGCTTTTTTAGGTAAAGGCAAACGTTTGCGTGTTAATCCATAAAATAAAAGTGGAATAGGTGTGTTATGCCCCTTAATGATGGCTAACCACAACGTTCTTTCATTAAAGAAAGCCCAAAGGTGAAACATTGTCGCCAAGCATATTCAACTTGCGGAGTGTATTTGGGATCACATTGCGATACAGAAGCGAGTAAACATTCAAACCAGATGTCCATGTCTTTGGCGGTGAGCCCTAAACCATTTTTGCCATGACGATCACCTAACTGCTCGATATGACTTTGAGCTTCATTAGAAAAGGTGGCCATCATGATGCACAGAAAGGAAGCGTGCAGCATTTTCTTTTGCCGTTTCATGTCTACACCCTCAAAGAGCTTTCTAAAGGTGGTGTTTTCATGCCATAGCAGTTCATAGAATACGTCTAAGAAATGGCCACTGCTCTGACAGCGTTGGTAGCTGTCATTAAAAATTTCGTGGATTTGGCTCTGCGAAAGTCGTTCCATGATTAACGCCCCAAACAAATAATCAGGTAGGAGGAATAGGAAAATTTACTTAATGTTATGTATTGATATTAGCACTTTATGACTTCAATTGAGGGAGAGCTCAGTCGTATTTTGGTGCTTCAACTACACTCACATCAGAGCTCTTATTACACATGAGGGCCTTACAGTAAAAATGAAAAATGTGTTTGGGCTCTGGTAGTAAGTGGTAGGGGTCATTATGAAGTGGTATCTTCAGTGTTTCTGCGGATTATTCTTTTATTGTTTGCTTGGTTCTGTTCAGGCGACTCAATTTGAGTTTGGTCGACTACGGGTTTCAAACTGCATTACGCCAACAGACCCATCAGAGTGTGTGATCACGTTTACCCAAACTTATTCCCAAACCCCTTTAGTTTTTCTAATGCCGACCATCACGCAAGATGGTGAAAATTTACCTTCGAGTATACGGTTACTGTCGACGAGCAAGACTCAAGCTGAAGTTCGTCAAATTATTGCGCCCCATCATGCACAGATGAAAGGGGTACCATTTAAGCAAGTTGTCATGACTGATATTGATTATTTTGTGGTTGAACCAGGGGTATTAAAGCTTTCTTCCGGAGCACAAATTGTCGCGGGTCGTTTTGATACACGGCAAAGTATCCGGTATAGCAAAAAAAAGAAGGAGGTCGTAGGAGGCTTTCAAACTATTTTATTTGACTCTTTTGGTTTGAAAAAATTTGACCCATGGCGAGGTGATGTAAATGCGGTTCCGGGAGTATTAACGCAAATACAATCGACCAATAATACCTACGCAAGTGACGATCCTAGTGGTCACTATCAACGGGGGCAGCCTCAATGGATGACTACGGTTTCGACAGAGGTGAATTTCGAATCCTTTAAGGTTGCGATTGAACTGTCGGAAGCAAAAGGCAGTGCGGTAACAGTGGCTGAAACTGTTGGCTTTGTAGCGGGGGTGGGCAGTGGTTATGTGGAAGGTAAAAAGTTTTGGCTAGGGCACGGTGAAACGGAACACACGTTGGAGCAAGAAGAAGTGGTCTATACCCCCGTTAATATGGAGTGTGAAGCCTTTTCTGATATCCCGATCACGCTAAAGGAGCCTCCGATTATGGTTGCGGCGAAAAACTCACGAAATGGCACCAATGGGGGTTGGCTTCGTCGTTGTCATTTGGAAACTGGGCGAGTGAGTTTTGTGGTCGAAGAAGACATGGATAGTGATAAAGAGCGCAGACATTATTGGGAAAAAGTCGGTTACTTTATTTTTGAGTCGCAAGCGGTAGCGCCCATTTGTGAGCGTTTTCCGAGTGCAGTACAAACTTGGAAAGGAAACACAGGGGGGAGGTTGTACATTGCTAATGATGGCCAAGTTGAAAATGCAGGATTAGTAGATGGTCGGCGCTATGTGGGGTTTGAACCTTCTTCTGTAGATGACATTAATAAATCCGGTTGTAGTCACACTGAGTGTTTTGGTGATAGTGGTTTGATGGTCGATAAGCCAAACTTGCCTGACTTTGAAGCGCCCACGGATCCCAGTTTAGAAAATGTGGTGGTCAACACAGGTAATCGTATTTTTCAAAATAGTGAACATATAGGTTCCTTCACCGTCGATGTGGGGTCAACGGCTACTTTTAAAACAGGTACTTACTGGATAGATAGCATTAATGCGCTTGGGCATATCAATGTACCAAAAGGCGAGAAGGTGATTATTAACACCAAGGGGCTCGCACTCAGTAAAGGAAGCCATTTTGTGGCAGAAGACGCTGGTGATCTGGTGGTGATTGTTCATAATTTAGCGTTCTCTTATACCAGTGTGATTTTTAACTGGGTGAACTTGGCCAATAATGCTGTGTTTAAAGGGCTGCTTTACAGTGAATCTAACGTGGAGTTAAGTAATGGCTCTATTATTGAAGGGGCGGTGACTGCACTTCAGGTAAGTATTCATAATAATGCGAAAATTATTGGTGCAGGGCATTGCTTTGAGCCGCCTCAACGTTTGGAGTTGGTACTTGAACCTAATAGCGGAAGAGGCTTTTCTTGTACTGGCGTGAATGTGTCTTTACTGGTACGAGACAGCAATTCGAAAGAAGACACTGACTTTAGCGGTGACATTACGGTGGAGCTGAATACGGACTCAGAGATTGGTGCTTGCCTTGTGAAATTAGGGGAAAGACCCAATGCGCGTTGTGGGGAATCTGGGCAGCCCCGAAGATTCACGTTTAAATACCCGCAAGACAAAGATTTAACGTTATACAGTAAGTACGCAGGAAAGGTGTATTTAAACGCTGCTGCCGCAAATGACGGTAACCTTAGTGTACAAAAAGCGGGGCCTTATCAGTTTTTAGCAAAAGGTTTTTTACTGAATAGCCGGTTAGATGTGGATGGTGTGGATGGGGGCCAAATCTCCGAACGTGGGTATGGGGTAACAATACAAGTCGTGTCATCTGGAAATGATTCACTTAGTTGTGATCCAGTAGAAAGCTACACTTCAACAGCTGTACCGATTTCATTTACACGTACCATTCAGGGTGATCAGACACATGCAGGAAAATTCACGATAACGGAACCTGGCACTGAGCACGTGATTACGTCAAATAAGGTGATTAATATCGATTTTGAGAAGGGCGTTGGCAAAACACCATTAATTGGAAAATACACAGAAGCTGGTACTGCATTGTTATCTGCAAGTGGACCTGCGGTGTGTGAAGCCAGTGGTTGCGATGCTTCGGTCCGTATTCCTTCTAATTCATTGCCTTTGTATCACCGGCCTTACTATTTAGCCATATGCGATGCGACAGATCCTAATTCTCCTATGAGTTATGGTACGTCTGAAGGGGGAGCTGGGTTAGTGGCCTCAGGTGTAAAAGCGGGCTTTAGTATTAAAGCGATCCCTTGGTTATCACCAGCTGTAAGTAGTTCGGCTGCCTCGTTAGCCAGTGCTTCAGGTTCTTTATCTGCTAGTGTCGGTGCAAGTTATAAAGCGTTTGCGGAATCTTTTTGTGGGGCCAGAGCCTTAAAAGCGTACAAAGGTTCTGGTGGTATTGGCGTTAGCGTTCACTCGCCAGCACCCAATGGGCGTTTAGGCAATGTAACTTTAGATATTTCATCAAGGCCGAATGTTGGTATTTACGCAAGCAGTGTTATTTGGGACGAAGTCGGAAGTTTGTTGTTTAAGGTCAGTAAAAGGGATTATTTAGTGGCAGGACTGAATATTCCGGAAGCGAGCTTTATTGCTGGTCGTTTTTATCCTCATCACTTAACTATTAACTCAAACCTTTGGGCTTATCCAGCCAATCAAACTGGGTTTGCGTATATGGGGCAGACTTTTATTCATTCGATGGAAGTTGAAGCGCGAAATTTTAGCCAAAGTGCGACAAGAAACTATGGCTTTTTTACTGATTCATTAAAAGCCAGTTTGAGTTTCCTCGTCACTAACGGTACTGATGAAGCCAATAATGATCTATCCGCTCGTATTGAAAACTTTTCGGCGTACTCGTGGGGAGGGGAAATGTGGAATAAGCGTGGGGATACGTCTCAGATGGCCCAGACGATGAGTGATTTTGTATTTAATCGATTAGTTCATCCTGATACAGCGGGCGCAACAACAGCTGATGGTCCATTTAATAGTGCTAATAGTGCTTATGGTTTGTATGTATCAGAGTCGCTTGATCCGACGGATTTTGAAACTTTGGATATCACCGTAAGGCGTCAAGATGGCACATCCAACTTGGGTAGCCGTTTTACGTCAGTTGCGGATGTTCGTTACGGAAGAATGCGGTTTGATTCAGGTAGTGGTCAGGTTCAAACCAATATTTCTGCGCCTTTACAGGTGGAATTTTGGGATGGCGGTGAATTTATCGTTAATAGCGCAGATAACCGAGCCAATTTTGATGGTGCTGACTACTGTAAGTTAACCATGCAACCTGCGGGAAGCGGAAATTCAGGGTCGTTGCTATCAGGGGCTGCTACGGTTTCTATTGGAGAGTCGGGTGTGCTGTCAGCCAATGCAGATCCTGATGATGCAAATTTAAGAGAGCAAGTCCGCCTATGGTTGCGTTTGTCGGCTTCCCCGCAAAGTACAGAGTCTGGAGTCACGTGTTTTGGAACCGTGCCAACAGGAACGAATATTCAACATCAGCCGTGGCTACAGTTTAATTGGCGCAATGTAGGTGATGAAGATCCCTCTGGTATTTTCAGCTTTGGCGTGTACCGAGGGAATGATCGGGTTATTTATCGAGGAGAACCGAATATTCGTTAGGCGCTTAGTGATTGTATTTCCACTTTAATGTGGGAGCTTCTCTTTGCTGGAGAAAATGGCAGGTGATTTTCTTAATAAGCCACATGGAAAAATTGAGTGAAAAGTCATTTTGTACGCTTTTTATACAAAACATAGTGCATCAAATCGCATTATTTTTCGCTGTTTTTACATCTAACAGTTGCTCTATGTCTCATCAGGCGGTAACCTTGCCGACCTATAAAATTAGTCTATATTCTCCATCACACTATTAGGAATTGAATCTTGATTTCAACAGCTAACATTACTATGCAGTTCGGCGACAAGCCTCTGTTTGAAAATATCTCAATTAAATTTGGTAACGGTAACCGTTATGGTCTTATCGGTGCTAATGGCTGCGGTAAATCCACATTCATGAAAATCCTTGGTGGGGAATTAGAGCAATCTGGTGGTGTAGTTTCTACGGATCCAAATGAGCGTGTTGCAAAGCTTGGTCAGGACCAGTTTGCATTCGAAGAGTACAGTGTTGTTGATACTGTAATCATGGGTCATAAAGAGCTGTGGGAAATCAAAGAAGAGCGTGACCGTATCTATTCTTTACCTGAAATGTCAGATGAAGATGGTATGCGTGTGGGTGATCTTGAAACTCAGTTCGCTGAAATGGACGGTTACTCTGCGGAATCGCGCGCGGGTGAGCTACTGCTTGGTCTTGGTATTCCTGAAGAGCAGCACTTTGGTTTAATGAGCGAAGTTGCACCGGGTTTGAAAGTTCGTGTTCTTTTGGCACAGGTTCTGTTTGCAGACCCAGACATCATGCTACTTGATGAGCCTACCAACAACTTGGACATGCACACAATTAGCTGGTTAGAAGACGTTCTTCTTGCTCGTAACTGCACTATGATCATCATCTCGCATGACCGTCATTTCCTAAACAGCGTATGTACCCACATGGCTGATCTTGATTACGGTGAACTTCGTCTGTTCCACGGTAACTACGATGAGTACATGACAGCAGCTGAACAAGCTCGTGAGCGTCTGCATGCGGATAATGCGAAGAAAAAAGCACAAATTGCCGAACTACAAACGTTCGTAAGCCGTTTCTCTGCAAACGCATCAAAAGCGAAACAAGCAACGTCTCGTCAAAAGCAGCTTGATAAGATCCAGTTAGATGAAGTTAAAGCATCTAGCCGTCAAAGCCCATTCATTCGTTTTGATCAAGAAAAACCACTTTTCCGTAACGCACTAGAAGTGGAAGGTTTGGTTCAAGGTTACGATGACAACATCTTGATCAATGGCGTAAACCTAATGGTTGAAGTGGGTGAGCGCATTGCGATCATCGGTGAGAACGGTATCGGTAAATCAACGTTCCTGAACACCCTAGCAAATGCCATGGAGCCAAAAGCGGGTATGGTTAAGTGGTCTGAAAACCACAACATCGGTTTCTACGCTCAGGACCACAGCCACGACTTTGAAGAAGACATGAACCTTCTTGATTGGATGGGTCAATGGAAAAAAGAAGGCGATGACGAGCAAGTAGTACGTGGTATTCTTGGCCGTATGCTTTTCTCACAAAATGACATTAAGAAATCCGTAAAAGTAATTTCTGGTGGTGAGCAAGGTCGTATGTTGTTTGGTAAGCTAATCATGCAAAAGCCAAACATCCTATTAATGGATGAACCAACAAACCACATGGATATGGAATCCATCGAGTCGTTGAACTTGGCCCTTGAGAACTACAAAGGTACGTTGATGTTTGTTTCTCATGACCGTCAGTTTGTATCTTCTATTGCGACTCGTATCATCGAGATCACAAAAGATGGCGTAGAAGATTTCCACGGTACTTACGATGAGTACCTAGCGAAACAAGGTTTAAAAGGTTAATTGTTTAAAGGGCGTATCGCTTCGTTAAACTGACATACTTTTAAAAGAGAGAAGGCTAGCCAAGTGGTTAGCCTTCTTTTTATGTGTTCGTATCGTGATATGAGTGATTAAGTCTTTTTATGCTCCCATCGAGTGATGAAAGCCACGGAAGCAATAATAATGGCAGCACCGAGCCATAAACGCCCTGGTGGAGCCCAGCCAAACACAATCCAGCCAGCTAGAACATTTAAAGGCAATTTTGCATGATCAAAAGGTTGCACGAAGGAAGCGTCTGCTACGGAATAGGCTTTGGCAATGGCCCATTGAGCTAAGGCCGTAAAAGCGCCTGCTGCAACCAATAGTCCCCATGCGAAGGTGCCTGTTGGCATGGTCCAGTCAGGCACCGCAAGAACGATATTAAATGGGGTGATAAGAAGTAATAAGTACACCACCATGGTGGATGGGGAATCATCAGACGAGAGTTTCTTCACCATTAGTGAGTAACACGCCCAGAAAAACGCCGCCCCAACAGGTAGTAATGTTGCCCAAGTAAAAGAGTCTGACCACGGTTCTAAAATGATCATGGCACCTGCAAACCCGGCTAAGGTTGCTAACCAGCGGGCAGGCCCGACTTTTTCTTTTAGAAATAAGCCCGAGCCCACAGTGGCAAACAAAGGCGAAGTCATTAGCAGTGCAATGCCTTGCCAAATTGGCACAGGGTAGGCCAATGCCCACAGCCAAAGCTGAATCCCAATCACAGATAAAAACACGCGCAATACATGCATGCCTAAATGTTGGGTTCTTAAGGAGTTACGAATGCCTAAAGTACGTAACCAAGGAAGAATCACAACCAAAGCAATACCATATTGGATTAACGCCACGGTGGTCGATGGTAAATGCATGTGCATGCTAACGTATTGAGCCACGCTGTTAACCAGCGCAAAGGCAAAACCAGCAGTAAGCATCCAGCTAGCGCCTTGAAGAGGGTGGTGATGTTGGGACATGATATGCCAGAAAGTGTATAAAAAATGTTAAGGAATAATACAGCTAAATAGACTTAAATCAAAAAGATAAAAGCCTATAAAGACAAAGAGCCCATATCAGAGGTTGATATGGGCTTGTCGTGTTCTTAGCGTCGGTTAAATTGCTAGATAATCAACCTTAATATCTGGGTTGAGTGATTCTAGCGTCGATTGGGTTTCCGCTAAATGACTGACTGTGCTGTCTGATTTTTCAACCAAAGCAACATGCTCAATACTGTCAATATCGTAATTGGCCATGTTCATATTAATCAAAGCAACCTGCAGTGGCGGTAAACTTGGATTAAAGGCTGCGTTCTCAGCATACATGCCTTCAAATATACGGCCATCGGTCGTACGTATTGCGACACCACTGGTATTTTTGCTGTAAGGGGCATGGCTTTTATTGGTGGCTTGCAGCGCAGAAGTAATCAGTTGATCTTCTGCTGGGCAAGTTAACTGGTGATCCACTTTGGCCATCAAACCGGTAGTAATACCAAGATCAGCAGGGCCAAAAGATTCCGGTAGATAGTCGTGTAATGATTTTTCATCACGCTCTGGTAGCTGAATTTTTAGATCTGAAGCGGTAGAAAGTTCATTCATAAACTGTCGGCAGTGGCCACAAGGACTGTAGTTTATGGTGATGTCTTTTACGCCAGTCTCGCCTTTTACCCAAGCGTGGCTAATGGCAGATTGTTCGGCATGAACGGTTTGACCAAGTTGTGTGCCGGTGAATTCCATGTTTGCACCAAAGTACAAACGACCAGAAAGTCCACGAACAATGGCACCGACAAAGAAATTGGAGATAGGGGCAATAGAATAAGCAGCAGCAACAGGAAGTAAAGCGACACGAAGCTCGTTATCTGACATCCCTGTTTTGTTTAATAAGTGAGCAAACTGTTCAGCACTGATCGTGGCATCAAATTGCGGTTGTTGAACAATCGGCGTTAAATTTTCCGCTAATGTGTGTGGCAGAGTCGATAATGCTTCGCTAACTTTTGCGCGCATGATAGAGGCTCCTATTGACTATATGGAGAAACATTGTAGGCAGTGATTCAGAATAAATAGTCGATCTTGATCACACTAATGGATCAATAGTTACATCAATTACAATGATGAGAGAGACCTCACACAACTCAGTGTATGCATTTTCAGTATGACTATGTCTTAAATATTAAACATTGGTTATATAAAGAGCATGATCACAGAGAAAATCAAAGGTGCCATTAATGAAGTGATTACGCCGCACACCACAAGTGCTAGTGAACTAAAAGCGCCATCTTGGTAGTGAGTTTCTGTTGATTTGGCTGTGCCTAATGCATGAGAAACGGTGCCCATTGTGAGTCCTTTCGCAAGCGAGCTTGTGATCCCTAAGCATTGATAAATAGGATAGGCAAAAATAGCCCCAAATAAACCTGCCAGTATAACCAGCGCTGCTGAAATAGAGGCTTCACCGCCCAATTGCTCAGATACCGCCATGGCAATAGGCGTGGTGACAGACTTTGGCAATAAGCTGGCAATTAAAGAAGCATCCGCGCCAAGCATCAATGCAATTAGGCTACCAGTGAACATAGACATCACACTGCCGACGGTGCAAGTCAGTAAAATAATTCGCCATTTGGCACGAATAACGGGTAATTGCTCATAGAGTGGGTAGGCCAGTGCCACAACAGCAGGCTCTAGGAGATAGCTAAGCCATTGGTTCTGCTCTGCATATTGTTGGTATGGGATATCTAGAGTCAGCAGTAATGGGATCAAAACCAACAGGCTAATTAGTATTGGATTATTAATGGGATGTGGTACTTTTTTTGAGAACCAGCGAGCAGTGTAGAACACAAATAAGGTGATCACTAACCACATATTATTGCCCTCCCTTATGCAGTCTCTGCACCAAAAAGGCGATAGTAATCAATACAATAAGGGAGCTACCCAGTGTGCCGAGAAGAATAGGAAGAGCATTTTCTGTGAGTAGCTCAAAGTGGTTCATTAAGCCAACCCCCGCAGGTAAAAACAGGACTGCCATGTGTTTGATAAGAAATTTACTGCTCGTTTCGATTCGTGTTACTGAAATGAGGTTAGTGGCCAACAGAGTAAATAAGATCAGCATGCCAAGAATACTGCCAGGCACAGCTAGTTCAAAATAGGCTTGAATCGCTTTTCCGACCCATAAGCATACGCAAAGGATAAGAAACGAAAAGATATAGGGCATTTCTCACGCACATATAATTGATAGTTTTATTTATCATACAAAATGATTTATTGCGGTGCTAGCATTAATTTTACTATCCAAAATAAATAAACAAGAAGGTGGCAACAGCAAGAGTGGCAATGGCGAGTAGGTAGTGAAGAACACTCGGAGTTTCAATGGGAAAATGGGTGGTGTTTTTCGACTTATCAGGCAACTGAGGTAAAGGATCTTTTTTTTCTGGCTCCATTTTTGAGCTGCTGGTTTGGCAGGTTTGCACCGGGATTGGAACGCGATAACCGTAATCGGGTAAGGTCTCGATTTGTATGCCAATAATGTTGTTGTGATGCAGTTTTCGGTTTAACGAAAGTAAGATGGTGTGTAAGTTACTGGTTGTTTCGGTATGGCAAAATATTTTTTGGCTGAGTGTAGAAGATGAAATCACTTCGCCCGCAGAGTAGCAAAGGGATTCGAGTAAACGGGATTCCTCTGTGGTGAGTTTGGTTTTACTGCCGTCATTCCAAGTAAGTTGGCTTAGGTCTGGTTCAAAGTCAACTGCATCAAAACGATAACAACGTGTCAGTACTTTTGTGACCATTTTTGCCCTCTTACTCTAAGCCCTTCTTATTTCATAAGTGTGGTCAGGTTTGCAAGAAGATCAAGGATAAATATTGACCACTGAGGTTAAAAGCTAATGGGGTCAGTACTCTATTCATGTGCGTAGGTAAAGAATGGCTAGGTTAATGGCAATAAAATAGGGCGATCCAGCGCCGTTTTGGTGGGGTTGGATCGCCTATGTTTCTTTACAATGCAATTTTCTCTACATATTGATAGAGGCTTTTCAGAATCAAGGTTTTCTTTTCATCATCTTGATTATCGAGTGCGACGTTTTCAAAATTGAGCATGTAATCTTGTAAATTGGCATCAAAATAGTCCTGGCGATGAGCATGCCAATGACGTTGCTCTTGCTCTGTTAATGTCCACGGGAAGTTGCGGGCTCGGTAACGAAAGAGCAGGGGCTTGATTCTTTTATCGGCCACATTCAGTTCGAAGTTAACCAGATCTTCTGGTGATGATTCGCGAATAATGTCCATGGTGGATTTATCGGCATGAGAGAAAAAGCCACTGTAAAGTTGAGTGTCAACATTGCCGCTGTCGTCAAACTCTCTTTCTATGGCATAGAGTTCAAGCAATTTTTCCCGAATCTCAGGGTGCTTTTTAATTAGTGCCAAGTTGTTCAAACAAGCTTGGCGATCAACACCGAGTCGCTCTGCATCATCAGCGGTGAGGGTTTTTGCTGGTGCAAGAACAGGGCACTTATTGGTGTGGATCAGTTTTACTGGCACGGGCAATTCATCTGGGGCTAAATCAGCGCGTTTGGTATAAAGGCGCTGGTGCAATTGCTCGGCATTTAAGGAAATCAGCGGTTCAGGATCCATGGCTAAGTTGACCGCGATAACGGCATTTTTATTATCTGGGTGCCAAGCCATAGGAACAATCCAACTGGTGTTGCTGCACTCTGAGCCAAACATACCTGAAATATGCACCAGTGGGGTTAGGTTAACAATGTCTATTAGCTCGTTAAGCTTACGCTTATGGCGTATGGATAATAAATAATTAAACAGCTTAGGTTGGCTTTGTTTTAATTTCTTGGCGAGTTCAATCGTGGCATGAACGTCTGCCATAGCATCGTGAGCATTCGTGTGTTCAATGCCATTTTCAACAGATAACCTTTCCAGTTTAAAGCTTGGGATCCCATCTTCATCCACTGGCCAGTTAATGCCTTCAGGTCTAAGGGCATAACAAGTACGCATGACGTCCAATAAATCCCAGCGTGAATTGCCATTTTGCCAGCTCCACGCATACGGGTCATAAAAGTTACGATACAGCGTATAACGGGTGACTTCATCATCAAATCGAATGCTGTTATAGCCTAATGAGCAGGTGTTAGGTTTGGCCATTTCTGCATGGATTTTAGCAATGAATTCATGTTCTGGTAGCCCTTCAGACATGGCCTTTTGTGGTGTAATGCCTGTGATTAAGCACGCTTCAGGTGAAGGTAGGTAATCATTCTGTGGCTGGCAGTAAATGACTAACGGTTCGCCGATAATGTTCATGTCCATATCGGTGCGAACGCCTGCAAACTGGCAAGGTCTGTCGATAGCAGGGTTCACACCCCACGTTTCATAATCAAACCAAAAGAAAGTTGGTTCATTGTCGTTATTCATTTTAGGTTCCAAATTCTATGGCGAAGGTTAAGAGTTAGATTGAGACAACGGATTATTCACTCTTACATTGTAGTGATTACAGTTCTATAGCGAGATTTCAGTTGATAGAAAAGATCAAAGCTTTTAATGGCCTAAGTATCCGATAGATGGCTATATAGAGGCAAGGTGAATTAACAATAAATGACATGGGAATTGATTCTTGTTAATCCATCTTGTGTCAGATCATTATTGCTCTTTGGGCTGTAGCAAGTGCCAAAGCCAGTAAATTGAATCTACACCACTAGTGTATTGCCACGCGATGTACGAATTACGATATGATAGTGTATTCGATTTTATCAATGGTTTGCATGTATGGATTAAAGTCGTATATTCCACCTAATTTAGGGAATAAGTGGTTCTCAACCATATGGTTAATGTTATGTATCAGGAGGAATAGGTGGATAGTCAATTTCAAGATGTAGCGAAAGAGTATCCGGAAGTAGGTAGCAAATTAGGAGTTGCACTTTCTACCGTAAATAAAGCTCCTATTAATGGTATGAGAGTAGCCCCTGAAAATGGCACTAATGGCTGGTATATCTGGTGCGGTGAGGAGCTTTCTTCAAACGCAGACTTCTTTGAACCGCTGCATGTTGAGCATATAGTTAAGTACCTACCTCAAGTTCAAGCCTATCTCGGTTTGCCTCCGGGCTACCGTTTCCTAATTGATAACAATGGCTATGAAGATATCTGGTATGACAGCAGCTTGTTGGAAGGAAACGCATAACAATCTGTTTAATAGTGATTCGGCACGCGTGGCATTTTTACTATGCGTTGGCGTTAGGTGCTAAAGGCAAGTATGAAGTTAAAGTCAATAAATACAACAATGGTAAAACTATTAACTAATAATGATAAGTTGGTCTTTGAAATGACTAATTTTGAGTTATTTGGAGGTAGCTCATTCAAGTGCCGAATTTTTGTTTCTTCTAGAGGGTTTGGCTATTGCGGACAAGTATATTTTGACAACGGGCAGAGCTTTGTTGAAGACATTGAAAAAATGGCCGAAAGCATAGTTGGAAGCGCAGAACTAAAAGAAGACTACCATGATCATTTCGTAAAGTTTGAGGTAACCAAAATTGGTTATGTTTTAGTCAGCGGTTGCTTTACTGAGTATGGTGATTTTACTCAGAACTTGGAGTTTGGATTTAAGATAGATCAGACATGCTTAGTTCCTTTTGCTACCGATCTACGAAATGTTCTCCAAGGAAGCAGCTAATAAAGCAATCAAGGTGATGCGTTACACTCGGCATTTTAGGTATTGAGTTTGGTGTGTTTGAGTTTAAGCTGGGTGGTGCTAATTGCTACTTAGTTAGGTGTTATTTTAACGGGATAGAAAAATGATTTCTTGGCCATGTATTTTCAAATTGGATGGCGATTCTGAGTTGATGTATTTGGGATCTGAACGTCAGCTAGAAACTGAATTTGACGACTTAATTTGGGATGGTTCAGACCGCCTGATAGACAGTAAAGGCCATTGTTACGTGGTTAGAACAAAAGATGATAGTTATGTGTTCGAGCCTGAGGGTGCTCAGCTAAAATTGGTGGACGTAACTCAGTTGATTCAAGAGCATGAATTTTCAAAAGCACAAGTGTGCCTTACAAAAATACATTTCTCATCCATAGAAGAAGCCATCAAGTCACTTTCACTAGAAATGTAAATATAACAAGAGACTATGGCGTCAATAGCTAATCTTTGACGCTATCTTTACTCCACATGACATTACCTTTGAGGATCCGTTTAGAAAGTGCTCTGATAAGAAAAAGCTTGGTAATTGACCAAGCTTTTTAGGCGTTATATACCTTTTTAAGGCAGCGTTAAGCAGAAGGTGAAGTGGCTGTCGATTTTTGTAATTAGTTTTAGGCGGCAGCTTTGCTATCGAGTTCTAATATTCTTACTGGCCAACCATAATCTTTATATTCTATTTCCAATTGTCTTGCGATTTCATGAGATACTGTCGCTGATACCCAATTACCAATCCCCATGACTTTATATTGAAGTGTTACGTGTTTCATTTCATGACCCCCGTCCTTGAATTGAAACCAAGTATAACCATATGAGTGACGGTTTCTTTTCTATGTGGCTCATTTTCTTTTCAATTGTTCACTTTGAGCCAATTACTATTAGTGGTTTATTTGTATTTTTATAAATTAAAGGGATGTTAGTGGTATTTTATGATGTTCTTGCTCTGGCTTTCATAAGTGTAAATAAGTAATGTTGAAGGCCAGAATAAAACATAAAAATAATAAGGATGTTGAAGATGGCAATAACAGAGCTTATGGCTTTTTTGGTTGCAATTACTTTGCTGACATTAACCCCCGGTTTAGATACGGTGTTGGTCATACGTAATACCACACGGGGAGGTTGGAAAGACGGAACAGCAAGCAGCTTAGGCATTTGTTGTGGTTTATTTGCTCATGCGTCTCTTTCTGCCATTGGGATCTCTGTTATTTTGGTTCAATCGGCTTGGCTTTTTCAGGCGGTGAAACTCATTGGTGCTGTGTATTTAATTTGGCTTGGTATCAGTAGTTTACGTTCAGGTTGGAAGGCAAAAGGGCTGGTGGCCTTAAATGAGTCGGTTTTACAGAAACAACCACTGGACATAATACGTTCTTTCCGCGAAGGTTTTCTTTCTAATATTCTTAACCCTAAAACTGCGATCTTTTACTTAGCTTTTTTGCCTCAGTTTATCGATCCACAAGGATCTGCTTTTCTTCAATCCATGATTCTTGCCAGCATTCATTTTTTTATCGCAATGCTATGGCAAGGCGGGCTTTCATTTATGGTTGAGAAAGCCAAACAGTGGTTATTGAAGCCCTCGACTAACGCTTGGTTAGAGTCCATTAGTGGTGGGGTGATGGTTGCTTTGGGTGTGCAGTTAGCTTTATCTAAATCGTGATTTTACACGCCATATCTGGTTTTTATGGTGAGGAAGTGTGAATTGAAAACTATTTCTATCTGTCATTGCGCTATGGGTACGACAGGCTTTTTCTGCTATTGATTTGAATGTTGCAGATAACCAACTAAGCTCGTATTTATACAGGGAGTGACACCGTCAATCAGGCGGAAGTAGGGATATGATGAAAGTTCTCACCATCTTTGGGACACGGCCAGAGGCGATCAAAATGGCGCCTTTGGTTCTCGCTTTACAAGAACAGCAAGGGATTGAAGCCAAAGTGTGCGTTACGGCTCAACATCGAGAAATGTTGGATCAAGTGCTGTCTCTTTTTGACATTGTGCCAGATTATGATCTGGATATTATGCAAGCCGGACAAGATTTGTCTGATATTACTAGCCGCATTCTTTTAGGGCTAAGGCCTATTTTGCAAGAGTTTAAGCCTGATTGGGTTTTGGTTCATGGTGACACCACCACCACGCTCACATCGTCATTGGCGGCCTTTTATCAGCAAATCAAAGTGGGCCACGTGGAAGCTGGGTTACGTACCCATAATATGTATAGCCCGTGGCCAGAAGAAGCAAACCGTAAGCTTACTGGCGCTATTGCAGCTCGACATTTCGCACCTACTCAAGGTTCGGCCACCAATTTGCGCAATGAATTAGTGCCGCAACAGAATATTGTGATCACGGGTAATACCGTGATAGATGCACTACTGCAAGTAAAGCGAACGATTTTAAATACAGAATCTGTAGTGAGCCGATATGAGCAGCAGTTTTCGGATTTGATTGCAAAACCATTTGTGTTAATTACAGGCCATCGCCGTGAAAGCTTTGGTGGTGGGTTTGAACGTATCTGCCAAGCCATTTCGGCGCTTGCTCAAAAATATCCGACACATAACTTTGTGTACCCCGTGCACTTGAACCCCAATGTGAAAGAGCCAGTCACCCGTTGGTTATCGGGTATCGATAATATCAAGCTCATCGAACCATTAGATTACTTGCCATTTGTGTATTTAATGGATAAATCAGAACTGATATTAACGGACTCTGGTGGGGTACAAGAAGAAGCACCGTCACTGGGTAAACCCGTATTGGTGATGCGAGACACAACGGAAAGACCAGAAGCCGTTGAAGCCAATACCGTGAAATTGGTGGGTACAGACGTAAATGTGATTGTTGAGAGTGTGTCGAATTTAATTGATGACGACGCTGTTTATCAGGCAATGAGCGTGGCGCATAACCCTTATGGCGATGGGCGGGCTTGCGAGCGTATTGTGAAATCACTATTAGGGCAGGAGTTTGAACCCTTTTGATATTTGGGTGAACCGTGTGGATCGGTAAGATTCACATGGTTCATTATATTTACCTTCAAGTTCAGGCTATTTCTTTCATCATTGTGTTTATTCACCACACGCTTTAAAACGTTCATCTCACCCATTTTCAGGTGACCAATAAATCGACCTGCTTCATTTGCTATTTTGGAAACTGATAGAGGTATATATGATCACGATCCATTTAGTGACATAACACGGTGTAGGTGTGCTTTAAACTGTGATGGAAGGCGGTATGTTGTGTGGAGTTAACAATGGTATCGTATTATTAAATTATAAATAAATCAGGGAAGTGCAGAGTGAATAATCAGTATAACTTCGACTTTGATACTGAAAGGCTAACCATCCGCCAGATACAGCCCCAAGATTGGGATGATTACTATCAATTGCATGTTAATCAAGTGGTATTAACTTACGTGTGCGATCCTCTTGAAGAAGATGGAATTAAAGAGCGCTTCGAAGGCAGGTTGCCAGTGTGGGAAAAAGAAGCCTCACAGTGGCTATGTTTGATTATGCATGAAAAAGAAAGCGGAAAATTTGTTGGCATCACGGGGTTCTTTCCTGAGTGGGAGCCATGCCAACAAGCTGAAGTTGGCTTTATGCTGATGCCAGAGTTTTATGGTAAAGGTTACGCGACAGAATCTTTGCTGAATGTGATTAAATTTGCCTTTGAGCAGTGTGATTTTCATAAATTGACCGCGGCGGTGACAGAGGGGAATGATGGCGCTATGCGAGTGCTCGCCAAATGCCACTTTCAATTGGAAGGCACGCTACGAGATAACTTTAAAATAGCAGACGTTAGAAAAGATGATCTGATTTATGGTTTATTAAAAACGGACTTATCAACATCTTCATAGTTACTTTTTTAAAAAGGGCTATAGGATCTCGTATTGGTATCGAGTTTATTGTTAATAATTGCTTTGATAGATAAAATTTTGAAGTAAGTAGTAGATGTTTAAAACAGGAAGTGGATAGATGAGTGTAAGTGCAAGTTTATTGTTGGCTGCATTAAGAGCAAAACTGAAAGAAAATGATATGACGTATGGCGATTTCTCTCATAAGCTCAATGTGCCTGTTTCGACACTAAAAAGGCAACTACACAGCACATCAATTGGTATTGATAAGTTAATAGAATACGCGGCTTTTTTAAATACAGATTTAGATGGTTTAACCAAAACAGCACGGCTTTTAAAAGAGCAATCAGAGAAAAACATCGGTGGTAAAAACAACGATATCTTCTTCCGCTTCCCCCATATTTATGATTTTTTCTATCAAATACGTATGTTGTATGTGCCTATCGAAGAGGTCGCTAAGCAGCATGAACTAAGTGATGACACGGTGTACCTTTATTTGCGAGTGTTAGAAATGATGGGCTTGCTAGAGATTATTGATAATAATAATGTCAACTTTCTAACGCCGGATTATTATATTTTTGAAGAAGGCTCACCGTTAGATACGTTGTTCTGTCAGCGTTTTAAACAGGATGTATTTCAGCAGCCAGAGCGTCCTGTTATCTGTATGTCTCGTATTGCCCTAACGGATGAACAGATGGCACAACTTGGTAATGATGTGTATGAAAAAATAAAACAATTTAATACGCAAAACCGTGACTTAAAAGACAGCGTACAGCTGAATAAAAATGTGTACTTTTCATTTACTAACGGGAATGCAATTAAATTGGCAGATGAGCTACCGAGTTTAGATCACTCGTTGCTAAGAGAAGTGTCGATGATGTTAGACGCTGAAAAAGAGAAAGAGGCCGATAGTTCGACAATTTAGGCTTCGTTTTTTAATTATTTGTATATTGATGTCTGTGTAGTTTATCTCTTGTACCGCTTTGCTAAAAATAGCCTCAATGTTTGTTGAAGCTATTTGAGTGATAACCCGCCTGGCAGCCCCCCGCTGCACAGCATGCCTGAACCCTCTATTTCGTTGGTTACACCTCAGCACTTTTCATTATTTTGTTTGAAGTACTGATGCGATGATACCAAGATAGCTACAGGGCACAGCCTAGCACGGGCTATTTCACAAGCAGTTAGAAGTGATAAGGTGCAACCTCTGGTGGCATGCCAATATCAGTGACAGGAGTCGTTGCTTTACGTGGTGAAAATTTAATTTGCCCACGGTCGAAGTAGAACTCAAGATGATCAGCGCCGTTAAGTAATAGCTGAAAGCGTGTTTCTAAACGTTGAAACATGCCATTAACTTCAAAGTCTTCATACTGAATATTTAAGCCATTAACTTGGTAGCTATAGGTGCCATCGTTAAAATAAACGTTATGTTGTTTAAAATCGATGCTTTTAAGTAAGTCTAGAGTGATTTCAAGCGAATCTGAATTAATCGTAATCATTGTTGTGTATGGCTCTTTGTTTTTAGAAAGCAGTTATACTTATAGTTACTTTTTATGTTGTATATGTGATTTACGTCGCTACTTTAACTGTAATATTTGCAATATCAATGAATTTCAGGTCAAACCAGTTTGCGTTGTTTTCATTTCAGTCTCCTATATTTTGAATTCATCAATACATGTAATAAGAGCTATGCAATTTAACTTATACTGATTTATGTCTTTGATATATAGTTATTATTTTTATTTATCATGGATAGGTGTGATTTTTTATCGGCTATTGTAATACCATTTATCCCTTCTTTTTATAGGTTTTTGACCTTTAAGAACCGACCTAATTGACGCATTGATTTGTACTACATACGCTACATATCACGGTGAAGTATTCATGTAGTGTATGGAGTGGCGGTTTTGCCAAAACAGTAGGCAACTATGGCAAAGTGATAGATATATTTATTAGATTTACGTGGCAGTGGGAAAGGTAGGGTTGTTTACTCTGAAACCGATGATGAAATTACTATTCATACAGTCGAAGATTATCATAAAAAGTAGGTATAAAATGTCTTGGAATTATAGAGTTTTAGAGAATGAAGGCGAATTAGCGATATACGAGGTTTATTATGATGACTCTGGAGCAGTCAAAGGTCACTCTCTTACGCCAACATACCCGCGAGCAGAATCTTTTGATGGCCTAAAAGAGGAGTTAGAGCTTTATGCTGAAGCTCTTATTAAGCCAATATTAAAATACCAAGAATGATAAGACTAAGGCCCCACTTGGGGCTTTTTTGTCCCCAAATAAGTGATTTCAGGTTAAGTAATTTAAATAGATAGTTGTTGGGAATAGCTGAAGGTATTGGCTTGGGGAGCAAGGAAGTTCCCATGCTAATTTACATCGCAGTAAACACCAGTCCTGTAAAAATAATGCCTGCCCCTGAGATACGGGTGAGATACCATTTTTCTTTTAAGATAAGCACTGCAAGCAGGACACCAATGGGAATGCTGGCTTGGCGAAGGGCGACCACATAACTTATGTTCTCGGTCAGCGTCATGGCGTTATTATGCTATAAGTTACTTTCTTCGGATTCTTGTTCGCAATGGAAGTATTCAGACTACATTCCCACTTTAGAGAGATATTTTATTTTGAGTAATTTATTGAATGAATTTGTTTTAGAAGAATGTACTGAATCGATTTCTTATATGCTTGTAGCCGAAATTGAGAAGTTAAGTAATAATCATGAGGCTCAGTTTAAGGAGTTTGTTTTTAATAGGTTTACTGTTTACTTCGATTTTAATAAAAATGAAGTAGTGTTAGAAGATGATCTTGACCCTGAAGAGTCAGGCGTTTTTAATTTGAGCTTAAATAGCTTTTTGGAAGCAATTAAAAAGTAACATAATTAAAGTACGTATATGTGGGTCGTAACTCCAACCTATTGAACCTTTGCTATATAATTCCTATTTAATAAATATACCTATTATTTTATCATATATTTCAGCGACCAAAGGCATGCGCGATGATCCTTTTAAATCTTGGTTCCCATGCATACCAAAGCTAACGTGGATTCTTCTTGTTCTGAACAAATGACCATTTTTTGCTCACTTCACAGATAAGTTTGATTTCAGTATCGTCAAAAGGAAGTATAGTTACTTGCTTTAGTTGAAGTTTTTAAGTCCTCAATACCGTATTAAACCCAATGTGTAATACTTTCACAATATCGTGAAACTCAGAGTTATTGATAGCCATATCATCGATTTTCTCTTTTACTTTTGAGTCATAGACATTACAAGTGTAATGTCTATGACTTTTTACAATCAAGGCAACGGTAGCGCTGGATACTATTCGTTCCAGTCCTATGTTTACGAACCGATTTAGTTTGAAAGCAGTAGTGACATGGAACTTCGATGGTAGCTATAAAATTCACTCGGAAAATGAATAATAGTTATAGAGTCTGGTAACCTTAATAAATTTGTAATAGCTTTTCCCTATGTAGGACTTATATACGCGATGAAAAATGTATTTTTTGTAAATCATGATGACAATAGAGGCGAACGCCAAAGTTACGGGGTGGAGTTTTGTGTTATTCCAGAATTTCACGACAACAAAATTTATTTTTATTGTAGTGAATATTCGATGTTTTGGAGTGCAATCGAAGATGTAGGAAATTTCGATAAATGTTGTAGTTTTAAACTTCAAAATACTATACGCCCTGCTACTTTGAAGGAAATTGAGATGGAAAAGCTATGCTCTTATGTTGATGCAGTAAAAGAGTGTACCTTTGAAAACAATAAATTAAAGGGTGTGAAGTATATTAAGTTGAAGTGAAGGTACGAACTTATTTATAAAGTATAATATACAGCCTTAGACAGCTCTTTAACGATTATTTCAGATCAATTCTCTGATGATAGTCGCTGAAGGTGATTGGCTTGGGGAGCAAGGAAGTTCCCATGCTAATTTATATCGTAGTAAACACCAGTCCTGTAAAAATAATGCCTGCCCCTGCGATACGGGTGAGATACCATTTTTCTTTTAAGATGAGCACAGCAAGCAGGACACCAATGGGAATGCTGGCTTGGCGAAGGGCGACCACATAGCTCACGTTCTCAGTCAGCGTCATGGCATACAATACCATGCCATAGGTTACGCCCATCATGATGCCAGCTAAGAGGGCGCTTTTTCGGTATTGCCATGAAAATCGCATTTCTTGTCGGTAGGAAGGCCAACATAAGCCAAGAGCAAGCCACAGACCAGTGGTACTAAATTGCAAACCCAGAAAGTAAATGGCCAGAAATGGACTTGGCAATTGATTTTGGTAGCTGGTGTGCAATAAGTTCAGCGCTTCTTTATCGATTACCGAATAGCCCGCTGTACCAAAAGCGGCGATCAGCGCCCATAAACAGCCTTTATTTTTGTATTGTCTCCAATGCCAGTTCTTGAGCGTGGTGAGTGGCACAAGTAGGCAACCTAAGGTCACGATGATCATACCCACCCAAGCAAGTAGTGGCATCGAGTGGCCCACGATTAGGGTGGATAAGCCAGCTACCATCAGAACAGGCAGTGCTCGTGCAATGGGGTAAACCACACCCACATCTGAATTTTGATAGGCTCTAGCTAGCCCCGCCATGTAGATCATCTGAAAAAAGCCACTGAAGATCAGCAATTGCCAAAATGTGTTTGGAATGACGAGTGCGTTTTGGGAAGCAAAGTAAGTCATCCAGACTAGGAAAGGCGACATGATCAACGCAGCCCCTAAGCTGGCCAAACAAAAAAAAGCGGGAGTGGAGGACTTTGCTTTTCCTAGTAGGTTCCAAGCCGAATGAATAACGGCGGAAATCAGTACAATGAATACAGCAAACAAAGACATATTGTGCCTATTAGGTTGGTTTTAGCTCTGCGATAGATTCAATGCAAATTGCATCGTGACGCCAGTACTCCAAATCACAATCGAGAAGCTCACCCTTTTGGTTGTAATTTAATCGCTCAACAAACATCGCAGGGCTGCCTGCTGTGGCTCGAAGTGCTTGAGCCGTTTCACCGAGTAGGGAAGATGTGCTCACGCGGTAGCGGGTTTTTTGATAAATAATGCCGTAGTGCTCTTTATACACATCGGTCAGCGAGTTGGTAATGTCGTGTGACAGCAGGTTTGGTAGTTGTTCTGGCAAGATGAAATTGGTGACGTAAACCACAGGGCGCTCATCTAAATAGCGAACTCGATCGATGCGGATCACATCTGAAAAAGGCGCTAAATTAAGTAATGATGCGGCGCGTCGGCTAGCGGGTACTATTTTGGCGCTGATCAACTCAGATCGCGCCGATCGGCCTTGCTCTAACGCCATGGTTTGAAAATTGGTGGTGTTGGTTGGGTCGTAATGTAAAGGCTCTGGAGAAATAAACCAGCCACGGCGGTCTTCTCGGTACACCTTGCCTTCTGATTCCAATAAAGACAAGGCTTCACGTAATGTAACTCGGGTGGTGTCAAAGGCTTCTGCTAATTTACGTTCAGAAGGTAGTTTTTGCCTTGCAGTGAGTAGCCCTGCTTCGATTTGTTCTAAAATAGCGTCTTTGATTTTTAAATATTGCACGAAACGACCTTCTTTGTTTGCCTGAACCCATAATGGCAAAAAATAGTGTTAGAAAACAGCCTTATTCCCACCGTTATAAATCAGGTGCGATAAAGAGCATAAGAGAAAAAGACTGTTTGTATGACACGTGATGTTGATACTCAGAGACTTAACGCTTACGCCAAGCCTGAGTGTTGTGATTAATGCCTTTAGCAAGGATGAGGTGCAGGATTTTTGCGGCCGCAGCGGTGAGCAAAATCATCACTGCCATGGCAGCAGCTGAGCCTGTTTGACCTGCATCGTCCATATTCAGCACTGATACCGACGCTGGCATGGTGTCGCTGGCGTATAAAAACACAACGGCAGAAGTCGTGGTTAGCGCATTAACAAACAGGTAAGCCGCGATATCCATAATGGCAGGAGCACACACGGGTAAAGTGACTTTCCAAAATGTTTTGTATTGCGGCATTTTTATGGAGGCAGCGGTGGCTTCGATTTCTGCTGGTAGTTGTTTTAGTGAGGTTAGTGCCGTCATGTGGCCAACGGTGTAGTAGTGGATCACCGTATTGATCACTAAGATAGCCATGGTGGCGTACAAGGTGTTCAGCGGGTTATTTCCATCGTTAAAGAAGAAAATGTACCCTAAGCCCAATACCATGCCTGGCACTGCCATTGGAATGATGGTGATCATCTGCAAAATATGACGAATAGGCCCAAAAGCACGGCCTTTTTCAATGCAATAGGCCCCAATGAAAATCAATATGGTTCCAATAATGGCGACCCAGATTGCCAGTGTTAATGAGTTGAAGTAAGGCTGCCAGCCGTAGGTGCTGACTTCAGCAAAGTTATAGTTGTTTAAACTAAGGGTGAGGTTCCAAGGCCAGAAGGTCACTAAAGATCCATAAACCGCCATGCCTAAGATGATTAAGATTAACGCGGCAATGGCAAAGCAGAAAAGAAAGCTCAGGCCGTCACGCAGCTTATTAGGCGTAGGAACATAGGCGACAGAGCGGGAGTCAAACAATCCGTGTTGCTTCTTTTGTACCCATCGGTCAGCCAAAAACGCCAATACAGCGGGTGCAAGTAAAATGATGCTGGTTACGGCACCCATGGCGAAGTTTTGTTGGCCCACCACTTGTTTAAAAATATCAGTGGCTAAAACATTGTAGTTTCCTCCAATCACTTTTGGGACACCGAAATCACACACCACAAGCGTAAAGACAACAATTAAGGCGCTGATCACACCGTATTTTGCGGCGGGTAACGTCACCATAAAAAACGTTTTTACTGGCGACGTTTTTAACGCATTTGCTGCTTCATAAAGCCGCGCGTCTGATGTTCTAAGTGATGTGGTTAAAATCATTAATGCGTGTGGGAAGGTCCAGAAAGCGAGGCCCATGGTAATACCAATTAAACCATAGACGGACTCTCCCCCTAACATTTGTTTGGCGATGCCTTGATTACCAAACAAGTAAATAAGGCTGATGGCAGGGAGCAAAGAGGGCGCTAAAATGGGGGCAGTGCCAATGATTTGGAAAAAAGTTTTAAACGGCATGCAAGTTCGGGTGAGGGCATACGCATAAGTAAATGCAAGACTCCCAACAATGCCAGTGATGATAAGACCCAGTATTAATGTATTTGAAAGTGACTGCCATAAAGCGTTGGAAGCAAAATAGCTGATAAAGTTTGCGAGCCCAATGAAATTCCCTTCACTGTCTTGCACGCTTTTGGCAAACATAGTGAACAATGGTGCAAGAATAAAAATGGCCATAATCAAGGCTAATAGCAGCAAAATTCCACTTAATATGACATTATCGCGGCTGATAGTGTATTTTTTTCTTAACAATTGGCTTAAAGGTGAGGAAGCCTTTACTGCTGACATATTCATTATTGAACCTCAGCTTGGTTGCTTTTGTTAAGCAGTGACGTGGTTGGGAAAATGTGCGTATGGTGATTAGAAAAACTAAGGTGCCTGAACTCCCCACATTGTAAATTCAAGTCGCGGGCTTCTCGGATCGGGACATCCACTTTTATATGGCGTGAACGGGGTTCGTTGGTCAGAGTGCATTCAGTACGCACGTACGAGCCTTGAAATTCCACCTCTTTTACTTGTACTGATAGGCTTGAATCGGATCTTGAGAAATGAAGATCTTCTGGGCGGATCGCCAAATCAAAAAGCTCTCCACGTTGTAGTTGTGGATTAGGTTTCGGCAGCAAGGTTTCGGCAATGCGAATGTGATCGTCACTCACCACGGAGCTTGGAATAAAATTCATGCTTCCGACAAATTCAGCTACGAACCGAGAAGCTGGGCGCTCATAAATCTCTTGTGGCGTGCCTACTTGCTCGATCACGCCATGATTCATCACCACAATGCGATCCGCCATCGCCAGCGCTTCTTCTTGATCGTGAGTCACCATAATGGTGGTAATGCCTAATTTACGTTGCAGTTGTTTAATTTCATCACGTAAGTGGGTGCGTACTTTGGCATCCAACGCTGAAAGGGGCTCATCCAGTAATAATAAGCCTGGTGACAATGCCAAAGCACGTGCAAGTGCCACACGTTGTTGCTGGCCGCCAGAAAGCTGGTTTGGGTATTTTTCGGCAGAAGTGGGTAGGCCTATAAGTCTTAGCCAGTGATCGACTAAATTGGCACATTGCGCAACCGATTTTCCTTGGTTGCGTAAACCGACACTGATGTTTTCAGCCACGGTTAAATTGGGGAAAAGAGCGTAAGACTGAAATACGATGCCAAAATCTCGCTTTTCGGGCGGTAAAAATGTGGTGTCGTGGCCACCTTGAGTAATTAGTCCAGACGTTGCCAAATCAAGCCCTGCAATGGCACGAAGTAAAGTGGTTTTCCCACAACCGGAAGGGCCTAAAAAACAGACAAATTCGCCTTTGTTGATTTGCAATGAGATATTCTTCAAAGCGGCAAAAGTGCCAAATTGTTTCACCACATTGTCAATATTCAGATAAGTGTTCATTGTACCGCTCACTTGTATTGGTATATACCAAACTGTAGTTTTTACACGTGACATTACAATGACGATGAGTTGACGAAATGATGAAGCTGTTATGAAAAGGCGGTAGTTATTACTTATAAATTAGATAAATCAGAGTGTTCTGTTTGTGAGCTATAGTTTACACATGGTGTGAATTGAGCGGGAAGGTGGTTTGTTTCAGGCAATAAGTAATAGATACGTGATCAAGCTTTGTAGGCTGTGGTGTAAAACCCTGCTTTTTTTATGTTGTTTGATGTTGAGTACCAAAGCTGTCAGCGACAAGGCGGTTTATACCGTTCACAGCATTGGGTGGGAGCCATATTGGATTGTTAAATACGGCGGTGTTAGTGGTATTTTTAGTGATGTAATGAAAGAACTTGGTAAACGAGTACAGATAGAACTGGTCGCAAGTGAACCCTTACCTGTTCTTCGGGCTCATAAAGCCTTTGTTGAAGGGGATATCATTTTGGAGTGTTGTATTAACCCTGCGTGGCGTCAAGAAGATGGTCAGGGGGAGGTGTCGTTATGGAGCGAAACAGTTATGACGGCCGAAGAGGTGCTTATTTTTCCGAAAGGCAAATCTTTTATTTTTAGTAAGCCGGAAGATTTAAGTGGTAAAAAAGTCGCCACCATTCATGGTTATGCGTATTTTAATGAGCAATATTTTGAGCGGGATGACAGTGTAAATAACATCAGTTTGGTACGTAAAGTAGCCCAGAACCGCAGTGACGCTGGTATCATTGATCGGGTTGAGCTTGAATATATTTATGGGCATCACGAGGCATTAGAAAAGACAGTCGTAGAAATTGGCCCTATTTTTCATTTTCATGAGTTGAAATTGCGAATTCATAGCAGCAAGCCCGAATGGGTGGAAATATTTAATAACGCGATCATGGAAATGCATCGAGATGGCACCATGGATTCTATCATTGACTCTTATCTATAGTGCCTGTTTAAGAGCATTATTTGAGGCCTATAAGGTCTGAACATGAGCTATTCTCTATATTATAAAGCTAATAGGCTTGCTGGTTTACTTGATTAAGAACACCTTCTCAGTCAACCGCTTATCTAAGTTAAGTGCAGGGTATATGAGAGTAATTTTACTTTTGGTGTTTACCGTGTTTAGTGTTCTTTTCACTCAGACTGTATGGGCACAAAGCCCTGCTATTCAAATCGCGGTTGATAATGACAATCCTCCTTATATGTATCAAGAAGGCTCAATAGTGAAAGGTTTATACCCTTTATTATTGCGAACCGTATTTCATCGTATGGGAGTACCACTTGAAGTACGAGCTTATCCGTGGAAAAGAGTGTTGCATATAGGTGAGTCTGGCAAAGCAGGGGTAGGTGGTGCTTATCAAACAGAGCCTCGATTAAAAATTTTTGACTACTCCAAACCTATTTATACAGAAACGCTGTTGCTTTATGTTAATACAGATAAGGCTTTTCAGTTTAATGGCTTAGAAGATTTGAAAGGGAAAAGGGTTGGTATAATTAAAGGATGGAGTTATGGTGATCCATTTGATAAAGCCAAACAAGATGGTCTTTTTACGGTTTATCCGGTGAACAGCGATACAACGAATTTTAAAAATCTGTTACTAGGAAGAGTGGACTGTATTGTTGCGACGAAATTGTCTGGGTTTCTAACTATTAAGAAGAATGATTACCATCATAAGTTTAAGATACTGAAACGTCCGGTAGCAGTGAACCATACTTATCTCGTATTTGCTAAGCATTTAAAATATCAGGCGCTTTTGAACCAGTTTGATGGAGTTCTCATGAAGATGAAAGAAGAGGGTACTTATGATGAGCTGGTGGCTGGTTTTTTGGAAAGTAGCCAATAATAAAAAGTAAGGTCAGCCGGAACATGAGTAAACAGCTGACCTTGATTTATAAAGTGCCAATATTAGGATTTTGGTTCAGATTTAGTATCAAACTTACCTGACCATGTTTTTAAAATTTGTGAGCGTTCATCACCCATACGAGCAAAATCCATTTTCGCCATGGCTTTTTCTACATTCGGGAAATTAGGAATGGTTTTGCTAACCTTTTTGTGGCCAACAATTGGGTACATTTCAATGTAAAGTTCGTTGGCTGCTTTTGAAATAGACCAATCAACCACACGCTGAGCAGCAGCAGATGGCTTCACTAACCCCACAGCTTCTGACTCCCAACCGATGCCTTTTGGCAAGATGACATCCAGTGGTGCGCCTTGTGTTTTTAGCTTCGCGCCACGACTAGCCATGGAAATGCCGATCGCCACTTCCCCCATCCCTGCTTGTACACAAGGTTTAGAGCCTGAGTGTGTGTAGTGGGCAATGTTGTTATCCAGCTTTTGCATGTAGCTCCAGCCTTTGTCTTCACCCATGTTTTGCAGCCAAGCAGAAACTTGCATGTAACCCGTACCAGAAGAAGCTGGGTTTGGCATTGCAATGTGGCCTTTGTAAATCGGCTTGGTGAGATCATCCCATGTTTTTGGCTTTGGTAAATTTAGCTGTTTGGCAACGGCTTCGTTAAAACAGACGGCATTAAAAAAAGCGTCATTCCCGTACCAAGCTTGACTTGATTGAGGATCATTTAAGCTCGGGCGAAGGTCTGCCAACCCCTTTGGTGTGTATGCCTTTAAGATACCTTCATTTTTTAATAGAGCCATGGAAGATCCAGCCAACCCCCATACAACTTCGGCTCGTGGATTGCTTTTTTCTGCCAGTAATTTGGCTGTCATGATCCCTGTTGAATCTCGAACCCATTTGATGTTGATGTCTGGGTTTTCTTTTTCAAAGGCCGATTTGTACTTCGCTAGAATGTCGGTTTCAAATGCGGTGTATACCGTTACTTCTTGGGCGGCAAAAGCAGAGCTTGTTACGAGTGTACTTAATGCCGTTAGGGTTCCAATCATCCAGCTGCGTTTCATTGTTCTCTCCATGTCGGGTCTAGTTTTCGTAATAGTCTGGTGTGTACCAGTTGTTGGTGGTTATCCTAGTAACGGCTTATGACGAAAATATGAACGTAATATGGCTATTTAATGGCGATTTAAAAACCGTTGAGGTCTTATTTTTATCGAGTTAGCCAGATGTGAAAGTTTTATGAAACCTGCTTGTTGGCTGTTTACCTGCTCTGAATGACGCTGATAGAGTAAATGTCATATTGGTATAGTCCAAAGTGTGATTTTAGACATTATATAGGTTAACCGACATGAATAACGAGTATCTGCTTCTGACTCCGGGCCCATTATCGACTTCAAAAACAGTACGTGAGGCCATGCTAAAAGACTGGTGTACATGGGATGATGAATACAATAAAGACATTGTTGAGGTGATTCGCTCTAAGTTAGTTCAACTCGCAACTTCTCAGCCCGGTTATACCAGCGTACTAATGCAGGGCAGTGGTACTGCTTCTGTTGAAGCCACCATTGGCAGTGTTATTCCTGCTAATGGCAAATTGTTGGTGGTGGATAATGGCGCTTATGGGGCTCGTATTGCTCAAATTGCCAATTACTTACAGATTGCGTGTGAGGTGATTACTCCGGGTGAAACGGCTCAGCCAGTATTAGCCGATGTGCAAGATAAGTTAGCCAATGATGCAGAGATCAGCCACGTTGCGATTGTGCATTGTGAAACGACTACCGGAATGCTTAATCCTATTGAAGCGGTGGCCGATGTGGCAAAAGCGCATGGTAAAATCGTGATTCTAGATGCAATGTCGAGCTTTGGCGGTATTCCGATGGATATTGGTCAAATGGGCATTGATTTTATGATCAGCTCGGCGAATAAATGCATTCAAGGGGTTCCAGGGTTTGGCTTTGTGATCGCCAAACAATATGAGCTGGAAAAATGCCAAGGCCGTGCGCGTTCTTTGTCACTGGACTTATATGATCAGTGGCAGTGTATGGAGGCGAATCACGGTAAGTGGCGCTTTACGTCTCCGACCCACACTGTGCGTGCTTTTTATCAGGCGTTGATTGAGCTTGAGCAAGAAGGTGGCATACAAGCTCGTTTTGCGCGTTACCAAACGAACCAAACCACGCTGGTAGCAGGTATGCGTCTACTTGGTTTTGAACCACTATTAGCTGATGAATTGCATTCACCCATTATTACTTCTTTCTATTCTCCAACCGATGAAAGCTATCAGTTCAAAGGGTTTTATGATCGTTTGAAAGAGCAGGGTTTTGTGATTTATCCGGGTAAAGTTTCTCATGCTGACTGCTTCCGCATTGGCAATATTGGTGAAGTATACCCAGAAGATATTCAGCGCTTATTAGCCGCGATTTCCAACGCAAAATACTGGGAAGAAAACGCATGAGCGAGCTAATGGAGCAAGCGGTGAGAAGGGGTGAACATGATGCCGCGAATACCCACCACCGAAGCGAAGGCGATGTGAATACCACCCCTGCACGTGTGACATGGGCAAGTAGCATTAACGATGAACGCACTAATGTCATGTTAGAACAAGATGCCAAAGTGTTTTTGCACCAAGCCATGTCGACCCCTTGTTTAGATGCGCTGGTGGCAGCAGAAGGCATTTATTTAGAAGACGCGGTAGGAAAACGGTACATGGACTTTCATGGTAATAATGTGCATCAGTTGGGGCACGGCCACCCAGAAGTGATTAAGAAGATCACAGAGCAACTGGCACAGTTACCTTTTTCACCACGTCGTTTTACTAATCAAGTGGCTATTGATTGCGCGACAAAACTGACGGAAGTCTGTGGTGGCGAGTTAAATCGAGTGCTGTTTGCGCCGGGTGGCACGTCTGTGGTGGGAATGGCCTTGAAACTGGCACGACACGTGACGGGGAATTCCAAAGTGGTGTCGTTGTGGGACTCTTTTCATGGTGCGTCATTAGATGCCATTTCTGTTGGGGGCGAAGCGTGTTTTCGTGAAGGAATGGGGCCACTAATGGCTGGCGTCGAGCGCATTCCTCCTGCGGTTTCTTACCGAGGAGCTTTAACGTCTCCAGACGGTAGTGACGTACATTACGCGGATTATTTGGAATACGTGATTGAAAAAGAGGGTGGCATTGGTGCCTTTATCGCAGAAGTGGTGCGCAATACCGATGTTCAAGTACCCAGTAAAGCGTACTGGCAGCGTGTGCGAGAGATCTGCGATAAGCATAACGTCATGCTGATCATTGATGATATCCCAAATGGCATGGGAAGAAGTGGTGAGTGGTTTACTCATCAAGCTTATGGCATTGAGCCAGATATTCTTTGCATTGGTAAAGGCTTTGGTGGCGGTATGGTTCCCATTGCTGCCATGATCACTAAAGATAAATATAACTCGGCATCTCAGGTTTCACTTGGTCACTACACCCATGAAAAAAGCCCGATTGGGTGCGCGGCTGCATTAGCCACAATAGAAGTGATTGAGCGTGACGATCTGCTTAATAAAGTGAAAGCGGATTCAGAATACATGCGTCAAAAGTTGATGACTATGAAAAACAAATACCCATTGATTGGTGATGTGCGAGGGATCGGCTTACTGTGGGGGATAGAGCTTGTCACTGATCATGAAACCAAAACACGCGCTTTTGATGAGGCCGAATCTCTGTTGTACCGCTGCTTAGAAAATGGGCTTAGCTTTAAAGTTTCACAAGGTAATGTCGCGCAACTTAGCCCGCCATTAATCATTACTCGTGCCGAGCTGGATAATGCTTTGGCCAATTTTGAAACCGCACTTTTACAGGTTTGTCAGGAATTTAACTATGTCTAACGTTATAGGATCTAACATCATGAACACCGTATCTTCCGTACAAGCAATTATTTTTGATTGGGCTGGCACCATTGTCGATTTTGGCTCATTTGCACCAACCACGATTTTTGTAGAAGCTTTTAAACGCCAATATGATTTTGAGATCAGCTTAGCTGAAGCACGCGTACCAATGGGGTTGGGCAAGTGGGATCACATTAAGGCGGTTGGTGCCTTACCAGAAGTGTCCGCACGTTGGAAGGCGCAGTTTGGTCAAGTAATGAGTGACGAAGATGTTGAGAACATTTATCAAACCTTTATGCCGTTGCAGGTGGCGAAAGTGGCGGATCACGCCGACCCGATCCCTCATGCCATTGAAGTGGTTGAAAGCTTTAAGCAACGTGGTATTAAAATTGGTTCTTGTTCGGGTTACCCGCGTGTGGTGATGGATACCTTAATTCTAGCCGCAGCACAAAAAGGTTATCGTCCAGATTGTGTAGTGGCGACGGATGATTTAAAAGCTGGCGGCCGACCAGCTCCCTTTATGGCATTACATAATGTGATTGAATTGGGTGTAACACGAGTGAGCGACTGCATCAAAGTGGATGATTCTGCTCCGGGAATTGAAGAAGGTCACAATGCAGGTATGTGGACCGTTGGTTTGCTCTTATCGGGCAACGAAGCAGGTTTAACGTTAGAAGAATACTTAAATGCCAGTGATGCGGAATTAGACCATGCCCGTGATATTGCCCGGGCGAAATTTGCGAAAAGTAATCCACATTACTTAGTGGACACTATTGCGGATCTTCCAAGCGTTGTATCTGAAATTGAGCAACGTATCGCAGCAGATGAGAGACCTTAGTTATGGCAAAACAGCATGCAGCACAGTCATCAGGAAAAAGCAGCGGGTTTCAGCCTTTTTGGTTTCGTCAGGCCATGGAATTGGAGCCGAACTATCAAGCCAAGGTCCTTAAGCAAGATATTGAAACGGATGTGTGTATTGTCGGTGGAGGTTATACAGGATTGTGGACTGCCATTACACTGAAACAGCAACGTCCAGAGCTTGATATTGTGATCATTGAAAAAGGACTGTGTGGTAGTGGGGCTTCTGGTCGAAATGGCGGTTGCATGCTGACTTGGTCAACCAAGTATTTGTCTTTAAAAAAGCTGTACGGTGAAGAGCAAGCCGTACAGTTAGTGAAAGCTTCAGAGCAAGCGGTGTATGAAATCGAAGCATTTTGCCAGACGCACAACATAGATGCAGAGTTGCGTCGACACGGCACGTTATACACTGCCACCAATCAGGCACAAGTCGGGGGAATGGAGCCTGTATTGGCAGAGCTTGATAAGCATGAGATCAACAGTTGGAAAGCGTGGGAAGCAAGGCGAGTTAAAGAAGAAGCGGGATCAGATAGCCATATTGAAGGGTATTTCTCACCGGCGGCAGCCAGCGTTCAATCGGGTAAATTAGTGCGAGGATTAAAGCGTGTCGCTGAGGAAATGGGGATTCGTATTTTCGAGCAAACTCCGATGCTTGATATGGTGGAGGATAATGGTGTCACCATCAAAACGCCAAACAGTAATATTTACGCAAGAAAAGCAGTCATGGCATTAAATGCGTGGATGCTTGAGAAGTTTCCTCAGTTTAAAAACAAAATTGTGGTGGTGTCTTCCGATATGGTGATCACTAAACCCATTCCAGATAAGTTGGAGAAACTGGGGCTTAATGATGGCAAAACCGTGATTGATTCACGCACTTTTGTACATTACTACCGCACAACAGAAGATGGCCGGTTGATGTTAGGCAAAGGTGGAAATCATTTTTCATTTGCGAACAAACTCAGTTCGGTATTCGATTCTCCCAGCCGATATGTAGAGTTACTGAATACCTCATTTAATAAGCTGTTCCCAAGTTTAAAGGGAGAGGAGTTTGAAGCTTCATGGACTGGGCCTTCAGATCGCTCGGTGACTGGGTTGCCATTTTTTGGCAAGTTAGAAGGCAATAGCAATGTGTTTTATGGTTTGGGTTATTCTGGAAATGGAGTGGCACAAACTTGGATTGGTGGGCAAGTTTTATCATCGCTCGTTATCGGGGTTGAAAACGAATGGTCAAAAAGCGGTTTAACCACAGGCCCTAAAGGCAGCTTTCCACCAGAGCCCATTAGGTGGTTAGGCGCGATACTGGTACGCAATGCCATTCGCCGTAAAGAGTGCGCGGAAGATGCAGAGCAATCACCTAACTGGCTTGATAAGCAGCTTGCCAAACTCGCTAACGCAGCAGGAAAGGCTGATAAATAGTTTAATAAATTAGTGAAGTGCTTTGTGCTGATAGAGACAAGAAAGGAGCGGATGGTAAATATCTGCTCCTTTTTTTATTTTTTGTCTTAGTAGGTAAGAAAAGAGGCTTACTTTTTCATCATGGCTTTCAGATCGGCAAATGGGTTGTGCGTTGCACCCTTATGATCATCGTCGCCTGCTTTAATTTCTGTGCCGTACATATCGTGATCTGTGTATTTAGAGTGCTCATGATCATGGCAGAACAGGCACAGCAGTTCCCAGTTACTGCCATCTTCAGGGTTATTGGTATGATCGTGATCTACGTGATGAACCGTAAGTTCACGCAAGTTTGAATACACAAATTCACGAGCACAACGACCACATACCCAAGGGTAAATCTTCAGTGCTTTTTCTCGGTAACCGCTTTCTTTGCGGGCATATGCGGCACTAGTGCCATAATAATCAGACGACATTGCTCAACCTATTTTGGTGTTTTTTATTTATAAGGTTGAGTGTAATCATTTCATTCAGCTGGGTCTACTGTGGCCTAAATTACACGGTGAGTTTTGTGCTTTACGCCATTTGTTGTTCTGTTTCCTTGGCAATGGTGGGTTTACGTGTAACTAAATACACTGCTATTGCCGCTAAGATAAACCCTACTAGCCCATACAGATTGAATGTTTCATCAAAGGCCAGCCACGCTTGTACGGCAGTGACAGGTGGAACGAGGTAAAAGGTTGAGGCCACTTTGGAAGATTCCCCATGCTTTACCATGTACATCAGTAGTAAGACTGCCACTAAAGAGAGAACAAATACTAGCCAAGCTAAAGTTAGTGAGAAAGTTTGGGCCCACTCAACTTGCATGGTTTCCGTCGTGGTGGCGATGAGTATAAATAACGCTGCACTTGCCAAGTACTGATACAAGGTGCCGCCGACCATATCGGTATTCTGGCAATATTTTTTTTGATAAAGAGTGCCGACGGTAATACCTAATAGGGCAAGAATGGTACAAACATAAGCGAAGACTTCTTGGCCTGTTTGCTGCCATTCCATATTGCCTTGCAACACTAAACTAATGCCAGCAAAACCAATAAACAGCCCAGCCCATTGAGAGGCTCTAAGTTTGGCACTGCCGTTAAAACTCATGATGACGGCGGTTAGAATGGGCTGTAACCCAACCAGTAGAGCGCACAAACCCGCGGGCATGCCGACCGAAATTGCCTGATAAGTTCCCCCTAAATAGAAGCCATGGATCAGTAAACCAGAGATCATGGAGTGTAATTTTTCTTTTCCTTTGGGGAGTACCGCTTTAATTAAGGCAATAAGCAAAACAAAAACGGCAATATTAGCAATCATGCGTATGGCTAAAAAGGTACCTGGCTCTGCATAACTAAGGCCAAAGCGAGCACCAATAAAGCCAGAGCTCCATAATAAAACAAAAAGAAAAGGGGCGATTCGTATCAGCATTGGTGCCTCAGTATTTTTATTCTTTGTTTCAGTGTACGGGGAGAGAGGACAGAAAAGATATAATCCTATAGTCTGATTTTGTTGAAAAAATAAACATTAGGGAATGCATAAATTTTCTGTCATTTGTGCTGGTGTTGACTATTGTTAAATTTGTCGGTTGATGTTGGTATAGAGGTATCAAAGAAAGCGGACCTTGGTGTTAAGTTCAATATATTGGGATATAAATAAGATATTTTATTGATGGTTTTATTAAATAAATCCTTAACGTAGGGCCTAAGGATGGTTTATGCAAAAAGTACGGAAAAGTGTTTTACACATCTATTTGGAATCGTGCTTGTGATGTTTGCAACCTCTTTGAGGGCTGAATATTCTAAGGATTTTTTTACGTTTTACTCTCCTATTCAGTTACCAGATAACGTTGATCAAGACCGTTTTCAGTTAGGGAAAAGGTTATTCGAAGATAAGAACCTTTCCGGCTCAAAAAGTGTCAGTTGCAGCAGTTGTCATTCAAGGGAGTATTATGGCGCTGGGTACGAAGTTCTTCCAAGAGGAGATAATGGCCATGTTTTTCCACGTAATGCGCCGAGCATATTAAACGTTAGCTTAAATTATCTTATAGGGTGGAAGGGCTTTTTTAGAACCGTACGAGAGCACACGAATATTGTGATGCAAGAACCGATAGAAATGGGAGGAGATTGGCCCACCATTTTAGATTATCTGTTGACATCGCCGAGTTATAAAACTTTATTTGATCAGGTGTATCAAAAGAGCATCAGTGAAGATGAGGTGCTTGATGCATTGAGCTATTTTCAGGAGAACCTAGTGTCTCCAGCACCCTTTGACCGTTTTTTATTAGGGGATGAAGATGCCCTTACGAAAGAACAGCAGCAAGGTTTTTTGTTATTTGATCAGCTCGGTTGCAGTTCTTGTCATAATGGTCGTCAACTTGGTGGTGGAGTCATTCAGCCTTTCGGTGTTTTTGAACAATACACAGAAAGGAATGTGGAAGTAGAGCGTTATCGAGTCCCCTCACTACGGAATGTCAGTAAAACGGCTCCGTATTTTCACGATGGTCGAGAACCTGAACTCACAAAAGCGATCCAAATTATTGGTAAATATCAGATAGGTCGAGATCTCAACGAAGAGCAAACCGCACTGCTTGCCGCTTTTTTAGAGTCGTTAACTTCTGACGAAAGCTTATGGGGGGAGTTGGGTGAAAAATAAAATGATTGTTGTTTTTACGCTCTTGTTGCTGATTGGGTTAGGGTTATCTTGGCGTTATTTATTACAGCAGCTTGAACCGAGTGCGGAACTGAAACTTAATCAGAATACTGTCGAGCATTTAACCGAGTTTGAAGAGCTAAAAGAGCTTTTTAGTCAGGAAGTAATGCGATTAAGCTCAGGACTGGAAAGAACGTTTGACCCAACTAATATTGCTTTTAAAACAATGAAGCAAGAGCAAGCTATTTTAAATAAGTTAAGTCAACAAGGCGCTACAGCCCTAGCGGTACACATGAATGACATTAACGCTATGGTTGATGAATTAGAGAATATCTTTGAAGGCTATAAATCAAATCATGCATTGGCTGCTAATTCGGCGATTTACGTACCAAGTTTGTACCGTCAGACTCGTGATCTTCTGAATAATACGCTGTCGCCAGAGTGTGTAGCGATACGACCTAAATTAAATAGTTGGTTAGATGCAGAGCTCTCTAATGTACTGTTTATGTATTCGGATCAGCCCCAGAGGCGTTCACCATTGCCATTAAAAAACGCATGCCTTGAAACCAATCAACAGTTGAGCAGTTTATTCGTTAGCTTAGACAATCACATTAATGTGTTTTATTTAACCAGAGAAAGTAATTCTGAAGATGTAGTGAGCTTAACGGATGCGTCGTTGGAATATCTGCTGGTGGATATAAAGCTAAAAAATATTAAACAGTTGGCGGAGCTAGCTCATCAACAAGATCGGCAGCTCAGAAGTTTTTATGTGGTGCTTTCTCTTTTTGTGTTGGCTTTGGTGATATCGGTGTCAATGGCGGTGAATTATTACCGTAAAAACAGAATCAACCAGCAACGTAGCCTAACGGATCCTTTAACCGGAATAGGTAATCGTTTGTCGTTTGATCAAGACTTACAAAGCTTGGTAGAGCAATATCGTTTAGGAGATAATGCTTTTTCGTTGTTTTATATTGACCTTGATAATTTTAAATCGGTGAATGACAACTTAAGCCATGACGATGGTGATCGCCTTTTGATTAACATCACGACAGAGTTAACACAGATTTTACGTAGTGTGGATCATCTCTATCGTATTGGTGGTGATGAGTTTATTTTATTGGCCCCTCAAAACCACCGCCTAGGGCGGTGGTGATTGTTCCTTGAGGCTATAGCCTGAAGAAATGCCCATGTTAGAAGTAACCTCTTATTCA